>NZ_JBQCME010000001.1:0-1310107 GCF_051965375.1 Pedobacter sp. SAFR-022
TTTGTTGGGCTTTTCGTTTTTCATATCATTTCTGTTTTTGAAAAACTCTCCATGTAAACTAAATTCAGGAATCTACACAGCTCAGCCGACCACATCTACAACCAATTACACAAAAAAAGCCCTGCAAGTTTTACACCTGCAGGGCCTTCTATATCAAGCGAATCTAAGCGTTAAGCATCGATTTTCGCGTATTTTGCATTTCTTTCAATGAAGTCCCTTCTTGGTGCCACCTCATCACCCATTAACATGGAGAAGGTACGGTCGCAATCAGCAGCGTTTTCAATAGTTGCCTGCATCAAGGTACGGGTAGCCGGGTTCAAAGTCGTTTCCCAAAGCTGTTCAGCGTTCATCTCACCCAAACCTTTGTAACGTTGAATGTGAACACTTTCCTCTTTACCTGCACCTTTTAAGCGTTGTACAGCAGCATCACGTTGCTGATCATTCCAGCAATATTCCTGCTCTTTACCTTTTTTAACCAGGTACAACGGTGGCGCAGCGATGTAAACATAACCAGCCTCAATAAGCGCCTTCATGTAGCGGAAGAAGAAAGTCAGGATCAGCGTGGTAATGTGCGATCCGTCGATATCAGCATCCGTCATGATTACGATCTTGTGGTAGCGAAGTTTGGTCAGGTTTAGTGCCTTATCATCTTCCGGCGTACCGATGCTCACGCCAAGGGCGGTGAACATGTTCTTGATCTCGTCATTTTCGTAGATCTTGTGCTCCATGGCTTTCTCCACGTTCAGGATCTTTCCTTTTAGTGGAAGAATGGCCTGGAAGTTACGATCACGTCCTTGTTTCGCAGTTCCACCTGCGGAGTCACCCTCCACCAGGTACAGCTCACATTTTACCGGATCACTGTCAGAACAATCGGCAAGTTTACCTGGCAAACCAGATCCACCCATTACAGACTTACGCTGTACCATCTCGCGTGCTTTACGTGCAGCAGCACGGGCAGTGGCAGCAAGAATAACTTTATTGATAATTAAACGGGCTTCCTTCGGATTTTCCTCCAGGTAATTGTTTAAAGCTTCACCAACGGCGATATCAACCGCACCCATAACTTCAGAGTTACCCAATTTGGTTTTGGTCTGACCTTCAAATTGTGGTTCGGCAACTTTTACAGAAACTACAGCGGTAAGTCCTTCTCTAAAGTCATCACCGGTAATTTCAATCTTCAGGTTTTTAACCAACCCTGATTTATCTGCATAAGCTTTCAGCGTACGGGTTAGACCTCTTCTGAAACCAGCGATGTGTGTACCACCTTCGTGAGTATTAATATTGTTTACGTAAGAGTGTACGTTCTCTGCGTAGCTGTCATTATACTGAAGTGCAAGCTCAACGGGAATACCGTTTTTCATACCTTCAACGTAAATCGGCTCCGCAATAAGTGACGGACGGTTACCATCAAGGAACTGAACGAACTCTTTTAGACCACCTGAAGAAAGGAAAAGTTCTGATAGGAAGTTTCCTTCTTCGTCTTCTTCACGCTCGTCGGTCAGCGTTAAGCTGATGCCTTTATTTAAGAAAGACAATTCTCTTAAACGTGAAGCAAGCGTGTCATAACGATATTCTGTAGATTGTGAGAAGATCTCCGGATCTGGAGAGAAAGTGATTACCGTACCACGTTTTTCTGTTTCGCCTACTACTTTAACGTCGTACTGCGGTTTTCCCTTTGCATATTCCTGAACCCAAACTTTTCCTTCACGATGTACTTCAGCTTTAAGGTGTGTAGACAAAGCGTTCACACAACTCACCCCCACACCGTGTAAACCACCGGATACTTTGTAAGTATCTTTATCAAATTTACCACCGGCGTGAAGCACTGTCATTACAACTTCTAATGCAGATTTTTTTTCTTTCTGCATCATTCCGGTAGGAATACCACGACCATTATCGGATACGCGGATAGAATTATCTTTAAGAATAGTAACAGTAATGGTGTCGGCATGACCAGCTAAAGCTTCGTCAATGGAGTTATCGACAACTTCATACACCAGGTGGTGTAGACCTTTAACACCGGTATCCCCTATATACATCGAAGGGCGCTTACGCACCGCTTCCAATCCTTCTAATACCTGTATATTATCTGCCGAATAATTTGACTTTGGATCTTTTTCTTCGCTCATATTTTTTAGTAATACAATAAGCTTCAAAAATAGCGATTTTAGCCCAAATAGCCGAATATTTGAGCAACTATTTGACTTAATGTGGACTAAAAAAGCGTTAAAAAAGCATCTTTCTTAGGATACTAAATTTGAAATTTTATATTTGCTAAAATTATCAGTTCTGTTTAACGGGCGACGAGGCATTTTGAGCTTCCATTGCAGAATAAATCCAAAAAAATTCAAATCAACAATTCAAAATAGATGAACATTAAGACGTTACAATTCGGTAAAATAGCAGCTGCAGTTGCACTGGTTTCAGTTATGGCTGCTTGTCAGAACAAAGAAACCGCTACTACTACCCCAACCAAATCTGCTGATGCCGGTACCGTAAGTACTAAAGATCAGATTGTATATGTGAACTCAGATTCATTATTGACCAAATACGATTACTTCAAAGACTTAAAAACCAAACTTGACGGGAAAGCGAAAAGCGCTGAGCAGGATATGGGTTCAAAAACACAAGCTTTTCAGCGTGAGGTAGCACAATATCAGCAACAGCAAAACACCATGGCTGCTGATCAGCGCGCTGCTACAGAACAAAGACTTGCACGTAAACAGCAAGAGTTGCAGGCTTATCAGCAAAATGCTGGTGCTGCTTTGCAGAATGAGCAAGCTACAGAACAAGAAAAACTTTACGACAAAGTTGCTGACTACCTTAAAGGCTATGCAAAAACCAAAGGTTACAAAATGGTGCTGACTTACTCTAAAGGCAACAGCGCAATCTTATTTGCTGACGAATCTTTAGATATCACCACCGAAGTGATCAAAGGTTTAAATGAAGACTATAAATCAACCAAGAAATAGTTAGAAGCTTATTTAATATTTAAAAAATGCCCTAGTGATAGGGCATTTTTTATGTGATTAGTTTAGTCGTTCAGATCGCCTTCTTTCTCAAAGAAATTGTCGGTATGTTCATCGATCTCCCTTCGGTCGCGCTTGGTAGGCCTGCCTGTTCCACGATCACGCTTCATCGATGGTGAGTGGAAAACAGATTTATATGCAATGGTATCCTCCAAAGGCGTGATATCTTTGTACTTGGTAACAGCAATCTTATACTCCGAACGCTGGTGTAGCAGTTCGAGTACTTCAATAACCTTCTTCTCTATACCCTTAGATACCTGGTAAACATCACCCGGCTTAACGATGGCCGAGGGTTTAACGTTCTGACCATTCTGTTTTACGCGGCCCGCCCGGCAAGCTTCCGTTGCGTTGGTGCGGGTTTTGAAGAGCCTTATCGCCCACAAATATTTATCTATTCTCAGTTTTTCCTGTTCAGCCATAAAAACAGCAAAATTACATAACAAACAGCCAGCAATACATAAAATTGATTTATTTTGTCAAAAATTAGATAAAAACATGATAGCAGATTTAAGAAAGTTAATTGAGGCCGCATGGGAGGACAGATCTTTACTAGAATATAGCGAGTATGCAGAGGCCGTTGAAACGGTGATTATGCAGTTAGACAGAGGCGAATTGCGCGTTGCTGAACCAGTTATGAACTCCTGGGGCATCAACGAGTGGGTTAAAAAAGCGGTGATCCTATACTTTCCGATCAGAAAGATGCGCGAAATTGAAGTTGGTCCTTTCGTGTTTCACGATAAAATGAAGCTAAAAACCAACTACAAAGAGCTTGGTGTTCGCGTGGTACCTCATGGTATTGCAAGATTCGGTGCTTATTTGGCGAAAGGCGTGATCATGATGCCTTCGTACGTGAATATTGGTGCTTATGTAGACGAAGGTACCATGGTTGATACCTGGGCTACGGTTGGTTCATGCGCACAGATCGGTAAAAATGTACACTTAAGCGGTGGTGTTGGTATCGGTGGTGTTTTAGAGCCTATTCAAGCAGCACCAGTGATCATTGAAGATAACGTATTTATCGGTTCAAGAGCCATCGTGGTTGAAGGTGTTCGTGTAGAATCAGAAGCGGTATTGGGTGCCAATGTGGTCCTTACGGCATCGACCAAGATCATCGACGTAACCGGTCTTGAACCCGTAGAATACAAAGGTATTGTACCGGCAAGATCTGTGGTTATTCCAGGTACTTATGCTAAGAAGTTCCCTGCAGGTGAATATCAGGTACCATGTGCCTTGATCATCGGTAAGAGAAAAGAATCAACTGATAAAAAGACATCATTGAATGATGCGTTAAGAGAAAATAACGTAGCGGTTTAATGAAAATCGGATTTGAGGGTAAACGGGCGGCCAATAATTTAACCGGCTTAGGTAATTATAGCCGCTCGTTGATATTACAACTGGCAAATTATTTTCCGAATAACGAATATCTGGTCTATACCTCCAAAGTAAAGGACCACCCCCAGATACAGGCATTCTTTAAAACAGCGGCTATCAAGCTGCAACTTGCCTGGAAAGGTCTGCTCTGGAGAAGCTTCGGCATACTGAAGCAACTAAAAGCAGACGACATACAGCTCTACCACGGACTGAGTCAGGAGCTCCCATTCGGGATTGCTTCATCCGGAATTAAGTCCATCGTCACCATTCACGACCTGATCTACATCAGGTTTCCACAGTATTTTCCATTTATTGACAGGCAGATCTACCGCTTCAAAGGGCAGTACGCCTGCAAACATGCAGATGGCGTTATTGCGATCAGTGAGCGCACGCGTCAGGATCTGATTGCGCTCTTTAACGTGCCTGCTGAGAAGGTTAGCGTCATCTATCAGAGCTGCGATGACAGCTTTAAACAGCCTTTTGAACCTTCAAGGCTGGCTGCGATAAAGGAAAAATATGCACTACCAGATCAGTATATCCTGAATGTGGGCACCATTGAAGAACGTAAAAATCAGCTGTTGCTGGTTCAAGCAATGCCTTTGCTGCCTATGGATTGCAAACTGATCCTTATTGGTAAAGAACAGGCCTATGCAAAGAAGATTCGTGCAGCGATTGACCGTTTAGGTTTACAGGAGCGTGTAATCTTTTTAAAGGATGTTTCCTTTCTGGACCTGCCGGGAATTTACCAACAGGCGAAGGTATTTGTTTACCCTTCCCTATATGAAGGTTTCGGTATCCCGATCATTGAAGCGTTATATTCCGGTGTACCGGTTATTGCCGCTACAGGCTCCTGCCTGGAAGAGGCTGGCGGACCGGATAGCATCTATGTAAATCCTCAGGATGTTGAAGGCCTTGCTGCTGCGCTGAACAATCTGCTACATACACCTGAGTTAGGCGGGCAAATGATTGATAGAGGCCTGAAGTTTGTTCAGAAATTTGACAATAAGGTTATTGCTTCAGCGGTTATGGCCTATTATGAGGCTATTGCTTCAAAAAGATAATTGCATTTCTATTCGTAATTTTGCCAGATGTTTAAAACTGATATTGACAAGTGTCTTGCCGTGTTGAAGGAAGGTGGTGTGATCCTTTATCCTACGGATACGATCTGGGGTCTTGGCTGCGATGCCACCAACGAGGCCGCAGTAGAGAAGATTAACCAGATTAAAGGCCGCGCAGCGGATAAGAGCTTCATCATTCTGCTGGATACCGACTCCAAGATCCAGAGCTATGTTTCTGAAGTGCCAGAGGTAGCGTACGACCTGATTGAATATGCGGAGAACCCGATGACAGTGATCTTCGACAATGCCCGCAACCTGGCTAAAAACGTGATCAATCAGGATGGCAGTGTAGGTATTCGCGTCGTGCGTCATGATTTTGTGCAGCAACTGCTACAAAGATTCCGCAAGCCGATCGTCTCTACTTCAGCGAATATATCCGGTGAACCTAGCCCTAAAAACTTTGACATAATTAGCGAAGAGATCAAGTCTAAGGTAGATTACATTGTGGAACACCAACAAGATGACCGCGCAGAGAAGAAGCCTTCTACCATCATTAAAATCGGGGCTGGCGGCCAATTTTCCTTTATTAGAAAGTAAGTTTTGCTACTTTTGCAAAACTCAGCAGATGGCCCTATTTAAGGGTTAAAGCACGAGGAATATGCTATGGAAGAACATTTGAGGCATCCTGTTTTTAAGTTGCTGGCCAATATTGCCGACAAAAACCAGATCGAAGCATACGTGATCGGTGGTTTTGTTCGCGATCTGCTGTTGAAGCGCCCATCTAAAGACATAGATATCGTTGTCTTAGGCAACGGTATTGAGTTTGCCGAACTGGCTGGTAAACTGCTGAACGCTAAAGTGAGCGTGTTTAAGAACTTTGGCACCGCCATGTTGCGGTATCAGGATCTTGAAATTGAGTTCGTCGGCGCCAGAAAAGAGTCTTACCGTGCAGATTCCAGAAAGCCCATCGTAGAGAACGGCACCATTAAAGATGATCAGCTGAGACGTGATTTCACGATCAATGCTTTGGCCATTTCCCTGAATAAGGCTAACTACGGTGCAATGGTTGATCCATTTAACGGGATCAACGATCTTCAGCAGAAAATCATCAAGACACCGCTTGAACCGGAACTTACGTTTTCTGATGATCCCCTGCGTATGATGCGGGGTATCCGCTTTGCTTCCCAGCTTTCCTTTGCGATTGAAGCCGAAACACTGGCGGCTATTGCTAAACAGAAAAACCGGATCAGTATCGTGTCAAAGGAACGTATTACCGACGAGTTGAATAAGATCATTCTTTCTCCGGTACCATCTGTAGGTTTCAAATACCTTTTCGATACAGGGCTGCTGCATCTGATCTTCCCGCAAATGGCAAACCTGTATGGGGTGGAGATCATCAACGGTAAAGGTCATAAGGATAATTTCTACCATACGCTGCAGGTGCTTGATAACATCTGCAAGGATACCGATGACCTTTGGTTACGCTGGGCGGCCATTCTGCATGATATTGCAAAGCCCGCAACCAAGCGCTTCGAGAACGGTCATGGCTGGACTTTCCATGGGCATGAGGATAAAGGTGCCCGTATGGTGCCGCAGATCTTCGCGCAGCTGAAACTGCCTTTGAACGAGAAGATGAAGTTTGTGCAGAAGCTGGTGCAGCTGCATTTACGTCCGATCGTACTGGCACAGGAAGTGGTAACTGATTCTGCGGTTCGCCGTTTGCTCTTTGATGCCGGCGACGACATCGAAAGCCTGATGATGCTTTGCAATGCTGATGTAACTACAAAAAACGAGTATAAAGTAAAAAAATACCGCAATAACTTCGAACTGGTGAAACAGAAGCTGAAGGATGTTGAGGAACGCGATAAGGTGCGGAACTGGCAGCCGCCGGTTACAGGCCAGGATATTATGAATACCTTCGGCATTGCCGCCGGTAAAGAGGTTGGTTTGATTAAAAACGCCATCAGAGAAGCTATTTTAGAAGGCGAAATACCAAACAGTTATGACGAGGCGTTAAAGTTCATGCTTCGAAAAGGCGGTGAATTTGGCTTGAAACCCGTGACACCATTACCATTATAAATAATAAACTTTATTTTTTAATTTTAGTAAGAAAATAGACCAATGGCGATATATAGATTTAAGGTAAGCTTTGAAGATTTTGATGAGGTAGTGCGCGAAATTGATATTAAGTCAAACCAGACTTTTGAAGATTTACATAAGGCCATTCACCAGTCTACAGGCTATAATCCAGAGAAATCGTCTTCATTTTATATCAGTACTGATCACTGGATCAAAGGTGATGAGATTGCTTATCTGCCAAATCAGCGTAAGGTTGACCGTGGCGTAGCGCTAATGGAAAATTCTAAGCTTAGCAGTTTCATTGAAGATCCACACCAGAAATTTTACTACATCTATAACTTTGATCGCCCTTTTGATTTCCATGTGGAGTTGATAAAGATCATCCTGCAGGCAGATCCTAATTTGCAGTACCCTGCCATTATCAAAAAGATCGGCGAAGCACCAAAGATCATTGATAAGAACAACTTCGGTCAGGTGGCGGTATCCAGCAATCCGGTGTCTAACGACTTCGACTTTCTTAACGAGATGAACTTCGTTCCGGAAGATACTGAAGAGATCGAAGCGATGGATGGTCGTGGTATTAGTGCCAGTCAAACTGATGATGACGACCATGAAGATGACAGCGATACGGATGAATTCTCAGATGATGAAAATTATGAGGATGAAACCTACGACGATAAAGAAGACTATTAATGCCCACTAATGGCATTGTCTAAAACATTAATTTCTATTGTTGGCCCTACGGCTGTCGGCAAGACGGCCCTGGCCATTCAAGTGGCGCAGCACTTAGGCACCGAGATCATCTCTGCAGACTCCCGGCAGTTCTTCAAGGAAATGGAGATCGGGACCGCAAAGCCTTCTGCGGAGGAACTATCTGCTGCGCCTCATCACTTCATTAACTCCCACCACACCACAGAATTCTTCTCCACCGGCGACTTTGAAATACAGGTCATGGAGCTTTTAGAGGAACTGTTCAGAGAAAAGGCCCAGGTGGTGATGTGTGGCGGTTCCGGGCTCTATGTAAATGCCGTGCTCAACGGACTGGATGAACTGCCAGCGACTGACCTCTCCATCCGTGCTGCGCTAAACGAACGGTTCCAGTCCGAAGGACTTGAGGGCATAAAGGCCGAATTGGCCAGTCTCGACCCTGAATACTACGCTCAGGTTGACCAGTTTAACACCCAACGCCTCATCCGCGGACTGGAGTTTGTGTTATCAACTGGAAAGAAGCTATCTTCTTTTCAGCAGAACAGCAAGAAGAAAAGGCCATTTAACATTTTAAAAATAGGGCTTAATAAAGACCGCCAGGCGCTGTATAATCAGATTAACAGGCGTGTGGACCAGATGATGGCGTTGGGCTTGTTAGAAGAGGTAAAAAGACTTCTGCCCTACCGCGAGTTGAATGCCCTGAAAACTGTCGGTTATGCCGAGCTATTCGAGTACCTGGATGGTAATTGCAGCTTAGCGGAGGCTGTGGATAGAATTAAACAGAATACCAGGCGCTTTGCTAAAAGGCAGCTTACCTGGTTTAGAAGGGATGAAGAAATCAAGTGGTTTGAACCGGAGCAAACCACTGAAATCCTTGCTTATATTGATCATTACAGATCAGGTCAATAGTACGATCGTTAGGACAAATGACTAATGCAACAGCTTTAAGCCTGTGCAGTCGGTCCGCCGAAGCCCATTGGCAATACCGGTGGCTCCTGTGTTTTAATCCTTCCATGTAAAGCTTCATATTTCTCTACATTGTCTTGCATGGCTTCTACAAGCCTCTTCGCATGCTCTGGTGTAAGAATAATCCTGGATTTTACCCGTGCTTTAGGTACGCCAGGCATCACCCTGATGAAGTCTAATACGAACTCCGTGTTGGAATGTGTGATGATGGCCAGGTTGGAGAAGATACCCTCTGCAACTTCTTCTGACAATTCTATATTTAGCTGGTTTTCGTTGTTTTGCTCTTCCATATAACAAAACTACCTTTTTAATATTACAGGAAACAAGGATTGAAAGATTATTCAAAAAAAAATCCCCCGACATTACTGAAGGGGGATTTGATATAATTATAGAAGATATTAAGCTTCTACTTCTTCTTGTTTTGAAGCCAACAACTTGTCGTATTCTTCTTGAGAACCCACAATGATACGCTCGTAGCCACGTACACCGGTACCTGAAGGAATCAAGTGACCAACGATAACGTTTTCTTTTAAACCTAACATATGGTCACGTTTACCTGCGATGGCTGCCTCATTCAATACTTTGGTAGTTTCCTGGAAGGAAGCTGCAGAGATGAATGATTTAGTACCTAGGGATGCACGTGTGATACCCTGAAGGATAGAACTTGCAGTTGCAGGTCTTGCATCACGTACCGTGATCTGTTTCATATCCTTACGTTTTAACTGAGAGTTTTCGTCTCTTAGTTTACGCATAGATAAGATCATACCTGGTTTAACGGTTTCTGAATCACCAGCGTCTACAACAACTTTCTTATCATAGATCTCGTCATTCTCTACCATGAAGTCCCAACGGTCTACAGAGTTATTTTCTAAGAAAATAGTGTCTCCCGGATCCTCGATGTGAACTTTCTGCATCATCTGGTGAACAATCACCTCGAAGTGCTTATCGTTAATTTTCACACCTTGTAAACGGTAAACCTCTTGTACACCATTCACCAGGTATTCCTGTACAGCTGCAGGCCCTTTGATTGCAAGGATGTCAGCAGGTGAGATTGAACCGTCAGACAGCGGCATACCTGCTTTGATGAAGTCATTATCCTGTACAAGGATGTGTTTCGACAACGGTACAAGGTATTTTTTAACCTCACCATCTTTAGATTCAATGGTGATCTCGCGGTTACCACGTTTCACACCACCTAAAGTTACCACACCATCAATCTCTGTTACTACAGCAGGGTTAGATGGGTTACGTGCTTCGAACAACTCGGTTACACGTGGAAGACCACCCGTAATGTCTCGTGTTTTTCCGCTTGTACGTGGAATCTTAACTAAGATCTGACCTGGTTTAACAGCATCACCTTCGTCAATTGCAATGTGTGCACCTACCGGGATGTTGTATCCACGGATCAGCTCACCTTTTTTATCCACTACTCTTACAGAAGGGTTTTTAGTTTTATCCCTAGTATCGATAATTACTTTCTCACGGTGACCAGTTTGCTCATCTGACTCCTCACGGAAGGTTACACCTTCAACGATGGCATCAAACTCGATCTTACCAGCGAACTCGGAGATAATAACCGCATTATATGGATCCCATGAACAGATCTTGTCGCCTTTGGTGATTTTCGCACCGTCTTCAACAAATAAGAATGAACCGTAAGGGATGTTATTGGTCATGAGAACTTTGTCAGTTCCTGGCTCAATAATCTTAAACTCACCTGAACGACCTAATACAACTTGTTGTACACCGTCTTCAGTTTCATTCTCTACTGTACGTACGTTTTCAAACTCGATCACACCATCAAACTTAGCAACTACCTGAGATTCGGCAGCAATGTTTGATGCAGTACCACCGACGTGGAACGTACGAAGTGTAAGCTGTGTACCCGGCTCACCGATAGACTGTGCAGCAATTACACCTACAGCCTCACCTTTTTGAACACGTTTACCAGAGGCAAGGTTACGTCCGTAACACAATGCACATACACCGCGTTTATTCTCGCAGGTTAATACCGAACGAATTTCAACACCTTCAATTGGAGATTCTTCGATCGCTTTAGCAATGTCCTCGTCAATATCCTGACCAGCAGCTACCAAAAGCTTTCCATCTACAGGGTTGTAAACATCATGCAGGGAAATACGACCTAAGATCCTGTCATATAACGGCTCAACGATATCCTCGTTATCTTTAAGGGCAGTAGTATACATACCTCTCAAAGTACCGCAATCTTCAGAATTCACAATCATATCCTGTGCAACGTCATGCAGACGACGGGTCAAGTAACCAGCATCAGCTGTTTTCAAGGCCGTATCCGCCAAACCTTTACGCGCACCGTGGGTGGAGATGAAGTACTCTAATACCGATAGTCCTTCTTTAAAGTTCGAAAGGATCGGGTTTTCAATAATTTCACCACCAGAACCAGATTTTTGTGGCTTAGCCATCAAACCACGCATACCGCAAAGCTGACGAATCTGCTCTTTGGAACCACGGGCTCCGGAATCAAGCATCATGTATACAGAGTTGAAGCCCTGGTTATCGCTCGATAGCTGCGTCATCACGAATGATGTTAAACGGTTATTGATGCGGGTCCAGATATCAATGATCTGATTGTAACGCTCGTTGTTGGTAATGAATCCCATGTTATAGTTATTCCTTACTTCTTCAACTTCCGCTGATGCCTGCTCTAATAATGTATGTTTTTCAACAGGGATGTTAACATCCTGAAGGTTAAATGATAGTCCACCACGGAATGCCATTTGGAAACCTAGTTCTTTGATATCATCCAAGAACTTGGCTGCACGTGCCATACCCGTAACTTTTACTACGTGACCAATGATATCTCTAAGAGATTTCTTAGTCAATAGTTCGTTGATGTAACCTACTTCCTCCGGTACCATTTGGTTAAACAATACACGACCTACAGTAGTGTCAATCAATTGCATCTTAATCGATCCATCTTCCTGTTTAACGTTCGCTTTTACTTTGATGAAAGCATGTAAGTCAATGCGTTTCTCGTTGTAAGCGATGATAACCTCTTCAGATGAATAGAAGATTGAACCCTGACCTTTAACCACGCGGGTCTCATCAGTTTTACGGCCTTTAGTAATGTAATAAAGACCCAAAACCATATCCTGAGAAGGTACTGTAATCGGTGTACCATTCGCTGGGTTAAGGATGTTGTGGGCAGCAAGCATCAAGACTTGGGCTTCCAAAATAGCTGCATGACCTAAAGGTAAATGCACGGCCATCTGGTCACCGTCAAAATCCGCGTTGAATGCTGTACAAACAAGTGGGTGTAATTGGATCGCCTTTCCTTCAATTAATCTTGGTTGGAAAGCCTGGATACCCAACCTGTGTAACGTAGGTGCACGGTTAAGCAATACAGGGTGACCCTTTAATACGTTTTCAAGAATATCCCAAACTAAGGGATCTTTTCTATCGACGATTTTCTTAGCAGATTTAACCGTCTTCACAATACCACGTTCAATCATCTTACGAATAATGAACGGTTTGAAAAGCTCGGCTGCCATATCTTTAGGTAAACCACATTCGTGTAACTTCAGGTTAGGACCTACAACAATTACCGAACGAGCAGAATAATCCACACGTTTACCCAACAAGTTCTGACGGAAACGACCTTGTTTACCTTTCAGGATATCTGAAAGTGATTTCAAAGCACGGTTACCTTCAGTCTTAACGGCGTTTACTTTACGTGAGTTATCGAATAACGAGTCAACAGCTTCCTGCAACATACGTTTTTCGTTACGTAAAATTACCTCAGGCGCTTTGATCTCGATCAAACGCTTAAGACGATTGTTACGGATAATCACACGACGATACAAATCGTTCAAATCTGAAGTCGCGAAACGGCCACCTTCCAATGGAACTAATGGACGTAACTCAGGCGGGATCACAGGAACAATCTTGATAATCATCCATTCTGGATTATTCTCAATACGTGTTCTTGCACCACGGAAAGCTTCAACAACCTGTAGACGTTTCAAAGCTTCGTTTTTACGTTGCTGAGAAGTCTCAGTTGCTGCCTGGTGACGCAGGTTGTAAGATAAAGTATCTAAATCAATACGTTTCAACAAGTCTTCCAAAGCTTCAGCACCCATCTTAGCGATGAATTTGTTTGGATCCTTGTCATCAAGGTACTGGTTTTCCTTTGGTAACTTATCTAAGATATCCAGGTATTCTTCCTCCGTAAGGAAGTCCATGTGCTGGATGCCTTCTTCTGCCATAAAACCAGGCTGAATAACTACGTAACGCTCGTAGTAAATGATCAGGTCTAATCTTTTGGTTGGAAGTCCTAATAAGTAACCGATTTTATTAGGCAATGAACGGAAATACCAGATATGCGCAACAGGCACAACAAGGTTGATGTGGCCCATACGCTCTCTACGTACTTTCTTTTCCGTAACCTCAACACCACAACGGTCACAAACGATACCTTTATAACGGATACGTTTGTACTTACCGCAATGACATTCGTAATCTTTTACCGGGCCGAAAATACGCTCGCAGAACAAACCATCACGTTCAGGCTTGTAAGTACGGTAGTTAATCGTCTCAGGTTTTAAGACCTCACCACTCGAACGCTCCAAAATAGCCTCAGGCGAAGCCAGGCTAATGGTGATCGAGGTGAAATTGCTTTTTAATTTATTATCCTTTTTGTAAGACATAGCTTTTTTGAGTTTTAAGTGATAAGCTTAAAATGGTACGCCTCACAGCGTACCATTCTTTCTTAAAACTTTTAGTCTAACGTAATATCCAAACCTAATCCACGTAGCTCATGTACCAATACATTGAATGATTCTGGTACACCTGGTGTAGGGAGGTTCTCTCCTTTCACAATGGCTTCATAAGTTTTCGCTCTACCAATAACATCATCCGATTTAACGGTTAAGATCTCTTGTAGAATGTTGGCTGCACCAAATGCTTCCAGTGCCCAAACCTCCATCTCACCAAAACGCTGACCACCAAACTGTGCTTTACCACCCAGAGGTTGTTGTGTAATTAATGAGTATGGTCCGATTGAACGTGCGTGCATCTTATCATCAACCATGTGACCCAGTTTCAGCATGTAGATAATACCTACTGTAGTTGGCTGGTCGAAACGCTCACCTGTTAAACCGTTGTATAAATAGGTTCTTCCTGTTGCAGGTACACCAGCTTTGGCGATCCACTCTTCAACCTCATGTAACTTCGCACCATCAAAGATTGGAGTCGCGAATTTCACGCCCAGTTCTTTACCAGCCCAAGCCAATACAGTTTCATAGATCTGTCCAAGGTTCATACGTGAAGGTACACCCAGTGGGTTCAACACGATATCAACCGGTGTTCCGTCTTCAAGGAACGGCATATCTTCATCACGAACGATACGGGCAACGATACCCTTATTACCGTGACGACCAGCCATCTTATCCCCTACTTTCAATTTACGCTTTTTAGCAACATAAACCTTAGCCATTTGTACAATACCTGATGGCAACTCATCACCAACAGAGATGGCGAATTTGTCACGCTTGTATGCACCAAGCTCTTCGTTTACGCGGATACCATAGTTATGGATCAACATTTTGATCTGCTCGTTTTTGTCATCATCAGTAGTCCATTTGTATGGATTGATGTGCGCATACTCCAGATCAGCTAAACTTTTCTGCGTAAACTTCGCTCCTTTAGGGAACAACAGCTCCTTGTAAACATTGTAAACACCTTGTGAGGTCTTACCATTTACAATCTGGAACAATTTGTCTAGCAGCTCATTTTTAAGGTTAGTTGTTGCCAATTCATATCTCTTGTCTAATTTTTCTATAGCAGATTTTTCTTCCGCTTTAGAAGTTTTCTTAGCTCTAGAGAACAACTTGGTATCAATTACCACACCTTTAATAGATGGAGGTGTTTTAAGCGATGCATCTTTCACATCACCAGCTTTATCTCCAAAAATCGCACGAAGTAATTTCTCTTCCGGAGAAGGATCAGACTCGCCTTTAGGTGTGATCTTACCGATTAGGATATCACCTTCTTTAACCTCAGCACCGATACGGATAATACCGTTCTCATCTAAATCTCTGGTTGCTTCTTCAGAAACGTTAGGGATATCTGGTGTTAACTCCTCTTCCCCACGTTTAGTATCACGCACCTCTAATTCAAACTCCTCAATGTGAAGTGAAGTAAAGATATCTTCTCTAACAATACGCTCGTTAATTACGATCGCATCCTCAAAGTTGTATCCTTGCCAAGGCATGAAAGCTACTTTTAAGTTTCTTCCTAATGCCAGCTCACCATTTTCGGTTGCATATCCCTCGCAAAGTACTTGTCCTTTAACAACACGCTGACCTTTCTTAACGATAGGCTTTAAGTTGATACAAGTATTCTGGTTGGTTTTCTTGAATTTAATTAATTTATAAGTCTTGCTGTCACCTTCAAAAGAAACTAAACGATCAGCATCGTTACGCTCATATTTAATAGTGATCTCGTTAGCATCAACATATTCTACAACACCATCACCTTCAGCATTGATCAACGTTCTGGAGTCACGGGCAACGCGACCTTCCAAACCTGTACCAACGATTGGTGCTTCAGGACGTAACAATGGTACGGCCTGACGTTGCATGTTCGATCCCATCAAAGCCCTGTTCGCATCATCATGCTCCAGGAAAGGAATCAATGAAGCAGCGATCGAAGTAATCTGATTCGGCGCTACGTCCATTAAGTCTAATTTCTCAGGCTCAATAACCGGGAAGTCACCCTCATAACGTGCTTTAACACGTGAGGTGGTGAAGTTACCTTTATCATCATACTCCGCATTTGCTTGCGCGATGGTTTTACCATCCTCATCTTCAGCAGATAAGTAAACAACCGGCTCATCAACAGAAACCACACCATCAACTACACGTTTGTATGGGGTCTCAATGAAACCAAGGTTATTGATCTTCGCGTGAACGCAAAGAGATGAAATCAAACCAATGTTTGGTCCCTCTGGCGTTTCGATGGTACACAAACGACCATAGTGCGTATAGTGAACGTCACGAACCTCGAAACCTGCACGCTCACGTGAAAGACCACCTGGACCTAAAGCTGATAAACGACGCTTGTGCGTGATCTCTGCCAATGGGTTAGTTTGGTCCATGAACTGAGACAACTGGTTGGTACCAAAGAAAGAGTTAATAACCGACGATAAAGTACGGGCATTAATCAAATCTGTAGGTGTAAAAACCTCATTGTCGCGAATGTTCATACGCTCGCGGATGGTACGGGCCATACGTGCTAAACCAACACCAAACTGGGCGTATAACTGCTCACCTACGGTACGAACACGACGGTTCGACAAGTGATCGATATCATCCACCTCTTCTTTGGAGTTGATCAATTTGATCAGATACTTAACAATCGCAATGATATCCGCTTTTGTCAATACCTTCACGTGCTCCGGGGTATCCATTTTCAGTTTCCTGTTGATGCGGTAACGACCTACATCACCAAGGTCATAACGTTTGTCTGAGAAGAACAAACGCTCAATGATACCTCTTGCAGTTTCCTCATCAGGTGGTTCTGCGTTACGCAAAGCACGGTAGATGTTTTCAACAGCCTCTTTTTCAGAGTTTGAAGTATCTTTCTGTAAAGTATTATATATGATGGTATAATCAGCCTGGCTGGCGCCGTCCTCTTTAGATAAGATGATTGTTTTCACGCCAGCATCGATGATCATATCGATGTGATCTTCTTCTAAAACAGTATCCCTGTCTAAGATAACTTCGTTACGATCTATTGACACAACCTCACCGGTATCCTCGTCAACAAAATCTTCAACCCATTTTCTAAGAACCCTTGCAGCAAGTTTACGACCGATGTATTTCTTCAAACCAGACTTGCTAACTTTTACTTCGTCAGCTAAATCAAACAGTTCTAAGATATCCTTATCAGAGTCATAACCAATAGCACGCAATAAAGTGGTTACCGGGAATTTTTTCTTACGGTCGATGTAAGCATACATTACGTTGTTCACGTCTGTAGCAAACTCGATCCATGATCCTTTGAAAGGAATTACACGGGCAGAATAAAGCTTGGTACCGTTAGTGTGACGGCTTTGGCCAAAGAACACACCTGGAGACCTGTGTAATTGAGAAACAATAACACGCTCTGCGCCGTTGATAACGAATGTACCCTTAGGGGTCATGTAAGGTATAGTACCTAAGTATACATCCTGAATAATGGTTTCAAAATCTTCGTGCTCCGCGTCGTTACAAGAAAGCTTTAACTTAGCCTTCAACGGAACACTATAAGTCAATCCACGGTCGATACACTCAGGTATATCATAACGCGGTGGATCGATAAAATAATCTAGAAATTCAAGAACGAAAATATTTCTTGAATCTGTAATTGGGAAGTTCTCCGCAAACACCTTAAACAAACCTTCTGTGTGACGGTTATCTGAGGTGGTTTCGATCTGGAAGAACTCGCGGAACGATTGCAACTGCACATCCAGAAAATCTGGGTAATCTATGATATGCTTACTACGTGCAAAATTTACTCTTTGGTCGACTTTATTTGCCAATGGACTAAAGTTAATTTACTTTAAGAATAAACTATTTGTTTGGTTTGCCGTTATACATTTTCATCAACCAAGCAAAATGAAAAGTTTATAAACAGGTATAGACTCCGACTATTCAGTCGGAGTCTATATTAAAATGTGGTTAAATTAAGTGATTACTTAATTTCAACTACAGCTCCAGCTTCTTCAAGTTGTTTTTTCAACGCTTCAGCTTCGTCTTTAGCAACACCAGCTTTAAGTTCTTTTGGAGCACCATCAACTAAATCTTTAGCTTCTTTCAAGCCTAGACCAGTTAAGTCTTTCACCAATTTCACAACTGCTAATTTAGCACCACCAGCTTCTTTCAATATTACATCAAAAGTAGTTTTTTCTTCTGCAGCCGGAGCAGCATCAGCAGCAGGGCCAGCAACAGCAACTGCAGCAGCAGCTGGTTCAATACCATACTCGTCTTTCAAGATTTGAGCTAATTCGTTAACTTCTTTAACTGTTAAGTTTACTAATTGCTCAGCAAACGCTTTTAAATCTGCCATTTTTATAGATTTTAAAAATTTACGTAAAATAATTTATTATAATATGAAACTTATCAGGTGTTCCTTAACCTTCTCTTTCTTGAAGAGTTTTAACAATTCCTGCAATTTTGCCACCGCTTGATTTTAACGCTGAAATAACGTTTTTAGCAGGTGATTGTAATAATCCAACGATGTCTCCGATAAGCTCTTCTCTCGATTTGATGTTTACCAAAGCATCTAAGTGGTTATCACCAACGTATACCGAAGCATCGATATAAGCTGCTTTTAACACTGGTTTATCAGATCCTTTTCTCAAGGCTTTGATCAGCTTAGCTGGACCATTGCTTTGTTCTGAGAATAATAATGCTGACTGACCTTTTAGTGCTGCAAAGATCTCTGATGCATCGCCATCTAATCCTTCAATCGCTTTTCTGATTAAAGAGTTTTTAGCTACCTGCATTTCAATCCCGCTCTCAAAACATTTGCGGCGGATATTATTCACTTTTGCAACTGTCAATGCTGAAGTATCTGCAATATAGAAATTGCCATACTGTTGCATTTTAGCTTGCAGAGTTGAAACTAGTTCGTGTTTTTCTTCTCTGTTCATAATTAGATCCCCGCTACTGATTTAGTTTCGATTGCAATTCCAGGACTCATTGTTGAAGAAACGTGAATGCTCTTGAAATAAGTTCCTTTTGCAGCAGATGGTTTTAATTTCGAAATTACCTGAAGTACTTCTAAAGCATTTTCATATATTTTCTCTGCTGGGAATGATACTTTTCCTATCGAAGCATGAATGATTCCAGTTTTGTCAACTTTAAAATCGATCTTACCTGCTTTTACCTCATTAACTGCTTTACCAACTTCATTGGTTACAGTTCCTGATTTAGGGTTTGGCATAAGGTTACGTGGACCTAAAACGCGGCCCAGTTTACCTACTTTTGCCATACACGCAGGAGTAGTGATAATAATGTCAACATCTGTCCATCCACCTTCAATCTTAGACACATATTCATCTAAACCGACGAAATCTGCACCTGCCGCTTTAGCCTCTTCTTCCTTATCAGGATTACAAAGAACTAATACACGTACAGTTTTACCTGTACCATGTGGTAAAGTAGCAATACCACGTACCATTTGATTGGCTTTACGTGGATCTACACCCAAAGATACATCAATATCTACTGATGCATCAAATTTAGTTGTAGTAATTTCTTTTACCAAAGCAGCCGCATCCTGTAAAGAATACGTTTTACCAGATTCTAGTTTAGCATGTGCCTTTTTTTGATTTTTTGTTAATTTAGCCACTGTTGTAAACTGTTTTTTGTTAATTAATTTGTCCAGGGCGCATCACCGCTAACGGTGATTCCCATACTGCGTGCTGTACCGGCAACCATACTCATTGCCGACTCGATAGTAAATGCATTTAAATCTGACATCTTATCTTCAGCAATCGATCTAACCTGATCCCAAGTCACCGAACCAACTTTTTTACGGTTGGGCTCAGCAGAACCACTCGTTAATTTAGTTGCATCTTTTAACTGGATAGCAACCGGAGGGGTTTTGATGATGAATTCGAAAGACTTGTCAGCATAAACAGTAATTACAACTGGTAATACTTTACCGGGCTTATCTTGGGTACGAGCATTGAATTGCTTGCAAAACTCCATGATGTTAACACCTTTAGCACCCAATGCAGGTCCTACCGGTGGCGAAGGATTTGCAGCTCCACCCTTGATTTGTAATTTAACAAGCGCACTGACTTCTTTTGCCATTTTCTGTTTTGTTAATTTGAATACTCAATGTTATTTTTGGAAGCAAGTAACATTTAAGGCTTTTATGATAGTAGTAATCCCTCGAGATTACTCTTTTTCGACTTGCATATAGTTAAGTTCAAGCGGTGTTTTACGACCGAAAATCTTAACCATTACTTTTAATTTTTTCTTTTCTTCGTTTACTTCTTCAATAACGCCGGTAAATCCGTTAAACGGTCCGTCCATTACTTTAATGTTTTCACCTACATAGTAAGATACACTCATCACCTCACTTTGCTGGCTCATCTCGTCAACCTTACCTAAAATGCGGTTAACTTCTGCCTGACGCATTGGAACCGGAGTACCATTTTTGTCACCCAGAAATCCGATAACACTATTTACACCTTTAATAACGTGCTCAAGCTCACCATCCAGTTGAGCTTCGATTAACACGTAACCAGGGTAGAAGTTACGTTCTTTGGCTATTTTCTTGCCCTCTTTCATTTGGTAGTATTTCTCCATGGGGATCAATACTTGAGGAACTCTTTCAGAAAGACCTAAACGGCTGATTTCAGAATCGATATACTGTTTTACCTTCTTCTCTTTTCCACTAACAGCCCTAACCACATACCACTTTAACTGATCGTCCATTCTAGCTTATTAATTTGAGAGTGATTTATAAAAAGTATCCAGTACAAATACAGAACCCTTATCCATTGCAAAGATAACGATTGCAATGACTAAAGAGGCAACTAAAACCAACATCGCGGAATTTTGCAAATCCCCCCATGTAGGCCAGGTAACCTTTTGGGTCATTTCTTCATACGATTCTTTTACAAACTGAACTACTTTAGCCATTATTCTATTTTTTGCACGGGAACAAGGATTCGAACCCTGATCAAAGGTTTTGGAGACCTCTATTCTACCATTGAACTATTCCCGTGTTTAAAAAAACTTAGTACTTGAATGAGCCAAATTTCGCCGTATCCAAGTACTAAGCTCTATTTTCTATCAGATTGCTCCGATAATTATTTTACGATTTCAGTTACCTGACCAGCACCTACTGTTCTACCACCTTCACGGATAGCGAAACGTAGACCTTTTTCC
This sequence comes from Pedobacter sp. SAFR-022, assembly GCF_051965375.1. Taxonomy (NCBI): domain Bacteria; kingdom Pseudomonadati; phylum Bacteroidota; class Sphingobacteriia; order Sphingobacteriales; family Sphingobacteriaceae; genus Pedobacter; species Pedobacter sp. SAFR-022. The sequence goes on from NZ_JBQCME010000001.1 coordinate 21,139, forward strand.
ATTGCGATTGCGTTGATCAATTTAACATTGATGGTAACGTTATCACCTGGCATAACCATTTCAGTTCCTTCAGCTAGTGAGATCTCACCAGTTACGTCTGTGGTACGGAAATAGAATTGTGGACGGTATTTGTTGAAGAATGGAGTGTGACGACCACCTTCTGCTTTTGATAATACATAGATCTCAGCTTGGAAATCAGTGTGAGGTGTTACAGAACCTGGTTTACAGATTACCATACCACGACGGATATCAGTTTTCTCAATACCACGTAATAATAGACCTACGTTATCACCTGCTTCACCATAATCAAGGATCTTACGGAACATCTCAACACCTGTTACAGTTGATTTAAGATTTTCTGCACCCATACCCAAGATCTCAACTGGATCACCAGAGTTGATTACACCACGCTCAATACGACCAGTTGCTACAGTACCACGACCAGTGATCGAGAATACATCTTCAACAGGCATTAAGAATGGAAGATCAGTTAAACGTGGAGGAATTGGTACGTAGTTATCTACAGCATCCATTAATTCCATGATTTTAGCAACCCATTTCGGATCACCGTTCAATCCACCTAGAGCAGATCCTTGGATAACTGGAATGTCATCACCTGGGAAATCATAGAAAGATAATAGTTCACGAACTTCCATCTCTACTAGTTCTAGTAACTCAGGATCGTCAACCATATCCACTTTGTTCATGAATACTACCAATGAAGGAACACCTACCTGACGAGCCAATAGAATGTGCTCACGAGTTTGTGGCATCGGACCATCTGTAGCCGCTACAACGATAATAGCACCATCCATTTGCGCCGCACCTGTAACCATGTTTTTCACGTAATCCGCGTGACCTGGACAGTCAACGTGAGCATAGTGACGGTTAGCAGTTGAATACTCAACGTGTGCAGTGTTAATAGTGATACCTCTTTCTTTTTCCTCAGGAGCTGAGTCAATAGAATCAAATGAACGCGCCTCAGATAAACCAGCATCAGATAACACTTTAGTGATAGCTGCTGTTAAGGTTGTTTTACCGTGGTCAACGTGACCGATTGTGCCGATGTTTAAGTGCGGCTTACTGCGGTCAAACTTTTCTTTTGCCATGTTTTTATACTTATTAGTAGGTTAACTTTTATTTTTATTTGTTGTTGTAATTTCAATGCAGAAGACCTTGTTCATGCTGTGTGTTATTACAGATTAACAAAGTCTCTTGTTTCTTTTTTGAGCCAAAGATGGGACTTGAACCCACGACCTCTTCCTTACCAAGGAAGTGCTCTACCGCTGAGCTACTTCGGCTTTTAAATCCTTATGTCCTGCCGAACAGCCCATCCAATTTTAGAGCGGAAGACGAGGTTCGAACTCGCGACCTATAGCTTGGAAGGCTATCGCTCTACCAACTGAGCTACTTCCGCTTCTTAATGGTGGGGAGAGAAGGATTCGAACCTTCGAAGTCTTGCGACAACAGAGTTACAGTCTGTCCCATTTGGCCACTCTGGTATCTCCCCGTATTGAGCCTCCTATCGGGATCGAACCAATGACCTACTGATTACAAGTCAGTTGCTCTACCAGCTGAGCTAAGGAGGCTAATACTATAATTTCACAGAACAAATCCATTTCTTGTTTAGAAGCGAACCGCTGTCCCTGAAATGGAATGCAAATATACACGCATATTTCAACTGTCCAAAACTTTTTTCAAAAAAAAGATTGGCAGTTTAAGTGCTGCCAATCCATTTTTGTCGCTATTAGAAAATATATCCTTAATACTCAGCAACTTCATAAGTCCGTAAAAATTCTTTGTGCTCATAACTTTTTGCACGATTTTTAGCTTTATGCCTGGTGATTTGTTTAATCAATGACTCGACCGACAAATCTGTAGCCTCTTCAAAGGATTTACATTGTGCTTTTGCAAACATGGTTCCGCCCGGTACATTGAGCTTAATCTCGCAAATTTTGTTTGCCTCATCTTCCACTTTGGACAGTTTCAGGTAAACTGCCCCACTCACAATCTGGTCAAAGTACTGGTCCAGCTTGTTTGCTTTCTTCTGAATAAAGTTTAACAACTTGATGTCTGCATCGAAGCGGATTGATTGAATTGTAATCTTCATGTTTTCCTCCTTTTGTTACGCCTTTGGATGGGCTTGTTTATAAATTGATTTTAGTCTTTCAATAGAATTGTGTGTATAGACCTGTGTGGCCGCCAGGCTGGCATGCCCAAGCAACTCCTTTATCGCATTCAGGTCGGCACCACGATTCAATAAACTGGTGGCATAAGAGTGCCTCAATACGTGCGGGCTCCGCTTCTCCTGTGTGGATACGAGTGCCAGGTAGTGCTTTACTTTATTATAAACATACTTCGCATATAACGGCTCGCCTTTGTCGGTAACGAAGAGCGATGCTGTTGCGGTATCAAATTGCTGCAGGTGTTTCATATCCAGGTAAGCTTTAAGCTGCGCAGATAGCTGTGGCGTAACCGGCACAATACGCTCCTTGTTCCCTTTACCCAATACACGAACCGTGTGCTCATAGAAGCTTACATCTGTTTCTTTCAAGCTGATGAGCTCCGACAGTCGCATACCGGTACCGAAAAACAGTTCCATCATCATCTTATCACGCAGGGATGGGAAACTGTTGTCGAACACAACCTCCGAATCCAGCAGCTCGTCCATCTTTTGTTCATCCACAAACACCGGTAGCTTTTTAGTGATCTTAGGTGCCTTTACAAGCAACATCGGATTACGGGATACCAGGCCCTGGCGTTGCAGGTACTTATAGAAGCTGCGTAAGGTAGAGAGCTTTCGGCCGATAGAACTCGTACCCAGGCCCTGTTCCATCAAGTAAACGATATACTCCCGGGCATGGATATGCTGCACAGCTTCAAAGCTGAGCGCATAGTTGCATCGAATAAAATCTTCAAACTGCAGCAGATCCTGTGCATAGGCGGTCTGCGTATGAGCGGAGTATTTCTTCTGCTCTGAGATGTATTGTATAAAACGCGCTTTCAACATAATCCCCTGATCTTCGAAATCAAGATACACATTGCCAACTAAAGAACAAAGTAAAAGGCTGATTTAAAAAGACGACCCTGGCTGATCTGACCCCAATTCGCTATAATATGGACTAGTTTACGATGTCCTGCCATGATGTATTTTGCTTCATTCCGATCTTCAAAATTCACGAAAATGCGGGCAAATTTCTCCAGCAAACCGGAAGAACCCTGGACAGAAGTGAATTGTCAATTTACATAATCAAAGTACCTTTAACCATTATTTTTCGTTAAATTGATTGATGAGTCAGGCCTTACTTGATCAAACGGTTATACAGTAAATCAATGGAGTCCAATACGCATCCCTGTCACTGTTGGAATATCGTCTCACAATCCAAAAGAGATGTGGAAGACGAGCAATTTTTCCGGAACTACTTTGACGCCAAAAGGAACTCTCCCGACTTTCCCTTCGTCATCTTTGCAAATGGTGTCCCCAACCCTTTCGAACTGGCACAAATTCAGGGCTTACCCACAACTTTCCAGAAAACGGCAAGGCCAATTATCCTGGTTTTAAAACAGCCCCTTAGTGATGTTTACGATTGTCTGCAAATGCTGATTACCGGAATTGACGACATGGTGGAATGGTCAGGCAGAAATGAGCTTGTTGTCTATTTCGAATCGAAGTATGCGCACAGCAACAGCATTAAGAAGGTACTTGACTCTGCATTCGTAAAAGAGACATTAATAGGCAGCAGCATAATCTGGAATACCTTTCTTTTTGAACTGATAGAAACCATCCTGTTTTCACAGGCACCGGTATTGTTAATTGGTGAATCTGGCACAGGCAAAGAACTAATTTCAAACCTGATCCATACAGTTGATTTGCGCAAAAACAAAAAAAATCTGATCGTCGTAGATTGTACAACCATCGTTGCGGAGCTTTCTGGCAGTGAGCTTTTTGGCCACGAAAGAGGATCGTACACCAATGCGGTTCAGAGCAGAGAAGGCGCTGTTGCCCTGGCAAATGGCGGGACGCTCTTCTTAGATGAGATCGGAGAGTTGCCGCTGAACCTTCAGCCAGAACTATTGCGGGTACTTCAGGAAGGAACATATAAGAAGATCGGCAGCAATACCTGGCAGAAATCATATTTCAGATTGGTATGCGCTACAAACAGAAATCTCCTGTCGGAAGTTGAACAAGGTCGCTTCCGACAGGATTTATATTTCCGTATTTCCGACTGCCAGCTGCGGGTTCCATCTTTGGACGAGCGACGGGAGGACATCCCTGCCCTTGTCGATTACTTCCTGACGCAATTGTTCGAAGACAAAGAACGCCCGGAACTTGACAAACCTGTTTTGCAGTATTTGCTTAACCGACCATATGTGGGCAATATCCGGGAATTGCGCCAGCTTGTCCAGAGAATGGCCTTAAAACATGTAAGGCACAACAAAATCACCATAGGTGAACTTCCGGCCGCAGACCGGCAACTCGCCAGTGCCACACAAAGGTCCAATAGACCTCCAGAAAGTATGGAAGCGCTCATCCGTAAGGCCCTGCTTACCGGCGAAGACTGGTGGAAGCTCAAGGATAGAATATCAGAAACAGCCATTGAAGTGGCCCTTGATCTTGAAAATAACAACAAACAAAAAGCAGCAAAAAGACTTGGTGTTGACGTGAGAACCGTTCAGCAATATGTGAAAAAGAAAGTAACAGCCGCCTTGAGCAATCTATAAGTTATACGCACAGCGCTTTTCCGCTAAACTTTCCCGCCGCAAAACAATGTGTTGGAAACTGACCGGCTTTACTAAGATTATTTAAGGTCCTGACAAACATGGCGGAACCACCACGTGGCGCAACAAACATTCCATTTGGCTTTACAACAGGTCTTCCACTTGAATTGATCACGATATCAAAGCCCCATGTGAAGGCATTTAGCAGGACATTCTTGTTTCCCTTACGCACACCAACCAAGGCAACTTCGGCATTCCAGAACACGCGCTTACCTGCAGAAGCACTTGCCAAACTTCTGCTGGGCTGGTCTTCAAAAAGCAGGTGGTAGCACAAATGATTGTGGGAAGAAGGCCGGTCCATGAAGGCCGTGACCTGTAAATTTGGATCGCCGACACCGGGTTCATTCCAATAATACGGATTATCGGCCACAGCGCCAGATGCAGGAATCGGATCAACATATTTGCTGTATTTTTTAACTGTTCTACCGGTCGTTTGGTTGAGCGTCTGATTCGTTTCTATCACTTGTATCCATCGAAATTGAGGTTTACCTGCAGCATCCACAAATCCAGCCTTTTTAACCGCATCCATATCTGTAATCCTGAAACCCAACTCGATGTGCATGGCTCCTCTGTCGTTTCCGGCTGTTGGAGCCGGCCTGCAAATACTTCCATCTAGGTAACATACCCTGTAGGCTGCAGTCTTCTCTAGAATACCGAGCTTCCGGCCGCCGTAATAGACCACGGTCGACAATGGATATTTTAATTTGGGCAGCAGGTTCATGGTTGCCCAGCTTCTTTTATCAAGTATTCCTGTTGCCGGTAATTTAGCCTTTGCTTGCCAGGCGGCAATTGCACAAGCCAGGTCAGCTTCTGTTACAGCAGCGCCGAGCCTCAATAGCCTTAGCAACTCTGGGATGGCATTTACTTTACCTGAGATGAGGCAGCCCCATCCAATATCTTTGGCAGCAATCCTGTTTGCTGTGCGCGCGCTGCCAACTTTGGCGGCAGACAACGTTCCACAGGCTGCAGGAGCCACTTCTGAGTACAGTTCATCCTCAAAAGAATACTCCTGGAGGATAGATTCGAGTTCGGGAACAAGCTCGAACTCTCTTGATTGACAATTGTTGCACATCTTGTGTTCTGTTTAATAGGTGTATGTACTTTTTTCGAAATGCATTTTACTCCTAGTACCTTCTGGAAAAGCGTTGTTTTTCCCGGTTTAGCCGGCGGTAAATATGTAAGCCAGGTAACAGCGCACTGACCTCCGGATTGATATTTACGGTGGGTGCAGAAAGATCTATTCCGGTCACGGTATAATAGCTGTGAATGTAACGCTGAATGGCATCCCGGAAAGCATCGGCCCAATTGGTCGCATGATCCCTGCTGGAAACATTGGTCCAGTTGCCATAACGAATGCCGAGAATAATCTTCTCCCCATTTACAGCCAAGTCGCGGTAAAAGGAAATACTTGTATTATCCCAGCCCTGTAAGGCCTTCATGCTGTCCACACGATCCATCCAGGGCTCTTCATAAGGAACCATGATGCGTCCCCCCAAAAACTCCCGCACTTCAGGTCTGGAAAGAATCCATTGTTCAATAAGCGTCTCAATTCTGGCAACAGTTGGCAGGTCGCCAAATTGATTGTGTGCACCTTCCGCCAGTATCCGGTGGGTATCCCTTAAGGCATTCAGCAGTTTGAATCCGTCCGGCCTGATCGTTGTATTGTCCGACTGCACAAAGTATTCGGTCGCCTCATGGATCAAACGATGAAAGGACTGCAGGAACTTCGATCTCCTGTCTGCCGGGTTAAATCCTGGCTTCACGTTTCCAAGCACAGCCAGATCATATTCACTGGTATATTCATAGTTCTTGCGCGTTGCCGTAAGACGATGCTGCTGATCTTGAATATAACCCCAAAGAATGTGGTTTAACGGCCGAAGTGGGTCGAGTGCAAAGTTGAGCAGCGGATCTTTGTACCCGTTTTTGATATTCTGAAACCTTCTGGCCAATGCGTTCATGGTTTGGCTAACCTTGCCTTCTTCATGCCAGTAGTTCCAGATCAGTTCAATCAGGTTCGCATCCGCATTCCCCTTTAAATATCCGGATTCCGCCCCTGTTCTGATAAAATATTCTTTGATCTTGGCTTTGATCAAATCGTAATACGGAATGATTTTGTCCTTGCCCAGGTAATCATTTAAGTCGAAGCTATCTTCGTTCGAACTATATTCGTCGGCAAATCTAGCCAGGCTATAAACATGTTCTACATACCGCTCTGTGGCAAACTTCAGCAAACTATAAGCTTCTGTCCGGTTGAATGGTAAACGCATGGAATCAGCAAGCTTCATTTGCTGACTTTCACTCAGCTTATCCTTTTTTGAACCGGCAGTTGGAGACCCAGAATTGAAGTAGGCTCTTCCTTTTCCACCTGGCCCCTCAAAACGCAACACCTCATCTATGAAATTGCTGTAGTGCTTAAAATCGAGTTTATGACTGTTGATCGTATCCCATAGTGCCTGATCCTTGGTTTGTCCGCCACTCGTTGGCGTTAACCGGATCTCCAAAGGCTCTTTAAACCCAAAGGATTTTAAATTCACATTGACATCGCTCTCTATAGACACAGGGTTGAGTTCTGAATTTTCAGGCGGATGAATAATCAGTGTGATGGTATGGTCTGAATTTGCCAGCTGTGCAGGATCAATGACATGCGTATATCTGGGATTATCGGCCAGCGATATCAGCTGATCAATCCCTTTGTAAGTAAGCCTGATGGTGTCGTTCGGCTGCAGATCTGCGTTCGGAATGAAATTCTTGTTTGTTAGCCGGAACTTTTTGACAATCGATGAGCCATCCTCTGCTTTCTCTCTTGTAATGGAAACTTCCAAATCAGCCGGATCATAATTTCGGGTTATGTCGAGTGGCCTAATAATTATCTTGGTCATGATTTTATGTATTTAGGGTTGAATTTTTAATTTCTTTCAAATGCCCACCTCCGCAATTGTTGAGTGAGTACCTGACTTTCTTCTTGGGCGCCAATGGCCAGGTCGAATTTAGCCTGGCCGAATAAGGCGAATACAAGCGTTGGAGGCATGGATTGTAGTTGTAATTTTTTAGATCTCCATAATTGATACAGTGCTTGAAGTTTCCGCGGCTCCCGCTTTTGCAAGGGAAAGAGTTCATAGAGCTTTTTAGCCTGCATCTTTCCTGTTGTATGATGAATCACCAGATCTACGAAAGGATCTATTTGCTTTTCAATGGTGCTTATGATTCTGACTGAAGCAGCATCAAGTCCCTGTTTTGGATAAAACCTGGTCCACATCTCCCATAAAGTATCCCATTGTTCATGTGGATACAACTGTTTTCCAAATGCACAGCTAAGCTGAACCCGGATATAAGGTGTTGGATGGGGATCAACGACATTCAACCGGAATTGAAAATATCTGGGCAAGGTTACCACGCCCATCAATCCAAGTGTTGCAGAAATGCCCAGATGGCCCATGGCCCATACGTCGCTTACGATCTCCGAAATACAGCGGTTATAGTATTCCCAGGCGAGTTTATCGGGAGAACTGGTTGCCTTTTTTGCCAGGACGGTGCTTAAACTGGGCACAAGATTCAACAAAGCAGCGGCCTGATGCCCGACCTCATGAATCAGGGACGAAGCAATTCCACTACCCACCATCCGCTCTCTGGGCACCCGAATAATTGCGACTGGATTCTGAACACCGCCTGGCAATCGTGTGCGGGCTCTCCTGATGGCTGCCCCATGGCCCCGGTCCAGGTAAACCATCAAATTGGGTATTTCTGTAAACGGCTCAAGTACCTTGAGGCCATCTTCAGCAAGCACATCCAAACCTGCCGCCCAAATACCAACATCGTATTCCCCACGTTGGGACAGTACATCGGCGAAAATGTCCAGTTGATCTAAAATGTTGTTAAATCGTATTTTTAGAACCGTAAAGCGGCTTTGAAAATGCCGTTCGTCAATCTTAAGCCTTTCAGCCTCTTTTAAATCTTCAATGAACTTGTTTATGCCTTTTCTTAATACTGATTTTTCACGCTCAAGCAAAGCAATCACTTCCTTGTACGCAGCCTTGCCGATTGAAGCACCTTTAACCATTGGCATGGTCATACTGAAAGGCTTAACCTGGTTTAATCGCGCCAGCAGTGATCGGGCTTCGTTGTTCAGGTATTCAAATGAATATTGCATCGTACCTGCCTTTATTGGTTCCTACGGCTCTTTCTCATCAATAAACCAGGTGCATGCCGCATTGCCGCGCTGATTAAAGCATTTCTGGCATCATCACCTTCGTTGCCGGAAGGCCTCACGTTGTCCAGGGAAGCCGCAGCATCGTTTGTCAGACGCACAAGCGCCCGTGCAACTTCAAATTCCTGATCCTCAAGACTCAATCCTTCCAACTCCAATTCAAACATGTTTGATGCGGCCGAACCCAGCTTCCCACCAACCGCGGTACCTACTGGCCCGCCGAAAAAGGTACCTGCAGCAGCTCCCGCAACCGGTAGTGCGGTTTTAATGACGGAACGCAATATACCTTTAAGTGGCCCGCTGAGACCGCCCAGAAAGTGATCCAGCTCCCGATCGTTATTTGTAGCCAATAGCTCAGCTGCCAGCTCCATTTCTTCCATTTCATCTTGTTCCATTTCGCCGTCCATTTCAGACTCCATATAGTATTCATAATCTTCCATTTCGGACTGCGGCCCTTCCGATCCTGGCTGAGCTGCTGCAGCACCTTGCGGAGCTGGCCCTTCCGGGGCTGCCATTGATCCGGAATTTCCAGGCTCTATCATCGACTGCTGCAACGCATTCACGTTTGCGTTGGTAGTGGCCAACTGACGGGAAAGACTCTGAATGGTGTCCATCAAATAGCTTGGTATACCAGCGGAAGCTGCTGGTGTTGCTGCAGTTCCTGCATCATAGTCCGCAAATCCAGATTGCGCAAGATTGCTGTAACCATAAGGCTGAGCGGAATAACCTCTGCTTTGGCCCCAATAGCGGTTGCGCCATGGGCGCAGGGCAGCGCGATAGGGATTGTTCCGGTAGTTCTGCCGCTGAAAACCAAAGCCAATGTAGCCCGGACGTGACATTCTATAGTAAGGCGCTGCCCCTGCCCTTGGAGAAACCCGAACACCGGATCTGGGCGTATAAGGCCTCTGCCGTCCGCTTGATCCGGAGGGCCGCCGGGAGCCAGTGCCGCCTGTCCGCCTATGATCACGAACATTTCGGCTGCTCTCCTCCTCAAATTCATCTTCATACTGGTATTCCTCCTCTCGTTCAGCTTCATCTTCAGCCTCGTACGCAGCTTCCCCTTCGTACGCACTTTCATCTTCGTACTCAAACTCGTCTTCATAGTTTTGCTCCGTATTGAACTCTGGAATCAGTTCATCTTCGTTTTCATATTGGCTGCCAGACTCATCCTCGAATTCAAAACCTGACTCCTGTTGCGGCTGACTTCTTCTATAAGGATCATAGCCCGCCTGACCATATGCGTTGCCGTAGTTATACATGTGATATCGTTTTAGGTGTTTATAATTAACAAACCATTTTCACTAGGTTATCCCAAACTGATGCCAAATGCTAACTATCTAAAAATGAGGTATTTACATATCATACCTGCGAAAAGGAATTCGTTTTCCTGTTGGTTTTGGTTTGAACACGAAAAATCTGTCGCAATAAATAGGATCTTGCTGTCGGATTTTAATTCTTTAAACGAGTTTTACATTGAGGCTTTGAATGAAATTACAGGATCAAGCAAAGAATCAGTCCCTCGGAGTTTTACCTACACTAACCCCAACTTTCCCGCTGCCAAGTTTAGACAGTCCAGATCTGATCATACTGGAAATTAGGCCGGATAATAAAAGAAATCGCCTGTTTTATGATCAAACCAAACCATTCTGTAAACCTCTTAATGAGGTTTGATGCATCTTGCTATGATGACCATCATCTTAGCAGAACATGCAAATAGTGCCATTGATGTGCTTAAAGTATTAAAAATGGTGCTAGTACATGACATAGTTGAAATCGACGCCGGCGATACATTCATTTATTATACCGCGAAAACTTGACAGGTTTGAACCACTTTTGCAGAATACTTCTAACAATTGGGGGTACTTGGGCTGAATTCCATGTGAACTATGATAAGTTTTACAACAAGAAAAAAGCCATTGAACGGGGACCAAGTTCTATCTGGATGTATGCCGTAAACCCCCTTCAGGAAAGTGTTGAAAAAGAAATTCTTAGAAAGTAGTTGACTGTCATTTTTCTAAATCGGGATAATGGCAGCAAAAGAAAAGTTTGAAATTTATCTACATTGCAGTAGACCGAACCCTGCTTTTTTAATGCATGGATGAACAGACCTGTAGTAAAGGCCTGGTAAACACCTGACCACACTTTGAACTTCTTGATGGCCTTCAGGGGATAGCTGCTGTATCTGTAGTAGACTTTCATTTATGGAGTTTGTCTTTACGTACTACAAAGACAACTTAATTTCACCTGCATATCTTGCTATAGACTTCTTCTTTTGTCTCTCAGGATTTTTGACTGCCTATGCTTGCGATTCTAATATATCGACTTTAGGTTTGATGGCTTTTCTAAAACTAAGGCTAAATCGCTTTCATCCGCTTGTAATCATCGGTTCCATTATAGGCCTAGCGGGGCATAGGTTTGTACATTTGTGCTGAAATTATCAAAAATTATGGCGGGTGATTATGAGTGGAAAGTGAAAAATGACATGGATCAAACTTCAGTTTTACCTTGCCCATAGAATACAAGACTTTTTTGTAAAGATGTATTTCGTTTTAAAGTAAGCAGAGGTGGTGGTTTCTACACCTGGTTGAAGCCTCCACAATCAAGCCGGAATGGTGAAAATCAGATACCTGAGCAGGAACTTTGGGAAGCTTTTAGGGAAAGTAAATGCAGATCTGGAAGCCCCAGAATTACTAAAACGCTGAAATAAGAAGATAAAGTGTACAGACCTCGGGTTACCAGAATTATGAAAAAGATCCATCTAAGAAGTATGTGAAAAAGAAATTCAAGATAACTTCTGATTCGAATCATAAATCTACGGTACATGAAAATAAATTAGACCGGAATTTCAAGCCAGGTACTTTAGGGGCCGCCTGGCTATCGGATATACCATATATTAAAACAAAGCAGGGATGGTTGTGCCTGACAACTGTTATAGATATTGGTGACAGGAAAGTAATCGGTTGGGCGCTGAGCGCAACAATGAAAACCAATAATTCGGTTGTCCCGGCATTTAGAATGGCACAAAGAAATAGGCCAATTACACAGAAACTGCTCTTCCATTCTGACCAGGGTGTTCAGTACGCCTGCAATGAATTCAAAACATTACTTGAAAGCAATCCCTTGATTATAAGAAGCATTAGCAGAAAAGGAAATTGCTGGGACAATGCGGTGGCGGAGAGCTTCTTTAAAACATTAAAGGCCGAATGTATATACAAGAACAAGTTCGAAAATCAAGCCCAGGTAGCAATCGTGGTGTTTGAATACATAGAAGCCTGGTACAACCGAAAAAGAATGCACTCTACCATAGGCTTAATGTCCCCAGAGAGCTTGAAAGAAACTTAAACAAACGGAATATTGCAGCTTAACAAAATGTTCGTTTTATTGTTGCAATTCCACTATAAAGATGTTGTCAACATCGTTAAACAAGTTAGGTTTTTTGCCCCCCCCCTTGTCGGTACTATCTAAGGTAAATCAAATCAATCTAGGTCTCCACATATACAAACTCAACTATGTATATGTGAAGAGGTAGATTATCGATGCATCGAATCATCGTGCAGATAAAAAGGACCAGAAGAAATCGAAAACGTCGATCACTAAGGAGAACTATTTACTCATTATAAATCGATAAATTAGGTGCTAGCATCTTAGTAGACATTCCGACTAAATACTTCAGACTCTACATACTTGTTCTTCTAGTTAAATTTTTGAACCTTTGTATAAGTTCGAGTTTGCTAACCGCATGAATATTAGTTGTTGCAACGTATACTGGATAAATAACAACCTGTTGAGTTGGGGAACCCCCATCGGGATCATTGGGGGAAAGGCCACTTTCCTGCATGATTAACTGTGCTATGCGATACGCATCTTTACTAAGCAACAGTTCTTTTTGCTCTTTTGTTAAGCCAACTTTTTTTGCGGCTTTATTCGGTTCATTTTGAAAGGACTCAGATAACAGGGGGTCTGTCGCTAGTTCAATGAGAAAGTCTGCAAAATTTTTCATAACTGTCCATACAATTATTTCGTTACTGAAAGACGCTTAACTTTGTGCCTCGACGCTGGACTCGGTCTCGGTAACAAGAGATACGTCCGGAAGTATTAGATCATTAAGTGTCAAACCCAATTTATACAGCATGTCTTCATTGATCTCCGCTAAACCCTTTGGTGGAATATAAAGGGTTGATATGCCAGAAATATTTGCTGTTGACAATTGATTTAGCGTAGTTTCGATTATTTTAGGCTGACAGATCGGGTATTGAGCCGCTTCATAAACCACCACAAGTTGGTCAGGTGAGTATTCCTTAAGTAGGACATCGATTAACACTTCAAGTCCATTCTTATTGTATTTCCGCTCAGTGTTATAGCCCAATTCCCCAATTACACTTATCTGCCACAACACCAACGATACATATGGATCAAACCTTCTGTTGAACAATAGAAAATCAGATGCTTCAAAGCTTTGGCATCCATCGGCGCCGGGATCTACACCTAGATCAGCATACAAACAGTCTTCTGCCGATATTCCGGGCAACATTCTAGCGTCAAAGCCTTCGGATCGGGCTTGCTTGATCGCTTCATGACTAGGAAAGACGAATACCCCTGGATGGCCATAGAACGCGGCACAAACCTTTTCACCTGCACGAACACACGTGAGAATTCTTTTTACCATCTCTAAGTAGGTAATAATGCGTTTTTTCTCAGCGTGATAGTAGTGCTGTAAAGATTCATTGTTCGGGTTTAAGTTTCTTACCCAGTGTATAGTTGCCGGGTCCGCGACAAGGTAGATTAAACGATCAGCTTGTTCCATATGCGCCTTACTTTCCAAAGTTATTTGACCAACAACACTGATACCAGTACCAACAATGATTAATGAGCCTTTTTTATTTGCTTCCATATTAGTAATTTAAATAGTGGTTAATAATTTCGATCACCTCTTCATGTACTGTGAAAATGTGAATCCTCGTGTAGCCTCTAGCGCGATTGTTTTACTTTCTACATTCACGATGACGACCACCCATTCAAATGCTGCCTGATCACCTACACTTATATCACTTGCTATTGCTTCACGTAATTTGATTGCATCTTTACTTGAGATTATTGCTTGTTGTTCAGACGATAAGCCAGATTGCCTTAGATACTGTTCTGGATTATTAGAAAACTCCTCAAGTGTTCTTGGATCTTCAGCAAGCCGAAGAATCAAATTTGTTAATTCCTGTGCCATAATGGTTGTTGTTTAAAGTTTATCCTCTACCTAATGAACCTCCGCCTGTTAGGCGGTTTGAAAGGGCCGAGAAGTCTCGACGTGTTGTTAAAACTTTGTCCAAGCTTCCCCTAGTCCAAGTCAATACAACTACGGTTATTCCATCCGCAGAATCTGCTGATGCACCCAAAGACGTATCATTAATGACTGCATCACGGACGAGTGCTGCATCGTTACTTTGCAAAATGGCTCTTTCGGCCGCTGATAACCCAGCTTCTTTTGCGGACTTTTCCGGTTCTGCTTGGTACTTTGCCAATGCTTGAGGGTTCTCTGCAAGCACCAGAAGAAACTTTGTGAAATTTTCTGCCATGATCTTAAAATTTTGATTTTAATATATGTTAATTGGCATTCTTTTAGATTACATGAGAATAAAAGTAAGTTGTCTAAAATAGTACGCTCAACTACTTTTAAAATTGAATTAGCTGATTAGGATTCTCTCTTCCATGAATGTATAAGCTTTGCAAGGAGTTATTATGCCGCTAGTTCTAAGCTCGAGACTGATTTGCTTTGACAGAATACTGGAAATGAGGTGATAAAAGCTAGGGATGAGCCAATTCGTTTAAAGCATATTGCTCACTAATTTTATTAAATATAAGAAAGGATCAGAGTACAGGAAATAGCTAGTTATAGCTATTTTGAAACCTGGATGAATGCTACTATCCATGGTAGATATTCTGACTAAAGTGGTTCTCCGTCACTTTTGGTGATTCAATCTGATTTTATTAGGATCATTTTTCTTAGTAACTGAAAGCCAGCTCTGCCGTACATTCTTCTCTTGATGTTTTTAATGCGCTTAACCTGCCCTTCAACTTGGCCGTTACTTGTTCCAGTTTTTAAAGCGTTATTTACCGCCTCGTAGTCCTTCAATAGGTTTTTGGCGAAATTTCTAAGGCCACACTTTGGAGTTGCTACAGATTGCCTGGTGCCTTTCAGGCATATGATCTTTGATAGTGGTATAACCATGGCTGGTATAATTTCTGGTATGGACAGCGATTCTTTGACCTTCGTAATAGACCTCAACGGTGTCCTGATCATAAGCAATCCGCACTTCATAATTACAGCTTTTAGAGACCCACTGTCTCATGTTATCTGACTTTACGGTCAGGGGAACTCCCCAGAAGTAATTGATGGTATGATTCAAAGCCTTCACCACTTGAGCTAGTTTGGCATCAGGAAGCGCCTCCATATAACCATAACCGCTAAAAGGAAGTACGGCAACATATACCGGGCAGGGTATAAGTTCTCCTGTTGAGGGATCTGCATAATGTAGCACATCGCTTGCGAAGTCCACTTCCAAAAGCTTTGCCGGGGAAAGCAGTAAACGGGTCACCCCAGTGCGGCTAAGTTCCTTTTTAAAGTACATGATCTGGTTGATGAAATGAGCTTTGCGGGGTCAGCATTCTGTGGTACAGATGGCTTATGCACTCTCCTGATCAGGAAAGGTCTTGCGGACAATGGAAGTTATCCTTCTCATCATATCCTGGTAAAGGGTATAGTTGGAGGACCGCCACCAGAGCGCACCACTTTGCTGCTGCTCACGCATGGCAAAGTAGGGTGTTCCCATCTTTATGCCTAGCTCTTCTTTAGCCTCATTGGACCTGGAAATTGCGCAACCATCATTATTGGAGAGCACACAACCTGCTTTTCCTCGCAGCTCGGGCTGAAAAACCCGTTCAGCACTAACGTAAAAGTTGTTCGAATCTATTAATGCGAGCACCGTTCCTCCTCCTTTGATCTAAAATACTATGTGGCACCACCCCCCAAATTTCAAAATGAGTAATTTCATTTCTTTCGATGGGCTTAAAATATGGGTTATCGGGCATCAAGTATTCTTTCTGCCCTTTTTTGAAATAGGAACGGAGGATAAATTCATTATCAATAATACCAACTACAATATCGCCTGATGACGGTGTTAATGATTTATCAACAACAAGCAGATCATCAGGAAAGATTCCTGAACCTACCATACATTCACCAGTTACTTTTGCAAAAAAGGTTGCTTCCGGGTATTTTGTAACATAATCATTCAGATCAATCCTTGCTTCCTCATAGTCAGCCGCTGGGCTTTCAAATCCGGCATGTATTTTTTCTGCAAAAAGAGGCATTAAAGCACCTCTCCCTTTTCCTCGCTCGTAAATCGTTATTTCTTTCATCAGCTAACCATTTGAGTCTACAAATATTGCTAATATTTTTAGTATCCCAAGGCTATTCTGTACATTGTTGAAAAAAATAGGTCTACCTCAAGCTAATGCTTTAGTGTTAACGTCGCCGGTAAAATAAAAAACGACCGTTTTTTTGATAAGGGAATGTGTGAGACCTTACAGTTAAGTTCGAGCGGAGTATTACACAATTGATGCGAAACTTTTGTCCAACTAATAAGGGGTTGGTACAGCTTTCTGAAGGTTTAGCATTAATCAGTTGATGCAGGATTCTTTTTAAATAATTTTAAGTCGTATCATTACTTCATAGCATACTGGTATAATTACCCAACTGGCAATCTAAAAATGCACTCGCTTCCGCTCTCAAATAGACTATACTTCACAAGTAGTTCTTTTATTAAGCAGCTTTGCTTCGTCTGCCGGATCACGCAATAAAATTTAATTATGGCAAAATCGACCAAAGCTCTAGGAGCAAATGAGGAACTTGAAATTGTATCTAAGATGCCAAATCCAAGGCTTGTGAAACTGATTGTGAAAAACTTCAGGTGTATAGGGAAAGAACCGGTTAGTATCGATCTAAGTGATATTGTTGTTCTTGTTGGGTCAAATAATGCTGGGAAGAGTTCGCTCCTAAGGGCATATGAACTAGTGATGTCGGAAGGGTCAAAAGCCGCAGATCTAAAAACAGATGACTTTCCAAACAATGTAGTCGATCCAGAAAATCTTCCAGAAATTGAGCTACATACGATTGTATTTGAATCAAGGGTCGGGGAAATGTGGCTAGAAGCGACGGCTGAGAACGAGTTTCTTGTTAGAGAGAGATGGACTTGGCGAAATATTGGAAAACCGGAAAGGCGAGGATGGGATGTCTCAGCAGGTGAATGGCATAGTAGCAAGGCACCGTTTGGATTTGCTAGTATAGCAAACTTAAGAAGACCGGAGCCGCATAAGGTAGATGCCTTTAGTAAGCCAGAGGATCAAGCGGATAATATCAAAAAGCTATTGCTTTCCGCAATACAGGATCGGGTAAATCAGCTAAAGACCGCTGAGGAAAAAAATGAATACCATTCAATGATTGAATCGGTGAAAAATGTACAGCTTCAGATTGTTCACGAAACAAAGGGGCAGCTTGACGAGGCCAATACCGAACTGACTTCACTGATAGGCAAAGTTTTTCCAAATTATCAGATTAATTTTAGTGCGCAACCAGACAATAACGCAGAGTCGGTGCTTTTTAAATGGACATCGGAACTTTTGATGGGGCCAATCGATGGTTTTATGAGCACCATTGATCGTCAGGGCAGTGGGGCAAGAAGAACACTGCTATGGACTGCCCTAAAATATATTTCTGAAACCGAGAGACCTGTGAAGGCAGATGACCAACCCACCCGCCCTCACATACTGCTTATAGATGAACCCGAAATATGCCTTCATCCAAATGCAATAAGAGAAGCCTGTAAAGTTTTATATGATTTACCATCCCTTGGAAACTGGCAAGTAATGGTGACTACACATTCGCCCATCTTTATTGATTTCTCCCGGGATAATACAACGATCGTCAGGGTAGAAAGAAATCACAAAGGAGACGTTGGAGGTACAACTATATTTAGACCAGAAAAGGCTAAGCTCGATGATGATGATAAGATTAATCTAAAACTACTTAATATATGTGACCCTTATGTTGCAGAGTTTCTCTTTGGTGGAAAGGTAATCATAGTGGAAGGGGATACTGAGTATACAGCTTTTAACTACATAAGATCGATTTTTCCTGAGGAGTATCAGGATGTTCATATCATAAGGGCTCGAGGAAAGGCAACCATAGTGTCACTGGTTAAAATATTGAATCATTTTGGCAAGGGATATTCGGTGCTTCATGATAGTGATATGCCTTTAACTAAAAAGGGGAATATGGCAAATCCGACTTGGGGAAACAATCCAAATATTTTAGAAGCGGTAGCCGCAAGGCCTGATGGAACAAATGTAAGACTACTCGCATCATTGCCGAATTTTGAGCAGGCGTATTTTGATATGGAGGTATCCAAAGAGAAGCCTTATAATGCCATAGTTACACTTAAAGAAAATATGGAAAAGTTTGATGTAATAAAATCGCTACTTGATGCTCTATTGGATCATGATAAAGAAGTACCTAACAATTGTGTCGAATGGTCTAATCTTGAGCAGCTGAAGAAAGATTTGGAAGCTGTGACTAGTGAATAAAAAGTCAAAGCAGCCATCTCGTGGCTCAAAAAGAACAAATAGGTCCCTTTACATATCGTTATACCATACTTTTCTGATAATGTATCTAATGCCATTTTACCTTTGTGCAACATTAACTTTTTATGAATCAAACAAAACCGCTATACAACATTGCCAACTTGCCAGACAGAAAAACGTTAGATAAAGTGACTTCAGCGCTTCGCAGTGCTGATCTTTCAAAAGTTTCTTATCAAAAAGTGCTTTACAGCCTATTGAATGACCTTAAGGTGATTCCATTTGTAATAGCTAAGCTTAAAGCAGGGCACCACATAGAGAGGGCAAGGATAAATGAGCCAAATCAACTTTTTTATTCTGAAAAGGAAATTAGTTACAGAACTGACTTTCAAAACATAAAGAGCTATGGAAGGGCTAATTCCCCTGGACAATCTCTTTTTTATGGTGCTGTTAAGACTGAAAATATTGAGCATCCAAGAATAATAAATTTACTTGAAACGAGTGAAATGTTCCGTAGCGCAGATAGAAAACGTGATGCAGAATTTGTTATGACGGTAGGTAAGTGGAGAATCAGAGAGGATTTTGAAGTAATCGAGTCTGTTTTCAATAAACATAATATTCAAACTATCCCACAGATAAAACAATCTTACGAGTATTATCTAAACAAACTAAAGGCTGAAATGCCAGACCGAATTGATGACATTGAATTTCTATTAGAGTTTTTCTCTGATGAGTTTGCAAAAAAAGAAATCAAATCAGGCGATGATTACAAAATCTCGGCAGCTTATACTGAACTTGCTATGAACTTCCACAATGTTGCTGGTGTAGCATATCCAAGTGTGAGAACAGACTATCAGGGCTTTAATGTTGCTCTCGGTATCTATGCAGTTGAAAACTTCTTAGAACTTGAAGTAGCCGCTATGTTCAAAATTTACAAAAAGGGAGAACAAACGTTTATGGATAATTTGGCTTATGCGACCGATTTAGGAGAAATGAAAAGTGACTTTAAATGGATTGACATCAAAGGAACGCCAGAGGACTTTATAAATGAACATTTACTAAAAAATTGAATATAAAATAATAGCGAACCCATTTTCGATAGCCGAATGATCATTAAAGCCAACTTAAAGAACTTCACCCAAAAGTTTTGTCCCTTTTTATATGATATTATAAACAATAAAGAATACATCTGGAATGAGGTATCATCTAAATTTGAAGTAAAACTTAATAATGCAAATGAAAAGGTTCTTAGTGAGGGGGGGATAATTATAGAAAACTCTTTGCCTGCTTTATTAGGAAGAGCTGAACAAGGGGATGTTTTGTGTATTTCCTTTTTAAGATTTATTGATTCAGAGATAAAAACTTTATATGATTTTGTTCCACCTCATTTAAAAAATACAGCTATAGGGTTGTTTCACAGATTATTTTTGGAATTTGATAAAAAGGAACAAGCTAAACCAAATCCGACATACTTAAACGGACTATCTGAGATCATGTCCATAAATAAGTTATTGAAAACGGGCGATTACGAATTAGATGGGATAGAAGATAGCCTAACAAATAATAAACGTGCTGATTTCACCTTAATACATAATCAAACCAAAGCTAAGTCTTATGTAGAAGTATTTAACATTCATGTTGATTCCAAACAAGTAGAAGATTGTGAAGCATTTGATAGATTTATGAATCATAGAATCAATCAAAAGTATTTGGAAAAAACCAAACATTTAGACGATGATATCAAGTCTCGGTTTTTTCTAATCTCTATTATATGGGCTGATGATGATGTAGCCGAATTAGTCAAGCAATATTGTCAAAATTTTGATTTAAAGGATATTCAAGCTATAGGACCATGCTCTTTGGTTCAATATAATAAAGATGGAAACAAAATGTTCTATTTCGGATTGAATGAATAATCAAGAGTATTTCTGCTTTTGGACATACTAACAATAAACCTTGCTAAATTCACTTTAACCCGGCTTTGTTTTGTATTGACTTGCTGTAAAATCCACCGTTTTTGATATCTAAATAGGTCTAAAGGGTTATGGCTTGGTATTATGAGGAAAGTCACAATTTTTAAGCTCGAAGTATACAAGGCTAAAATGACAATAAAACACTAAGCCTTGTTCTCAGCCTCACTAATACAATGCGATAGTTAAGTCTATTTTTAATATTCCACTTGAGTTAAATTAAATTTCTTGGAGAATTCATAGTCAAGTTCATTAATTATTTTATACAAAGCTGGAACTATTTTATCTACATAGTCGAATGTGAAATTAAGATACATACTTTCTACAAAATCTTCATTCGGAAATTGTCGGATAAATTCTTTTGAAATTTTGCCCCTATTGTGAACTGCTAGATTTCTCTGTTTAACAAGAAGATTTATTGTTTCAGATTTTTCTTTAAACACTTCTACTCCAATTCGGTCTTTAAAATATTTTTTAATACCATCAATGCCTTGATAAAATAGGGTTTCAATTTTCTTTTCAGCAATTGCATTAATTAAACTTGAATAATCTGTGAATGATAAAATGAAGTCTAGTTGTTCGGTTTCTTTAGATTTGAGCACCCGAGGGTCGCTAACAACAATTTCCGATAAAATTTCTTTGAAATAATTTTCAAAGTTGTCAATTGTTTTAACGTACATCATTGTCGACAACGTCTTTTCGTAGTAATTTACTTCCAAGAATTCTTTTTCCAGCTTGGGATCAAGGTCATAGGGGATTTCTAAGTTGTCATTGAAAGTTCTGAGTTTCGTAATGGATTTTAGTAAGTCTTCATTTATAAGATTGTTACTTACTTTGAAATATAGTAGAATCCTTTCGATATTCTCAAATTCGACAGCAGCTGTAGTAAATGATTTTGAGGCTTTATTTTTCTTTTGTGGTGTTTCCAATGTTCAACCTTTTGGTAATAACGGCAATGTTAATATAATTTAAGTAACCTAAGGCAGACGATGTGTAATTCGAAATTCCAAATTAAGTGCCTTGAAGACCAACCTCATCTGCTCAGGAACTCTCTTAATTGTTTCATATTTTCGAATGCATGACCTATAGCGTTAATATCAAAACCTTTAGAAACACTCTCACTATATTTTGAAAGGAATTCCGCGGCAATTTTAGAGTAGGTAATGTAATCACCATTGATGGTAAGACCCTCCATTGATAACATCTTAAGGTTCCAAGCCGAAGCCTCTTCTAACGATATCAAGTCTTCAAAGTTATTGTAAATCTTTCCGCCTGATATTTTAACTGGATAGCCGCCTATTTGACCATTAGGACCTGGTAAATGGCAATTTAGATCGGAATTATCAATAAGCGCATTAATTATTGGAATTGTGGTGCATGCTGTTATTCGGTTTACCGAGCTGTCACCATTACAACCGAAGTTGTCAAACAACTCATTTGTTGATTTAAGTTCTACATCATTCATCCACACTCTGGGATTGTGACCCGACACACGATTCGTCAATATGTTATTAACATTATAGTGCTGAGCAAGCATTCTAAAGCTTGTCTCGTGATTTAATTTAAGTATTGATTCTAAGATACTAATATTCCCTATGCCAGAGAATACCTTTAAGCCTTGCCTTTTTAATATATAGTTTACAACATCGGGATAGCAACAATTTATAAGTCTAGTTTGTATTCCAGAGTCGTCAATACAGGTCGCAAGTATGTTTGCTAAATACCATTGAAACAATACTGTTGGACCATAGCCGTTAGTTTTTATGAATTTGGACCATAGCGATTCTTTTTGCAACTGCCACATTGATTGCAAAGAAGCTGTATGAATAATGAGCTGAGGAGATATTCTCCTTATTACGTTGATAATCTGTTCTTTGTGTTGCCAATCAATTTGAAATGGAAAATATCTAGTACGTGAACCCAGAAGCCTTGATCTGGCATTTCCAATAGTGGAATGCCAGACGCAATTCTCCCGTATTCTACTTATTATATAGATATCTATTTGGCATGAATCTATAGCAGTCAGTTCTGTCAATATGCTCTGAGCCAATAAGCCAGTACCGGTTATGATAACCTTAAAACGTTCCAATTATGTTGTGAGCTAACCGTGTAACATCATGAAGAAAGCTTCCACTAAAAATATTTTTATCATAATTACTTAAGCAAGTTCTAAACATTTTGTCTCTACTTTCCCAGCGGTCTGCTATAGGATAATACTGTGTCCGGTATTTATCATTATGTGAAATGTGCAATGCTGTGCCACTGATTTCCCTTTTCAGGCCGGCCCCTAGAGTTAAGCGGCTTATCATGTCCTGATCTTCCCAACCCCAACCATGTAACGATGAATTATACCCGTTAATAGCTCTAAAACTATTAATAGACGTGATCAGAAGGCCAGGAGCGTTACGGGTGCCGTCGGTTGCATCCTCTTCTGAATCGATTATTTTAAGAGTTCTCCCATCTCTGGTCTTAATATTTAATTGGTATCCAAAACTCACAATATGATTATTGTCAATTGAGTTTACTATTGTTTCTTTCACGCCTTTGAGCGTCCCAAAAGTTCCAGAATCACATGAAACAGTGGCAAAAAGCTTTACCACATCTTCGGTATTAAGAATAATGTCGCAATCACAGAAAAACAGGTAATTGTTTTTTGCATAATACGCTCCAATATTTTGGGCAGCTGCTTTATTGAAAAAGGGTTGTTCCTGGACCTGAACAACATTGATGTTATATTGATTCTCTAATTGGCTATTTAACAACTTGGTATCCCCGTCATAGTTTACCACTATAACTTCACCGCCCAATTTTTCTGCACAATTTGAAATCGAGGAGATGGACTGACTCAGCTCTAGCCTATTTTTCCAAGAAACTATTATTGACAACATATGTTTATGATTAATTGAGAATTTGAAGTATTTCGAGGGCAATTATTTCCGGATTAACACTTGGAAGCGTTAGCATGTCATCATAATTTCCAGCTTTACCAGTATATGATGGTTCCCAGCCAAAACGTTTGTCCACCTTAATTCCGCTCATTTCTACTATTGATCCAAAGCCACCGTCTCTATAATGATCTTCAATAGTAAATATATACTTGACTTCTTTCAGAAGATCTTTTAACATGCCAAAGGGAAGCGGGTGTACCTTAATACAGTTAATTATTCCTAATGACACGCCTTTTTCTGCAAGTATCTTTTTAATTTTAAGCGCTATATCTACGGCTAAGCCCGTCGCAATCAGCGAAATTTCTTTGTGGTTTGTTGCCCAATAGCATAAGTCGGAAGCTTTTTTGATATCCATATTTAAAAGCTCCTCCCTCGGAAGTCGCAAATACGCCGCTTTATCCTGACTTGTAATTTGTTCCATCGAAAAGATGACGTCAGCAGAAGAGTATGGAGACCAGATTGAGATGTTCGGGAGGCTACGGATGATGCAAATGTCATTTAATGCTGAATGTGATTGCCCGTTCTTTCCTGTAAAGCCACCTGAGTGGGACCCAACTAAAACTACCATCATATTGGTTTGTGAAATACAAGTTCGTATTTGATCTAAGCCTCTAAAACACAGGAATGCAGAAAATGAAAACACCCACGGCTTTAATCCCATGGATGCCATTCCTGCAGCAACAGATATCATATTTTGCTCGCAAATTCCACACATGATGAAGTTTTCTGGCTTGGACTTTGCAAAATTTTCGGCCCCATAAGAGTCTGCAAGATCTCCATCTAAAAGCCATATATCATCATCGATTAGAGCTAGCTGGATTAGGTAGCTTGAACAGAATTCAGCAAGTCTCATATTAGCGATTATTGATGTTTAAGTATTCAGAAGAGCTTAGTTGGCCACAATGAAATCTTAATGGATCATTTTCAATAATATCTATGCCTTTTCCTTTGATAGTTTTTGAAATCAGTATTTTAGGCTTTTTTGTTGTAGCTTTCAATTTATTAACTCCATCTCTTATAGAATGAAAGTCATGGCCGTCTATCTCTATAGCTTCCCACCCAAATGCCTGCCATTTTGTTAGAGAATTGACCAGAGGATTTTTTGGAAAGATATTTGTAATTCTGTATCCGCATTCCTGATAACCATTCTCATCGAGAAAAACATAAAGATTGTCAATTTCGTATCTTGAAGCAAACATTGCCGCTTCCCATATTTGTCCTTCTTGGCATTCCCCATCACCAATTACAACCCATATATTCGATTCATATTTTCTTGAACCTAAAGCCATTCCACATGCAACTGAAATGCCTTGACCTAAAGAGCCAGTTGAGAAATCAATTCCTGGGCTAAGGAGCATGTTAGGATGGCCTTCCAAAATGGATTCCAACTGGCCTATTGAGTAGAGTTGATTCTTATCGAAATATCCCAAGTCAGCTAAGATTGCATATAAAGTAACAGCCGCATGTCCCTTAGAAAGTATAAAACGATCTTTTTCAACTTCCTTAAGAAACCTCATTTCATATTGAAAGATATACAAGAGGATTTCAACACAACTTAAGCAACCTCCGAAATGACCTCCGCCGATCTTGTATAAAACATCTATGATTTGTTTCCTCAAGTTACTAGCCTTTTTATTAAAAAGATCCTCTTGAAATTTTAAGTTGCTATCTATCATAGAGCGGATTTGTTAACTTTTCTGTACGATTAGTGATATTCCATATTTAAGATCCTTGTAGAGACTAGGTGAATCAACTTGATTGTTGCGCCAGTCCGTAATGGACACGATGTTCCCAAATCGAGAAAATAAACTTTGATAATCTTCTACCTTATTATTTAGTACGCCACTGTCTTGCTCGGTACCACTAAAATCTGTAGATATTTGGAGAAAGAAATACTGAGTTGCTTTTAATAAGCCAAATAGATTTTTAGTACTTAAGGGGACATCTATCGAAAATCTGTTAATTGATAGAAGTTCATAATGGTACCAACTCATGCCTCTGCAGAATATTAGATCTAACGACTCAGGTTCCAATATGGATCGTAAGTTTGCAGCATCAAAGCAATGAAAGTCGATATTTGGATAATTTTCCCTAGCAATTGTTATTGCATGTTCTGAACTGTCCATTCCAATTACTTTAAAGCCCATTTGATGAAGAATATTGGAATGGAACCCAACGCCACATCCTAAGTCAAGAACAGATGCGCCATTTTGGATATTAATCTTATCAATTAGTTGCCTTTTAATAAAACTTTCCTCAAATTTATAGTCATAATTCCACCCGCCATCTTTGTAGAAATTGTTGTAAAAGTCCTCTGAATGATTTTTCATATGAACGTTGTAAAGGTGATGGTTCTTTTTGGTCGAAAGGAAAACACACTATATGGTGAGAATATTTCCCCTGAAATCGCAGGGGAGATCGCAACGATTCTTAATACAAATGGTTTTCAAGCAACCTGTTATGAGTTCAATCCTGATAATATAAAAATATCAATAAAAGAATATAATCCAAATGTTATTTTCAATTTAGTTTATGGCTACACCAACAAAGGTGGAACCATACGACTATCTCAACCGGATGTAGTTAAACTACTAGAGACACAATTTGACTGCATTGCTGGTGCAACCTCAGCTGCACAATTCATAGTGCAAGATAAATTGCGAACTGGCGACTTACTTACAGAAAAGGGCTATAATGCACCTAAAATTATAATTTTAGACAATTATGTTGAAGGAACACCCGTTGTTCTAAAGCCTAGGTTTGGCTCAAGGCATGTCAACGTCCGGGTTGTGAATTCTATTATTGACATAAACAGTCATTTAGAAAAAAATTCAGATGTGTTGATTGTTGAGTATCTTCCAGATGACGAGTTTACCACGGCTGTATACCAGGTTGATGGAGGCACCTTTGCATTTACTCCGATTAAAATTCAATATGATTCATTAGCTGAATGTGCTATTATGAATTGGCCAATGCACACTTGGGATTATGTTTACGATTTCCATGATGAATTCAATTTAAAGCAACTCGCAGTAATGCTATTCCTTGACTTCAACTTAAAGGACTATGCACGAATTGACTTTAGAGTCAAAAACGCTATTCCTTATGTCTTAGATATAAATTCGTTGCCCAATCTTGATCCAAATATTAGTTTATTTCCACTTTCAGGCATTAGTGACGGAAAGACCTATGAAGAACTGATAATTAACATTGTAAGATCCACCTTGTATAATCATGGAAGTATATCTAATTAATGCCTGCGGAAATATTATTTTAATGTTGTATAGTTCCAACCTTGGAAAGTCTTTCGACTCTTATCAATCTACTACCTTCAAATTAGCTGAACAATATCAATTAACTTTTGATCTAATGTGTATGGTGGATAAAGAGGAATTAGTAGCGAGATTTTGGAATAGAGATAAGACTGAGGAAGAGGTCTGCTTTAATGCAATTCGTTCAATTGCCCTATTATTACAGACCGAGTCAAAAAAGAACGTTCTAAGGCAGATAACAACTAAAAAAGGGCCTTTTATTATAAGAAGCAATAAGTTATCAAATGAATTGCATATCCCATACAAGTACATTTCCTACTATAGTGAAGGACTGTTTGGATTAGTCGTGGATGTGGGTACGCTTCACTTGACAATTGAAGAGGTAAACCTTGAAAAAATAAATTATGAGGACATTAGTGGATTGATTAAATTATACTTCATAAGCTACTCTTATTATCACCACCACAATGGACTCCTTTATGGAAGAACTTTTGAGCGCGGTGTTGGTGAAACAAACTCATGTGGCTCTGGCGCCGTATCAATGGCAGTCGCGTATTGGATTAAAGTCCACGGTACCTTCATGTCTGACTTCAAAACGAATGTTATTTTTAACTCTGGTGAGATCTTAGAAGTTGAGTCGCATTCTGACAGAAAAATCGTTATTCTAAGAGGTAAATCAAAGCTAATTAAAATGCTAAATTTAGATGTGTAAACCAAATAATTAAGATGGCATGTCAGGAACCCTATAATGTTGAATTAAAAGAAGCATCCAGAATTCTCTCTGTTAATGATTTTTTCTTGTTCCTCATTAGGGGAGCTCCATCATACGGCCATACTATCATTAAAGGCGAGCGCCATATTCCGTTTGGTCATGTTGCTAAGCCTAGTAAAAGTGACGCTATTAGAAGTTGGTCGGCCTGTGAACATCTACCTTTTTGTGATGAAAATATTTTCGCAGCTGCAAAGAGGTTAAACGACACTCTTAAAAGTGTTATCTTAAACAAAGTCGCAAACGAAAAAAAGATAGGAATACTTCTATCCGGAGGTTTAGATTCGTCTATTGTAACATACATCGTCTCTTTAAAAAGTAGAAATGTCATATGCTACACCTTAGAATATAAGGGGAGAGTAGGTACCAAAGAAGCCAAGATTGCCAAAAGGTTAGCCGCTGACTTACATTGCGAACATGTTGTTGTGAAGATTGATGAAAAGGAATTCGAACAGATGAACTTGGAAATATTACAGCATCATAACAGACCACTAATATGCTGGAGTGCCATTAACCAGCTAGCTTTACTAAAACAAGCAAAAAGAGATGGTTGCGACTTTGTTATCTCTGGGATGGGAAGTGATGAAGTCCTTGTAGGTTATCATAAATTAGGGCACTGCCTTATTGACTTCAACAAGTACATTGAAAACTCTCCGCCTGATAGTTGGAGAAAATACATGCAAGAAGAAAGCCTCGAGCAGTCACTTCTGTTCACAGGTAACACAAACCCTTTTCCGAAGTCTACTTTAAAGAACATTTTTCCCGCTCAGAAAATAACCTGCGATAAATACAATGATTTGGAAGCTTTTTATGCAAACTTGTTAAAAAACAACCCAAGATGTTCAATTGAATCATTGTTCATTCAACAGGAACTGGAATTTAGGGTTGGCCAAATACTTCTACCAGACTATAACGTTGTGGCAAAAATCGCAGACATTGAAGTTTTCTATCCTTTCCTAACAGAACAGGTTATAAAGGAAGTGGCGAACATCCCGTTTAACTACAAATATGTAGTCAACAAAAGTAGTTTTTTAAAATATCCGCCCGCTACCAAATACATTGATAAGTTAGTTTTAAGATTAGCTTTTGAAGATGAAATTCCCACCTATATACACCAAAGGAGCACGCGCCTCACGTTTACTGCGCCATTTGCTGTTTGGATTAGAAAAGCAGATGTACTAGAAAAAGTTTTTAATGAGATACTAGAGTCGACGTTAATGGTACATCTTGGGATTGACCGTGTTTATTTAAGAAAGTATTTCCGTGGGTTTAATGGAAATCCATGGAGAAAACCCTTTCAGCTTTGGATTTTGTATCAAACAGCACTTTGGTCCTCCAGGCACGGGATCCTATTTGGTGCTTAGGGAGTAGTTAATCTACTTTTCTTATTTTCGCTTGTACGAATGGACCCATAAATTGAAGAGATGTATTTTCTAAAAGAAGTTGGTTATCCTTTATCAGCTGAAAATCATTGTTCCACATCTTCAAAAATTTCCTTCTTACAGGCGAGTTAAGTCTTGTTGTATATGCTGTTGTTAGAGAATTTGGGCGTCTTCTTCTGACATAAAGAAACTCATTAATGTTCATAATACAATCTAAGATAAAGAAACTGCGAAGCAGATACTGTGTATCATTTGCAAAAATTTTATCTTCAGAAAACTTACCGCACGATTGATAGGCTTTTTTCGATATTATTGATGTTGGATGTAGAAGTGCATGTCCTGGTCCATTTTCTAATGCCATTTTCACATTACGAGGGTATCTTATAGCTTGGACAGTTTCGGTAAAATAATCTACTCTTACCTCATTTGAGCCGCATAAATCACAGTTATTGGCTGACATAAAATTTGAAAGCGCACCAAATCTGTCGTAACAAGGTAAATCATCTGAGTCTTGGAAGCATTTAAGTTCACTTTTCCCTTCTTTGATTAGAGAATTTCGTATTATATAAGGGCCGACTGGATTGGGTGAGAACTCATAAACAAAAGAGCTAGGATAATTGTCAACTATGTTTCTAACATTTATAGAGTCATCTTCGTCAAGTCCAATATAAGTGTGCAATTTGCTACTTTCATTCATGAACTTTAGCAAAGTTGTTAAGAATGTAAAGTCCCCTTTGTGAGGTATAATTATGTCAATTTCATTCACCTGCTCAGCTTCTTCGAATTTGAGCGGAATTTCTTTAACGAAAATTTTTGTGAATGGTGTTTCTCCGTTAAATAACGATGTTAGCAAAGAATACAAGCATTTGTTTTCATCGATCTGGCTTTTTAAGAAGTCCTTACATGCATGAAACGAACAACTAAAGCTATAAATAAGCTCGTCATAGCTTATTTCATACAATGGTTGATCCTTGGTACTTGTTAAAAGAATTAAGGCGTTCGTCTGCTTGCTGTGAAATTGGGTTAGCTTAAAGACAATCGACTCTAAAAAGGTTATTGATGTTTCAATCGGATCATCAAATTTCCAGAATAAAAGAAAGTCATAGTCTTCATTGATTTCTCCTAAATTTGTTGTGGTACAAACCTTAATCCTTTTTAAATCATACGCTGACCAAAGTATAATTTTGTGGATGGGTTTTCGTGCAAATACTGTTTGTTTCATGATAAATAAAAGTTGAAATGGCAATCGCTAATGGTGAATTTTTAAAAAATCTGCTCATCGAAATAGCAAATGAACCTCTGTATCCAATAATATCTTCCAACAAATCTGTCACGGTAAAGCCAGATGTCCTACTTACAAACTTAAGAGGTAGCATCGGATCACTGTATGTACGTACCCTTTACCGAGCACTCCAAGTAAATGAAGATTTTCCATTTAAGTGGCGGCTTGAAAACAAGTATGTTCAATATTTGATATTTTCATCGTATTTGCCACTTTCTGTCCCTGAAACGATTAGCCTGTCAGATATTGTTTTACAAGAAGAAAAGGGCCTGATTATCGACAAGTTACTTAAAAAAGGTTATTTCTTAAAATCGACATTAGGCCATAGCTCGGGGGATGACAATTCTTTTGACAGGACGTCTGAGCTTCAATCAATCTTGCAGAATTATAATCCTAAAGAGAGTAGAAACTTTGATGAAGTCTGGGTTTTGCAACAAAAATTAAACTTAAAAAAAGAATTTCGGGTTCATTCCTTCGGTCAAGATGTAATTCAAGGCCTGTCCTTCGAAAGATATGGGTTAAATGCAACCGATAATTTCGTTGCTCCTGAGGAGTTCGTAAAACACACTCTAGCCAAATTACCCGCGAGCATCACGCATGGATGTTTAATTGGCTGGGATGTGGGTGTAAATTTTGACAATCAATTCTACATCATAGAGGCTAATTATACTGGTTTTCATCCAGTATATAAACGAGGCTTTCAAACGAGTGGCTACTTTCAAGATAATGTTTACGGTCCAATATCTTGTCTAAGATTAAATTTATATTTCAAAAATAAGTATGGCCTATCCCTTTGCAAGATCAATAAAAAGCTTATAACAGAGTTCCAATTTATGAAAGCTATGGATTTTCACCTGAAGTTAGAAAATGGTGCTTTGGATGAAAGCATTCCGAGAGATGAAGAAAATGAGGCCGTGGCGGGACTTTTATACGCAGGGCGATATAATGCAGGTGTAGAACCTACTACGTTATCGTACTTAAAAAATATGAGTTTCATTCAACGAATATACATTGTATCGCATGAGGAGTCTTTTACTGTCCTTGAAGAAACATTTAAGAATATAAACAAGGTATTTGTAATTGAAGAAGAAAAACTGTTCGAAGGAATTGAATTAGAATTATT
Source organism: Pedobacter sp. SAFR-022 (assembly GCF_051965375.1). NCBI lineage: Bacteria > Pseudomonadati > Bacteroidota > Sphingobacteriia > Sphingobacteriales > Sphingobacteriaceae > Pedobacter > Pedobacter sp. SAFR-022. The sequence goes on from NZ_JBQCME010000001.1 coordinate 52,495, forward strand.
TTCTTCTTGTAATGATAGGTTAAAGAGAGAAATCATAATATTTAATGCCCATAGAATAGTAAAAGAGAAATATTGCATTTTTTTTAAGCCTTATTCTATTGTAGTTAAACACCTTGCACGATCTGATTTCTTTATAGATGGTAAGATCATTAATTTTAAACATTTTGTTTTATCCAAAAGAAAAAGTAGTCAATGCATGTTAAGACTACTAAAATTGCCTGCTTCAAACTACGAATATGAAGATAATACTTTTTATAAAGTGAGCCTATCTAAGCAGCTTTCAGAGTACATAACAAAAATTCACGAAGACTTTTTGGTAAATATTATTACAAATCACCCTACTACAGTTTTTTCATCAGTATTTTTCAATTATCTAGAAAACAGCAATCTTTACTATTTGTCTTACCTTCAATGTTCTGAAAATTATGTAAAAGTGTTTAAATCTACAATTGACGGTTCAGGAGTTTCTATCGATCACCCCAAGTATAAGAACACGTTTATGTTGATTGATTGTGCGCCATAGATCTTGTAATTGTCACCACTTAATTGATGTGCATATACATCATCGCCTGTATAAATGGTCTGTCCATCTTCATCTGGAACATAATCTATCAAAATTATCATAACTGTTTTTGTCCTCTTTATCTACTATGATGTCAGCGGTATATATCTGAAATTTCATCTTCTTGCTTGAAAATAAGAAGATAAAAACTGATTTTATTAACTAAGTGTTTTAATGTCAATTTTCGTGATTAATCATCTTAATTATTATTAATCCCTCAATTTTTGATCAGGTAAAAAGAGTTAGTATAAAACCTGTACGCTCCCCTCTCCGACCAAGCGACACTTTCCCCAATTATCAAGAACTCATTCCATTAATCAAACGGCATTTTCTAGTTTTTGATAATGAGTAAATGATAAATCCAAATGTGGTCATGCATTACCCCCGTCTCACTAATCGATCACTTTTAGTAAGCAAGCCAATATTTACTACGTCGCTGATTTCAACCCTTATCTAAACACAAGTCAGTCTTATTGTGCCGTCTCATTAATCAATGTATTTTTTATCGCTCCGCGTAACGTTTAAGTATCAATATCCACGAAAGTAAGTTCGGTGCATGCTAAGTTACATCAGGTACTCTTCTTTCCATATAAAGAGACATCTACCTGCAGTACAGTCCACCCTAACACAAAAAAGCGCCTGTGAATTGCTTCACAGGCGCTTTTAATTTATGTATTGAAAAGAACTAGATCGTTCCTTCTAATTGCATATTTTGTTTGTAGATAGCATGTTTAACTTGCATGCGACGAGCTACGGATTTTTTCTCGTATGCCTGACGACTACGCAGTTCTCTCAAAACTCCAGTTTTCTCAAACTTCTTTTTGAAACGTTTTAGCGCTTTATCTAATGATTCGCCGTCTTTAATATTAATGATGATCATAACGTTGAAATACCTCCTCTCGTTGTTTTTAGGACTGCAAAGGTAGCATAAATTATTTTAATATCAGCACAATAATTATACCGGCTGAAATAATTGAACCAGAAAGGTTGGTGCTGAAATGGGAGTCGAGCCGCCCTCAAGCCGCCCTTGACCCGGCCTCCAGCCGGGGTTGACTCGCCCCCTGGCCGGATCAACCCCGGCTAGAGGCCCTATTTACCCCTATATAACCCTTGATCATTGCTACCAATTCGGGCAAGCTAAGACTATTATGGTCCTACAGCAGGATAGGCACAAAAAAATCCGGCACCTCAAATGGAAAGGGCCGGATCAACAATATATTTGGTTAGAATATGTTGGATGGATGTTATTCTTCTTTATGCATTCAGCACTTCACGGGCGATGACGATCTTCTGGATCTCTGAGGTCCCCTCGCCTATTGTGCAGAGTTTACTATCACGGTAAAACTTCTCTACCGGAAAGTCTTTGGTATACCCGTAGCCGCCAAAGATCTGTACGGCTTCAGTACTGGCCTTCACGGCAACTTCTGACGCAAAGTATTTGGCCATTGCAGATTCCTTTGTCATCTTCAGTCCACGGTTTTTCAGATCAGCAGCCTGTCTGATCAAAAGCTCTGCAGCTTCGATCTCTGTAGCCATATCCGCCAGCTTAAAGCTGATACCCTGGAAGTTTGCAATAGGTTGTCCGAACTGATGGCGCTCCTTGGCATAAGCTACCGCAGCTTCATAAGCACCTTTGGCGATACCCAGAGATAGCGCAGCGATCGAGATCCTGCCGCCATCGAGTACTTTCATGGCTTGTTTGAAACCTTCACCCTCAACGCCCAGCAGGTTTTCCTTCGGTACCCTGCAGTTGTCGAAGATCATCTCTGTAGTCTCGGAAGCACGCATACCCAACTTATTCTCTTTTTTACCAGCAGAAAATCCTGGTGTTCCACGCTCCACGACGATGGCGGAGATACCCTTAGAGCTACCCGATTCACCGGTACGCACCATAACAACGGCGACATCGCCAGAGTTACCATGGGTGATCCAGTTCTTGGCGCCATTGATCACGTACTCGTCGCCTTCCAGCCTGGCAGTGGTCATCATCCTTAAGGCATCTGATCCTGTGTTAGCTTCTGTAAGGCCCCAGGCACCGATCCATTCTGCTGTAGCCAGCTTCGGCAGCCATTTCGCTTTCTGCTCCTCGTTTCCGAAGGCTAATATATGTCCTGTACAAAGGGAGTTGTGTGCTGCAAGCGAAAGGCCGATAGAGCCGCATACCTTTGAAATACCGACGATGACGTCTACATACTCCTGGTAGCCAAATCCTGAACCGCCATAGGTTTCGGGTACGAGCACCCCCATCAAACCCAGTTCACCGAGTTTTTTAAATACCTCCACCGGGAAGATCTGTGCCTCGTCCCATTCCATCACATGTTCACGAATGTGTTTCTCCGCGAAATCCTTAACCATACTCCTAACCATCATCTGGTTCTCTGATACAGAAAAGCTGTATCCCATTGGTTCACTTAATGTTTCAAGCATGTTGTTGTGTTGTATTTTCACAATGATAAAGAATTATAACAACAGCAATTACAACAAAATATTTGCCCAAGAACAGAATGAAATGGTATTTAGTTCAATATCCCGATTGGTTAATCCATCCCCTGCTAAACACAGCAATACAAAGCCAAGGAGATTTTTTTTCAAAAAGGCCTGAGTTGCATTGAATTTTAGGTGTAAGAAGCCAAAGAAAAGGTCACCGGGCTAAATTCAGCCAGTCTTTCCTCACCCTTAAGGAAGTCTAATCCAATGATAAAGGAGAAAGCAGAGACTTCTGCACCAAGTTGTTCGATCAGTTTTGCAGCTGCTACAACCGTACCGCCAGTGGCCAGTAAGTCGTCATGAACAAGCACCTGCTGTCCTGCCCTTAGTGCATCCTCGTGCAATTCCAGTACAGCACTGCCGTATTCCAGGTTGCAAGCCTGCTGAATGGTTTTGAAGGGAAGTTTACCCGCTTTGCGGATCGGCACGAAGGGAACATTCAAGGCCTGTGCAAGCAGCATACCGAAAAGAAAACCGCGACTTTCAATACCTGCCACAACATCGATCTGCACACCAGACAAACGCTCCACTAATGCTTGGGTGATTTCCCTGCACAAAGCAGCATCTTTAAGAATTGGCGTGATGTCTTTGAAAATGATACCTGGCTTTGGAAAATCAGCCACATCTCTAACGGTGTCTTTAATTTTTGACTCAATCATAGCTAAAATGAAAAATACGGCACCAGCTTGTCTACAGTTTCTGCAGGCAGGATGGCTACCTTTTTTAAGTCTGCAAAACTACTGTAATTTCCGTGTTGTTTCCTATATTCTATAATTGCGTTCACCTGTTTATACCGCAGGTATGGGTGTTGTCTCAGCGTTTCGAAGTCGGCCGTATTGATGTTGATCTTTCTTAACAGGCCTTCATCGATGCGGATCTGTGGCCTGATCTGTTCGTAGTGGGCGCTGTCGATACCAAATACTTCCAGCAGTTGTTCTGGCTGTGCAAATCCGCCTAGCCGTTCCCGGTACTTAAAGATCCTTCTGGCGAATGCCGGTCCGATGCCATTGATGGCTTGCATCCCAGTGGTGTCAAGGCCATTTAGCTCATATATTGTGGCTGTTTTCTTCGTGAATGTAGCTTTGGCATAGGTTTGCTGAACGGGCTGCCGGTTGGTATCCCTGATCTGTACATGAGCCTTGAGCAGCTCGTACAACTCCGGCCGGATGGTGTACATCTTTTTGAGATCTTCTGCTTTGCGGAACCTGCCACCCTTGCGCCTGTAATTGATAATTGCGGTAGCCTGCTTAGGCGAAAGGCCAAAGCCCTCCCAACCTGCCTGGTCCAGGGTGTTCGGGTCAAAAGCATGGAAGTTCAGTATTCTGCCGGGACGATCGCCTCTTGTGAAGGGCGTCTTTTTTGCCTCCACATTGAAATGCTGGCCAAGCTTCAGGCTTTTGATTTCAGCAAGAGCAGCCGGTTCCAAGGTGTCTGGTTGCAGCCAGCGATATAACCTGGGCAAGGCCAAGAACAATATGATCAGGACAAAAAGGGTCAGAATTCCATTGAACTCCGCCTTTGTAAAATTAAAGTAGGTATTGATCCATTTACGCATAGCTGTACAGTATAGCCCGGGTTTTAACATTATTAATCATATTTTTGAAAAAAGCTTTTAATACCATATTCATGAAGATCATTACCACACAGGAATTCGCGAAAGCCACGAAAATTGATAAACTCGGCGTGCCAGGTTTAGCTAAATTGCTGATGGAGGTCATGAAACTCAATGACATCAATGAGGTATTTTCTAAGAACCAGCATTTCGAAGGACTGGAGTTCGTAGACAAGATCCTCGAGACTATCGGCGTGAGCATCGAGTTCGATGAGCAGGACTTGAAGAACATTCCAAAGACCGGCGCTTTCATCGCGATAGCGAATCATCCTTACGGTGGTGTTGAAGGCCTGGCGCTGGTAAAGCTTTTATGCACCGTACGGCCAGAAGCTAAGGTGATGGTTAACTTTATCCTGAAGAAAATACCCAACCTGAGTGAGTTTTTTGTCGCCGTAAACCCCTTTGAAAACGTTCAGCATTCGTCCAGCATCAGCGGTATTAAGGCCACACTGGACCTGCTTAAAACAGGTACGCCTATCGGTATCTTCCCTGCTGGTGAGGTTTCCACCTTTTCATTGGAAAAACAGGAGATCACCGACCGTCTTTGGCATCCTGTGGTTGGCAAACTGATCGCCCGGGCTAAACTTCCAGTGGTGCCGATATATTTTCATGGCAACAATGGGGTGCTGTTTAATATCCTGAGCTTTATTCATCCCACGCTTCGTACGGCGAAGCTGCCTTCAGAGTTCCTGAATAAAAAAGGTTTAAAAATCAAAGTGCGCATTGGTAAGCCAATCGACATCAATGAGATCTCTTATAAAAATAACAGCAACAAGTTACTGGATTTCCTTAGGGCAAGGACCTATGCTTTAGGAACGGCACTGGAAGAAGAACGCAAGTTGTTTAATCCAATCGGGCTTTTTAAAATTCTGAAAACACCAAAGCCGATCATTGAGGAGACTTCTAAAGTGGCGATCAGCCAGGAAATCGGGCAGCTGGAAGACTTCAAGGTTTGGACAGAAAAGAATTATGAGGTGTATATAGCACCGACTACCCATATTCCCAACATCCTTAGGGAGATCGGCCGTCTTCGGGAAATTACCTTCCGGGAAGTTGGTGAAGGTACCAATAAGAAGATCGACCTGGACAATTACGACATCTATTATCACCACCTGTTTATATGGGATAAAGAAGCTCAAATGATTGTTGGTGCCTACCGCATTGGTAAGGGCGATCAGATTCTGGATACTTTCGGTCGCAGGGGCTTTTACCTATCTGAGTTGTTTAAGATCAAAGAACCTTTCTATCCATATTTAAGGAAGGGCATTGAACTTGGCCGTTCCTGGATTAGAAAAGAATACCAGCAGAAGCCTTTACCACTATACCTATTATGGAAAGGTATTTTGAAATACCTGTTAGACAATCCGCAGTACCGCTATATGTTTGGACCAGTGAGCATTAGTAATAACTTCTCACAGTTTTCTAAATCGCTGATGGTTGATTTTATCACCAAGAACCACTTTGACTATGATCTTGCAACTTATGTGAAGCCCAAGAACAAGTTTAAAGCAGACCTAAGTCCGATTGATGCGCAACTTCTTGTGGATAGCAGCGATAGTTTAAGGGATCTGGACAGCCTGATTTCGCAGATTGAAAAATCACATATTAAGATTCCAGTCATGTTAAGGCAGTACTTGAATCTGAATGCAAAGATCATTTGCTTTAACATCGATCCGAAGTTTGCAGATTGCCTGGACGGTTTTCTGGTGGTGGATATGCAGAACATTCCAGCCGAGATGCTGGAAAAGATTGGGAAGAACATGTAGATATTAAGGCTGCCTGGATAAGATCATTTCCAAGGGGATCGAAAAGCTCATGATCTGATCCTTGGTGAATCGCCACTCTGGTCTTTTGGGAGTTATATGCCAGCGCATTTTACCACTGTCAAGAAGCTCCATAGTACCTTTGCCTCTGAATTTGGTGGTGCCATCGGTGATAAAGAAGATCAGTTTTCCATCTTGAATATTGCCAGCAGCAAGGTTAGATCTGGTGGTGTCATTTACTGAATTATACTTTTCAACTTCATTAATTTTATATTGGTACTGTCCAAGTAAAACCTCCATGGTATAATCCTTATTACCAGCAAAATCAACGACACGCTTATAAAGCTTAAGCTTAAAAAATTGGTTATTGTCTTTCCATTCCCATATACCCTCGTAAGGGGTAACATTTGCTGTCTCGATACGATCGCCTTTCTTGTAGGTTTTACCGTTGATCTCCATCGTCTGTGCATAGGAAGATATGGAGAGGAATAATATGAATAATGTGCGTAAAATCTTCATAATTGCTTGGATGATGGTCTGTGCTGGCTAGCATGAAAAAACGCGCAGGCCTTTCGGCGCTACGCGTTCTAGTTTTAGATTATTTAACACACAATGTTCTAGAATGAGGCACCTGAAGCGGCGGCTGATCCAGCTTTCACTGTAAAGTTTGGTGCTGTTAAGCTGTATGGTGTTGTTAGCAATGCGTCAGCAAAAGCCTTTTCAATGAACACATTATCTTTAGAAGTCAGGTAGGTTTTAAGAAGATCTACGTTAGCGAATGATGGTGTTGCACCGCTTGCCATCACTTCTTTACCTGCTTCATTCGCCTGGTAGATATTGTTCTTGATCAATGAGCTACCATCGGTTAATGCATCTCCTGTTTCTTTATCACGAATGTCGATACCATATCTGGCATTGATGAAAATAGAATTTGCCAACACCATTTTAGAACCTCTTCTCCATAGATTCGCATTTTCATGTTTACCATCGCTTAGTGTACCCGGACCGACTAAGGTAAGGTTTGAAATTACCGGACGTGTTCTTGGCTCAGTTGTAAACGCTTTTTCAGAGTTATCTGATTCAATGCCGTTAGATTGACCCGCCTGATCCGCTAATGCAGGATCGCGTTGCGCAACTAAGTATTGTAGTTTACCGGTATACCCATTATCAAAGTCAAATACATCATCGATATTGGCGATTGAAACAAGGTGTTTTGCATTTACTGTTCCACCGAACCATTCATATGAGTCATCTCCGCAGTAAGATACCTGTAGATAGTCAAGCGTGGTACCTCTACCAACGGATCCGAAAGTAATACCGTTGATTTCGTTACCTGGCACGAATGGAATACCAGGAAACTCTACACGAACATATTTAAGTACACCTGAGTTATCTTCATCGTTGCTGCCGCCATGTTTTCCGAAAGGCTCTGTGAAACCACCTTCAATTAGCCCTTCTCCACCAGGAATGTTGTTTTTAGCCTTTCCGAGGATTATTATTCCGCCCCAGTCACCCGGCGCCCTAGAACCTACAGCTTTGTTTGACGTAAATACGATTGGTTTAGATGCAGTACCTTCAGCCATGATTTTTCCACCTCTGGTAACTACTAGGGATGCTTTTGACCCCTCGTCACCGCGGATAATTGTTCCGGCAGGAATGGTTAGGGTTACGCCATCGGTAACATAAACAAAACCTTTTAACAGGTAAACTTTAGAAGCATCCAGCGTTTTGTTGGCTGATATTGTACCCTCAAGGGTTTCCGTTGTAGCAGGGTATACCGTAGTTTTAGGATCAAAGTTCGTCCAGTCTTTAGTCCAGTCCGTTGTTCCAAAAGCACCTTTATAAGCCACTTTATCAAAGAATGAATCTGCAAGAGATGCATCAGAGCCTGTAGGTGGAGTAACCGGATCAACAATTGGGTCAACAGTCGGATCGTCGCTTTTTGAACAGCTGCTCATCAGAGCGGTTCCTGCCATCATTGCGGCTATAAGACTAAGGTTAAATTTACTTTTCATGTTTGCTATTTTGTTTAATCAAAAGTAGGTCGGGTATGTTACCGGGATGTTAGTTAAGGGTTACCAATACCTTTGTTTGTTGTTAAATTAACATGAACAACTTGTCGGTAAACACAAACAGCTATAGCGTTTGTCGCCATAGCTGTTTGCAGGAATAGGTATTTATATTTACTTGATCCGGTAAGAAAAACCGATCGTAAGCGTGGAACCAAAGGTATCCGCGATATTCAACTTATCTGTACGTTTGTCATACGATGCATCAGGATCTGCACCTTTTGCTTTTTGATAATAGATTGCACGGTTGTTCAGGATATCACTATAGTTTAGCTTGATCTCAGCCCTCGATTTTGCAAAGCGTTTTGATAGCTGCAAATCAAGAACGTTCCTTGGATTTTCATAAATATCCGGATCGATCACATTACCAACAGCCCAGATGCGTTTTCCAATCCGGTTATATAGTAAACTTATCCCAGTCGAGTTTTCAACTTTTGAATTATACTGCAAACCTACATTAATCAAGTATGGAGATTGACCTTGCAGTGGGCGTTTACCAGTACTATTTATCGTTGTGGATACCTTCACTTCTGATTTCATATAGGAAGCATTTGCACTGAATGTGAAGTTCGCTAAATCTTCGCTGATCAGGTCTAATGGTCTTCTAAACTCCATCTCTACTCCGTATAGGGTGGCAGATTCGGAGTTTCCGTAGCCGAAGATCCTTCCGGTACTACCCAGCTCCAGCCGCTGTTCAATAGGCAAATCAAACTTTTTATAAAAGGTAGAAACGGAGAATACTTGTCCCGCAGATGGGTAAAGTGCATAGCCAAGATCCACATTGGTCGTTTTAGATTGCTTCAGATTTGGATTACCTACTACAGTTACGTTTTTGTTGAAATCATAAAAGCCAAAGGGTGCGATCTCCCTGAACTCCGGGCGACCTACGGTCTGTGAACCGGATAAACGCACACTTGCTTTTTCAGTTAAATTATATATCAGGTTAAGGGATGGCAACAGGTTAACATACGTGGTATCTACATTTATTTCAGTACCGGCATTATCTGCACTATTCAGCTTTTGATTGTAGGACTCCAACCTGGCACCTACACCTATCCTTAGTTTCTCGGTTACAAAACCATCAAACATGGCATAACCTGCATTCAGGAAAGAATTTGCGTCATAGACATCCGAACCGTTTGTGATGTCGCTTAACACATAACCATTTTCACGAATGTTTTGAGGTGCAAAGATCTGATCTTGCGGAAGGTTTAACAGATCTGCATCAAACTGGCCATTTCTTATAAATCCAAGTACCCTAGCAGCGAAGTCGCGCTTCCTGTATTGAGTAAAATAACCGAGTTTTATCTTGTTTTTCTCCTGTATCCACCTAACTGGAATGGTCAAGTCTAACGCTCCACCGTATAAGTTTTCATTCAGCTGGGAGTTGAAATCTCCAGCAAGCCTTGGATCTGCTTGCCCCGAGGAAGGAATACTTGCGCGGGTATACCCACCTTGACCGCTCTCCTGCTGATACTCCATTCTTTTGAAACCTGGTTCTTTACGATCCGTGTTTGCATAGTTCAGGTTCCAGTCAAGCTTAATCTTGCTCTTTTCAGACAGCTGGTGATTACCCGTAAGTTGTGTGGAGATTAAAGAGCGTTGAAGCAGATAATCTGCTGTTCTGAAGAATCCGCTTCCGGAATCATCGATACCTTCACGTGCAGTGAACTGGTTTTCCAATACGCGGTTATAGATATTCTTCAGCGCGATTTTGTTGGTTCCCCAGGAATAGGCAAAGTTTGCCAATCCACCGATGTTTGTATTGTAGTTGAATACGTTGTCACTGAACCGATCACCGATGGCGTCTCCCATAAAGGCGATCTGCTCGCTTTTGCGTAAACGTTCATCATAACGGTAAGATAGTGATAGTACGGTTCCAAACTGGCTGTCGTCTTTAAACCGCTTGCTGGTACCATAGTTTGCCTGAAAGATCGGGCCTAATACAGATTTCACGTTGTTATACCCCCAGTTATTAGGGAACTGTCTGGAAAGTGCCACACGTTCATTGAGGGGTAAGCTCAGGTACTGATTCTTCGAAGGGAAGTTTGCAGGTATTTCGCGGTCCTTGTTTGCAAAGCCAAACACCTCGCTACCGCCTCTTTCAGAACGCTGAAAGTCTTTGAATGCCGACTGGAAGTTATACGCTGTACCTAGAGAGAAGTTCAGGAACTTGGTATCTGGGAAATCTTTCGTGGTCACTTGTACAACACCACCAGAGAAATCTCCAGGGATATCCGCTGAAGCGGTTTTATTTACAACGATGGCATCGATCAGGTTAGAAGGCAGAATATCAAAGGAGAATGCTTTCTTATCAACCTCGGTATTAGGTAAAACGGCATTGTTCAGCATCGCTGAATTATAACGATCAGACAATCCCCGCACCACGATGAACTTGTTGTCCTGGATACTCGCACCACTAACACGTTTCAATACCTCTGAGGTATTCTTATCAGGACTTCTTCTGATCAGTTCTGCAGAGATACCGCTGGAGATGTTGATGCTGGCCTTCTGGTTCGCATAAAGGTTGTTGACCGACTCCCGGTTAGCCTTGTAGGTAATTTTAACCTCTGACAGGTTATTCTCAGAGGATTCTTCAAGTACGACATTTAGCGGGGTAATGGTATTCTCTTTGATCTCCACGTCGGAGATGGTCTGTGTAACGTAACCAACATAAGATACTTCGAGGGTATATCGTCCGGTAGCTACACCAGCGATCAGGAATCTGCCTTCGATATCGGTAGATGCACCGATTTTGGTGCCCGCAATTTTAACGGTTACACCGACCAGGGTTTCGCCGGTTTTCTTGTCCACTACCGTTCCGGAAATCTTTCCGATTGGGGCAGCGATACTGAAACTGCTGATGAAAAGAAGTAGAAGGGTTAATACGCTGCGCGTATAATTAACTTTTGCTTTCAATTTGCTTAATTTTAATTTAAAGCAAAAGTAGCTTGAGCTTGTTAGCTCAAAGTTAGCCTAGCATTACCATTCATTAAAGACTGTGTTAAGCTGATGTTAAATGTGCCTCTAACTAGTATCTGAGGCCGATTTTCTTACAGATGAAGTGTAAAAGCCAGATTGGGCCGATTAACAGAAATTTAACATCGTCCAAAAAGGAGGGTTTCTTCCCTTCCACCTTGTGCCCATAGAACTGACCAACCCAGCTTAACACAAAGATTACCAGTGCTGATACCCACATGGCAGGGCCGCCACTCTGCTCCCATTTCTCCAGCATAACGATGAAAAAGCTCATGATAAACACCGCAATAAGCATGAAGTAAGACATCACCGGTGAAAGCTTGTAGTAATAATAGATGGCAAAAGCAATAAGGAAGGATGCCGAGTTTACAAAGCCATTGTACTTACCCAGGAATTCCAGATGCGGAAAGGGTATCGCCCATACCAGCGCAAGCAGGCTGAACACGATCAGCGGAACGCAGATCCAATGGATCAGTTTATTGGTTGGGTTTTGATGACTCTCTGCATACTTGTCGAAAAGTACATCAATTTCCCGTTTCTGAATTGCTTTTGCTGTTGTTTGCTTCTGGATCTTGGCCATGTGGTAAAAATAAAAAAAGCGGCAGATAAACTGCCGCTTTCCATGTATAAATTCGGTAAGATTAATCTGGCTGGTGTTGCAGGTTTAATCGCAACTGCCCTGGCCTAATCTTATTATTCTATTTAGCGAATGATACGGAACGTGTTTCGCGAATTACCGTAACCTTGATCTGACCTGGGTAAGTCATCTCGGTTTGAATACGGTTCGAGATATCTGCCGCAAGCAGTTCAGCCTGCTGGTCAGTTACACGCTCACTTTCTACCACTACCCTTAATTCACGGCCTGCCTGTATAGCGAATGTTTTTTCTACACCAGGGTATGATAAGGCTAGCTCTTCAAGTTCTTTCAGACGTTTGATATAGCTTTCTACAACTTCACGTCTTGCTCCAGGGCGTGCACCAGAAATGGCATCACAAGCCTGAATAATTGGAGAAATCATAGAGGTCATTTCGATTTCGTCGTGGTGGGCACCAATGGCATTGCAAATCTCTGGGTGTTCTTTATATTTCTCTGCAAGCTGCATACCCAGGATTGCGTGAGGTAGTTCTGGATTATCATCAGGCACTTTACCGATATCGTGTAGTAATCCGGCACGTTTGGCCATTTTAGCGTTTAAGCCAAGTTCTGCTGCCATCGTTGCACAGAAGTTAGCCACCTCACGGGAGTGATGTAACAGGTTCTGGCCGTACGATGAACGGTAACGCATACGACCTACCATACGGATCAACTCCGGGTGTAAGCCATGGATACCAAGGTCGATCACGGTACGTTCCCCGATCTCAACGATCTCGTCTTCGATCTGCTTTTTGGTTTTCGCAACCACCTCCTCAATACGCGCCGGGTGAATACGACCGTCCGTTACCAGGCGGTGTAATGCCAGACGGGCAATTTCTCTTCTTACCGGGTCAAATCCTGAAAGGATGATGGCTTCCGGGGTATCATCAACGATGATCTCGATACCGGTTGCAGCTTCCAGTGCACGGATGTTACGTCCTTCACGACCAATTACACGACCTTTGATTTCATCACTTTCAATATGGAACACAGAAACCGTGTTCTCAATTGCCGCTTCAACTGCTGTACGCTGAATGGTTTGAATTACGACTTTCTTGGCTTCTTTAGTTGCAGTAAGTTTAGCTTCATCTACAATATCTTTAACCTGAATCATGGCTTGTGCCCTGGCTTCAGTTTTCATGTTCTCTACAAGTTGATTTCTGGCTTCTTCAGCGCTTAGACCAGCGATGGTCTCCAGCTGCTTCACGTGCTGGGTTTTTAGGTGCTCTACCTCTTCCTGCTTCTTAACAGCGATATCTGTTTGTTTTTCCAGGTTCTTTCTTTGATTGTCAAGTTCCTGCTCTTTGCGATTCAGGTTCTCCAGCTTTTGGTTTAAAGACTGTTCTTTCTGTTTGATGGCGTTTTCACGCTGATTGATCTGGTTGTTTTTAGCATTTACTTCCTGCTCATGCTCGCCCTTCAGTTGAAGGAACTTCTCTTTGGCTTCAAGAAGCCTATCTTTTTTCATGATCTCCGCCTTAGTCTCGGCATCTTTCAAGATCTTTTTAACTTTCGTTTGTGCAGCAATTTCCTGCTTCTTCAGTAAACTCCTTAACAGGTATCGCCCTGTGATAATCCCGACTGCAAGGCCGGCGAGTATGTATCCTATTATTCCTACTATTTCCATTTTATTTATATATAAAAAAACCGTTATTAAAATTTAAATTTCTTGTACATACCATTAAAAGGAACAAGTCTGGTATGACTCCACCCTCTAAAATTATAATAATGAAACTTAAAATTTAACAACGGTTAAATTTCTTTGCTAAAGTATAAAGAACGCCCTATTTTGAAAAGAAGTCGTTTAATAAATTATCCAACTCCTCTATTTTTTCTGTAACGGCTGTATCCTGATCCTGCACCTTAGATTCCACCCTTAAGGCGGCAGTTGCATAATGCAGCAATGCCATAGAGAGTAAATCCTGTTTATCTCTTACCGCATAGTTTTCCTGATAATCTTTGATACGTTCATTGATAACCTTGGCTGCACGCCTTACGATTTCCTCCTCTTCCGTAGCAACCTTTAAAGGATAGATACGGTCAGATATAGATATTTTAATCGAGATTTCTCCCATTTCTTAGCTTTGTTTCACTATTATGGTATGGCTCATTTCTTCAGTAATACAACACACTTGTCAATCTCCCGTACAAATTCATTGATCTTCTGTTTGATGTCAAGCGACTTTTCGGAGGTTCCCTCCAGGCTTTTGGCAAGCTTTAAAACCCTTAGTTTCTCCTCCAGTTCTGCATTCTTGGTTCGTGAGCTTGTTAAAGCAGCTTTTACAGATTCATTCTCCTGTTTAAGCAGGTCATTTTCCTCCTGAAGCGCATTACACAACTCGATCAGGCGAGCTGTTTTATGTAGTACGGAATCTAATTGATCTGCTACCGTGGACATTTGTTATCTGTTAATCTAGCTGTAAAACCTTGCTAAAATAAAAAAATATATTATTTTCTTATCTCCGCTTTTGCTGTTTGGGCTAAGTTAGAAATAATCTTTTGCATAACCGCATCGATCTGCTTGTCGGTTAAGGTCTGATTATCATCCTGTAACGTAAAACTTAAAGCGTAAGATTTTTTCCCTTGGGGAATTTTATCCCCCATATAAACATCGAATACCTGAATGTTTTTGATCAGTTTCTTCTCTGTTTTATAGGCAATCCCTTTTAAGTCCTCGAAAGTCACGGCCAGATCTACGTACATAGAAAGGTCACGACGAACCGCAGGATACTTTGGTATATCCTTGTTGATGATTTTGTTTTTTCTAACCATATCCATCAGCAGTGCCCAGTCAAAGTCCGCATAGAATACGTCTTTGTCTACGTCGGCCGTTTTACGGTCCTTTGCTGTTGCTGCACCAAAAGTCACGATGGTTTTGTCGCCACGGAAATACTTTAAGCCGTAAGCGAAGTTTTCATCAGCCACTTCCTCAATCTGGAAGTTGGTCAATCCCAACCGGCCCATTACGGCATCTGCTGTTGATTTGACATGATAGAAGCTTACCGTACGTGGTTTTTGATTCCACTGCTCTGTTTGCAGGTTGCCAGAAACCAATATTAGTAGTCGTGGTCTTTCCACGTATTTCTCGTTGATCAGGTGGTAAGTTTTCCCGAATTCGTAGAACTTAAGGTCTGCGTTCTTGCGGTTCTGGTTATAGGCAACGCTTTCCAGTGCGGGCATAAGCAGGCTTTGGCGCATCACGTTTAGGTCGGAACTCAGGGGATTTAAGATCTTTACCGCTTCTTCTTCATTTTTGGAATAAGCAGCCTTGGTTAACGAGTTGCACCAGATCTCCAGAAAACCGTTCGCCGTTAACATATCTGCGATGACGTGCTGTGTTTGCTCCCGGTTTGGTTTTACGCCATAAGACAAACTTGCATTTACCTTGGTTGGAATAGGAATGTTGTTGTATCCATAAATACGAAGTACCTCTTCGGTCACGTCACATTCCCTGGTTACATCAACTTTGTATGCAGGCACCTGAAGGTGCAGACCAGCTGCTGTTTCGGCAGCTACACGCATACCTAGTGCTTCTATGATTTCCCTGATCTGTGTTTCCGGGATCTGAACGCCAATTAAAGATTGAATATTCTCGTAGCTTACTTCTACATCAAATGGCTTAACAGGATTCGGATATAGGTCACCCACCTGACTGCTGATGGTACCGCCGCCAAGCTCCTGGATCAATAATGCCGCACGCTTTAAAGCATATACCGTGATTTCAGGATCAGTGCCCCGCTCATAGCGGAAAGAAGAATCTGTTTTCAGTCCATGTCTTTTAGCGGTTTTACGTACGCTTACAGCATTGAAATAAGCACTCTCCAGGAAGATGTTTGTGGTCTGCTCTGTTACACCCGAGTTCTTACCGCCGTATACACCGGCAATCGTCATCGGACCTGCTTCATCACAAATCATCAGGTCCTCAGCAGAGAGTTTACGTTCAACACCATCTAGGGTTACAAAGGAGGTGCCTTCCGCACATTTCCTAACGATTACACTTCCTTGAATTTGATCTGCATCAAACGCGTGTAACGGCTGACCGAGGTCATGAAGCACATAGTTCGTGATGTCTACGATATTGTTGATTGGCCTGATGCCGATTACTTTCAATCTATCCTGCAACCAGTCTGGTGATGGTTTTACCGTTACACCAGAAATTGTCACGCTGCTATAGCGTGGGCAAGCCGTTTGGTCTTCTACACTTACTGGAATGCTTAGAGATTCATTTGAAACGCTAAAAGCTTCCACCTCCGGCATCGTAACGGAGCTGCGGAAGTAAGCCGCAAGATCTCTGGCCACACCTAGATGTGAGGCTGCATCGGCCCGGTTCGGTGTAAGTCCGATCTCAAACACAAAATCATCTTCCATTTGGAAATGATCCTTTGCAGCAATACCAATCGGCGTGTTTTCATCCAGCACCATAATGCCGGCATGCGAGCCACCCAATCCAATTTCATCTTCAGCACATAACATCCCTTCGGATACCTCCCCACGGATCTTGGATTTGTTTATTTTAAAAGCTTCACCTTCATTTGGATAAACCGTTGTACCTACGGTTGCAACCACAACTTTTTGTCCTTCGCCAACATTGGGTGCTCCACAAACAATCTGTAGCAGTTCAGGGCCGCCAACATCAACAGTAGTTACGCGCAGGCGATCAGCATTCGGGTGTTGTACACAGGTCATCACCTTCCCGATCAGTAATCCTTCCAGGCCACCTACAATCGGCTGTACTTTATCTACGCTTTCAACCTCCAAACCAATGTCCGTTAAAATCAAGGATAGTTCCTGTGGAGTTTTATCTGTTTGGATGAATTGCTTAAGCCAGTTATATGAAATTTTCATGATATTACTCAGTATAAAGCGCAAAGATATAAAATTATGCTGTTGCTGTTCCATGAGGCAGCAAATCCCTAGATCAAGCCCTCATCACAAAAGCTATAGTAGGAATGGTCTGCAAGGATCAGGTGATCTACCACCAGCAAGTCCAGCAGCTTGCCCGCTTCCACAAGCTTTTTGGTAAGCTTGATGTCTTCTGCACTTGGCTTAAGATTTCCCGAAGGATGATTATGTGCGAGGATAATGTACGCGGCCTGATGCTCCAGTGCGGTTTTAAAGATGATTTTGGGGTCTGCAACCGTGCCGGACTGCCCACCTTTACTAACCAGGTGTTTAGACTTCACGTGATTTGCACGGTTCAGGAGCAGCATCCAGAACTCCTCATGATTGAGGTCTGCAAAGTCGGCATGGAGGTGCTGAAAGGCATCATGGGAGCTGCCAACTTTAACAACCTCCGCTCTGGCCGTTTCCTTGCGCCGGCGACCGAGCTCCAGCGCTGCAACGATGGCAATTGCTTTTGCCTCTCCGATTCCCTTAAACTTAGACAGTTCTTTGATTGAAGCCTTTCCAAAAGCATCGAGGTCATTTTGATAGGCTGTGAGCATACGCTTACTCAGGTCGACCGCAGTTTCTGTCCGGCTGCCCGAGCCAATTAAGATGGCTACCAGTTCCGCATCCGTTAATTGCCGTCTGCCATTAAGCATCAGCTTTTCCCTGGGCCGGTCAGCTTCGGCCCACATCTTAATTCCTAGTTTTTGTTCATAAAAATCCATAAACAAAAAAACGGGATAAGCAGCGCTTATCCCGTTCGGAATATTGTAAGTATATACTTAGCCTAAGCCATTAACAAATTTAGTTAACTTCGATTTGTTGTTAGCTGCTTTGTTCTTGTGAATAATGTTTTTCTTAGCTAAACGGTCTAACATAGAGATCACTTTAGGTAGTAATTCTTGACCAGATTTCTTATCTTCTGCAGCACGTAATCTCTTGATGAAAGTACGAGTTGTTTTTGCCTGATATCTGTTACGTAAACGCTTCGCTGCGTTTGCTCTTATTCTTTTTAAAGCTGATTTATGATTTGCCATTGTTTTTAGCCTATAATTTCTATTTTTTTCGGACTGCAAATATAGAACTTATGTTTTTAATTTACAAAACCCTTGTGAGAATATTTTTATTAACAGATTAAACCACGGGCATTTCCTGCTAATAAAGCGCCAAAATACGAATTTAAAGGCTAAATTGTTACTTTTGAAAAAAAGACTAACAGTGAAAAAACGAATTGCCATCTTTGCTTCAGGTTCAGGATCCAACGCTCAAAAGTTAATGGAGTACTTTAAGGATAGCACAGCAGCCGAAATCTCGCTTGTGTTAACCAACAACCCCGATGCATACGTTATTCAACGTGCAGACAACTTCGAAATTCCCGTACACATCTTCGACAGAAATGAATTCTACAAAACAGACCGGATACTGGATCTGCTTAATGATCTGAATATCGATCTGATCGTACTTGCAGGCTTCTTATGGCTTATTCCTGAAAATCTGATTAAACGCTACCGGAATAGAATAATCAACATCCATCCTGCTATCCTGCCGAAGTTTGGCGGTAAAGGTATGTATGGCGATCATGTACACCATGCTGTTATTGCAGCAAAAGAGGTTGAAGGCGGCATAACCATTCATTACGTGAACGAACACTATGACGAAGGTGAATACATCTTCCAGGCTAAGTATAAGATAGACAAGAATGACAGCCTGGAAATGATCAAGTTCAAAGGTCAGCAACTAGAACATTTACACTACCCTAAAATTGTTGAAAATATCCTAAAAAAGCTTCCTGAGTAGTTTTATTGCAGGTCCTTAAAATAAATCATCAAAAAAGGCTACTTTTGCGGCTCAAAATTCTTCACAGATGAGTCAATCAATAAAGATCAAAAACGCTTTAATTTCAGTCTATTACAAAGATGGTTTAGAACCTTTAGTACGTCTGCTGGCAGCACAAGGTGTTCAATTATTCTCTACCGGTGGTACCGAGCAGTTTATAAAAGACCTTAATTTACCAGTAACGGCAGTAGAAGATTTAACCGGATACCCTTCTATTTTAGGTGGCCGCGTAAAAACCTTACACCCGAAAGTATTTGGTGGAATTCTTAACCGTAGAGGCTTAAAAGAAGATCAGGAACAGATTGCTTCTTATGAAATTCCAGAGCTTGATCTTGTTATTGTAGACCTTTATCCATTTGAAGAAACCGTAAAAGCAGGTGGCACAGAACAGGAGATCATCGAAAAGATCGATATCGGCGGTATCTCCCTAATCCGCGCAGCAGCGAAAAACTTTAATGATGTCGTGATCCTTGCCTCTAAAGACGATTACAGCACCTTACAACAACAATTGGAGACACAAAATGGCGAGACTACATTAGCTCAGCGTAAAGCATATGCTAAAAAAGCATTCCACGTGTCTTCAGGTTACGATACTGCAATATTCAACTACTTCAATAACGAAGAGCCAATTAACGTTTTCAAGCAAAACATATCTTCAGCACAGGTATTACGTTATGGTGAGAATCCACATCAACAAGGTGTTTTTTACGGCAACCTGGATGAGATGTTTACCAAATTAAATGGCAAAGAACTTTCTTATAATAACCTCGTGGATGTTGATGCAGCGGTTGCCTTAATCGATGAATTTGAAGCACCTACTTTCGCCATCTTAAAACATACCAATGCATGTGGTGTCGCTTCAAGAGCAACCATTCTGGAAGCATGGAATGATGCACTTGCTTGTGACCCGGTTTCTGCCTTCGGTGGCGTACTTATCGCTAACCGCGAGATCGATCTTGCTACCGCAACCGAGATCAATAAATTATTCTTTGAGGTCCTGATCGCACCATCTTACCAGGCTGAAGCAGTGGAGCTTTTCCGCGCAAAGAAAAACCGCGTTATCCTTCAACGTAACGATGTCGAGCTGACTAAAAAACAGTTCAAGACCCTATTGAACGGCGTTATTGAGCAGGATAAAGACCTAAGCATTGAAGGCCCTGAACAAATGACACCAGTAACGGATAAACAACCTACTGAACAGGAATTACAGGATCTTTTCTTCGCAAATAAGATTGTAAAACATACCAAATCAAACACCATTGTTTTTGTTAAAAACCAGGTGTTGGTAGCGAGCGGTGTGGGTCAGACCTCCAGGGTTGACGCCTTAAAACAAGCGATCGTTAAAGCAGAATCGTTCGGATTTACCCTGCAAGGTGCAGTGATGGCTTCTGACGCGTTTTTCCCTTTCCCGGACTGCGTTGAAATCGCTGCAGATGCTGGCATTACTGCTGTTTTACAACCAGGTGGATCGATCAAAGATGCAGACTCGATTAATATGGCAAATGAGAAAGGTATAGCAATGTTAACCACTGGTATCAGGCATTTCAAACACTAAGTTTTTTTTCCGCGGATACAATAAAAAGCTGTAGTTTTACATTACTTATAGTACACAGAATTTTTCATATTTAAATTATCACCTATAAATGGGTTTATTTAATTGGTTTACACAAGAGGTTGCCATAGATTTAGGAACCGCAAATACCCTGATTATACATAACGATAAAGTAGTAGTTGACGAACCTTCTATCGTTGCTTTCGACCGCCAGACAAACAAAATTATAGCTATAGGACGCCAAGCCATGCAAATGGAAGGCAAAACCCATGATAATATCCGCACCGTTCGTCCATTAAAAGATGGTGTGATCGCCGATTTTAATGCCGCAGAAGCCATGATCAAAGGCATGATCCGCATGCTTAATGGTGGAAAAGGCTGGATGTTCCCATCCCTTCGCATGGTGATCTGTATCCCTTCCGGTATCACAGAAGTTGAAAAACGTGCTGTACGTGACTCTGCTGAAATTGCCGGTGCTAAAGAAGTTTATTTAATTCACGAGCCGATGGCTGCTGCTGTAGGTATCGGTATCGATGTGGAAGAGCCTATGGGTAACATGATCATCGATATCGGTGGTGGTACCACGGAGATTGCTGTAATAGCCCTTTCTGGTATCGTGTGTGACCAAAGTATCCGCGTAGCCGGTGATAACTTCGACTCTGATATCGTAAACTACATCCGTCGTCAGCACAACATCATGATCGGTGACCGTACCGCGGAAAAGATCAAGATCGAAGTTGGTGCTGCATTGCCCGAACTAACTGATCCACCTTCGGACTTCGCCGTTCAGGGAAGGGACCTGATGACTGGTATTCCAAAGCAGATTACCGTTTCTTACACTGAAATCGCACACTGTCTGGATAAATCCATTTCCAAGATCGAAGAAGCGATTCTTAAAGCGCTAGAGATTACGCCACCAGAGCTATCGGCCGACATCTATCAGACTGGTATTTACCTGACTGGTGGTGGTGCCTTACTTCGTGGTTTAGATAAACGTGTTGCAGCTAAAACCAAATTGCCGGTTCACATTGCCGAAGATCCACTTCGTGCGGTTGTTCGTGGTACTGGTATCGCCCTTAAAAACATCGGTGGTTATAAATTTTTAATGCAATAAAAACGGTGGTGAACCTCAACTATGCGTAACCTTTGGATTTTCATAAACAGATACAACGCATTTTTTCTATTCATCATATTTTTCTCTGTAGGACTGATTTTAACTGTTAAAAACAACATCTATCAGCAAAGTGCTGCCGTGAATTCTGCGAATGAAGTGATTGGCAACGCTTATGAAAAACTGAATGTTTTCAAGAAATACATCAACTTAGGCCGTGTTAATGATAGTCTGGCAGCGGAAAATGCCAGACTACATACGGCCATCTTTGCCTTGCGCAACATCGACTCTGCCAAGAACACGGTAGTGGTGGATACCACCACCAACTACCAATACACCTACCTTGCCGCCAGGGTTATCAAAAACTCCATCACTTTAAGGAATAACATCATCACGATCAACAAAGGTTCCCTTGATGGTATTGAGCCCGGCATGGCCGTTATCGCAGCAGATAAAGGTGTTGTCGGCTTTGTACGTGATGTGTCACCACACCTGGCCACCATCCAGTCCTTACTGCATAAAGACACCAAAATCAGCGTAAACATCAAAAAGAACAACGCGCTGGGCTCACTGGTCTGGGGCGACCGCAATGTAGACTTCCGCAAAGCTTACGTGAAAGAGATTCCCAATCAATACAAGATTAACCTGAGAGATACCGTGGTGACCTCCGGGTTCGGCTCCTTCCCTCCGGGCATTCCCGTGGGCCGGGTAAGCAACACCGGTATCGCTACCGGCGATAACTTCCTGACCATCGAGATCGCACTGTTCAATGATTTCAGTACCTTACAATACGTGAATGTCATTAAGCATAAATTCGCCCAGGAAGAGAAGGCTTTAGAAGCAAAACTGCCCAATGAATAGTAAATTAGTTTTCATCAACATCGTCAGGTGGATGCTCCTCCTTTTCATTCAGGTATTCCTGCTGCGGAACCTGGGCTTCTATAACCTTGCAACACCCTTTGTGTATGTGCTGTTTTTACTCCTGCTGCCATTCCGTACACCAAACTTATTGCTGTACCTGATTGCATTTGTCACCGGCATAACTCTCGATGCTTTTTACGACACCATCGGCGTGCACGTGGCCGCAAGTGTTACCCTCATCTATGTTCGTATCCTGTTCATCAGCGTCAGCGTTAACCGCGACGGCTTCGATGAACCCGAACCAACACTTGGAAATATGGGCTTTAAGTGGTTTTCGCTTTATGCGTTACTTTGTATCTTTGCACATCATCTGGTACTTTACTTGCTGGAAGCCTTTAAATTAACAGAGCTCTCTTACACCTTAATGCGGTGTTTATTTAGTGGTTTATTAACCATGTTAACCGTTCTATTGATAGAATTCGTTTTTTATAACAGGAAATTACGCTAATGGACAATTTGTTCGACAGGAAATATACGATCCAGGGTCTGTTTATCCTGGTTTGCCTGATCCTCATGGCCAAGCTTTTTTACATACAGGTGGGTAGCGATAAGTACTTCATCTCGGCAGAAAGTAACGTGCTCAAGAAGATCTATACTTTCCCTGCGCGTGGAGTGATCTACGACCGCAAGGGTAAGGTGCTCGTGCAAAATGAGCCCGTTTACGACCTCATCGTTATCCCCAATCAGGTAAAGGAGTTTGATACCCTGGATCTATGCAATACCATTGGTATTGACATGAAGGGTTTTCACAAGCGCTTTACCAAGGCGATGAACCAATCCCGGTACCAGCCATCGATCTTCGAGAAACAACTTTCCGTGCAGATCTATGCTTCGCTGCAGGAGAAACTCTCCAGGTTTCCAGGTTTTATGGTGCAGAACAGAACCATCAGGCATTACCCGGACAGCGTGGCCGGACAGTTCTTTGGCTACGTAAAAGAGGTAACCAAGAAAGATATCGAAGAGAATAACGGCTATTACCGCCCTGGTGATTACATCGGCAAAGCTGGAATTGAAAAGCAATACAATGATGTACTCCGTGGCGAGCGTGGGGTAATTAACATGCTCTATGATGCCCGTAACGTACCACAGGGAAGTTATGCGGAAGGAAAGTTTGATACCCTTGCCCGTGCAGGAGAAAAGGTCTACTCCTCGCTGGATATGGACATCCAGAAACTGGGTGAGCAGCTGCTACAGAATAAAGTCGGCAGTATTGTCGCCATAGAACCCGCGACAGGTGAAGTGCTGGCCTTTGTAAGTGCCCCAGGTTATGATCCGAACAGGATGGTTGGCCGCAGTCAGGGTAACAACTACATGGAGATCTTCGGTAACCCGAACCGCCCCTTCCTGGTACGACCAACATCTGGTTATTATTCTCCGGGTTCGGCCTTCAAACCTGTAAACGCATTAATCGGCTTACAGGAAGGTGTGATCGACCCGGAAACGCCTTTTAACTGCCCTGGTGGCTACCGCGCCGGCAATCACGTGGTGAAATGTGAGCACGTGGATGGAAACATCAGTCTACGCCGCGGACTCGCGCGTTCCTGCAATACCTATGCTTGTAATGTGTTCGCACGCATCATGACCCAGAAAAAATTCAAGAACAAGATTGCTGCCTACAACAACTGGGAAGAAAAAGTGCGTAAATGGGGCATCGGGCAAAAGCTCGAGATCGATATCCCCTTTGAGAAAAAGGGTATCCTGTTTACTTCAGACGAATACACCAAACGCTTTGGTAAGTACTGGGGCTATACCACGGTGATCTCCTTGGCCATCGGACAAGGCGAAATGAACACCACACCGCTGCAAATGGCCAACATTATGGCCATCATTGCGAACAAAGGTTATTATGTTAAACCGCACCTGATCAAAGCCATTGGCGAAAAGAAGACCATCAGCAAGGAATATGTACAAAAGAACTTTGTTGGTGTTGAAGAAAGACATTTCGAACCCGTAATCGATGGCATGCAGGAAGCGGTAAACAGTCCATGGGGTACTGCGGTGCTATCCCGCGTGCCGAACATCATCATGTGCGGGAAAACGGGTACCGTTCAAAATCCACACGGTAAGAACCACTCGGTGTTCATCGGTTTCGCACCACGTGATAATCCGAAGATCGCGATTGCGGTAATCGTGGAGAATGCCGGTTACGGAAGTACCTATGCTGCACCGATCGCCAGTTACATCACTGAAAAATATTTAACGGACTCCATCTCCAAAGGTCGTCAGGCACAGGTAGAATGGATGAAAAAACAAGTGGTGTTACCAATTATGCCGAAGCCAAAAGTAAAATACCAGCCGAAGCAAACGGAGGATACCACGAAAAAACAATTACCTGCAAAACTGGAAGCTACCCCGGTGACGGAGATCACGGCGCAGCCAAAACCAATTGAAATCACTAAATGAGTACACAACAAGGCAACAGATTCTTTTTTAACGTAGACTGGATAACTATCCTCATCTTTGTTGCGCTCTGTACCATCGGCTTCATCAACATATATGCTTCGGTATACAACCCCGATACGGCTGACGTGTTCGACTTCAGCAGCAACTATGGTAAGCAGCTTATCTTTATCCTTACTGCACTAATCCTGGGCTTCTCCATCCTGCTGGTAGATGCGAAGTTCTTCAGCGTCTTCTCCCCCATCATATATGGGGCTACAATACTGCTCTTACTGGCCGTACTGGTTGTGGGCCGGAATGTTGCCGGTAACCAGGCCTGGATCCCCATCGGAAGCTTCAGGCTGCAACCTTCGGAGTTTGCGAAGTTTGGTACTGCACTACTGATGGCGCGGTACATCAGCACCTTCAATCCGAAACTGCGCGACTTTAAATCCATCGCTTTTGCAGCGCTGATCGTGCTGGTACCGCTTGGGCTGATCATGCTGCAACCAGATACCGGTTCCGCATTGGTATTCCTTTCTTTCATGTTCCCCCTGTACCGGGAAGGCCTTTCAGGTTACTTCCTGCTTATATTCCTGGGCATGATCGTATTGTTCATCGCGGACTTTCTGATGCCCATCGGCCTGATCATCTTCATTATTGTCATGGTCTCGGCCTTCTTCATTTATCAGAACCGCAGAAAGCAAAAGATGATCTTCACCATTGTACTCGCGGCAATTGTTTCGATAGCTTATCTATATGTCGTTAAACTAACCTATACCAAGGTATTGGAACCCCATCAACGTAGCAGGATTGAGATCATGCTCGGGCTGAAGACGGATCCAAAAGGTGCGGGTTACAACGTGATTCAGTCTAAGATCGCAATTGGCTCGGGACAGACCTTAGGACGGGGATTTCTACAAGGAACCCAGACCAAATACGGTTACGTTCCAGAGCAGAGTACCGACTTTATCTTTTCTACCATCGGTGAAGAATGGGGTTTTGTAGGCTGCAGTGTTGTAATTGGCCTGTACTGCTTTATGCTGCTCCGGGTGATCAATCTTGCCGAGCGGCAACGTTCTACCTTCTCCAGGGTGTACGGCTACTGTGTAGCCAGCATTATCTTCTTCCACGTATTCATCAACATCGGCATGACGATCGGCATCATTCCGGTCATCGGAATTCCACTGCCATTTATCAGCTACGGTGGATCTTCGCTATGGAGTTTCAGTGTATTGCTATTTATATTCCTGAAGCTGGATGCCAACCGGATGGGCTTTATTTAGGGAAACGCTGGTGTAACAGTTCATAAAACTGATCTGCAGTACTTTGTTTTGCCGCCCAGTTGTGCTTCGTTGCATAATGCTTCTGCAGGAAGGTATCTGCAGTCTGGAAATCCGGCATTTTGTTCAGCAGGTCAATTGCCTCTGCATAGGCCAGATTATAACCGTCAAATAAATCTTTAACAAACAACAACTTTTCATTTAAGCTGATTGCACGCTTCAGATCCTGAATCACCGGTTTGGAGGTTTCCTGCTCCGGACGCGCATTGCTGCTCTGCCTGCTGGCAGCAAGCAGTTCATTTAAGGTCGGCTGGTGCGTTGGCGCCGCTGCAGGTTGCACGCTTGCAGGCTTTGCAGGTTCTGCGTATGGTCTTTCTGGCTCGGTATAAGTTCTTGCAGGCTCCGCAACAGGTTCTATCTCCGGCGAGACTGCAGGTGCTGCTGGTGCGGCAGGCTGACTAGGCGTTGTAAACACCGGGATCACGGGCTCTGGTACTGCGGCTGCAACTGGCGTTGGCGCAGGCAGTGGTTGAGGTGCTGGTTCAGGTGCCGGCACTGGTTCAGGTGTTGCTGCAGGTCTGCCTGCTTGTTCCTGTGCAACCAGGAAAGGCTCCGGTCCAACTTCATCTTCTTCCTCCACCGGGTCAGTTTCTGCAACCGGTTCATCATGGGCAATCTGTTCCGGTGGGATGCTACTGATGTCTATGTTACTGTACACCGGATGTACATAGCGGCTTGCAGGTTTCGGATCCTCCACTGGCTCCTCCACAGGAGCTTGTTCATAGGGTTCCTCCTCCGGTTCTTCGATCTCGTACAATTCCTTTTCCGGGTAGTCGTCGTCTCCATCTTCCTCCGGCGGGTTCGGATCAATCACCTGACTTGCACTCCCAGCGACGAGCTGTGGCTCCTCCCTCCGCTCATTAACAATAAATTCAAAGGTCGGTGTTTCCTTATCTGGGGTAAAGAAATCGTCAAACACCTTCGTCTCCCCGGCATTGCTGTCATCCAAGGATGGCTGTGCATGTTCCGGCAAGGCTTTTACGGGATGAAAACTGCTGATCTTCTTCAAGATCTGCACATGCTCCGATAAAAAATTGGCATTGGCGAGAAATAACTCGAGTTCCAGCTCACTGATCTGCTGTGGATCCGCTGACATGAACTGGTATTGTTCCTGAAGTTCATTCAGGATCGCGCCTGTTTTTTTCAAAAGATCTTCCTGTTTCATCATGATTATTAAACGGAGATTTATGTTTAATGTTTTTTCCTTATTTCAAATATAAGCGAATGGAACTAACAATATCAAAGCAGGCTTTAAATCCCGGCGGTTGTTACATTTTTTGTTACTTTTGTAGCCATAAGGTAACAACCTTTCCTTCCCCAAAAACAAGAATTTGAATGTTATTTAGTGAGCAGAATTACAGACGAGGCGAATATTGTGGCAGCATAGAAGTAGTTTGTGGATCTATGTTTTCCGGTAAAACCGAGGAACTGATCAGAAGATTAAAAAGAGCTCAGATAGCAAAACTTAACGTCGAGATTTTCAAACCCAAAACCGATATCCGCTACGACGAATCTGCTGTGGTGTCCCATAACGCAAATGCCGTACAATCCACCCCGGTTGATCATTCTTCTGCAATACTCCTGCTGGGGGCCAATACTCAGGTTGTAGGTATAGATGAGGCACAGTTCTTTGACGATGAACTGCCGGAAGTCTGCAACAAACTCGCCAATAAAGGTATCCGGGTTATCGTTGCGGGTTTAGATATGGACTTCTCCGGTAAACCCTTCGGCCCGATGCCGGCACTGATGGCGATTGCAGAACATGTGACTAAAGTTAATGCCGTATGCGTACGCTGTGGCAGCCCGGCCATGTATTCCTATAGAACCGTCACCAACGATTCCAAAGTGCTGCTCGGTGAAAAAGAGAGCTATGAGCCAAGGTGCCGATGCTGCTTTTACAGCAAAGATTAGGGCTGGCATAGTTTTTACGCTTCAGGTTCAACAGCAACCTTGAAACATGCCTTCTTCTGTCATCCATGCCTACGAATATGACGCCGCCCAGCACATCCTCACCATTACCTTTGTTTCTGGAAAGGTTTACGCCTACAAAGCCGTACCCAAGCAGATCTATGTAGGCATGCGCGGCGCTGTGTCTAAAGGCAGATATTTCAACAACTACATCAAAGACTTGTACGACTTCGAAGAACTGGTTTAATCACCTACATGCAAAATACGGAAGAGCTCCTCTATAAACAGGGTGGCTGATTTCTTCTTATGCACCCCTTTCTGCCAGAGAATGAAAGCCTGTTTGTAATACTCCTTACCCGAGATCGGTATGGCAACCAGATCTTCCCAGGTTAGAATAGCTTTCTCATTGATGATCGTTGCCCAGTTGCCCTCATCTACCATCGACAGCAACGAGTGTACATCATTCATCTCAATTTTTATGACCGGCGTAATCTTACCGCGACTGAACAGGCTATCCAACAGATCCCTGGAACTAAAACCCTTGCTCGGCAGGATCAATTCGACCTTTCCCAGCTCAGCCAGCGAAATCTTCTTCAGGCCTGCCAGGGGATGTCTTTTCGAGACCACCATCATGATACGGGAGGCATATAAATGCTGCATCTCCAGGCCAAGATCGTCAGCCTCGGATTTCTCATGGAATGCCAGTATCACATCCAGCTCGGCCATCTTCAGCTTCTGCTCTAACTCTCCCGCAGTTCCATATTCCACAACGATCTTGATGCCGGGATACTTAGAGGAAAATGGCGGCAAGGCGGGCAATAACATGGAACTGAAAGCATAGGTTACACCAATCCTCAACTCGCCGGTCACCAGATTATTGAGTTCATCAATGGCCTGTTTGGAACGCTTTACATCCAGCTGAATCTGCCTTGCATGCCCCAGGAAAACCTTGCCCGCTTCCGTAAGTCGCACCTGCTTACCTACCCGGTCAAACAACAGCATACCCAGCTCATCCTCCAACAGCTTGATCTGCTGCGAAAGCGTCGATTGCGTAACAAAGGATGCCGCCGCAGCTTCTGTAAAATGCAACAGCTCAGCAGCTTTAATGAAGTAGTTCAGTTGTCTTAATTCCATAAATCCCCCCGGTCAATCATCGATAAAACTAATCAATATCATTAAAACAATCAATTTTACTACTGTTTATATTATATGGATATTTGTAAGTGTAAAAATCACACTAACTATGAGCATATTCAGATCTTTAAAGTACCGCAACTTCAAGCTTTTCTTCTACGGACAGTCCATCTCACTTGTTGGAACCTGGATGCAGAAGACGGCCGTAAGTTGGCTGGTATACAGACTGACTGGCTCAGCACTGCTACTCGGACTGGTAGGTTTTGTAAGTCTTATCCCCTCTCTGGTATTATCACCTTTTGCAGGGAGTCTTATCGACCGCTACGACCGTTACAAGATCCTGATGATTACGCAAATCGTGTCGATGCTTCAGGCGGGTGCACTCGCTGCACTAATTTTCTTTCAGTTCTACAACATCCCCATGATCATTGCACTCAGTTTGCTGCAGGGTATTATCAATGCCTTCGATGTGACCTGCCGCCAATCACTTATGGTGGAGATGGTCGACAATAAAGAGGATCTTCCAAATGCGATCGCGTTGAATTCAACCATGACCAACCTGGCCAGAATTGCTGGCCCGGCACTGGCAGGGATTCTGCTAAGCGCCTTCGGTGAAGACTTCTGTTTCATTGGTAATTTCCTGAGCTACATTCCGGTACTGCTTTGTCTCTTCATGATGAAGCTAAACCTGACGATCACAGAACCAAGTCAGAAAAGCATCTGGCTTGAACTTGAAGAAGGTTTTAAGTATGTTGTGGGTGATAAGGAGCTCAGCAGCATGATCATCCTGATCGGGATCAGCAGCTTATTCGTCATTCCTTTTAATACGCTGATGCCGATCTTCGCAAAGGACATCTTCAATGGAACGGCCAGAACATTCAGTTGGTTTGAAAGTGCAGCCGGTCTGGGATCTGTAGCTAGTGCCATGTATATGGCCAATCTGAAATCTTCAAAGTTCCTGGTAAAGATTACCATGGTGGCAAGTATCATCTTTGGGTTTAGCCTAATCTTTTTATCCGTAGCCGGATCCTTGCCAATAGCCTTGTTCTTCATGACCATAACAGGTGTCGGCATGATGGCACAAACGAGTTCCATCAACACCTACATCCAGACACACGCCATCCCGGAAATGCGTGGACGGGCAATCAGCTACTTCGTTATGGCTTATCAGGGTATGATACCGATCGGTAGTTTATTGATCGGCTGGACGGCCAATGCTTTTGGCCCACGAATGGCCCTGACCATCGCAGGGGGCATCGGTTTGCTTGCAACAGCAGGATTTATGTTTTACAAACACAAGGTGAATGCAGCGAAACACCTTGCGTTTGAATAAGCGTTAATGGCTAGGTTGGATTGTTGATGTCCCTTAAAGGGCCATCTAAAGTATCCAGATCATCTTCATGAACGTTGGTGACATCGTCGTCGAAATCGTCATCATCATCATCTGCAAGTAAGTCATCGTCGTCATCGAAGTCTGCATCCAGATCATCCGGAATATCACCATCTACCAATTCGTCATCATCGTCGTCGTCCAGTGGTGTACCAATGTCGGTTAGGTCATCGTCATCATCATCCAGGGTTTGCGCCAATGGACCATCTGTAGCAAGCGAGCGGTTAGATCCTGTTCCTGACGTTAGCGGCTCACTCGGCGTATATTCGCCAGTTTCTAAAATGTTTTTTTCCTGGGTTTCCATAGGTTTAATATTAAAATTGTCCAACAATCAAATTGCTTAGGTCTAATAGCATAAACAATCAACCTGGGTCTTTGTTAAATATTAAAACAAATAAATAATGAAACAATTCCGCATTGAAATACCAGATAACGACACCCTCCAGATTTTTAGTATTACAGAACTGGGCGACAATCAATACGAGATCCATAAGGCCGGAGAACGCATCGGCATGATCCAGATTGATGGTGAAAGTCATGAGCATTGTAAAACCGTAGACTGTGAGATTGACTTGCCGCTACTAAACTCCATTCGGGAAGCAATCCTGGTTCACCGCGATTTAGCTTAGGTCGGTTGTTGCCCAGGCGCATACCTGGCGTTGACAAGGGGTTAACACGGCCCGGGCCCTGTCAACCCCCTGTCAACCCCCTGTTAACGCCTCGATAACTTAAAACCACAACACGTCTAAATACCGCTTCATAGCGAAATTGGCGCACAAAAAAATCCAGCCTTTTGGAGACTGGACTTTTAAATGGCTTGTATGCGCTAAAAATCTAATTTTACCCTGATTCCGGTGCCGATCAGCCTGAGGTTGTCGGCAGAGGTTTCCTTCATCGGCAGCTTTACAAATGGCTCCAGTGAAAGCGTGTTTTTCTTTGATAAGGGCTGTTTCACACCAAACGAAAGGTTGTAGAAACCTATATATTTATCGCCAAGGGATGCATCTGGTGCCGGTTCAGTCACCTTCTGGTTCATGACCACGATCCTTAATTCACCTGCCGTACCAGGGTCTGAGGAAACCGTCTGCATGGAACGTTCCTGAATATAGGTATTATTTTTACGCTCATTCAGTACCGCAAAAGCAGATACGCCAACATTGGCATAAAACTTCTTGCTGAGGTTGTACTTAATGCCAAGTGGAATATCAATACCGGAAACGCTAGCTTCTACAGATTGCAGATTCTTCGATTCCCCGGAAAAGAATGCGGCAGTATTTGGGGGTGCGGCGGGCACCTGGTTGGAAGCATTCATATCATTATAGGAGATCCCGGATACCAAAGAAACTTTTTTCGACAAGGCATAGCCCATGCTTACACCATAACCCAGGTTAAGTTTATTGTTGTTGGCAATTGAAGGGGCAACCATTACACCCAGCTCCCATTTATCCTGCTGTGCAGGGTTCTCCTTTGGGGCGACTTTAGTGCTTGCCAGAAGCTGCTCCCTTTCAAGTAATTTCTCAAAACTAGCGGAGCGTTCGCCTTGTTCCGGCATTGCGCTAATCGTAGGTACAGAGGGCTTGCTACGTAAGGACAGTCCTGCATTAAATTGCATTCTTCTTGCCCCGTTCAAATTCTGCAGCTGAATGTCTTGTTCAGGTGCCGTCAACATGGTCGTTTGTTCCAGGATTGCAGCGGAATCAACCGCACGGTAAGCATATTGTTGTACTATGCCTGCCTGCATTGCAGAATCCAGCAGCTCGTCGGTAGATTTTCGCTTTGCAGTGTAAATACTTCTGTCTATTTCCGGTAAGTCGGCGCCAGCCTCCAGATCTTCCGGTGTAACATCAGCTTTATTGTCTGATGTTTGTACTGGTGCAGCTTTCTTCTTTACCACATCCGTTTTAGGTTTTTCCACAACCTTATCAACATATAAAAATACAAAAGCGCATACCAGCAGCATGGCAGCAATGTTAAGGACCTGATAGAAACCAAAAAGGCGCTTCTTGTCTTTAGCAGTACTTTCATTAAATTTTTCCCATGCACCAGGCAGGTATGGCTCCTCATACGAGGCCATCGTCTTTTTGATGTGGGAAATCAACTCATCTTCTGAAGGTTTCATGCGCTTAATTGTATAGAATATAGTTCCCTAAGTTTATTTTTCGCTCTAGTGAGGTAAACCCTGCTGGAGCTTACCGGAATATCAAGCGTCTTTGCTATTTCATCGTGCGAATAGCCTTCAATTTCATACATATTAAAAATAATGCGGTGCGTGTCTGGCAAAGCATTTAGCAGTCTCATAATATCCTGAGCATTCAGTTGTGCAATTGCACTTTCAGGTGTTGCAGTGTGTTTATCTTCTGGAATGTCATCCACATTCAGGTACACCTTTTTGCTACGCAGGAAATCTATTGCCGTACGGGAGGCTACTCTGGACGACCAGGCTCGAAAAGCATTCTGCAATTGTGCAGGATCCTGCGGGTGACGGAAGGTGTGCAGGTTTTTGAAGATCTTAATGAAGCTATCGTTCACAAGTTCTTCAGCATCTGCGCGCTCTCCAACATAGCGTAAAATCACGGCAATCAGGTAGCCGTAAAATGACTTGTAGATCATTTCCTTACACTTATTGTCTTGCCTTAAACAACCTGCCAGAATTTCCTCAAAGGTGGACATACGTATTCTGGACAGCAGGGTATACGATCATATTGATGCGCAACAGATTAACAATGAATTTATTTAAACCGGCCCGGTATGCTGGACCGGTTTAAGGGTCAAACTTAGTGTGTAAAAATGGCAAGTCCAAGTTTTGTTGAGTCGGTTGCGGCTTTTAATCCTTTTACCCAGATCGTATAGGTTGCACCTGATTTGATCTCAACATCTGCCAGGGTTGCTTCAACAGCACCTGTAGCTTTGTTTTTAGCAGTAAAAGTTACCTTAGGCGCAGCATCGATCGTCGTAAACTCAGAGTATTGTTTGTATGCTTTGTCGGTCACAAGGTCTGTTGCAGCAGTGCCTACCGCAAGGTTTAAAGCAGGGGCATCAGGGCTAACATTCACAAAGCGAACATTTGCTTTTCCGCTTGCTGGCATGGATACACTGTCTTTTACCATCAGGAATTTCAATGAATCCACTTTACCGATTACGAACAGGGAATAACCGCGCTCTGGGGCAAAGTTGAAGTTCTCACTTGCAAGGGTTGTCTGACTTCCCTTTTTAGTGATACTGATCTTGCTGGTTCCGGAATACAGATTGTAGTAGCCTAGCTTTTTACCTAAACCGAAGTTCTCGTTGTTGCCACGTGTGTTGTTCACGTAGAAGTCTAACAACTCGGTTGTTGGCGAAGCATTAATCATGTTTAAACCTGAAACCGCTGGTGCAGGCGTATTATCAAAATCCTTTGAACAGGATGTTATTACCGCAGACAAAGTCAGCGCTGCAAACAGCATTTTAAAGGACGATTTAAGATTAGTTGAAATTTTCATAATTCGTGATTTTAATATTGATGATCGTTATTGGCCTTTAACATTTTAACCTCTAAACGGCTGCACCATACCAAACGCTACAAGCTTTGAAAAAATTTGCGCAACATGCCAGGGGCATGGCAGCCAGCCCTCCTGAACCAGGTTGATAAAAAGAGACAAGGCTCCCCTGCTGATGCAGAAGAGCCTTGTCTCTTAGATTGCTATTGTTGGTTATGCAAGACGAATTGCCTCTGCAAGTGCCTTTGCTGCTGCAGCAGGATCTTCCGCTGCATAAATTGCTGCACCTGCAACCGCTACCTGAGCGCCTGCTTTAATTACCGCGTCGATGTTGTTGATGTTTACACCTCCAGCGATGGAAACCGGTACACCTACCACTGATGCTTCGTCGATAAGTACCTGAATAGAATAACCTTCAGCCCATTGCTCGTCTAAACCAGCATGTAGTTCTACGAAATCCACACCCAGTTCGGTCACTTCACGTGCACGTTTCACACGGTCAGGATGACCAATGGTATCCACCACTACCCCTTTGCCATGTGCTTTAGCAGCCTTCACTGCGCCAATGATGGTCGCATTTCCAGAAACACCCAATACGGTCACTAGATCTGCACCAGCTTTAAAAGCGATGTCCGCTTCCAGTTCCCCGGCATCTGCTGTTTTTAAATCTGCAAATACCAGTTTATCCGGATGTGCAGCTTTCATTGCAGTGATCACGGTTGAACCCATGTTTTTGATCAATGGGGTACCCAGTTCGATAATGTCTACATAAGGTGCAACTTTCGCCGCAAGTGCTAATGCTTCTTCTGTTGTTAATAAATCTATTGCTACTTGTAATCTTGCCATTTTATTGAAATTTTAAATTGATGATTGTATTTGTTGATCGCTAAACCTTATTCCAGGTTCGCATGTCTTTTCCAGAGTTCTTCGGCAGGTATACCGGACGATTTCCAAAGCTGATGGAATATCGCGTCACTGAGCAGGAGTAGAAATTGCTCGAACAGTCCACCAGCATATTGTCTTGAGCGGTTGTTGTCGTGGTCCTGCTTATCTGCGGCAGGGATGTGCAGGATCAGGTCTGCAAGTGCTGCGAGTGGTGATTTGCCTTGTGTCGTTAGCACCGCTACCGCCGCGCCGACTGAGCGTGCTTTGTCGGCCGCTTTAACGATGGTGCTGGTGGTGCCAGATCCAGAGGCTGCGATTAACAGGTCGCCCGACTGAATTGCAGGGGTCGTTGTATCGCCAACGAAATGGACCTTCAGTCCAAAGTGCATGAGCCGCATTGCTGCGGAGCGCATCGCAAATCCGGATCTGCCGGCCGCAATAATGAATATGTTTTCCGCACCCTGAATGTATTTCATCAGCGCTTCTACCTCGTTGAAATCAATCTGATTCAAGAGCCAGCTGTTCTCCTCCAGAATCATGTTCAAATTTGTCTTCAGCTTCTTTGCAGTTTCTGTCTGGTTTTTTATGGTCTGCATACTTGTATGGTTTGTGGATCAAAAGTACCTGCCAGCCCGGCGGCCGTGATTACACGATATGCCCCAAAGGGTGTACAATTTGGAAATACAAGTAAGCCGAAAGTCATAAACAACAGCCTTAATCAGGCGATTTCCATATTGTGCACCATTATTGCCGGATCATCCAACAAGCCCTTTTCGCAGCCCTTACCTTTGTAAACCATGAGCACCGCACAACATCCACCGCTACAGAAGTCTGTTATTTACATCAGAAACTTGGCAAATTGTCCACCCAGCTATCTGAATGATCCAAGCAGGAAAGATTTTTTTGAAATTGTATGGCTAAAGAATGAACTGCCTTTACACGCACTGAAGAACCCCGAACTGCAGGTTAAAGGCGACTGGATCTACCTGATCCCACCCTACCGGGTGCATCAGCTGAACAAGGCCGGAAAGAATGGCGTGCTGATCTCCTTCAAGCAGGAGATGCTGGAAGATGAAGACAAGGAATTTTTGCTGGACCTGTTCAAGGTGTTTAACGTTCAGGGAGAATTTTCCTGTTTGCATTTGGCAGTAGCGGAAGCTGCAGCACTGGCAAGCGTTTATGAGCTGCTGGAGCAGGAATATCAAACCGCTACGAATAGCTACCTTATTGTAAAAGCATTACTGAAGGTCTTTCTCTTAAAACTTATGCAGGTTAAAGAGCAGCAGTCTACCAGCCACGACATTAACCAAAAGCGGGTATATGCTTTTTTCATGTTGCTGGAAGATCATTACCAGGAGGTTAGAAATATAGAATTCTATGCCGAAAAGCTTGGCATCAGCGCTAAACGGCTTAATCAGATCTTAAAGGAGAACCTCGATAAAACCGGGATGCAACTCATCCATGACCGGGTGATCCTGGAAGCAAAGCGGAACATCATTCATAGTGAACGTACGATCAAGGAAATTGCCTACTATCTTAACTTTTCAGACCGTCCGTATTTCAGCAGGTTCTTTAAAAAGCAAACCGGACAAACACCGGAGGAATTCCAGAAAGAAGTGAAGAATCATATAGAATCGAAATTCAATACCCTGGTTTAGGTTTAAACCAGGGTATTGAAAGGGAATACTATGAGGCGCAGGCTAATTGCAGGAGCCTTAGTTAACTTCAATTTGTACCTGCGCAGCCTGCAGACCTTCGCTGCTCGCGCTTAAGGTTACCTTCGAAGCTTTACTTCCTGCTTTGATGATTGCAAGTGCCAGACCATTGAAGGCCTTCCGGTGATTGGCCTGGAAAGACTCGTGACTTATTGGACTGCCATTATCAACAGCCCTGATTTCAGCATCACCTTCTATTTTGAAATTGATCAGGTTTGCCGCATCCGGAACCAGGTTACCATCTTTATCCAGCACGCGTACCGTTACAAAGGAAAGATCTTTCCCGTCTGCATGGATCTTGCTTCGATCGGCGGTAAGTTCAAGCTTGGCCGCTGCACCCGCTGTACGGATCACCTTTTCCAGTACGGTCTTGCCGCTTTTCCGGGATACGGCTTTAAGTTCACCCGGCGCATATTTCAAGCGCCACATCACCTTCATGTCCTGACCTTGTTTAGACTTCTTACCCTGTGATACGCCATTCAGGTAAAGTTCAACTTCGTCGGCCTGACTATAATAGCTGATCACATCGATCTCTTGTCCATCTTTCCAGTTCCAATGCGGCATAATGTGTAACACCGGCTCATTGGTCCAGGCGCTTTTGTACAAGTGGTATACGTCTTTTGGAAATCCAGCGAGGTCCATAATGCCGAAGTAAGAACTTCTTGCGGGCCAGGTGTAGGGCGTTGGTTCGCCCAGGTAATCAAAGCCGGTCCATACGAACATGCCCGATACCACAGGATTGTTCTCAAATGCCTCCAGAGTTTGCTCATGTGAGGAGCCCCAGGGCGTATAGCAGTTGTCATAAGCAGAACAGCTGAAGTCGTCGTTACCAGTAAGTAATGGTAGATCCCAGCGTACCGGCCAGATTCTCGCACTGTCAGATTTCATATCATAACTTCCACGCGTCTGCAAGGCCGAGGTGGTTTCCGAAGCAATCAGCTTCTGTCCAGGATAAGTTTTATGGAAATCCTTCCATTTGTCGTGGTTGTAATTGTAGCCGATCACATCCAACGCGCCGGATAAAACCAGGTTGTTATTCGCTTCTACATTATTATTCCCTGTAGTTATGGGGCGCGTTTTATCAAGGTTTCTCACAATTGCCGCGAGCTCACGTGTAATTACCCTGCCGCTGGTGTCGGCACCTGTTCCACCTTGTTCCGGAATCTCGTTTCCTATGCTCCACATCATCACCGAAGGGTGGTTACGATCCCGCAGGATCTGGTCTTCAAGGTCTTTCTTGTGCCACTTATCCCAATCCAGGTGATAATCATAATCACTCTTCTTTTTAACCCACATATCGAAAGCTTCATTCATTACAATGAAGCCCATCTTATCACAAAGCTCCAACAAGGCTTTCGCAGGAGGATTATGAGAAGTACGCAGGCCATTCACACCCATGGATTTAAGGATCTCCAATTGTCTTTCCGCCGCACGCACATTAAATGCCGCGCCGAGTGCACCGAGATCATGATGCATACACACACCTCTGATCTTCATTTCTTTACCATTCAGACTGAAGCCCTTGTGCTGATCAAAGCTGAAGCTGCGGATGCCCAGTGGGGTATCATAGCGGTCAACTTCCTTACCATTTACAAGGACCTGTGATTGCACCGTGTACAGGTAGGGATGCTCGACGGACCAGCGATTAGGATTTTTCACTTCCAGGCTTGTTGTAAAAGGTCCTGTTCCGCCCAGCTGCACTTTCGGGGTTGTGCTGGCAACTACCTTTTTGCTTGCATCAAGGATCTGGGTTTTAATTTCCGCAGCCTGCTTTTTACCCGCCGCAGCAACGCTGAGTTCTACCTGCACTTTTGCCGACTGCTCGGTCACTTCGGGGGTGGTCACATAGCTGCCCCATTGTTCAACATGAACAGGATTGGTGGTCAGCAACTTTACGTCCCGGTAAATGCCGGACCCACTGTACCAGCGGCTATTTGGCTGTTTAGCATTATCAACCTTTACGGCGATGGTGTTCATGCCGCCATAACGCAAGTGCCTGGATAAGTCATAGCGAAAAGCGATATAGCCGTTCGGCCTTTTACCAAGGTAATGGCCATTGATCCAAACCTCAGCATTGCGGTACACCCCATCAAAATCAATGGCGATGTATTTGCCTTTGGCACTGGCCGGCACCTGGAATTGCTTCCGGTACCAGCCTGTTCCGCCGGGAAGTGCCCCACCACCAACAGTGGCCGGGTGATTCTTATCAAACTTACCTTCAATGCTCCAGTCATGGGGCAGATCCAGTGTTCTCCAGGTTTTATCGTTTAACTCCGCTGCGGACCAGCCGGCCTGATCGCCAAGCGTAAACTTCCAGCCTTTATTGAAATCCAGCTCCTGGCGTGGCTGCTGCTGTGCAAATGTTTTAGTTCCCCCGATGCATAACGCAAACAGGAGAACCAAATATGTTTTAGACTTCTTCAAATGTTGTTTCTTCTAGGTATTTTCAATTGTTTTTTAAAGTACATAGTGGAAGGCAAACCACTCATCCTTCTCCGCGTTGTAATCCGTTCCAAACCAGATACCATTGGTTTCAACCTTTCCTGGAAAAGCTTTTACCACTTTGAAGGTGTTTTTAGTTGGCGACATGAAGCTGCCGGGGTTTTGGATCAACAGGTTGCCATTTAAGGTCACCTCATTGGTTGCTTCATTAATCGTAAAGGTACCGGTGGTGACCACACCGTTTTGATTGCGGGTATATTTCTGTCCACCTACACGGTCAAACAGGATCCAGGAATCCGCTGCTGCGGCATCCCAACTTGCATTCCATCCCCAGTCCCTGGAGTCGGCATGCGATTTTGTCCAGCCTTTGCCTTTACCGATCCAGTCTACCGGATTACCTGTAGCATCCAGTTTCCACAACCTGCCGGATGTGGTACCCGTTAGCATGCTCAGCAGTTCACCTGCCTTAAATGTCGGATCGAAACCTTCATCTGGGCCAGTTACCGGTGGCACATAGCTGTCCTTAAACTCCTGGGTGATGAAGTTGTAAACCAACATCGCCGGTCCTTCTCCATCTACATCACGGTCTCTGATCACACCCAGCTGCAGGCTGTTCTCATCTAATGAAAGTACTTTATAGTTGGTCCAGTTGCTCACGCCCGTAAGTCCGTTTTTAGCAGGTTTGTAACCGCGCAAGATGGAAGCATTGTTAATGGTCAAGGTCTTTGCTGCCACATTCAGGTAGTAAGTGCCATTCTGGGTAGCATTGTTTTCCATAGGCTTTACCGCTTTGAAAGAAGCGGTGCCTTTTAAACCGAAGGTCATCACGCCATAATTGCCTGCAGCCATCATGTTCGGATAGATATCCCCTGTTCCCGGACCCCATGTCCAGCAATCGCCACCATAACATCCGGTCGCATTGGCGCCATCTGCCCATGCAGCACCTTCTTTAAGCCAGCCATTGTTGACACCATAGAAGGATAATGGACCAGAAAAGAAGATACCATCAGTATCCAGGATCCAGTTTTTTTCATTGCCCACACCACCGGATAAAGCGGTCCATAGTGGATCGTTCACGTAGTTCAGGTTATCTTGAGTAACCTTTACCACTACAGAATCCATCTTTACCACCAATCCACCGGTTACCGCGGAAAACTTGATCACATAATCCCCTGCAAAAGCAAACTTCACGGTATCCGTTTTACGGGTAGAAGTTCCGGTTCCATAATCCCAGATGGATAAGGTGCCGGGGGTATTATTCTGCAGGATCACGGTATTACCCCCGGGGTCTGCTGCCATATCTTGCGTTACGCTAAAGTTAATGGCGGATTTATCGAGCACCGGCTCCAGCCTGTGTTCTTCTTTTTTACATGCAAGGAATGCCATAGAAAGCATAAACATTGCAAATATTCTAACATGTAATTTCATCGTCTTGTTGTTATATAATCAATGTTACCAACCTGGATTTTGCTTCAACGTACCATTCGCCAGGTTGATCTGGTTATATGGAATCTGTTGCAGACCCTGTGTTGCAATTACGTTTGCTGCCAGGATCGTCTTTTGGGTACTCACACCGCCATTGAGTACAGTTGTACTTTCTGCAATCTGCTGGGCTGCACGGTCCACCCCCTGGCGTAGCAGGTCATAGTAGCGGATGCCTTCAAATGCAAACTCCAGTCTGCGCTCTTTCATAATGTTTTCCTGGTTTACAGGAAGCGGGCTGAAAGCATCTTTCAACGCACGTTGTCTAACCTGATCGAAATAGGTCTGCGCATTGGCACTACCCAACTCCGCTGCCATCAGCAGCACATCGGCATAACGGATCGATACGTAATCCTGGAACTGCGCGATCTGGAAGTTCGGGTTACCATAACCCTCAGGCACTGGCTTTCCGTTCTCATCCACCATTGGGCTATACTTCTTGGTATAATATCCGGTGTATTCTCTTGCTTTACTTTGGTTGGTGAAGGGAAGTTTTTCATCTACAATGGAGATAATGGAAGCCGCTCTGCGGGTATCATTTGCAGCATAAGCATTCCATAATTTCGGGTTCACGGTTTCAGCACCCCAGCCATTTCCGTAAGGGAAAATTGCCTGCTCACGGATACCGCCCATGATCATCCAGTGGTTACCATCGGTATTGCCGTTGTAATCACTGGTGTAGGTGTATTTAATTGCGAATACAGTTTCCTTGTTGTCCTCTTTGGCGTAATTCGCTAAAGAAGCTGCAGGCCAAAGGTTTGCAAAATCTTCTACCAGACCATGACCGCTGTTGCTGATCACATCTTCCAGATAGCTGAGCGCCTGGGCTTTGGTCACCACACCTACAAGGTCAGCTTTACCATAATATCCGGTATAGTACAGGTAAACCCTGCCTAATAGAGACGCTGCGGCGTATTTAGTGGCGCGTCCGCGTTGCGCTAGTGGTTGTGCAGCATATCCAACCGCTGGCATGTTTTCAGCAGCAAACTTCAGGTCTTCTGCGATTACTTTATACACCTCCTCCGGGCTAGCCTGAGGTACATTTTCTGCGGATGCTTCAGTTAGCAAAGGGATGTTACCCCAAAGGCGTACCATGTCAAACAGCAAGTATGCACGAAGGAATTTCGCTTCCGCCTCATAAGCCAACCTGCTTGTCGCATCATCTCCCCACTGGATTTGATCAATTTTGCTGATCAGCATATTACAGCGGTATAGTGCTTTGTAATAAAGGATCCAGTTACGCTCATAAAGGTTCTGATCTGAAGGAGAACGGTTCCTGTCAAACTCGTCGATCATCTGGTAACCGAAACCATCAGAAGCACCGGTACCCCCGAAGGTATTGTCGGACATGACCTCTGCCGCTACCGGCAAGGCTACGCCCTCCGACCATACGATCTGTAATCCGTCATAACAGCCAACAAGGGCCGCATAAGCATCTTTTGGTGTTTTATAGAAGTTCTCATCCGTTACTGAGGTGATCGGTTCAGTATCCAGAAAACTTTTCTTGCATGCGCCTGCAGATAGTAATACCAGGGCAATTGCACATATTTTTATAGCTTTCATAATCGTAAAATCTGCTTGATTAAAATCTAAAATTAGCACCGAACATAAAGGTTCTAGGTCTAGGGTAATAACCCACGTCTACACCTGAAGAAAAGCCTTCAGAGCCATATCCGATTTCCGGATCCATACCATCGTATTTCGTGAAGGTGTACAGGTTAAGTGCTGAAGCGTAAAGTCTCACTTGTTTTAGGTAGCTCTTTTTGAACACGCGTCCAAGATCATAGCCTAGCGTCACGTTGCTGATGCGCAGGTAATCGCCTGACTGGATGTAAAGGTCGGAGAAGTTGGTCCAGTTGCGGTTGTCTTCCGTTACCCTTGGCGTTGTATTCGAAGAACCTTCACCGCGCCATCTGTCCAGTATTCTGCTGGTGTAGTTGCCATAAGGATTTGCCTGATTGCGGTAAGACTGTACCAGATCATTCCCGGCAACACCTGAAGCAACTAAAGAGAAATCGAAGCCTTTATAGTCTGCCGAAAGCGTGATACCGAACGTATAATCCGGGTTCGGGTTACCGATCATGGTGCGGTCGGCGCCGTCAATTTTACCGTCGCCATTTAAGTCAACGTAACGTACATCACCCGGAGCTGCCGTAGGCTGGATCGGGGATCCGTTGGCCTGATAAGCTTGTACATCCGCTTCATTCCGGAAGATACCATTGGTCTTTAAGCCCCAGAAATAACCAATCGGGAACCCGCTTTGTGCACGGTAAAATTCCTGTGCATTATCAAAAAGCTGATTGGTTAAGCCGTGCACGATACCGTCAGCGGTAGGAATATTACCTACGGTGTTTTTGTTGTAGGCACCGTTTACACCGATGCTGTAGTTGAATTCTCCAATTTTGTTTTTGAAGGTTAGGGCAAGCTCCATCCCAGTGTTCTTTACGTTACCACCATTGATGAAAGGCGCATCAGCACCTGCTGTTGCCAGAATCGGTGCCGAGATTAACCAATCCTTGGTTGTTTTCTGGTACCAGTCGAAATTGATGCTCAACATACCTTTCAGGATATTTGCATCAAAACCGATGTTGCTTTGTTCTGAAGTTTCCCACTTTAAGCCTGGGTTAGCAATACGGCTTGGGTAAGCGCCAGGTACCAGTGCACCTTCTTCAGGTCCGAAGATGTAATTGGTATTGCTTAAGGTGATTGGTGCCAGGT
Organism: Pedobacter sp. SAFR-022; assembly: GCF_051965375.1. Taxonomy (NCBI): domain Bacteria; kingdom Pseudomonadati; phylum Bacteroidota; class Sphingobacteriia; order Sphingobacteriales; family Sphingobacteriaceae; genus Pedobacter; species Pedobacter sp. SAFR-022. The sequence goes on from NZ_JBQCME010000001.1 coordinate 95,780, forward strand.
ATTGGAAAGCAGCGATGTTCTGATTGCCGACCTGCCCCCAGCTCGCACGAAGCTTGAAGAAATCCAGCCAGTTGCGTTGTCCCTCCATAAATTTCTCATTGGTAGCCACCCAGCCCGCAGAGATAGAAGGGAAATAACCCCAGCGATTCTGCGCAGAGAACCTTGAAGAACCATCCGCACGGAAGGTAGCATTCAAGAGGTAAGTTTGTTTGTAGTTGTAATTCAACCTACCGAAATACGACATCCGGCGATCCTGATCATAAGGCGCACCACCTAAAGTAATACCGGCGATGTTTTTTCCTGTCGCATTACTCAGCCAGGCATGATCCAAATCTTCAAAGATCAGGTTGGTGTTGGTGCCGAAGATATTCGATCCATCCGCCTGGTAAGCAGAACTACCAGCCATCACTTCAAACTCGTGATCGGTTTTTACATTAAACTTATAGCTTAACAAGTTATCCCATATCAGCGATTTACCTTTGTTCATCGACTGGCTTGCGCGGGTCGTCAGGTTGTAAGCGTAAATTGAAAGCTGGTAGATCGGCACAAATGAGCGACTCTCTGCAGCGTTATAGTCCATACCAAGGCTGGTGCGGAACTTCAGGTTTTTAATTGGCTCAACCGTCAGGTAAACATCACCCAGCAGACGCTGATTGTTTCTTCTGTTCTGGTTACCGTAAACCATCTGTGCGTAAGGGTTAGCCTCACCATTGTTCCAGCTGGAGTTTGAGTTATCGAAGAAGTTGCCGTTTTCATCATACATCTGCACAAATGGGCTGGTATTGAAAGCACCACGTAAGGCATTGTTGTACTGGTTGCCTACGCCGATACCATTGTTGTTGATGTCGGTATAGGTTAAATGTTGACCGATTTTAAGGATGTCTTTATAGAAGTTGTGCTCGGAGTTGATCCTGAAGCTGTAACGCTCATAGTTGCTGAGGTCTTTACCGCCCACGATACCTTCCTGACTCGTATAAGAGAAAGCCGTGGAGAACACGGAAACATCTGAAGCGCCGGATGCACCGAGGGAATAGTTCTGCGTTAAAGCATCTTTTACAAACATCTCGTCCAGCCAGTTGGTACCTTCTCCGTAAGCAATGATCTGATCGTTGGTAAAGATCGGCTGTTTGCCACCATTGATCGCAGCCTCGTTCATGATGGAAGCATACTCCCTAGCGTTCAGCATGTCTGTCTTTTTAGCGACGTTCTGGATACCGGCATAAGCATCAAAAGTGATGGCTGCCGACTGACCAGGTTTACCGGTGCGGGTGGTAACGAGTACCACGCCGTTTGCTGCCTGTGAACCATAGATTGCAGCAGATGCCGCATCTTTCAGTACGTCGATGGACTCGATGTCTGCAGCGTTCAAGTAGGTGATATCTCCGGTGAGCACCCCGTCAACCACATACAGTGGTCCGGAGTTACCAATGGTACCAAGACCACGGATGGTCACTTTCATGGCTTCACCGGGCTGACCTGATGTGGAAGCGATCTGTACACCTGGTGTCTGGCCCTGAAGTCCTTGCAGCGCATTGGTTGTACTCTGCCGCTGCAGCGTCTCCCCTTTTACCTGTACAGTAGCACCGGTGACAAGTTTCTTCTGCTGCACGCCATAACCAACAACGACAACTTCATCAAGTTCCTGGTTGTCTTCTGCAAGGCTCACATTGATGTTGCCTGATGCGGCCACAGTGGCTTCTTTGGTGGTAAAACCTATGGAGCTGAATTGTAAAACATCTCCTGTTTGTGCCGTGATGCTATAGGCGCCATTCTGGTCCGTAGCGGCACCGCCGGTTTTGCCTTTTACTTTGATCACCACACCGGGGATCGGCTGTCCGTCGCTGGTTCCGGTCACCTTTCCACTAACTTGCCTTTGCTGCGCAAATGAAGGATGATTCAGAACAAGTAACGAGAGCAAAAACAGCAGGTAGAAGCCTGCTTTTTTAATACTGGGTTTCGTTTTCATTCCGTTCATAACGATTGAGTAATTAATTGATTCATTTATATTTGGTTGTTGTTTGTGCAGCTTATTTCAGTTTCAGGGAAGTTGCCTTGCCTGAATACTTGATCAGATTTTCTGTTTTCTGATCGAAGTCTAATGCTTTTGCCGACTTTGGTGTGATGTAGACCACACGGATATTTCTGTTTGGCAACATGCCTTTGAAGCTTCCCTTACGGTCTGCGATGTTCAAGGTTTTTGTTGCTTCCGTATAGTTCAGGGTGATGGTTGAAAAAGCCCCCTTCTCGTAATTGTAGTTGGTGCCTTCATCTTCATATAGCGTAAAGGATGCATCTTTTCCACCGTAAACAAAGATGGTTAGCGGGTCTGCTTTCTTCTCTGAGGTGTACTGAAGCTCCGGCCCGGTTGGAATAATGGAACCTTCTTTTACATATACCGGCATTCTTTCATATGGTGCGTCCGCATTGATCTGCTGACCACCTTTCAGGTAGTTACCAGAATACAGATCGTACCAACCCTGCCCCTCCGGCAAGTACAGGCTACGTTTGGTGTCTTTATAGTTGTAAACCGGGTTGATCAATAATGAAGGTCCGAACATGAATGCATCGTTCAGGTTAGATGCTTTCAGATCTTTCGGGAAGTCCATCATGAGCCCACGCATAATGGTATAGTCATTCTGATGGCTCATACCTGCAAGGGTGTACACGTATGGCATCAAGCGATACCGCAGCTTGTTGTAGTACAACATAGATTGATAGGCTTTATGATCTTCGGGTGCGATGTTGTAGATCTCGCGGAAGGGATATTGTCCGTGTGCACGGAACAAGGGTACGAAAGTACCGAATTGGAACCAGCGGGTGTTTAGTGCGCGCCACTCTTCCAGGTTTTCTGCGTTAGGTTGTTCGTACCTTCTTTCTACAGAGAAACCGCCAATGTCCATGGTCCAGTATGGCATACCGGATAGGGAGAAGTTGATACCTGCACCGATCTGTGCTTTCATATCTTCCCAACGTGAAGCAATATCTCCGCTCCAGGCTGCAGCGGCATACCTTTGTAGTCCTGCGTATGCAGAACGGGTTAAGATAAACACACGATCCTGCGGATTGGTCTTACGCTGCCCTTCATATACACCTTTAGCATTTACGAGTGGAAAAGCATTGAAGTAAGTCGTTGCAGAACCCTCATAGGTTGGCGTCATCAGCTCCTTGCGGATCTCCACCGGCAGATTGGAGTGCATATCTGGCTCCGTAGCATCCATCCACCAGGCATCGATGCCCTTGCTATACAGTCTCTTGTTCATCAGGCTCCATAATGCCTCACGACCTTTAGGGTTAAAAGCATCATAGAAGGTGTTAGAATAGCCCTTGCCAATCCAGTCTTTACGTCCATCTTCGATATTCCGCTTGTACAAATAGTTGTTCTTGTCAAATTCATCATAGACATCGAAGCCTTTGTTGAACTTCGGCCATACGGAGATCATCAGCTTCACGTTCTGATCGTGTATGGTTTTGATCATCTGGTCTGGATCTTTAAAACGTGCAGGATCAAACTCCTGGCTGCCCCATTCTGGTTCTTTCCAGTATGACCAGTCGAGTACGATGTTGTCTAAAGGAATTTTCCTGCTGCGGAACTCTTTTACGGTCGACAGGATCTCGTCCTGTGTTTTGTAACGCTCACGACTTTGCCAGAAGCCCATTGCCCATTTTGGCATGAGTACGGCTTTGCCAGTCACGGTGCGGTAGCCAGAAATGACCTGGTCGGCATTTTGCCCCTGTATAAAGTAGTAGTCAAGGGCAGCGCCAGATTCTGAGCTTAAGGCGAAGGTGTTTTTATGCGACTCAGGTGCCGGTGGCAGCACTTCCAGTCCGATATAGGACTCAGCACCATCGGGTATCCATTCGATCTTTACTTTGGTCTTTTTATTCTGTTCCAGGTTTAAGTCCAATACCGCGGAACCGGCATTCCAGGCCTGGCGCCAGTAATCAGCCACCAACTTGCCATCAAACCATACTTTGATGTAACCTGCATATTTTAGCTGTAACTGATAGAGGCCACTAACACCGCTAGACACAGAACCTTCATAGGTTACCAATGCATCTTGTAATTTGATGCGGTCGGAAGGAAATTTGTGCTGGTCTGTTAACCAGTTCATTGATAGCTCTGAAACGGCAGTGCTGAACAGCGTTTTCTCCGGTGCTGTTTTGTTCGCATAACTTGCGGTCAACCAGCCTTCTTTATTATCCTTAGAAAAAAGACGCATGGCACTCAGGGGCTCATAGTCCCTGATATCACCTGCACGGGTGATGGAATAGTTGTCCCATAGGATGCCATAACCTTTATTAGAGATTACAAAAGGTACAGCGATCTCCGTATTGTATTGTACAAGGTCAACCCTTCTGCCGCGGTAGTTTACGATACCTTGCTGGTGTTGGCCCAAGCCATAATAGGCTTCATTATCCTGTGCATCGAAGATTTGAGTAACCTGGTACGATGGCTCACCATTGAATACTTTGGCGCGCAGGGCAGGTTCTGCAATTTTGCTTTGTGCAAGTAAGATGTTATTGTTGGCGTCACGGTAAGTGATCAAACCTGTTTCCTTAGAAACCTCAACTTTTACCGCTGCGGTGATCAGTGAAACGATTTGTGCGTCTGAGCTGGCGGAGAATTTTACGTTGCCATTGGTTTTGATGGCCATTAAGGATTTACTTTCCGGGAAGCCCTCCGCTGCTGCGGATATGCCGCGGACATGAATGATCTGGTCTGTAACAGGTTCAAGTCTCAATTTTTTCAGGCCGGACAAAGCGTGGCCAATGGTTACTTCTATGCCATTTGATGTTTTAACATAGTCTTTACCTTCCTGGGCAGATACGTGGAGGTACAGGAAAAAACTGCCCATAAACAATAAGGATTTCGCCCTAAATTTATTCATAAGAATACATGATGGTTTACATTCGGTTTATTGACCTAAAAGTATCCGTATGAAGCTTTGATGAAGGGATAGAAATGATAACAATTTGGTATCAAAATGTTAACAAACCCGCCTGTTTTTACGATACAGGCGTTTTTGACTGCTTGGACTGGGCATATGTGGAAGGTAGGATTCCGAATTCCTGCTTGAAGTATTTACTGAAATGTTTAGGGTTGCTGAAGCCAACCTGGTAAGCCACTTCGGCTATACTGAGTTGTGATTCCAATAGTGGTTTTGATTTCTGAAGGCGGTAAGAACGGATCACTTCGACTGGTGATTTTCCGGTTAGCGGCACCAGCTTTTTATACAAGCCTACCCTGCTCATATTTAAGTCGGCGCTGAGCTGATCTACGCTATAATTGCTGTCTGATAAATGCTTTTCTATCTGCATAGAGAGCTGCCGGATAAATTTATCGTTTACAGATTCTACCTCTGCCTCCTGCGGTTTTAGGTCAACCTGCTTCTGGTAGGTCTTTTTACTCAGCGCCTGTTGTGCCAGCAGGTTCCGGATCTTGGACAGCAGGATCTCAAAGTTGAATGGTTTGGTCATGTAATCATTGGCACCTGTTTCCAGTCCGGTGAGTTGTTCGTCATCGGTGGTCAGGGCGGTTAACAGGATCACGGGCAGATGGGCGGTACGCTTATCCGACTTGATCTTTTTACATAGCTCGATACCATCCATCTCCGGCATGCTCACATCGCTCACAATGAGATCAGGATGCAGCGCGAGTACTTTCTGCCAGCCTTCCCTGCCGTTTACAGCTTCTACGATCTGGTAAAATTCTTTCAGGTTATCTTTAAGGTAGAAACGGAAGTCTTCATTGTCCTCTACCAACATCAACACAGGCTTCTTGCTATTTGGATCCAGCTCATTCCTTTCCTTTGATGCAACATTTTTACCACTGATCAGCATCGCTTGTGGCGGCATGATGCTGCTGTATTCGGCATGCTCTTCAGCAAAGGTCAGCGTAATGGTGAAGGTGCTACCTGCATTGACCACACTCTCGGCTTTGATCTCTCCGCCATGAAGCTTTACAAACTCTTTGGTGATGGACAGACCAATGCCACTACCCTGATTCACGATGGAATCTGGTACCTCGTTCTGAAAGAAACGTTCGAAGATCCGGTCGATCTTGTCGGCTTCGATGCCGATACCGGTGTCTATAACCTTCAATACCAGCGCCGTTTTATTCTGAAGGGTGTACCTGGTGCTGAGTTCAACGCCAACTTTACCGCCTTGCGGCGTGAACTTAAAAGCATTGGAGAGCAGGTTGAACAGGATACGCTCGATCTTATCATGATCAAACAAGGTGATCAGACTGCTGCGGTCAGCTTTGAAGTTCAGGCAGATGTTTTTACGATCGGCAACGTCACTAAAGGAAAGGCATAGCTCTTTGATGAAGGCGATGATATCGCCAGTTTTAGGATGCAGTTTAAGCTCGTGTACTTCCATCCTGCGGAAGTCCAGTAGTTGGTTTACCAGGTTGAGTAAGCGGCGGCCATTACGCTGTATCATTTGCAACTGCTGCTTGTCAGAATCACTGGCATGTTTGATCAGCTTCTCCAAAGGGGTGATGATCAGCGACAGCGGTGTACGGAATTCATGGCTGACATTGGTGAGGAACTTAATTTTCAACAGGTCCAGCTCGTGGAGGCGTTTACCCTGTTGCCGTTCCTGTTCGAGTAGAAACTCTTCCCGGGCGCGCTTAATGCCACGGTGCCGAAGGTATAGTAAGGAGCCACCAAACAGCAGCACATACATGATGTAAGCGAAGGTGGTACGCCAGATGGGTGGTTTGATCACGATCCTAACACTCTCCTCATTATTCGCCCAATTTCCAGAGGCATCCGTGGATACGACTTTAAACACGTACTCACCAGGATCGATATTGGTGTACGTGGCTCTTCGGATATCTTCCTGGAGTTCCTGCCATTGCTGGTCGAAACCCTCCAGCTTGTACCGGTATTTGATCTTCTGCGGACCGAAGTAGTTGAGTGCCGCGAAGCTTAACGTTATACTGTTCTGGCTGTATTTTAGTTCGAGGGTGTCTGTAAAAACAATGGATTTATGTAGAAGCACCCGCCCATCGATCTGCTCACCGATACCGACGCTCTTATTGGAGATCTGCAGTTCTGAAAGCACGATTAGCGGCTTGCTGTTATCTGTCTTGATCTCATCGGGGTTGAAGAGGTTAAATCCGTTCGCCCCACCGAACAGTAGCTCTCCTTTTCGCGTTTTATAACCGGCATTAGCGTTGAACGCACTGCCTTGCAGGCCATCATGCTCATCATACTTCCGGAAAGAATAGTTGAAGCGCTTCTGTTGATCACGCTGTACGATGATCTTGAAAAGTCCGTTCGCCGTACTCACCCAAAGGTTTTTATCCTGATCCTCAATTACCTTTAAAGTAGCTTTTTCAGTAAGCCCGTTCCGGCTGTCGAAGTTCAGAAAGTCCATGGTTTTTGGATTCAAACGACTCAAGCCGTCCCTGGTAGCAATCCAGATGAAACCATAGCTATCTTCCATCAGGTCATATACGATGTTATTGATCAGCGTATTGCGTTTACCCGCTTCCGTTTTGATGTGCTGGAATTTACCCTCCGGCGAAAGCTTATCTATACCTTCTGAGGTACCAATCCAGATGTTTCCAGCACGGTCTTCGATAAGGCAGGAGATGAAATTGGAGCCTACACTATTAGGCATACCGGCTTTGTAATGGGTAAACTTACCGGTTTGGCGATCCAGCTGATCCAATCCCCCGCTCAGCGTTGCTACCCAAAAGCGCCCTTTTCGATCTTCCAGAATATCCCATACCCGGTCGTCTGCCAGGCTGTTCGGATTCGCTGCTTTGTGTTTGTAGTTGTAAAACTTCCCATTTTCAAAGCGATCGAGCCCACCGAAGTAGGTGCCGATCCATAAGATCCCAGCTTTATCAATGAACAGGCTCACAATGATGTCGTTGCTCAAGCTATTCGAATTTGCAGGATTATGCTGGAAGCGTTTAAATTGTCCGGTTTTGCGGTTGAAGTAAAATAGTCCGCCACCATTTGTACCGATCCATAGATTTCCTTCTTTATCCTCCACAAAGCGGTTGATGTCGTCATAGACCAGTCCCGCTGGATTTACGCCCTGGTGACTGTACAGCGGAAACTTCAGGATCTTCTCATGGTAGAAACTCAACCCACGTTTAAAGGTGCCAATCCAGATGATGCCAGTCGGATCTTTATACAGGCTGGTAATACTGTTCTGACTTAAGCTTTTCAGGTCATCTTCCTTATTCAGCAGGTACCGGATCTTGAAATCGTGCTTATCGAGCAGGTTAACTCCGCCATGATCGGTAGCAATCCAGATCATGCCTTTGTTATCCTGCAGTAAGCCAGCGATAAGATTGTTGTTCAAGGACCCAGGTCCCTTGTCCAGGTAGCGCTTATTACCTTTCGCAGGGGAATAGTAGTCGATGCCATGTTGGGTGTTCGTGGTATAGATCCAGAGGTCCAGATCCTGATCTACAAACAGCCTGAAATCCTGGAATTCAGAAGTTTTCTTTAGTTGATAGTTGCGTATCCGTTTTTGCACTTTGCCGGACTTCCGGTCCAGCAGTTCTATGCTTTTGTTGCGGTGGATGACCCAGATATTGCCTTCAGCATCTTTCTGGATGGCAGAAACCGCGGTTTGATCTAAAGCACCTTTTGTTTCTCCGGCATTCTTAAGGTGCAAAGTCCTTTTCGTTGCAGGATTGTATTTGAAAACACCGGCCTCCAGTCCATTGAACCAGAAATTACCATCTTCATCCCGGATGATGTCACGAATGGCGCTGGCTGTAATGTTTAGCGTCTTAAGGTACGGTTTGACATCCCGCACAAAGCGCTGGCTAATGTTATCGTAGATGTTGGGGCCGCTGCGGGTTTCCAGGTATAACTTGTGCCCGGGTAGCTCAAAGATTCCGGTTACGAAATCGTCTACAATGGTTGTACTATCCCGCGGGTCATTCTTAAAGGTTTTAAACTGGTAACCGTCATACCGGTTCAGCCCGGAGAGCGTACCGAACCACATGAAGCCTTTGGAATCTTTCAGAATAGCATTTACCTGATTGTGGGATAGGCCGTTAGAGAGATCCAGCCGGGCGAACTGAATCTGGTTCTGTTGCCCGAAGCAGGTCGCAGATATTAAAATTATGGTCAGGAAAACAAGAAGTCTTTGCTGCAACATCAATACTCTGGCGCTAACCCGTTAGATATATTTGGAATAACGAAATTAAAAAACTCCAGCCCCTAAGCAAGCATAATCAGCAAAGTATTTCAAGCTGCAGGGCTGAACATCAACTTATTTCAGTGTGATCTCCAGGTTAACTTCCCTGGTTTGCGGAAGATTTAGCAAGAACTTACGGTCTTTAATCCTGTTGTTGCTTACCGTGAATCCATTTATCTTTAGCTGCTCGACTTCAGCAGGCATCACCAGGTTAACCTGGCGGCGTACGCCAGATCTAAGCGTAACTTTGATGCGTTTATCTGCCCATTCCAGTTGCTGCAGTTGAATGTTCCCCCTTAATAAAGCGCCTTCAAGTTTTCCTTTGTTCCATGCTTTTGGAAGTGCCGGCAGCAGTTTGATCATGTCTTGCTCGGAATACACCAGCATCTCCAGGATCACAGCGGGCAGTCCACCACTGATGTCGGTATTGAACAACTCGCCAACATTATGGAAAGAGCCCATACCAGTAGACCAGTATTTGGAAGACAGGAAGTCTACAGCGGTTTTTGCTTTCTCGGCTTCGCCGATGTGCGCCGCAGCGAGGCCAAGTTGTACCAGACCAAAAGACATCTCCCCGCCGCCTTCGTCCTCCCTGAATTTCATTTTACCATCTATGGTCTTGTTTACCGCAGCGAGAAGTGCCGGGTTACCGGTGATTGCGGAATCTGCTTTGTTATAGAGGGCATACAGTTGAGATACATGGCGGTGCGGCATGTTCTCCTCCAGCCCCGGCCACAGCCATTCGCGCAAGGTACCGTCGCTTGCCACTTCATATTCCGGCATTTTGCTCAACATCTCCGTCCAGAGCTTAACCTTTGGCGCATCCAGCGCTAAGGTTTTCGCTGCCGCAATGCAGTTGTTTAGCAGCTGGCGGGCGATCATCACATCCATGGTGGCATTGATCACCGCCTGGGATTTAGCGTTCGCCGGATTGTTTTCCGGGGAATATGAAGGATTAAAAATGTATTTCCCATCAGGTCCGGTGGTTAGAAAGGACTCGTAAAAGGCCGCAGCTTCCTTCATGAAAGGATAAGCACGGCTTTTCAGGAACTCCCGGTTTTGGGTGTACTGATAATAGTCGTAGAAAAAATCTGCCGCCCAGCCTGCTGCCCCGGTCCAGTATGTGAGGCACCAGATTTCACCGAAGTCAGTATCCAGTCCGTTGTTACTGGTATGTGCCGGAATGTGAATACCTTCGGCGCCGTATAGCAGCCTGGCATTTTCCCGGAAAGTAGGCATCTTATCTTCAAGGTATCGGAAGTATGCATCCATCAACTCCGGCATGTTGCTGCTTAGCACACTGGCAATAGCTGCAGGCAGGTTGCCGTCATGCGTAAAATCGGCCGACCATGGTGCCGTCCAGGTACCTGACCAGATGCCCTGCAGGTTTGGTGGATTCTTACCCATAGCACTGATGATGTTATATCTACCAGCATCATACACCTTTTCGATCAAAGCTGCAGGAACACTGGTCTTTGACTGCGCTAACAATGCTTCGCTATTTAACTGGCCTGACGCAGGATCTGCATTTAGATGCAGTCGCGAGCGACTGAATAATTTATTGTGAATTGAAACGTGGCGGTCACGAAGTACCGAATAGTCGGTACTCAGGTCATTCAGCTGTGCTTTCATTGCAGCAAGTTTGGACTGGCTCCAGTTTTTGGAAGGCTTGATCTGGATGAGCACTAATATTTCATCTGCATCTGTAATCTGCAGCTTTTGGCCAACAACCTCCACTTTCCCGCCTTTGAGCAGCACACGGCCAGCACCTTCATAGCCTTGTAAACCATCTTTGTAGTGGTTTTTAAATTTACATTGAAAGGTTAAGAAGTCAGGCTCCGCGGTGGCCTTTGCCTCCGCCACCCCAGTCTTCACGAAATCTGCCTGTTCAGCTTCTATGGGCCGTTGTGCAAAGTCGAGAGTCGTGCTGATCTTTGCATTGCCTTTAATGGAAATCACAATCACGCTATCCGCCCGCGAAACAAAGACCCTACGTTCGAAGGTACCTTTTTCATCCGCCCAGGTTACCATGGCTTCACCCGTTTCGAAGTTTACACTGCGTTGGTACTTTTTCAGGTTTAATGCTTGCTGATCGATATGCATGTCGAACGCAGGAATATAAGGATCGCGGCCAATATCAAATCCTTCCTTGTTGCGTTGATCAACAGGAATTCTGGCGGCAGTTTCGCCTTTACCCTCCAGCAGCAGCTTGCGGATCTCCTCCATCCGACTGCCCTGATTAATCGGCGTTTTAGGTTCGTTTAAGGGAATATACAGATCAGCCTGACTGAAGATCAGTGTTTCCGCATGAGGCTGTCCCATGACCATTGCGGCCAGGGTGCCATTTCCACTAAGCAGTGCATGTGACCAGTTGGATGCTGGCGCTGTACTTACAAAGCCTCTGGCGGGTGCCGTAAAGGGAATGGTTTGTGCACAAAGATTCGTGAAGAGCGTAGTCAGAAAAAACAACAGGGACAATCGGAATTTCATCATCAGGTATCGGGCTTAAAGTACCAAAGTTAAAAATATAGTGCTTCAAGCATTCGCAAGGTATCCCAATGTTTACTTTTGGGTACTTAAATGTAAACTAAAGATCCCGGAAGATGTGATGATAAACTTTGCGGAACAGTTCATCTGGCAGGAACGGCTTCACGAGGATATCATCTATACCCGTTTCCGCAAGCTTCGTCTCGATCTCAGAGGGCAAGGTCGCCGTTAAAGCAACGATCGGGATTTGAATGCCTTTAACCCGCATGGCCATCGAGGAGCTGTAACCATCCATCACCGGCATATGCAGGTCCATAAGGATGAGCTTGTGCCTCAATACATCTACCTTCTCCAAAGCATCTGCACCGTCTACAGCGACATCAACCGTGGCACCCCAGCGCTTCAGGAATGACTCTGCGACCATCACGTTCATCGGGTTATCCTCCACCAGCAGAATTGGCAAACCGGAGAACGGCTTGTTATCGCCTACCTTTAAGTGTTCTGCCTTTTTCACCTTTAAAAGCGTATGCGTTCGTTTGAAAGTGTGAGAGAAAAAGAAATTGGACCCTTTACCAGGTTCACTCTTCAATTGCAGCGTGGTTTTTCTTAGTTCGAGAATCCTTTTGGTAATGGCCAGTCCTAATCCAGTTCCGCCAAATCCCCTGACCGTAGACGAATCGGCCTGCGTAAACCGTTCGAAAATCCGGGCCTGGTTTTCTTGCGATATACCGATTCCGGTGTCTTTAACCTGTATTAGCAAGGTGACTGTTTGCGCATCAGCCTCGGTGACATTGATGTGTAAGGAGACACCACCTTCGGCGGTAAACTTGATCGCATTATGTACGAGGTTGGTAATGACCTGGAACAGCCTGGTTGGATCACCAATAACACGGTAGTTCAGTGATTCATCGATAAACAGCTTTAAAGAGATCCCCTTATCCTGCGCTGCACTATTCAGACTTGAAACCAGGTTGTTCGCTAAAGCAGGAATGTCCATCTCGATCTCCTCGAAGGTGATTTTACCAGCTTCTATCTTACTGTAATCCAGGATGTCGTTTACGATATTCAGCAGGTTGTTTGCAGAGAAAATGATCACATCCAGCAACTTTCGCTGATCTTGCCGGGGTTCATTTTTAAGCAAGAGGTGACTCATTCCGATCACCGAGTTTAGCGGGGTTCGGATCTCATGGCTCATGGTGCTCAAGAACTCTGATTTCGCTACAAGGCCTTCCGCAGCTTGTTCGCCTGCTTGTTTAAGCACGAATGACACCCGGTGAGACAGCACCAATGATTGCAGAAAGAAAAAGCTGATGTAACCCACAAAGCTGATCAGTTGTAGTTGCGGCAGAATGTGCCAGTAGTGGAGCAGCGAGATCGTAAAAACCGACATCAATGCAAAAGCGCTCGCAAGTGCATACAAGGAGCCTGGCCGTTTTTTGATGCAGGCGCGGATATACAGGTATGGCACGTACAACAAACAGAAGACCGTTACAACGAGGAACGGATTAATGAGGCTGCTGAACACGACCGGCGGAAACACGAGCGCCACAGCAGCAAAGCCAAAGCAAATGGTACAAATGGAAAAGACAACATACCGGTTGATGTCTTCTGGGTATAGATAGCGGCTGTAAAGGCCAAAGAAGCCAATTGCGGAGAATAAACTGATGTACTCAATTCTGATGGCGATATACCAGTTGACACCCGGAAACAAGCTATGCAGCACGTAATTGTCCGTACCAATCATACGATAGCTATAGATCATGGCAAAGATCGCGAACAGTAAGATTGCTTTATCGCGGTTACCAAAAAGGTACAGTCCAAGAAAAAACAATCCCCCCATGAGCACACAGCCGGTAAGCAAGAGATCGAAGGCTTCAGTACGTTTGCGGTCGAGTTTTACAAACTCTTTTGGTCCCAGGAAAATGGGCTTACTGATACCACCTTTGTGGTGGGTGAAATTAGAGATCTGGAGCAGTACGTTTAAGGTGTCGACACCGAGATCAAGGTCTACGTCCTTGTTTATCCACTCTGGAGTGGCCTCTGCAGCGCTCTTGCCGACGCGTCCATTATGCGCCACAACGGCGCCATTGATGATCAACTTGTAGGAGGTATACACTTCAGGCATACTGATCCGAAGCAATCCGGCATCCTTCGGCAGCAGCACAGTAAGCTTGTATGTGGCATATCCGAAAGATGGATAAGACTTTCCGTCGAAATTATAGCTGGTCCAGAGCTTGGGTACCTGTACCTTAACCCCTGGTTTCGATGCTTGCTGATGATCCTCGATCAACTCGTTCCAGTAGAACAGCCATTCGCCGTTTAGGGTAATATTCTCGGAGATACTCTGCTTACGAAGGTCGAGGATACCATCTTTCGCTTCAACATCCATCGCGTAACCGGAACCAACACTGCAGGAAAGCAGGAGCACTAATATTACATAAAGTGTTGATCGATTGAGTGTTTGTACAGAAAGCATTAGCAGCCAGATGGTAGGCCCAAGATAAAAATTTTCTTCTTAGGATTGCATTGCTTTTCTACATGGGTTTTTATGGTGTTTGCCGTGATACCGCGGGCTTAACAATATTGCTGATCATACCTTTAAAAATGAAGCCATGAAACGGCAATACGGAATACCAATATAGCCGGCCCAGCAGGCCTAAAGGTCTGAAGGTTGCCGTTTGTGTAAGTATATTGTCTTCGTTCATTTTAAACTCCAGCCAAGCCTCACCGGGTAGCTTCATCTCCGCGTAGAGCAACAGCCTTCGCTCCGCTTTATTGGCAATGAGCACCCGCCAGAAGTCAAGGGACTCTCCGGCATAAATTTCGGAGTCGCTTTTTCTTCCCCTGCGCATGCCTACCCCGCCCACCACCTGGTCCATAAAGCCACGAATCTCCCAAAGCCAGCGCCCATAATACCATCCACTTTTTCCGCCAATCGCCCAGATACGCTGCAGTGCGAGCTCAGGCTGTAGCGCCGATCGCCGTTGCACGTCCCGAAAGCAGCCATTCACCGGAACATCCAGATAGTGGGTCAGGCTGTTCTTGAAAAGGTCACTCGTTTGAGCATCTTTCCAGCTGGATAAAACCTGGTTTTGTTCAATCTTGTCGAATGCCAGTTTGATGGAAGTATCATAGTCGAGCAGCTGAATATGGAGCAGTTGTGCCAGATTATTGGCTTTGCAGATCACCTCCACTTTCATGCTGTTCACCAGATTTTTGGCCAGCACATAGGAGGTAGAAGTCACGAAGTACAGCCAGTAAGAAGATAAACGGGGTGTCATGACTGGCACAATAAAGATCCGTCTCTTCAAACCTCTGATCTTAGCAAAACGCAGCAGCATTTCTTTGTAGCTCAGTATATCTGTTCCGCCGATATCATAGGATCTACGGTACGTTTCCTCCCTTCCCAGCACCCCTACCAGGAACTCCACGACATTGCGGATACCGATAGGTTGGCATCTGGTCTTCAGCCATTTGGGTGTGATCATCACCGGAAGCTTTTCTACCAGATCACGGATAATTTCAAATGAGGCACTGCCTGATCCTACAATAATGCCTGCACGCAGCGTTGTCAGTGCAAAACAGCCAGTGCTTAGGATATCTTCAACGTTCTTTCTGGAGCTTAGATGTCGTGAAAGCCCGACATCATTTACGATGCCACTGAGGTAAATAACCTGTTTAATGTTCGTCTGTTCAATGCTTCGCTTGAAATGCTCTGCACAGGTTTGCTCCATCTGGCCAAAATCTGCAGACTGCGTAGACATGGAGTGAATGAGGTAATATGCCACATCCAGATCAGCGGGAATCTGCTGCAAGGTTTCTTCCTTAAGAAAATCGACCTCAATGATCTGCAGTTTAGCCTGCGGATAGCTATGATTAAAGCGGAACTTGTCCCGTACACAAGCTACAACTTCGTGCCCCTGATCCAGTAAGACCGGTAGTAACCGCTGTGCGATATAGCCGGTGACACCGGTGAGTAGTATTTTCAAAATCTAAAGGTTAAAACCATAAGAGCAAGTACAAAATGGGTATTCCACTAAACTCAGTCCTCCTGATGTTTCCTGCGGAAGATCTTCAGGAACTCAGTTAGGAACAGAGGCACCAATCCGAGTGCAATCACCATCATCCAGCCTTTAAGATCAAGCATCTGCAATCCAAAAGCTTCCTGCATGAATGGAATGCCAATAACAAGCAATTGTAACGCCAGACCGAGTACAATTGCTCCGGCGAGGTATTTATTGCTGAATACACCAATGCTAAAGATGGATTTTACGTGATTTCTGATGGCCAGGGAATAAAAAAGCTGACTGGCAACAAGCACCATGAAAGCCATGGTTCTGGCATATTCCACGATTTCAGGATTTACGGAGTGGTCAAAAGGACTTGCTCCATGCTCATAATAGCCATACCAGAAAGCGATAACGGTAAGCATACCGATGAGCAATCCACCGACCAGCACATTCCAGCCGCTTCCACCAGCGAAGAAGCTTTCGTTTTTAGCCCGAGGTTTCTCCTTCATCACATCCGGATCTCCCGGATCCATCCCCAGGGCCACCGCTGGCAAGGAATCGGTGATCAGATTGATCCACAGCAGTTGCGTGGCAATCAAAGGCACTTCCCAACCGATGCTCAGCGTAACGAACATGGTAACCACTTCACCCAAGTTACAGGTGAGCAGGAAGATTACAGACTTTTTGATGTTGTTGTAAATGTTGCGGCCCTGCTCAATAGCAACCACGATCGTCGAGAAGTTGTCGTCGGTAAGGATCATGTCGGCTGCACCTTTGGCGACATCGGTACCGGTGATGCCCATCGCCACGCCAATGTCAGCAGCGTTCAATGATGGTGCATCATTTACACCATCGCCGGTCATGGACACGATATTACCATGAGATTTTAATGCACGGACAATTCTAACCTTGTCTTCTGGCGATACCCGTGCAAAGACATGATACTGCTCAATGTTGGCCACAAAATCTTCTTCTTTCATGGCATTAAGTTCCTGAGTGGTTAGTGCTTGTTTAATATCATCAGCAATGCCCAACTCACGTGCAATGGCAAAAGCCGTGTTCTTATGGTCGCCGGTGATCATCACACAGGTGATTCCCGCAGCTTTGGCGCGCTTCACGGATTCGATAACCTCTGGTCTTGGCGGATCGATCATGCCGACCATACCGATCAGCACCAGATCCTGTTCCATTTCAGCTTCCGGTATGGGGCCACTTACCTGCTTGTAAGCTGCACCAAGGGTACGTAGCGCCTGATCAGACATCTGATCTGCAGCTTTCAGAAAAGCTGCTTTATGGCTTTCTGTAATTGGAACTTCCTTGCCTTGTTCTAACACCCGGCTGCATTTGTCCAGGAGGTTATCTATGGCACCCTTGGTGTAGACGGTATATTTTCCATCACTTTCGATCAGGGTAGACATGAGTTTTCGATCGGAATCAAAGGCAAACTCACCGATACGTTTATTGACCTGCGCCAAAGTTTTACGATCTAATCGGAGGTTATCGGCATAGATCAGGAGCGCAATTTCTGTCGGATCACCGGTACCTTCGTCATTTTCGTAGGTTGCGTCTGAGCAAAGGACCATCGCCTTTGCAAGCAGTTCAGCGTCGGCAGTGCCCTGCTGCTGATCTGCAACATCCTGCTCTCCCTCAAGCGTAAAACTTCTGGTAACGGTCATCTTGTTCTGGGTGAGTGTACCGGTTTTATCTGAACAGATGACATTCACGGAACCCAGGGTTTCTACTGCCGGCAACTGGCGGATGATGGCATTGCGTTTAGACATCTTGGTAACACCGATGGAAAGCACCACCGCAACAATGGCGGCAAGACCTTCCGGAATAGAAGCAACAGCCAATGACACGGAAGTCAGGAACATCTCCAGCAACTCACGGCCTTGGAACCAGGCAACGATAAAGATGAATACACAGATTCCAATCGCGAGCAAGCCAAGCGTTTTACCCAGTTTATCCAATCGTTCCTCCAGCGGCGTTTTGGATTCCTGCTCATTGCCAATGATGTTCGCGATTTTACCCACTTCCGTCTGCATGCTAATCGCGGTCACCACGCCTACACCCCTGCCATAGGTCACCAGCGTCGACATAAAGGCCGAATTATCCCGATCACCAAGCGCAGTATCTTCATCATGTATTTCCTCTGCGTTTTTACTGGAAGGAACCGACTCGCCGGTAAGCGAAGATTCCTCTACCTGCAGGTTTGCGGATTCGATCAAGCGGATATCCGCAGCGATAAAGCGGCCGGTATCCAAAATAAGGATGTCACCCGGCACAAGGGTTTCAGAATCAATTTCCTTGATGTTTCCGTCTCTTTTTACAATCGCTTTTGGTGAGGCAATTTTCTGTAAGGCTTCAATGGCATTCCCGGCTTTGATCTCCTGAACTACCCCCAGGACTGCGTTCAGAATGATAACGATCAGAATAATGACCGCATCTACATATTCGCCCATAAATAGGGTAATCACCACTGCTACAAACAGCACGTAGATCAGCCAATCCTGTAATTGCGCAATAAACAGCTGAAGTATACTTTTCCGCTTTTTACCGATAAGCTTATTGGGGCCATATTGTTCCTGCCGATTGGCGACGTCCTGCGAAGAAAGGCCGGTATTGGGATCAACATGAAGTTCGGAGAGTACGTTTGAGATGGCTTTGGCGAAATACGACATAAAGGAATGCTAATACTTAGGGAACAACCACTAATTAACAAATAAAAAATCGAGTTGTTGACAGCAATTGGAGAAACTGGATGTGTTTAAAACACAAGACCTTTAGCCACTTGGTTTATTTTCTTTCGCTGTTTTTTTATGGAAAAGCCCCAGACGAGACATCCTCAATTTAAAATAGATCTATTTACCTAACCCTTAATGTTATGTTCGGTTCCAAAATCAATCTGCACAGAGAAGAATGGCTTGATGTTATTTTCGATCAGAAGAATAAAAATTATGGTGCCTATGAATTACGGCGCCAAAGTGACGCGAACACTTCCAAATCACTGCTTTATGCCGGAACATTATTCATTCTCCTGTTCCTGAGTCCGAGAATTATCAGTTTGATCAACGGCACGGTACCCGAGGATGTTACCAGCAGCCCAGTGGAGGTGATCATTGCAGCACCGCCGCCAATAAACCCGGAAACACCACCACCGCCAGCTGTCGAACCGCCTCCTGCACGACAAAATCAGCTGAAGTTTCCTCCGCCGGTGGTTCGTGCAGATAATCTGGTGAATGATGTGGAACCGCCACAGATCAAAGATTTGCAGAATGCAGATCCTGGTCAGAAGACCATAGCAGGATCACCAGACGCGGATATTGTGATTGTCGAGCCTGCTGGCGATGGACCGAAAAGAGATGCAGCTGCAATAGTTGACGATACAAAGGTCTATGACATAGCCCTACTGGAGGTGCAGCCTACCTTTCCAGGTGGTATTGAAAAGTTCTACCAATACCTGAATAAATCGATCAAATACCCGCCAATGGCTGCAGAGAACAACATTCAGGGAAAAGTTTTTGTATCCTTTGTCGTTGAGCGGAATGGAACATTAACAGACATCAAGGTATTGAGAAGTCTGGGCGGTGGTACAGACGAAGAAGCAGTCCGGGTACTGAAGGCAAGTCCGACCTGGATACCCGGTGTGCAAAATGGCAAGCAGGTCCGGGTAAAGTATAATATCCCGATCAGTTTCTCGCTTTCGCAATAATCAGCTGGTCAGCGTTGACCAGAAGGTTGCTTCTGGTTAACGCTGGCTTTGCAAATTACCGCTTTAAAATATAGAAGTTCATCTCCGAACGTACAACAAATCCCATTCTTTGATAGAGATCGGCAGCTAAGGTATTCTCTGATTTTACGTGTAAATAAGGTACTCGTCCTGCAGCAGTTATTTGTTTTACCTTGTGCATGATTAGTCTTCTCGCAAAACCTCTCCCAGCATAATCCGGATGTGTGCAAACAGCACTGATCTCCGTGTAGGCTCCAGCACGCAGACGCTCGCCTGCCATCGCAACCAAATCATCCCCAAAGAATATACCGCTGTAGCCTCCAAATTCAATTGTTCGCTGGGAAAAGGGTCCTGGTGGAGCGATCTGCGTCAAGGTTAACATTTGAGGAACATGCTGTTCGCTAAGTTCAACAATATCCCCTACCTGTACTTCTTCAGGAATTTCAGCTTCAAAAACCATCTGCAATCCTGGTATTTTGTCGACAATGGTCCATGGCGATGGATCAAGATCATTCTTGGGCGAGAACATCACTATAATTTGTTCATCCCTGAAACACTCGAGGAGGCTGCTAAAGTTATCGGGTGTATCTTCAATTAATGCGGCGAAAGGCGAAACCTCCGGAAAGAAGTATTTCAGCTGATCCGTGCCTTGGCCAAGATGCCGGCTTTCACCGTTCAATGCCCACCAGATCGGGTTGTCTAAAATGTGTGTCATATCGTATGTTGCAAAGATAAGAAGATGTCCCTATAACATGGGCCTGGCTTAAAGCCGCAGCACAAACAACCTGAAAGCAGGATTGTTAACTTTACTAAAGCAGCATATGAACCTTCAACGTCAGCCACATACCAGCCCCCTGCAAAAAGTAGCGAGGATTCTGCTCGGCACCTTCATGGTCTTCGCCGGAATTGGCCACTTAACTTTTCAGCGCAAGGCCTTTCAGGCGCAGGTTCCGGAATGGTTACCGGTTCCTAAGGACTTCACTGTTGTTTCGTCAGGGTTCGTCGAAATCGCATTGGGATTAACACTAATCTTCTGGAAAAAGCAACGGGTAAATACAGGGATCTTTCTGGCGCTTTTTTATATTCTGGTGTTTCCGGGGAATATTGCTCAATATATCGGGCACAAAGATGCCTTTGGACTAGATACTGATGGAAAGCGCTTGGGCAGGCTGTTCTTTCAGCCTGTGCTGATTTTATGGGTGCTTTGGTCTACCGGGGCATTGAAGAAAATCAGCAAACGGGAGATTGGATAACTAATCGTATACCCCTAGATCTGCTGCAATTTTATGAGGGAGCATAATCATCGTCTGCAGCTCTAGAGCATCTTCGGTATTGTAAAACAGTTTTTCAATCGTCCGGAATACCTCATGTTCAGAAATCATCTTTGGTTTACCAGCCTTTTTCCCGGTGATCATGACCAAAAATGGGATACCGATCTGTTTGATTTGTGGGCTCGGAGCGATTTTATGGAAATCAATCTTGTTCAAAAGCACCGGCTCTATATCGGGGAAGAAGATTTGAACATGGGATCATTACTTTCCAACTTGGGAACGCTTTGATCAATCAATACCCTGACTGCAAATACATAGTTTGCTGTTGAATCGTTTACCTTCTCTACGCTAAATGCGGAACTAAATACTTCATCAAGTCTTTTGTATTCTAATGTCCGTTCCTGATCTGTAAATTGTCCATATGCATTTAAACATACGCAGAAGCTCATTAGGAACAAGAAAGAAAACAATCTAATCGCCTTGGTCTCATTGTGTAAGCTAAATTCCATCAGTTGAGCGTTTCTTTTTCAATGCGTTGGCACAATGCGGAATTGTGCTAAACTATCAAAATCGAGTTTGAGGCTGTCTTAAGAAATTTCACAAGCTCTATAGATTGACTTGGAACCTTACTGGAAATCCGTATAACGCAAAAAAGCTCCAGATTTCTCTGAAGCTTTTTTGTGGTGCGAGCTGGGATCGAACCAGCGACACAAGGATTTTCAGTCCTTTGCTCTACCGACTGAGCTATCGCACCTTTTACCGTCTATCTTACTAAACGTTCCCTCGGTTGGGGATTGCAAATGTAGCTTCTTTTTTTTACTCACCAAATCTTTTTATAAACTATTTCACCCCGCACCCCTAAACACCTGATTTCCTGTATGAAAAATTTTATCCCTAAAAACATCTTTTTTTCCAAACAACATCAATTTAAAAACTATTATGCATGCATAGGAATATTCTCCACACAATTTCTTTACCTTAGCACAACTAAATAGAAATCTAGCGTAATGGTATTACAAATCCTTTTTATTGCATTCGTCATCGCTGCAATAGCCTTATTTAGCTTCAACTTCAAGAAAGTAATCCGCAACATCCGTTTAGGCCGTCCAGTAGATCGCTTCGATCAACCTGGAGAACGCCTTAAAGTCATGCTTAAAGTGGCTTTCGGCCAAACGAAAATGGTGGCACGCCCGATCCCTGCCATCCTGCACTTCTTCGTTTATGCTGGTTTCATCATCATCAACATCGAAGTATTGGAGATCATGATCGACGGGATCTTTGGAACCCACCGTGTATTCTCCGGGTTAGGTGGCTTCTATAACTTCCTGATCGGCTCCTTCGAGATCCTTGCCTTTACCGTATTGGCCTCCTGCGTGATCTTTCTGATCCGTAGAAATGTATTGAAGTTAAAACGCTTTCGCGGAATTGAGATGACCGAATGGCCGAAGTCGGATGCAAACTACATCCTGATCACGGAGATCCTGCTGATGACTGCATTCCTGCTCATGAACGCAGCAGATGCGAAATTACAAGCCATGGGTGCAGGCCACTACACGGTAGGCGGTGCATTCCCGATCAGCCAGTTCCTGCAAGGCATGTTACCTGCATCAGAGGCAAGCCTGATTGCCATCGAACGTGGCTGCTGGTGGTTCCACATCATCGGGATCTTCGCATTCCTGAACTACCTGCCTTACTCTAAACACTTCCATATCCTGTTGGCATTCCCGAACACCTACTTCTCTTATCTGAAGCCGAAGGGCGAATTCAGCAACATGCAAAGTGTAACCAATGAGGTAAAAGCCATGCTTGATCCCTCATTTACCCCACCGGAAGCAGAAGCCAGCAGGTTTGGTGCTAAAGACGTAAAAGACCTGCACTGGGCCAACCTGCTCAATGCCTATACCTGCACCGAGTGCGGAAGATGTACTGATGCTTGTCCGGCAAACATGACCGGCAAACTGCTTTCCCCAAGAAAGATCATGATGGACACCCGCGACCGGGTATCGGAAGTTGGAAAGAACATCGACAAACATGGCGTTGACTACGATGATGGCAAGTCTCTGTTGGACGACTACGTGAGCCGCGAAGAGATCTGGGCTTGTACCAGCTGTAATGCCTGTACACAGGCTTGTCCGGTGAACATAGATCCATTGAGCATCATCGTGGAGATGAGAAGATACATCGTGATGGAAGAGTCACAGGCACCAGGAAGTTTAAACACCATGATGGGTAACCTGGAAAACAACGGAGCACCATGGAAATACTCTCCTGCCGATCGCTTTAACTGGGCGAACAAAAACTAACAAAATACTAACCCTATATTTGCGTCAAAGATGACTGAGCAATTGAATTTTGAAGTGCCTACAATGGCTGATCTTATCGCCCGCGGCGAAGAGCCCGAAATCTTGTTCTGGGTGGGCTGCTTCGGCAGTTACGATGAACGCGCCCAAAGAACAACCCGCGATATTTGCAAGATCCTGCACCATGTAGGTATAAAATATGCCGTACTGGGTACGGAAGAAAGCTGCACTGGAGACCCCGCTAAACGCGCAGGTAACGAATTCCTCTTCCAGATGCAGGCGATGACCAACATCGAAGTGCTAAATGGCTATAACATCAAAAAGATCGTTACCGGCTGTCCGCACTGCTTCAACACCATCAAAAACGAGTATCCTGGATTGGGTGGCAATTATGAAGTCATTCACCACTCGCAACTGATCCAGCAATTGATCGATGAGGGTAAACTAAGAGCTGAAGGTGGCGAAAGCTTTAAAGGCAAAAAGATCACCTTCCATGACCCATGTTATCTTGGTCGTGGTAATGGCATCTATGAAGCCCCACGGGCAGCCCTGGAGGTACTGGATGCGCAACTCGTAGAAATGAAACGCTGCAAGGTGAACGGTCTTTGCTGTGGTGCCGGTGGCGCACAAATGTTCAAAGAGCCTGAGCCGGGTAAGAAGGATATCAACGTTGAACGCGTGGAAGAAGCCCTGGCCCTGAACCCACAGATCGTGGCGACATCTTGCCCATTCTGCATGACCATGTTAAATGATGGTGTAAAGATTAAAGATCAGAACGAAAACGTAGATGTCCTGGACATCGCAGAAATCACCGCCAGAGCGAATGGATTGTAACGATCTATATATCACCTCCCTGAATTCCGGCAGTAACGGCAATTGTTACTATGTGGGCAACAGCGAAGAAGCTGTACTCATAGACGCTGGAATCTCCTGTCGTGAAATAGAAAAAAGAATGCTGCGCCTTAACCTGTCTATGAACAAGGTTAAGGCGCTTTTCATATCCCATGAACACTCCGATCACATCAAAGGGGTATGCACACTGGCAAAGAAATACCAGTTACCCGTTTACATCACCTCCGGAACTTTACGCAACTGCAGGTTCGATCTGAATCCAGGCTTGGTAAGAAACCTAAGCAGCCACAGCAGAACGCAGATCGGCAGATTAACCGTAACCGCCTTCCCGAAAATACATGACGCCATTGAACCGCACAGTTTCATGGTGTCCTGCGGAGACACACATGTGGGCGTATTCACTGATCTCGGCGCTGTTTGTGGCGAACTGACCAGGTACTTCAAACTATGCCAGGCAGCCTTTCTGGAAGCCAACTACGATGAGCAGATGTTGCAGAATGGTGGCTATCCATACTTTTTGAAACAACGCATCTGTGGTGGCCGGGGACACTTATCCAACCGTCAGGCACTGGAACTATTCAACACCCACCGCTCGCCGCAGTTGAGCCATCTACTGCTCTCCCATTTAAGCAAAGACAATAACGACCCAGCAATGGTAAAGGCGCTTTTCGACGGCCATGCCAAGGGTACGGAAATTATTGTAGCTTCCCGTCAGGAAGAGACAGCCGTGTTTGTTGTTTCTGCAAAGTCTCCCGCATCGAAAGAATTCTCGACGTTAAACTATTCAAATCCTCAGCTTCAACTTGCTTTAGGGGTATAATCAGATAACTCGCCATACTGTCTACATCTCCCTCAGGATCTTTATAGGTCTGCACAATTACATCTTCTTCCCCGGTCCTCAGGTAGAGCAGCCCCTTAGTCGTTGTACCCATAAAATCACTTTCCTTAAACCGGAGGAAGTTAAAAGCAAAATATTCTACTTTGCCGTTTTGGAAATAACGTTTGTACCTGCAAAACCCACTATTGGTGACACTTAATTCATAACGTTTGATTTGCCTGGCGGAGAAATCCTCATCATAATGTGCTACAAGCTTGTTTTCCAGAAAAATAGAATCTTCTTCCAGCGGATCAATAATCAAAAAGGCAGAAAAGATGAAAAAAATGCCAGCTGCATAAAAAAAGCACCACATTTTCATGTATTGTGTAAACTTTTTCATCATAATGCTTATTACTGATTGTAATTTAAATAAAATACTAAATTTGCGTTATGAGTTTTTCTCCACAATCTAGAGTTTGGGTTTATCAAAGTAACCGGGAATTCACTACTTCAGAAGTAGCAGAAATTCAAGAAAAGCTGGACGCATTTACAGCACAGTGGCAGGCACACGGCCATCAGTTGAAAGCAAAGGCAGAAATCATTCATAACTTTTTCATCGTGATCACCGTAGATGAAACAGCGTCTAATGTAACCGGATGCTCTATTGATGCATCTGTCCGGGTGCTGAAAGAAATTGAAGAAAAGTATAACCTTGATCTGTTTAACAGGTTCAACATGGCCTATATAGCTGATGGGAAAGTCGTTACACTGAACAAGGAAGACTTTGAAACACTTGTCAGCATCAAAAAGATCACACCAGACACCATCGTATTTAACAATACCGTACAGACACTTGAAGAATTTGAAACCAAGTGGCAGGTACCCTTTGCACAGAGCTGGCACAATACTGTGTTCTCACACTTGTTCTAAATCGTATGCTAAACAAAAAGGGGCCAATTGGCCCCTTTATCAATACAGCTAAAATATTATTTATAAATCTCCACGCTGATCTTACCGTCCTCAGTAACCGTTCCACGGTACATGCCAGCGGTATTAAATTCCATCGCAACATGGCCGTTTTTGTCCAAGGCGATCAAGCCCCCATCTCCGCCTAGTTTGCCCATCTTTTCAATCACCTTTTTTGAAGCCTCCTGAACGGAAAGTTTCTGGTACTCCATCATGGCAGAAAGGTCATGTGCCAGCACGGTACGGATGTAAAACTCACCCCAGCCCGTTCCGGATATTCCGGCAGTAGCATTGTTTGCATAAGTTCCCGCACCAATGATCGGCGCATCTCCTATCCGGCCATAACGTTTATTGGTCATCCCGCCAGTAGATGTTCCCGCAGCCAAGTTGCCAGATTTATCTAATGCAACGGCACCAACGGTCCCGAACTTAAAATCCCGGTTTATGGTCCCGAGTTTCAGGGCTTTCTTATCGTGATCAAGCACCGCTTTCATCGAATCCTGTTTAATGGCCTGCTGTAATCCCCGCCAACGATCTTCTGTATAAAAGTACGATGGCTCAACAATGGTCAGACCAGCTTGCTTGGCGAACGTTTCAGCACCTTTGCCAGCCATCATCACATGTTCAGATTTCTCCATCACGGCTCTGGCGGCACTGATCGGATTGCGGATAACCGTTACGCCTGCAATAGCACCAGCTTTCAGGGTCTTACCATCCATAATGGCAGCATCCATCTCGTTCTTACCCTCATGGGTAAATACAGCGCCTTTACCGGCATTAAACAGCGGAGAGTCTTCCAATACGTGAATGGCGACTTCAACCGCATCAAGGCTCGATTTACCGCCTTTTAAAGCATCATAGCCGGTCTGTAGTGCCTTTGTCATCGTTTCCCGGTAAGCAGCCTCCTTTTCCGGGGTCATGTTTTTCTTTAGGATCGTGCCTGCACCACCGTGCATCACCAATACATACTTCGCATTTTTATCCTGCGCAAATGCAGATGTTGCAACAGACAACAACAGAATCAGACTTAATTTCTTTAGGTTTATCATTCAGGGAGATTTCAGATCAGGGTATTTGTTTATATTCCAGTGGTAATCTACGCATATTCCGTAAAATCAACTGCTGTTTATGTCTAATGTAACGGGTTGGTTTCAAAGGGGTCCAACGTCGCGGATTCGGAAAACAGGCCGCGATCATGGCGGCTTGGGAACGGGTAAGCTTACTGCTGGATTTGTTGTAATAGGCCTGCGCTGCCGCTTCAGCGCCATAGATGCCATCTCCCATTTCGATCACGTTCAAATAAACTTCCAGTATCCGTTCTTTGCTCCAGAGGATCTCAATTAGCAAAGTAAAATATGCCTCAAAGCCTTTCCGCAACCAGGAGCGCCCTGGCCACAGGAAAACATTCTTGGCCGTTTGCTGCGTAATGGTACTTCCTCCCTTTATCGACTTACCCTGTTCGTTGCTTTTAAAAGCATTGCTGATGGCTTTTACATCAAAGCCCATATGCTTCAGGAACTTCTGATCTTCCGCACAAACCGCCGCCAGTTTCATGTTCTTCGAGATTTGATCGAAGTCTACCCACTCCTTCTCCAGCTTAAAAGATTTCCCATCAGATTTTCGCTCAATATTCCTGGTGATCATCAGCAATGTGATCGGCGGATTGATAAAACGATAGGCCAGCACCCAAAAGAATGAAACCAGTATAAACCAGATTAAGATCCTTGATATGATCCCTGAAATTTTATGTAGTATTTTGTTGCCCGATTTACCTTTAGACATTCTTTTCTTCGTCATCTGTTCAAAGGTATATAAAAACATTTTCCGCCAAAATTGTTTACTTTTATCGGCAGCAAATTACACACACTATTCGCTCAATGAAATTCAAAGCATCCAGACTCTCAGAAGGTAACAAGGTATTCCCCGCAGAGATCAATTTAGAAGAAAACAATATCGAGATCAAAATCCCAGGATTATTCCGTGGAGATTCTAAATACCTGAACTATCAGGACATTACTTCCATTGAAGTAGATAGTCCAATGATCGGCTTCTGCACTTTAAGGCTATTCATGAACGGCAACAAAGTTGAGGTTAAGGGTTTCAGCAAGAGTGATGTTAAAGAGATCCGCAGGATCATTGACGAAAAAAGAAGCGCTTCAAGGAGGTAGTTGGACTTCGCTTTACTTTGTAATAGCCGAGCAATATAAGCACGATAAGTATTAAAGTAGAAGACACAATAATGACTCCGTTATTGTGTCTTCTTATGATTTCATTCCTGGAATCTCCTATAAGCACCACTCCTGCCCAAGAATACGGCAAAGATCCTACATTGGCATCATTGTTTAGCCACTCAATCTGGGCATTTTGGAGTGCTAAATCAATTGGTAAACCCCTGCCTACACCTTCCCATATCACACGCGATAGTTCATAAGCATCCTGATCTTCTATTTCCCACAATGCACTTATTACAGACGGAGTACCTAAAGCCAGGAATGCACGAGATAGGCTATAAACGCCCTCACCAATATGATTTGTACCAATACCCGATTGACACGCGGTCAACATCATTATTTTGGTAGCACTTGGACTTAGCCCCACAATACCAGATAAACCTAGGCTGGCATCAGCAAAATACAGCTTGGTTTGATCCTCCAGACTATCAACATACGCATGTGTAATGACCTGAACAACACGGTACTTCTGCCAATTCGACAAAAAGTTATGGCTGGTCGCCTGCTCAGCACTCATGATCTTCGAACTTTCGAAAGACTTTGCATTCTCCCGAATCGCCTCTGTGGAATATGGCAATGGCGACAGCGTCTTCGAGTAGTTAAAACTAACAGGTGCTACACCTAAAAAATCACCTTTTATCTCGGCTTCATCCAGGTGCGGAAACTTTCTAAAAAGACTTTTTGCCGAATTAATGTAGCTGAAAGCATAATGTCTGACCATGTAATCTTCTTTCTCGGCGGAACGACTTAGTGCAGCAAAGGGAAGTGGTGCAGATTCCGTGGAAATGATGATCCTATCGTTCATCTTCATAGCCAGTGGCTTAAATAAGAGGTTATATAAGCTATTAGATACTTTTAGATAGCCCCGATAATCTCGGTTCTGCAACTGCTTATTACTTATATAAAACCCGAGCTGTTTTGTTAAAAGCCTAAAGGTGTTCGCGTTAATTTTCTTCCGCTCCAAAGTTTTTGGACCGATCGCAATGAAATATACAGCGTCTTCACCTACAAAATAGGAAATTAAAGTTTGTTGGGAAATGCCCAAATAGTTCTGAATCTCCTTTATAACAGGTACTGCATTGTAGTATTTAAAATAAAAGTATTGAGGATATTGATGTTCCAGCGTTTTGACAAACAGCTTCAGTTTTTGATGTGCGGAAGTTAATAATTCGGGATTATGCGGCTTAGCTAATTGAGCACTCCTTAATCGCAATCTTAGCTGCTCTTCCTCCCAAACCTTTAGAGTGGGCAGCATATTGGCCGCCTGTAAATTGTTAAGCTCATCGTTCAGTAATGCCGAATGACTCTTCTCCATAAAATAAAATGCTCTATCCGTTCTGTTTAGCAGAAAGCTAGTTTCGATTGCATCCTCGTACATCTTAATCATTTTGGAACGCCAAAACAGCTGTATGACGCTACCTTGGTGTTCCCACCTGATCAGATCCGTAAGACTGTCTAAAAGATCAAAGGTCTGCAATGCCTTGGGAAGGTTTGTTTGCGACTTGAGCAACAAAGAAGCTTTGTCGAGCAATACTGTAAGCACGTAATCTTTTTCGGACAAATTCTCTAATGATTCCAGCGTTGGATTTTCAAAGATGTCTTTAGGCTTAAAAGAAATCGGTAGATCTATTAGGGCTTGGTTCAGCAGGGAAAAGCTTGCCTCATACATATCATTAGAAGCTTTATCCAGCGCCATATTGTTATGTAGTCTGCTTAAGTAATATGGATTTTTTATATACCGTTGGGCTAAAAGCTGATATTGAACCTTTGCCTTTTGATCTTTCATTAGTATGGCGGTGAAATGAAGATCTAGATAAATCCCGCCCAGTTCTTCGTAGAGTTCGTTTTTAAAGTATAAACTACTTGCTTTTAAATACCATTTTTGAGCTTGTAAGTGTAGCTCCTGGTTTAATGAGATATCCCCGGCAAGCTTATAATAGCTAGCAAGTTCAACGTGACCCGTTTGTTCATCGTTGATCGACATCAGCTCGATCATTCCTTTAGAAGCTTCTCCAAGCCGGCCAAGTGCATTAAGGTTCACACACTTCTCGTACATATTTCTCGACAGGGCGGCGTGGTTCCCACGTGCTAACGAATATTTACAACCCAACTCCGCATATTGGAGACCGGTCTGGTAATCTTGAATTTGATAGTAGCTATGAGCTATGGCTTCACAGGCCAGTTCCCTTATACCCCACTTATCTGCTGCTGTTTTCGAGATCTGCAGGCACCTTTGATAACTTATCAATGCCAGATCATGTGCATTATTTTGAGAAAGATAATACCCTGCATAATAGTAGTATTTAGCTAAGTAGTGGCTGGGGTTTAACTCAGGATAGCGTTCGGCGACACGGATGGCTTGGTTTACTAAAATGATAGCCGTGCTGGCTTGATCATTAGCAAATTCAGCGCCTGCGTAAAGAAATAAAAGGTTTGAATAAGTGGTGTCTTTAGTAAGCCCATTATCAATACATCGCTGCTGAAGGCCCCTGAAAGCTTCGCATTGCGCTGCTGGTTCAAGTTTTACAATCGGATAGAAAGCTGCCCAAACTTGCTGTTGGAAATTGGTCTGTGCACTTACCGGAACGAAGCTTAAGCATAACAGCACGAACAGCTGCAATCGTTGCATCAGTCATCGAGTTTTAAAGGTTTCAGCCGTTGTTAACACCTTGGGTTTTGTTCCTGATAAGTGTAACCATAGCTTGTTCTTAGAAACACCATCAGGAAGTATAGGAGGCGGTGGAGGTGGTAGTGGTCTAGGATTATGTACTTTAAATAGAATTTCCTCCCCCCAAGAATGTATCCCCGGCCCCATGACAAGGAATGCGGTATGCTCCTTATTTAGTATCTTGACTTGAAGTTGACCAACATCGATTCTTTCTGCACCCAATGCCTTCACCTGGGCGAAGACCTCCTGACTTTTTACAGGCTGAGGATAATGGAGTATTATCTGATTTTTCATCCAAAACTCTCCTCTTTTTCCTGCGAGGAAATTTTTTGATACTAGTGTATTTGCCATAACTTTGGTTTAATCTGGTTTTTCGTTTAAAAGCTTCAGTGCCGCTGCTTTTCCCGCTTCATCATTGCGCACGATATCTCTTAACAATTCAATTGCTCGAACCTTATCCGTTTTAACATTCCGGTTTAAAAAGGTAAGCGCTTCGTAAAAGTGTCCCGGATTAGTATACAGCGTCTTTTGAATGCTAATCCTGCGAAAATAATGAAGTGCTTTTTCATAATCTTGTTTCTGTAGAGATGCAAGGCCGATTACCTCTAGTGCTTCCACATCATTTTGATTTTTCTGAAGTAATGGCAATGCCATCCGTATAGCGTCATCATAATTTCCTTGATTATATTTTGCTAACGCAAGCTGCAAGGTATCTGTTGTTGAACTCAACTGTAAAGGCAAAATCTTCAGATCTTTTGAAACATAACGCCTGGCCCGGTCTTCGGGTGATTGGTGAAAGGGATTAAAGAAAAGCAACAATCCAAGTACTAGCACGAATACAGCTGCTATGGCTAACCAGTTTGACTCAAACATCCCCCTTTCACTAGCCGATCCTAAAGACTCCCATTCTTGATGTTTTCTCGACAATTCCGACCGCCTGGAAGCATCCCGCAGTGCGAGTTTGGCTTTGATGTAAAAAGCCAAATCCTCAGAGAGCGTAGGATCTGTATGCAAAGCATGTTCAAAATCCTGCTTTTCCGAAGCTGTTAGCGTTGATTCTAGATACCGCTCAATACGTTCGTCCATGACTATTCTTTAGTTAAACTTCCTGCTACATCTGCGATGTTGTACATTTTCTTCAACTTACTCAAGCATCGCAGTCGGGACGTTTTTGCGACTGCTGAAGATAAATATCCAAGATCAGCTGCAATCTCCTGGTCGTGGTACCCTTCGCCCCAAGCCATTAGAATCTGCTTACATTTTGCATCCATTCGCGAGATTCGTTCCTGTAGTCTTGCTACCTCATACTTTTCACTTAAGTGCTGAATGATATCTCGTGCATTTGCAGGGACAACATCCAGGTAATCTTCAAGCGACTCTAATTGGCGGCCACGCTCTTTGTTAGTTTGACCTGCTCTGATTCTGTCTATACATTTATTTTGATAAATCTTGTTTATATATGTTTTCAGCGATGACTTTTCTTCAAAATGCCTGGTCCTGACTTGCTTGATGATTGAAAGGATGGTATCTGAATAGGCCATCGATGCATCATCTTCAGTCAACTTATGCCGCCATGCTGCGTCTTTAATCAAGTAGCGATATTTTAAGTATAACTTGTTTTCCCAAAGTTGTGGTCGATCATGATCTCCTGAAATCCCCATGATCAACCTAGAATCTTCTGTATGCCTCTTCAAAGTGAGCTTCATGTTCCAGTACATCAATTAGAATTGAATTTAAGAATTTCCACCCAAACCTCAACGAAAAATAAAGCATAATAACTTTATAATCAACAGGTTCTTATTGGCTAATTTATTTTCATGTTTTTGTTTCCATTCCTTTTCCTTATTCCGACTAATAAGATAATGGCGAAGATGACCAGCACGTAAATGATTAGCCTATGGTAGTATAATGCTTTAAACTCTGGAACCGGAACAAGCCGCATCCGTTTCATAATAGCGGTTAAATAATTTCTAACCTTTTAAATAACAAAGCAATGCCAAATCCACAATTAACAACAGACAAATTAAGAGTAAAGCTTCGTGCTCCTTTTATCGACTTAATCAATAACGTGTACTTCTCGCTGGAGTACACTGCTAAGAAAGCCATAGCTGCCAAACATGCTGAGCTTGGTGGCCATACTGGTCTATTGGGACCCACTGTAGAAAACCTAGGAAAGTGTCCTGATGGAACAGGGTACTATCAACGCTACGCCGGTGGGATGATTTACTATACACCCAAGACCGGAGCCAATGAGGTGCATGGAAGAATATTAGAGAAATGGGCATCAATGGGCTATGAACGATCTTTTCTTGGCTATCCAGTGCATGATGAGCGAGGAACACCTGATGGCATAGGCCGTTACAGTCGTTTTGAAGGTGGAATGATTTATTGGACGCCTGAAACTGATGCACATGAAATCCACGGCGAGATTCTGCGCCACTGGTCTGATCTCGGGTTTGAAAGAAGTTATCTCGGTTATCCGGTTACTGATGAACTCGATCTGGGTGTAAATTCAGGAAGGTTTAACAATTTCCAGCATGGCCAAATTGCTTGGTCTCCTGCATCCGGCGCCTCAGTAGCAAACTGCACGATGGACTTTAGCTCAGGTAACAATGGAGGAATTAAACCACAAGGCCTTGACAACGATAATGTTCCTGTGATTCGCAGACTAGTAACCGTTTCAGCGCACATGGAATTAACCGATGATGAGACATTTGGCAGTAATGAACACGGTTCGCAAAATGGTCAAGGCCAGGTTTATATTACAAACAAGCTTGCAATGGGCCTAATTTCTCTTGTAGGAAAAGCAGGAGGCGAAATGCGTGTGGAGTTAACCGTCGATTGTATAGCTACTGTTGAAGGAGATGTATTTGTTACCGGGAAAGTTAAACTGTTCGAGGGTACCAGCGAAGAAACAGATGATCTTGACGGCACTTTCGACATATCACTTACCGTAATTCGTGATGGCATTATAACCCAGCCAATCCATGTTCGCAATACGGATGAAGGTGGAGATTTTGCTGACATCACTTTAACGATAACCAACTTCGCGGCCTAAAACAGCAACTGAATTTGCAATTGTCGACTTCACAATACCCATAAAAAAAGCGTCCCGGAATCCGGAACGCTTTTTCTTATCTTGTAATAAAGATTACTCCGCTACTACTGCGAAAGGAACTTTAACTTTCACTTCTTTGTGTAAGTTTAAGTTAGCAACATAGTCACCAACAAATTTAGGTTCAGTTTCAAAAGTAATACGGCGACGGTCAACATCAAAACCTTGTTGTTTCAATGCGTCAGCAATCATAATGGTGTTAACTGCACCAAAGATTTTACCAGACTCACCAGCTTTAGCACCGATAGACAATTTAACATCAGTTAAACGTGTAGCGATCTCTTCAGCATCTTTCTTAATTTTATCTTGTTTGAAAGCAGCTTGTTTCAAGTTTTCAGCCAATACTTTTTTCGCAGAAGGTGTAGCCAATTGAGCAAATCCTTGAGGAATTAAGTAGTTACGACCAAAACCTGGCTTTACATTCACGATATCATCTTTCTCCCCTAGGGATTTGATATCTTGTTTTAAAATAATTTCCATGTTCAGCGCTTATTTTAATTGGTCAGCAACGAAAGGTAACAAACCAATGTGACGAGAACGTTTTACCGCCTGAGCCACTTTACGTTGGAATTTCAATGAAGTACCGGTTAAACGGCGTGGTAAAATTTTACCTTGGTCATTGATGAATTTCAACAAGAAGTTTGCGTCTTTGTAATCAATATATTTAATACCATTCTTTTTGAAACGGCAATATTTCTTTCTGTTATCGTCCACTTTAGGAGCGGTAACATACTGTATTTTTTGATCTTTCGCCATTATACTGCAGCCTCCTGTTTAGGTTTTTTGTTAAAAGCACCACTGCGTTTCTTCTCGTTGTATGCAACCGCGTGACGGTCCAATCTAACGGTTAAGAAACGTAGAACACGCTCATCGCGTTTTAGTTCTAATTCCAATTTGTTAATTAATTCACCTGACGCTTTGTACTCCGTTAGGTGGAAATGTCCGCTTGCTTTTTTTGCAATCGGATACGCTAATTTTCTCAAACCCCAACTATCCTCTTGGATAATCTCGGCTCCGCTGTCAGCGATGATTTTGCTAAATTTCGCAATTGCTTCTTTAGCTACTTCTTCTGACAACAACGGGGTTAGAACGATAACAGTTTCGTACTGATTCATTGTTATTTAATTATTTAGTTTATCCCGCATCGACTACGGGGATGCAAACTTAAGAATAATATTCTTTTAAACAAACTGTCAGACTGCATTTATGTATATGATAATCACCTTGTTGCTTTAAAAATTAGTGCTTCCCTAAATTTACCCGTAGTTTTGCGGCACAATCAAGCTTATGGAATACAGCAACAAAAGAAAAATCGTCGCACTTAAGCAGAAAGCAAATCATACCCTCAGCTTTAATCCCTTCGTTTTCAGTCGGATGTTCTGGCTCTGGATCCTGCTTGGTGCGCTAGGCGGCGTCACTGCAGGCGCTTACTGGCTCGTGCTCGAAGAAATGATTCACCTGTTATCAAAAGTTGAAGGCCTCTGGATCATTCCCTTGATGACCCTGGCGGGACTACTCGCCGGTATTGTAATTAAAAAGCTTGGCGACCCCGGTGAGATCGATCTGATTGTGGACAACATCCGCTTCAAAGGCGGACAGCTGAACGCGAAGAACAATCCTTCCATGATCATGTCTTCCCTGCTTTGTATTTCCAGCGGAGGAAGTTTAGGTCCCGAAGCACCTTTGGTGCAAGTCTCCGGTTCCATCGGCACCTGGGTAGCGCGGAAATTCAAGATGAAAGGTGAAGATATGCGTTCCCTGACCATCGCCGGTATGGCTGCAGCATTTACTGCGCTCTTCGGTTCGCCACTCGGCGGAAGTCTTTTTGCCATCGAAATCCTGCATCATAAACACGTCAGCCAATACTATCAAGCGATGATCCCAGCCATTGTCGCCAGCTGCGCAAGTTTCGTTGTCTTCCTGCTGATCACCGGTACCCCCATCGGACCGACCTGGAACTTCCCTCCCTACGTGGAAACGAACCTATCCGACCTGATGTATGCTGTTGCCTACGCCATGATTGCCACCGCAGTAGGTTGGCTATTTATCTATATGGTAAAACAGTTCAAATCCGTTTTCAAGAGCTTTCCTGTTCCCATTTACATTAAGCTGGCCATCGGCGGACTAATCCTAGGCATCATTGGCTATCAGTTGCCGATCACGCGCTATTTCGGTCATGATGAAATATCAGAACTTCTGGTCTCTGACCTGAGCCTGACCATGCTTTTCGCAATCATTCTGGGAAAATTGCTTGCCATTTCCATTACCATGACTTCGGGCTGGCGTGGTGGATTTATCATTCCATTGTTTTTCGTTGGCACCACACTTGGGTTGATCCTGCACCGGTTCTTCCCGGATCAGAATATCGCTTTGATGATGGTTTGCTGCATTGCCGCAATCAATGCCTGCGTAACCCGCACGCCGATCAGCGTCATTGTATTGCTAGCTACCATGACTGGCTTCCATTACTTTGTACCGATTATGTTTGCGAGCCTTACGGGATTTTTCCTGGCACCAAAAACACCACTGATCAATGCACAGTTCGGGGAAGCAAAGCCAACAGCAGCCTAGCCGCACACAACAGGCTAAGGCTGAATTATTTACCCCAGGCATGATTGATGAATCTACGACAAGGGCGCTCAAGCCAACGGTAAGAGATGTAAGAAATCACTATCAGCAGCACCAGATAAATCAAGCAATAAAATATGCCGCTGAAAAGTTCAATGTTCTGTCTTCCACGACCTACACCTACCGTTCCGGGAAGCTGATAGCCATGCGAAAAGGGCTCCTGTAAAAAGATCTGCATCAGATAAATGGAATAAGAAATATCACCTAAGAACTGCATCACCCGGCTATTAAACAAGGTTGCTATCTTTCCAGTATTTGCAGCGATGCTGAGCACGAGCAGCGCAAAAAGTGACACGGTAACACCGTCATTTAAGGCATAATGCAGCGAAAGACCAATGCCAAGCATCAGTAATATGGAAACAAAATCACCAGAAAAGGCTCTCTTGAAGGACTGCAATCCGTAAACCAGATATACGAGCATGCCGGTAACGAAACCCGCAATGCCGCGGATATAGCCATAATCAAACGTGGTATTCAGATTGTGCGGCACCGGAATGGCGGGGTTTATCGGGTTTTTCCGTGGCAGTACATACATGATCGAATAGTAGGCTGCAACAACAAACACTGCCAACAACAGCACGGCAATCAAGCGCTTCCTATTCAGAAACAGTGCAAGGAAAGGAAATAACAGGTAGGCGGCATATTCGGCGCTGATGCTCCAGGAGGGAATGTTCCAGGAATAGATCTTGGTAAATCCAAAGGAATGCAGCAGCAGGATGTTCGGTAAAATGTCGGATGGTTGTTCCAAAAGGATCGGTGGATTGCCCCAGTCGGTTAGATATCGAACAATCACCACCAGCAGTAACGTTGAAAACAGATGCAATGGATATACCCTTGCAAAACGAGCTATAAAAAACTTCTTCAAAGACTCACCTTGAATACGTTCATCAAAATCCTTGCTGTACACATGCAGCATGATAAATCCGCTCATGATGAAAAACAAGTCAACCATAAGGTAGCATTTTTCAAAGAACATAGACTGCGCAGCGGGAACAAAGCGGGCTGCAGCCATTTCAAAGTGAAACACCGCCACCAGCAATGCCGCGATGCCACGCAATGCGGTTAAGGAAGAAAGATATTCTACTTTGTGATCCTTGACCTGAACAGATTGGTCATTAATGGACGTTGATGAAGTATCGGCATCGGAAAGAAGCGCAGCTTGATTCATACAGGTGTTATTCAAATTTTAAACTACAATATTCACCGCAGCTAACTCGCGGTACTCTTTTTTATAAATACAATCAGATCAAAATGCTTTGCCATTGCCAATTTCACATAAGCTGGTGTGGCTGTTGAACCAATCATACGCATATTTAAGGGCTGTTCAAAGAATGTCTTTAAGGCTGGCATCTGCTCCCTGGCGTTTAGATTCAGAAAGAAGTTTTCATACCTCAGTTGTTCAAAATAATACTCGTAGATCTTTCGGGAGTCTGGCTTTGGATAATGAACAGCTTGAAGCTTATTTCTCCCTTGATCCTTTACGCTAACCAGCACATCACCCGCACTAAAGTCCGTAGCCACAACATAGTAATCATGTGCTTCCGCCAGATATTGTCCCATTTTCTTGATGCGGAACAGCGGCGCTTTGGAAACATGGCCGTTATGTGCCCAAACAATCAACTTTTTGTTCTTTGTTTGCTCAAGCATCCAGTTGGCATTTCGCGCCATCGCTTCATCACGAACACC
This sequence comes from Pedobacter sp. SAFR-022, assembly GCF_051965375.1. NCBI lineage: Bacteria > Pseudomonadati > Bacteroidota > Sphingobacteriia > Sphingobacteriales > Sphingobacteriaceae > Pedobacter > Pedobacter sp. SAFR-022. The sequence goes on from NZ_JBQCME010000001.1 coordinate 133,718, forward strand.
TGCGTATGTTGTACCAAAGTGCTCTATTGCATCTGATAGCATATCCAGGTAATGGCTAAACACCGCTGGGGAAACTAAATTCAAGCGCTGCTCTGCCCGCAAGGATGGAAAGGATGCTTTTAACTTTGAAATGTCGCTTTTTGTCAATGCGTAATAATCCGTACGCGCAAACTTCTGAAGGATCTGTTTGTCCGCAGCTGAAAGATCAGGTGCTGCAGCCAATATCCTTGCGGAAATGCTATAAAACCCTCGCAACTCCAATCCATAAAGATGAACGCGGTCAGCGGCAGACTTATCCATGTTATAGCTTCTGAGCCAGGACAACATAACCCTGGTATGATCATTCAAAGGAAAGCCGCCAGCAACCTTGATGGTATCCGCGACATGATTAATGTAATTATCCAGGTGTTCAACGGCTATAAAGTCGCTTTCAAAACCGATCGCTTTGAAACTATGCTTCGTTACCAAATAACGGATCAGCCTGTCCTTGTACCTGAACACTTCCGCGGTACCATGCGTCACCTCCCCTAATCCAATTACATTTTTTGAAGCGATGACTTCATCCAAAAAGTTCAAGTCTGAAAAGCTACCCTCAGGCTCAAGCGTCTCAACTGGCCTGATCACACGATTTAACGCCTCGAGGATGCCGGCATCCTGTTGCTGCGCATAGCTATTGGAATGGCTCAGCAACAAAGCAAAAGCCGCAAGTATCCACAATTTAGGTAATCTCATTTAGGACGGGTGTTAACAGTTCTGTTAACACTAAAGTAAGGGCAGCGAAATTGTAGGGCAATTGAAAACATTATTAAACATCATTTAACAACTTCGTACCCGGCGTCCGTTAGCTTTAACGTTAGCGATGAGCCATCAAATTTTCCTTTATGCTCCTTACTCCTAACCATAAGCGATTGAAGATTCTTAATTTTCAAAGTCTGCGCTGTGGCATCATAAACGATCTCATCTGCAATCACGGCAACATCTTTCGACATAATCTTTGCATCACCAAAAAGCGATACAACCTTCCTGTCCGCAGAATACTTTGTGGAATCTCTTGCGAAAGATTTAATCAGGGGCTGGGGATCCTCCGCAACATTAACCAGAATGTTTGTGGAGCCAGTGCTTTGTGCAGCATGCGCTGATACACTTAATAATGCAAGAATGGGGATAGCAAGGAGCATACGGTTACTTTTCATATGTTGAGCTGTTAAAAACTGATGCTTCAAGATACAACTATTTCCACAGATGCTTAAGCAGATAGCCCATTCCGGCGTAATATTTTTAATACAGCTCTGGACGTTTGCGCATCACACTAATCCTGCATGATCATGATATATTTCTGCTGAATGCTCGATGTAGGCACGAGCGGTTTAATCGCCTCGGCAACTGCGACCGGATAATCGGTTTCCAGGATATCGATCCCTTGCGAGAAAGCATCCCTGTAATTGGCCGCACGCCTTGCCGGTTCGCGCAGCCTGTCGTAAGAAGAAGCAGCCGATATCATACACATCACCCCTTCCGCATGCAGCAACTCGTATAACTTCCTATTTTCCGCTTTATTTAGCGGCCCTACATAGGCTACGATATTCTTCCATGGAATTCCAGCGGCCACATAGGCATCGAATACGGCTTTGGAATTGATATGAGCGGTCATCATCCTTTCCGGGTTATCATTGTAGTAAAACATAGCTTCTTTGGGGTTAGCAACACTTACCAGAACGGCTTCATTACCACATTCCCTTAAAATCTTCGCGGTCATAGCAAGCGGCACATCCTTTTTGTCCAGGTTGAGCACCGTCTTCCCTCTACTCCATTCCAGTGCTTCCACAAGTGTAGGTATCCGGTAGGCGGTAAGCTTGCCTTCAATATCAATCAGCTTCAGCTGTTTGAGCCCTTCATAGGTATAATCAGAGACGCGCCCGGTACCTGTCGTTGTCCGCTCGAGTGTTTCATCGTGCAGGAGTACCACAACGCTGTCTTTAGTGAGCCGCGGATCCACTTCGTATATGGCCGGCGTATAACGCAGCGTGTTTTCAAAAAGGGCAATAGAATTTTCAGGATAACCCTTCATCATACCACCCCGGTGCCCACTAATGATCGGCCGGTCTTCCCCTGAATACCGGAAGAACTCCTGAAGTTCCCTGGCATTGCGGATATTTAAGCGGTGATTTGTCTGAGGATTATTCTTCGCACAAGAGGTACATAGCGTCAATAGGAAAGCAAGGCCATATACACACTTCTGGGTTATCATGCTAAGAAATTTACTACATAAAGATAATGGAAATTCCAGGCGTAAAAAAAGCCGCAAAGGCTGTGCCCGCGGCTTTTCTTTTAAGAGCGCATGCTTTAGTTATGGCTGATCTGATGAACACTGATGTCGTCAGCATTCGATCCGGCAACGTAAACGGTGTAGATCTTATCCGGTGCAAATGCACTCAGATCAAAGTTGCCCAGATTTGTGGTTTGCCCAGCTGCAAATACCTGTAAAGACAATACTCCTGGACCGACAGTTACCCAATCGCTCGCTTTATCATGTTCAAGATTTACAACCAGGTTGTCACCATTTGCCCGGCGGATATCCACATTTGCCGGTGCAGCATCGCTCAAGTGCACAAATCGTACTTTAGCTTGTCCGCTGGTTGGCGCAGCCAGGTTGTCCTCAAAAGCCCTAACCCTTGCATTCTGACCGTCGCCGGCTAAAAACACACTGTAGTTTCTGCCGTTAACCAGATCGATCTCCTCAGATGCGTATTCAGTATCAGAGCCGTCATTTTTAAAAATGGCGCGCAGGTTATTGCCAGAGTTCGTCGCGATGTACTCTGTATTTTGTCCGAAGGTTAATCCTGATCTTACGGTATTCCCTGCAAGCTGGAAAGTTTGCGCTGAAGACCCGGTTGATGCATTCACCACAATCACATTGGCTGATCCAACCTCATCAACGTCATCCTTCTTACAAGATGTAATTAAAGTCGCAAATAACAACAATGACGTCCCCGCTAATACATTTTTTAAGATTGATGTTCTTTTCATAGCTTCAAATTTTAAGTTCAAAAATTTAGTAGATGTTTGTACTGCTGGATTTACAAGAAGCAAACCAAAAACTACCGGAACAGAAAATAATGATGTTAAAAGAGTAAGTCTGCTTAGTGCCTGACAGGGAATCTTAACAATTCATAAACATTCGAAACCGTGCAAAAAACTGTGAAATAGGTGTTCCCATTTATAGACATTTCTGTCTGCATTAAGGCACAAATTAATCTTTATTCAATGAGATAGGAACATTCAATCCCCATACAGAAACTGCCTTTCCCTGATATTTGGCTGGCAATAGCTGAATGCCTTCAAAGACCATGTTAACATGTTGACCCTGGCCTTCATTACTGAGAATTACATCCCCTGTTAAGCGACCGTTATCCAAAAACATTAATGTCACAAAAAGCTTCCTGCTCTTGCCAAGCCGCTTTTGAATTTCAGTCGACTGCATAATTTCTTTAGCGATCTGGTCCTGTAAAACAAAACTTAGCGCCCCAGCTGATCTAAACAGATCTTCTGGCCCTTTACTGGTCAAAACCTTTGGTAAGGTATCTACATCATCCAAATACATCGTATCTGCATAAGCAATAGGTTGCCCGAGTTCTTTAAGTAGTTCAGCAGCATTTCGGTCATGCAGTTTAACGCCCTGCTGAAAAATTTCAAAAGCTTTATTTTGATTTCCAAGTTCGTAATTTACCACGCCGAAATTGAACAACGCATCTTTATGCAGCGGGTTGAACTGTAGCACTTGCTGGAAAAGTTGCATTGCTTGAGCTTTGTCTTGCTGCTCGTAGCAGTGTAAGGCTGCTTGATATAAGCTATCTGTTTTCGAACTGTTTTGGGCATAGGCGGCATCCAGGCAAAGGAAGCACAGCAGCGTTAATAGGATTGATTTAAACATGTGAGCGTCTTTCGAGCAAAGTACGAATAAATTATTCTGAGTCCAGTAACCTATTTTGGATTCCTGGTACGTTTTCCGCGGTAGCTTCGCTTCCAAAGCTTGTACCAGTGTTTGTTGTGCGGATACTTCCGGTGTGGGGTCGCATTGTTGAACACTATGGCCACCAGCAGCAGGATCAAGACGCCGGTTAGTACCGGACTGAACACATACATAAAGCCTAAAGCATGTATTTTTTCTGAACCAATATTCGCGATCAATGCGGTTGCGCCACCCGGCGGATGCAAAGTTTTGGTGATCTGCATGGCAACAATGGACAGTGATACCGACAAAGCGGAGCTCAGCCAGAGCTCGTTTGGAATGAGCTTGTACACGCAAACGCCTACAAAGGCACAGACCACATGGCCACCAATAAGATTTCTGGGTTGCGCCAGCGGACTGTTGATGATTCCATAGATCAGCACGGAACTGGCGCCAAAGGAACCAATGATAAACAGGTTGTCGTGAACGGTGAGGTACTCGCTATGGATGAACCCAATGAGCGCAATACCAACAAAAGAGCCCAGGAAGGTCCAGAAATGTTCGCGGTAGTCGATCAGGGTTTCTTTGTAAAATATGTATTTCGCGGTACGATACCGCCGTCTGAATCTTTGTTTCATGCCTGAAGGGTGGATCTAAAGCGCAAATGTCGCAATTAAGTGAAAATACAGCGTGAATAACTCAAACCGGAATAACAACTCCAAGTGTATAAGCAGTTTAGAATTAACCGCTAAACACGTACAGCTATACTAGGAGAAGGCAAGGATAAGACAGCTTTGGGGTCGACCCGCCCTCAAGCCGCCCTTATCCCGGCATTGACCCGCCCTTGAGCCGGCTATAGGCGGCTGGACCCCGGCTTGACCAGGGCTCAACCATGTCGCAGCTACAGCGCAGCTGGGCTTGGAAACGTTTGCTGCTGGCATTATTTTCCAACATATTCCCTATGGCACGCAAAAATTATCTAATTTCGTGGCGATGGAAAATTTCATTGTTTCTGCCCGTAAATATCGCCCAGCTACTTTCGAAACCGTAGTTGGACAAAACCATATTACCGGTACGCTGAAAAATGCCATCAAGAATAACCAGCTTGCCCAGGCTTTTCTTTTCTGCGGTCCCCGTGGTGTCGGAAAAACAACCTGCGCAAGGATCCTGGCAAAAACCATCAACTGCACCAATATCACCCCCGATCAGGAGGCCTGTGGTGTTTGTGAGTCCTGCGTTTCTTTTCAAACCGGACATTCTTTTAACTTCCATGAACTCGATGCTGCTTCAAATAACTCGGTAGATGATATCAGAAGTTTAATTGAACAGGTTCGTATTCCACCGCAAGCCGGCAAGTATAAGATCTACATCATTGATGAGGTGCACATGCTTTCGGCAAACGCCTTCAACGCATTCCTGAAAACCCTGGAAGAACCACCTTCCTATGCGATTTTCATTCTGGCTACAACAGAAAAGCATAAGATCCTGCCGACCATCCTTTCCCGTTGTCAGATCTTCGATTTCAACCGGATCCAGGTAGATGATATTGCGGGTTTATTGAATAAGATCGCGCAACGCGAACAGATTAACGTTGAAGCAGACGGACTGCATATTATTGCGCAGAAAGCCGACGGCGGTTTGCGTGATGCACTATCCATGTTCGACCAGATTGTTAGTTATACCAACAAGAACCTGACCTATAAATCGGTTATTGATAACCTCAACATTCTGGATTATGACTATTATTTCCGCTTAACGGATTACCTGATCAATGCCGACGTGAGCAATGCACTAGTGCTTTTCGATGAAATCCTGAACAATGGGTTCGATGGAAATAATTTCATTAACGGACTGGCAACGCATTTAAGAAATCTGCTTGTGGCTAAAGACCCAATGACAGTTAAATTGCTGGAAGTAAGTGAAAACATTAAACAGAAATATCTAAGTCAAAGTCAACAGATCCAGGTATCTTTCATTCTTACCAGTTTGAACCTGGCCAATCAATGTGACCTCAGCTATAAGAACAGCAAGAATCAACGACTGCAGGTCGAGCTGGCCCTGATCAAAATGTGTCACATCCCATCCGTACTGCAACTGGCCCAAATGCCGAAAAATGGTACTGAAGCGTTAACTGACACAGATCAGCTTAAAAAAAAAACTAATGTAACGCCGCCAACGCCGACCAGCGTTGCAGTTGAAAAGGCTTACAGCAACGATCAAAAGCCAGTAGCTCAGACCTTTAAAGAACCTGAGCCCGTAGCAAAGCCGGCGACAGATAAGCCCCAATCAACAGCGGCAATTCCTGCTATTGCAGCGGTGCCAGAAACACCGATTAAGCTAAAACCGGAAAGCGGCAGCATGTCCATCAAGCTGAATGGCAATATAGGTTCTGGGGGCACGCTGATCCCTTCATTAACGGCATTGGAAAACCTTGCTGCTGGCGTGGATGATAAGGAGCCGAAATATATTGTTGGTGACGATAAGGAAGCTTTCAGCTATGAACAGCTCTTAGCATTATGGGAGGAATACACCAAAAAGGCTTTTGATGCACATAAGATCAATTTCTTCACGATCCTGAAAAGTAATCCACCGAAGCTGGAGAGCCCTACACAGATTAAGGTCGCTATAGAAAATAGTGCGCAGGAAAGCATCCTGCAAAGTGAAATGGTGGAGTTTTTAAACTTTTTAAGATCCAGGTTAAAGAACTTTGATCTGACCATCGTTACCGAAAAGGTGGAACGGAAAATTCAGAACCGCTTATACACCAGTACCGAGAAATACCAATACCTGCTTGGCAAAAACCCGAAACTGGAAGAAATGCGCAGGCGCTTTAACCTGGATATCAATCCTTAGCCCTTAGGGCATTGGAGGGGCATCATTTATGGGGTAACCTTCTTCATCCAGATCCGGACGGTCATCTTCAGGGGTTTTCGATAAGAACTCGTCTTCAGGATCAAGCTCCACAATATCACCATCATCGATGCGCATACCAAGATCATCTAAGGCACCTTCAAGGCGCTCATCTTTTGCCGCATATTCATCGCCAATGTGCGGGTTAGCCTCATCGTAAGTGGAATTGAAATCTTCGCCCGTTGGCGCGCTGGTATCATAAGGTAGCGGATGATCATATTCATCATCATCACCTTTTACATCCAGTGTAAAGCTGTTGGCGTCTTTATCGTAAGCCAGGTTTTCAAAGTCTTTTACTTCACCCAGATCTGAAAGGTGTAATTTATCTTTAGAGCTTAAATCACTTCCGGGAATATTTTCTTCATTTGTGTTCATATCTCAGGTTTTTATCATAATAACCTGCTCAAATCTTTAATTGTTTTTAGATTTATATCTTTGTAAAATCTATCGAACTTAAAATTGAACCCGTATATGTCTGTACAAAAAATTAAAGTAACCCAGCCGGTTGTAGAGCTTGATGGTGATGAGATGACCCGCATCATCTGGAAATTTATCAAAGATAAACTGATCTTACCTTACTTAGATCTAGATATTAAATACTACGACTTAGGTGTAGAATACCGCGATCAAACAGATGATCAGGTAACCGTTGATGCTGCAGAAGCCATTAAAAAATATGGTGTAGGTATTAAGTGTGCAACCATCACACCTGATGAGCAACGTGTGGAAGAATTCGGCTTAAAGCAAATGTGGAAATCACCAAACGGAACCATCCGTAATATTCTTGATGGTACTGTTTTCCGTGAGCCAATTGTAATGAGCAATGTTCCGCGTTTGGTTCCAAACTGGACCGCTCCTATTTGCATTGGTCGTCACGCTTTTGGTGATCAATACCGTGCAACGGATCTAGTAACTAAAGGTAAAGGTAAGTTAACCCTGACTTTCACTCCTGAAGATGGTGGCGAAGTACAGTCGTTCGACGTTTACAACTTTAAAGGTGATGGTGTTGCTTTAGCAATGTACAATACAGATGAAAGTATCCGTGGTTTCGCTCATGCTTGTTTCAACCAGGCATTGATGAAAAAATGGCCTTTATATCTTTCTACTAAAAATACCATTCTTAAAAAATACGATGGTCGCTTCAAAGATATCTTCGAAGAGATATATCAGAATGACTACAAGCAAAAATTTGATGAAGCTGGTATCACTTATGAGCACCGCTTAATTGATGACATGGTTGCTTCTGCATTGAAGTGGAACGGTAACTTTGTTTGGGCTTGTAAAAACTATGATGGTGACGTTCAGTCTGATACCGTAGCACAAGGATTTGGTTCATTAGGTTTAATGACCTCTACATTGGTTACACCAGATGGAAAAACCATGGAAGCTGAAGCAGCTCACGGTACAGTTACCCGTCACTACCGTGATCACCAGGCTGGAAAACCAACTTCTACCAACCCAATCGCGTCGATCTTCGCCTGGACAAGAGGTTTAGAATTCCGTGGCCAGTTGGATGGCAACCAAGAGTTGATCAACTTCTGCCATACTTTAGAGCAGGTTTGTATCGAAACTGTAGAAAGTGGAAAAATGACTAAAGATTTAGCGGTTTGTATCCACGGTAACAAAGTTGAGCATGGTAAAGACTACTTATACACGGAGGAGTTCTTAGCTGCTATCGACGAAAACTTAAAAGCAAAATTAGGCTAGTCCTTCTTTTAAATACATTAAAGCCGTTTCTTTAACCAGGAACGGCTTTTTTTTGCCATCGACAGATCCAGATGTGAGCGGGGGCCAGGCCGTGCAGGCTGCTATCAACGCGTAATTTCCTGCTTCGATCTGAAAACCAACTGCGCATCTAAATGCGCTGTTTTGCCGGGCTCGAAAACATCTGGATTTAGAGCTTGTTTTATTTGAAACGAACATAAATGAAAAATATCTCCAAGGCCTTAGCCCTACTACCTCTTGGACTGGTAGCGATATCGGGCAGCAACATCGCTGTCGCGCAGACAGACCAGATTAAAACCAAATCCAATCAGACCTTAAACCTTCCTGCACCGAACCCGGAAGCCTCTAAAAACCGCTTCAGCAAAGTTATCGGATGGCCGGAAGGTAAGACCCCGGTGGCACCGGCAGGTTTCACCGTAACTAAATTCGCGGGCAACATTAAGAGTCCACGTAACCTCTATGTGCTTCCCAATGGAGACGTACTTGCCGTACTATCCAATTCCGAGCGCTCTACCAAGGAGCAGATCGCCAATGTGATATCGGGTAAAGCAAAATCAGAACAAGGCGGTGAAAGTGCAAACGCCATCATCCTGTACCGCGATAGCAACAAGGATGGAAAACCGGATTTACAAAGCTTGTTCTTATCCGGCCTGAATCAGCCGTATGGCGTGTTGGTTATTGGCAACACCCTATATGTAGCCAATACAGACGGTGTGGTTACCTATCCTTATAAAACGGGGGCCACCAAGATCACTGGCAAAGGTAAGAAGATCGTTGACCTGCCTGCGGGTAGCTATAACAATCACTGGACACGGAACCTGATTGCAAACGAAGACAATTCGAAGATCTATGTCAGTGTTGGATCCGGCAGTAATGTTGGTGAAAACGGGATGGAACATGAAGTGAAAAGAGCCAATATATTAGAGATCAATCCCGATGGTTCCGGAGAGATCATCTATGCAGCAGGCTTAAGAAACCCTGTAGGTATGGCCTGGGCACCAGGAACGAAAAAGCTGTGGACTGCTGTAAATGAGCGCGACAAGCTGGGTGATGATCTGGTTCCGGATTATGTGACCAGCGTGAAAAAAGGCGGCTTTTATGGCTGGCCATATGCCTACTTCGGGCAACATGAAGATCCGCGGATGGCTGGCAAAAGACCAGATCTGGTGAAGGCTACACTCGTGCCGGATATTGCGGTGGGATCCCATACGGCTTCGCTTGGATTGGCATTTTATAATGGCAAAAAATTCCCTGCGAAATACCAGGGGGGTATGTTCATCGGACAGCATGGTTCCTGGAACAGGTCAGCATTGTCGGGTTATAAAGTAACCTTTATCCCATTTAAGAACGGTGAACAAGCAGGGCCGATGGAAGATTTCCTGACAGGCTTCATCGCGGATCTTGAAAAAGCGGAAGTGTACGGCAGACCTGTGGGCATTGCTGAGATGAAGGACGGCGCTATCCTGGTGGCAGATGATGTGAGTAATACAATATGGAGGGTGGCAGCGAAATAATGAAGCAATTTACGACCTCCATTTTATTACTGCTTTCTTTAAGTGCAGCGGCCCAAATTAATCCAGACAGCAGCAGAACACTAAAAGAAGTTGTTATCCATCCTTATTTTTCGACCCAACCACTGTTACGCGCTACAGGCTCCATTGGTGTTGTGGATCAGCACATTCTTGGCAGGCAGCCTTCCATCTCGCTTATTCCGGCGGTAAATACCACACCTGGCGTACGGATGGAAGAACGATCTCCCGGCAGTTACCGCTTGTCCATCCGTGGTAGTTTATTGCGCTCCCCTTTTGGGATTCGTAATGTAAAGCTCTACTTCGATGAGTTCCCGTTAACGGATGCCGGTGGCAACAGTTACCTGAATGCTTTGGACGTAAATGCTGTGGGGCAACTGCAGATCCTTAAAGGTCCGCAAAGCAGTGTCTATGGTGCCAACTCGGGCGGTGTGGTGCTGATCAATCCAGAGACACCATCGGCAGGACCTGCAGCTAACCTTCGTGTGGAAGGCGGATCCTTCGGCATGTTTCATGAGAACGCTTCCGTAAGCAATAGCTGGAAGAACTATGACCTGGGTATCAGCCAGGGTTACCAGCGCAGCGATGGCTATCGTGATCACAGTGCCATGAAGCGCAATTACCTGCAGCTGACGCAGAAGCTGCGTTATGCAGACAATGCAAATCTAAAGTCGCTGTTCTTCTATTCAGATCTGAGTTATCAGACACCGGGTGGCTTAAATGCCGCGCAGTTTGAAGCCAATCCACGTGGGTCCAGACCGGCAGCAGGTGCCATCCGCTCGGCGGCGGAGCAGCAAGCAGGGATCTACAGTAAAATGCTCTTCGGCGGGATATCCAACGAATGGAACTTTGCCCCCGGTTTCCGTCATGTAGCGGCCGTTTATGGCGCCTACATCGATTTCAAAAACCCTTTCATTACCAATTATGAACAGCGCTTTGAATCTACATTGGGCTTGCGCACTTTCGTAGAATACAAGCAGGAGGTCCAGGATCTGAAATACAGTTTCAACCTGGGTGTTGAAAGCACGGGTACCTCTTCGGACATCAATAACTACGACAACAACTATGGTACGCCCGCGGCGGTGCAGTCGAAAGATAAACTCCGTGCAGCATCCAACTTCGCGTTCTTACACGCTAATTTTGACTTCAAGGACAAGTGGCTGCTGGAACTTTCTGCCAGTGCCAACCTGTACAAATATGACTATGAAAGCCTTGCCCCGGTAGCAGTTGCGGAGCGAACCAATAAGCTGGATGTACAATTTATGCCGCGCGTGGCACTCTCCTACCTGATCAATGATGATTTTGCCTGGAGGGGCTCCGTAAGCAAAGGCTATTCGCCGCCAACCATTGCGGAGATCCGGGCTTCAGACCAGGTCATCAATGTAGACCTGCAACCCGAATCGGGTTGGAACTACGAAACTGGTTTCACGCTGCACAGCAGGGATCAACGGGTAAGTGTTGATCTGACCGGTTTTTACTACCGACTGAACAACGCTATCGTACGACGATTGAATGAGGATGATACGGAGTTCTTTGTCAATGCTGGTGGTACCAATCAGTACGGTTTGGAAACCTCGCTGAGTGCATGGCTCCTGCCTTACGCTGAAGCCCGCTTTGTACGCGGTCTGCAGCTTCGCAGCGCCTATACACTGAGCAAATTCCGCTTTAGAGATTACCTGGACCGCACAGCAGATTACTCTGGCAACAGGCTTACCGGTGTGCCTAAGGGAAGTATCGTCAGTAGCGTAGACATGCAGTTCCCCAAAGGATTTTACTTCTTCTTGCAGCATAACTTTACGTCGCGCATTCCGCTGAATGATGCAAACTCGGTTTTTGCGGATAAGTATCATCTGGTACAAAGCAAGATTGGCTGGAGAACGTTGAAGTTTAACAAGGCCATCCTGGAGATCTATGCAGGTGTAGATAACCTCTTTAATGAGAAATACAGTTTAGGCAATGACCTGAATGCTGCTGGGAACAGGTATTTTAATCCCGCTGCAACCAGGAACTTTTATGGTGGCGTAGCTTACCGATTTAATAAATAAACAGCTGCTGCGCTAAGCAGGCTGAACTTCGCTTGTTATTGCAATGTTTGTAAAAGGCTCCTGATGATGCAGGAGCCTTTCTTATTTTATAAGGAGCAATCTAATTTTATAGCGAGCAATTGGATCTTTATTTATTGATCCCTTCAAGCGCAAACAGGAAAGCGTAATTGAGCGCAACATCCTTCAGGTAATCAAACCTTCCGGAAGCACCACCATGTCCGAAGTCCATATTGGTCTTGAGCAACAGGACATTCTGATCGGTTTTGGTTGCCCGCAACTTGGCCACCCATTTTGCAGGTTCAAAGTATTGTACCTGACTGTCGTGCAGACCCGTGGTCACCAGCATGTTTGGGTAAGCCTTCGGTTCAATGTTTTCATAGGGAGAATAGCTTTTCATGTAGTCATAAGCGTCCTTCTTTTTAGGATTTCCCCATTCATCAAACTCATTCGTGGTTAAAGGAATACTTTCATCCAGCATGGTGTTCACCACATCTACGAAAGGTACCTGCGCAATGATCCCTTTCCAGAGGTCGGGTGCCATGTTAACGACGGCCCCCATCAGGAGTCCTCCTGCGCTGCCACCCATGGCATACAGATGCCCCTTGGAAGTATACTTCTGATCAATCAGATACTCCCCGCAGCTGATGAAGTCGGTAAAGGTGTTCTGTTTTTTCATCAGCTTGCCGTCTTCATACCACTGGCGGCCGAGTTCCTGCCCACCGCGGATGTTGGCAATGGCATAGATGAAGCCGCGGTTAAGCAGGCTGAGCACATTTCTGGAGAAAGCGGCGTCCATGTTGGCACCATACGAGCCATAACCATAAAGCAGCAATGGTGCCCTGCCGTCGCGTTTGGTGCTGTTTTTGTAGACCAATGCGATGGGCACTTTGGTACCATCTTTCGCGGTGGCAAAGATGCGCTCGGTTGTGTATTCTTTTGGTTCATAACCACCAACGATCTCCTGCCGCTTCATCAGTTTGCGTGCTTTCGTCTCCATGTTATAGTCGTACGTAGAAACAGGCGTCGTTAAAGAAGTATAGATAAAACGCAGTGTCTTGGAATCATATTCCGGGTTTTCGGCACTCTCCAGCAGGTAGGCAGGCTCCTTAAACTCTACATCGTGCTCGTTGCCGTCACGCCGCTGGATGCGCAGCTGTACCAAGCCGTTCTTACGCTCGGAAAGCACGATAAAGTCTTTAAATTCATCCACGTATTGCAACAAAACATCTTTTCGATGCGGTATGACTTCTTTCCAGTGTTCGCGACCGGTATTATCCATCGCACATTCCATTAAACGGAAATTCTTAGCATCCAGATTAGTTCGTATCAAGAACTTATCGTCCAGGGCGATCACATCATAGAGCACATCTTTGATGCGGGGTTGGAAAAGCTTAAAGCTTTGATCCGGTGTGGCGGCATCAATGTACCGGATTTCCGAGGACATCGTTGCGCCAGAATAAATGAAGATCTTTTGGTTGGACTTTGATTTATAAACTCCAATGTAGTTACTTGGATCCTTTTCATGATACACGACTTCATCCTGGCTCGCTTCCGCTCCAAGCTTATGTTTTTTCACCTTTTCGCTTAGTAGGGTTTCTATGTTTTTAGAGGTGTAGAAAAGTGTTTTATTGTCCGCTGCCCAGGTTGGGTCAGCTTCCGTATTTGGGATGGCATCTTTCAGGATCTCGCCGGTTTGCAGATCCTTGATATAGATGGTATACTGGCGGCGTGATAGTTTATCAACGCCGTATGCCAGATAACGGTTATCTGGGCTTACGCTAAACCCAGCGGCGGAATAATAGGCTAAGCCTTTCGCCATTTCATCAATATCCAGCAATATTTCTTCTTTGGCATCCAGGCTCCCCTTTTTACGGCAGTACTTGAAATATTGCTTGCCCTCTTCTGTCCGGGTATAATAGTAGTACCCATTCTTTAGCGCCGGCACACTCTCGTCCTTTTCCTTGATGCGGCCTTTAAGTTCTTTAAAAAGGGATTCCTGAAGATCCTTTGTACCACGCATCATGGTGTCCAGATACTTATTTTCCGCCGTAAGGTATTCGACCACCTTATTGCTGTCTGGTCCTTTTTTAAAGTAATCGATCATCCAGTAATAGTTATCGAATACGGTGTCGCCGTGTAGCGCTCTCGGCATCGGTTTCATTTCTGCTACAGGTGGAGCCGCCTCCGACCATTTGTAATTATTCATGTCTTTTTCAGTGCTGTTACAGGCCGCTGTTGCAATAAGCAGCAAAAAGCCTACAAGTTTCTTTTTCATCGAAGAAGAATTAGGTCCATACCTAAGTTACTGATTTACAATACCAAAAAACTATTAGAAATGAAGCATTTAGGTGACAAATTTCAACATTGGCACCCGGTTCATTTTGAGATAACCTCTATGGCATTGACAATAATTTCGGTACTGAAGCGCTGTTCTCCTTTTTTATCCGTGTAAGTTTGGTTATTTAATTTGCCTTCTATACAAATCGCTGTACCTTTTGTGATACTGCCCTCAATAAGTTCAACTTTCCTGTTCCAGAACACCAGGTTGAACCATTGTGTTTTGTTTACGAAATCTCCGCTGGTGTTTTTGTAAGATTCATTTACGGCTAGACTGATCCGTCCCATTCTTTTGCTGCCAGGATAATCTACGATTACCGGATCTGTGCCTGTGAAACCTGCTAAGCGTACGCTGTTTTTTGAGTAGTCCATGATTTGAAGTTCTAAGTTAAAGGATCGCGATCATTTCCAATCGCCAGAACAAAGTTGAACAGCGCATCAAGGTTTAGTCGTAAAATAAACGGATACATACGTAAATAGCCGTCTAACAACGGCTATTTAGTAATAAAAGGGTCTTAGTAGAACGCTCTAGCGTGGCAGGTCTTAAATTTTAGCTTTGAAACCCAGGGTAAGCCAGGTACCTGGCATCGGCACAGCGCCAGATTCGATGTACTGAACATCCAGCAAGTTTGCGCCATCGAGGTAGATCTGGTATCGCTTCAAATTCGCTGCAAGTCGTGCATCCAGCACCTGGTAGCTCTTGTAATTAATTCTTTCATTGAACCTGGAAGTCAGGGTCAGGGAAAGCAGGTTGAAGGCTTGGGCATTTGCCGTCAAGCTAAGCTGATTTCTCAGGCTTTCCAGTGCATATCTTGAGAATACGGCATCCGCAATGGTGGTTTTGAAACTCGGATCGAGGTTGGTGTAAGATGCACCAAGTCGCAAGCTGTTGAAGCTGGCATTTGCACTGAAGTTCATCAGGTAATCGCCGCTGAGGGTGAAACCTTTAGTGGTTACATCACTAAAGTTACGGGGCTGCCATGGATCGGTTTGAACGGCTTTTACCCAGTCGATGAAGTTGCTGATCTTCCGGTTGAAATAGCTGGCATTGAAGGTGAATTTGGCATCCTGATACTTAATACCACCCTCCACATATTTCGACTTCTCGGAAACGAGGTCCGCATTACCGATGTTTGTAGGCCCTTTGTAGTAGAGATCCGTGTAGGTTGGCAGGCGCTGTCCCGTGCCCAGGTTCATAAACACCTTCCAGTTGCCGTAGAAATTGTAACCAGCGTCTATGCCGGGGAATGCTTGCCAGCCATAGTCGGAGTTATAGTTCACATAAGTACCAGCGTTGATTAACAGCCCAGCCAATGGCTCAAACTTGTACTCTGCAAATGCGCCGCTATTGGTGCGGTCACGTTTACCCAGATTCGTACTGTTGATGTTTTCTGTTCGAAGCTCCAGCCCTAAACCGAAGGTACCAATGCCGGTTTCTATGGTATTGTTTAATTCAACATCCAGTACGCCGGTTTCATGGTGATTATGAAACCGGTCAGGCGTTTGTTTGATGTATAAGTAATCATCGATATTATAGCGATAGCTTACCCTTGGTGCAAAGGTCCAGTTGGGATTGATGTTGCGGGTGTAGGCTACAGAAGCCAGTGCGGTTTTCACCGTTTCTTCCGCTTCCAGATCTCCAGGTGCAGAATAGAAAGCATTTGCGCCGAAGTTGTTGTGGATGTACCCGGCATTCAGGTCCAGCTGGTCTGCCGCTGAAAGGTTCAAACGCCCCTGATAGTACAACTTCTGGTTGTTAAAAGCGGTGTTGTAGCGATAACCATTGCTGGCTTCCTGACTTAGAGAAAACAGGTGACTGGATTTGTCCAGTACAAGATCGCCACTCAGTTTTACGCCATAATTAGCGAAGGTTTCTCCATTTGAAACATCCTTCTTGAAACTACTTCCGGTAAAAACATTCAGTGCTGCACCAGTTTTTTCAGGTGTGCGAGTGATGATGTTGATGGCCCCTGTGATGGCGTTAAGACCATAGATACGGGATGCCGAGCCTCGTAATACTTCAATATGTTCAATATCGTCCATATTGATCGGCAGGTTCATCATGTTGTGTCCCGTTTGTGGGTCGGAGACTTTAACCCCATTTAACAGGACCAAGGTCTGATCGAAGGTTCCGCCATCCATGCTGATGTCGGCCTGAGTGCCTGCTGGTCCACGTTGGCGTACATCTACACCGGAAACAAAGCTCAGCAGCTCCGCAACGGATCGTACCGGCAGGCTTTTAATCTTTTCTTTGTCAATGATCCAGATGTTCCGGTTTTGACTGGAGAATGGAAGTTTAAGCCGGTTTTCATTGACTACAACTTCATTCAAGTGATTCACGCTATCTTTTAGAGCGTGCTGCGCATTGGCCAACATGGCGCTGCCAGTTAGCAGAAATGCGGCAAAGGAGAATTTCTTTAAGTACATCAATTTGCGATTGAGGCGGCAAATATAGTTGCTTTTGGCAGATGTGCACCATGAAAAAGAAAAGGACCTACCCGCTGAAAGTCAGTGCTTTCGGCTGGCAGATCCTTTTTTATGATTCTAAATTCTAGCGATCTAGGCGGAATACACGTAGAATCTGGTATCGCGGATTGGCTGTCCCTTAATGTTCAGCGTCTCTCCTTTATGATCCCTGGTTGGCTTGATCACAAATGGATCAGTTCCATTTTTAATTGCCTCATAGGCCATATCCAGCTTACTAATATTCGTATCTGAAGCTACTTTCCATTTTTTATCCTGATACATGAAGTATGCAAAGAAGCTTTTGGAATTGCCTTTAAGTTTGTTATCCAACCGGATAGCAGCATGATTGGCTGTTTTAAATGGCTTTACCGCTTCTTCGTAGAAGGTTGTAAAATCCGGGTAAACAGGCTTGGTATTATTTGCAGACATAGTTCTTTTATATTCTTTTATTAAGGCACAAAAGTAGTCCTAATAAAAGATATATACACATTATTTATTGCTCCACTGGTCAGCAAGTAACTTGATGAAGTATCCACCAACCACACTTCTGGCCTGGAAGCCTACTTGTTTACCGTCTATTGTTTCATGCCAGTCGCTCAAAGGCACACGGCTAGGCGTTTCTGTGGCATACTTGTAAACCGGTTTAACAAACTTCAGGAAGTCGGCACGGTTATCTGTCAGGGTTGCTGTCCAAAGGATCCAGTCTGACTTGGTATAGCCTTTACGGCTGTCTAAAGGCAATCCGTAAGTGTTCTGTTTGGTCAGGTAGTAAGCGATTTCCTTAGTGTATACGTGTTTTGGAAATAGATTAAGCTTCAGCAGTTTGTCCCAGACCATATTATATTTCTGGCTCCAGGTATTTTTGTTATCAAACACCAAAGCGTAGTGATCGCCGCTATTTGCGAGTTTCTCCCATTTGTCGGCCATTTCAAGCGCTGCTGCCCTGTACTTTGCAGAAACATCTTTCATGCCCAGCTTTTCTGCCATCTGCGCGTAGGCACCAAGTGCTACAATGGCTTTTACCGAAAGGTTGGTATTGTGCGCAAGGTGGCCGGCGAAGTCGTCGGTACACAATTGCTCTGCCGGGTCAAACCCTTCATTAAGAAGGTAATTACCCCAGGTCGTTAAAGTTTCCCAATGTTTTTTGGCGTAAGCAATGTCTCCATCCGCTTTGACTACAGCAGCAGTAAGGATCAGCATGTTCCCTGCTTCTTCAACAGGCATATCTTCGCCATAGGTTTGACCATTTGCTAGTGGATAGGTACCAAGATCGTGTGCCGGAAAGGGCTTTTTCCATCTACCGCTTTCGCTATAGTAGAAGATACCGTTCATCATACCTTTTAACAATTCCGGATTATAAACCAGGTATTGTGGTGCAGATGGATAGGTAATGTCTACGGTGTTGATGGAGCCATTACTGAAGTTCTCCTTAGACATGAACAGTAATTCGCCGTCTGGGGATCTCACAATCTTGTGCGCGGCTACGCTTTGACGATAAGCGAGCTTACAAAGTTCGGCATATTCCATACCCCCGGCCTTCAGCGTTTTTGCTTCAAGGTCCTTGTCAAAAGCAATACTGCGCTTCATGATGTCTGGAAATTGAGCGGCGGCTAAGGCTAGCTGATCTACAAAGGTCACTTTGTCACTGGTTTTCCAGAGTGGCTTGAGGTTTTGTTTAAAATATTGGATCGGGTCTGAGTCATCATAACCTACCATCACGTATTTGCTTTGTGCGGTATTATTTACACTTGCGAACTCAAATTCGGTGCTCAAGTTTAAGGAAGGCCCGGATTTGATCAGTAGCTGTGTTGCTTTATAGTCCTGCGGGACGGCAACATAAACATAACCCCAGTCAATGCGGATGTCGTCACCTTTCTTTTGCAATACCGGCTGCTCCACAGTACCAGCTTTCAGGAAGGAAAGTCCTTTTTCCTGCTGCGTCCATGCTTTTACGGTTTGTCCCGGGGTGTTTACCGCCAGGTCAGACGATGCCGTAAAATTGATCCTTACCTGGTGCGTTTTACCATCATTCGCTTTCACGGTATAGTTGATGTAGCTGATCGGTCTTTCGGTGAGTTCCACATCATTCAGCAACAATGGAGAAAGGAAGGTGACGTTCAGATTTACATTGCCGGCGCGGAAGTCGTAGATGGTGCGGGTTGCTTCCACCTGTACATTGGTTTGCTCCGCAAGCGCGATACTTTCATCCTGTACAGGTTCGGTTACCAGGTCAGCATCAATGTGGCGGCCCCCAGCAGTGTTCTTCACATGGATGGCCAGTTGGTTTTTTCCATTTTTAAGGACGCCTTCGGGGATTGGTACATAAACATACTCATGTACCCAGCCTTCCTTGCGCATGATCTCTTTTCCATTCAGGAATACCACGATGTTATCATCATGGTTGATCTTCAGGTACACCTTCTTTGATGGCACTGCAAGCACATCGAACACTTTGCGGAGGAAGATCTCATCACTTCTCCACTCCGTTTTGGCGAAGCTTTGGTCATCACCGAAGGGTGCGGCATCTTCTTTCCAACTGGAGTCATCGTATGTGGCATCCATCCAGTTTCCGGCAGGTGCCGTTAGGGTGTAGCGGAATTTCGGCACCTCACCTTCCAGGCTGGATACGAGCGGCAGATAAGGTTTAACCTCCTGCCCCATGAAGCGATAAAGTTTCCCGTCAACGCTGATGGTGCCCTGCAATGAATGGGTTTTACCGCTCCAGTGCCGGGTGGGCGAGCCATTGAGTTTATCGGTGAAAGACCATACACTGAAGTACGTGTTGTTGGTGAGTAGCGGGTAAGCGGGGGCTTCATGCTGTGCCTGCGTTTTGAAAAACAGGAAGCAGCAGAGTAGTAGTAGGGCGGTTTTTTTCATGATTATATATTGGTTTCAGCTAAATTACGGATTTAAAGGAAGTTACCAACCCGGATTTTGCACCATCAGATCGTCCGCATTCACGTCGTTTGATGGGATCGGGAACAGGTAATGTCTTTTGGTAAATACCCTGCTTTCAAATGGTACCACATTCAGGAATTCGGGCATGTTCTTACTGATATCGAGCCCATAGATTGGCCCATTATCGGTTTGCTCGGCAATTTTCCATCTTCGGGTATCGAAGAATCTAACATTTTCAAAGGCAAGTTCAGCGCGGCGTTCTTTACGGATGGCTTCACGCATGGCATCTACACCAGCAGGTGCCGGAAGTTCGGCCGAGCCGTATTGTGGAACACCTGCGCGCTCACGGATCAGGTTCAGGTAACGGAGCACCTCCGCATTTCCAGGTTCAGCTTCATTTAACGCTTCGGCATAATCCAGGAAGATGTTTGCCAGGCGGATCAGGATAACCGGCCGGTTGTTCTCATCCCATTTGCCGAGGCCCATTGCCTTTCTGACTACATAACCGGTTACGGTATAATCGTTACCACCGGTCGCTTTACCTGAGTTGCCGTTGTTAAAGAACTCGGTGATGATGGTACCGTTATTGGTGTTAAGCCACACACTTCCATTGTAGGTGATGTTTACATAAAAGCGGGGTTCTCGGTTCACCCATTGGTTGTACGTGCTGGTCACGACATCTGTACCCGGAGCTTTGAAGTCGCTGAAACCCGTAGGCTGATAGCCGGAAGCCGGATCATCGATGCTGCGGCCATTGGCGGTGAAGAAAGCATCCACCTGGTTTTGTGTTGCAGCCAAGCCGCCTGAGCCGCGGGATTCGGAGTTTTTACCGCTGTGGTATGGTGTCATTTCATACTGGCGTGAGGATAACGATGATTCCGGGCGGGCGAAGATCACCTCCTTGTTCCAGGCTTCGAGAAATACATTGCGGCAGGATAAGTATGGGTCAAAAGCACCGCTGGCGTTGTTTACCCGGTACAGGTCGTATGTTCCCGGAACAAACTGGGTAATAAATGCCTTGTAGGCATCGGCAGCTACACGCCACTTGTTGACATCGTAAGTCTGCGAAACGAGTTGTTTACCATCCTTATTTACCAGCGAAGCCAGGTCAGTGTTGCCATTGTAAAGCGGACTTGCAGCAAGCAGGTAGGCCTGTGCACGGAAAGCCAGTGCAATGCCTTTGGTGATGCGGCCGTAGTTGTTGTCATTGCTCGGCACGACAGGTAAGTCTGCAGCGGCCTGCTCAAGTTCAGTAGCAATATAGCTTACGCACTCATCCATGCTGCTCCTGGCAATGCGGACCTGTTCTGCCGGTGCATCTGGTTCAATTACGTCTTCACCCAGGATCACAACTGGTCCGTACAGGCGGATCAGGTAATAATAATACATGGCGCGCAGCGCTTTTGCTTCTGCCTTGTATTGCACTTTAAGCTGTGGAGAGATGTCCTGGTTAACTTTGTCAATGTTGGCGATGAAGAAACTTGCGGAGCGGATACCACGGTAGTAGTTGCGCCAGAAGTCGCCCACAAAACCGGAGTTGGCGTCCCAGTTGCCGATGTTCATGCTGTTGGTTTGCACGAAGCCCCATACGAATTCTGCTTCATCGGAAGCGCCGGTCCAGAGTCCGCCATTGCGGTCGCCACCCGGATTGCGCTGTCCGAACTCATCTGGTATTTGTGAATAGATGTTGTTTAGGAATTTCTCTGCGGTTGCGCGGTTTTCAAAGGTTTCCTCTAAGGTCAGGCGATCATTCGGCACCTGATCCAAAAAGCCTTTTTTGCAGGAAGTTGCACTGGTCAGGAGAGCGATTACCAGTATTGCGATATATTTTTTCATGTTCGTAGCGATTAGAATTTAACGTTAAGACCTAAAGACAAGGTGGCTGTAAGTGGATACTTTGATCCGTTGGCTCTGCCATCAATGTTTGTGTTTAGCTCAGGATCCCAGAGTTTGAAGTCACTGAAGGTTAGCAGGTTTGTACCGATCAGGTATACTGCGGCATTCTTCAGTCGCAATTTTGAGGAGAAGTTCTTCGGCAGGTTGTAACTTAACTGTGCACTCTTTAAGCGAAGGAAACTAACGTCTTTTACCCACCAGGAGCTTTCCTGAGTGTTGTTGAAGTTCTGATCTTCACCATAGGCCAGACGAGGATAGAACGCTTCTTGTCTTGGAGCTTCCGGTGTCCATCTGTCCGTTACATTGCTGTAAGCGTTCGAGAGTCCCCCACCTCCATTGAATGGGAAAATACCGGAACCACCGAGCATGATGTCGGCTCCTGATACGCCCTGCATCAATGCACTTAGTGCAAAACCTTTGTAGGAAGCACTCAAGCCAAAGCCGAAAACTTTGTTTGGAACATCTCCCCTGCCGATACGGGTTTTGTCGTAATCGTTGATCAGTCCATCGCCGTTAAGATCGGCGTACTTGATGTCTCCAGGTCTAACCAGCTGCTTTGATCCTGGTGTTGCACTGGCATCTATTTCCGCCTGAGAGTCAAACAACTTCTCCGCAACATAGCCGTAACGTGCGAGGATGTTATTGCCGATGTGTGACATCCAGGGATATGGCTGGTTCGGACGGTCGTCATTGAGCAATTTATCCTTGGTGTAGGTGAAGTTTCCTCTCAAGCCGATGTCTACCTGTCCAACGCGGAAGTTGTATTCTAGGGTTGCATCAAAACCACGGTTATCGACCTCTCCCAGGTTTCCATATGGTGAATTGGTCAGGCCGATATAAGCGGGGATAGATTGACGTTGCAGGAAGATCCCGGTGCGGTGTTCTTTGAATACGTCTACGATCAGGTACAGGTTATCGTTTAAGGTACGGATTTCCATACCAAAATCCTGCTTTCTTGCTTCTGCCCATTTGATGGCTACGCCATAGTCGGTAACATTGATACCACCGGTATTGTTGAAGTTTTTACCGAGTTGGTAGCCGCGTGCGTTATCTGCCACCAGGGTCAGGTAAGCGAAGCGGCGCCCGTTGATCTTGCCGATGCCGGTTACCCCGTCAGAGTAGCGGAACTTCAGGAAGGAGATTGCCTTTTTCAAAGGCTCGAAGAACTTCTCGTTGGAAGGGATCCAGCCCAGGCCGAAGGCCGGGAACGAACCATACCTGTTTTCCGGCGCGAAGAGCTCTGATCCGTTATAACCGTAGTTGATTTCAGCGAAGTATCGGTCGTCATAGGAATACGTTGCCCTAGTGGCGATACCAACCATACGTTCCGGGATAGAGCTGGTAAAATCACCTGCAAAAGGGTTAGAGCCGTCTTCGGTATAGCCGAGCATTAAGGCACCAACACGGTGTTTACCAAAAGCACGGTCATAGTTCACCGCAGCTTCCGTGTAGAATTTACGGTTACCACCGCGGTCTGGATTAAAGCTCAGGTAGTTTCCTGAACTGGTATAGGTCTGGCGGAGGTTCAGTGTTCCATCTGGCAGATATGGCGAATTGGTGCCTTCCACATTCTCCGGGAAGTAGGTGCTTTCCCTTTTGGAGCGTCTGATGTTGTTCCAGTTGTAAGAGTCAAAAGCGACCATTGCCGTTGCCGTCAGACCTTCGGTCAGCATGCCCAGGTCTTGCGTCAGTCGCAGGTTGCTGTACAGCTGGTTCCTGAATTCCGTGCGGTAGCCCCTGCGGGTAAGATCCGCATAAGGGTTTCGGAATCCACCGTTTGATGATTTTCCAGGAATAAAGTTCCCGGGATACATCACCGGATATTCCACGGAAGATACATCCAGTGCAGAGCGGAAGATGTCCTGGGTATTTTCGCCGGGATAGTTGCCGGTGGATGCATAACCCTGCAGTCCAAGGTCGAGCTTCGTAGTTGGCGTAAGCTTCAGGTTCAGGTTACTGGTGAAGTTGTAGCGTTTGAAGTCGAGCGAGGAGTTGTACTGGGAGAGGTCATCGGTCTTCAAAAAACCTGTTTCATTGTAATAGGCCAGGGAAACATAATACTGTGCGTTGTCTACACCCCCGCTGGCATTCAGGTTTGCACGTCTGTTACGGCTATAATCTTTGAACAATTCATCCATCCAGTTCACGTTTGGATAAAGCAGTGGATCTACACCGGAAGCCGTTTTCTGGATATAATCTTCTTCGTATTTTGCAGCCTGTCCACGACCCACGGTCGCTTCATTGGCCAGGTTCATATAGGTAATTCCGTCTGCCATTTCGGGTCTTCTGGTAAAGGTGCTTATCCCTTCGTTATAGTCGAACAGGATGCTTGGCTTACCGACCTTACCTACTTTGGTACGAACGATCACCACCCCGTTTGCGCCACGTACACCATACACGGCAGTTCCAGAGGCGTCTTTAAGTACGGTGAAGGACTCGATGTCTTCCGGGTCAATGTCGGAAATAGAACGTTCTACCCCATCTACCAGGATCAGTGGTGAACTGGAGTTACCACCGAAGGTGGCAATACCGCGGATCCAGATGTCGGCAGTGCTACGTCCAGGCTCACCGCTACGCTGCACGCCCACAACACCGGCGATCCGGCCTGCAAGGGACTGCGTCACACTGGCCACGGGCTGCTTCAGTTCAGCAGGAGAGACCGTCGACTGTGCCCCGATCAGGGAAACCTTGCGCTGGGTACCAAAACCCACCACCGCAACTTCTTCAAGCTCATTGGCGTTTGGAACAAGCGTAACTTCAAAGGTCTTCTGCGAACCTACGGTGATTTCTTTAGCATCAAAGCCGACGTAAGTAAACACCAGTACGGCATTCTCATCAGGCACAGCAATACTAAAGCTACCATTGACGTCCGTTGCTACGGCTGTAAGACTTCCTTTCAGCTTTACACCTGCGCCGGGGATCGGTTGTCCTTTGTCGTCACGGACCACCCCTCGAATAACGATCTGCACAGGCTTCACACTTGAAAAACCCTGCTTTTTAGAGAGAAAAATCGTTTTACCAACAATGTTGTAAGAAATGGAGTTTCCATTTAGGCAGGAACTTAATGCCTCTTCAAGTGATGCGTTTTGAACATTTACACTTACGTTTTCCGTGGCAGGATTGAAATCATTGCTCAGGAACACAAAACCCGTCTGCTTTTTTATGGACGACAGCGCTTGTGCTAGCGGTTTATTGTTTTGCTTGATATTAATCTTTTGGCCCACTACAGCTGCGCTTGCATGCACCAGCGTGATCATGAGGATAAAAGTGGTTAATTTCATAATCAATAGGGTTTTTCGGCCAAGCCTGATGTAGGGCATGACCATATGAAAAGCATTTATTTTCATCTTTTTCAGTTTGTTTCGGAGATGAAGCGATCTTGACCTTTCCGTTTATGGAAAGCTCGAGATGGTTTCATACTTTTGAATGGGTTTGGGTAAACGATAATTGTCAGATTATAATGTTCCGCTATCGGAATGGGTTTACTCAGATCTTTAGCCTGGCAATGGGTCCAAGCATTGTCAGGCTTCTTTTTCTAAGCACCCGATGTGGTCAGGGGTGATATCGTGTCTGTGTTCTCATGTTCATACGGTTTATTTGGTTAGTATTTGGTTGTTTTATTTGTTGGAGATAATAACTTTCTTTCTGCCTTTGCCGCTTCCCGGTGCTTCTACACGGAACTTGATGTGTGCGAGCTTTAAGAGCTTCAAGGCATCATTAGCGTCCATATCGCGATAGATCTCACCAGTGAACCGGTTCTTGGGCGCTGCCCCTTCATACGCCACATCGATATCGTACCAGCGGGAGAATTGCTGCATCACCGAATAGATATCCGCAGTTTCGAACTTGAACAGCCCGTTCTTCCAGGCCACGGCAGTACTGGTATCTACCGCAGAAACCCTTACGCCGGTGCCAGTGAGTGCCTGCTCGCCGGGTTTGAGTAACTTTTCAAAGGCCTCCGGACGGCGTACAACAACAGCACCTTCAAGCAAGGTGGTTGCAACCTGTGCTTCATCTGCGTAACTTCTCACATTGAAGTGCGTACCCAGCACTTCCACCTCCTGCCCTTTACTGCGCACGATAAAGGGAATGTGCATGTTCGTGTGTTGGAGCTTTGCGACTTCAAAGTAAGCTTCGCCTTGCAACTCTACCTTGCGTTGCTTCAGCCCGGCAAGGGTGATGGGGTATTTCAAGGAGGAGGCTGCATTCAGCCAAACTCGCGTACCGTCTGGCAACAGCACCCGGTACTGCCCGCCTGCGGGTGTAGATATTGTATTGTAGGCAGTGGCAGTTCCAGAATGCTGCTTTCCAGCGGGAGAGCTATTCCGTTCATATATCAACTGACCATCGGCGGTTCTTCTGATCTTAAGATCAGCCTGGGCAGCAATAATTTCATTGGAATGATCATCGAGTGGAACCTTGGTTCCATCGACTAAGGTGAGGTAGGCTTTATTCGTCCCCGGCTTCAAGGCACCATAATAGGGCTTGAAGCGCTGGGACTGCTTGGTATGGTAGATGAAAAATGTGGAGATGGCCAGCATAATGATCACCATGGCTGCGGCAAGCATGGCTTTCCAGTAACCACGCGCGGGATACAACTTTACAGCATGCGCTACTTTCGGCTTTTCCGTTTCCAGAAGCCTGTCTGAATTGAAGATATTGGTCAGGATCCGGTCCTTTTGCTGACCGTTGAGACTGGCGCTGTAAGTATTAGATTTCAGGTAATCATCCATCAGCTGGTTCAGCACCGGTTTAAGTTCATCCTGATCCACCAGCGACATGAATTCATGCAATTCAGGCGCGCTGAGTTCGGCATGAACATACCGCTCGAATAGTTGTCTGAGTTTGTATTCCGATGACATTACCTGTAAATATTTGGTTATTTACTGTTACTGACGCAGCAAACAATAGATCGGGGTAATGCTGTAAGCGATTTTTCGAAAGTTTTTTAGAACCTGCAGATCAGGAACAGGAAGATGGCAGTGTGCAGCGCTTGAAGATGCGTACGAATGGTCCTCAATGCCAGTTTCATGTGGCTGTGTACCGTACCGGGAGAAATGTTCAGCTGCTGTGCTACCTCTTCATATTTCAGACCTTGTCCGTGGCAAAGTTCATAAACCTGCCGTCGCTGCTGTGGAAGTGATGCTACCGCATGCTGCAGCATTTGGAAAGATTCATTGTATAACACCAGATCTTCCGCATTGCTGCCGTCGTTGAGCTCCAGGTGGGACTGGTCCAGCTCCACGAGCCGCTCCGTTGCGATCTTTCTTAAAGCAGAGTAACATTGATTGCGCGTGGCGCGATTGAGGTAGGCGCCTAAGTTTTCAATTTCCGGAAGTTGAGTACGTTTGACCCAGATGTTCATAAAGATGTTCTGAACAATCTCTTCTGCATATTCCTTGGAGCGTGTAATGTGCAGCGCATATCCGTAAACCATAGACTGGTACTGCTCAAACAGGGCGGTAAAAGCATACTGATCTCCATCCGCTATCTTAGCGATGAGATCATTGTCATACAGGGCTGAATTTGGCTTGTCGAACATTTAAACTTTCTACAAAGATTAAATGTAGCAATATCAGATTCAAATTGTATAAAAATAAAGTGACAACATGTTAATGCTGCCACTTAGATTCCATTTTCAAATGGTTCGTTCACTAAGATTCAATAGGAAGCTGTCTTGATTTTGGCTCTGTATGTTTCAGGGTTGTTTTCGTAAGATCAACGTTTTCTGCATCACCCGCCAGTTTATTTGCGGCTTCCATGACTTGTGATCTTACATCTTCCACCACATGATCCTTGATTTCCACGGGCTTTTTAACTGCATCTTCGCTTAGCAGCCCTTTAATCCTTTTAGCAATAAGTTCCCGGTATTCTGAACCACTTTTTGTCGCAAATAAGGCTGCAACAACCGCACCTGCAGCAAGCCCGGTGATAAGCCCAATGGTCTTTAAGTTTGTATTTTCTCTGATTAATTTCATGGTTGATCGTTTTATAGAAGGAACAACCTCCAGGGAGAAAGTGTTTTAGAAAAGTTCGTCTGCTGCCTCCAGCCCCACTATTTCAGTGTCGCAGGATCTAAGGTCGCCGGACGTTCTTTGCCGTTATGGCAAGTGATACAACTTACCGGCAGGATGGCGTTGGGATTCTTTACATCCTTTACATGAAAAAACTTCTTGTTAATCTTGGCCGTCATTAACATCATCATACGTGCAGTTTCTTTCTCCGGCTTGGCATCACTGGCAAAATCGAGTTTACCTTTTTCCGTTTCACTCGCTGCGTGGCAGTAATTACACTTAACACCCAGTGATGTTTTAAATCCATCCATCACTGTTCCAAGGTCTTCCTTGCTGATATCCTTTGGCAGCACTTTTAGATTCTTGTATATTCTTTCCTGTGGCATCGGGATAAATGCACTCATTAATACAACAATGGATAATAGTAATCCGAGTGTGATGATCGCTTTCAGTTTCATAAGCATGAATGATTTTGAAATTAACACAATTTACTTACCTGTAATATGACAATTGTGTTAACATATTGTTTAAGCATACACTGCTTCTTTGTCTTCAAGATAATGTTTTTACCTCAATAAAGATTGTTTTAATTGATTAAGCGTTAGATTAGAACACAGGCAATTCAAACGCTTGTATAAACCTAGACTCCAGACAGATGAAAAAGTATTTTCTTATTGCCGCCTGTGCAACATTGCTTGCTGCATGTAATGGCAACTCCAGCACCAAGCAAGCTGCCGACAGCACCATTACTGCAGAAACCGCGGTAGCTGCCGCGGCAGAATCCAGAACCTGCTATGTGCGTTATGAAAATCAGGATAGTACGTACCTGGATCTGCACATCAAAGGAGATCAGGTAAGCGGTCTGCTGAACATCATTCCGCGGGAAAAAGATAGAAATAATGGTACCGTAAGCGGGCTGGTAAAAGGCGACACCATCCTTCTTGATTATACCTTCCAATCAGAGGGCATGCAGTCGGTGCGTCAGGTAGCCTATCTGCAAAAGAACGGTAAACTGATAGAAGGTTTTGCCGAAGTGCAGGAGCAGGACGGCAGAGCAAGCTTCAAATCTTTAGGTGATCTAAAGTTTGATGGCAGCGTTGTGCTCGAACAATCGGCATGTAAGTAGGAAATTAACCCCTAGCGGTGATCTGGCAGCTGATTAAAACTGCTCGAAGCGCTCCCAGAAGCCATCAACAGGCAATTTGGCGAAGATGTTCACCGGTTCTTTCTTAACGGGATGCAGGAACTGCAGCCTTCGGGCATGCAAGCAGATGCTGCCTTTTCTACTCCCCCGGGGATAGCCGTACTTGTTATCCCCCACAATCGGGCAGCCCATGGTCGCCAGCTGCACGCGGATCTGGTGGGAGCGGCCGGTCAAGGGGTCTACTTCCAGCAGGTAATAGCCCCCAAGCTCCGCAATCAGACGGTAGCTTAGTTCCGCCCGTTGGCTCCCGGCTACTTCATTCGGGTGTGCGGTAACCACATTCTTCTGTGTGTTTTTCACCAGCCAGTTGATCAATGTTCCTGAAGGCTTCGATGGCTTGTTCCGTACCACCGCCCAATAGGTCTTCTTCACCTCGCGGTTTTTGAAGATGGCGTTCATCCTTTCCAGCGCTTTACTCGTCTTGGCAAACAGGATCACCCCACTTACCGGACGGTCCAGCCGGTGCACCACGCCCAGAAAAGCACTGTTTGGTTTATTGTATTTAGCTGCGAGGTAAACTTTAACTTTCTCGTCCAGCGGCTGATCCCCTGTTTCATCCACCTGCACAATATCACCTGCCCGCTTATTGATCGCGATCAGGTGATTGTCTTCATAGAGCAGGTCTTTATCTGTTATCGGCATGCTTATCGATTAGTATTGTTCTTTCTCGTTCGGGAAATCATTTGATTTTACATCCTTGATGTACTGCTGCGCAGCATTCAGAATACCATCATAAAGGTTTAGGTACTGGCGTAGGAAACGTGGACGGAAACCTTTGGTTAAGCCGATCATGTCGTTTACCACAAGCACCTGACCATCGCAATGCGGGCCAGCACCAATCCCGATCACCGGAATATGCACGCTTTCAGAAACCTCTTTTGCAAGCTTTGCAGGGATCTTCTCTAGCACCACACTGAAGCAACCTGCTTCCTGTAACAACAGCGTATCCGCTTTAAGTTTCTCCGCCTCGGCTTCATCTTTAGCCCGTACGGTATAAGTTCCGAACTTATAGATCGACTGCGGCGTTAAGCCCAGGTGCCCCATCACCGGGATCCCGGCAGTAATGATACGCTGAATAGATTCTACAACTTCAGCGCCGCCTTCAAGCTTCACCCCATGTGCACCAGATTCTTTCATGATGCGGATCGCGGAGTTCAAGGCTTCCTTGGAATTACCCTGATAGCTGCCGAAAGGTAAATCCACCACGACGAACGCCCTGTTGGCACCACGAACCACACTCTGCGCGTGATAGATCATCTGGTCCAAAGTAATCGGCAGTGTGGTCTCATGTCCGGCCATCACATTTGAAGCAGAATCACCAACCAATAAAACGTCTAATCCGGCATCATCCAGGATCGTTGCCATGGAATAATCATAAGCGGTTAACATGGAGATTTTCTCCCCACGTGCTTTCATTTCCTGAAGGATGTGTGTGGTTATCCGTTTTACTTCTTTATGCTGAGACATATGTGTTGTTTTTACAACAAAATTAGGTTTAATTAGCCATAAAACCTATCTTTGCAGTCGAAAATGAAGGGGTTAAATCACTGCATATTTCTGAACCAACTAAGCGCCAACCCTGTCGCAAATCCCACGTTTTTCTTTTTTTTCCACATAACTTCTGATCATAAATTATGACTAACTACACCAAGTTACCTGCAATTTTGCTTTTAGCCGATGGCACTGTATATCACGGAAAAGCAGCAGGAAAAATAGGAACCACAACAGGTGAAATCTGCTTCAACACCGGAATGACCGGTTACCAGGAGATTTTTACAGATCCTTCCTATTTCGGACAGATTATGGTGACCACCAATGCACACATTGGTAACTATGGTATTCACAAAGCGGAAATTGAATCTGATTCCATTAAGATCGCCGGACTCGTTTGTAAGAACTTTAACATCGGCTATAGCCGTAAAGAAGCTTCTGAGTCTATTCAGGATTATTTCCAAAACGAAAACATCGTAGGTATCTCTGATATCGATACCCGCGCTTTGGTGAAACACATCAGAGACAGAGGGGTGATGAATGCGATCATTTCATCTGAAATCCTGGACATTGACCAGCTGAAAGAAAGATTAAACGCGGTACCAGCAATGGACGGTTTGGAACTATCTTCTCAGGTTTCTACAGACAAACCTTATTTCTACGGTTCTCCGGATGCGAAATATAAAGTTGCTGCGGTTGACTTTGGTATCAAGAAAAACACCCTTCGTAACTTCGACGATAGAGATCTTTATGTACAGGTATACCCTGCTAAAACCTCTTTCGCTGAAATGGAAGCCTGGGGTGCTGATGCATACTTTATCTCTAACGGCCCTGGTGATCCATCAGCAATGCCTTACGCCATCGAAATGGTAAAGGAGATCTTAGCGGCTGATAAACCATTGTTCGGGATCTGCTTAGGTCACCAGTTATTGGCACAAGCAAACGGCATCAAAACCATGAAGATGTTCACCGGACACCGCGGATTAAACCACCCGGTTAAAAACGTGATCACCGAAAGATGTGAGATCACTTCTCAAAACCACGGCTTCGGTGTTGTACCAGAAGATGTAAGAAGTTCTGATAAAGTTGAAATCACCCACGTGAACCTGAACGACCAGTCGATCGAAGGTATCCGTGTTAAAGGTAAAAAAGCATTCTCCGTACAGTATCACCCGGAGTCTTCACCTGGCCCGCACGATTCCCGTTATTTGTTCGATGATTTCGTGGGCCTGATTACTGGCGAGGTAAGCTGGTAGTCATGGACAGCGCTAAGGCGATAATCAGCGTTAAAAACCTGGTTAAAAAGTACGGCGACTTCACCGCCCTGAGGGGCATTACCTTTGACGTTCAGGAAAACGAGATATTTGGATTACTCGGCCCCAATGGGGCCGGGAAAACCACGACCCTCGAGATCATAGAAACCTTACGCGATAAAACCTCGGGCGAGGTACGGGTGAATGGTTACGATGTAGATAAACATGCCGGACAGATCAAGCAGATCATTGGCGTGCAGCTGCAGGCGGCAGGCTATTACCCAAACTTAAACCTTCTGGAACTTATCGAGCTCTTCGCAGGTTTATATGGCGTAAATACCAAGCCAATGGATATGCTCGCGAAGGTTAACCTGCAAGACAAGGCCAAAGCCAAGTACAAGGAACTTTCCGGTGGGCAAAAGCAGCGGTTTTCCATTGCAACAACCTTAATTAATTCACCAAAGATTGTTTTTCTTGATGAACCCACCACCGGACTGGATCCCCAAGCCCGGCGCAATCTCTGGGACCTGATTATCGACATCAGAAATCAAGGTACCACGGTGGTACTCACCACCCACTATATGGACGAAGCAGAGCAACTCTGCGACCGCGTAGCCTTCGTGGAGCGCGGCGAGATCATTGCCCTGGACACCCCGGATCAGCTAATTGACAACCTGGTGAACAGCGGCTTTGAACGTAAAAAAGAAGTTAAAAAGGCCAACCTGGAAGATGTATTCATCAATCTTACCGGTAAGGCATGGCGCGAAGGATAAAAATGCAGCAATCATACAATCATACTAAAGCGACTCTGGCGCTGGCGAAAGCTAGTTTCCGTTCCATTATGCGCAGTCCTTCTGCAGTTGTTTTTACCCTCGCTTTTCCGCTGATCTTTATTCTGATCTTCGGCTTCTTAAGCGGCAGCGGTCCCAAGGTAAGCCTTGGCGTAGCACCGGGCTCCGACCTGCACAACCCGGTGATCACCGCCCTGGAGCAGATCCAGGTGGTAAAGCTGGTACGGGATAAGAACACTGAAGAGCTGAATAACAGTCTTGAAAAAGGAAACATCGACGGGGTCATCAACATCCAGAAAAACCCTGCAGATACCCCGGCATATACCGCCAACATTCAATATACCTCTGCTTCAAGAGATAAGGGAAGCATTCTAAAATCATTACTGACCAACGCCCTCTACGAGCTCAACACCAAAAACCTGAAACCCAGTGTGGCGGTTTTGAAAGAGAGCACCATACATGGCAGAACCTACCGGGTAATCGACTTTATCCTGCCTGGTCAGCTGGGCTTTTCCCTTCTCAGTACCGGCGTGTTCGGCACGGCCTTCGTATTTTTTAGCTTACGGCAAACCCTTGTGATCAAAAGGTTTTTTGCCACACCAGTACGACGCTCCAGCATTGTGTTCGGTGAAGGTATTGCCAGGATCGGCTTTGCGTTGCTTGGTGCCGTGTTCATTATTCTGGTTGGTCACTTCTTCTTCCACTTTACGCTGATCAACGGTGTGGTCACCGTGCTCAACATGCTGCTGCTCGCAGTCTTAGGTTTAATTGTCTTCATGGGCTTCGGCTTCGTGGTCTCTGGTATTGCCAAAAGTGAAAGCACCATACCGCCGATCTCCAACATCGTAACCCTGCCGCAGTTCCTGCTCTCAGGCACCTTCTTCCCGATTGATAATTTTCCGGAATGGCTGCAACCAATCAGCAGAGCCCTGCCTCTCACCTACCTGAATGATGCCATGCGCAAAATCGCTTTCGAAGGCTATAACCTTTGGGATGTTAAATTTGAGATGATGATCCTGGTAATCTGGGGAATTCTGATCTACTCCGTTGCCGTTAAAGTCTTTAGGTGGGAATAAAATATCGCCCTGCAAACCTATTATTTTATTATTTGTTTAACTTTGAATACTGCTTGGTAATTGTAAACTTTACACTAAGCGAAAAACAAAACATAAAATAATATAAAAATGAGTTTAATAATCGATGTTCATGCAAGGCAAATCCTTGATTCAAGGGGAAATCCTACGGTAGAAGTTGAAGTAATTACAGAAAATGGCAACATGGGCCGTGCTGCTGTGCCATCTGGCGCAAGTACTGGTAAACATGAAGCTGTTGAACTAAGGGATGGTGATAACAATGCCTACATGGGCAAAGGTGTATTAAAAGCAGTTGAAAACGTAAATACTAAAATTGCTGAAGCCCTTCGCGGTGTTGATGTTTTCGAACAAAACATGATCGACAAAGCGATGATCGAGCTTGACGGTTCTGAGAACAAAGGCAATTTAGGTGCAAATGCAATCCTTGGTGTTTCTTTAGCGGTTGCTAAAGCTGCAGCGCAGGAAAGCAGACAACCATTATACCGCTACATTGGTGGTGTAAATGCAAACACCCTGCCTGTTCCGATGATGAACATCCTGAACGGTGGTGCACACGCGGATAACAAAATTGATTTCCAGGAATTCATGATTATGCCTTTAGGTGCAAGCAGCTTCTCTGAAGCATTGCAAATGGGTACTCAGGTTTTCCATAACCTTAAAACTGTACTTAAGAAAAAAGGTTATTCCACCAACGTAGGTGATGAAGGTGGTTTCGCACCAAACATCGGTTCTAACGTTGAAGCTATTGAAACGGTACTTACAGCGATCGAGGCTTCTGGTTACACGCCAGGAAAAGACATCTGGATCGCTATGGATGCTGCCGCTTCTGAAATGTACGATTCAAGCTCTAAAACTTACAACTTCCACAAATCATCAGGGGAGAAATTAACTTCTGAAGAGATGGTGAACTACTGGGTTGATTGGGCAAGTAAATATCCAATCATCTCTATTGAGGATGGTTTAGATGAAGACGACTGGGCAGCATGGGAATCTTTAACCCGCGCTATCGGTGATAAAGTACAGCTTGTAGGTGATGACTTGTTCGTAACCAACGTTAAGCGTCTTCAACAAGGTATCGAGAAGAACATTGCAAACTCTATCCTGGTAAAAGTAAACCAGATCGGTTCACTAACTGAAACCATCAATGCAGTAAGCTTAGCACAAAACAGCGGTTATACTTCCGTAATGAGCCACAGAAGCGGTGAAACCGAAGATGTAACCATCGCTGACTTAGCAGTAGCTTTAAACTGCGGACAGATCAAAACTGGTTCAGCTTCACGTTCTGACAGGATCGCTAAATACAACCAATTGCTTCGTATCGAAGAAGAACTTGGTTCTGCAGCACGTTTCTTGGGAAGAGACTTCAAATTCTTAAAGAAATAATATAAAGTATATACCGGCAGCGTATAAGGCTGCTGAAATACACTTAAGCGCTTGATCGGAATTCGAATCAAGCAAGAAATAAACGGTCATTACAGCTGATGTAATGGCCGTTTTTCGTTAATCAATTTCCCTGCAGATTCTTCTTTGTAAATAAATCCACTTCGCTCCGCTTTTCTTTTATATTTGTATCAATGAAAAGGATCATTGAACTCTTCCGGAACAAGTATTTCCTCTGCGCTTTCGCCTTTGCAGTATGGATGTTGTTTTTCGACAGGAATGATATGTTATCGCAATACGAATACAGCTCTGAAGTAAGCAAGCTGAAGGAAGAAAAGGCTTTCTATGAAAAAGAAACCAATCAGGTAAAGAAAGACCTTCGTGAGCTTACCACCAACCTGAAGATGGCGGAGAAATTTGCACGTGAAAAGTATTTCATGAAGAAAGACAATGAAGATGTCTTTGTAATCGTGAAAGACACTCCTAAAGAATAAAGCCCTACCCGATCAGCTAATAGCCAAACTTTGGCAGTGCAAGCTTGTAGCGCACCACAATGATCCGCAACACGAAGATAAAACCAATCACCGCCACTTTCGCGAAGTCGGGCTTCATATGCAACTCCAGCAGTCCGAAGTACAAAACTCCCCCCAGAATACATGCAGTAGCGTAAATCTCCTGCCGGAAGATCAATGGGATCGCATTTAAGAGCGTATCTCTGATGATACCACCGAAGCAGCCGGTGATGGTACCTAGCGCAACACACATCCCAGGATCCAGTCCGAAATTAATGCCCTTCTGCAAGCCCAACATCGTAAATAAACCTAAACCCAAAGAGTCAAAAATAAACAGGGTCACCTTGAAACGTTTGATGTTCTTTTTGAAGAATATGGTTAGCAGTGAAGTCACCAGGATCAACAGGCAGTAATTTACGTCCCGCATCCACTTCACCGGTGTATCGCCAAGCAGCAGGTCACGTACCGTACCACCGCCGATAGAGGTCACAAAAGCAATGATCAGCACACCGAAGGGATCGAGTCGCTTTTGCATGGCAGCAAACGAACCCGATATGGCGAAAGCAATGGTACCCAGGATTTCTATTGCGACGGAGGTTGTGATGGTCATTTCAGATGTTCAGGCTTCAAGCAACAATATATCCAGAATTTTTTGCTAAAAAAAGAACCCCGCAGCAATTGCGGGGTTCAGTGCGTATTTCCTCAGCTGAATGATCCAGCTTTAATTATAATGATGTATCTACAGCATACCGCCGTCTACAGCGAGCACTTGTCCCGTTACATACGAACTCATGTCTGATGCTAGGAAAACGCATACGTTTGCCACATCTTCCACCTCACCGGCACGTTTCAAAGGAATACCCTCTTCCCAGCCTTTAACAACCTTTGGATCCAATACGTCGGTCATTTCCGTACGGATGAAACCTGGAGCAACCACGTTGCTACGGATGTTCCGGGAGCCAAGCTCTTTAGCTACGGACTTAGAAAAACCAATGATACCAGCTTTTGAAGCGGCGTAGTTCGCCTGACCGGCATTACCCTGCACACCAACGACAGAACTCATGTTGATGAACACACCTTTACGTGCCTTCATCATGATCTTAGAAGCCGCCTTGGTTACGTTGAACACAGACTTAAGGTTTACATTGATCACATCATCGAAGTTCTCTTCGCTCATGCGCATCAGCAAACCATCTTTAGTGATCCCTGCATTGTTAACCACGATATCCAATGCCCCGAAATCAGCAACAATATCATTGATCAATTTTTCTGCTTCATCAAATTTTGAAGCATCAGAACGGTAACCTTTAACCTGGGTACCGAAGCTTTGCAATTCCTGCTCTAAAGCTTCACCTTTTTCAACAGACGATAAATAAGTGAAAGCTACTTTTGCCCCTTGTTCTGCAAATTTCTCTGCGATCTTACGACCAATTCCTTTAGAAGCACCAGTAATCAGTGCGGTTTTTCC
Organism: Pedobacter sp. SAFR-022; assembly: GCF_051965375.1. Taxonomy (NCBI): domain Bacteria; kingdom Pseudomonadati; phylum Bacteroidota; class Sphingobacteriia; order Sphingobacteriales; family Sphingobacteriaceae; genus Pedobacter; species Pedobacter sp. SAFR-022. Next base: position 170,680 of record NZ_JBQCME010000001.1, read on the forward strand.
TTCTAATAATTTCATTTATGCTTGGTTATTTATTTATCAATTAAACTACTGGCACCGGCTTGTATATTGCAGGTTCCTGCTGACTCAAACAGTGGAAACTGCCCAGTCCCCAGATGATATCCGTAGAGTCGATCCCTACCACTTTACGGTCCGGGAAAACACTCTGGATGATTTCCAGTGCGCGCTGGTCGTTGGCATCCCGGAAAGTAGGTACCACAACCGCTTTATTCGCAATATAGAAGTTCGCGTAAGAAGCCGGCAAGCGGGTATCTTCATGGATCACTGGTGATGGCATCGGCAAAGTAACTACTTTCAACGGTTTCCCGTTTAGCAGTTTCATTTGTTTCAGTGCTTCCAGGTTCTCCTGCAGCAGGTGGTAATTCTCATCCTCCTCGTTTTCCTCCACAACGGTAAGTACCGTATCTTCATTTACAAAGCGGGTGATGTCGTCAATGTGCCCATCCGTGTCGTCACCAACGATACCATCCCCTAACCAGAGGATTTGCTCCGCTCCGTAGTATTCCATCAGGTATTGCTCAATCTGGAACTTGTTCAGGTGCGGATTACGGTTTTCATTCAACAAACATGCCGTAGTGGTCAAGATCGTACCTGCACCATTAAACTCCACAGATCCGCCTTCCATAACGATGTCAGGAGTGTATAGAGGTAACTTATATTGCTGCGCGATGGTTGTTGGAATCACATCATCCAGATCGAAAGGCGGATATTTACCACCCCAGGCATTGTAGCCCCAGTCGATCACCGCCTTTTTGGAGCGATCTGCATTCAACAAGAACGCAGGACCATGGTCGCGGCACCAGGCATCATTTGTGGGATGCATGAAAAACTCCACATTGTTCAGATCGGCACCTACTTTCTGCAATTCTGCAATTGCAAATGCTTTGGTTTCCTCATCATTGATGTTGATACGCACTTTCTCCCCTTCTGCCACCACCTTGATGAATTCGCAGTAAGGACCGTAAATGGTCTCAATTTTTCCAGGCCAGGAAGCCTCTTTATGTGGCCAGCTTAACCAGGTCGCTTCATGTAGCTCCCACTCCGCCGGAAAGGCATAACCTGCCTTTTTCGGCGTATCGTTAAATAGACTCGTCATCTATATACCTTTTAGTGATCTGTGCATAACTGTCAATTCTGCGGTCGCGAAGGAATGGCCAGTGTGTCCTGTAGCTGTCAGATCTGGATAGATCAAGCTCCACCACTTTCAATTCTTCTTCATCGTGCGATGCTTTGTATAATAGGCTTCCGAAAGGATTGGACACAAAAGATCCACCCCAGAACTTAACGCCTGCTTCTTCACCTACACGGTTTACGCTCACCACGGGAACACCGTTTGCAATGGCGTGTGAACGCTGAATGGTTTGCCATGCATTATACTGCTCCGTGTTGGTACCTTCATCCTGTGTAGTCGCCCAGCCAATTGCAGTGGGGTAAAACAGGAAGTCGGCGCCCATAAGCGCAGTAAGTCGTGCAGCTTCAGGATACCATTGATCCCAGCAGATCAGCACCCCAATCTTCGCATATTTTGTTTTGAATACTTTATAACCTAGATCTCCAGGGGTAAAGTAAAACTTCTCGTAAAAACCTGGATCATCCGGGATGTGCATCTTGCGATACTTACCCAGGTATGCACCATCAGCATCGAGCACTGCGGTGGTATTATGGTAAAGACCTTCAGCTCTTTTCTCAAATAAAGAAGCTATAATCACTACATTCAATTCTGCAGCAACCACAGACAAAGCATCTGTTGAGGGACCAGGGATGGCCTCTGCCAACTGAAAATTATCATAATTTTCTTCATCGCAGAAATACAATGAGGTAAACAACTCCTGCAAACATACCACCTGGGCACCTTGCGCAGCAACCTCACGGATCTTTACGATCGCTTTATCTAAATTTTCCTGTTTATTACTGGTACAGCTCATCTGCACCAATCCAACTTGTACTTTAGCCATTCAATAAAATTTTGAAATGCAAAGTTATAGAAAATATTTTTGGGACTGCTCTATACTTAATTCAAGGCGCTAATTATACCGCATTATTACAGAAAGAAGCCGTAACTAACGCATTGTCATGTTGCATGGAGAAAATATTAGCGTATAGAACTTAGATACTCCAGCTGTAAGTCATGAAGGCATTTGACACACAAACAACCGTCATAAAGCTCCGCGATGTACTGAACTTCATTAACCGTAAGTTGGATGTTTGCGCACTGGCACTTGCTATAGGAATTTGCTTTGCACTCCATACGGGCAGTACAACGTTCGCAGGAAATGATCTCGTGTTTAGACATGCTGATTTATCGACACTGTAGCCGGAATTTAAAAACAAAAAAAGGGAGCAGATGAACATCTACTCCCCGGTGAATTAACCACTAAATTATCTTAGCCAGAGCAGCTGATACAGCCCTCTTCCATGGTACAAACTGGACCTTCAATGATCTCCTCAGCGCCTTCTGAAATCAATGCCGGAATAACAGGCTCCAGGTTTTTACCCGATTGATTCTCAATCGTGAATTTAACCGCTTGTGAAGCTGCCTGGGTACGCAGGTAATACATACCTGTTTTCAAGCCTTTTTTCCATGCATAGAAGTGCATTGAAGTTAACTTTGAAGTATTCGGTGCATTGATGAATAAGTTCAGTGACTGCGACTGACAGATGTAAGCACCACGATCAGCAGCCATATCAATAATGCTGCGCATCTTGATCTCCCAAACGGTTTTGTAAAGATCTTTGATGTATTGCGGGATTTCTGCAATGTCCTGAATAGAACCGTTCGCAAGAATGATCCTGTCTTTCATTGCCGTATTCCAAAGCCCTAAAGCAACAAGGTCTTTAAGCAGGTGTTTGTTCACTACGATGAACTCGCCACTCAATACCCTTCTGGTGTAAATGTTAGAAGTATACGGTTCAAAACATTCGTTGTTACCAAGGATTTGTGAAGTTGATGCCGTTGGCATTGGCGCAACCAATAAACTGTTGCGGGCACCATGTTTAATAACCTTTTCACGTAAGCTTTCCCAATCCCAGCGACCGCTTTCCGGGCTAACATTCCAAAGGTCAAACTGGAACTTGCCTTGTGATAATGGCGAGCCTTCAAAGGTTTCATAAGCACCATCTTTCGTTGCCAGATCGTTAGAAGCTGTCATAGCAGCGAAGTAGATCGTTTCAAAGATCTCTTTGTTCAGTATCCTTGCCTCTTCGCTTTCAAAAGGATAACGCATCAGGATAAAGGCATCTGCCAAGCCCTGAACCCCTAAGCCAATTGGTCTGTGACGAAGGTTCGAGTTCCTCGCCTCGTCTACCGGGTAATAATTATTGTCGATGATCTTGTTCAGGTTCAATGTAGCCTGATAAGTAACATCATATAATTTCTGGTGATCAAATTCACCGTTGATTACAAATCTAGGTAATGCAAGCGAAGCAAGGTTACAAACTGCAACTTCATCTTTGGAAGTGTACTCGATGATCTCAGTACAAAGGTTGGAGCTTTTGATCGTTCCAAGGTTTTGCTGGTTAGATTTGCTGTTCGCAGCATCTTTATACAACAAGAATGGGTTACCAGTTTCAATTTGCGCATCAAGGATCGCAAACCATAGTTCCTGTGCCTTGATGGTTTTTCTTGCACGGCCTTCCTGCTCGTAACGTGCATATAACGCTTCGAACTCCGCGCCAAAGCAGTCGGCGAGCCCTGGTGCTTCATGCGGACAGAATAAGCTCCACTCGCCATCTTCTTCCACACGACGCATAAACAAATCACTGATCCATAAAGCGTAGAACAAATCACGGGCTCGCAATTCTTCTTTACCGTGGTTCTTACGAAGGTCAAGGAAAGAGAAGATATCCGCATGCCATGGCTCCAGGTAAATTGCGAAAGCACCTTTACGTTTACCTCCACCTTGATCTACATAGCGTGCCGTATCGTTGAAGACCTTCAACATCGGTACAATACCATTGCTGGTGCCGTTTGTGCCACCAATATAGGAACCCGTAGCGCGAATGTTGTGGATGCTTAAGCCGATACCACCTGCACTCTGCGAAATCTTTGCAGTTTGTTTCAAGGTGTCATAGATACCTTCAATACTGTCGTCCTGCATCGTTAACAGGAAGCATGAAGACATCTGAGGTTTCGGTGTACCCGCATTGAACAAGGTTGGTGTAGCGTGTGTAAACCAACGCTCACTCATCAGGTTGTAAGTTTTAATGGCACTGTCGATATCAGCTTTATGGATACCTACGGCAACACGCATGAACAAGTGTTGCGGACGTTCAACGATCTGTCCGTCAACTTTAAGCAGATATGATTTTTCCAAGGTTTTGAAACCGAAGTAGTCAAACCCAAAGTCTCGGTCATAAATGATTGTGCTATCCAAAATATCGGCATGCTCCTCGATAACCGCCCAAACATCATCCGCAATCAGCGATGCTGGTTTACCATTTTTTGGATCTACATAATTATAAAGCATTTCCATGGTCTTGGAGAACGACTTGGTGGTGTTCTTATGCAGGTTAGACACCGCAATACGGGAAGCAAGTAATGCATAATCCGGGTGTTTGGTGGTCAACGACGCTGCCGTTTCTGCAGCAAGGCTGTCCAGCTCAGAGGTTGTTACACCATCATAAAGCCCTTCAATCACCTTTTTGGCAACATCAATAGGATCAACCAGCTCCGGATTGAAGCCATAACATAGCTTTTCAATTCTGGCGGTGATCTTGTCGAATTTCACCACTTCCTTGCGGCCATCTCTTTTTTGTACAAACATATCTTAAAGATTTTTGAGGCGACACCAAAAGCCCACAAAGGGGCTTAATTGTCGAACCGTGATTATTTTTTAAATTTTAAAAATCGTCATCCAGGGAGAAAGCAGATGCTTTGTCCTCTGTGGAGGTCAACACACCACTTTTCTGGTAGTCACCCACACGTTTTTCAAAGAAGTTGGTTTTACCCTGCAGCGAAATCATCTCCATGAAATCAAATGGGTTGGTTGCATTATAGATCTTGCTGTAACCCAACTCTACCAACCATCTGTCGGCAACAAACTCGATGTATTGAGACATCAGCTTCGCATTCATACCGATCAGTGCTACCGGTAATGCATCGGTAATAAATTCTTTTTCAATTTCCACGGCATCGCGGATGATGCCCTGTACAGCTTCTTCGCTCAATTTAGTCTGTAACATGCGGTATAATAAGCAGGCAAACTCGCAGTGCATACCCTCATCGCGGGAGATCAGCTCATTGCTAAAGGTTAAACCCGGCATCAAACCACGTTTTTTCAACCAGAATATGGAGCAGAAACTACCGCTAAAGAAAATACCCTCTACGGCTGCAAATGCAACAAGGCGCTCAGCGAAGTTACCGCCATCGATCCAGCGTAGTGCCCATTCTGCTTTTTTCTTCACACAAGGTACAGTTTCAATCGCATGGAACAAACGATCCTTTTCTACCGGATCTTTGATATAGGTATCGATCAATAACGCATAAGTTTCAGAGTGGATGTTCTCCATCATAATCTGGAAACCATAGAAACAACGCGCCTCCGGAAGTTGCACCTCGCTCATGAAGTTTACGGCAAGGTTTTCGTTTACAATACCATCACTTGCTGCAAAAAATGCAAGTACGTGGGAGATAAAATGCCTTTCACCATCATTAAGACCATCCCAGTGTTTTTGGTCGTCAGACAGGTCAATCTCTTCTGCAGTCCAGAAGCTGGCCTCCGTCTTTTTGTACATTTCCCACAACTCCGGGTACTTAATAGGCAATAGAACAAAGCGATCCTTATTTTCTTTTAGTAATACTTCTTCTTGTTGCATATGTTTCTATTTTGGATGAGTAATTATTTAATTTTTTGAACACTGCCGTTCGTCTTTACAAAAACGCCCCTGAGCTGAGCCAGGCGACAGCTGAAATTTTTGCATCAAAGTTAATCTGCTAGATTTCAACAACTTGTTCAAGGTTCCTCACATCTACGATGTGCGGAATTTGTGTTAACAAATATAAACAGCACCCCTTAGCTTAGCTCCGAATAGTTCTTAACAAGTGAGCAATTTTATCAACATTGCACACATAAAGTGACACATTTATTACGAGCAGAATTTGCTTAATCGAAGGTGTTGTACCCGGTAAGTTAAACATCACATCCATCCTAAATTAAGCTAAACCCGCTTAGGATGTTGACCAAGCGTCAGCAGGGTATCTTTAGAGGCTTGACCCGGTAACCGGCCGGTCGAGGGCGTATTGACCCCGAATTGAGGGCGGCTTGAGGGCGGTTCAACCTACAGGCAGTTAAATCTCCATCCGCAGCCTGAAACGAACATGGAACCCGCAAGCCATACTGATGCTGAAGCAGGCCATAAAAGCAAATGCCGTTTGTGGAACACAAGCGGCAGCGGGAAATTGATTTAGTTAGACCAGAAGAATTGGTGTCGGATTACTTTTTAACATAGGTAATCTCCACCCGGGCATCGCCTTTTTTCCAGATGCCTAGTTCTTTCGCAGCTTGTGCGGAGACATCAATGATATAGCGCTTGGTGAATGGCCCTCGGTCATTTACTTCCACATCTACAGTTTTACCATTTTTAAGATTTTTCACGGTAACGATGGTACCGAATGGAAGCGTGCGGTGAGCTGCGGTAAGCTTATGTGCACGGTACTTTTTACCGCTGGTGGTTTTTCGTCCTTCAAACCTCGACGAGTAGTAGGTTGCGAGTCCTGTTTTAGTTTTAATATTGGGATTTTTATCTTCTAGCGGACTACTAGCACCCGCCTGAAGAAAGAAGATCATACCTAGTAAAAGCAAACAATATCTCATATTTCTTTCTTTGATGAACTGCCAAATATAAGAAAACGAAGCGCTTATAAAAATTTTAGCCTCCTGACTAGTTTGCCCTCTATCCAGAGGAGCAAACTAACCAGGAGGCTTTAATAAACTTAAATCGCTGTTAATCTTTCCAGTTTGATAAACTTCCCAAACTTTTTATTTAACAGTTGTTCAGGTTAAAAAAATGAAAAATTTAGAGCGCTACTTTCACATCATACAGCTTTTTACTTTCTGATTTTAGCTTTTTCGGCTCTATTTTGATCACCTTTCTATCATAGGTGATGAAGCCATTCACCTCCCCTTCCACGTCAGTAGTTTGGGTATATACGGCAGCAGAAAGTCCCATCGGAATAAGCTCTGTCATGCGATCGATAAATGTTGTATACCGGGTAAACAAGCTGTCTGCAGATTTGAAGTTCTGGTAGCCCCAGTTATCACGTTCCTGCCACAGGTGACCGGTTAATGGTAAACCCAATCCCCCGAACTCCCCTAGTACCAGGATACGCTTCGCACCAAACAATTCCGGATCAGGCATCGCCGGACGTGGATAATTATGCAGATCGACAATATGGCCATCTTGCGTGAAATTACCGCCGCTGGCGCTGTTCACTAACCTCGAAGGATCTTTCTGAATGGTCCAATCGGTGATTTCTTTGGTTTTAAATTGTCCCCAGGCCTCGTTGAAAGGTACCCACACCACAATCGATGGGAAGTTATGAAGACTGGTCATGATCCTGTCCCATTCTTTCCGGTAATAGCCTTCAGATTCCGGGGTTCTTTTCTGGTCTGTTGCCCTGTCGATCACACCCGGGTGATTTTCCCAGCCATTACCAAGATCACCGCTCGGCATGTCCTGCCAAAGCAGGATACCATTTTTATCACAGTAGTTATAATAACGTGCGGGTTCTACTTTGATGTGTTTACGGATCATGTTAAAGCCCATGTCTTTCAAACGGTCAATATCCCACACCATCGCTGCTTCTGTTGGCGGCGTGTATAGACCATCAGGCCACCAACCTTGATCCAGCGGGCCATATTGGAACAGGAACTTGTTATTTAACAGCATGCGTTGGATGCCCGCCGCATCAGGTGCCATAGAGATCTTACGCATGGCGAAATAGCTATCTACCTGATCCAGGGCCTTGGAGCCACGCACCAGGGCAACTTTCAAGTCATACAAATAAGGATCATCGGGCGACCAAAGATGCTGATCTTCCAGCTTCAGCACGGCAGTAGCATCTGCGGCAACCACCTGCTCGGCAACAACTTTACCGCCAGCCAGTGCCTGTACCCTGATCTGATCACCAGGTTTTGCAGCAGCAACCGCAGCACTTACGGTAAGGGTTTTCGCATCGATGTCTGGTGTATGTTTCGTGCTTTCGATGTACGTTTCCGGCACTGCCTCGAGCCATACCGTTTGCCAGATACCTGTTACCGGCGTATACCAGATGCCGTCCGGCTTGTTGATCTGTTTACCTCTAGGTTGAGGCCCGTCATCAGTTGGATCCCAAACACGTACTTTGATCTCCTGATTGCCACTTCTGGTCAGCAGTTTCGTGATGTCGAAACTGAAAGGATCAAAGCCACCTTCATGTTTACCGGCGCTTTTACCGTTTACAAATACTTCGGTTTGCCAATCTACCGCACCAAAGTGCAGCAACACCTTTTTGCCACGCATATTTGTTGGTACGGTAATGTTGTGCTGATACCAGAGTACGCTGTCCTTGCCTACCCGGCGACCTACACCAGATAGTGCAGATTCCACGGCAAAGGGCACCAGAATCTTGCCTTCGTATTTAGTGGTGGCTTTCTGATTTTTTGGAACGATGGTATAGTTCCAAAGGCCATTGAGGTTTTTCCAATTGTTGTTTCGTACCAACTGGGGACGCGGATATTCCGGCAAAGGCGCATTTACATCGACCTGCGCTGCCCATGGCGTTACGATCCTTTCCCGGACAAGACTCCAGGATTTTTCCTGCGCCTGAACTGCAAATTGACTTAAAACGAGCAGTAAAAGTGAGATTCCTTTTTTCATTCAAATTGATTTTAGATGTATTATAGTTGGATTTTTTGGAGCGGTGAAAATATCATATCCTCCACTCCGGAGATTTTTAGTCCGATACGTGCAAACACATAGTTTTGTGTTGGCGTCATGGCAGGCACCGTGACAGACAGGCTTACATTTGCCGGGTCGGTGATCGCTGCCGCGCCGAGTTCGGCATTTGCGATGTTATCTGCTCTGGACACAAACTGTGTTTTATTAATGAACAATGCCACATTTTCAATGAGCTTCGCATCCGCTCCGGTGATGATCTGATCAATGCGACAGCTGGCATTGATGGTGGTGCCAGTAGCCGAGTAGCTTGCATTCCGTAGCAGGAAGTAAGGTGTTGCTTCAAGATCAAGGGTCTGGTTGCCACTCACGGTCACATTCAGCGTATCGCGGCCAGCACTTGAATTTTCCTGCCAGCGGAAGGGTCCCTGCCCGTTAGGAATGATCAACTTATACTGCCCGTCGAACAACAGGGATGAATAGCTGCCATCCTGCGCGAAGGTTGTGGCAATTGCACCCGACTTGCCGAAACCTGGTTGGTACAATTCCAGTGGGACCTGATTAAACTCCAGCCCGATCTCTTCGCCGTTGTACATGATCCGGCCGTTTAAGGTCGATGCCGGCGCTTCATAATTGTCTTTCTTGCAAGACTGAACCCCAAACGCAATGGCCAAAAGGATGATATAATGAATTTTAAACTTCATGACGTCTTAAATGTAAGTGTCTTATTGATTTGGTTGCTTAACAATTTTAGGATTTGCCGAAACAATGTCGTTACCTATGTTGGAGTAGTAGTTACCCAGCTGGAACCTGCTTGCGCCGGTTACCGGACTTGGCTTCACTTCGCGGAACAGCCATTTTCCATTGTTCGGATTCCCAGGATTGTAGTATTTGTATGGCCACAAACCAAAAGGCTGTGTGTTTTTCTTGGTAGCGGAACCAATGTTGCTGGTAAGCTGGCTAACCGTCATCTGGCTGCCATCCCATACCACATGGGCAAGCCGCCAGCGCTTCATGTCGAACAAAGTATGACCTTCGAACACCAGCTCTACCCGACGTTCATGCACGATCCTGTCGAAGGTAATTTCGGTTAGCGGTGTGGTGAGACCCGCACGCTGCCGCACCCGGTTCAGGTAATCGGCCGCTAAGCTGGTCTGACCCAACTCGAAAGCAGCCTCGGCAGCGTTTAAAAGCACCTCTGCGAAGCGGTAGCGGATGAAAGCAACATCACTTCGGCGGCCCCTTCTTCCCGATCCTTCTTGAGGATCCAGATATTTGCGGATGTAGAAGCCAGTCTGGCTTCTGAATTCCTGCCCATTTACCGGACCATCTTTTCCGACCACCTGCACAGGAACGGTTGTTCCAGGAAGTGGCACCAGGCGACTGGCATCATCACTGCTGAGGATGCTTCCATCAGCAAGCAGGTAACCCGCCCAGATGTCTACCCGTTTTCCTTTGAAGAGCCCATTTGGCAGCAGCACTGTTCCCGCAAGACGTGCATCCCGGCCCGCGAAAATATCCAGCTGATTGGTGTAATAAATTGGGTTACCATTGGCATCCCGGGTTGCCAGCGGTGCATAGGTATTATCCAAACGTTCAAAAGCCTCTACAATGTTAAGTGAAGGGTTCAAACGTCCTGCATCAAGGCCTTCATCCGAGATGGAGAAAGGCTGATTGTTTGTCGTAAAGTTGTGCACCCGACCGGTATTCACTTTAAAATCTTCAATAAAGATCGGTTCGGTATTCACACTGCTTTTATCCAGGAAAAGTTGCGCATAATTATCAGACAAGTCAGGTAAGACACGATATAACTGGTAGCCACCAGCGCTTCCACTAATGATCTCTTCAGCGGCCCGTAATGCCTTGGTATAATAATCATTAGCAAGGTTCGCAGGAATGCCAACCTCTCCGCCCGGCAAAGCGACCTGCGGTGTTGTGGCGCCGTATTTAGCTATCGACGCTGCGTATAACGCTGCGCGGCATTCCATGGCTAAAGCAGCACCTTTGCTGGCCCTTGATTTCACGTTCACATCTGCTGGGAGCAGGGATTTGATCTCCTCAGCTTCGCTGATTACAAAATCATAGATCTCCGATTCTTTTGATCTTGGTGTCTGCAGGTTGGTTACATTACCGCTATAGTCATACACCAAAGAGGTGGTGATCAGCGGCACTCCACCCATGCGTTTCACCAGTTCAAAATAGTAGTTTGCCCTTAAGAAGCGGCCCTCTGCAATAAAGCGCACTTTGTCGGCTTCTGAAAGTTTGGTCGCTGCCGTAGCCCGCTCAATGAAAAGGTTCAGGTCACGGATATAACCGTAATCCCAGCTCGACCATTCTCCATAGCCCCAGCTTGTCCTTTGAACAATGTCGTAAGCGCCATTTTCCGAAGGAAAAGCCTCACTGAAATCAACAAAGCTGTCCCAGCCATCATCCAGGCTTGAAAAATCCTGTTGCCGGTTGTACAAGTCGCCCAAGACCGACAGCACGAGTGCAGGGTCGGAGAAAGCGGTTTCTTCAGGAATAATCTGCTTTGGCGGCACATCAAGAAATTCGCTGTCTTTTTTACAGCCCGCGACCGACAGTACTGCGAGCATTATCATCAAATATATCTTCTTCATGGTAATTCGATTTGTGGGGCTTAAAAGGTTAGGTTTAAACCAACATTAACAACTTTATTCTGTGGAAATTGAAGACCGTTGTCGTCTGTTGTTTCCGGATCAACGTTGTAAGAGCTTAGGTTATCGATTGAAAACAGGTTGTACCCATTCAGATATACCCGGGCACGTTTAACCTTGATCTTCTCGAGAATCGATTGTGGCAGCGAATAGCCAAGCTCTATCGTCCTTGCACGCAGGTACCGCACATTGTGCAACCAGAATGTGGAATTTGAGCCGTAGTTACTGTGGCTGTTTCCCGGATTCATCCGGTTTGCAGGATACTTACCCTGGATCCATTCGCTATTGAGATTGAAAGGATCAGCGCGATGCCAACGGTCTTCAAAAATCGAGTTCAGGTTACCATTGTTCTGGAATGCCCAACGTGTTTCCCAGTTCTGGAACCAGGTATACCCTGCACCACCAGAAAAATCAGCATGGAAGTCGAAAGACTTGTAAGACGCGCCAATGCTGAAGCCGAAATTCACGTTCGGTTGCCTGCCGTAGCCAAAGCCTACAGGTCGCTCGTCGTACTGGTCGATCTTGCCATCACCATTCTGATCCTTATAGATCAAGTCACCCGGCAATAGCGTACGGTTACCCCTACCATCCACATTCACGGGATAGTTATTGATCTGTTCCTGCGAAGAGAACTGCCCGGCGATCTCGTAACCCCAGTCAATATTCGCAAATCTGTTTTCCGAGGAGTTGCGGTACTGATCCCAGGAGTTAAAGAAAATCGGATTGTAAGAGTTCAGATTCTTCAAGCGGGTATAGGAAATGTTTCCACCAATATTGTAGGTTAAGTCTCCGATCTTGTTGGTATAGTTCAGTGATAACTCCTCTCCATACTGTGCATCAGAATTCACGTTTTCCTGCGGCAAGCTATATCCAATTTCTATTGGCACGATCAAGTCATTCTTATTGCCCAGCAAGCCGGTTCTTTTACGGTAAAAATAATCAATGGTACCCGTTAACGTATTATTAAACAATGCAAAGTCGGCCCCGACGTTGAAGGACTTACTTTTAAGCCAGGAAACTCTGGTTACCGGAATGCCCTTGTCTCTGGAAACAATCACCGCATTTCCATCGATGATGGCTGTACCTTGGTTGTAATTATAGCCTGGCAGATAAGCGTAAGCAGCAACAATAGGTTGGTTGGGATCATTCGGGTTTCGGTCATCCCCCAGGATACCGTAAGATCCTCTGAATTTCAGGTCACTTAAGATCTTGCTATCGCCAAGCAGCTTTTTCATGAAGTTCTCTTCCGTGATCCGCCATCCTGCAGACACACCCGGAAAGTAGCCCACCCGGTTTTCCGGCGCAAACAGGTAGGAGGCATCCCGCCTGGCGGAAGCTTCGAAGAAGTACCTGTTGGCAAAGTTATAGGTGATCCGTCCGATGTAGCCGATCCTGGTTTCTGCATCATCCCGGTCATTGTAGGTATCTGCTGTAGGGAAATAGATCAGCGGCAAATTGTTTGAGATTGGCGAGGAGTGGATGTAGTTGCCCAAATGTTTAAGCTCGATCCTTTCATTCACCAGGGTTGCACCTACGGTGTGTTGACCAAAGGTGTTTTGATAGTTGATCTGCGCCTGGAATGTTGTTGCAAACTCTTTACGTTGCTCACGCTCGCGGTATGGGTTATTACTACCGCCGGTGATGTCGTAGGTGTCTGTTTCCGGGCGATAGGTGTAAGTGTTATAGGTATATTCATGGTTATTGAGCAGGTAATCTGCAAAATAATAGGAATACACTGCCCGGGCAGTAAGCCCTTTCACCCCGGGAATCTGGTATTCCGCGTTGAAATTGGTCTGTAATACACGCCAGTCGTTCCGGTAGGTTCCGGAGAGCCTCTTGTTCAGGAAAGCGTAATTCGATTCCGTGTGGCCAATATCGTTCAGGTACAGCGGGTTGTCGTTTGCATACGGACGTTCAAGTGGGGAGTTGCGCAGTACGGCAAATCTGGCCAGGAAGTAATCATCGACACCAGGTACACCAGGGTTTTCCCTAGTTTCGATCCGACCGTTAATATTTACGCCAACTTTTAGGCCGTTGGCCACCGTGGCACTAACGTTCGATTGAATGTTAGTACGTTGAAATTCATATTCCTCTCCTAAAACGGAGTTCTGATAAAGATTTGTTGCAGACACATAATAGTTCAACTTATCCGTGCCGCCGGTGAAGTTCACGTTCAGGGAGTTCTGAGGCGCATTGTTATTACTCTTCAGCACATATTCCCGCCAGTCGAAACTGCGGTAAGCCGGGTCGGTGCCAGCCTGATATTTCGCCAATTCCTCTTGAGTGATACTGGTGTTGCCATTCGAATTCATCTCCGCTTCCGCTTTGTAACGCATGTAATCATATGAGGTACGTACAACATCAGGAAAGCGCGACCAGTTCTGGAAACCCGCATAGGCATCCACATTGATGCGACTATCGCCTTTTGCGCCTTTTTTGGTGGTAACCACGATCACCCCATTTGCAGCACGTACACCGTAGATTGCCGCTGATGCGTCTTTTAATACGGAGATCGATTCGATATCATTTGGTGCGAGGTTGTTGAACTGCCCTTCATCCTGTTGGATCCCATCAATGACATACAATGGGCGGCCCATGTTACGCACCTGGATGCTCGCACTGGCACCCGGCCGGCCTTCAGACATCCGGAAAGTGACACCTGGGATCTTACCTGCAAGGGAGGTACTTACGGTAGCACCACCGTGTACCCGTTCGATATCCTTACTGGTTACCGAGGAGATTGCCCCGGTGATGGACTCCCGCTTCTGGGTACCGAAGCCGGTTACCACCACTTCTTCAAGCTTCTGATTGTCTTCGGCAAGGGTTACGGTTAAACTGGAGCGACCATTAAGTGGAACCTCCTGGGTGATGAAACCGACATAGCCGAACTGCAAGGTTGCATTTCTATTGGCTACGGCGACCTGGAACTTGCCATCTCCATCCGTTGTTGCACCAACTGTGGTACCCTTTACTTTCACGGTTACGCCAGCAAGGGGGACACCTTTGTCGTCGGCCACGGTACCAGTGATGGTGCTGTTTTGTGCCAGCGTCGGTAAGGAGAAAAGAAGGATTGAGAAACAGCACAAAAGTGTCGTAAGAGTACGCCACTCTAAGCTTATGCTCCTGCCATAAGCGTGTAAACGTCTTTTCATAAGGTTAGCTATTTGGTTTAAACATGCTGCATGCAGCATGCGGTTACTCAAATATGGCGCTTTTGAAAAGCTCGTCGTTTACAGAATTGTCTCATTAATTCCTCAAATCGTCTCAAAATTTCTGCACTATTCCCTATTTTGAGTAAACAACCACATCATATCTTTGATATATTTGAGAAAGCCTAACCAATTGAACCGCATTCTCTTAATCATTGCATTTGCCTGTACATACCTGCATGGATATGGCCAGCCGTACTATTTCAAACACTACCAGGTGGAGAACGGCTTGTCGAACAATACGGTGTATACCTCCATTCAGGACGACAAAGGTTTTATGTGGTTTGGAACCAAGGATGGTCTGAACCGTTTCGATGGTTATACTTTCAAAACTTACCGCAACGACCCAAATGACCCGAAAAGTCTTGGCAATAACCTGATCTATTCTTTATATAGCAGCCAGGGCCAGCTGTTTGTGGGTACAGGCAATGGTATTTATAGATTTCATGCCGCTGATGAAAGCTTTGTGATGCTGAACCATACCAAGGGCATCCGGGCGTTCAACATACAACAGGATCACCGGGGCAACCTGTGGATCATAGCTGCAAATGGCTTGAGCAGATTGTCTAAAGACAACAAAACGATCCGGAGATTTAAGGATAACAAGGTTGATTATACCTTTATTTACCCAGCCGATGACGGCAGCATCTGGCTCGGTGCCAGTGATGGCATCCTCAGGCGCTATGACCAAGGCGCAGACAAGATCAGTATGGTTCAAAACCTGAGTACCGCCGGGATCCGCGAAGCCGCTGCCATCTCGACCATACGGAAGACCGACGATGGGAAACTGCTGGTCGGCACCACCACTCAGGGTTTAAAGCTATTTGACCCGAATAATAGCAAGGTGACCGATGTCATTAGCTTCAACCCGGACAAGACTAATATTTATGTCAGGGATATCCTCCGGAATACGAATCAGGAATACTGGATTGCGACCGAATCCGGCGTATACATTTACCATCACGATACGGGCAGGATCACCCACCTGGAAAAACAGAACAACAACAGATATGCTTTGGCGGACAATGCCGTTTATACCCTTTGTAGGGATAATCAGGGTGGGATCTGGCTGGGCAGCTATTTCGGAGGCATCTCCTACTACTCCGCACAATATTCCATTTTCAGCAAACACTTTCCGCAGCAGCAGGAAAATTCGATCAGCGGAAATGCGGTGCGCGAAATACAAAAAGATCAATATGGCAGGCTATGGATCGGAACCGAAGATGCAGGATTGAACAAGTACGAGATCAACACCGGACGATTCAGCAACTACCGCCCAGATGGGAAAAAAAAGAGCATTGTGCATTCGAATATTCACGGGTTGATGGCTGATGGCGATAAGCTTTGGATTGGAACCTTTCATCACGGCATAGATGTGATGGACCTGAGCACCGGAAAGGTCATCAAACACTATAATGCGGGAAAAAATGGCTTGACCAGCGACTTTGTGATGGCTTTTCAGCGCAGCAGAAAGGGTGAAATGCTGGTGGCCTCTACAAATGGATTGTTCCGCTACCGGGCCCTGGATGATTATTTTGAACGGTATGAAGCGGTGCCACCTGTTTCATACAGCTCCGTTTTGGAAGCGAGTGATGGCACGATATGGGTCGGCAGCTTCGATGAGGGCTTATTTAAGATGAGCGGGGCCGGGCGGCTTCTAAAACACTACCGTCAAGAGCAGGACCCTGCGAATGGACTGAGCAATAATACCGTCACTTCCATTTTCGAAGACACAGATAAAAATATATGGATCACCACTGAAGGGGGTGGCTTGCTTAAGTATAAAAAAGATGACGATACTTTCCTGAGATATACCGTCAAGAATGGTTTCCCGACAAATTTTCTCTTCCGGATTGAGGAGGATCAGGACCACACTTTCTGGATCAGCAGCAGCAGAGGTTTGATCAATTTCAACCCGAAAACACGATATGTAAAAACCTATACCAAATCTGATGGATTGCTGACCAACCAGTTCAACTACAGCTCTTCTTTTAAGGACGCAGACGGCCGGATCTATTTTGGCAGCTTAAAAGGCCTGATCAGCTTTGATCCTCAGGCTTTGAAAAACAAGGTGTTCGACCCTCCGATCTTCATCACGAATTTTCATGTGCAGCATACCGGAACAAATGACAGCCAGGAAAGCTATCCTTTTGACCACTCCATCATCTCATCCAAGGAGATTACCTTGAGATACGATCAATCCTCGTTTAACATCGATGTGGCTGCCCTCAGCTTCTTTGCACCGGAAATGACTGAATATGCCTACCGGATGACAGGGTTATATGATGATTGGGAGCATTTAAGAAGTAACAGGAAGATCTACTTTACCAAGCTAGAGCCAGGCACTTATAATTTTCAGGTCAGGGCACTTGTACATGGCAGTACGAAATGGAGTAAAAACGAAGCGAATTTAAGAATTATCATCCTTCCGCCATTATGGAGAAGCGGCTGGGCGTACCTGCTCTATGCAGTGATCGGGGCATTGACGGTATTGCTGCTGATCCGCTACTTTGACCGCAGGTTAAAAAGAAAGAACCATATCCGACGAAAGATCTTTGAGAATGAAAAAGAAAAGGAGATTTACCAGGCCAAGATCGAGTTCTTCACCATGGTTTCCCATGAGATCCGTACACCGCTGACGCTAATAAAAGGACCTATGGAAAAACTGCTGAAGCAAGCGCGCGAAGTTCCATCGATGGAAAAAAACCTGAACATTTTGAACCGAAATACCGAACGGCTGCTTAATCTCACGAACCAGTTACTGGACTTCAGAAAAACCGAGATCAGCGGTTATTCACTAAACTATGTTCGGGCAAATATCCCGGAGATCATCCGGGAGGTTGCGCAGAACTTTGAAGCACTCGCTGAACATAAGCACATCACGGTGAGATTGCGTCTTCCTGCGGAACCTTTGTACGCCTATGTTGACATAGAGGCCTTTTATAAGATCATCTTTAGCCTGCTGGATAATGCTTTTAAATATGGGAAGACCATCGTTGCTGTTGGCCTGGAAGGTCAGCCCAGGGCCGACCATTCCTTCAGGATCGCGGTAAAGAGCGATGGAGATATCATACCTGCAGCGGCAGCGGAAAAGATATTTGAACCTTTCTACCGGGTGAAGGAAAGCAAATCGCTACCGGGTACGGGCATCGGATTATCCATTTCAAGAGCACTTACCGAACTACATCAGGGCACACTGGTGTTGGATCAGCATAACACAGGTTATAACACTTTCATACTAAAACTCCCAATACATCACGCTATCGAGTTTAATCTTCAGGAAAAATGGAAAAAACACTTACCCTCAACACCGATCAGCAGCAACCAGACATCAGACCAGCCATTTTAATCGTCGATGATAACCCTGACATCCTGGACTTCATCTCTGACGACCTCTCGGCGTATTATGCTCCCCTAACTGCGACAACAGGTCTGGAAGCCCTGGACATACTTGAACGGGAGGTGATCGCCCTTGTGATCACAGACATCATGATGCCGGGGATGGACGGCTTTGAACTTTGTGAGAAGATCAAATCGAACATCAATCATTGCCATGTGCCGGTTGTGCTGCTCACCTCTAAAACGAATGTTCAATCCAAAATTGAGGGGCTGGAGCTTGGTGCAGATGCCTATGTGGAAAAACCATTCTCCCCGGACTTCCTGCTGGCGCAAATCTCTTCCTTATTGAAAAACCGGAATACCTTAAAAACGTATTTTTCCAGCTCACCTTTGGTTCACATCAACAGCATTGCACATTCCCGGGCGGATGAAATTTTCTTGCAGCGACTGCAGGCGACCATCCTGAAGCACATTGCCAATCCGGCACTGGATGTAGATTTGATCGCGGATGAAATGAACATCAGCAGACCTACCCTATACCGGAAGATCAAGTTGATTTCAGACCTGTCTCCGAATGAACTCATCAATGTTACGCGACTAAAAAAAGCGGCAGAACTGTTAAACGAAGGCAGTTTGAAAGTTTATGAAATTTCAGAACAGGTAGGTTATAGCTCACAAACACACTTCGGCAGGAACTTCGCTAAACAGTTTGGTATGTCACCCACGGAGTATATTCAACAGCAAAAAAGAATGTGATGACAATTGAATTGCTGCAAATTCTTAACATTGCTTTCAGAAAAACAGCTGAAAGACGCAGTTGAACATTAAAGCTAGACATGACATATAAATTTGAGAAAGCATCAATAGATCAGGCGGAGGAAATCTGGGCGATTTTAAGTGAGGCCATCGTTCGAAGAAGATCGGACGGCAGCAATCAATGGCAGGATGGATATCCAAACCTGGAGGTTGTAAAATCCGATATTGCAAATGGCTACGGCTATGTGGTCAGGGATGAGCAAGGGATCGCTGGCTATTGTGCCATCCTGATCAACGATGAGCCGGCATATGGAGACATCGAAGGCGCATGGCTGAGTGCAGGAGATTTTGTGGTCTTCCACCGGGTGGCTGTGGCGAAGCAATACCTGGGTAAGGGCATCGCAAGGTTGATGCTTGGCTTTATTGACGAGTATGCTTTGAAAAACAACATCTTCAGTGTGCGGGCAGACACCAATTTTGACAATGCGGCCATGCTCGCCTTGTTCGAGAAGACCGGGTATCAATACTGCGGAGAGGTATATTTCAGAGGCAGCCCACGTAAGGCATTTGAGAAACTGCTTCCTGAAGCTAATTTGTAGTTTTAATTAGAGGATAATGGAGACCTTAGAAATACGAAAAGCTACTGCAGAAGATCTGCTGTTGCTGCAAGATATCGGGCGACGGACCTTTCTGCATACTTTCTCTTCAAGCAACACGGAAGAAAGTATGCTTAAATATTTAGCTGAAGGCTTTTCGGCTAAAAAACTTCATGCCGAGCTTCTAAACAAAGATTCACAATTCTACTTCGCAATGCTCGGGGAAGATGTAGTCGGTTATTTGAAGCTGAATACGGGTCGGGCCCAGACCGAACTCAAGGAAGAAGCCGGACTAGAAATTGAACGGATCTATGTTCTGGAGGCCTACCATGGCTTAAGGGTTGGTCAGGCGCTGTATGACAAGGCGATTGAAGTTGCAAAAGCATTACACTCGGCTTATGTATGGTTGGGTGTTTGGGAGAAAAATGCCAGAGCAATTCGCTTTTACGAGAAAAATGGCTTTGTGGCGTTTGACAAACACCTGTTTAAACTCGGCGATGAAGAACAAACGGATATCATGATGAAAAAGGTACTTTAGTGTTTTTACTTCTTTAAGGAAAGCAGGCCATTTACCAGTTCTTCATTAAATCTGCCAATGGTATTGTTTGTCAGCACCTCGTGAATCTGGTCCCTAATGGCCTTGAATTGATGGTGTAAAGGACAGGGATTCACTTCCGAGCACTGCTTCAAACCCAAGGCACAGCCTACAAAAATACTGTTACCGTCTACTGCTTCCACAATGTCACTAAGTGGCCTGGAAAGCGCAACCTCAGTGATGTAAAAGCCTCCGTTCGGACCCTTTATAGAACTGATCAAGCCCTTGCGGCTAAGATCCTGAAGGATTTTAGCCAAGTAAAGCTCGGGTGAATCAATGCCCGCTGCGATGTCCCTTATCCCTACTTTATTTCCAGTAGTTGTTTTGTGCGCAATATAGAGCACTGCGCGAATAGCATACTCGCAGGTTTTTGAAAAAATAGCCATAATTCGTACGAGCGAAGATACAAAATTAATAAAAGACATTTTTATCTTTAATACAAAGTAGCTATGTTTGTATAAATAAAGACAAAAAGGTATTTTAATATAATTGAGTATGACAAACGAGCAAAAAGCACTTGTGCGCGGCACAGTACCTGTTCTCAGAGAACATGGTGTGGCCTTAACCACTTATTTTTACAACAGGATGCTCAGCCATAACCCGGAGTTGAAGAATGTGTTTAATAGTGCAAACCAACGTACGGGCGCGCAGCCTACAGCCTTGGCGATGTCAGTTTTGGCCTATGCTGAACACATTGATAATCCCGCAGTACTTTCGCAAGCTGTGAACCGGATCGCGCATAAACATGTGAGTCTTGACATCCGTCCGGAGCAATATGCGATTGTGGGGAAACATCTGCTAGCATCCATCTCTGAAGTACTTGGGGAGGCTGCAAGCTCAGAACTAATTGACGCCTGGGCAACAGCGTATGGCGAATTAGCTGCGATCATGACCGGTGTAGAAGCAAGTTTATATAGTGAATCTGCAAACAAGGAAGGTGGCTGGAGCAGTTGGAGGCCCTTTGTAGTACAGAAAAAGGTAAAAGAATCTTCTGAAATTACTTCCTTTTACCTGTATCCCTCTGACGGCGGTAAAGTTGCAGATTTCCTACCGGGGCAATACATCACTGTTCGCTTATTTGTGCCTGAATTGAAAGTACTTCAACCACGTCAGTACAGTATTTCCTGTGCACCAAATGGAGCGTACTACCGGATTTCGGTTAAAAAAGAACGCGGCATTGATGAGCAACATGCAGGTTTTATTAGCAATATGCTGCATGACACCATCCATGAAGGCGCTGTTATAGAGGTGGCACCTCCTGCGGGGGATTTTACATTGGATCTGGAATCAGACAAGCCGGCGGTTTTCATTAGCGGCGGCGTGGGGCTAACCCCATTCATGAGCATGCTGGAGTATATGGTACAGTCGAAAAAGGACAGACCAATTACCTGGATTCATGGCAGCCGGGGTTTTGAAGTGCATGCTTTCAGAGACACCGTCACAGAATTAAGTGGCCAGCACAGTTCTATGAACATCCATACGTTTTATGATAAACTCGAAGATGAGAAGCAGGATAATTACTACGAAGGTTTTGTAGACCTCAGCCAGGTAAAAGATGCTATCGTCCCGGGTGCGGATTATTACATCTGCGGTCCTGGTGTATTCATTAAAAAGCATTTTGCATACTTGCGCGAGCAGGGAATAGATGCCAATGCTATTCATTTTGAAGAATTTGGGCCGGCAATATTGGTCGTAGAATAACCTGAGGTTTCGCTATTGCTGCCTGGCCTGAAAACTAAAATTGATAGGGCTGGGCAGCTAAAGCCCCTGGATATTTACTTACCGTATGTTTTTTCTAAAATAGCCATAATTGCTGTTTTAATCCGCTGCATACCTTCTGGTGTATTGAGATCAATTTCGCAGATCTTGCAATCCGTTGATCTGGAATACAGCACCAGGTAGTAGATGCCTGCAACCAATAGTGCGGTGACTGCGCGCAGGTCAATATCTTTGCCTTTCAGTTCCTGATCTGCAAGGGCGAAGAAATGATGTCCAACCTTTTCCCGTTCCTCAGAAACTTCCTTCATCAGTTTTGTGGACTGGCTGATCTGCCATAAGATGATCTTCTGCATCTCTTCATCTTTTAAAAAGTAATCCAGCTGATTTTGAAGCAGATTGTTGAGCATTTCCCGTGTACATCCCGCCTGATGTGCCTCTGAAATTTTATTGGCATCGAAAGTTCCAATCCAATAGTCATAACCACGAACGTAGGTTTCTATCAGGGTGTTTACTGAACCAAAATAAAGGGTGATCAACCTCCGGTCCAGCCCTGCTGCCCTGGATATATTGGTTGCAGTAAGCCCGGTGTACCCTTTTTCCCGGATAACAGCGCCTACAGCTTCAATTAATTTTTGCTTTGATCGTTCCTTGTCATTAACCTGACCTTGATACGGTTTCTTGTTCATCCTGGTTTGTGTGTTGACCTAAGATACATATAACGTATCAAATACGCCCGGGAGTGCTTTATCCGCAGGCCCCAAAAAATATTTGTTCCAAATTTCCCAGGTATGGGAAAAGTTATATATATTTGATTCACAGCAATGTAACAAGGCACTCCGCTGAACAGTTCGAGACGAACCTTAGCATCTAAAAGAATATACAACGCTCAAAATCGAAGCAGCAACCGTAAAGGTTGCTGCTTTACTCCTCCTCTCCGCTATTCTTCATCTTCATCAATAAGGTATAAGCATTTTTGGTAACCATTCTGGTTGAACTATTAAGACCAGGCGCTTCGATCTGTTGTTTGCCTTGCGACTGGTTACCCAAGCTCACCTTAGTCATCTTAAAATGATTAGCTCCGGTTTCAACAAATACGTAATGGTTGTTCTGCCAGCGTACAATCGCATCTTCGTTAAGCGTCAGCGCCTTTTTGTTTTGTACTTCCACTTCAGCATTCATAAACATACCCGGCAATAAGGATGGGTCGAACTGCTCAAAGTGGCAGTGCACGGTAGCCATGCGGTCGGCATCGAGGTTTTTGCTGATCAGGATGATCTCAGCTTCATATTTTTTCTCTGGGTCATCATTCTTGTAGGCCAGTACGCGCTGTCCTATAGACAAGCTGTTGACATCCTGCTCAAATACGTTCAAAGCCAGGTGAATGTCTTTTGGATTGACGAGCTCAAACAGCACATCGGTTGGCGCGGTGTACTTACCAATATTAACATCTACTTTGGCTACAAATCCATCAATTGGAGATAAGATGTTTACGCTCTTGGAAATGTTCGATGCGGTAAGGCGGCGGGCGTTGATGCCGATCAGCTCCAGCTTTTCTGCAAGCGCCTGCATGTTTATACGTTGAGTTTCCATTTCTGCGCGACTCTGCTGAAAGACCTTGTCGCTTGCTGCCTTATTTACATTCAGTTCCTGATAACGGTTGTATTCATTGGTGGCAACATTCAAGCGCTCTTTCGCGGTCAGGTAATCTTGCTGCAGCTGGATGAACTGCATATCTTGCAGCACCCCAAGTACCTGGCCTTTTCTCACATGCATGCCGGGCAGCAGGTCCGTAGATTTAAGGTATCCCCCCAAAGGAAAGCTTACGCTTACGGTGCTCTGCGGCGGAACATCAATGCTGCCTTGTAAGCGAATGCTGCCGCTTAAGGCACTTTCGTCCGCGGTACCGACTTCGATAGCTGCGGTTTTCATCTGCTGGGCAGAAATATCCACCAACATGGTGTCTGTAGCTTCAGCAGCTTCCGCATTTTCTGCCGCTGGATCTGTTTTCGCCTCCCCACAGGCAATCAGGAATAATGGGATATAAAGGTATAAGAGGTATTTCTTCATTTGAGTGTGGCTATAGGTTGTTGATTTTCTGCGCTTGAATGACCGCTTGATTGTAGCTGTTCAGCATGTCTAAATATTCGCTTTTAATGTTAATGGCCTGGTCAACCAGGATCACCCATTGGAGGTAATTGATCTCTCCGCCGACAAATTGCTGGTCTGCTGTGGCGATGATCAGGTTGGCGTTTTCCAGCCCTGTCTGTTCGAAGTAGTCCAGGCTACCAGCATACTTTTTAACTTCCAGCAGTATCGCTGCCTGCGCTGTTTTGGTTTGTTGGAGCGCATAATCTTTGCGTTTTTGCGCCAGCTGCCAATCGACCTTTGCAGCGGATGTTCTTGCCGATTGTGCACCAAAAAACAGGGGCACGCTGATACCGGCATTCACATAGCTGAAGCGTTTGCTTGTCGGCACGTAGGTTTCTTGGCCATTGATGACCTGAGACCCTGCAATACTCTGATTGTTATAACCGATGAAAAAATCTGGCAGCAGTTTCGAGCGCTCAGTACGCCAGCGCCACCTTGCAGCTTCAGCATCGTGTTCGAGAACCTGCACCTGTAATATGCTTTCAGGTGATGCAATTGCCGCTGGCAGCATCAGGCGAACATCCTGCTGATCAACCTGCGGGATGAAGCCTTGCTCCTGGCCCAACCACAGGTTAAACCTGGTCTGGTTAATGTTCAGATCACCTTCCAGCATGCGCAGTTGATTAGCAATCTGCTGCCGGTGAGCGGAAGCTGTCGTTTTTTCGAGGATATCTGTTTCTCCCACCTTGAAACGCAGGTTTGTTTTACTTTCGAAAAGCTGATAGATGCTATCTGCATAAAGTAACAGTTTACGCTTCTCCTGAAGATACACCAGCTGATAGTACAGGCTCCGTACATTGGTCTTAATGTCAAGTTCGGTCAGCTTACTTTGCAATTCCGCAACGAGATAGTTCTCCTGCAGACTGCGTTTCTGGTTTGTATATACGGAAGGAAAGCTGAAGGATTGTGTGAGCCCTAGTCGCATATCTTTCGTTGCGCTGTTGATTTGTCCATATTCTCCACTCAGCTCCGTTTTTGGGATGTCCCAACCGGTTTTCTGTCGCAGCTTTTCTGCCTGCGCGGTCAGCTGTGCCGTTTGTGCCTGCAGATTATGCTTTAAAGCGGTGTCGATCGCTGCTGGCAAGGAAATGCCTTTGGGAACATCCTGTGCAGCAACCTGACCTATGCTGAGCAAGACGAGCAGCAAGGTTGTTATGGTTTTATTCGGTTTCATTTTAATTTTGCCTTCAAATAAAAGATAGAGTGCCGGCAGCACAAACAGGGTAAGGAAAGTTGCGGTAATAAGTCCTCCGATCACCACAGTAGCCAGCGGTCTTTGTACTTCGGCACCCGCGCCATTACTTAAAGCCATGGGCAGAAATCCCAGGGAGGCTACAGCGGCCGTCATGAGCACGGGGCGCAGGCGGTTTCTGGTGCCAGCTTTAATCAGCTCCAATGGATCGGTGATCCTGCCTTCCTTTTTGATGCGGTTGAATTCAGAGATCAGCACGATGCCGTTCAGTACTGCCACACCGAATAAGGCAATAAATCCTACACCTGCCGAGATGCTGAAGGGCATATCACGTAGCGAGAGTGCGAATACACCTCCAATGGCGGAAAGCGGAATTGCGGTATAGATCAACGCAGCTTCTTTGAGCGATTTAAAGGCAAAATAGAGCATACCGAAAATCAGGAGTAAAGCAACGGGAACGGCAATCATTAAACGTTGCTTCGCCTGTTGCAGGTTCTCGAAGGATCCACCATAAACAATGTTGTAACCAGGCTCCAGTTTAACTTTTTGGCCGATTTTTGCCTGCAGGTCTTCCACAACAGATTGCACGTCTCTACCCCGCACGTTGAAACCAACGGTGATCCTTCGTTTCGCATCTTCACGCTGGATCTGGTTTGGTCCTTCAACTTCATCCACCGAAGCGACCTGATATAAAGGGATCTGGTTTCCACCAGGGGTAACGATCATCAGGTTGCGTACATCCTCAATGTTTTTGCGATTCTCGTTTCCAACTCGTACTACCAAATCAAAGCTTTTCTCCCCTTCATAAACCTTTCCGGCCGCCGCGCCTGCAAAACCGGCATTTACCGTGCGATTGATATCGTTGATGTTTAAGCCGTATTTGGCAATTTCCGCACGATTGTACTTGATCACTACCTGAGGCATACCGGTCACCTTTTCCACATACCAGTCTGCCGTACCCTCTACGGTTTTGCTGATCGCGCCGATCTGTTCCGCATAGCGGGACAGGGCATTCAGATCTTCACCGAAAATCTTACAAACCACGTCCTGTTTGGAGCCGGTCATCAATTCGTTAAAGCGCATTTGCACCGGGTACTGGTAACTCTGCGTGACACCAGGAGCCGCCTCCTGCACCACAGCCGACATCTTGCTGGCCAATTCCGTGAAGCTGCTGGCACTGGTCCATTCTGCCTTTGGCTTAAGTACAATGATCATATCCCCACCTTCAATGGGCATAGGATCGGTGGGGATTTCTGCACTACCAATCCGGGATACGATCTTCTCCACTTCGGGGAAATTCTTTTGCAGCACGCCGCTGATCTGTTGAAAAGCGTTGATGGTAGTGCTCAGGTTAGTACCCACGAGTAAGCGGGTTTCTACAGCAAAATCACCCTCTTCCAGCTGCGGAATAAATTCACCGCCCATACGGGCGAACATCAGGACAGCAAGTGCAAACAGACCGAAAGCGAGGCCGACAAGCAGCCTTTTGATTTGCAATGCGCGACTTAGCACCCGCATATACCAGTTCTCCAGCTTTTCCATCACCCTGTCGGACAGGTTGGGTTTATGCGATATTTTCTTACTGATGAACAGCGAACTGATCATCGGTACATAGGTCAGGGATAAAATGAATGCCCCAAGGATTGCAAAGGCAACGGTTTGTGCCATAGGCTTGAACATCTTGCCTTCAATACCGGTTAGTGACAGGATTGGCAAATAGACGATCAGGATAATGATCTGGCCGAAAACGGCGGCATTCATCATTCTGGAGGCCGAGCTAGCCACCTCTTCGTTCAGTTCGTTTTGAGATATTTCATGGACACTGCTGTACTTCTTTGAGAAATGCATGTGATGTAGAATGGCTTCCACAATGATTACGGCACCATCGACGATCAATCCAAAATCTAGAGCCCCAAGGCTCATCAGATTACCACTTACACCGAACAAGTTCATCATGATGATTGCAAAAAGCATAGAAAGTGGGATGACGGAGGCAACGATGAGTCCGGCGCGAAGGTTACCCAGGAAGAGTACGAGCACGAAGATGACGATCAGTGCACCTTCAAGCAGGTTATGTTCTACCGTGCCGATAGCATTATCCACCATCTTGGTGCGATCCAGAAAGGGTTCAATGGTCAACCCTTCGGGTAACATTTTCTGGATGCTTTCTACGCGGGCCTTCACGTTCTTGATGACATCAGAGGAGTTCTCGCCTTTGAGCATCATGACAATACCGCCGGCCACTTCCCCATTAGGGTCGTAATTCAGGGCGCCATAGCGGATAGCGGATCCCAACTGTACGGTTCCGATGTTTTTCACAAGTACCGGAGCTCCGTTTGCAGCGGTCCTGACGACTATGTTTTCAATATCTTCTATGGAACCGGCAAGACCTTCACTGCGGATATACATCACGGTAGGCCCTTTTTCAATATAGGCACCGCCGGTGTTCTGGTTGTTGGTTTCCAATGCAGTGAAAACCTCTGCGATGGAGATACCAAAGGCTTTCAGTTGACTAGGGTTAACCGCAACTTCGTATTGCTTCAGTTCGCCTCCGAAAGTTGAAACATCGGCAACACCTTTGGTGCCAAGCAGGTTCCTCCGGACGGTCCAATCCTGAATACTGCGGAGCTCGGCAAGGCTGAACTTGTCTTCGAAACCCGGATCAGGACGAAGGACATACTGGTAGATCTCACCAAGGCCCGTAGATGCCGGTGCGAGTTCGGGTGTGCTGGCGTTTTCATTTATCTCTACCTGCTGAAGCCGCTCGGTGACCTGCTGACGTGCCCAGTACACATCTACGCCGTCTTCAAAGACCACGGTAATCAACGAGAGCCCGAAGCGGGACATGCTTCTGCTTTCCTTGAGTTTTGGAATATTACTCAGCGCCTGTTCAATTGGGAAAGTAATCAGACGTTCCACATCCTGGGCACCCAGCGAGGGCGCAGAGGTTATAATTTGTACCTGATCGTTTGTGATGTCAGGTACCGCATCGATCGGTAAACGGGTAACTTCATAGACACCATAGATGGTCCACAGTGCAATGAAAATGCCGATCACCAGTTTGTTATGTACAGAGAACCGGATGATTTTATCAAGCATCATTTTGCTTTAAGAATGCAACAAATTGGCCGCGGCACACCGTTACAATGTGTAAGGGTACAAGGAGCCATTAACAATAAGTTTTACAATGATTTGCAGCAGTTAAGCACGTGGAGGGCGGAATAGCGCGGAAAGCGCGGGATTTGTCCTATACCGCGGCAGGTACTCCGGATGGTCCAGGCGGATCAGGAACACCGCAGATTTAAGCTTAATACCAATTCTGGGCGGAAGAAAATGCACAGGAACATGGTTAAGCTCCAGTTTCTTAAAAGGGAGTTCCATGTCGCGACTGTTATCGTCATCATCCATGTCATCACCCCAGTAGTGCATGGAGAGAAACTCCATGAATTTGAGCTTTGAATTGCGTTGCTGGTGTTCGGCATAATGCTCGAACAGTATCGGCAGCTTTACAAACTCGTGTAACTCTGTCGTCTGTGCAAGCAAGGCCAATAGTATGGTAAATATCCAAACACGCTTCATTGCAAGCAAAGCTATGAAAATTCGGCTGGTTTGCAGTGTAGTAGCCGTCTTCATGTGGATTGTAGCAAAGATTTTAGATTCTTAGATCTTCAAAGTGTTAAGTTGTTGAGGACCAAACAGACCGCTATCCCTTAAAGATTAATTAAGATTTATTCTAAATAGTTTGGATTGTCAGCAAAAAGTATCTTTCTTTGGGCAATTAAGAATTAATCCAAATAAGAAAAATGAATCACTTTACCCGGATCTTGACAGTGATACTGTTTTTAGGTTCTTCCGTTCAAGCACAAGCGCAGCGAAACAGCAGCATTAAAGGAAAAATCGTCACCGCCGATGGATATCCGGCAGTAGCGGTTTCCGTAAGCCTCAAAGGTGAGGCGATCTCGACACAGAGTAACGTTGATGGTCTGTATCAGTTTACGAAACTGAAGCCCGGCAGCTACCTGGTGGTGGTTTCTGCATTGGGATTGAAATCTGACGAGAAGACGATCAACCTTGGGAATAATGAAGATCAGGTTGCGGACTTCAGGTTATCTGAAAAGTCAGATCAGTTGAAGGAAGTTGTGATTGGTGGTAAAGTGAAACGATATAAGGTGGATGTGCCTTCCACGTCGCTCCGATTAAATGCGCCATTATTAGAGATTCCGCAAAATATCCAGATCGTAAGCGGCCAGACGCTGGCCGACCAACAGGTGATCAGTATGAGCGATGCACTGGTAAGGAACGTAAGTGGTGCCACGCGTGTAGAACACTGGGGTGATATGTACACCAACATTACCATGCGTGGTTCACAGATCCAGGCCATGCGCAATGGCTTTAACTTCGTGACTTCGTTTTGGGGCCCGCTAACTGAAGACATGAGCTTTGTAGACCATGTGGAGTTTGTAAAAGGTCCCGCAGGCTTTATGTTGGGTAATGGTGACCCTAGCGGGATGTATAACGTGGTGACCAAAAAGCCAACGGGAAGCAATCGCGGCGAGGTTTCGTTTACTGCAGGCAGCTATGACCTGTACAGAACCGCTGTAGATTTAGACAGAAGATTGACGGATGACGGCAAGTTGTTATTCCGCTTCAACGCGGCGGTGCAGAACAAAGGTTCATTCAGACCATTTGAGCATAACGACCGCTACACCATTGCGCCTACGGTGAGTTACCAGATCACCAATACCACAAAAATCACTGCAGAATATGCTTACCAAAACGCAAAAATGACCGAGGTGGGTTCTTACTACCTCTTCTCCCCTAATGGTTATGCTACCCTTCCGAGGGACTTCACTTTGACCCAACCGGGTGTGGATCCGACGAGAATGAATGACCACAGCGCTTTTGTTAATTTGCAACACAACTTCAGCGATACCTGGAAGGCTACTGCTCAGGTGGCTTATTCGAAATATCTGCAAACCGGGAACAGCTCCTGGCCCTCCAGCGTGTTCGCAGATGGCACGCTGATCCGGAACGTGGGTATCTGGGATGCTGAGGCGACCATGAAGCTTGCACAATTTTTCGTAAACGGCAAAATCAAAACCGGCGGCATTACACACAACATCTTAACAGGATTTGATGGAGGTAAGAAAAACTACTATGCAGACTGGGGACAATCGCATGATCTGGATCTGCCATCTGCACCATTTGATGTCAATAACCCCAACTATGGTTTCCCAGGGAATGGCTATGCTAATTTTGACAGAAGTCTTAGCGTTAAAGAACGTGCAATTGCAGGCGGCGGTGTTTTCGATCAGGATTATACCAGCTTCTACCTGCAGGATGAGCTTGCTTTTTTTGACAACAAAGCCCGTTTAACACTTGCTGGAAGATACTCGAAGGTAAGCCAATCTACTTTTGGTGGCGAGCCTAATAAAGCGGAACGCTTTACGCCGCGCATTGGTCTAAGTGTTTCCCTGGATAAAAATGCTTCGGTGTATGGCGTGTACGACCAGGCTTTCATCCCGCAGACCGGTTTTCTTCGAAATGGCACCAAGATCGATCCGATTACTGGTAGCAATTACGAGTTAGGGATTAAAAAAGACTGGATGAACGGTAAATGGAATACTACAGTATCGGTGTACCGGATTCGTAAACAGAACGAGCTAACAAGTGATCCAAGAAATGCAGCAGGCGAAAACTTCAGCATTGTTGTTGGCGAAAAAAGAGCGCAAGGGGTCGAGTTTGACTTGAAAGGTGAACTTGCTAAAGGCTTAAGCCTGATCGCGAACTATGCCTACACGGATGGCAAGGTTACTGAAGTTGCTGAAGGCGTTACCAGTATGTTTGTGGGCCAGGTTGTGCCTGGATTCGCTAAACATACCTCCAATGCCTGGTTAAGCTACACCATCCAAAGCGGTGCCCTTAAGGGAACTGGCATTTCTTCTGGATTCACGCACCTTGCAGGTCGTGCAACCAACACCTATAACGCCGAGCAGCGCGAGCAGAACTTACCGAACTATTTCAAACTGGATGCGGGGCTCTTCTGGGAAGGTCATGGTTTAAGAATTACTGGAAACGTGTTTAACGTTTTGGATAAATACCTGTATTCGGGTGGTTATTATTCAAACTATTGGAATGCGCCTGATTACAACCAGCCGGCTTACTCTTGGCAGGCAGAGGCACCAAGAAATTACAGAGTTAGTGTAGCTTATAAATTCTAGATGGTAAAGAACAAAAAAAACCTGAGACATTGGATCGGACAAATACATTTATGGCTCGGACTTACGTCCGGCCTATTTGTATGTTTTCTGGGCATCACCGGCTGCATTCTTGCTTTTCAGATTGAAATTGAAAACGCCACGCAGTCCTATCGCTTTGTGGAAGTGCAGAATAAGCCCTTATTAAGGCCCTCGCAAATACAGCAAATCACCGACAAGGTACTCCCGAACAAGGAAGCGCACAGTGTAGGCTATCAGGATGGGAAGTCTGCGATAGTGACCTACTACTCCCTGACGGACACCTATTTCTGGACCGTATTTGTGAACCCTTACACGGGTGAGGTCTTGAAGGTTAAGGATATGTCTAAAGATTTCTTCAGGCAGGTCATCAACGGTCACTACTACCTTTGGCTGCCCCCGGATATCGGCCAGCCGATACTAACCACTGCCACCATGATGTTTGCTTTCCTGCTGATTTCAGGCTTGGTGCTTTGGTGGCCTAAAAACCGTGCGGCAAGTAAAAAGCGTTTTACCATCAAATGGAATGCAAAATGGCGCCGGGTAAACTACGACCTCCATAACGTGGTTGGATTCTATTTAACCTGGATCATGATCTTCCTGGCATTAACGGGTATGGTAATGGGCTTCCAGTGGTTCGCTAAATCTACTTACTGGCTGGCTTCAGGTGGAAAAGAGATGATCCCATTCACTGAAAGTGTTTCCAAGAGTGCGACCAACCCCGAGCTGGTTGCCTTGGCGAAAGGTAAAGCCCCTGCCCAGGACATCCTTTGGGCAAAAGCAAGGGCTGAAAGACCGGGCTTCAAAGGAAATATGGATGTGCACCCGCCACACGCGAAGGATGCAGCCATAGAACTTGCGATAAATCCGGAACCGGGTACTTACTGGAAAGCAGACTATTTGTTCTATGACCAGTACACCCTGGAAGAGATGAAGGTGGACCATATGTTTGGGAAATTTGATGAAGCCAGCACCGCGGACAAGATTGCCCGGATGAACTTTGATTTGCATGTAGGTGCCGTACTTGGACTACCAGGAAAGATCATGGCATTCTGTGGCAGTTTAGTCGCTGCAAGCTTGCCGATCACCGGATTTTTAATCTGGAGGGGTAGGAAAAAGAAGAGCAGGGCGAAACTTCAGCTCGCCGCAGCATTATAAAAGAACCGCATAACAGAAAAGCCTGTCAGATAAATTTGACAGGCCTTTTTATTCATGGATTTCCTTTATCGTTGATGGCAGCATCTTCAATTGGAATGAGGTCTTCCTGGGCTTCTCGATTTGTTAAACCGCTGAAGTAGCTTAACTTTAACAGTTGTTAATTTTATCCGCCATGGGAAAGCTATTTACCAGGATTGAAAGTCATCATAGAGACTTTATCGAAAAACAGAAAATGTTCTTTACCGCTACCGCACCGCTAAGCGCAGCAGGTCATGTAAACCTCTCGCCTAAAGGGCTGGACAGTTTTAGGGTACTGAGTGATACCCGGGTGATGTATCTGGACATCAATGGGAGTGGAAATGAAACTTCCGCACATATGCTGGAGAATGGCCGCATTACTTTTATGTTCTGCGCCTTCGACGGTCCACCGCTAATTTTACGTTTGTACGGTAAAGGCCAGACGATACTGCCCGGCGATGATATGTGGGATGAACTCCTGCAAGCATTCGATCTAAAGATCGCTGCCCGGCAGATCATTGTGGCTGATATCCATCTGGTTCAAACGTCCTGCGGCTTTAGTGTCCCTTTGTACGACTACAGTGGCGAGCGTGATCATGCATTCCAGTGGTCGGAGAAGAAAGGACCCGAAGGTTTAGAAAAATACAAGGAGGAAAAGAACCGGATCAGTTTGGATGGCCTACCAACCGCCCTGCAGATCGCCGCGGAATAGTGAAATAAACAAAAGAGTCGTCTTCAGGACGACTCTTTTGTTTATTTAGCTTATAACAATCCGCCAGCGACGGTAATTCTTTCGCCGGTAACCCAGGCAGCATCATCGGAAGCCAGGAACAAGGCGACTTTGGCCATATCTTCCGGCAGTCCTAACCTACCCAGGGGCGTAATGGCCAGCATCTGCTGTTCAAGCGCAGAACCCCTGATCACGTCACGTGTGCCTTCCGTTTCCGTCATGCCAGGCGCAAGTGTATTGATGCGGATCTTCTTCGGTCCGAGTTCCTTTGCAAGTCCTTTGGTCATGGCATCCACCCCAGCTTTTGCCGCTGAATAAACCACGGTACCTGGAACAGGATTCTGGCTCACGGTAGAGCTGATGTTAATAATGCTTCCACCCTGCTCGCCAAACAGCTTTACCGCCTGTTGTGTGCAAAGGAAGTTGCCAAACAAATGGGTGTTTACCTGTACATGAAAGCTTTCCTCGCTGACCTCCTCTATTGGCTCAATTTTATATACTCCAGCATTATTTACCAAGACATCCAGCTTACCAAAAGTATCTTTCACTTCCTGAAACAACCGCTTCACCGCTGCAGCATCTTTGATGTCTGCTTGAACGGCGATCGCCTCAGCGCCTAGCGCTTTGATCTCTTGCACTACCTTTTCCGCTCCTGTTTTATCCGAAGCATAGTTGATTACGAGTTTTGCGCCAGCCTGTGCAAATGCTTTTGCAATCCCTGCACCAATTCCCTTTGATGCACCGGTAACGACTGCTACTTTATTTTTTAGTTTTAAGTCCATTTCTTTTTACATTAAATGAACTGCAATAGTAGCGGAACGGTATACTTTTGGCAAGTATGTACTTTTTAGTATGTTACCAACAAAAAAGTATGTATTATTGATTATCAACACCTTACAAGGCCACCAGAAATGAAACATGACATAAACGTTTCCGAAGTCGCGCAGGTTTGTGCGGTGGATTATGCCTTTAAACGCATCGGCGGTAAATACAAGGCTCGGATTTTATGGTATCTGAATATGAAAACGGTACTCCGTTATGGGGAGCTGAGCAGGACCTTGCCTGATATCACCACGAAGATGCTTACACAGACCTTACGAGAACTGGAGGAAGACAACCTGATCAGCCGCAGGGTTTATCATGAAGTGCCTCCGAAAGTCGAATATTCTTTGACGGAAACTGCCCAGGAATTGATCCCCTTTATCGCGCACCTGCAGGCCTGGGGTAAGAAACAGATTGAAAAAGAAATGCTGGTTAGTGATGGTAAAATTCCGAAGCTTAAGGCATTACCCTGCCAGGCGGACTGTTGACGCGGAGTTGGTTTTATGAGCGGATGCCCGTGCTAATCCCAGCGGGCAGCACAAATCTGAATTGACAACCATTGGCAATGACAATAATTCTAAACATATGAACGCAAACAATAAAGCTATTCTCGAAGAAGCAAACGCGTTTGTCGCGAAGGGCGACTATGAGCGCTTTTTGACGTACTGTACAGAAGATACGGTATGGACTTTTCTCGGCGAGCGCATCCTGCGCGGTAAAGAAGCGGTTAGACAGTACATGGCAGAAGTATATGTAGAGCCACCAGTCTTCGACGTTGAACATACGGTTGCGGAAGGGGAATTTGTTACTGTAATTGGAAAGATAAGCTTGAAAGACAAAAGCGGAAATACAAATCATTACGACTACTGCGATGTCTGGAAATTCCGTGACGGCAAGCTGCACGAGGTTAAGGCCTTTGTTATAGAGGCGCAGCAATTATAGGTTTGCTCTACTGATAATCAGCTTTAAAAATCCGTATCAAGCTTCTTCTCCATTTCCTTTTGAATTAAGTTAAAAGTCGTCAGCATCTTTTCGTTCAGCGTTTTTAGAACCCGCATTCTTTGACGCTTTAAACTCTGCCGAGAATTAGCAAGGTTACGCACCGGCATACTGTGGGATACAAAGTCCTCATAACTGTTGTACTTCAAAGATTGCCCATAAGTATACTGTGGCACTTCCATCTTGATCTTATACTTTCCGTCCTTAACGATTATAAACAATAGCGCATTGAAGTTGTATTTGTCAGTAGTCGGATCATCACTCAAAGAACCCATAAAGGTTCTGTCGCTGATGTCGTAAAAATTATTAATGCTGCATATGCCGGATTCCAGATCATAATTGGACGTACCCAATTTGTTTCCTGCGAAGGTCTTCTGCACGGCAAGTTTAGCTCTCGAAAACAACTCCTGTTTAGTGGTATTTGGAAGTTCCACTACGGCTTCCACATACACGTTCCCATCTTTCAAAGGGAGGTAGTCTTCTAGTGCAACGGTATCAGGAACGGTACTTCCATTTCTGTGCGTACTCCAGGTTATAGCATCTTGTGAGAAAGATTATAGGCTTGATGACAATATAAACAAGCTCAAGAGTATTAATTTGTTAGGTTTCATGAGATCTTTTTATGAAGATAAAAAATTTCCCCTTGATTGAAAATACTTGAATAATCGCTTATAAACTAGGTCAGCGATTTTCATGATCCGCTATTGATATAGGTCATATCTAACATCCTTTTGATTTTCAAAGATCACTAGTTGTAGCTATTCGCCAGAAAGAACTCATGTTAAATACCTGATCATTAAGTCTTTGAATATTATTTCTGTAAATTCATGTATGCTAAGCTAAACGTAACACCCATGGCACTTTCAAAAACGGTTGTTCTCATACATGGGAACTTTGTGAACAATAACACCTGGACAGATTGGAGCAGTTGCTACAACAAAAAGGTTACTCGGTTTATACACCTGCCAACCCAGGACATGAAGGTGTACCTAGAGAACTTAGGATGAAGATTCATCCTGATCTAACAAAAACAGGCTTCAAAGACGTCGTGAATAATCTGGCGAAATTCATTGATAAACTGCCGGAAAAGCCTTTGATTATTGGTCATTCTATGGCTGGTATGGCTGTGTTAAAACTTGTGGAACTGGGGAAAGCAGCGGCGGCGGTGAACATTGATGGTGCGCCACCTAAAAACGTCTTCCCGCCCTTTCAAACGCCCAAATAAGAATTCTTTATACTAGCTTGCGGTGTGATTACTTAGATCCGATCAGTCCTGCATCAAACGCGATCTCGCCATTAACAAGGGTCAATAGACTTCGGGTCTTCATGAGTTCATTTAGTGGCACAGTGAAGATGTCCTGCGACAAAACGGCCAGATCAGCAAACTTTCCTTTGGTTAAGCTACCCTTATCCTGCTCCTGGAATTCCGCATATGCCGCTGTTTTCGTGTATGCGATTACGGCTTCTTCCCTGCTCAATGCTTCAGAAGGCCGCATTGGATGGGTGATGGCCAGCATGATGTTCAGGAATGGATTATGCGGTCCATCAGAACCTACCGCTAGCGGGATGCCTGCTTTCACAAGTGTTTTCATC
The DNA here is from genome assembly GCF_051965375.1 of Pedobacter sp. SAFR-022. NCBI lineage: Bacteria > Pseudomonadati > Bacteroidota > Sphingobacteriia > Sphingobacteriales > Sphingobacteriaceae > Pedobacter > Pedobacter sp. SAFR-022. Next base: position 207,357 of record NZ_JBQCME010000001.1, read on the forward strand.
GCCATTCCATGACTGGTACCTGGCGGAGGCAAGGGCATGCCGGGGACAGGTCCAAAGTGGGTAGGATTTTGTACGACAATTATCCCGAGGCGACGCACTTCATTCAGGTACTCCGGTGAATAATCAACCTCGTCCCCATGCTCAAATCTTGGCCGCAAGGACGGCCAGTCGACATCTACCTTGCTCATCAGTTCCAAAAGCAACCCAATGGTTTTGGTACCGCCAATATGAAAGCAAATCTGATCTTTACGTGTGATAGCTTCCTGGATCATCCTTTCCATTTCAAGAACCGTATAGTTCATCCGACCATGCCAATTATCTGAACCGGGATAAGCAGCCAGCTGCGCAGCGCCTTGCTCCAGCGGGGTGCCTTCAAGGAGCCATTTGGTCCCGCTGACGCGAAGCAAAGGCAGGCCTTCAACTTTGACCGGCAGCTGTTTGGAAGGAATATCTAGGCTGCCATCTGGATTGATATCCCCCCAGCGTATAAGTCGCATTCGCAGCGGCAAGCCAGCTTTCTTCCAGTATTGTACAAAATCATCTGCTTTGGCACCGGTACACATATTCTGAAAGGAGGTAATACCCAGGCTCAGTAGATCCTGACTTAAATTGCGGAGGTTTGCTACCAGCCTTCCATCATCCCGCATGGCCATTATCTTTTTGTAGCTGGTATTCGGCCAATAAGCGTTCTTTTCATAGGCTTTACCGGTCAGGGTTTTGCCATCTGGCAGGCGCTCATAAAATCCACCCTTAGGATCCTGCTGAGTGGTCCCGATCCCGAATTTCTCCATGGCCATGGTATTGAAAATACCCACATGCCCCCACCAGGATAAAAGCAAAACCGGGTGATCAGGTGCCAGTTTATCTAAACTAAAGCGGGTTGCATCTGGGCTTTTGGCAATATCAAGTCCTATGCTGGCGGTAATAAACTGTCCCTTAGGGGTATGTTTCAGGGCAAGCCTGATGGAATCTACTAAAGCCTCCCAGGATGGATTCATTCCCTTCAGATGGATCATGGTAGACTTCAGCGCATTTGGCAGATGGTTATGTGCATCATTAAACCCTGGAACCATAAGCTTACCGGCAAGATCAATTCGTTTTGTGCTGCCAGCTTGATATTTTTCCATTGCAGCGTTGCTGCCTGTTGCCAGGATCCGGCCATCCTTAATTGCTATCGCTTGTACGTAAAGATTGGTAGTGTCGGAAGTAAAGATCTCTCCGCCATAAAATATCAGATCGGCGACCTGTGCATGGCAACTCAGCGCGATTACTAGTAGGAATATTGTGAGTAACGGCTTCATAGCCCATCATTTTCTAAATAAAAATACATCATATTGCTCTGGTAATCAATGAAATAATTAAATTATTTCTTTACCGTCAGCTACTAAGCAGCAATAATACACCCATCTGATATAAGGATAATTTAGATTCGGTTTCTTTGCAGCAAAATTTACAAGCTATAATAATGGAGAAAAATGTATTAAAAGGAGCATTACTGGTCGGGTTAGGTGCTTCCAGCTACGGTGCACTGGCGACCGTAGTCAAATTAGCCTATGCAAAAGGATTTACAACCGCACAAGTTTCTACTGCACAGTTCTCCATTGGATTAGCAGTCATGCTGCTGCTGCAAACGCTGTTTAAGAGTCCAGCGAAAAAACATGAATCAACGGATCGATATTCGATCTTAAAACTTATTATCGGGGGAACATCGCTGGGACTTACCAGTATCTTCTACTACTTTTCAGTGAAATACATTCCCGTTTCAGTGGGTATTGTACTTTTGATGCAGTCGGTTTGGATGGGCATCTTACTTGAGGCGGTGCTGGACAAAAAATGGCCTTCCAGAAGAAAGATCGTGGCCACCTTCATTGTGCTGATCGGCACTGCCCTTGCCACAAACATCTTTTCTGCGGCTCATGAACTCAACTGGGTTGGCATTGCCTGGGGTTTTGCAGCAGGCTTGTCCTATACCATCTCTTTATATTCTTCGAATAGCATTGCTGCGCACCTGCCTTCCATAAAACGAAGCCTTTGGTTACTGGTGGGTGGTTTATTTATCATTGTACTCATCTTCGGCGCTACATCATCGTATGAGAACTTCAACTTCGGAATTTACTGGCCCTGGGGTGTCTTCCTGGCTCTATTTGGTACCATCCTGCCACCGCTGCTTTTTACCAGTGGCATGCCACATACTGGCATAGGGTTGGGCACCATCATCGCTTCTGTAGAACTTCCCGTGTCTGTGATGTTTGCCTATATCTTGTTGAAGGAACCGGTAAATCTTGTGCAATGGGTCGGCATACTATTGATCATCGCTGCTATCGTATTGATGAATATCAAGAGCCTTCAGCCGAGTAAGTAAAAGAACTCTTAACGGACATCAGCGACGGGATTTCGGTAGGGATATCGCTATCAGTAGGTATTAAAAGTTGGATTATTTGTTCGTAAATTGAATAGACCAATCAACCACATAACTACCTGGTAATGAAAAACATTTACACTTCAGCACTGGCAGCATTGTGCATAATGCTGGCCCTGTCAGGCTGTGAAAAAGATGTTCCGCTCAGCAGTAGCGAAAATCACGGGTTGAATACCCCGGCATATGATCTGCCAACTGGAGCCTTGAAACCACATTACGTATATACATTAGCGGGAAACCCCGACAACTTCAATCATAACGATGGGATCCGTGACCAGGCTGGATTTATGAGTTTACAGCAATTATTGGTCAAAGATGGCTTCCTTTATGCCCTGGATTCTTACATCATCCGTAAGATCAGGATCAGTGATGGAACGGTAACAACCTTAGCTGGTGATCCACTAGGCGGAGCATCTCGCGATGGCTTGAAAGATCTTGCGACATTTGAGCTACCTACAAGTATGGCTTTTGGCCCGGATGGGAACATCTACGTTGCTGAGTACTTAAAGGTTCGTAAAGTCACTATGGATGGCATGGTGACCACTGTGGCAGGCACAACGTTCGGCTACCAAGATGGGCCAGCAAAAACAGCTAAATTCGCCAGACTAAGCAGTATAGGGGTATGTACTGATGGAACTATATTTGTGTTTGATAATGGGATAAACCAGATCCGGAGAATCAGTCCTTCTGGTAAAGTAAGTACGCTTACCTCTGGTGGACCTTCCGGCACCGGAGCCCCAAACTGGAGTTTTAGTAGCATATCTATTAACGAGAAGAGCGAGATTTATGTTGGCGGAGCAGGCATCTATAGGCTAAGTGATAAAGGTAAACTTACAGCGATAAAGAAAACGACATCAGTAATCGGCAACGGGCTTTTGGCCTTAAATGATGGGAGCTTGTTCGTTTCCACCAACAACCAGATACAAAAACTTTCAGCTAGCGGGAACCTTGCGCCATTCGCGGGTTTACCCGAAACCGATTCATTCAATAGGCCAGCTGAAGGTCCAGCAGACAGTGTCGACCTACTTACACCCAATGGTTTCGCAATAGAAAATAACATATTATACTTCGCCGCTCATCCTGATTTTATGGGAGATCCTGGATTCCCCTCTCAACAAGGCCATGTCATTCAGATGATTTCCCTGGCTAAAAAGTAGCCAATGGCGCCAATCAGACGTAGCCATCAGTTAAAACTGGTCTTGCAAACCTGTTCCTATACTCAATGGGCGTAAGACCAGTAACTTTTTTGAACACGTCGCGGAATGCCTTGGTATCCGAATAACCAACGTCATACATCACATCGGACACATTCTTACGTGAGGCCTCAAAGAATTTCTTTGCGGCCTCTATTCTTACCCGCTGTATGTACTCCAGTGGGGTATTATTGGTAGCCTCCTTAAACCTCCGCTCAAAGGTCCTTCGACCAACAAGCATGAGTGCTGCAAGTTCTTCGACCGTTATTCTTTCCTCGTAATTCTTTTCGATGTAATCCTGCACCTGCCTAATGCCTTGATCGTTATGGTCACGCTGACCTTTGAAAATGGCGAATTGCGACTGGCTGTCCCTTCCAATATCTATTGCGAAATACTTCGATATCATCACTGCAGTTTCCCTGTCGGAGAACTTTTCGACCAGATACAAGATCAGGTTCCATAAGCTACTGGCACCTCCGCTGCTATAAATATTATCATGTTCAGTGATTACGGCACCATCTTCGACCTCGACCTGCGGATATCTTTCTCTGAACGCTGCAATGTGTGCCCAATGCGTTGAACACTTCCTGCCATTCAGCAACCCGGTTTCCGCAAGTAAAAAGGCGCCCGCACACAAACTGGCAAGTGAAGCACCTTTTTGGTGGAGCGCTCTAAAAAACGGGATTGCTTCTGCATTCGCCTGAATACCCAACTCGGGATTTCCGAATGTTGGTGGTATGACCAGCAGGTCGGTTTCCGCCAGGTCTTTTAAAAGCCGGCCTGTTTTAACCATGTATTCGCCCCCACTGGCGCTTACATATTCAGTTAAGCCCACATACTCAACTTCAAAGATGGGCCTTTTGCCAGATGTGGCAAGGAATTCATTCGCTGTATTAAATGTTCTAAATGGTGGTGTGATGGCTTCAATCACACCCTGGTTGGGAACAAAGACCGAAATACGCATAATTTTAATTGTTACAATGACCTATCCGTGCTACTCGACAAGTTACATATTGTATTGTCGTGATCCACCCCTAAATTGTCGTTTTTACAATAGCCTAGACCTTGAAATTGTCAGCAACTTTGTTTTGTAAATTATTCAATTAAAGAGATAGCCATGACAACAGCAAGAAAGATCACGGTAGAAGCAACCGTAAATGCTCCGGTTTCAAAGGTGTGGAAAGCCTGGAATGATCCAAAAGACATCATGCAGTGGAATGCTGCAGACCCGAGCTGGCATTGTCCAGCCAGTGAAAACAACCTCAGCCTAGGCGGCAAGTTTAAACACCGGATGGAAGCCAGGGATGGAAGCTTTGGCTTCGACTTCGAAGGCGAGTATGACAAGATTGAGCCACTTCATGAGATTAGTTATAGCATGCCCGATGGAAGAAGGGTAACCACCTGGTTTGTGGCGAAAAATGGCACAACAACCATTACAAGCAGCTTCGATGCAGAGGAAGAAAACGATCCGGATATGCAAAAGCAAGGCTGGCAAGCTATCCTCGATAACTTCGTGAATTACGTCTCATCAAAATATAATCTAAACTAAATCACGATATTATGAAGAAGATGAAGGTCATTTTTTGGACCGCCACCCTGATCCTGGTACTTTGGGAAGGCCTAATGCCTTTGGGCACCCTCCTGTTCGCACATGAATATTTCAATGCGGGAACAAAGCCTTTGGGCTATCCTGATTATTTCGCGTACACCTTAATCATCTGTAAAGTGCTTGGCGTAATCGCGATCGCGTACCCAAATACCCCTGGGTTGCTGAAGGAATGGGCTTATGCAGGATTATCCTTCAACCTTATATTTGCGTTCATCAGTCATGCATGCGTAGATAAAAACGTTGGTTTTATGCTGATGCCACTTGTATTTCTGGCGATCCTTGCAGTTTCATACCTCTATAACCGAAAGCTTCAAGAAGCCCGGCATACTGGCCTTCCTAGCTATTGAACAAATTCACCAACTTGATTTTAACAAACCAGATCGACTGCTAACTGGTACAAATGATCTATTAATAAGTTAATTAGACTACACTAATCCTAAGTGAAATGAAAAATAACACCGTAACATTACACCGGGTACTTCAGGCAAGCCCAGAAAAAGTTTTTCGTGCTTTCGCTGATCCCTTAGCCATACCAAGCTGGTATCCACCCTATGGCTTCTTATGCCAAATTCACGAAATGGACTTCAGGGAAGGCGGACAGTTTAAAATGTCCTTCGTGAATTTCACAACAGGAACTGCACAATCCTTTGGCGGCGAATTCCAGGAAATTAGGGCAAACGAATTCATCAAGTATTCGGACAAGTTTGACGATCCCGCCCTACCAGGCGAGATCACGACCATAGTCTCGTTAAATGCCGTATCTGCGGGCACCGAGCTCAAGATCGAACAAAGCGGCATCCCAGAGGTCATCCCTGCCGACATGTGTTATTTGGGATGGCAAGAGTGCCTGGACAAGCTCAAAAGGCTGGTTGAACCTGAAATTCCAGATGCCTGATCTCTTGGTTATGCGGCAGCAATGTAAAAGCATTTCGAGAAGTGGCGTGTTCATTACCTTTCCAGGGAACTGCAGAGCCGCACTTACGTTCTATCAGAGTTGCTTTGGCGGCATGCTACACTTTGATGTTTTTGAAAAAGCCTTAGATGATTTTACCGAGACACCAGTCATTATCGGCTCACTAGTTTCGGATCGGCTCATCATCCATGGCTCGGACCTCGTTCATAACGAAGGCAGAAAGATCGGAAACCATGTTTCGATATTTCTGCCTTGCAGAAATGTAGAGGAACGATCTTCTTTTGGCGAAAAGTTAGCAGTAAATAATGGTTGGCTCCAGACCATAGATCAAGAGGCGCAAATATTGCTGGAAGTGACCGATGCTTTTCAGGTAAACTGGATACTGAGTTTGCGGTAGCGCAGCAGTTAGCCGAAGCTATTAGTTAACCAGATTACGATGCCTACAATGAACAAAAAGTGATATACCTCCGGCTTAGCGAAGTTGAAAGTCCAGCCCATAGCTTTAACCCTCTTAGGTACTAATATGCGCTCATCGTCAGGATTGTAATAGAAAACACCCCATTTATAAAACTGCGGGTTTTCGCTTGGCTCTATATTATTCATCCCTTACAATTTAAATAATTTCAACCAAAATCAAGCATTATTGATCGACAATGAAATACTAGATCATCAGGTCTTGCTGCTCAGGTTTTATTAAATTATTTATGCGAGGTAGCTTACAAATAATTTGATGCAAACATTGTTTAAGATATCAACAAAAAAGGCTCCAACCATAGGAACAATCAAAAATGCCTTATGTGATGGTCCATATTTGTCCGTTATGGCTTGCATGTTAGCAACCGCAGTCGGCGTTGCACCGAGACCGAACCCACAGTGTCCGGCACTCAATACAATTGCATCATAATCCCTCCCCATCACCCTATAGGTTATAAAAATTGCAAATGCGACCATCATTACCGTTTGAAGCACAAGCACGATCAACACCTGAGAGGCTAAGCCCTGCAATTGCCACAACTGCAAAGACATTAAAGCAACGGCCAAAAACAAGTATAACCCGGTATTCCCAAGAACATCCACGGCATGATCATTTACGATATAGGTAGATAAACGGGTGAGGGTGTTACGGATAATGACACCAATAAATAAACACCATACGAAATTGGGTAGCTCAAACCACGTGTCCTCTAGAGATTCATATAAGAGTTGTCCCAGGGCCAAACATATCGCTAACATCGTCAGGGTCTCAATCATGTTTCGAACATTTATCCTCCTGTTGGAAACCGGATTTTCAAACATCTCTACTGGTTGAGCCTGAACTTCCACTTCCTTAGCTGGTGTAATATGTTTTTTCTTCAGCAGGAACTTTGCAACCGGACCTCCGATAACGCCACCCATCACCAAGCCATAAGTTGCACAAGCCATGGCTAATTCGAGGGCACCACTGATCTGAAAAGTCTCGGTAAGATTTTCCGCCCAGGCAGCACCTGTACCATGCCCTCCGGTCAGTGTTATGGAGCCCGCAATAAGTCCGTATACCGGATTTAGCCCCACCAAAGAGGCAATTGACACACCCGCTATATTCTGGACCATAATGAACGAGCCCGTTAGTATGATGAAAACCATCAAGGGTCTGCCCCCCTTTTTTAACTTTTCGAAGTCCGCACTTAATCCGATCGAAGCAAAGAAAATAAGCATCATGGTAGATTGCAGGGTGCCTTCGAAGCTGAAACTAAGGCCGGTTGTATAATTTAAAATATAAAGGATAAGGGCAATAAAAAAACCTCCAACAACAGGTTCGGGAATGTTGTAATTTCTAAAAAAGCTGACTTTTTTTACGATAAAAAATCCCAGAAGCAGAACAAGACAGGCAAAGGCTAACGTTTCAAACAATCCAAATGTCATAGCGTGATTTTATAGGTTTTTGCCAATATAAAAATTCTAGCGCATAATTGAAGTCCCGGTGTTGGGGCTGCCGATGGCAGCGGTAGAATAAAGCGGTGATGAATTGATTGAAACTATTTGACAACAATCGGGTTGTTAAACCATGAAGATCTTCCCCGCATTATTCGTGTTCGTGCTGTTGTTGGGCTGCAGCAAAAATGACAACAGCCCTGAAGTGGCTGACCTCAACCAAAATGAAACCGCGGCAACAGCTGCAGCCATTCCACAGCAAACCTACCTTTCACTTGGCGATTCTTATACCATTGGAGAATCAGTTCCTCAGGCGCAAAGCTTTCCTTTTTTGCTGGTTTCTAAACTAAATGCCCGAGGAAAGAACTTTGCCGCTCCAAGGGTAATTGCCCGTACGGGTTGGACCACCAGTGATTTACAAAAAACAGTGCTTGCAGCAAACATCACCAAGAAATACGACTTTGTAAGTCTACTGGTCGGCGTGAACAACCAATACCAGGGACTATCAAAATCCAGCTATCGTTCACAATTTCGAGATCTACTGAACCGGGCCATCAATTATGCCGGAGGCAAACCAAACCATGTGACTGTAATCTCCATTCCAGACTGGGGACAAACGCCCTTTGGGAAAAAAAGCGGCCGCGACAGGCAGAAGATTACGGAAGACATCGCTGCATTCAACGCAATTAACAAAGCGGAAGCGAGCGCAAGAGGTGTCATTTACACCAATATCACAACGATATCAAACAAAGTGAGCACCGACCCCGCCCTCGTGGCTCAGGACGGACTACATTATTCCGGTAAAATGCACGCCTTGTGGGTTGATGCGATCATCACTGCTTTCAACAAGGCTAATTGAGACACGCAAAAAGGTTCTTTACCCAACGCTTAAATCATCTCCGGGCAATACCGATCCCAGTATTTTAATAGCAGTCGCTTGCCATATTTCGTGAAGCCCCGTCCCATCGCCGGAGTAGGCGTGAACTCACAAAAAACGGCGCCTTTGTCCGATGCGAAAAAATCAATCCTTACAAAGATGCCATATGCTTTACTGAGTATTTTTGCCTGTTCCAACATCTGATCAAAACACTTCGGTTTCGCTGGTTCATCCTTTCCCGGATACAAATGGTGCAGGCGCTCCATTTTGTTCCAATGCTCATCATAAAAGTAACTGTAACCAACCTTCGGACTTATACGATCAATAACAGCCACAGAGGCAACTTCTCCATTGAAGCAAAGGAATTTGAAATCATTAGGAATTTCATATTCCCCGCTTTCCGTCCTTACAAACTCCTCAAACAGAAATTCCAGCGCCATATGTTTATCAAGCTCGGCTTGCAGTTGCTCACAGATCTGTTCGGTTGTATACCGCTTCTGGTCAAAGAGATTCAGTCCATCGTTCATGATGAATACGCCTTTTGATCCATGCCCGATCGTTGGCCGGATGACATACTGGGATGGGAACGAATTAAAATCAAGGGTACTCAGATCCCTTCCTTTCCAGTAGAGATCTGCAACATTACAGCCGAGTAGCTTCGCGAATTCTCTCGCATTATATTTATTACTTAATCTTCGTTGCCAGTTCGGAACGTTTTGCCAGGCATCAAGTGGCATGCCTTCATGCATCTTTGAGTTTCGCACGAATTCAGCTTCTGGGTCAGACCAGAACATGTGGTGGCGTTTTCTAATCCTTGCCGGAAACTCACCGGAGTTTCTGATTAAGTTGGAGATGATTTGGAACATACAGATACTTGGTTTTGTATTAATTGGCTTTATTTACCCTACGTAATTGCTACTTAAAAGGATGTTAACTTTTGTGGCATGAGGCAAAAAATGTGTATTAAGGACATTATTTCTCACTTGTTTCTATGGTCTTTTGCTTCTTCACATAAAGTTCATCTACGAGAACTATGATGATGGCCAAAAGCGGAGTAGCTAGCAAAATCCCCAGAAAGCCTGACACGGTGCCCATGAGCACCTGGCTCAAAATAGTCAGTGCAGGCGGCAGGTTAATCATCTTCTTCTGAATCATGGGAGTCACCACATTACTTTCAATCGTCTGAATAACTAAATACGTTATGGCAATCAATATGGCCATGTTCACACTAATGGTAAACCCGATGAGCACCGCGGGAATCATGGCGATCAGCGGTCCAAAGTTTGGTATGAAATTCATGATCCCGGCTAGTATTGCCAAGGTCAGCGCCAGGGGAATTTTAAAAATGGACAAGGCAATTACGGTCAATATGCCAATCAAAAACATAGCCAGCAACATCCCTTTCAACCAGCCTTTTAGCACGATGCTGATGCGATCAAGTACGATCCTGGCATCTCTTTTACCTGAAACTGGCGTCAGTTTAATTATACCCTCTTTGTAAATAGACGGATCAACGGTAAAAAATATACCAAGAAATATGATGATGTAAAGATCTCCAATTACGCCAAAGCTGGTATTAAACACCCCTTTCGCGGTAGACACCATTTTAGTATCATCAAAGCCGGCAATGCTTTCGAGTATCTTATTGCCGACAGCGGAATGGCTCAATGAGGCTTTAGCTTTTGCAATCATTTCGGGGAGATCGCTGTTAAGCTCCGCAATTTGTGCCTGTATTGTGCTGCCCATGAACCAGAATATACCAGAGAGAAATGCAATTGTGATCAACACACCTGTAAATACAGAAATGCTGTGTTTTAGCTTGGTAAACCTTTCTATCATATCCCCAAGGCCATGAAAAAACACCGCGATGAGACATGCGGCCAAAACAATCAGTAGCACGCTAAATGCCGCTTTTAACACAAAGATCACGATAACAGATAAAGTGAGTATACCAGTTACAATCCAGACCTTATGGCTGAATGAAAGCGCTGAATTTGAACCATCACGAGGATCTTGGTCGTTGATCATAGAAATTTTAAAATGAATGATTGTTGCCTGGAGCGTGCGGAAGGCCTGAATAACGGAGCTGTTGCAACTACAACGGATGTACCCCGGCTTTGTTTGACTCAGAGGGACGTAATTTGTCTATCGTTCGCCCGTATGATCATTTGGCTAAACTTGTAACAATTAGCCGTGGCCATAATCTACTCAACATGACAACCATAAAATCAACATCATTAGGAAGATTGATCGTCTTCATGTTGCTCGTTACCTTGCAGTTAAACGTCTTCAGTCAACATGAAAAGGCCCAAATTCATAGCGTTATGCAGGAAGCACACGAGCTTGGTGTTTTTAACGGAAACATCATGGTACTGCAGTCTGGTAAACAAATCTATTTGGGATCATTTGGTCCGGCAGGCGCAAACAGTAACGAAAAGCTTAGCAAGGAACATCGATTCAATATCGGTTCCATAGCAAAGGAATTTAACGCCGTTGCCATCATGATGCTGAAAGAACAAAATCAACTGCGCCTAGATGATTCGATAGCCAAGTACTTGCCAGAACTCCCGATCTGGGCAGAAAAGATTAAAATTCGACATCTCCTGCAGTATACAAGCGGCATTCCCAATAGTAAATGGAAAGAAATCAAAGGAGATCAGGATAATCTGAACAAGTTGAAAGCGGTGACTGAACTTGATTTCAGCTCAGGAACAAAGTATGCCTATAACAATAATGATGTCTTTCTCCAAAGACAAATCGTCGCAAGGATTAGTGGCATGTCTTTCAATGATTTTGTAAAGGAAAGAATGTTAAAACCCCTTGGAATCAAACATGCAATTCTCGACCCTTTGCCAACTGATCAGAAGATCGCAAAAGCATATAATGATCAAGGAATTGAGGATGATATCACACCCCCAATTTCCGGTTGGACAAACTTGAATGTTGAGGATTTCTATCGTTGGTCTGACGCACTAAATACATTTAAGCTAATCAGTCCGGCTTCTACAGCGGAACTGCTGGTTCCGTTTTCTCCTGGCAATCAAACTGGTCTTGGTAGCGGAATGATGAAGGAAAATAAGCTTGTGAGTCACGTTCACGACGGCACTGCAAGAAATTATCAGGGACTTTTGATCAGTGAACAGGATAAAGGACTTACTATTATTCTTCAGACCAACAACCAACAAAACAACCTTTATGCTATAAGCCGTTCCATTCAAAACATCATGGAAAACAAGGTTTATGCAAAAATTAAGAAATCTTTCCTGAAGGCATTTCAGCCACAGCTACAGCAGCTGGGTGCTAAGGAGATTATTAAACTTTACGAGCAAACAAAAGCAAAAGAATATGCAAGTTTCAGCTTCGACAGTGAAGAGCTGTTTAACGACGTTGGTTTCGATTTGTTGCGCCAGAAAAGGTATATGGATGCAGTCGAGATCTTTACCTATAATACCAGGCTTTTTCCTGAGTCTGCTAATGCATATGACAGCTTGGGAGAAGCTTATCTTCAATCTGGAGATAGGAACAATGCATTAGTACAATATAAAAAAGCCTTGGAACTAAATCCCGGTTTAGCTTCTGCGATCAAGATGGTTGCTGAACTCAGCAGGTAAGTAATTGTTGCCCTACCAGGTCAAATTTGTATATTAACGTCTATAAATTTGACGATAAGATCATAGGATGTTAACATCTTATCAAACACCTTTAGTCACCTTAGTTCCTGATGGTATTTATGATAAAAAAGCAACTAGCACTCGCAATTCTGACCTTGTTTATTACAGCAAGCCAGCTTCTGGCTCAATCCGCAAAACACGTCATCTTCGTCACCATAGATGGTTTCCGACCGGACTTCTATCTTGACAGTAACTGGCAAATGCCAAATGTACAGGCGCTGATGAAAAATGGCGCCTATGCAAAAGGTGTGAACAGTGTATTCCCTTCCATGACCTACCCTTCGCATACGACAATCGTTACAGGTGTGCAACCCGCAAAACACGGAATATTCTATAACAACGTATTTACGCCAGATGCCGCAGCACAACAGCCCTACTGGCAGGATAGTTCCATTCATGTGCCGACGGTCTGGAAAGCCGCAAAAAACAAGGGCATGACGGTTGCTTCACTTTACTGGCCGGTTTCTGCAGACGCGCCGGTAGACTACAACATTCCTGACATTGGCGGCCTGGGTGACGCGATCCGGGAGCAATATTCATTACCAAAGGGCTTTTACGCAGAGGTTAAGAAAGAGGTATTTGGTGGGGCTGAGAAGATAGATCACGGAAAGAATCAGAACATTGCGAAGATTGCTGCCCACATCTTAAAAAAGAGCAAACCTGAATTAATGACCATTCACGTGTTTTCTGTCGACGGTGCCTCACATGCTGCCGGGCGTCAGGGAACACGCGTGCAGGAAGCTGTCGCTGATGCAGATGCTGCCGTTGGTATCCTTGTGGATGCCCTGAAATCCGCAGGCATATGGGAAAGTACCGTCTTACTGATTGGTGGCGACCATGGGTTTTACGATGTAAGAAAGACAATTTCACCTAATGTATGGCTGAAAGAAGCCGGCCTGATCAAGGACCTTAAAGCAGGCGATTGGAAAGCACAATTTAACACGGTAGGTGGATCTGCTTTCCTGTACCTGAAAGACGCATCGGACAAGGCTACAGCCAATAAAGTAAAAGCACTTTTAGCGGCACAGCCGGATAGTGTTAAGCGCTACTACCGCATGATCAGCAAGGAAAAGCTGGCAAAAGGCGGCTATAATCCTGGTGTGGCTTTCGCGCTTACCGCCGAGCATGATGGTTCATTCAGCGCTACCACCACGGGTGAAGCTGTAAAAGCCGGAAAAGGCGGTGCTCATGGACATTTCCCAGATACAAAAAATATCCGTACAGGCTTAGTGGCCCATGGTCCCGGCATTCGCAAAGGCGCGGTTATCGAAGAAATGAACCTGCAGGATATGACACCTATAATGGTAGAACTTCTTGGCATACCATTTCCAAAAGTTGATGGAAAGATACCGGCAGGTTTATTAACCAAATAGCTTCGCTGCTCATCGCGTAGTGCAAGCGGCCTTACACTTCCGCTAAATATTTATGGACGAAACTGATGGCCATACTTCCTTCGCCGACTGCTGAAGCAACCCGGTTCATGGCATTTGCCCGGACATCACCAGCGGCAAAAATGCCATGGGCACTGGTTTCGAGCAGGTAAGGGTCGCGCTGAAGTTTCCATATTTTTTTGAATCGTTCATAATTCTGTGCATCTCTACCGGTTTCAATGAAGCCTTTGTCATTTCTAATGATCTCTTCGCCAATCCAGTCGGTATAAGGTTTTGAACCAATAAAGATATATATGGCATCGGCCACCTTAGTTTCAGATTCATCACGGTCAATCCTGCCAATGCGCACCTGCTCAATCCTGTCCTCCCCCATGGCTTCTTTAATCTCCGTTTTACCCAACACCTGGATGTTTCTGGTTCCTTTGATCTGATCAATTAAATACGAAGACATGGATGAGACAAGATCCTCCTTACGTATGACGATATAAATATTACGCGCAAACTTCGAAAGATACATCGCTGCCTGCCCTGCAGAGTTCCCTCCACCCACAATATACACCTCTTTGTCCTTGCATGACGCAGCTTCAGTCATTGCCGCACCATAGTAAATGCCAGCTCCGGTAAACTGCTCAATCCCCTTGGTATCCAGTTTCCGGTAGTCCACACCTGTAGTGATTACAACCGCCCGTGTGTTGATCTCGATGCCGCCTTCTAATACAAGTCGTTTGTATCCGTCCTTTTCATGAATTGAACGCACATCCTGTGGAGAAAGAAATTCAGTGCCAAAACGTGTAGATTGTGTTAAGGCCCTACGTGTAAGTTCAGAGCCGCTGAGTCCCGCGGGGAAGCCCAGATAGTTCTCAATCTTGGAACTGGTACCAGCCTGTCCTCCTGGAGAATGTCGCTCTATCAAAAGTGTCTTTAAGCCTTCCGATGCGCCGTAAACTGAAGCCGCTAAACCTGCAGGGCCAGCGCCAATAATGACCACATCATAAACTTCATTCTTTAGCCCGGGGCTCAAGCCTATCCTGGCTGCAAGCTCCTGGATGGAGGGTGTTTGTAGAACGCTTCCGTCTTCAAATAAAACGACCGGCAGGTCTTTCAACTGAATATTATTAAGTTCCAGCAGCTGCTGTGCTTCCCTGTTTTTTTCGATATCCATCCAATGGTATGGAACGAGGTTGCCTGCCAGGTATTCCTTCAGGTTGTGCGACTTCGGTGAAAACTGGTACCCGATTAGCTTCATCCCTTTAAAATCAGGCTTGTAACTGTTCTGCCATTCATCTAAAAGATCATCAATAACCGGAAAAAGCCGTTCTTCAGGTGGATCCCAAGGCTTCATCAAATAATAATCCAGCTTGACTTCATTGATCGCTTTTATGGCGGCATCCGTATCAGAATAAGCGGTAAGTAAGACCCTTTTGGCATCAGGATAAAATTCAAGCGCTTTTACCAGGAATGATACCCCGTCCATTTCGGGCATTCTCTGGTCAGCGATAAAGATAGCAACAGCTTCCCCCTGGTTCTTCAACTCCAAAAGCGCATCAAAAGCCTCCTTTATGGACGTGGTGCTCAAAACCTTATATTCTTGTCTGTACTTGGCTTTAAGATCCCGTGTTATCGCCCGTAATACCTGCAAGTCGTCATCGATACAAAATATGATTGGTTCGTTCATTGGGTAAATGCTGCTTTAATAATCTTTAGTATACTAGGATTCATTGATCGGAAAACAAAGTACAAACGCGGTACATCCTGGCTTGGAATCTACCTTCAGAGAACCATTGTGTTGCCTGACTATTCTGGAGACGACATCAAGCCCCAGTCCGGTTCCCTTCCCGATCTCTTTTGTCGTAAAAAAAGGTTCAAATATCCGGTTCTTGATGTCTTCTGGAATGCCGGGGCCGTCGTCCGTTATCGTTACTTCCACATACTCCCGGTCTCTTCTTGTTTTTATTTCTAACCTGCCCCTTTTGTTTACTTCCATTGCATCCAGGGCATTGTCGATGATGTTCGTCCATACCTGGTTAAGATCTCCAACAAACACCTTGATTTTCGGCAAAGAGGTGTCGTATTCTTCCAGCAGCTCAACATTTCCCTTTGTAAACTTGTACTCGAGCATGGTAATCGTGTTCTGAATGCCGCTGTGGACGTCTGTATACTCCTTGTCACGACCACGATCCATATGGGTAAAATTCTTTATCGCACCCACCAATTTTTCAATTCTCCTGCTTGCCTCCTGTATGTCATTGACCATTCTCTCGGTAACCAGGTTATTGTTCATCCAGTTCAGTACCGGCGACAAGTTTTCCGAGGCAATCAGCGCCGAGAACTCATCCATATCATCGCAGGTAAAGCCGTACTCCACAAAGTTTTCAGACAATTCCTGGCTATTTACCACGCCATGGCTATCCAGGCAATCTACAAAGTCGTCTTCCAATCTCCTGCGCTGCATCATCGTCAGAACGGGCTTCTCCTTCCTTGAAAGGACTTCGAAAAGCTTAGTATTTGCCCGGTCTACATGCTCTGCACTCATTTTTATAGAAACCACCGCTTTGAAATTCTCGGGCTGCAGCTTCAAGTGTTTCAGCAGCGAGTCTGAACCTCTTACAATGGCCGCTGCCGGATTATTCAACTCATGTGCAAGGCCTGCAGAGAGTTTACCCAAAGCAATCATTTTTTCATTCTGCTGCTGGAATATTGTTGCCTCACGTACCCTGGTCGACATGATGTGTACAAGGGCCTGTGTGAGTTCAAAATGTGAATGAATTAAACTGTTCATGCTTCCCACGGGAAAGGTCATGACCTGCGTCCTGGTCAGCGCCCTACCATCGATACTATTCACGATACCTCTGGAAAATGGTAGATAACCGGTAATGTCCTTGGCCCCCAGAACAGTTAAGTTTTGTACGCTATTTTTTTGGCTGATGTACATTTGCACGCGGCCATCGATGATAACATGCGTTCCTGTGGTCTCTGTCCCTTGTCTGATCAGGAAGTCGCCCTCCTGCAGCTCATAATGGTGGCTCTGATCGATCCACCACTGCAACTGGTCTGATGGAACTTCACGTAGAGATTCTATCGACTGTAACCATTCTTTAGTCACTAATTGCATAAGGCTTCTCGTTTGCTATGATCTTTGGAAATATTGGAAATAGAGATAACGTTCTCTCTTCTAAAGATAACCAAAATCTTCAAGCAAAATATTGACTTAAATCAAGATGCGTGTTACTTTGGATTTTTAATGGTGATGAAATCCGTACCGGAAATCGGCAGGCTTCCTGTTGAAGTAATTTTCCGTCCGGTAATGTTCAGTTTAACACATTGATTTAATTTCACATTGCCCAGCGTTTTGCCGACTTTTTGAATATCAAACTTTAGCACCAGATCTCTCAGGCCATCGGGCAACTCCCTTCCGCAAGTTCTACAGTCAACTGCCTTCCCGGAAATTGGGGAGCTGCTATATTCAATGGTAGATGATTCTGGTGCAACACCATTGATGCGTATTGATTTAAGGTCGATCGTTGTTACATCCACCGAGTCGCTGCCGAGTAGGGCTACTGACACTAGTCCTTTTTCTGAACAAATGAAATTATTCGGGCATTCATCAGGTTTGATGTCGAATCCCACTGGAATAGGTTCTTTTCTAAGCGCTATTCGGGCTGGCAGATCGTATAGCGCCACAATAAGATTGAGGAAGTCACTTTCATACCTTGAGAATAACTCTAAGTTGTTTAAACCTGGAAATAAAGCTGAATTTACTTCAACGTCCAGAATGTCCCACCGTCCCCCCGGAACGGTTGTTCCGCTGAAAATATCGGGACCTCTGAAGATGGACGCGGGCCACACAATAATTTCACCATCAGTTGAGGAGTCACCATCCGACACGTGTAATTGGAGAAAGGCATTCCCCTGGAAATAGTTGACACCCTCCAGAATTACAGACCAGTCCGATGGATCTCTAGGCGCTTCTGGAATGCCAGGTATGCCTGCGAAATCAGTATTGGCATCGTTTCCATTAAAGATCACAACATCCCTGTTATTGCTGCTGTTTCCATCATCATAAAATATTATGATGGAGGCACCATTCGGGTTCAAGTCGCCGAATTCACTCAGCTTTATTGCTCGCCCAGCACTTGATCGCAAAAGTTCGGTAATATCAGCCCGGTAAGCCTGGGTGTTCGCATAGCCATAGCCGAAAGAGAGACCAATTCTTACACCTGTAATCCTGCTCGAATTTACATTGATCTGTTGACCGGTAGCCGAAGTTGAATTACTGTACCCGTGCCAATACAATAGCGCTGTCTTAATCGACTGATAGGAAAATGAGTTGGGTAGGTTGATGGTTCCGACCCCTACGTCCCGAAGTCCCCCTACTCCAGCCGAAACAAAGTCGGTTTCTGTAAAGGTCTTGTAGTATGGCAGCGGTCCCCTAACCCTTGATGTATTTTGATTCAGTGCCGCAGTCTTCGAACTGAGTTTGGCAGTTGAGTCACTCAGCACTGGAGGCCCATCCATTACCTGCTCCTTTTTACAGCCCCAAACAAGTGCTCCGGCAACTAGCATAACCATGCAAAGCCGACTTAACAGTTGATTTTTCATAAACGTAGTATGTTTAAGAACATCGGCGTGGTGGCTCGCCTGATTACGTTAAATTAGGCTTTAAAAAGAACTTTGTAAATCGCTAGTTGTAGTAGTTTTGAAAAATAGATATTCAACTATTTGATTAGCCTATTTGCTATACGGGAAATTTCTAGAAACCTTTCTCATCATACGATCGATTAACTCGTCGCTTGACGTAAAGACTCCATCATTCATTGCTTTATAGAAACGCCACAACATATCACCTGTTTTGCCGTCATTAATCACCATGGTAAGTGACCCTGAACCAGTTTTACTTCCAAGTCCACCAAATAGAACCGTAGTTACTATTGCGCCAGCTTCTGACCTTGTTTGTTCTGTTTCAAATTTTCCGGAAATTACAGCATCTACACCTAAAGCAGCTGCCAATTCATCTTTCGTCACCTCATCCAATTTGTTAATCAGCCCGGCTTTTTTTAAGAGAATATTTGTCTTTTCTACATCCTGAAATTCTACCGAGTAGCTGTTTGATTTTCTAAGCAAAAAAGTATACATACTAGACTGAATTGAGGTGGCCATCGCAATCTCCTTTTGAATATGTGCTTCCGCATCAAAGTCTTTAGGTTGTTTTTTAAAAGAAATCTTAGATGCGAAGGGCAGAATTGCAACCAACTTATGCGAAGCAACAGCATTCTTTAATTTTGGACTTCCAAAAACCTGCTTGGCATTTTCATATTGCGCAAAAGCAAGTAAATTAGTACTGATAAGTACGAGGATGAGAAACGCTTTTTTCATTTTATTATTGTTTGTACAATGATAAATAAATTTATCGAGTTTACTTGTCTCCCCAAGCTTAATTATAGCCCTATTTCTAATAAAATATATCGAGTTTTTGCACTTCTGAATAATCAAATCTTTCGAAAAGACATGCATTCGATTTGGTTACAAATCTCCCTGATTCGGTTAATCTGCCCATCCAATAAATGCTGAATTTTGAATCAACAAATTATAGCAAACATGGAAAACAGAAAAGAATCATCAGCAAACAAGCAGCTCATCGCCCTAGTTACCGGCGCTAATCAGGGCGTAGGATTTCAAATCGCCAAGGCGCTTGCCAATAATGGGTACATCGTTTACGTCGGCTCACGTAATCCGGAGAATGGCGCAAAAGCTGCAACCGAGATTGGCGATAACGCGCAGGCAGTTGAATTGGACGTTACCAAGCTGGCAACCCTTTCTGCTGCTGCAGCACACATCGCGAAGGAACATGGCTACCTCGATCTGCTGGTAAATAATGCTGGTATATCACATGCCGGCAAGCCGGGCAGAACACTTCAAGAGGTCGTCCAGGCAAACCGCGCCAGCAAAGCCTCCTTAGATGAGGTTCGAACGGTCTGGGAAACAAATGTCTTCGGGACCATAGCCGTTACCCAGACCATGCTGCCCTTGTTGCGAAAAGCATCCGTAGCACGAATTGTCAACGTATCAAGCGGCTTGGGTTCACTGTCCTGGATCGCTGACCCGGCAACATGGGAAAGGGAGCATTTTGATTTGGTATATGGCGCATCTAAAACAGCGATGAATGCGGTGACTATGGCTTTTGCACTCGAACTGGAAAAAGAGAATATCAAAGTCAATGCGGTCAGCCCCGGCTTTACAGCTACGGCATTGAACAACTTCCAGGGTACAGATAGTGTTGAAGTTGGTTCTCGTGAACCGATCCGTGTAGCGCTCGACACCAACGGACCAAACATGACCTTTACCGGGCCAGAGGGACCTCTTCAGTGGTGATAAGTACAACGGTCATAGTCCTTATCTTTATAAATAAAAAATGTCATGCAGCAGATACCCAAACTGGATTCCATAACTGAAATTCACCGGATGCTCGGGCTTGCCGGGCCTGTGCATCCATTAATTACTTTATTCGATCCAAACAAAGATCTGGTGAACCTCAACCGGCTTCCGGTAAGTTACATCTCCGGTTTTTACAAGATATCTTTCGTTACAGCACTGGCTGGGCAGTTCAAGTATGGCCAGAGCTATTATGATTTCGACGAAGGCAGTCTGCTTTTCACTGCACCAAATCAGCTTATTGGTAATTCTCATGACTACAAGAACAATAAGGGCTTTTCACTAATTATTCACCCGGATTTTCTCCAGGGTCATGTGCTGGCTAAAAAGATCAAAAGCTATGGTTTCTTCTCTTACGCAATCAACGAATCATTGCACCTTTCCGAGGAGGAGAAAACAACTATGCTCGCGATCTATAACATCATTGGACAGGAGTTAAACAGCCGCATAGACGAATTCAGCCATGAGGTAGTGATCGCCCAAATTGAGTTGCTGCTCAGTTACGCAAAGCGCTTTTACAAACGGCAGTTCCTCACCAGACAAGTAGCCCACAATCATCTGCTACAACGGATAGAAGAACTGCTGAACACCTGCTTTGAAGAAGAGCAATTAGCCAGTGCCGGTGTACCCACGGTGCAGTTTCTCGCTGATCAGCTTAACTTTAGCCCCAACTATCTGAGTGATATGCTGCGAACGCTGACCGGGCTTAGTGCGCAGCAGCATATCCACCAGAGGCTGATCGAAAAATCAAAAGAACTTTTATCTGTCACCAACCTGACCGTTAGTGAAGTCGCTTACCAGTTAGGTTTTGAGCACCCTCAATCATTCAGCCGGCTGTTTAAGATTAAAACGAATCTTACACCACTGGAGTTCAGACAGGCTTTCAACTAAGGTGACGGGTAATCATTGGATCATCAGGTCAGCTTGTAAATGTGCTCTTCAATTTCCATCTGCCGTGCATTAGCGAATCCTCTATCGGTCCCAATCATTGCAAAATCACAGTTTACCAAGACCTTTTGGGAACCAAAGTTGTCAAATGCAACGCGGCCGAAAATAGGTCGCATTTTCTCCATAACTAAAAAGTTTTTTAGTGCTGCTGTGGCAATACCTATCCCCCAAAACTTTCTATCTATCCAATATGTAATCTCAGCCTTGCCCTCTATTTCAAATTTTGCAATGCTGCCGACAATGGTGTCGTCAAGTAAAATAGTTTGCATATTAATGGTTGGATCAGCTAACAGCCTAGTAAACTTCGCTAAATATGCCTTCTTATCCCTACCGTCTTTAGGAGTAAATGCTGCGAGATAATTGCCCTCTTTGTCCAGCTGAAATTGAAAGAATAGTTCAAGGTCCGGCTTCAGCGTTTGTCTAAGTGCAACCTGGCTATTTAACATATGATAAATTCTTAATCCTTCCCAAGTTAAGTATTTACCAAGGTAAACGCAGTGTGGCTCTTTAATATCACTCTTGGCCCTATGCAGTTTCTTTTTCTTGTTGTTTTTGCTACTTTCAAGATTCCTTATCCAACAATTTATCAATATGAGAAAAGAATTTTTGTTCCTGATTTTTTTAACCCTGGTGTTTACCAAGGCTACAATGGCTCAAACACGTTCAAGAGGTCAGGAGAAAGTTTATACAAATCCTTTAAAAGTTCAGTTAGGAGATCCCTTTGTATTGTTTACTAATGGTACGTATTACATGTACGGCACCGGACCAGCAACGGATCGTGGTTTCTCCGCATATTCATCTAAAGACTTAGTCAACTGGAAGCCCGAAGGAGAGGTCTACGCCTATGACAATAAAAATGGATGGAGTGATCCAAATAGCGCCTGGAATGGAGCCTACTGGGCACCGGAGGTATACGAAGTAAAAGGCAAGTTCTATCTCTTTTACAGTGCACAATGGAAGGTAAACCCTGCAAAGGAGATGGAAAACTTTAAGATTGGCGTTGCGGTATCCGATAAACCTACAGGCCCCTTCATTGACTTGGCAGCGAAACCACTCTTCGATCCTGGCTACCCGATTATAGACGCTAATGTATTTTTCGATACTAATGGCAAATCGTACCTATACTATTCACGAGCGGCCTATAAACATCCGGTGGAGAGCGAAATAGCAAACCAGGCACGCAAAAGCGGTAAGTTCAAAGAAATTGAAGAAAGCTGGGTGTATGGGGTAGAGTTGAAGCCAGACTTTTCCGGTGTGACCGGTGAGCCGGTATTGCTACTTCGCCCTCCGGTAAAGTTAAAGGACAAGCAAGCAGCCTGGGAAAGCCTTTCTGTGACTTCTGGAGAGGTTAATCGTCGCTGGACCGAGGGTTCCGTGACGTTTAAAAAAGATGGCATCTACTATATTATGTACTCTGCAAACCATTTTGGAGGTGAGCACTACGCCGTCGGTTATGCCACAGGTAATTCTCCCCTTGGCCCTTTCAAGAAGGCAGAAGAGAATCCTATTCTGCACAAGAACACGCATAAAGGTGGCATAGTCTCTGGTACAGGGCACAATAGCATTGTTTATGCTCCAGATGGGAAGGAAATGTTTTGCGTTTATCATGGAAGAACAATAGCTACGGGTTCGGAAAGAGTAGTATTTATCGACCGGATGAAAGTGGAAAATGGCAAAATCACCGTTTATGGTCCAACCACTCAGCCGCAGAAAATGCCTGCAGTTTCTCGTTAATATTTCAAGGTATTCTAGAAATCAGGCTATGATCTGCTAATCCTGTGGTGATCTTCGCTTCAAAATCAACGCAGTAATTAGCGATACGACAAGGCCGACAGGCAAAATCTCCATATAAGTAGCTCCCGCCACTCCGATCGGAGTGGCGTACCATCCTTTGAAAGTTTTTATTTGCTCACGTATTCCAGCAAGTTCATTTGGAGTCATTTGACTGACTTTGGCTGGACTTAACTGATAAGCTTCCAACTTCTCCATAAAGTCAGGAAAGAAATTGTAATAGGCAATCATCCATCCAATGACGTATAAGGTTGAAGCAATAAGGGCCATATATAACGCCATCAAAAAGGCGCTACCAAAGCTAATGATGCCCCCATTGTGTTCGTCCCGATAGTTTTTAACGCCGACAAAGATGAGTGACAACGAAAGCAGCATCGTCGTATAGCCCAATAGCATACTACCCTCAAAAGAGTTTTTAGAATAGCAATAGGCGATGGAGAACGACATAAAGGTGGCTACACATACACCTGACATCAAGCCGTAGCGAAGTATATTCTTTTTCATACTAAGTTTGTTTCAAGTTTCAGTTACAAAATTGAGTTGTAGCCACCGAATTAGGCTCACACTTTAGGGTGATTTTTTTACAATCATCCATATTAACACTAAAGCATTAGGATATCAAGTTCAGTCTCCTTGCCATTTCAACAGCCTGTGTACGTCGCTGCACTTCGAGCTTCTCAAAAATTCTCGATGAATGCGTTTTTATGGTATTTAGTGACAGGAACAGCCGCTCGGCAATTTGCAGGTTACTCAGCCCATCGGCCATTAGCTGCAAAACTTCCAACTCGCGCTTGCTCAGGCGAAGGCGGGCAACTTCAGCTTCATTCAACACGAAATGGTCGGTCTTGACAAAAACCTGTTTCTCTACAATCATAGCATTAGTCTTTTGACGAAACAACTTTTTTGCCAGCCAAATGCCTAATCCAGTAAAAACTATTGCCACTGCCGCAACATACAGCTCGATGGTATGATCAACAACCACTATGCGCCATTCTAGCAACTTCATTAACAACAATAAAATAGCCAGGCATATGCCGTAAAGGAGAAAAGAACGGTTGAGCAGCAGGCCTTTGAATGTCATTAAAATAATAAAATTGTTAATTGAAAATAGAAAAATTAAAGGTAGTTTCAAGAAAGAATCTATACGAGTTTACATTTCGCCCCTATTTCGTTTTCCCATTTCTGCCTGTATATCCGCTAATTTAAAGCTGAGCCTAATTTAACAAAGTGATAATACTACCTCGAAGTTGAACTCATTTTTAAGCTGTTTCTTCGCATAAACATTTTTTTTCTCGCAAACTAAGTCCGGCCTATGATAAGATAAAAACTAGAAGCATCTAAGACAATCCCTAACAAAACTTACAACATCCTTCAAGCTATTAACTTAGAATAAATATGAACCAACATTTTACTTACACTGCTCTTAAAAGTAGCTGTGTACTTGCGCTGGTGTTCCTGGCCTCACAAGCAGGACAAGTCAACGCAGCGGGGTACGGCCATAACACAAACACACCCATTGAAGCATCTGCGAGCATTTTGATGCAGCAGGTCATTACCGGAAAGGTCTTTGATGAACAGAACCAACCGTTACCGGGCGCTTCTGTAAGACAAGCCGGCACCAGCAACGTGGCCATGACGAATGAAAAAGGTGAATTCCGAATAAATGTTGCCTTAGGCAGCAAGCTGGAAATATCTTACATAGGGTATAAGAACAAAACGGTAACAGCCGGCAGCAACGTACTTACCATTACCATGGAAGCAGAAGCAAACAGCCTTGGTGAAGTAATGGTAGTAGGCTACGGCAAACAAGCGAAGAAAGACATCACAGGTGCGGTTACGCAGCTTGATGCCGGGAATTTCAGGGAAGGCGTGGTGGTTTCCGCAGACAATTTGCTGCAGGGCAAAGTTGCCGGTGTCCGGGTAGTAGCGGCCAGCGGCGAGCCCGGCGGTGGTGTAGATGTTACCATCAGGGGCGTTGGCTCGATCCGGAGTGGAAGCACACCACTGTTCGTTGTGGATGGTGTACCCTTGACCAATGACGATGTAAGTCCTACAGGGCAGAACGTAGGCTTTGGAGCATCCAGAGCAAAAAACCCGCTGAATTTCTTGAACACCAGTGACATCGAGTCAATGACCGTGTTAAAAGATGCTTCAGCAGCTGCCATCTACGGTGCGCGCGGATCAAACGGCGTAGTGATCGTAACCACAAAAAAAGGAAAGAGCGGTGAAGGCACTTTCACAGCCGATTCTTACATCGGACTTTCTACTGTAGCCCATAAGCTAGACCTGCTAAATGCAGATCAATACAGAACTGCACTTAAAGATCCGGCATTTGACCACGGTGGCAATACTGACTGGCAGGATGTAATGTTCAGAAGGGCAGTAACCCGAAACAATGCCATGTCCTTTTCCAAACAAACCAGCTCTGGTAACTACTATGCCTCGGCTTCCCAGATGGATCAGGAAGGGATCGTCAAAAACAGCAATTTCAGAAGGACCTCTGCGAGGTTAAATGCCTCAGAATCCTTTCTTGATAATCAGCGGCTGAAAATTGGCATCAACCTTACGGCCAGTGAAACGAAGGATGACGGTGTACCCACTAGTGATGATGGCGGTTCAAATGGGCAGTTGATCATACATACGCTGATGGCAAATCCAACACGAAATGTATTCGACTCTGTTGGCAATTACACCAACTTCAATATGAATGCCCATTACAACCCTGCATATCTGTTAAGTATCTACGAAGATAAGACCCGTACCACCAGGTTGCTGGGCAATACAGATGTTTCCTTCAGGATTCTAAAAGGTCTGGAGTACAAACTAAATCTGGGTATTGACCGGTCCGTAGCGGAACGAAACACCAGCATATACAAAAACCTTACAGACCTTAATCCAAACGGAAGGTATGTGCAGTACAACCTTGATTCTAAAAGCACCCTTTTGGAGCATTATCTCACTTATAACCTGCTGGCAAAAAAACACAAAGTGGAGGTTCTTGGCGGATTCTCTTACCAGAAGTTTGAACGTGGTGGAAACAGCTTTAGCATAGATGGCATTGACCGTGCTAATGGAATAGCACCACAAAATAACCCTGCTTTCTCTGGAACGCAAAGTGGTGTAACTGGCTTTGCACAAATCAATGAATTGCAGTCTTATTTTTCGAGAGTAAATTATTCCTTTGATAACAAATACCTATTAACGGCATCAATACGTGCAGATGGATCAACGAGGTTTGGAGCCAACAATAAATATGGCTACTTCCCCTCTTTCGCATTGGGCTGGAACATTGCCGCGGAAGACTTTCTGAAATCTATCCCTGCCATCAATGAACTTAAATTGAGGGCCAGTTGGGGGGAGACCGGAAACCAGGAAGTACAAAATAAGATTACCCAGGCGAGTTATTCATTATCAGGAGCAGATGGCTACTATCTTTATGACGACCTGGAACTCGTAAACGGTATCTCTGTGGCCAGAACACCGAATCCTGACCTGAAGTGGGAAGTTGTAACACAGTATAATGTTGGTCTGGACTTCGAATTTCTGCAAGGCAAATTATACGGTACTTTAGACTACTTCAATAAGACCACTACGGATGCAATCCTCAATATACCTTCACAAGTACTAAGCCCTACCAATACGGTTTGGGTGAATGTGGATGGTAAGATCATCAACAAGGGACTTGAATTTTTATTGGGTTATCGCTTAATGGATAAGGGGAACTTTAAATGGTCTGCCGATGTGAATGGCGCGACGCTGAAAAATGTCATTAAAGGATTGCCGGTATCGGAGATCCTGTCGGGTACAATCTCCGGACCGGGACAATCGGGTGTAAATGCTAATATCTATAAAAATGGCTATGCAGCAGGTTCATTCTATCTGCTGGAACATATCGGATTTGATGATGAAGGCGAAAATATTTTTAAGGACGTCAACAATGATGGCGTGGTGAACAGCAGTGACCGTCAGATTTTTCAGGGCGCCTTACCGAAATTTACCTTCGGATTGAATAACCAGATGAGTTATAAAGCGTTCGACTTTTCATTTTCCATTATTGGTCAGACTGGAGGCTATTTAGTCAACAATACCGGTCTCAATGCACTAAACATTAATAACCTGGCATCAGACAGAAACGTGGCGACAGGTTATTATGAGTCAGGCGCAAATCCAGCAAATTCACCGCAGCTGTCGACCTTATTCCTGGAGAAATCTGACTTTGTGAGGCTGAACTCTGCCCGGCTGGGGTACAACCTTAAGCTGCCGAGTTTGAAGTGGCTGCAGAACCTCAATCTCTATGTATCGGGTCAGAACTTATTGACCATTACCAATTACACAGGTTACGACCCACTGATCAACAGTCCGAAATCCAATGGCGGGAACCAGTCCCTTGGTATAGACTATTCCAGCTATCCTGCTGCAAAAACATTCATTTTTGGTGCCATCATAAAATTATAATCATGAGAACGAACATAATACATATTGTAAGGAACACCTTGGTCTTATTGGCTTTCCTATCTTTTACGACCAATTGTACGAAATTAGATGAGGTGCCATTGGACGAGGTTGTTGGTGAAAATGCAGCGAGCCCCGAGGGTGCGCTGGCGGCGGCATACGACAGGCTTGGCGACGGCATGTTTGTCGATAATGGTGGCATGCTGGCCATGCAGGAATACACGAGCGATATCGCACTTCTGCCCACCAGGGGGAGTGACTGGGGTGATGGCGGAAAATGGCGTGCAATGCATGAGTTTACCTGGGGCCCCGACAATGCGGTCATCGTAAGCAACTGGGACATGTTAACTAATGGAATCACCAGATCACTAACGGCAATCAAATCAATCGGCGCAAGCAACCTTCCCCAAAAAAGCATGTTCCTTGCAGAAGCAAAGGGCCTACTGGCATTCTACACCTACACTACCCTTGACTTATATGGCCAAGCCCCGTACCGTAACCCGGAAGTTGAAAATTCGCAGTTGGAGATCTTACAAGCTGCTGATGCCATCGATGCATTGATCAAACAGGTGGAAAGCCTCATCCCCGACTTGGCTGAACTTAAACAGCAAGCTACACATACCGGGCGGTTCACGAAAGAAGCAGCTTATGCCCTACTCGCACAGATGTATTTGAACCGTGCAGTTTACAAGGACCGCTACAATGCAACATCAAGCTTCAATTTCAATGAAGCAGCTGTGGACGGAAGCGGAACGGATATGGACAAAGTGATTGCTTATGCTGACCTGTTGATTAACAATGGTAAGTTCAAGTTGGAAAGCAATTACTTCAGGAACTTTTCCCTGGATAACTCAGGCGGCAGCGAGCACATCTTTGCAATCGTACAGAAAATAGACTATATCCGCAATGGCGACAATGACCTGGTTTATGTTACTATGGAGCGGAATCAACGCGCTTCACAGGCAAACCGGGGGACAAACGCATCATGTATTACTCCAGAATTCTATGCTAGTTGGGATGGCAACCATGATGATCCGAGGTTTCAGCGTCACTACCAGTATAGCGACGGTACCTGGTTCATGAATGACGGTACAGATGTAAGCGTACCTGCAAATAGCCTGGTACCAGGCACAAGCTTTCCATGGTTTCATTTCAACCGCGGAATTCAGGTCGGGCAGCAATATGGTCCTAAGCTGACGCCTGCAGGCACACTTGAAATGACAGCCGATAACCGGATCAAAGTATCGAAGCTGTTTATGGAGAAAAGTACGGCTACCCCAATGGACTTTACGCCCGAGCTCAACTTCGACAATCCGACACAATCCGTATTGGCGCAGAATCAGATTAACCGTGGCGCACGTTGCTTTAAGTTTGAGTTTGATCCGGAAGAAGGTAATGGGTCAAGCAGTGTAGATATCCCTTTGTTCCGACTAGGCGGTATTTACACCATGAGAGCGGAAGCTCATCTACGTAAAGGCAATGCTACCGCTGCACTAGCCGATATTAATGCATTACGCACGAGTAGAACCCGTGAAGCGCTATTTGGAAATCTACCTGGTAAAGCACTCAGTGACATAAATGAGACCGTACTGTATAAGGAGATAGGCTTCGAGTTATATTGGGAAATGTGGAGAAGACCGCAAATGATACGCTTCGGTAAATTTGACCTAGCATCACCAGCTTCAGCCAAACCGGCTTCCCAACCTTTTAGAAGAGTATTTCCAATTCCGCAGTCCACCATAGATGTAACTGCTGCCTTTAAGCAGAACGCTGGTTACTAGCACTAGCCTAAAAAGAACCTGATTTTCATCAGGTTCAGTAAAAGAGCCGAAACAAAAAAACCGCCAGTTTCCTGGCGGTTTCACTAATCAAATGGTGATTAGAATAAAGTAAATTCTACGCGTCTGTTTTTCTGACGGCCAGCTTCAGTTTTGTTAGAAGCAATCGGTTGGCTCTCACCGTAACCAGTAGCTTCAACTCTTGATGCATTTACACCTTGAGAAACCAAATATGCTTTAATCGATTCCGCTCTGTCTTTAGAAAGACCCATGTTGTAAGAAGCTGATCCTTTATCATCCGTATGTCCAGCCAGTTTTAGGCTAAAGTTTTTCGATTTTAACAGATCAGCAACGCGGTTAAGTGTTGGATATGATTTTTGACGTATTGTCGCCTTACCAAAATCAAACTCCAGATTGCGAATCGCATCAGCCACTACCTTACGGTCAGCCTCTGTGATAATGATTTTCTCACGTACAACCGGAGCTGGAGCCACCAATGGGCATCCTGCGCCATCAACTACAACACCTGAAGTGGTACCTGGACATTTGTCGAATTTATCAGCAACACCATCGCCATCTTCATCATTGATAACACCAGCAAGATCTGTTCTCAACTGTGCGTTCTCTGCTTTTTGAGCATCAAGATCACTCTTCAACTGATTTGCGGTTGCTTTTGCTGCCAACACTTCATCATAAGTTGCAGCTACTGGATTGTGCCAAGCCAATTGCTTGCCTTTTCCAAGCGCAAACTCCAGACCTGCGTAAGCATAAGAAAATTTATCATTGTTGTTGCTCAGGTAAGCACCATCAAGGTTATCGCCATCAACAAAACTAACGGTCCAGCCCAGGTCGAAATTGATCTTTTCAGATACTCTGAATTTCGCACCAACACCGACAGGAATCACTAACTCGCTAATGGTTTTGTCTGGAGCATAATCAGAAGTTGTTCCATTTCTGGTGATGGTAGGCTTGTAACCTGAAAGTCCCGCACCCGCTGAAACAAATAACTGTAGAGTATTCTCTTTTTGAAACATGTCAATGTTAAACATGTTTACCACCGCATTTAAGCTCGCTGAGTAGGATAAGTCAGTTTCAAAAGCACTTACCGCTCCTGAGTTGGTTACTCCACTATCGTATGGCTCAGAATTATCAGCTTTTAACTTACCCCTAACACCATCTAAACGAAGTGAGAAGTAATTTGTGAATTGTTTTTTCACGTAAACACCATATCCAAAGCTCGACTGCCAGTTTGAAAAGTCGTTCTTTCCACCAAAAGGTGCAATAGGGCTGAGTACTCCAGCATTAACACCGATAGACCAAGTGCTGAATGGTGCTGTAGGAGTTGTTGTTGCAGGCTCTTGAGCTTGTGTCGCTCCGGCCATAAAAATACCTGCAATTAATGCAGGTAAACTTTTTGATAACAGTTGTTTCATATTTTTAGTTCGTGGATAAACGATATTTCCCACTATTACACAATCATTGTACCACAAAGTAAATGCATGAAATAAAAGGAATAAAATCTAGTTCCCACAAGCAATCATTTCTACAGAGCGTTTATTGCAGGCGGAGAAAATAAAAATGAAAGAGCTTGCGAAACCAAAAGGTTGCGCGTATATTTGCAACCGAACAGTTTCGCAATTTACGAATGAGACGAGATATTTTTCAAGCAATAGCAGATCCCACGAGAAGGGCCATAATTGGATTAATTGCGTTACAAGCGATGACACCTAATGCCCTTGCAGACAACTTTAACATCAGCCGGCAAGCGGTCTCAAAACATTTACGCATCCTTACAGAATGCGAGCTAATAACTCAGGAGCATCAAGGCAGAGAGATATACTATTCCCTTGAAGTTGAAAAAATTAAAGAGATTGACGAGTGGCTGAGCCAGTTCAGAGCCATTTGGAAGGCCCAGTTCAACCAACTTGACTCCGTATTATCGACACTTAAACAAAATAAAAGATGAAAAACTTACTATTTGATTTTACCGTTGACAAAGCAACCAAAACGGCAGTGATAACCCGGGAATTCGATGCTGACCTATCATTGGTATGGGATGCCTTTACTAAACCAGAATTGCTCGATCAATGGGTGGCACCTAAACCCTGGTCATCCAGAACAAAGTCTATGGATTTCAGGGTTGGTGGAAGTAGATTTTATGCAATGGTAAGCCCAGAGGGACAAGAGCGCTGGTCTCTTCAGGAATACAGGTCCATTACGCCGAAGACCAATTTCAAGATGTACAACACCTTTGCCGACCAGGATGGAAATCCTGAAATGCAAGGCTCTGACTGGGATTACAATTTTAGCGAAGAAAACGGTATCACTAAAGTGATCATAACGATTTACAATGAATCACTTGCCCGTTTAGAGCGGATGATTGAAATGGGGTTCCAGGAAGGCTTCAAAATGAGCATTGATAACCTGGAAAAATTACTGGACACCTTGTCACAAAGATGATCTAATTGCATTAAAAACCAGCCTGATCACTCAAACCATCAGTTGCTTGATCGAGGATTAACTCTGTAT
Source organism: Pedobacter sp. SAFR-022 (assembly GCF_051965375.1). Classification (NCBI taxonomy): domain Bacteria; kingdom Pseudomonadati; phylum Bacteroidota; class Sphingobacteriia; order Sphingobacteriales; family Sphingobacteriaceae; genus Pedobacter; species Pedobacter sp. SAFR-022. Next base: position 239,268 of record NZ_JBQCME010000001.1, read on the forward strand.
TATCATTGGTGACTTATGGCTTTTGTAATAATATTAATAATAGAGCTTTTGTCATCCATGTACTTATTGCTTAAAAACAATCCTCCCAAGCCTGTCGAAGGGTTAAATACAAGAAATGAGCTAACGCCAGGATCATCACCATCGTGCCCAATGGTACCATTCGTATACAGATTCCATAATATACCCTTATTTCTTTTGGTCAAACTTATTTCTGCCGGTGGATTGCTATTGGAAAACTGCGCTGTAAACATAGTCCGAAAGGATCGTGGTTTCAACACAACTGATTTACCAGAGAGGCCATTGATTACATCCATTAAAAACTTGCTCAGATCCGATGCATTGGTTTTTAATCCACCATCCGGATAAGTCACTGAGTCATATAAAGGAAAATTTACATCAGCATTGTAGTAAAGCTGCGCTAGCCGGCTTAATCTCAGGTCAGCTGTAAACCAAGCTGAATGCTTCATGTGCAAGGGCCGAAATATATGGATTGACGTAAAGTCGTTGTAAGATATGCCTGACTTGAGTTCAATTAAATATGCAATTAATGCACTAGCTATGTTACTATAAGAGAACTTCCTGGCAGAAGCATTATTATGGAAATTCTCAGGGCTATAGTAGCGCCCGTTCTTCGCCAAATAGTTAAAGTAGAATTCACTGAGTGTAGAATCTCGTAGCGTTCGTTTGTAACCCAAGGCTTGCAAAGGCGGCAAATACGCCTGGCTATATGGTCTTAGTTTAAGATGAAACCGATAGGTATTCATATAGACTGAAGGATTATCTATAATCCCTGAAGTATGTGTAGCTAGCTCTCTAACTGTAATGACCTGGTTAGGTTCATATGGATTGATAACCTTAAATGGAAGTAGCTGGTTGATGTCTGTTTCAAGCGTGAAGTAGCCAAACTCAATCGCTTTCATAAGGGCAACGGCCAATACCATTTTACTGACAGACCCAATTTCCTGAGTCGTACGTAGCGTGTAATCTTTATTCTCAGTTATATCAGCCTTTCCGAAGGAATTCTTGTAAATTATACGTTTGGAGTTAACCATCACGACTGCCATTCCTGGCAAATTCTCTTTTGCCATTGCCTGATGCAGTTCTTGATCTATTTGGTTAGCATTGAACTGTGCTGACACCGGAACCGCGTACGATGCAAAACATACGATCAGAAATAAGCAGCGACTAATTGAAGTTTCCATTTTCTTTAAGAATAAAATTGAGCTCAAAACTAACATAGTGACATCTTAGCAAATTGTATAAATGCGAACAACTACGTTTTAGATGGAAGGATATAATGGGTTTGATCGAACTTTGAGGGCAGGCTGTTCATAACTGACCAAAAGGTTTTTGTAAAGTGAGATTGATCTGCATATCCGTACTTGTATGCTAATGTCGTTAACGACAGACGGTCTGTTGGTGCAATGAGCTCGTTTACCACTAATCGGATCTTAAGTATGGCGAATGTATGCTTTGGAGTTAAGCCCACATGCCTGTGGAACTTCTTTTCAATGCCTCGAATTGTGTAGCCTGTAAAGCTTGATAGGTCCCCTATTTTAAAAGGAATAGCAGTGGAATGGGTTTCAAACAGATGAAAACAACTAGCTATGAATTCCGAAGCGGCAGTAGGATACAAATAACATTCAAGTACTTTCAGAATGTGTTGCTTTGTTCCAGTATTGTCTAGATTATTAATATTTAGAAAGGACCGGGCTAATCCTTTATTAATATCCATAATTGTGGAAAACTGATTAGTAAGCTCATGAAATGAACAATCGCTAAGTAAGGAAGCTGCCCAAGGACTAAGCTGGACCATGAATGCCTTAGTGTATGGTAATACCGTGACACTAATCTTTGTTGTGAGCTCCCCAACCATATAGTTGCCAGCAGTCATATGGCTAGCTTTATCAGGAAAGTCTACTATTAAACCATTACCCCATATCAATGCAAGTGTGAAACATGTGTTTGGTAATGCATATTTGGTAGCACCTGGTACTTCGGAAGTTGAGTTATCAAGTATCCAGAACTTACGTACATAAGAACTGAGTCGGCCATCCGGACTCATTTCCACATAATTGAGCATGAGTCAAGATAGTACTTTTCTCGCTAAAATCGCTCTGTAAGCCTGGAATCGATATCCACAGGATAGGGGCAAAATATGGCAGCGGTGATGTCCTAATTGATTCCATAAAAGAGAATATTGAAAACTTCAAACCAGACTACATCATTGTAATTCTTTGGAGCAGCAATCGGCGATTATAAAATACGCCGATTATCATTGACGAAACAGACACAATCGCACGGGTCGCAAAACGGGGCAGAGCGAAATAGTTGGTATGTATTGATGTGCTGGAGCACTGTAGATAAACGGGAAATTTCAAGCCAAACGCTACATTAAACATTTAAAAAGCCAAGCACAACCCTAAGGATCCTTTTTAGGGTATCGTGTACCCAATCCATCATTTCAGCTTTGGAAAAGGTATCATAATCGTGGTCATACGGAGCTTCAAACTCTTCCTGCATCACGTGTTTGTAGTATTCTGAGCTTAATGAATTGATCCGCTTAGTTATTTGCTCAGCAAGAAAGTCGGCTTCTACATTTTCCACCATAGTATTTTGATTATTGTACATTTTGTCATCGTTAAGGTAGTTAGTCGCCGACTTAACAATTATTGAGACCAGGTTTGGCTGTCCACAAAGTGATGGTAAATTTCAATCGACGGATCAGTTCGTCATACGTCAGTATGTCTACGATGTTTTTATATTTTCTTTTAATGACTTCGAAATCTTTTAACTGGTCCTGGGTCAGTGTATCGTCCCGGCCCATGATCAAAAGCCCACCCGGGTTCGTGAGTTTTACTTCAAATCCTAATGGAAGCCCGGTCAATTTTCTTGACAGATATTGTTCTCCATCCGGCCCCCAGCGGTTCAAATAATAAATATATTTCTCAATCTGCATGATGGTACCGGAAAGTTCACGATACGGGATGTGATTGTCCCGGTATCTCCCATGAGTTACGATCATGCTGTCTGTCGGTTTCTTGATCTCGATAATATCGGCATAGCCACCGCTATCGATCAAAAGCAAGTCAACTTGTAAATCAGTATGCCCTTTACGCTTCACAGGGACGCTTTTATAAACATGAATGTATTTTGGATAGATCAAGGTGATCATGGTTAGTATTTCTTCCTGCCATTGATGCTCGGTATACGTTTTTTGATGGGCCAGCATCATTTCTAGTTTATCAAGAATCAGTTGAAATTTATGAACTTCCTGATTTTTGACTAAGGGTGCCAAATCAGAAGGTTTTACTGTCCGCTGCTTATTCAGGTAATTTTCATATTTGGCTCTGTAATCCGGGATGTTGTCGACATAGTCCCTGATAATACCGGAGATAATCGATCCTTCATACAAGTCTTTTTGACGGGTGTTGGGGAATTTGCGAATTAAGTCCCACATGACTGGCTCAGGAATTGCATCTTCGGCATTCCCGCCGATCAGAATGTCACGTTGCATGTACTTCTCCATTCTGGCAAATACAGAAATATTTCTTGCTGATATGAAAAGCTTCGGATCAAATTTGTTGTCCTTGTGCATGAAGACGCTATGGTCAGTTGTGACTTTGCCTGGCTTAATGTGGTAGTAGTCATCAGTCAGATGTCCAAGAACAAATGCGATACTATCCTGGTCAAGTGGCTCATCGTCTTCGTCCGTTTCCATCCATTCATCATTATTCTCAATTGCTTTTTCGATTTTATTTTGCTCAGCTTCATCCAGCAAATCTTTGACTTTGAATAAGAATGTTTTTTTAAGTGCGAATTCGCCATCATCCCGAAGCTTGTCCCTAACCCATCCAGAATTATTGTCGGGGGTATATTTTAGGATCAATAAATCGTCAAATGGATAAATACGGATGGTCATAACTTTTGCCAAATATTTTTTGGTGAACAAACCTAGATAAACGCATTATTAAATGCCGCCAAAGCAGCCGTCTTGTAATGCTTCCGCTCAGCAACTTCCGGACCTCAGGTAGGCTAAGCTATGGCTAGTCTCTGGTAACATAGATGTTAAAAATTTTCCGATCGAATGATATTTTTTTGCCGTCGACTCTTAAACAAGGCTTGATTATCTATGATCTTTGCCAAGGAAAATTTTACCTCAAAAGCAAGGTTGACCTGTGTGCAGTGGTTCATATGCATCTATTTTTCAAATGCACTTTCCAGCCATCCGTCACTAGTAAAGCTGTAAATAAATCTCCCAACTTCAATTGTATTTTCATTAATCTTGCTTAACCGCCCTTTGTTCATGAACAAAAAGTCATCTACGCTACAGTTTTCATTATAATGCGTAATCAACAAGTTATAGAAATTTACGTTTCCGTTCTTTTTAGTATGCAAAGGGATGAACTCATTTCCAATAGCTTTTGGAATACCCAAAATTGCTTTTGCTTGATTGTTTACTTCCTCCATAGTATCAATATCATTAGCGTGATATCGTTGTGCCTCCTCTTTCATTCGAGTTACCATTTTTGGATTAAGGTCATTCAACCATTTAGTTGCAGAATTATCCCATCCCGTAGAAGCAAATGCCTTTAACATTCCTTTGTTAAACTGGAAATACAATCCTAATTGATCAGATTTAAAAACATTTTCACCATCATCTTTTAGCTCAATGACCGATTTGAGAAAACTAAAATCCAGGTTTTGCAAATCAATTCCTTCTTGTAAAATATCTTCTATGGCTAGGCTTGAATATTCAAAATCCCAATCGATCCTTTTTATTTCGCTTCGGACATCTGAGTACGATATTTTCGTTTGAGGACTTTTTGTCAAGACCATGACTAGCTGTTTTGACAGCGATTTAAATCCTAGACAACTGATTTTATCAGAATCAAATGTGTGAACGATCTTTACGTGATTGGCAGCAAACCCTAGACTTTCTATGCAGCTATTTATAGAACCATTACCCGGGATGTCGTTTATATCAATGAGTGTTTCATTGTCACATTTAAAGAAACAAGTCTTACTAGCTTTTTTATTGCCAAGAATATTATTAAACATTGCAGTAGAGCGTTTTTATGAAATTTTTGTTTAGTTGTGCTTTGCTTTTAAAGCTACGACTTTAAATAAGTTTAATCAAGACATGAAGTAGTCATTTGACCCCGGCATTGTTCATTGCGAATGGAATTGCATGTTTACTTGGAGCATATCGATAAAGTAACTTTGCTTATCAGTCTGGCAGAAACTTTGGTTTTAAATACTTAGTCGATCGATTCTGCCTTCAACAGGGAAGAATTTGTCCCAAGAAAAACAATAAGATTAAAAGGAAGCTATCCAAATGGTCGATCATGGACGTACCATAATGTACCGGTAGGTTGGAGAATTCATTTTTGAAAACGAACAAAAAGCAAGAGATCGAGCAGATTACTGCAGCTACCTAAATAACTGTTAGTAATCAGTTACAAGGCAAGTATCATTACAAACACATTGCGTTCGTAAATTAAATTATTGCATCCGACCTTAGATCTATTATCGAATTTTCATCTACCTGTGGGTCTTGGAATAATAAACAAGTACCAGGAGAATCTGTCTCAAAAAAGGAAGGGTTCTCCTTTGGACTAATGATTGACATTGCTTATTGTCAATAGGGTTGGACAATTATTCGAAGTGCTTACCTAGGTAGATAATGAGTTCAATCTAAAGATATTATTAAACACCATGGAGATAACTACGGCTAGGCGCCCAGAACAGAAATTGTTCTTATTAACTATTTGCGGTTGCTGATTGCCATTTTTTAGAGTCCAAGGATGTTTGCTGCTACCTGAATGCTGCAATAAGAACCAATTGATCAATAGAAGAAGAATACCTAATAGTAGGTATTTTAAACCTTTAAGGACTACTGTAACTTCAGCTTCAATAAGTTGAATTCAAAATCAATCTGTCCTCTGATTAATAAACCTCAAACTTTATCCCATGAAAACATTTAGACTTACACAACTAGTGTTTCTTATTCTACTTACCTCCTTTGTAAAAGCTCAGGACCGCGAAAATAAAAGTTTGCCAGCAGTTTCCCCTAAAATATTGTGGTCATTGACAAAAGCCACAGGATGGATTAAAGGGTCCGATGGACAATGGCTGAAAGGATCTAACAAAATACAACGACTTCGATTAAGTTCAGCGGATGTTGCCCGCTTCGAAACGGGGGTCAATATTACAGGACATGACAATTTTAAAGTTATTGAAGCACGCGAAATAAACGTCGAAGGAACTAGCCTTCTATTGATAACTAAAAAATTCATACCCGGAAAATGGGAATACCCCACTACCCAAAATGGGTTCCTTGCTACGCCAGTAATTTCATATGTAGTTATTAAGAAAAATAATGCTGAGTTAAAAACGGGTGAATTTTCCGAACCTGGCTTTGATATTCCCTTGTATTATTGGGGCACAGTTGAAGATTCGCCCAAATATTTGAGCGAAATTGCCGTTGACATCAATAAACAATGTGTTAAATATGATTGGATAAGTTCTTCTAAAGGTACTGACCGCTCCTTAAGTTTTTCTTACAATGAACTTCCAGACAAAACTAACTGTAGATTTATGCTAACCAGCTCCCAAGATGGCTTTAGTGAATCAGAATTTTTATTAAATCCAGCTGGCAGAGGATTTGACTTCAACTATAAGAATCTGAAAGATATATATTTTGAAGTACCAGTTTCATCAATGGCAGTGCTTGTTTCTCTGTTAAAACCAGCTAACGATAAATAAACATTTAATACATGACATGGACGTCACCATTTCGACTTAGGCATTTCCTTGACACTTACAAAGTGAATGTTTTTATTTATATATCCCTCAATCTTATCTCCTTTTGGGGTTAAGTAAGTAGCTTTTGCAAGATTAGAAACCGGGTCAAAGTAAGAAAGTTTCTCGAACATGGCTGGAACAATGGTGTTTCCTTTCACATCTATTAAACCTTGCTTATTAGCTATTTCTATCAAAATATTATCATTAACTATATTCTGATAGTAGGAAAAAGCTTCAAGATTAACCGAATTATTAGATCTGCTGTTTTTAGTACTTTTTATAATCAAAGGGTGAAGGGCCCCGCTACGATCTAATAACATCATACGTCCAGAATTGCGAACAAAGGCTACATTTCCTTGAAAGTCTTTGAATTCATTTTTTTTAGAATCCTTTACAGTATAGAAAATGGAACCAGTTTTATCCATAAAGGCATACGAAAAGTCACTTTTTTCTGCAGGGAATACAACCGATAAACCATTGTGAAAATTACCTGGCTGATTTCTAAACATGAAATCAATCACTGTTTTTCCTTTCTCGTCAATAAAACCCCACTTTATTTCCCCAAAGCTATTCTTTTGCGCAACTGCTGCCAGACCTTCGGAAAATGGTTGTGCCTGGATATAAATATTGTCAATAATCTTTTTACCGAATCTATTGTAGTATCCAAACAAGTCCTTCTTTCCCACACATAACCCGTTAACGAATTCAGCATAAATAACTGGGCCTGTTTGCACTGAAGGCCGGGCTTCAAAAAGTGCTTCCAGTCCACCATTCTCTCCCCTTACATTAGGCATAGCAGGCATTAAATGTTTATCGTAGATGAATACTGGGTCAATTGGGATTTTCCGATTTTGTCTTGAAATGAAGTAATTCCTACTGTCTTGACCTATCACGACAGCATATCCATCATCATCGAACGGAGAAGCCCATCGATATTCGTAATTAATAACCAACTTACCTAGGGTATCTACAAACCCTAATTTATATGATTTTGGATCTTGGACAATGCAGTAATTATTATCAAATCCTTCCACACAACGATCATCTCCGAAGCCTAAATTTGTAAATTTGAATGTCCCATATGGAATAACTTCTCGTCCAAACCTATCAATCATAGTTGATTGTTGCCCTCGGGAAATGATCGCAAAACCACCTTGATAGTTTGATATTTGGTCGGCTTCTAAACGAATATAGTTCAATAGCAATTGAGTAGCATTTTCTTGAGCGATGCCCACCATGCTACTAATAAGGAATAGTATAAAAAGACATTTTACTTTAGTTTTCATAAGCTTACAAGTTGCTTTATTTAAACATTGGATTGGCACATTAGAATTCTTAAAACAAGATTGAGATTAATAAGGTAAATCTACCCCACGCATCTTGCAAAAGTAATAGCTACTTCTAGCTATTCTTAGTCTCTAAAAGAATCAGATAGATTTCGTTTCGTCTCAAAAAAGGAAGCTTAAGCGCTCTCCTGTCATAATTGAGCGGCGTTATATCAATAGCATTATAGTATCCGACCTAAATTGAATGTATTTTCTTTAGTGTTAAGTTACTGTGATATAAGGATATCATGATATGTTTATATCTATATATCCAGCACGATCGGTGCCTTATTCAAAATCAAGATCGAGTCTCATAAAAAGAAGTAATAAGTATTCAATTACAACTAGGAACATAGTATAGCTAAGCCTTTTAAGCGCCAAATTTGCAGATGTAAGATCTTAAGAGACAGATATTAACTCCGTACAATAAGGTTGCTGTACCTCTGCAATTCGCACTTATTCTTAATTAGGACTTCGTTAAAGCTTTATACGGTACAATGCAGAATTATTGGCATCTCCAAAGGCACCAAATATAATGACATTATTATTGTCCTGGCGAACAATGCCTGCAATATTCGTCCCATCCATACCAAGTTTGAACGTTGGGGAAATATTCCCGTTTTTATCAAGGAGCTCTAAATATCTTTCACCTTGAGAAGCTGCCAAGGATTGATTACGACCGACAAGTATTTGATCATTTGAAGTGCCAATCATGGCACTTAAACCACCTGTGTAATTGTTGTTGTCTTTGAAAGCGACATCAATTAATCCGTCTGGATTAAATCTGGCTACTTGATGGTAGGCAGTAACGTTGTCTCTTTCATTCGGTATGAGGAACTTATCAAACAATCCGCCGACTACAATCTTCCCGTCGACCTGTTCAACCATATAGTTAATCGAACCAGCTACATCAATGGCACCTGGTCCAGAAAATATGCATTCTTGAACTTGTGCAAAGCTTTCATCAATTGCCAAATCGGCTGGATTAAACCTAGCAATTGAATTGGTAATTCGTGTCCCAGTAGTTAATCTAAAAGCGCCGGCTAAGTAAATTTTTCCAGACTTCGATTCAATTAAATCGAACAGGGCTGTATGATCATCTTGAATGCGGAAACCATTGTTTCGGTCATATTCACCTGATTCATTTAGACTGAAGAAGTGTGCTTCTCCAAAACCATTAGCAAAAGTGTTTGTGCCGAGAACAGCAATTCTTCCACCAGTTAGTTTTACAAGCTTATTGATTGACGTGATACGGGTAGTTGGAACATAGGACCTGTCTAATGACCCATCTGCATTAAGACGAATAAGGAATTTACTAACTCCATTAACTTTGAACGAGCCAGATATTAAAATTTTCCCTTGGGGAAGAGCAATCATATTTGTATTTGCAGGCAAATTATCTGACCAGGTTTTATCTTTATCGATATCAAACGTTGGATCAATTTCACCGTTCGGTTTCAACTTGTATACCATGAATTTTGTTTCGAACTGCGGACCAAAGCTTCCTATAACAAATATATTTTTGTTGTCATCAACACACGCGGCGAAGGCACTTCCTGTTACGGCCTTAGAAAATGCCGGATCGACTATTCCATTGTTTGTTGGATTGGTAACAACAGAATCTGTACCAGGCGTGATCGGATCTGATGGCTCTGGCACATCTTTCTTACCACATGATGCTATAACAAGGAAACAAAGTCCTGCGATAAATAGGTGTAGGTATTTTCTCATAACATTTCAGAGTATATTGTTGCCAAAAAAAAGACAAGCATTTAGTTCTCAACAATTTAAATTGAATTTAACTTTAAATCTGGAGAGTAATGCAAATAAATGAATCATGGGTAAAATGAGAAATACTGTAAAGTCTATTTGAATAAGACCGCGAAATTTAACGATGTTATGTGGCGACGCGACTCCTAAAAAAGGACATCCAGAGGTGTTAAAGACAGATATCAAACCCTGACTTGCTTTACATTAGAGGAACTTGTTGGAAATAGTCCCATATACCTATAATTCTAATTAGCAGTAACCTTATAGTAAGTTTGTCTCAAAAAACGAAGAAAAACCATATAAGAGACGTTTAAGGAAGCTGGATTGTATATGCCCTGAATGAAGCTTAAATAAGCAGCTAGAAATCATATATTGACTGCTTATTAAGTAATTCAAATATTTTATGGAAAAGCTAATCGAAGTGGCGGAGGATTTAAAGAGCAAGGTCGAGGTATTTCACGAAATCTTGGAAACAAATAGTAATCCCCACTTTCGAGGAACTCAGATATTCTTCTCACCATTGATAAAGAGACCAACCTTCCTTTTTATCGGTATTAATCCTGGAGCGGGTTATTTCAATGATCGTGATCAGAATGTCAAACGATTCTCCCCGTTACAAAACTTTGAATATCTCCACTATAATTATCAACTGGCAACAGAAACAAGGAAAGTGATGAAGTTGGCCGGCTTAACTAAGGAGTTAAAAACAGCAATGAAAATTAATTATTTTTTCTTCGCAACTAAGGATGAAAGTTCGCTGTATAAACTTTTGAACTCACAAAAAGACAAAAAAGTCTATTACCACTCGAGAGTCTGGGTGGAGAGGTTGATTGAGGCTATAGATCCAAAAATCATTATTTGTGAGGGAACGAGCGCATTCCATAGACTTACTGGAGTAAGCGCCCCCACTTCTAACTTGCCAGATGGTGTCTACGCTTCCATACTAAACGGGAGAGACATCGTGGGATATAGTAGGCTTCGCAGTTTCATTCGCAATAAGGAAGGACTTTCAGAGGTATTAAAAGAAAAATTTGGAAACCTGGTTGATTCACATGAGGGGGACTTATCGAAATAGTTCCATGGAACGTATACCTAAATTACCAGTAGCCTATGTACATTTGTCTGAAAAAACGAAGCTTAAACTTTAGGAATTAAGTATTAGCGGCGCTATTATAGTATTTAGACCGTTTTCCTTCTTCTCTTTTAGCTGTAAATTTAAAAAGCATACAAAGCTGCAGCTATTCAGAAAATTCAATATCATCTGTAAAAAGAAGATCTTTGAAAAAATCTTCAAAGATCTCAGTAGAATCTTTTGTGTCCTTGTCAAGCAAAAATATATAATCGTTTTTAAAGATCATCTTAAAGGATGATCTGACAATAATGTCCAAATCCCGACTCAAGATTACCTGATCTTCAGGTTTTAATTTTATGTTATCACCATGTACATAACTAGAACGGACGGAGTAAGCGCTTTTTATTCTTTTATAAGTCTCTTTTTTAGCAATCTTATCACCCTTTAGAAATAAAGCAACACGTTCCGATACCTGATGGGCTAATTCCGAATTGGAGGATGTGAATAGACATTCTAATATCGCGATGTAAAAAGCAATTTTCATTACAACAGTATCATTTCCTCGAACCATTTGCAGAAATAATGCTGCTCGCATCACTCGATTATGTTGATAGGGCACTACATTCAAATTGTTTACCGTTCTTCCATTAATTATTGGTTTTACTGTTGAAATTATCTTTGAGTTTTGTTTAGAGTACTTTTGATATTTACTTACTAGTAACGGCATTAAAGTTAGTCCTTTTATCATCTCCTCCTTAGTAAAACCAATTAAGTCGTGGCTACCCTTACTATCTGAATTAAACAAAGCTGTATGAGATTTTATAACGTTCTTATTAGGGAGTTCAATAAAAACGTTATCAATAAATGCGCTATTGTCTTTTTCGTACCAGAGACAATCAATACTCATTCGAAGGTATTTTGATATAACATTGGCTTTCTCTTCAATAGTATTATCCTCAGCTCCCTTTAGTATGCCTAATTCAGAGATATCATTATTAAAATATATAATATGACTGTTTAGTATGGTTTCAAATTGATTTAACCCAATTCTTGCAATGAAATTAACATTTGTACGCAAATAGTTTTTAATGTCTTCATCATTTGTTAGCATAAAGTCACCAATCATAAAGCTAGTGGCATCAAACAATTTAAAATTATTAATAGGCGCTACCAATAATACTCTCATTCTATAAATGTATGTAATTTCAAAATATCTTAATAGCTATTGAATTGGACATAGAGTACTTTATAAAAAGGAACCTTTAGCTTATTCATGCAAGCCTAAGGACTTTATTCCCCTCCCTTTCAAAACTACTTGGGCACTAGCGGATGAACAAATACTACCGGCGTTTTTATGAGGACTAGATGAGATTCTCAAACCGCCAAACAAATCAAACCACAACGGTGTCTATCAGTGTTATGAAATAATCAATGAAAGAAAATCTCAGAAAAGCAAAAACCGCACAGGACCTGCGCGGTTTCATTAGATTTTAGCTGCGGAGAGTGAGGGATTCGAACCCCCGGAGCTATTACACTCAACAGTTTTCAAGACTGCCGCAATCGACCACTCTGCCAACTCTCCGCCGCAAAAGTACAATTCCAAACCGAACCTACAAACCCGCTCCCACAAATCCAGCTATAAAAAATCCAGGTAAAAACCCATCTCAAAGAAAATCAGCCACTTCTAAAACAAAAAAAGCATAAATAGACAAGAGAATCTTACCACTCCTGTCCATTTATGCTCTCTGCAGCCCCGAAGGGGTTAAAAACCTACCCTTTCGTATCCGGCACGAAGTTCATCGACACAGAATTCACGCAATGCCTGGTGTTCTTCAAGGTAAAACCTTCACCAAGGAAAACGTGACCCAGGTGACCGCCACAGGCGGCACACACGATCTCCGTTCTTGAACCATCCGCATCCTGAATCCGCTTCACTGCACCCTCTATTTCGTCATCAAAACTTGGCCAGCCGCAATACGACTCGAACTTCGTTTCAGAGCGGTACAACGGCGCATTACACCTTTTGCAAGTATACGTACCCTTTTCTTTATTGTTCAGCAGTTCTCCAGTGCCTGGATACTCCGTGCCTTTGTGCACGATTACTGCTTCCTCTTCTTTGGTTAATTTATTCCAGTTACTCATATCTTTTTTCGTAGTTGTTGTGGGTACAGTTGCAGCTTTCGGTTGTTTCTGTGCGCAAGCGGTGATGCTGCTCATCAGCAGGAAACCTGCAAGTGTAAACATTAATTTCTTCAAGGTAGATTTCATATATAAATATACGAAGCAAAAACGTGCCATGGATTTCAGTCGCCGTAATCTTAATGTCAACAAAGCAAGGCTTTAAGCAAACAAAGAAGTCAAAGAGACATGCCATATATTGTCCGGCCGCAAAACCTTAAAAAACAAAAAACGAGACCTGCAGAAGCAAATCTCGTTCGTATTATGCAAGAAGTTCTTAATTACCTTTTCAAAGCTTCTGCCATTGCAGCACCGATCTCAGCAGGGCTTTCCACTACGCGGATGCCACATTCTGCCATGATCTTCATTTTAGCAGCAGCAGTATCATCTGCACCACCTACGATGGCACCAGCATGACCCATTCTACGACCTGCAGGAGCAGTTTGACCAGCGATGAAACCAACTACCGGTTTAGTACCGTTTTCTTTAATCCAACGCGCTGCTTCAGCTTCCATTCCACCACCGATCTCACCAATCATGATGATACCTTCAGTTTCAGGGTCGTTCATTAATAATTCAACAGCTTCTTTAGTTGTTGTTCCGATGATCGGGTCACCACCAATACCGATAGCGGTTGTGATACCTAAACCAGCCTTAACAACCTGATCAACTGCTTCGTAAGTTAAAGTTCCTGATTTAGAAACCACACCTACAGTACCTCTTTTGAAGATAAAACCTGGCATGATACCAATTTTAGCTTCATCAGCAGTAATGATACCTGGACAGTTTGGACCGATCAAACGGCAATCCCTGCCAGAGATATATTCTTTTACCTGAATCATATCCTTTGTTGGGATACCTTCAGTAATACAAACGATAACTTTAATACCAGCCTCTGCAGCTTCCATAATTGCATCAGCCGCAAAAGCAGGAGGTACAAAAATGATTGATACATTAGCACCAGCCTGATCAACAGCATCTTTAACCGTGTTAAAAACTGGCCTGTCTAAGTGAGTTTGTCCGCCTTTACCAGGAGTTACCCCGCCAACAACGTTAGTTCCGTATTCTATCATCTGAGAAGCATGATAAGTACCTTCATTTCCGGTAAAACCCTGAACTATAACTTTTGAATCCTTATTTACTAAAACACTCATGTATCTAATTTTTTTATTGGCAAATCTAAGTTAATTGAGATGGAATGTCAAATGCAATCCATACAATAATTGAAATGCCTGCAATATGGAATTGAAATGAGATAAATGCCCAGGAAAGGCATTTGAAAACGGATTGAAAAAAGAAACGGGGACAAGTCCGAAAACCTGCCCCCGTTAAATTAACGCTCTCGATACAAATGTAGAAAAAAGTTATTTAACCACAAATGTTTTCTAAAAAAAATTGAAAATAGTTCTCCCTTAGCAGCTAACTTACTCTGCTACAACGGTTAATGTTGTTACCTCTTTTTTCACCCTTACCCCGGTTACTTCGAGCATACTCATTACGGATCCTATTACATGGTCATCATCCTGTTTTTCCAGGCTCATATCTACATCATAGCCTTGAGCCGAAAAATAGACAATAATCCCCTTTTCCGTGGTATCCAACTTATTAAACGGTTCTTCTTTCTGAGTATCCGGATTTACCATGGTGCCAACAAGCTTCCCATCCTTCTTTTCGAAGCTCACTTTCATGTTCACATCGCCCTGCGGCGTACCCTTTACCAAGATGTCCCATTTGCCAACAAAAAAATCGGTGTTCGACTGTGCCTTGGCAGCAACAGAAATGATCATCAGAGCGAATACTCCAACAATAAGTGTAGCAAGTTTTTTCATAATCAGATTGTATTTGGTTTGGTTTATTTATTCCAAACTACATAATAATTCTGAATTGCAAGAAAATTATTTGATTCTTAACCCACGGCTTTTAGCCAGTCTTTCAGCCGCTTAAAGATGTCTTTCTTTAAGGGTTTAGGCTTGCCATCGTGCGTAATCCCATGTTCGAAATTGTAGCGCAGTTTTGCTGCATATTCGGCATAGGCGTTATCTTTTTCCAGTTGCTCAATAAAGGGCAGCGCATTATGGTTCAGGCAGGCATTCATAGAGATACTCTGGTACGCACTGCGCTTAACACCTGGCATGTTGTTGTTGATTTCCGGCTGACCGTTTTCCGCAAAATAATCCAGATGGAAAATCTCCTTATCCAGTTTCCGCAGCCTTTTGGTGCCCTTACGTTCATTGCGCCAGGGATGTTCTCCCGGTTTCAACTGATCCATCAGAAACTGCTTGTTCCAAAGTGTCACCTGGTGCGACATCAAAAAACCACTGGTCTTATTATTAACCCTGCTCACTTCGAAGCCGTTGATCGACAAACCGCTGGGCTGGGTACGGAAGACCTCCGAGGAGTTCAGCTTGACCTGCATCCATTTGTTTGACGTGGCTTTGCAGATCAGCGCATTGATGAATTCCAGATCCACGGGTTTATTCAACCACATGTCTTCCTGAAAATATAGGATGTATTCTTCTTCGATCTGCTCCAGCAATAAGCGAAGCCGATCGCTCCACTCCCCTTTTCCCGATCGGATGTTGGTAAAACCAGGAAGATCAACCTCGACCTCCTCTGTAGCGAAATAATAATGCAGGGGGATGTTGAAATCCCAGTTCGACCGGAAGAAGTAGTCAAATCCCTTAAACAGCAATTCGTATCTGTCGCAACTGTGAACCAGTAACGCGACTTTATGGCTGGCCATGCTTTCCATTATTTATGCGAAGATAAACTTTTAGTTTATTGTGTTAGGCGGAATAAATGTTAAAAGATATGTTAAATCATCAGGGTCAAGCAGTTCGGCAGGCTTATCCCCAAGCAACATTTAGCAAGCCCATCGTTAATAGGCCCTTAGATTACCCACTGAAAAGGCATCCAAACGTCCTCTATCCGCCCTTAATCCGGCATTGGCCGGGTCAAGGGCGTTTCGACCCCGGTTAGAGGCCGGGTTGAGGGCGGCTTAACCTAAAATCTGTTCTTTCACATGCTGATTTTCAATCAAGACTTGTACATAGCTTCATGGGAGCAACATTAATAGCACCAATTGACATTAACGCCAACTTGAGAAAAAGCTATGATGGCTTAACGTTCGCCTGGATTTTTGACGAAAAAGCTTATCTTGAGAGGCATTTTAACCTTCTTAAACGCTCCATCTTCATGAAAAAAATATTGCTGGTCTTTATGCTCTGCTGTTGTGCCCTGTCACTTTCAGCACAAGAAAAAACCTATAGGATCTCCGGTACGGTCATTGATAATCCGGAAGCTAAATTTGCATATCTGGTTTCGTTTTACAAAAGTGTTACCAGAACGCCGGTCCTGAATGGCCGCTTTGAGTTCAACCTGAAAAAAGACCGGGAACTCGACATGCGAGCTTTGATGATAAGAAAAGATTCTGTGATGACTTACGACATGTTCATGCAGCAGAAAAGCATTCAGGTCGACGATTCCAGAACCATATTAATTGATAATTTCGAAGTGGCGACAGGGAAAACCGTAGCGCATGCGGTTGTTAAAGGCAGTTCATTGAATAAGGATCTTGATGATATGTTCGCGACCATAAAATCCCATGCCTATGAGCAGTTCTTCGCCGATCATAACGACTCACCGGTATCCCTACTTTTTCTAAAATCCTTGGCTCAGATTGGCGGCGGAAGTTCCATGTTTGCGTCTTACGACTGCAAAAAGTATTACAGCTTGTTGTCCGATCGCTTAAAACAAAGTCCCGAGGGCCTGTTGCTGGCACAAAAAATAAATATGCCCAAATAGTACCGATCTTAATTTCCAGTAAATGACTCCAATTATTGAAACAGAACGACTGTACCTGCGGGAAATCTTACCGGAAGATTCCCCTGGCATGTTCGAGATGGACAGCGATCCAGAGGTTCATCGCTTTCTAGGCCGCAGTCCAGTGAAGACCTTAAACGAATCGCTTCAACACATCCACGATATCAGGCAGCAGTACCAGGATTTCGGTGTCGCCCGACTGGCAATCATCGAGAAGGAGACAGATCACTTTGTAGGTTGGGGAGGACTAAAGTTTATTACCGAGAGCATGAACGGTTTTCAGAACTTCCATGATCTGGGCTACCGCTTCATCAGACGCTACTGGGGAAAGGGCTATGCCAAGGAATCAACAAAAGGCGTGATCAAATATGCTTTCGAGGAACTTCAGCTACCAGTCATTTATGCGATTGCAGATCTGGAACATAGAGCATCAAGGAAGGTATTGGAAAGCAGCGGTTTTAGTTTCGTGAATTCCTTTGAATACGACGGAGATCCGCATGCCTGGTATACACTGCAAAATGCAACTTTGCCTAAATAACTTTAGCTGGGTAAGCCATTAACACTAAAATATGCAATCAAAAAAACAGCTATTTAACTTTGCTCCAACCATTCGCGGGATTATCATCTTCTATTGCATTATCTTTTTTGACTTGGGATTAGTACTTGCAAAGAATCGTAAGTCTCAAAACATCGTCTTCGCGGAAATATCTAATCACCTCTCGAACTTCGCAATTACTTCATTGATGGTCGCGCTACTCGCCTTTATTATGACCCTGCAAGGTGCAGCATTTAAGTTGGTAATCTGGCTTGGAATCATTGCAGTGCTAATGAACTTCATTGTCGAAGTTCTGATTAGTATTCTTAATACACCAGACATTATAGATGCCTATTATGGCTCTGCCGGTGCATTACTAACTGTTGTAGCCATGTATGGATTTTTTAAGGTGGGGATCCAGCAGCCAATAAAGAATTGAACAGAATAGCTCCCGCTAACCTGAAATATATTACTAAACATCAAAATTTCATATGGGCTTAAAAAGCTACTTTACAGACTCAGCAAAAGGTTATATTTTTTCTAATTTATTTGCTTTTGGGAGCATCGGGATTACGAGGCTATTTAATTCCAGTCCAGGTGTCCTGATCTACGCCGAATTTGTTATCGTACCTGTTTTAATGGGAATGATCTGTGCCTGGTACTGGAAAGATCATGATTACAAAACTAAAACGCTGGTTTCCCGTGCCATATTGAACGGGCTTCTTGCGATACTTTTAAGTGTTATTTTCCTTGGTGAGGGGATGATATGCCTGCTCATTGTATCCCCATTAATCTTCGGCTTTCTCCTAACGGGCCTATTCACAGGTAAAGCAATGTTTAAGCGTCGTCGAAAACACCTGAATGTGAGTGTCGTCTCACTATTGGTGGTACTTTTCATTGTAGACTCGGTGTCCGAACACCATTATGAAAGTCTGGTATCGGATGTTATTATTGTTAATGCGCCGCCTGAAAAGGTGTGGGAACATGTCGTGGCTTTCGACAAAATAGAGCAAGAGGAAAACTTCTGGCTATTTAAAGCTGGGATGCCTAGCCCAGTCGCCGCAACTGTTGATGGACACTATGAAGGTGCAGGACGCAAATGTATCTTCAGCAACGGCTACGTATTTGACGAGATCATGGTAACCTACAAACCAGCAAAAGAATTAACCTTTGACATCATCAAACAGCCAAAAGATCCGGAAATTATGGGACATATCGATATTCAACGTGGCCAGTTTCTCTTACAAGATAATGGTGACGGAACGACTACGCTCGTTGGTAACAGCTGGTACAGGCTCTATGTATTTCCAATCTGGTATTATGATCTATGGGCAGAGCGCATCACCCGGAATGTTCATTTGCGTGTAATGCAGCATATCAAACTTCTTAGTGAAAGCAAATAACGTATTTGAATTCGTTGTGCAGAACCTGGGATTCTTAAAACACATTCCAGGATTGCCGCACATTTTTGATGGCTACCTAAGGTTGTGGACCTACTGCCGTCATGCGGACCTATTGGACTATTTTGATCATTTGGAAGATGAATTCCTGAGCTGGGATAACACCAGCGTAAGCATACATAAATATGGTGGATTGCAGTTTAACGTTGGTGACCGGGAGGTTGGACATCTGCATAGCAATGGCTTACTAGATGTAGCGTTGAATAGACAGGTCAAGGAGATGTTGAGCGTGGAGGGTAGAGTGAATGATCATCACCTATTCAAGAAGTCAGGTTGGATCAGTTTCTATATGCGTTCCCACGATGATGAAGCCTACGCAATCAAATTGCTACAGTTGGGTTATGCTTTGAAAAATCGAACAGTCAGCAGTTAGTGGCCGGCGCTTACGAATTACTTATCGACCGGTCCAGGTGCACATAGCCCCCATCCACATAGATCAGTTGACCGGTGGTATGGCTAGACCTGTCTGACAACAGGAATATTGCCGTATTCGCAATCTCTTCAGCTGTGGTCATGCGATGCCCTAAAGGAATCTTGCTGGTTATGGATTGCAGTTTCTCCTCGGGGTTCGGCAGGGTATTGATCCAGATCTGGTACAGTGGTGTAAAACACTCCGCTACGATCACTGCATTCACCCGGATACCGTAGGGCAATAGCTCTACCGCCCATTCGCGTGTCAGTGCGTTCCTGGCACCATTTGCCGCAGCATAGGCCGAAGTACCGCCCTGTCCGGTGTCTGCCACCTTTGAACTGATGTTCACAATGGCGCCTTTGGACGCTTTCAAAGCTGGCAATGCTTCTTGTGCCATCAGGTAATAATGAATCACATTTTTATGTAGGCTGTCTACAAAGCCCTGATAGCTGCCATGCTCCAGCCCTACCCCATCATTTGCACCGGCATTGTTGATCAAGCCATCAATCCTTTCAAAACGCTCCAGCACCTGCTGTATGGCACTGGAACACTGTGCAGGATCGCTCAGCTCAGCTTCCACTTGCATGGCGTTGTAGCCCACCTTTTGCAGCTCGTCCAGGAGTACCAGATTGTCAGCAGCTTTTCGGCCCACGATCACCGGGATTGCACCTTCTGCAGCCAGTGCTTTTACAATACCTGCGCCAATGCCCTTTGCACCGCCGGTTACGATTACGACTTTATCTTTCAGGTTCAGTTCCATATTTTCTTGATGCTAATATTGGTTTAACGCATGTTGATGTTGTAGAAGCGGATGGCATTCTTTGCCCAGAAAAGCTCACGCTCCGCTGCTGTAAAGTTTGCTGTATAGTTTTCCAGTATCTCCATTACCTCGCCAAAGGTTGCGGCAAGGCGGCACACCGGCCAGTCAGAGCCATACAAGACCCGCTCAATGCCGAAGCAGTCGAAGATGGTGTCAATGTAAGGCTTGAGGTCTTCGAATTTCCAGCGGGTCAGATCGGCTTCGGTAACCATACCGGATACCTTGCAGTAGACGTTTTCATGGGCGGCGAGCGCCTTGATGTCTGCCACCCAATCTTCAAATTGCCGCAGCCGGATGTTCGGCTTGCCGAGGTGGTTCAGTACAAAACGCTGACCGGGAAAGGCGGCGACCAGCGCTTCGGCATATTTCAGCTGATCGGGTAAGACCAGCAGATCAAAGGTGTATCCGTAAGCTTGTAACTTCGCAATGCCCGCCTGAAAGTCCGGCCGCAGCATCAGCGAGCGGTCTGGATCGCTCTGCAACATCGAACGGAAGCCCTTCAACTTGGGGTATTGCTGATAAGCGCGCAGCTGCGCTTCCAGATCAGGCGCCTGCATATCCACCCAGCCGACCACCGCCTTGATGAAAGGATGCTTTTCTGCATTCTCCAGCTGGAAGCGGTTCTCCTCCGGGCTCTGATCCGATTGCACCACCACCGTTCCCTGGAAATCATAATGCTCCAGTATCGGCTGCAGGTGTTCCGGCAAAAAGTCCTCCTGCAGGATCGCCATATCGTTATTGATCCAGGCGTCCCTTACCGGATTGTATTGCCAGAAATGCTGATGTGCATCAATCTTCAACATCAATTTTTATGCTTTAGTATATGCTTTCACGTGTTGCTTAGAAACACCCAGATTGTCAATACCAAGTTCCACGACATCGCCAGGCTTCAGGTAGATCGGTGGTTTGAAACCCAGCCCCACACCAGCCGGTGTACCTGTAGAAATCACATCACCGGGAAGCAGGGTCATGAACTGGCTCACATAAGACACCACATTCGGTACGTTGAAAATGAAGTCGCTGGTGTTCCCGTCCTGCATGGTTTCGCCGTTTACCTTAAGCCATAGGCGCAGTTTATCTACGTCACCGACTTCGTCCGGGGTAGCCAGGAAGGGCCCCATCGGCGCAAAGGTATCGCAGCCCTTACCTTTATCCCAGGTACCGCCTCTTTCGATCTGGAACTCCCGTTCGGAAACATCGTTGTGCAGTGCATACCCGGCTACATAGTCCAGCGCTTCGGATTCTTCGACATACGATGCTTTTTTACCGATCACAACGGCTAATTCTACTTCCCAGTCTGTCTTTAGGGAGTTTTTAGGAATGATGATGTCGTCATTCGGACCGACCATAGCGGTGGTTGACTTCATGAAGATGATCGGCTCTGCAGGGATATTTGCATTGGTTTCCCGGGCATGATCCACATAGTTCAGTCCGATACATACGATTTTCGAAGGTCTGGCAATTGGTGAACCCAGTCGCTCGTCCTTGTTGATCTGCTCCAGCTTACCTTCATTGTCTTTAAGGAATTGCGCCAATTGCTCCAGCCCGTCATTCACAAAAAATGCTTCATTGTAGTCCAGGCCCATGGCTGAGGTATCGTACCAGTTCTCGCCGATGATTACACCTGTTTTCTCGCTGCCTTCAGCGCCCCATCTGATTAATTTCATAGTGTTTATGCTTTAAATACCGCAGCAGGAATATCCTGCCAGCAGCATTTGGGTTTTCTGTTTTAGGTTGATATTTAGTTGTTCAGTTTTACAAAGCCGCCATCCAGTGGATAGTCGTTGCCGGTAATGAAACCTGCTTCGTCTGCGCAAAGGAAAAGTGCCAGGTTCGCCACTTCGGCTGGCTCGCCCATGCGGCCGATCGGCTGGCTTTTGGATAGTTTCTCAAATACTTCGCTTTCCTTGCCGGGATAGTTCTTCGCAATGAAGCCATCCACAAATGGCGTGTGTACCCTTGCCGGGGAGATGCTGTTGCAACGGATGTTGTGTGCAAGGTAGTCTCGGGCCACGGAGAGTGTCATGGCATAGATCGCACCTTTGCTCATGGAATACGCAAAGCGGTCTGTGATCCCCACCAGGGCCGCAATAGAGGCGATGTTCAGGATCACGCCTTTGCCCTTTTGCTTCATCAAAGGAATTGCCGCATGCAGGCAGTTGTAAGCCCCCCGCACATTCACGTCAAATACCCTGGTAAAATCTTCTTCTGTGGTGGATTCTGCAGTACCCACATGAGCGATACCGGCATTGTTCACCAGGATGTCTACTTCGCCGATCTTGTTGAATACCTCCAGTACCTGTTCTTGCACCGCAACATTGCAGCTGTGTCCTACAGCAACACCTGCTTCGCCGATCTCCGCGATGGTTGTTCCGGCAGCATCTTCATTTAATTCGATGATATGCACGGTTGCACCTTGCTTTGCAAATAGGGTCGCAATGGCTTTTCCAATGCCGCTTCCGCCGCCGGTAATTACGGCCGATTTTCCTTCTAAACTATACATGTTGTTTGATTTGTATTTTGATAGCCTTTTTCAAGGTGATAAGTTTTAATGACGTTTTTATCTATAAGGATACACCTCTTTTCCAGGGGATGAAATCGTCCTGGTTCAGCAGTACCGCCTTGGGAATAATCTCGCCACTTGCTGCTTTAATGCAATATTCCAGGATCTCTTCGCCCATTTGTTGAATGGTCTTTTCTGCACGGATAACCGGACCGGTATCAATATCAATGATATCGCCCATCCGGTCTGCAAGTGCCGTGTTCGTCGCCACCTTGATCACCGGGCAAACGGGGTTTCCCGTTGGGGTACCCAGTCCTGTGGTGAACAGGATCAGCGTTGCACCACTGGCAGCTTTCCCTGTTGTAGCCTCCACATCATTGCCGGGCGTACAAACCAGGCTGAGTCCTGGCAGTTTTGCAGGTTCGGTATAATCGAGCACATCCACTACCGGTGAAGTGCCACCCTTCTTTGCTGCACCGGTACTTTTAATGGCATCCGTGATCAGGCCATCCTTAATGTTCCCAGGTGAGGGATTCATGTAAAAACCCGAGCCTACGGCATGGGCCTGGGCATCATATTCCCGCATCAGGCGGATGAACTTGTTTGCGGTGGCTTCGTCTACACAACGGTCGATCAGGTTCTGCTCTGCACCACACAACTCCGGGAATTCCGCCAGCAGCACTTTAGCGCCTAGGGCGACCAGCATATCAGCTGCATAACCAACGGCAGGGTTTGCAGAGATCCCGCTGAAGCCATCACTGCCACCACATTTCACGCCGACACACAAAGCGCTTAGTGGCGCAGGTTGGCGCTCCTGCTGATTGATCTCCTGCAGGCCTTTGAACGTGTGTAGAATCGCTTCCTTGATCAGTCGCTCTTCACTTTTGCTCTGCTGCTGTTCAAAGATCAGCACTGGCTTATCGAAGTTCGGATTGCGGCGCTTCAGGTCCGCCAGGAAACCGGAGGTTTGCAGGTGCTGACAACCGAGGCTCAGCACAGTAATACCGCCCACATTCGGATGATCGGCATAGGCGGCCAGTAAATTGCTCAGCAGCTCCGCATCTTGCCGCGTGCCACCACAGCCGCCCTGATGATTCAGGAACTTGATGCCATCAACGTTTTTGAAGACCCTGTTCTTGGAAGGATGTGCCAGGGGCTGCAGGTCCAGCAGGTGATCATCCAAGGGTGTTCCTGCTTCATAAGCCTCCAGCAGTTGCCTGCTGAAGGAACGGTATTTGTCGGTAACGGTGTACCCTAAAGTATTATGGAGCGATTCTTTGATCACGTCCAGGTTCCGGTTCTCACAGAAAACGGTTGGGATAAACAGCCAGTAATTGGCGGTCCCTACACGTCCATCATTACGGGCATAACCGTTGAAGGTACGGTGTTCAAACGCGGAAACATCCGGCGCCTGCCACTGGTAATCTACCTCCCGGTAAGCATAATCCTGCGAGGCATGCCTGGTGTTCTCCGTGCTCATCAATCCTCCTTTTGGAATAAAACAGATGGCTTTACCGACGAGTACGCCGTACATGATCACTTCATCGCCCGGCAGCATATCCTGCATAAAGATCTTGTGTTTGGCCGGTACATCTTCCTGTACCACCAGCACCTGGCCCTCAAACTCCAGTGTTGTGCCTTCGGCTAAATCCGACAGGGCAACAAGCACATTGTCTTTAGGATCTATTTTAAGGTAATTCATAGCTTTACAATTCAAATATCTTGTTCATCAGCATCCATTTTTCTCCAGGCTTCACCCCTGGTAAAGCCTGCTGGTAGTTCCACATCAGCCTTTCCCAGTCCTGCACCTTTTCGTTTGCTGCATCCATCGCTGCTTTGCGCTCCGGACTGTAGCTGTCATCCACTTCCATGAGCATCATCAGCCGGTTGGCATAGCGGTAGATCTCCAGTTTGGTAATGCCGGCATCCTTAATGCTGGCGACGATCTCCGGCCAGATCTGGCGGTGGTATTCTTCATAGGCTTTGATCAATGCCGGATCGTCCTTAAGATCCAACGCGAAACAGTATTTATTCATATTAAACGACAGGTTTTACTTTATGGCCCTTCAATCCGTAAAAGAACACGATCAAAAAGCAGAATAATGGAATGATGTAGGCTATAGCGGTTGAATACTGATCGGCAAGCAGGCCCATAAGCACGGGCACAATGGCGCCACCAACGATGGACATGATCAGGAAGGAGGATGCTTTTTTGGTATGTTTCCCCAGATCCTTGATGCTTAAAGCGAAGATGGTCGGGAACATGATGGACATGAAAAAGAAAAGGCCCAGTAGCGCGTAAACCGAAAGCCAATGCTGCTGACTGATCACGACGACACTAAGGACCACGTTGATCAGTGCGTAGATCGCAAGCAATCTGCTCGCGGGAATGACCCGCATCAGGCTGGTGCCAACGAACCTGCCAACAGTGAATAGTATGAGTCCGATGGACAGGAATTTAGCTGCCGCTGCATTGTTGATATCCACGCCGCTTTCGGTGCAGTAGTTAATGAACAAGGCGGCGATGCCTACCTGTGCGGCCACATAAAAGAACTGGGTCACTAGTCCGAAGGTGAAGTTACTATGGCTGAACAAGGGTCTTTCGTTCAACTCCGCCGAACTGACGATCTCGGTTTCCTTGATCTCCGGCAAAGTGGTACGCATGAAAATACCCGCAACAACCAGCACCAGGATGCCGATGATCACATAGATCATCTTCACCGAATCCAGGTTATTGCTATCCGTTGTTGTGTTTTCGCCGAAGAAAAGGTAAGAGGCAATTACAGGGCCGAGGAAAGAACCTACCCCATTGAAACATTGGGAAAGGTTGAGCCTGGTGGTTGCGGTTTCCGGATCGCCAAGTACGGTGACATAGGGGTTTGCCGCGGTTTCCAGACATGCCAGTCCGGAGGCCAGGATAAACAGGGCCAGCAGGAAAAGGTTAAAGCTGGACGCTTCAGATGCCGGGTAGAACACGAAGGCGCCAAAGGCATACAGCAGGAGCCCAAGGATAATGCCCCGCTTGTATCCGTAGCGGTTCATGAACAGGCCTGCAGGTAGCGCAACGATGAAGTATGCGCCAAAATATGCGGCCTGTAATAAGGTAGAGCGACTTTTCGTGATGTTTAAGGTTTCCTGGAAATGTTTATTTAACACGTCCAGCAGTCCATAAGCAAAGCCCCACAGAAAAAACAAAGAGGTGATCATCACCAGGGGCAACAGGTATTTGGTTTTAGTCATTGGTTTATATTTGGTTGGTTTTGTTTTTTCCGTGTGCTATTTCATGCTTTCAATTTAATGATTATTGCATTGTTTAGTGGTTCTTAGTGCATCAGCCATTCGGAAGGCAGGTCAACTGGTGCCGAGCCATTCAGGCTGTATTTCAGCTTCAGCGTGTAACCGCCGCCACCTTCCACGAAGTCGAGGGCTATAGGCTGCAAGCCTTTCTTCAAAGCTGCCTGTCCGCTTTTCTCCATCGGTGGGTGCCAGCCATCGTTGTTCACCGTTTCCAGTGGCCCGACTTTCAGGATACCACCGTCATCACAAGTTAAGTAAAAACTATAAACCCCGTCTTGCGGAATGTTCAGGTAACCGCTAAACTTTACACCGAACGAGTCTGCAGTGGCTTCCTTCGGCACTTCAACTTTGGTTACGGTGTAGGTCGCTGCCGGTTGCCCCTTCATCAGCGTTGCACTTTTATAGGCTCCGGGGTAGTACGCGCATTGCAAGCCAGGTTTAACACTCCCAACCTGGGCTGCTGCTGCCAAAGGCTGTTTACTGTATTCCAGTTTGTAGATGTCCCCGCGGATACCGGTTTTGCTGAAGGCTGCGAGTTGAACCTTCAGGTTTTCCCTGATGACCAGTGGCTTGTTCAGTTCAGTGGACTTTTCTGTTGGCTGGCTTCCATCTGTGGTGTACCGCAGCGTGAGTGTTGGCATTGGTTTCCTGGGGTTCAAAGTGGTTACGTCTGTGAAGACATTCTTCTCCACCAAACCTTCAATATCTGGTAAACGGTAATTCACCTTTAGGGCTTCCAGTCGCGGGAAGTGTTGCGTTAAACGTTCCTGGTAGCTTTTGTAGAGTTCCTTGTTCGTCCACAAGCGCTCCGCCAGGGCGGTCATTCGAGGGTAGATCATGTATTCCGCACGGTTTTCCGAGGGGATCTTTTCCGCCCAGGTGTTCGCCTGTGCGCCGATGATGCCTTTTGCTTCCGCAGCAGTTAAACCCTTAGGTATTGGATTGAAGTGGTACACATTGTACACGGAGGTATGGTCTGGATCGGCGTCAAAGTACAGCGGGTTGCCTGGCGACATGATCACCTTATTGCCATTCTTCGCTGCTTTCACTGGTGCATTTGGCACCCAGGAGCGCCAGTACATCACCATGGCGGTGGAGCTGATCCCGTCTTCCAGGATCTCATCCCATCCGATCAGCTGGCGACCTTTCGAGTTGAAATACTTCTCCATGTGATTGATGAAATAGCTTTGCAGTTCGGCGGAGGTCTTCAGTCCGTGTCTGGCCATAAATTCCTTGCAGACAGGTGATTTCTCCCAGCTGCTGCGATCCACTTCGTCGCCACCAACATGGATGTACTTGCTTGGAAAGATGTCGATGATCTCGGAGAAGATGTCCTCTGCGAATTTGAATACATCGTCAGAGCAAGGGCTGATCGGCGTGGTGAATACTTCATTCCACTTGTTCTCCCCTGCACCAACCAGAAATGGGTAGCTGTTGATGGCCGCCATCATGTGGCCCGGCATATCGACTTCGGGAATGATGGTAATGTGTTTTGCTGCCGCATAGGCAACCAGTTCTTTCAATTCTTTTTGGGTGTAGAATCCGCCGTATTGTTGCTTTCCCTTCCTGTTCACGATAAATCTCGGATCAATAACGAAGTCTGGGTTCTCTTTGGAGCGTTCGATACACAGGGAGTCCTGGTTATTAAAGCTTCGCCATGCACCTTCTTCGGTGAGTTTAGGATACTTCTTGATCTCCACGCGCCAGCCCTGGTCGTCGGTCAGGTGCAAATGGAACTTGTTGAATTTGTATAAGGCCATCAGGTCGATAAACTTATGCAGGTAATCCATGGAGAAGAAGTGCCGGGAGACATCCAGGTGCATGCCACGCCAGTCATAGGCCGGCTGGTCGGCAATTTTAAGGACAGGGATGTTCAGGCTTTTAGCGAATCCTGCTTTACCTTCATTTGCAGGTAACAGCTGTCTGATGGTTTGCACCGCACGAAACATGCCCGCGGGTTCCTTGGCTTTCAGCAGCACTTCATTAGCGGTAACCTCCACTTTGTACGCTTCAGGAGCACTGATCTGCGGATCAAACTGTAAACGGAACAAGCTTTTGCCAGTTTTGGAATTGCCAAGCGCTTTACCCAGGTACTGCGCCAAAAGTGCATTCAGCTGTGCCGCTTCATTTGCAAAGCGCTTATCTTCTGTACGGATGCTGCTGGAAAGGCTCAGGGTAAAATTACCCGTACCCATGCTTAGTGCTGTAGGGTACGGGATTAGGGCTATTTCTGTTTGTTCTTGAGCATGTAAAGGGCTGGTGATGGTGCTGCCAGCCAGGGCTATGGCTAATAAAAATCGAAGTTTAATGCGCTTCAATGGGGTATAATTCATTCTTTATATTAAGTGGTGTAGATAATTGAATGGCTTAAGGTAATTGATTTAGTACGATAATTTCGAATTTCCTAATTTGCCAATTGAATACGGATAAATGGTTGTGTATTCTCTTCAAGAATATGTACAAAACAAACATGATACATGGCTAGAAAAATAAGTGAACAGTTGAAGCATGATCCGTCGGATGCACAGCAACAGTTTAAAGACGTGAATATCAAGCTTTTCTGTTGCAGATACTGGATTTTAGACGAGTGGGAATGTAATGATCTGAGTGTACCTTTCTGGCGCATCTACCACAATGCGGTGTCCGGTTCAACCATCACCTACTCGGGTCAGCGTTTCGCCCTGAATGAAAACGTCATACTGATCATTCCGCCGAATACCGCTTTTGCCAGCCGGCTGAAACACCGGCATAACAATGAGGATGAGTCCATCAAAGGCAGGAAGTTCCGTGCTGATGATGATACGGCCAGGCTGCAGGCGCTGCAACAAGTGGATCACCTGTTCATTCACTTTTCCCTGGGGTATCCGCTCGACCTTGCGAATACAGGAATTATTCAGTTAAACCTGAATGAAACCACACGCACACTGCTGGACAGCATAAAGGCGGCCTGTATTGCGGATTCGATCACCAACTACCAGGAAGGACT
Organism: Pedobacter sp. SAFR-022; assembly: GCF_051965375.1. NCBI lineage: Bacteria > Pseudomonadati > Bacteroidota > Sphingobacteriia > Sphingobacteriales > Sphingobacteriaceae > Pedobacter > Pedobacter sp. SAFR-022. The sequence goes on from NZ_JBQCME010000001.1 coordinate 268,255, forward strand.
GCGGGCGAAGATGCTGATCTCCCACTGCCTGATGCAGCTGCCGGAAACGGCCTGGGCTTCGGGTAATACGGATTACCGGATCCTGAAAGCAATTAAGTACATTGAGCAGCACTTTCATACCAGGCTGTGCAATGAAGTGCTGGCAACGCAGGCCAATATGGCGACGAACTCCTTCGCGCGCTTGTTTAAAAACTGCACCGGCATGCCGATGCAGCAGTATATTCTGAGGCTGAAAGTACAGGCTGCATGTAACCTGCTGCACCACTCACAAAAATCCTTTGATGAGATTTCTTATGAATGCGGCTTTTCCGACAGGCACCATTTCTCCAAGATCTTCAAGAAGGTGTTAAAGATGAATCCTTCAAGTTACAAGCGTCAGCTGATGTTAAATTAACGATCGGGTTTTTTAGCGTCCAGGGTTAAGACTAATTATCTTTATGCGGCTCTGGCCATTTGATGTTCGAATGATATAGCCTATTTTTTAGATCGATGAGATATTCTTATTTTCGGTAACTAAATGACTATCTAAATTAAACGCCTCATATGAAATCAAGGACCTACCTTGTGCTTTTCTATTTGTCAATTTTACTCACGACATTTTACGCTTGCAGCCAGAGTAATGAACCCCAGAAGTATATAGGTACAGCTTTGGATCCTCATGCTGGCGCCTCTCCTATTGACACAACAAAATTCAATGCAGAATATCTTCATTATAGCACTGTGAAAATTAATGGTGTTTTGCCCCTGGAGAGCAAATATGAGCAGTTTTTGGAGGAATTTGGTAAGCCGGACAGTGTTGTAAATAACCCCGAGTACGACTGTCAGGTTTATCCCGAGCCTTATCAATACGTGTATCTAAAAGGAAGTATGTTCTACTTGGTTAATGATAGCGCCAGGTTCCAGTGTATAGACTTTCGCAAGCAGCCTGACCTTGAACTTAAAACACCTGCAATCACGCTAAATGGCGAGACCACACTTGAGGATATGCAGAAATTATTTCCGAAATCAGTACGCAAAATCAGAAGTATTGAAGATCCAAGCAGCCCCCATTTAAGATTTGTGGATCTTGGTGCATCTGCACCGATAACTGATGAATGGTGGATTCTCTCTTTTGATGGAAACAAGCTGGTCATGGTAGAATTATATTCTCCTTGTTGATTTATTGCTTCTTTTTTACCAGCAGTACATGCTCGTGTTCGAGTAGCAGGTACCCCATTTCATAGCAGAAATAATAACAGGCATTTTTCTCAGTCTTATAGATGCTAGTGAAACACTGGAAATCGAAGCCTTGAGCCAGCAATTCTTTCCGGCTTACCTTGGCTTTCCCCTCGGGGTTTAATGCTAAAAGGATCTTACGGTTGCGTTTCAGCCTAAGGTTGATCTGTTTAACGTAATCTGCTTCGCTGCTGCTGAATTTAGCATGATAGGTACTTCTGCAGGCATCGTCACAAAACTTCTTGTCCGTACGACCAGCAACAGGCAGGCTGCAATTCAAACATAACTTCTTTTCCATGAAAGGCAGTATATGCAAAATGCTGCCTGGAGTGGTAATGTTTTTATTAACGGTAGTCTTGTTCCATATGGAACTTCCCTTCTAAGCGGATGTCTCTGGAACTTGCACCAACCATTACTTTAAAACTGCCTTTTTCCACCACAGGTTTCATCGAAGCATCATAGAGCATCAGATCTTCCTTTGTAAGCGTAAACTCAACCCGTCTACTTTCCCCTGCTTTAAGTTTTATTCGCTCGAAAGCTTTTAGCTGCTTTAGAGGCACTACCGTGGATGCCTTTTCATCGTGGAGGTAGAGTTGAACAACCTCATCACCAGGTACTGCGCTCGTATTGCTGACTTCAACACTAACTTCTACCAATGGGGTTTTCGCTGAGCTAGCACCTTGTCCTTTCATACCTTGCTCCAGGGATTGAATTTGCAAATTCTTGTAAGCGAAGCTGCTGTAACTTAAACCATGTCCAAAGCCGTAAAGCGCATCTGCAGGACCTTCTACATAGGCATGTTTCTGTTGATTCCTGTCGTTATAATACACTGGCAGCTGCCCCACGTGTCGTGGTATGGATATCGGCAATCGGCCGGCAGGATTGTAATCACCAAAAAGCACATCCGCAATGGCGTGCCCACCTTCCTGGCCCGGGTACCAGGCATAGATGATCGCATTCAGGTTTTCGGCAGGCCAGTTCATGTTTAAAGGGCGCCCGCCAATGAACACCAGGACCACCGGCTTTCCTGTTGCCGCCACAGCCTTAAGCAGCTCCAGTTGTTTGCCCAGCAGATCGAGTGATTGGCGGTCAAAGCCTTCCCCACTTTCCATGTCACTCAGCTGTTCAGATTTGCCAGAACTCACGGTGGCAGCGCCGGTGCTGATGTATTCCGTCTTGAAATCACGTGCACTGGAGCCACCCAATACCAGCACCGCTACATCGGATGCCTCAGCAGCCTTCACCGCAGCGGTAATATCCACATCGCTGGTGTCACGGATATCGCAGCCTTTCACGTAATTTACTTTCACGTTTGCCGGCAATTTCGCTTTGATACCCTCCAATGGAGTGACAATGTTATCCTCCGCCTGCGGCGCGGTATAATCGCCAAGCTGATTGTATATATTATTAGCATTCGGACCTATTACGGCGATAGATTTGATCTGCTTGCTGAGTGGCAGGGTCTGCTTTTCATTTTTCAGCAGGATCATCGATTCCTGTGCAACTTGTCGTGCGACTGCAATAGCAGCCTGGTTACGCACCTGTTTTTTCGCTTGACCTGGATCTACATAGGGGTTTTCAAATAGCCCCATCTGGAACTTCAACTTCAGCACCCGCTTAACCGCTTCATCAAGCCGGCCCTTTTCTACGGCATTGCTTTTTATGGATTCTCCCAGCTTTGCATATGCCGTGCCGCCAAGGTCATTATCCACACCCGCATGAAGTGCGAGTGTGGCAGCTTCTGCTAAAGAGCCAGCAATGCCGTGGTTACCTGCAAGTCCATTCACACTCCCCAGATCGGACACCACGAAGCCTTTGAAACCCCATTGCTCCCGCAGGATATCTTTCAACAGGAATGGATTTGCGGTACAGGGTACCCCATCAATGGCATTGTAGGCGGTCATGATGGATAATGCACCGGCTTCTACGGCAGCCTTAAAGGGCGGCAAATAGCTCTGATACAACTCCCGCAGGCCCACACTTACCGGTCCGCCATTGTGCCCGCCCTCCGGTACGCCATAGGCCGTGAAGTGCTTTAGTGTAGAGATCACGTTTACTCCGCTGCCGATGTTACTGCCCTGAAAGCCTTTTACCATAGCAGCACCCATCATGCTGTTCAGGAAGGGATCTTCGCCATAGGTTTCTTCCACCCGCGACCACCTTGGCTCTCTGGCCAGGTCTAGCACCGGCCCGTAGCCAATGTGCCCGCCTTGTAGCCGTGCTTCCCGGGAAATTGTTTCTGCCATCCTGCCGATCAGCTTTGGATTCCAGGTGCTGCCCTGCCCAATGGCCGTCGGGAACACGGTGGTACCAATGGCCATATGCCCATGCGGACATTCTTCCGCGATGAAAATCGGGATGCCCAAACGGGAATGCTCCAGGTTATATTTCTGCAACATGTTTGTCGCCTGTGCCGCGGTAAAAGGGTTTAGTCCTGTGGCCAGGGTTTTCTGCGTCCATGGATCCGCCCGCAAGGTTGCCCAAAGATTACCAACCTTATGCTCGGCCAACGCCTTTTTGAACTTCTCCGAAACGCTGATCTTGTCGCCGGACTTATCGTACATCTCCCAACCCAGATGCGTCACCAGCTGCCCTAGTTTTTCCTCCACGGTCATCCTGCCGATCAGGTCCTCTACCCGCGCATCAACAGGCGCCTTCGCATCTTTATACAAAGGCTTTTGCTGCGCAGCAGACCAGCAGGGCAAAAGATTAACGACAGTGAATAGGATCAGGGGAGCAAGGCGGGTTCGGGTGTTCATAAGATAGGTTTTATTCGAAGTACTTATTGCTAATTCAATTTATTGGAGATGGAAGCGCGCTTAAAGCATAAAGATGCCAACAAGCAGCACCACATAGTTGCAGGATTGACTACTTTGCCTGGTAGGAAAATGCGAGGGCGCCAAAAAGATCAGGGTTATTCTTCAATGACTCGGGTAATTGAACCCTTACCACCTCATCTTTTAGCGTCCATTTAACTGCTTTGCCGGTATTCAATAGTGTTACAACACTGCCTTTCGCAGGCGGGTTGCCTTTCCAGCTGATCATTTTCCCAGGCTTACCAGAAGCATCCAGGCAGTGAATAGCATATTTCATGTGCCCATCCTTGCTTTGGCTGAACCAGGTGTTTCCATCCACATAATCTTTGGTGATGCGTGTGCCATAAATAGCCTTACCGTTAACCTTTAACCAGCGACCGATCTCTTCCAGTCTGGAAACGGCTACGGCCGGCAGTAATCCGTCGGGCTGAGGTCCCACGCCCAAAAGCAAACTTCCACCTTTCGCCACCACTTCTGCCATTGCTTTGATCACCGCTGATGCCGGTTTATACTGGTCGTTCTTTACAAATCCCCAGGCATTGCCCAAAGTCAGGCAGCTTTCCCAGGGATGGTCCAGCTGTTTCTCCGGGATCTTCTGCTATGGTGTTTGGTAATTTTCATAAGGACCATGCACGGTGCGATCTACCATCAGTAAACCAGGCTGCTTGGCTCTGGCCATCTGGGCGATCTTCGGCATATCGATCTGCTGGTCCCATTCGGGGATGGCAGCACCCCAGCTGCGCACCTCGTCGTTTACGGTTTCCAGCGGACGCACCCAACCGCCATCAAGCCACAGGATATCAATGGAGCCATAATCGCTCATCAGCTCCGAAAGCTGGTTGTGCGTGAAGGTTTTAAATTGATTCCAGCGCCATGGGTGTTTACGGATATCGTAATTGGTGTTGCGGTCCGGGGTCGCGTATTTGGACCACCAGAAGTATTGGGAATGCCAGTCCGGCTTGGAGAAATAGGCACCGATCATGAAGTCGCGCTTGCGGAAAGCATCGAAAACGTGTTTGGCAACATCCTTCCGCGGGTTCGTCGCAAAAGGTCCTTTGGCAATGCTGAAATCAGATTGTTTGGTATCGAACATGGCAAAGCCGTCATGATGTTTGGTCGTAAACACCATATACCTCATGCCGGCATCTTTACCGGCTTTCGCCCATTGTTCCGGATCAAACTTCAGCGGATTAAATTCCTTACTTAATCCCCAGTACCACTTCTTGTAATCCTCATACGCTATGGTACTGTCACGCTCGATCCAGGGTTCTGAGCAAAGCTCCCAGGACTCAATGATACCCGGAACAGCATACAATCCCCAGTGGATCAGCATGCCGAACTTCTGGTCCTGCCATTGATCCAGCTTCTGGCGGACTTCAGGTTCTTTTGGCCATTCGTAAGTGCTGCTTTGCTGATGCACACCGTTCTGTGCCTGCGCCTTGCCATATGCTGAGAGTGCTAAGAGTAAGAGTAGGTAGGTTCTAATCCGCATGGAGCTGTTTTGGTTGTTGATGTATGATTTATTTTAAGGCTGATGAATCTATTTCCGGATCCCGAGCTCGGCAACTGTAATGCCTTTACCATCCAGACTACGTTTCCCGACAAAGCGGATGTAACGCGCTTGTACCTTTTCCTTCAAACTGATCACCTGTTCTATCGGATTTGCCCGAATGTTGGAGAACTCGCCTGAAGCAACCTCCCTGTAAGTTTTACCATCTTCACTTACATAGAAGCTAAACTGATCCGCAACGCCATCTACCTTTTTGTCCTGTCTCGGCAAATAGGTGAATGCAGAAATCCCGACAGGGAAACCAAGGTCAATATCAATACTGGCAGGCTTAAATTCAGTAGTACTTTCCGCAGTCCAGAGGGTAACAGGATTACCGTCTATGGCGTTTTGAGCCTGATCACCTGCAGCAGGAGCAATTATTTTCCAACCGCTTTTACTTACCTCAGCAGCGTTTGTAACCGGCGCTGAAGCCATCTCCTTAGACTTTGGTTCCATATACAGACCGAAATCGCTCAGGGCAATGCTCACTGGAGATTTGCTGATGGTTAACCGCAGTTGTGTTGCTTTCACAGGTTCCGCTAAACGGATCAAACGGTTCGCCCCAATGCTTGTTGCTGCACCAATCTTCTCCCATTTATTATTCCGCATGGCTTCGACTTCCACAGCTTCAATGCGCTGTCCGAGTTTTATATTTTCTCTCAGGCGGATCACGTTAAAGGTCCGCTCTTCCGGCAGCACCATGGTCAATGTCGGCGTATGTACCGCATCATCGGTGCTCCAGTAAGAATAGCGATCCTCATCCAGCAGATTTGCAGGGCCGAACCTGGCGGCACCTTTTGCCCGGATGTTCGATGCTTTAAGCGTTGCACCTTTTGCCAGGTTGGTTTTAAAGGTTTCACGCACTAAGTCGCCAAAGCCTTTTAAGGCATTCACATCGGTATCATCCAGCAGCCCATCGCGGTTTGGAGATAAACCAAGATCCAGGTTTGCACCACGGCCAACGCTCTTGTAGTACAGGTCCATTAAGACAGCAGGCGATTTCACCTGATGGTTCTGGCTGGCGTGGTAAAACCATCCCGGACGCAGGGAGACATCCGCCTCTGCAGGCATCCAATATTTACCATTTCTTGTGCCTTCAATACCTCTGAGGTGCTGCACATAGCCATTTGCTGGGGTTTTGCCTGCATCTGGTGCCAGCGGCGTATAAGTTGCCCAGCTGGTTTCCCCCGCATGTCCTTCCTCGTTACCCACCCAACGTACATCCGGCCCTACGTCTCCGAAGATTACCGCAGCGGGCTGCATCTTCCTGGTAATGGCCCAGGTATTCGGCCAGTCATAATAGGTGGTCCGGTCGATCTTGCGGGTTTCATTCGCCCCGCCATAATAGCCATCGCCACCATTGGCACCGTCATGCCAGGAGATGAACAGCTTTCCGTAGTTGCTGTACACTTCACGGAGCTGCTCACGATATAGCTCCAGGTATTTCGGTGTGCCGTAATGTGGACTGTTGCGGTCCCATGGAGAAACGTAAACCCCCAGCTTCATGCCCAGCGCATCACAAGCTTCACGATATTCCTGCAGCATATCACCTTTACCATCCTTCCAGGGGGTATTGCTGATGTTGTGTTCTGTGGTCTTCGTGGGCCAGATGCATAGACCGTCATGGTGCTTGGCAACCACAACCACACCTTTGAATCCTGCGGATTTGGCTGCCGCCACGATCTGTTTTGCATCAAACTTCACCGGATTCAAAATCTTGGGATCTTCATCCCCAAAACCCCATTCCTTGTCTGTATAGGTGTCTACACCGAAGTGAATCAGTGCATACATCTCCATTTCGTGCCATTCCAACTGTGCAGGTGTCGGTAAAGCACCGTAGGGTTTGGGTGGCGACTGGCTGAAGCCAAGTAGACTAGACATGCATAGCAGCGAGGATACGCAGAGGGATTTTGAAAATGTGGTTCTTTTCATGCTTAGGTTATTAACTGATATCTTCTTCAGCCTGCTCAATCCTGATGGGTTGTATGGCAAGCTGATATTTATCTTCATCAAATTCTTTTTCACTTTTGGCAATCACAATTGTGGCGATGCCATTACCGATCATGTTGGTGATGGCCCGCGCTTCAGACATAAAGCGATCTACGCCAAGCAGAATAGCGATATGTTCTACCGGCATAATCTTCAGTGCCGTTAATGTAGAGGCCAGTACAATAAAGCCGCTGCCCGTTACGCCTGCAGCACCTTTAGAGGTTACCATCAGCACCGCCAGAATGGTTAACTGCTGACCAAGATCTAAGGGCACATGGAAAACCTGTGCCAGGAAGATCACGGCCATGGACAGGTAAATCGCTGTTCCATCCAGATTAAAGGAGTACCCTGTCGGGATAACCAGTCCTACGACCGACTTCTTACAGCCAATGGCTTCCATTTTTTGCATCATGCTAGGCAGCACAGATTCTGAAGACGAGGTTCCAAGTACGATCAGGATTTCCTGGCGGATGAACTTCAGGTAGCTCCATAAGGAGAATTTATAATAACGGCAGATGCCATTTAGGACCACAAAGATGAAAAGGAAGCAGGTCAGGTACACGGAGCCCATCAGCTTGGCCATAGGCAAGAGCGTATGCAGACCGTAAGTACCCACACTATAGGCCATGCCCCCGAAAGCACCAATCGGTGCGAGGCGCATCACGATCTTCATGATGTTAAAGAATACTTTAGAGACTTTGTCCAGGCCCCTCAACACAGAAGCCCCTTCAGCGCCCATCTTGTTCAGCCCATAGCCGAAAAGGATGGCAAAGAAAAGGATCTGCAGGATATCACCGTTGGTAAATGATTCGAAGATGTTTTTGGGAATGATATGGAAGAAGAACTCCGTCCAGTCGATACTTTCACCCTGTTCTGTGTAGGATTTGATCTTGGAGACATCACCGTCCGCAGCCGGGACACCTACACCAGGTTTCAGTAAATTGGCCACAACCAGTCCGATGGCGATGGCCAGTGTGGAAACGATCTCAAAGTACAGCAGTGCTTTTCCACCGACACGGCCAACCTTTTTCATATCGCCCATATGGGCAATACCTAAAACAATGGTCAGGAACACGATTGGTGCGATCAGCATGGTGATCAGGTTGATGAAGCCCTGACTGATCAGCTTAGCCTGCGCTGCGAAGCCAGGAACAAAAGTACCCACCAGAATACCGAGGGTAATTGCAAAAAGGACCTGGAAAGTTAGATTCGCAGCAATTTTCTTCATTTGCCGATATTACGAATTTTGACGCATTTAGCCGCAAGGCCTAAGTACCTGATTCGTTACGTAAGCGAATGTTTTTATGAGAAAGGCAGCTTGCTGACAGCTAATTGAACATTGAATAAGCTGGAGGCTAAGTTGCGATGCCGCCCGAATAAAACTGCAGGTCGTACAATCGCTTGTAATAACCTTCAAACTTAAGCAGCTCCTGGTGTGTACCTTTTTCCTTGATCTCGCCCTTATCGAGCACAATGATCAGGTCTGCTTTTTGAATGGTAGACAGACGGTGTGCGATTACAATTGCGGTACGACCACTCATCAGGTTATCAATGGCATGCTGGATCAGCAGCTCAGTTTCGGTATCTACAGAAGAGGTGGCCTCATCCAGCACGAGGATAGATGGATTGTACACCAAGGCACGAATGAAAGAGATAAGCTGCGCTTGTCCTGCGGACAAGGTAGAGCCACGCTCCATCACATTGTACTGGTATCCGCCCGGGAGTCGCTGGATAAAATCGTGCGCACCCACTTTCTTTGCTGCATCCACCACTTCTTCCATGGTGATTTCCGGATTGTTCAGTGTGATGTTATTGAATATGGTATCTGAAAACAGGAAGACATCCTGAAGTACCGTTGCAATGTTACTCCTCAGGTAGTCCAGATCATACTTGTGAATATTCACGCCGTCAACCAGCACCTCTCCTTTCTGAATCTCGTAGAAGCGGTTCAGGATGTTTATGGTGGACGATTTACCGGCTCCTGTGGCACCGACCAGTGCTACGGTCTGCCCTGCTTTCACCTCAAAGCTCAGGTCTTTCAACACATACTGCTCATCGTTGTAGGCAAACCATACGTTTTTAAACGCGATCTGCCCCTCCATCGTCACCGGTTTATAGGTGCCTGTGTTGCTGGTCAGCTCATCGGTATCCAGCACTTTGAACACGCGCTCGGCACCCACCATTCCCATCTGCAGGGTATTAAACTTATCGGCAAGCTCTCGTATCGGCCGGAACAACATGCTGATATACAACAGGAACTCCGTGATGGTACCCGGCGTTACATCCATGGGTTTCTCCAGAATACTCTTGGCGCCATACCAAACCAATAATCCCATCGACATCGCGGATATGATCTCCACCACTGGAAAAAAGATGGAATAATACCAGTTGGAGCGGATGTTCGCATCGCGATAACGGGAGTTAATTTTCTTAAACTTCCGGTATTCCTGTTCCTCACGCGCGAAATACTGGATGATGGAAATGCCGGTGATGTGCTCCTGCAGGTAGGTATTCAGGTTGGACACCTCGGTACGGATCTCCTGGAAAGCTGATTTGATGGCTTTTTGAAAAATGGTTGTAGCTACAATCAGCAAAGGCAATGGCAGTAGCACAATGATGGTCAGCGCTACATCCCGGTATAACATGACGGCAATGATCACGATCACCATCAGCACGTCGCCGATGATCACGATCAGTCCTTCAGAAAATATATCAGCAATGGTCTCCAGATCGGAAACCGTACGGGTGATCAGCTGCCCGATTGGCGTGCGATCAAAGAACTTCAGCCGCAGTTTAGTGATGTGGTTAAAGACAGCGACGCGGAGATCTTTAATGGCCGACTGTCCCAGCGTATTTGTCAGTAACGTGTGGCTGTACTGAATCACACTTTGCAGCACCAATAACACGATCATCAGTATGGTCATGTTCAACAAGCCTTGATAATCACCTTTAAGGATATGCTCGTCCAGTGTATATTTAATCAGGAAGGGTCTTACCGGCGCCACCAGTGCCAATAGGATTGTCAGAATAACGGAATAGATGAAAATGTTCTTGTAAGGTTTTACATATTGAAAAACCCTTTTTAACAAGTTTATATTAATTACGTCACCTGTGATTTTCGACATTTTACTTTACAAAAGGGTAAGTCACACGAACCAGGTACAGGCCACAGGCCGGCACCGATTGTCCCGCATTACTCCGGTTTTTACTATTTATAATATCTGCAATGGCCTCCACTGAAATTTCTTTCTTACCAACGCGGATCAGCGTGCCAACAATTGCCCGAACCATATTCCGCAGGAAGCGATCCGCTTCAATACGGAAAACCAGGCCATCCTCCGCCCATTCAAACCTTGCCATGCTGATCTTGCAGTTGTTGGTGAAAGTTTGGGTGTTCGACTTACTAAAACACGAGAAGTCGGTATATTGTTGAATGATTTCCGCAGCCTTATTCATCGCTTCCAGGTCAAGGTCGCCTTTGAACAACCAGGAACGGTTCAGTTTAAAAGGATCCTTATGGAAGTGCAGGTAGTATTTATAAGCACGTGATGTAGCATGAAAGCGGGCATGTGCATCAGGCGCCACGGGAAAGATCCGCTTAATGGCAATGTCGTATGGCAGCAGGGCATTGATGCTTCCGACATACTGATTCAGCTTTTCGGCATCTACATCCTGCAGGTCCACATGCGCAAAAAACTGCGTAGCATGAACACCCGTGTCGGTACGCCCACATCCAAGCGAGCTAACAGGCTGCCGGAAGAAGGTTGTAAGCGCCTTATCCAGACATTCCTGCACACTTAATGCATTCGGCTGAATCTGCCAGCCATGATACGCCGTACCATTGTAAGCCAGTTCTATGAAAAAACGATTTGAAGTCACTCCTGCAAAAGTAGTTGTTTAAGGGTTTAAACATCGTGTTTTTTGAAGTGCGATTATTTACCTTATGTAAATTCTCCTAAGCATTTCTATTTTCTTCGTCAGGACGCAGCACTACACAAACGTCATCTCCTTTTATCCGCTTTTCATATAAAAATGTATTTTTGATCAAAAAACAGAACCTGATGATACAAAGAATACAAACCATATGGTTTTTCCTGGCTGCCTTGAGCATATCCCTACTGTTGATGACCCCTATTGTGAGCAAAGTGGTTAATGATTCGGAATACTGGATTAATGCCATCGGACTCTATCAGCAGACGAATGGTAAAACGGTGATTGATCTATTTATCCCGGTGGCCATCCTAACCATCCTGAGTGCAGTGCTTTTATTGTTCACGATATTTAGCTTCCGTGACCGTAAGAAGCAAAAGAACTTTGCGCTGATCAGCCTGATCTTTATCTTAATTTTGTCAGTTTTGACCTATATCTATGTAGCTAAGATGCCCGGCGGACTGGAAGGTGTAAGCTACGAACTCGGTGCTTTCCTTCCTTTAATTTCGATCATATTCATCGGTTTAGGCGTTCGAGGCGTCAATAATGACGAGAAGCTGATCAAATCAGCCGACAGGCTCCGCTAACAAATACACCTAAACAGCTGATTTTTAAACCCGTATAACACCACAGCCGATCCTTGATCGGCTGTTTTTATTTACTTCGCTATCAATGAAATACGGATTAAAAACCTTACCTTTGCGGCTTAATTAAAAAAGTTAAAATGAATAACCCATTCAAATTATTGGGGATAAGTGATGACGTTGTTAATGCTGTAACGGATTTAGGTTTCGAAAATCCAACACCTATTCAGGAGCAAGCTATTCCTGTATTGTTAGAGGGCAGTAACGACTTTGTTGGTTTGGCCCAAACAGGAACAGGAAAGACAGCCGCATTTGGATTGCCGCTGATTGAGCTTATCGACTTTAAGCTCAACAAGCCTCAGGCATTAATTTTATGCCCTACAAGAGAGCTTTGTTTGCAGATTGCGAGCGACATCAAGAATTACTCAAAAAACATCTCTGGTGCTAGCGTGGTTGCCGTTTACGGTGGCGCGAACATTATGCAGCAATTGCGTGAGATTAGAAACGGTGTACAAATTGTTGTGGCTACACCGGGCCGTATGTTAGACATCATCGGCCGTAAAGCAATAGACTTCTCCAGCGTGAAGTATGTTGTATTAGACGAAGCCGATGAAATGTTAAACATGGGCTTCCAGGAAGACATTAACGAAATTTTGTCTACAACACCTGACGATAAAAAAACATGGTTGTTTTCTGCTACTATGCCTCCTGAGGTTAGAAGAATAGCGAGAAACTACATGGACAACCCTACGGAATTAACCATGGGTACCAAAAACACTGGTAACGTAAATATCGAGCACGAGTACTATCAGGTTCGTGCAAGAGATAAATATGCTGCCCTTAAACGTATCGTAGATTTTAACCCTGAAATCTTTGCAGTTGTTTTCTGTAAAACTAAACTGGATACCCAGGATGTTGCAGAGCACCTGATTAAAGATGGTTACAATGCAGATGCTTTACACGGTGACCTTTCTCAACAACAACGTGATAAGGTAATGCAACGTTTCCGCGACCGTAACATGCAGTTGTTAATTGCTACTGATGTTGCAGCGCGTGGTATCGACGTAAACAATGTAACGCACGTAATCAACTACTCTTTACCTGATGAGATCGAAAGCTACACACACCGTAGCGGTCGTACCGGTAGAGCTGGTAAAACCGGTATCTCTATCTGTATCATCAACTCTAAAGAGATTGGCAAAATTCGTCAGATCGAAAGAATCATTGGTAAACAATTTACCAAAGCTGAACTTCCTACAGGCTTTGATGTTTGTGAGAAACAACTTTTCTCCCTGATCCACAAAGTACAGAACGTAGAAGTTAACGAAAGCCAGATCGATCAGTACATCCCTAGAATTATGGATGAGTTTGCTGAGTTGAGCAAAGAAGATGTGATCAAACGTTTTGCTTCCCTGGAGTTTAACCGCTTCTTGGAATACTACAAAAATGCACCTGATCTTAATGCAGCAGCAGATGAGCGTGGTGTACGTGGCGAAAGAGGCGAGCGTGGCGAACGTGGTTCAAGAAGCAGCGAAGGTTACACCCGTCTGTTCATTAACCTTGGTTCAGTAGATGATTTCACCCGTGGCGACTTGTTATCCTTCGTTTGTAATAACGGTAAGATCAGCGGTAAGAACGTTGGTAAAATTGACCTTAAAGGTGTTTACTCTTTCTTCGAAGTTGAAAACGAAGCTGTTGACTCCCTATTCAATAACTTTAAAGGTATTGAATTCAACAACCGTGGCGTAAGGATTGAAAAATCTGGTGACGCTCCGGTGAGCAGCGACAGAGGCGAACGCAGAAGCGGTGGTTACGGTGGCGGTGGTCGTCGTGATGGCGGTGAACGCAGAAGCTATGGCGGTGGCGGCAGACGTGAAGGCGGTAACAGCGGTGGTGGTTTCAGAGATTTCTCTGGCCGTAGCCGTGATGACAAAGCTGGAAGCGGAAGACGTGATGGCGGTGGCGATAGAAGACGTAGATCTTAATCAAAACATATAAATAAAAAAAGGGGGATCATTGATCCGCCTTTTTTTATGCACATACTTTTCAACAGTATGTTTGGAAGTGTCTAGAAGTTTAGCGCCAGTCTGGTAAATACGTACCTTCCAAGGAAACCAAACTGCGGTGCCTGATTTGGATACAGAATACCGGAAGTCCCCTGGCTGCTTAACAACAGCTGTGCTGGGTAAACATCAAACACGTTGTTTGCACCAACGGTAAGCTTCAAGTTTTTGGTTAGGTTATAACCAGCCCCCAGATCCGTTACTACGCGGCCTGGCAAGGTTTGGCGGTTAGCCTCCACGTTGGTCGGTTGCTGGATCTCTCCAAAGTAAACGTTCCTTACAAATGCATTCCATTTGTTCCAGGAGTAATCCAAACTCAGGTTGGTTTTAATTCTTGGCGTAACACGCTCAATTAAAATTCGGCTTGCCTGATCCAGGTAGGTACTCTCTTTACCAACCAACAGCGGTGAAGCGTGTACATCACCTACGATCTCGGTCTTGGTGAATGTATTTGCAAGATCTGCCCTGAAAATACCATTACCCAGCGGTGTACTGTAACTGAATACCGCATCAATACCCATAGTTCTGGTATCAACGGCATTGGCGAAGAACCTCGCAGTAGTCGCATTGGCTAAACGCAATAGATCATAAAGCTCTCTATCCTGTGGTGTGGCATCCGGCGCATTGCTTCCGCTAAACTGACCAGTATAAATCACTCGGTCGTTGATGTTTACCAGGTAACCATCCACTGTGATCTTGAACTTACCCAGGTTGCTGGTGAAACCAAGGCTATAACTATCTGAGGTTTCCTCTTTCAACTTTGGAATACCCAAAAGCTGTGCTACACGGCTGTCGTTCGCGAAAGTACCAGACTCCACAAAGGCACCGTCAATAAACACGGTTGAAGTAGAGTTAAAATAACGCTGGTGTAAAGATGGTGCTCTGAAACCGGTGTTCACTGCACCACGCAATAAGAATGCATCAGAAAACTTGTATCGGGCAGCCAGCTTTCCATTCAAGGTAGAACCAAAGTCCGAATAGTTCTCAAACCGCACCGCTCCATCTACCAGGAATTTGTCGGTAACATTGACCTCAACATCTGCATAACCTGCTATAGAAGTACGCGTTTCGTTGGTTAAGTTATCTGCACTGATGCCTGGGAACCCCTGTGCACCACCAGCATAAGGTGATCCGTTTGCCGCAAAGCGGGTTGGAATATTACCTGTTGGCGAGGGAATATAAACCGGGTTCTCCGGTGTTCCTGCATTGATGGCATTACCATAATTCACATAGGAAGCTTCTTCCCCCGGATTGATCTTGTACTTCTCAAAACGATTTTCAAAACCAAAAGCAACGTTGATACCACTTAATGGGCCTTCAAAAAATCTCGAGAAGTCCAGGTTGGTAGTGTTCTGTGTAAAGTCATAACCGCCAGACTCGAATGATGTTGGAGACGAGTTCAGCATAGAGGCATTCAGTGTATTCCGGGTCGCAAATTCCACCGCATTGCGGCCAAAGCTATTACTGAAGTCTGCTTTCCACTCGCCTAAATTACCGCGGATACCCACTGCAAAAGACTGATCCAGGTTATTGGTGTTAATTTCGGGAAGGAAACCATTCGGGTAAATGGTTGCATTGTTCTGTGTAAGTTGACGTGGGGTACGGTAAAATGCAGTAGAGGTACCATTACGGTAGTTCAGACCACCGAATGCATAGATCTCCGCTTCTTCCGCTACCGGAATAATACTGTTGAAAAATAAGGAACCACCACGGTTTTTGGACTGACCGATATTCGGCACGAAGTCGCCACGGTCAAGGCCTCTTCTTACCAACTCCTCATCGGTGATATCCACACCTGTTGGATTAGGATATAACTCCGGATTGTTAAAATCCGTGAAGATCACACCACGGTAAGGTGTTGTTCTGGAAGCAAAATCACGAAAATCGAAGGAACCTGAAAGGTTCAGAAAACCGCCTTTATCATTTAGTGCAACACCATAGTTAACGTTGGCCTGTACGGTTTCTCCATCCAGTCCGTCGGAATGTTTGCCCGCAAAACCACCACCGGATACGCTGGCATTAAGTTTATTCACATCAGAATTCAGGATGATGTTGATAACGCCCGCGATCGCGTCGGACCCGTACTGTGCAGATGCACCATCACGCAGTATCTCAATTCTTTTTATTGCAGCGGTTGGAATGGCATTTAAATCCGTACCTACGGAACCTTTACCCAAACTTCCGTTGATGTTGATTACGGAAGTGGTATGTCTTCTTTTTCCGTTGATCAGCACTAACACCTGATCTGGACCAAGACCACGCAGGGATGCAGGGTCGATGTGATCCGTTGCATCGGTTAAGCTCATCACGTTAGAAGTAAAGGAAGGGGCCACGAAATTCAGGATCTGGTTTACCGATACCTGCGCCACATTCGCGGTCAGTTTCTGAATATCCACCACATCCACCGGAACCGGAGTATCCATGCGCGAGCGTGGTGCACTACGGGAACCCAGTACCACCACATTTTCGAGGTTATTTCCACCGGCATTGATCAGGTCAAAGTCCAGCTGCTTCAGTTCCTCAGCAGCAACGGTAACGCTTTTTTGTTGGGTCTGGTAGCCGATGTAACTTACGGTTACCTGATAGGTACCTGGAGCGGGTAGTTTGATTTCATATCTGCCATTCGCATCTGTTCCAATGCGTAGCTGTTGCCCGACTACGGAAACCGTAGCACCGGTAATGGTCTGACTACTGTCGCGGACTTCCCCGCGGATCACTTGCGCCTGGGCCGACAAGCCCACACTGCAGCAGAGTAGAATGAACAGGTAAAGTTTAATTTTCATATAAAATAAGCTAAGTAAAACCTATCTCTGGTATCCACCAGAAATGTGCGCAAATATAGCTATTTGCAATTTTATCCTACTGAACGAGTAGTCTATTTTATACTCAAATGACCTGCGGTAAACACCTGAACTTCAATGTGGTGTTTAGCTTAGCTGCTCCGTAAGCAGCGCCATCTCCATTTGCGGCGCATGTTTTTCATACAACACCGCATATACGGCACGACTGATGGGCATGTCCACTTTATACTTCTTATTGATCACGTGCATACAGCTTGCCGCATAATAACCTTCAGCGATCATGTTCATCTCCAGTTGTGCGGATTTAACGGTATAGCCTTTGCCGATCATGTTTCCGAAGGTACGGTTGCGGCTAAATTGAGAGTAGGCCGTTACCAGCAGATCGCCCAGATATGCGGACTCCTTAATATCCCTGCTGATTGGGTGAACCGCATTTACGAAACGGTTGATCTCTCTGATGGCATTGGAGATTAGTACCGCCTGGAAATTGTCGCCATACCCTACCCCATGGCAGATGCCACTGGCAACAGCATAAATATTTTTCAACACTGCAGCATATTCAGTTCCGAAGATATCATCGGAGACATTGGTTTTCAGATAACGGGTATTTAACAGCGAAGCGAAGTAAGTCGCAGCCTCAACATCAATCGAAGCGATGGTAATGTAGGATAACTTCTCCAGGGCAACTTCTTCTGCATGGCAAGGTCCGCTGATCACCAAAATATCTTCTAAAGGCACTTCGAATTTCTCGTGCAGAAACTCTGCTATGATCTGATTCTCATCCGGTACGATACCTTTGATCGCGGATATGATCTTTTTGCCTTTAAAATCTTCGGGCTTTACATCTTTCAGCGTATCCTTAAGGAAAGCTGCAGGCACATTCAGGATGATGTAGTTTGCAGCATGGATAATTTCGCAGATGTTATCGGAGATGTTTGTGGAAGGAATATTCACTTCCGCAGCACTCAGGTAGTTCGGATTGTGATGATATTTCTTGATGTGTTCGATAGCATCCGTGTTTCGCATCCACCAAAAGATCTCTTTTTCTTTGATATTATTTGAGAGCATTTTAATGATAGCCGTAGCCCAGCTACCCCCACCAATCATAGCAACTTTTGCCAACATAGTCTGTAAATAAAAAATCCCGGTTCTTTTTAAAACCGGGACAATTTACTCAAATATTATGATTAGGGGCTTCTTACTTTTTGCCTGGTGCAGCAAAGAGCTGATCTTTAGTGGTCTTTTCTACCTTCATTCCATCTTTCAAACGGTTCTGAATTGCAGAATACGGACCGCTCACCACTTCTGTTCCTGCTTTAAGGCCAGACTTCACAATGATGAACTGGTCGTTCTGAATGCCAGTGCTTACCTCCACTTGTTTAACGGCACCATTCTCAAACGCGAATACATATTGCTTAATGGTTTTATCTTCCAGTTTCGACTTCTGTTTATCTGCTGAGCCTTCTGCAGCAGGTGGTGCGTCTTTAACTTCAGCACCTGCTCCGGCTTTGCTCTTATCTCCGGTATATACTGCCTGGATCGGAACGGATAGCCCTTTAACAGATTCACTCATGATGTCTACTGTCGCCGACAAGCCCGGGCGGAATGGCGAAGGCAAATCTTTGGCACCACCTTTAACATCGGTATAAGACTCCGCAAGAATTCTGATCTTCACTACAAAGTTGGTTACCTGGTCTACAGAAGTTGTGGTTGTACCCACATCTTTAGAAGAACTTGCAATCTCGGTAACAATACCTTTGAACTTACGGTCTGCAAAAGCATCGACCTCAATCATTGCACTGTCCCCGACGTTTACACGGTTGATGTCGTTCTCATTTACATCCACGTTTACTTCCATGGAGTTCAGGTTAGAGATACGCATGATCTCCGTACCTGCAAATTGTGCAGTACCAAGAATACGGTCGCCCAGCTCTACGGACAATTTAGAGATCACACCATCAACTGGTGCGTAGATCGTTGCTTTCGCCAAGTTGGCACTAGCCTCCTGTACGTTTGCTCCAGACTGCTCCAAGCCAAACCTCGCACCTACCAGGTTTTGTTTTGCCGCTTCCAGGTTGGTTTGTGCGGTCAGGAATGCCGCCTTAGCAGAATCAAATTCCGCCTGCGAAATCACTTTTTTCTTGTATAGCTCCACATTACGTTTGTATGTTGCTTCAGCGTTTACGAAGTTGGCTTGTGTTTGCTTCAGTTGTTGCTCAGATGCCGCTACTGCAGCTTTTTGTGAGCTATAAGATGCACGAGCGCGGTCATAACCAGATTTCAACACGTCCGGACGAACCTTACATAACAGCTGACCTTTTTTAACGATGTCACCTTCTTTAACCAGTAGTTCCGTTACCTCTCCAGAAACCTCCGAGCTTAACTTCACCTCAGTTTCAGGCTGTATTTTACCACTCGCCGTTACGGTTTCTACAACCGTGCGGTCGGCAGCTTTGTCAACGGTAATCTGCTCGATCTTCTCTCCTCCGATTACACCGGTAACTTTCAGTATAAGCAGCAAGACTATCAATCCTCCAACTGCAATAAGTATGTGTTTTAATTTCATTTTGTTCGTTTGTTTGCTGTTTTAAAAATGGCTTTTATATGCTGATTAAGGATTAAAAAGTGATTTCTTTGCCAAGATAAAAATCTATGACTTTAGAACGGAATAGCAGGTCGTATTTTGCCTGAATGAAGTCAATCTCTGCACGATTTCGGTTAGTTCTTGCGGTGTTATAGTCCAGCGAGTTTACAAGGCCTACATTATAGCGTTCCTCAATAACCATAAAGGCATCATTTTGGGCATTGAAGGTTTTCTCGGTTGAACCATAGCGGGCATCTGCTGCGCGCAAGTCGGCAACCGCCTGTGCGATAACTTTGTTCAGGTTGTTTTTTTCCAGCTGTTCCTGGTTGATAAAGCCCTGGTACTGGATCTTCGCACGCTTAACATTTGATTTTGCGGTTAATCCGTTGAATATCGGGATCTGTAAGCTTAAACCTACAAACTGGTTAAAACGTTGATTGATCTGATCCGAAAAGGGTTGGTTGTCATCATCATCAAACACGTAAGAATAAGATGAACCAAGTCCTGCATTAAGCGATAAGGTCGGATACTGGAACCCTTTGGCCACTTTTACGCCAACTTCTGCCGCTTGGCGGTTCAGTTGTGCCTCCTTAATATTCGGGTATCGTGTTAGGGCCTCTGTAAACACCTCGTTTACATTGTAGCTTTTTTGTGCGTAGTTGATGTCTTCGATCGTTGGCGCAACCACCTTAAAGTTGGCATTGTCGGCCTGCATTTCCATCAGCTGGGCCAAGGTAAGGTAAGAGATCGTCAGCTGATTCTGTGCATTGGTAACATTCAACTCTGCAGTCGCGACCTGGGCCTTCGCTTGCGAGATATCAGCCATCGTTTTATTTCCGGCATCCATCAAAGCATTTTCACGCGCTAAGGTCTGCTGAGCTACAATAAGCTGTTCCTGGGAAGCCTTCAACAAATCATCATTGAAGACCACCTGAAAGTATGAAGTTACCACCTGTAGGACCAGATCATTTTTAGTACGTTCCAAAGCACTTTTACCTGCCTCCAATAAGATCTTATTCTGGCGGATCTGATTCATCTTTACCAGACCTCCGAACAAATCCACACCGGTTGACAAGCGTCCATTGGTTACCGACAACGCCTGGTTACGGATCTGGAAGGTTGTTTGATCCAGTGAACGACCAAAACTCAGGTCGCTGGAAGCCCCTGCGTTTAAGGTTGGGAACAGTGCTGCACGTGACTGGCTAAGGTTTACATCAGCTGTGGCAACATCAAGAGCGCTTTGTTTGACGTTGATATTATTTTGAAGCATCCTTTCTACGGCCTGTTTGATGGTAATCACTTCCTGGGCCTGGGCGGTAGCACTGAAGCACATGCTGATGCAGCCCGCCGCCACAAGACAGCCTAACCGGGAGAACAAACCATGATTGGTAAAAATTTTCATACTTTATTATTTTCAATTTTGTTAAACGCCAAATTACCCTTTCAAATCCAACTGCGGCAAGCAGTTTTTAGTACTTTTGGATATGTATCTGGTAAAATCCCCCCTGCTGCTGAAATGGTATTATCCTTCACTTACCTGGCACAAGTCCCGCGCTGAAAAAGCAATTTATTTAACCTTTGACGACGGACCTATACCCGATGTTACAGAATTTGTTTTAAAAACTTTAAGAGATCAGCAAGTTAAGGCTACCTTCTTTTGTATTGGCGACAACATACGTAAACATCCGCATTTATTTCAACAACTCCTGGAGGAGGGGCATAAAGTGGGCAATCACACCTTCAACCACCTTAAAGGCTGGAAAACCGATGATGCAACATACCTGGAGAATTTCGAGCAATGCCAAAAGCTAACCGCCTCAAAGCTTTTCCGTCCACCATATGGAAGGATCAAAAAATCGCAGGTACGCCTAATCCGTGAAAGGTATCCAGAGATGAACATCGTGATGTGGGATGTACTCAGCGGCGACTTTGATCTGCAGCTCTCCCCCGAAGGTTGTTACCATAATGTTAATAAGTATGTGGAGAACGGATCGATCATCGTTTTTCACGATAGTTTAAAAGCATTTGACCGTTTAAAGTATGCACTTCCACGTAGTATAGCTGATTTGAAGTTAAAGGGATACGAGTTCAGGACCTTATGAGGCGTATACCTGCCTTTAACAAGGGCTTGACATGGGGTTGAGCTGTCGCTAGCCTTGTCAAGGCCCTGTCAACCCCTTGTTAACCCCCTGTCAAGGCCCCGGTAATCTGGGCGGCAAACTTGGTTTGGGTTTGAAGCAAACCTAATCCACATGGAATTGTTATATACCGGTCAATTTAGAACATTTATAAATAATATAATGATTTAAAGATGATCGCCCCTGGTTTCTTTTTTTTGTAAATTCGCTCAATTATTTAGACTTATTACCTTTTAACCAATAGTTCAATGGCATTCGACATAGAAATGATAAAAAAGGTGTATGCTAACTTTGGTCCGCGCATCGAAGCGGCTCGTAAAGTTGTCGGCAGACCTTTAACGCTCTCAGAGAAAATTTTATACACCCACTTATGGGAACAGAATACAGATAAGGCTTTCGTAAGAGGTACTGATTATGTAGATTTCGCTCCGGACAGGGTTGCAATGCAGGATGCAACTGCACAAATGGCATTATTGCAATTTATGCAGGCTGGCAGGCCTAAAGTTGCTGTTCCATCAACGGTTCACTGTGATCACCTGATCACTGCGAAAGATGGTGCAGAGTTCGATTTACCTGCTGCAAATACAGAAAGTAAAGAGGTATTTGATTTCCTTGCTTCAGTTTCAAATAAATATGGTATCGGCTTCTGGAAACCAGGTGCTGGTATTATTCACCAGGTGGTATTGGAAAACTATGCTTTCCCGGGTGGTTTAATGATCGGTACCGATTCGCACACCGTTAATGCGGGTGGATTAGGTATGATCGCAATTGGTGTTGGTGGTGCTGATGCCTGCGACGTTATGGCTGGCTTACCTTGGGAGCTTAAATTCCCTAAACTGGTTGGTGTTAAATTAACTGGTAAATTAAGCGGCTGGACTGCCCCTAAAGATGTAATCTTAAAAGTTGCTGGTATCCTTACTGTAAAAGGTGGTACCGGAGCAATTATCGAATATTTTGGCGAAGGTGCAGAAAACCTAAGCTGTACTGGTAAAGGTACCATCTGTAACATGGGTGCTGAAGTTGGTGCAACCACTTCTACTTTCGGTTACGATGATAGCATGGAGCGTTACCTGCGTGCAACAAACCGCGCAGACATCGCTGATGCGGCAAATGCCATCAAAGAACACCTTACCGGTGACCCTGAAGTTTACGCTAATCCAGAGCAGTATTTTGATCAACTGATCGAGATCAACCTGTCTGAGCTTGAGCCTTACCTGAACGGTCCTTTCACTCCGGATTTGGCTACGCCGATTTCTAAAATGAAAGAGGTAGCTGCAGAAAACGGCTGGCCAATGAAAATCGAAGTAGGTTTGATCGGTTCATGTACCAACTCTTCTTACGAAGATATTTCCCGTGCGGTGAGCGTAGCAAAACAAGTTGAAGAAAAAGGCTTGAAAACTGCTGCTCAATATTGCATTAACCCAGGTTCCGAGCAAATCCGCTACACGGTAGAGCGTGATGGTTACCTGGATACTTTCAAAAACATTGGTGCAAAGATCTTCACCAATGCATGTGGTCCATGTATCGGTATGTGGGATCGTGTAGGTTCTGAGAAACAAGAGAAAAACACCATCGTTCACTCTTTCAACAGGAACTTCGCGAAACGTGCTGATGGTAACCCGAACACTTTTGCTTTTGTAGGTTCTCCTGAACTGGTAACTGCAATGGCAATTGCCGGAGATCTTGGCTTTAATCCACTAACAGATACTTTAACTAACGATAAAGGCGAGCAGGTGAAACTTGATCCACCTTCAGGTTTCGAATTGCCGATCCGTGGTTTCGCGGTTGAAGATGCCGGTTACCAGGAACCAGCTGCTGACGGAAGTCACGTGCAGGTTGCGGTATCTCCTACCTCTCACCGTTTACAGCTGTTGGATCCATTCCCAGCATGGGAAGGTACCAACCTTACTGGCTTAAGACTGTTGATCAAGGCTAAAGGAAAATGTACTACTGACCATATTTCTATGGCTGGTCCATGGTTAAAATTCCGTGGTCACTTAGATAACATTTCTAACAATATGCTTATCGGTGCAGTGAACAACTACAACGAAAAAACGGATACCGTTAAGAACCAGTTAACTGGCGAGTACGGCCCGGTTCCAGCTACTGCACGTGCGTACAAAGCACAAGGCATTGGTTCTGTCGTTGTTGGTGATGAAAACTACGGTGAAGGATCTAGCCGCGAGCACGCAGCGATGGAGCCTCGTCACTTGGGTGTTAGAGCGGTTCTTGTAAAATCATTCGCAAGGATTCACGAAACCAACCTTAAGAAACAAGGTATGTTGGCTTTAACCTTCGTGAACAAAGAAGATTACGACAGAATCCTTGAAGACGATGTAGTTGATATCGTTGGTTTAACGGAATTTACGCCTAACGTTCCATTAACAGTGGTGTTAAACCACGCTGATGGTACTAAAGACGAGATTTCTGTAAACCACAGCTACAACGCTCAGCAAATTGAGTGGTTCAAAGCTGGTGGCGCACTAAACATCATCAGAAAACAAGTTGGCGCATAAGATCGTATCAACTTACAGATAATAAAAAGCCTCCTGCTAAACACAGGAGGTTTTTTTATGCCTTACAGGCTGCTCCTTGCAATTACATGCTCAAGCCAATTTGCTTTAAGAGGATCGCAGCATTGAAGGTACGGCAGGCACCATGTTTAAGTTTATAGTCGAAGTTCATCTCGCCCTCGCTAAGTTGAATATCGAAGTGGTAGTTCCGCAACTGTTGCGGATAATCTTGCTCCATCTCGGAGAGTTGCAGGTCATGGGTGGCGAATAAAGCGGGTGTATGCTGTGCGATCAGTCGCTCGATGAAAGCTTTTGAACCTTGGTATTTATCCTTGCTGTTCGTTCCCCGAAGCATCTCATCAATAAGCACCAAGGAGTCGGGTACTTTCGATACCATCTCCAGGATCATTTTCAAGCGGTTCAACTCCGCTTTAAAGGTGGAGGTCTGGTCATTCAGGGAATCTTTGATCCGCATGTAGGTAACCAGGGAGAAGATGGAGCTCTGGAAGCTTTTCGCGCAAACAGGCGCACCAGCGAATGCCAGCACCATGTTGATCCCAACGGTACGTAGAAAGGTGCTCTTACCCGCCATATTCGACCCGGTCACGATGTCGACCGTCGGGCCCTGCTCCAGTGCATAATCATTGGGAATACGTTTGTCTTCCGGAATCAATGGATGTCCCATGCTGCTGGTGTTTAACCCAAATTCCGGCAAGATCTCCGGGAATATCCATTCCGGATGGTTCTGCGTTAAGGTTGCAAAGGAGATCAGTTCTTCAAAGTCACTGATACGCTGTAACCCATGTACCAGGTCATTGGATGCGGTTTGATGCCATTGATCCAGGCGTACGGAACAGCGCAGGTCCCATACAAAGAAAATGTTCAGCACTGCACCAACAATCATGTTCAGCCTGGCATCAAAGGCCTGGATGATCCCGGCAAGCTGTTTAATCTGTTCACTGCCCTTTGTCTCCGGATGTTCCTGTTTGAAAAGGTCCAGAATGTAGGGGCTTTTCCACTGGATATCTTCCATCCACCGGATGACGTTCGCAAAGGAGCTCAATACTTCGGCGCTGCCGCTGAAACCGTCATATACAGCACTGATGGATTTGATGTGTAAGTAGTTGAAGGCGAAGTTGAAGATGGCTACAGCGGCCAGCAGGTCCCAGGTCCAGCCGCCAACAAAACTGCCGAGTAATAATGTTCCAATACTCAGGAAAGGTGCCATACGGGCATATAACCGCAGGAAAGGTTTGTGCGTGAATTTAAGCTCCTCTGGCAATTGCCGGGAGAGTTTATCTTTAATCATTGCCAGTTGATCCGGACCGTGGCTTTTCAGCTCCGCACGGAAGTGGTAGGTGGCTTCCATATGACTTTGAACCTCCCGGATGGCCTGCTGACGGGCAAGGATGGTCTCGCGGCTGCTGGCGGTATGCAACTTTGCTGCAAGCTGGTCCATGCCTTCCCTGCTGCTGCAACGATTGGTTAATACATATAATGATGCCGGTCCAAAGATATCCAGGTCAGAAACATAAGGATGGTTTTCATCCTCGTAGATTTCGCCGTCCTGGTATCCGTTTTTCCGGTGTTCAATAAGCTGGATCTCATTTTCATATACCCAAAGCAGCTGGTTGGCATAACCGAGCTCGCGCTGTAATCTGGTTTGCTTTTTAACCAGCGCCACAAACAAAAAGACAGGTATGATCATCAGGATCGTGTACACCATACTAAAACCGAAACTGATGATCAAGGCCACAAACAGGATCTCCAGCAGAAAAACACCCAAGCGCGACAGCGATACTTTATTCAGGTTCTCTTTAAGTGTTTTTATGATGGACGACTGCGCTGCCGCAGCATTTTGGTAGGCCAATAAAATGCTATCTTTTGTTTTTACCATATCTTTGGATTAAAGCTGAAAATTATAAATATATGCAATCCGGTGATCTCCTGGTCAGGATACATAGAAAATGAGGAATAAAGGATGAAGATTACGTTACTGGTGGTGGGAAAAACGGAGGATAGATATTTGATCGAGGGCATGGAGAAATACCTGAACCGCTTAAAACATTATATCACCTTCAATATGGTGGTGATCCCGGAGTTAAAGAACACTAAAAACCTAACAGAAGCACAGCAGAAAAGCAAGGAAGCGGAAAGCATTTTGAAGCAGGTCAGCAACCTGGATGTGGTGGTACTGCTGGACGAGAAAGGCCGGAAATATACCTCGGTATCATTTTCAAATTATCTGAACAAACAGATGATCGGGAGTGTTCAGCATCTGGTATTTGTAATTGGCGGTCCCTACGGTTTCGATGAATCTGTCTACAAGCGTGCAAACTCAAGTCTGAGCTTGTCGGAGATGACGTTTTCACATCAGATGGTGCGCCTGTTTTTTATTGAACAGTTATACCGGGCATTCAGTATCCTGAAAGGTGAGCCCTATCATCATGAATAGTGATTATGGTATGTGGAAAATTGAACTTTTCTACATCGTAAAAGAAAGGAGTAAATATGCAATTTGGAGATTTTAAAAGAAAGTACAATTATAAAAGCGATACCAGTGCGAACCGGGGCAGTTACTGGCTGGCGATCATCATTTCAGTAATAGCCTTCGTGGTTATCTGGTATTTTTTATAGAAAACACATAAAAAAAGCCGGATCATTGATCCGGCTTTCCTTATAATGGCTTTAATTATACACCTTTTTTAGAGGTCATGCTTACCTTTTTAGCAGGCTGACTAGTCTTGCTTGGCGCTTTTGCGTTAGCAGGTTTTACCGCTGCTGCAGCTGCTGCTTTAGACTTCTTTTCAAGGTCTGCTTTTACTGCTTCCTGCTGAGGATCTAATTCCGGCGCTTCTTCTGTAAATAAAGGCTGATCTTTAAGGATGTTGTACCAGCTGATGATCTTCTTCATATCAGAAACATATACCTTCTCCTGATCGTGATTTGGTGCAACTTCAAGGAAGAAAGATTTCAACTTTGCTGCATCTGCTTTGGTATCTGGTACATTGTCTGCCTGTGCTGCAATTTTTGCAAGTACATCGCTAAGTTTGATGTCATCATCCTCACCATAAACGGTGATGTCTTCCAATGAAGCTAATTTGGTGTTCGAAATATTAGCAACAATTTTCACTTTCTGGGCATCAAGGCTTTCCAATACATATCCTGCCTTATTCTGACCAACAAGCTTAAATAATCCCGGTCTCCCTGAAACCGCAACAATTCCTCTTAAATTCATATTATATAATTTTATAGAAGCGAAGAATTAACCTTCAATAACTTCAATTGTTAAAATCTTGTCGCCTGCTTTGATGTCATCAACGATATCAACGTTTTCTACCACTTTACCGAAGCAAGTGTGGTTTCTATCCAGGTGCGCTGTATTGTTTCTGCTGTGACAGATGAAGAACTGAGAACCGCCAGTGTTTCTTCCAGCGTGAGCCATAGACAATACGCCACGATCGTGATACTGATTTTCGCCAGTCAATTCGCAATCTATTTTGTAACCCGGGCCACCAGTACCTGCAAGGTGTGCTTTTGCTGGGTCTTTAGAGTTCGGGCAACCACCTTGAATTACGAAATCAGGGATCACGCGGTGGAATGTTACACCATCGTAAAATCCTTCACTAGCTAATTTCTTAAAGTTAGCTACGGTGTTCGGCGCATCGTTATCATAAAATTCAACAGTCATGTCGCCTTTTGCTGTCTTTATTATCGCTTTGCTCATATTTGTATGTTTAAATGTCAAATTTAGTAAAATCAATTGATTCCCATGTAAATGGAATTAAATAGCACCTGCAGCTCCCTTAAACAGGCATGTTAATCGTAGAAGTTCCAGCTTACGCCAAACTTCAGCATGCTGTCTGGCATCGGATACCGGCTGGTGGTGTAAAAGCCTTTGGAGAACAAACCCTGATTGGCGTAGTCGTACTTCACAAAGATATTTGCCTTGCGCAAGCTTGCCCTTAACCATACATCCACAACCGGCTCCGTATTCAGCTGACCGCCATTACCCAGGTAAAACTGACTGGTTGATGGGGAGTAAGAATAAGACTGGAAGGGTGTGTTGTATCTTACGTCGAAACCCAGGTTGGTACGAAGCACTTTGAAGAATGTCTGGTTGAAGAAAAAGGTGTTGAAAGTATAGACCTCCGGTGTTCTCAAGATATTCTGCTGATCGGTTTTTTGGTACACCACATAGGTTTCAAAGTTGAATTTACCGAACACAAACTTTTTACCCAAGGTGAGTTTAAGCAGGCTGATGGCATCCGGGTTTTGCATTGGTCTGATCGCCAGCGCCTCTTCCGCACTTTTAGGCGCAAAATACAGGTAGTCGTTCACCAGATAGTACTGCGCACCGGCTTCAAGCCGCAACCGGTCATTCAGGTAGTTGAAAGATAGGTTGATGATCTTGGTGCGATCAAAACTTTGGTTTCTCCACTCATCGTGGTTTCCGATATGCTGAATGTAAATTTGTTCCGGTGATTTATTCTGCATATAAGCACCCAGTTCAATGCGGCCGATGTTATTGCTCAACAGCACGTTACTTTTTGCCTCATATAGAAAATCCCCGATCTGCCTGCCCTGAAAGATCTGCTGTACGTCTACATTCAGGTCAATACGATTGCTGAAACGGTAGCCCAGGGATCCCAGCAACGTGGTATTATTCACATTGGTTTTATATTCCCTAACGCCGGTTTCTGTCTGGGAGTTGGCCCGGAACTGTTCGTAGTTATAGATGTCATTTCGAAGGCCAACATTCAGCTTGAGCTCGTTCTTGATGATGGTACTGCCCTTTCCGCGTAGAAAGAAGCTATAAATAAACTCATTCTGCAGGTGCGTAACCATGGTGGAGTCATTGGTATAGTTGGCATCCAGGATTCCGGGCGCCAGTACCGTATTATCATCCGCTTCATTCTTGGTAAAGTTGAACGATTTGGTTTCATACACCAATGTATGTGAGATCTTGTTCGTTGGCAATACTTTGGCAGTAATCTCCTGTTGTAGAGTATCAATCCGTCCAACGAAATAGTTCTGTTTCAGCATGTATGACTTCTGGCGCCACAGCTGTCTGGCACTGCTTAATCGGATGTTCTCTGCCTCTCTGGAGAATGCATTCTCCTCACTGGTGAAGATGTTGTCGTTCTGGACGGAACCATTTTCCTGTGCTTTGAGTGTGTTGAACACCGCATTGGCCCAGAGGTTATAACGCTTGCTGGGCGATTGGTACCAGGTGAAAAACACCCCATTCAAGTGATCACCACGCTGCCGGGCATAGAGGCCGTTTGCGCCGATACGGTTGTAGTTGGCACCAAAGTTCCAATTCGGTTTGATGTTCTGTGAATGCGTCGCTTTGAACACCTGTTCCGCTTGTCCGCCACTCACGTAATACAGATTGCTGAATGGTGACCGGGCCTGGTAATAGATCACATCATCGTGGGTCATGGCGTAATAATCCAGGGCATGAAAACCCGGATCAAAGCCTATGGTTTTGGTTGGGGAAAAAAGCATGTCCCTTGCCGCTAGTCCGAGGTTACCGAGGTTTATCGTGGGCCGGCGTGGCTGATAGAGCTGGCTGTAATTCTGAAAGCCACGCAAACTGGTATCCAGTGGCAGCGTCTGGATGCTGTCTCTGGTTAACCGTAGGGTCGTAAAGCGAACATATTTAGAGGTGAATACCACCGAATCTCCCGCATTCTCCAGTTTGTTCCTTAGTGAATCCAGTTCTTTATTATCGGTAACAGTTGTTTTAAGATCCTGTGCAGCAGCACCGAATGCACAAAAACAGGTAAGTAAAACCAGGAGTAATGGGGTTTTAAACATTATAATGCAGAGATTAACTGACTTAATATGTGCGTCATTTTAGGTTCGGCATGTTTTGCCGTCTCAATGATATCTTCCAGGCTTGTTGGCTGAAGGTCTTCCGGGAAGCCTTCATCGGTGAGTACGGAAATTGCGAATACCGGCACCGACATGTGATTGGCAACGATAACTTCCGGTACGGTACTCATACCAACAGCGTCGCCACCAATAATCCTCAGGTACTTGTATTCTGCTCTGGTTTCCAGGTTTGGCCCGGTTACAGACACGTATACGCCCTGATGACAGGTGATGTCATTCGCTTTTGCAATCTCCAATGCTTTCCCGATAAGGTCTTTATTGTAGGGCGCACTCATATCCGGGAAACGCGGACCCATATCCGCATCATTGCGGCCGCGCAGCGGGCTTTCTGGCTGGAGGTTGATGTGGTCGTTAATGACCATGAGGTCACCTTTCTTGAACGCTGGGTTCAAGGAGCCTGCAGCGTTAGATACAAAAAGCCACTGTATGCCTAGTGCTTTCATTACTCTAATCGGGAAAGTGATCTGTTGCATGGAATAACCTTCATAGAAGTGCAGACGGCCTTGCATTGCCACTACTTTTTTGCCATTCAGTGTGCCGAAGATGAGTTTTCCGGAGTGGAACTCCAAGGTGGAGATGGGGAAGTTTGGTATGTTGGAATACATCAAACTAAACGCCACTTCAATTTCTGTCACCAAACCGCCAAGACCTGTACCGAGTACGATGCCTATTTCCGGTTCGAAATTACTTGTTCTTTGCTTGATGTATTGAACGGTCTCTTGTATGCTTTGATACATATGTTAGAATCTCTTGATTAAATTTTAGTTGGTCGGCTGCATGAATATCCACCTTTATTGGCAGAAAAAATACAGGCAAATTTAGTAGTAAATCTTTGATACTTGCATCTAATAAACGCTGGGCATCCTTTTCTGTTGTTATGATCAGTTTTTCTCTATCCGGACAGGAATTAAATGCCTGCACCAGGGACTTGATTTCCGACGTGCTGAACTTATGATGATCGGGATAAGCATGTTGTATGACCTGCCGGTATTCGCCCTCCAGGTATTGCAGCAGGGGTTTTGTATTGGCGATCCCCGTTAAGAGAAATACGGTTTGAGCCGGCCCTGTCGTCGTTTTTTCCGGGGTAGTTGCATATACCGGTTGTAAACTGTTGTATTGAATACTCGCATAAGCGATCTTTTCAGGATTCAGGGCGTTGAATTTGCGCTTGATCTGCTGCTTCGTAGATTCATCAACAAGTGTCGGACTTTTGGTGATTAAAATCTGTTCTGCTCTTTTGTAGCCTGGGAAAGGCTCCCTAAGATTGCCCGTTGGCAGCAGCCATTGCGGTCTGCGTATCTTATCATATTCGAACAACAAAATGGAATAACCAGGTTTTACTTTCCGGTGTTGAAAAGCGTCATCAAGGATGATCAGGTCATGGTCCGCTTGAAGTCGCTCGATTCCGGTGATGCGATCTTCGCACACGGCGACAGTAACCTGGGGAAATTTCTGGTAATACTGCAGGGGTTCATCACCGATGCTTTTGGCTGTTGCAGCAGCATCCGCCAGAATAAAACCTTTGGTTTCCCGGCCATAACCTCGACTGAGGATTGCAACCCTGTGCTGGCTTAGCAGTCGCACAAGGTATTCGGTTACAGGGGTTTTACCGCTTCCACCAACGGCGAGGTTACCGACGCATATCACTGGCAAGTCAAATTGACGGCTTTTAAAGATGCCCCAGTCATAACACTTATTTCGTATAATCACGATAATGCCGTACAAGATTGCGAAGGGAAAGAGTAATGGTCGTATGTATTTTATCATGCCTGCATTCAAAAATAACAAATATTAAATGGTTTACCAGGGCATGACGTCCAGGCTTGCCTCCAGGCACGATTGGCTTTGAAAAATCCGTATATTTGTATAAACATTAACATTAAACTATGCTTAAAGGATTTTTTAACGTACCCGCCCCTGTCAACGAACCCATATTAGAGTATGCACCAGGCAGCAAAGAGCGTCAGTTGCTAAAGGCAGCGATCGCTGAAGCACGTTCAAAGCAGCTTGATATACCAATGCATATTGGTGGCAAGGCCGTACATACTGATCAAAAAGGGAATGTAACCCCTCCACACGATCATCAACATATATTAGCGAAATACAGTAAAGGTGATAGCAGCCATGTGCAGCAAGCCATTGATGCAGCCTTGGCTGCAAAAGCAGATTGGGAAAACCTGGCATGGGAACACCGCGCTTCGATCTTCCTGAAAGCGGCTGACCTGATTGCTGGTCCTTACCGTTATAAACTGAACGCAGCAACCATGCTGGGTCAATCCAAAAACGCCTACCAGGCCGAGATTGATTCTGCCTGTGAGCTGATCGATTTCTTACGTTTCAATGTAAGCTACATGTCGGATATCTACAAGCAACAGCCTCCGGTGTCCAGCAAAGGTACCTGGAACAGGGTTGAACAACGCCCTTTAGAAGGTTTTGTATTTGCTTTGACTCCTTTCAACTTCACTGCAATTGCTGGTAACTTACCTACTTCTGTAGCCATGATGGGTAACGTTGTGGTTTGGAAACCTGCAAATACGCAGATCTATGCTGCCAACCTGTTGATGGAGATTTTCAAAGAAGCTGGTTTACCTGATGGTGTAATCAACCTGATCTATGTATCTGGTCCGGTTGCGGGAGATGTGATCTTCAACCATGCAGATTTCGCCGGTATCCACTTTACCGGATCAACAGGCGTATTCCAGGACATCTGGAAAACCATTGGTACAAACATTCACAAATACAAAACTTATCCACGTATTGTTGGTGAAACTGGTGGAAAGGACTTTATCCTGGTTCATGGTTCTGCAGATGTAGAAGCATCAGCGACTGCCATTGTAAGAGGCGCATTTGAATATCAGGGACAGAAATGTTCTGCAGCTTCAAGGGTTTATGTTGCGCAAAGCGTTTGGCCGCAGATTAAAGAACTTATGGTTCGTGATCTGGCGACCTTCAAAATGGGTGGAACGGAAGATTTCAGCAATTTCATCAATGCAGTGATCGACGAGAACTCGTTCGATAAACTGGCTAAATACATCGACGCAGCTAAGGAAGATCCAGCATTGGAAATTATTGCCGGTGGTGGTTACGACAAATCTAAAGGATACTTTATTGAGCCTACAGTTATTGTTGTTAAGGATCCGAGATATGTTACCATGTGTGAGGAGCTATTCGGTCCGGTATTGACCGTTTATGCATACGAGGATGCAGATTTTGATGAAGTGATCAAAATCATTGACACCACTTCCATCTATGCTTTAACAGGATCAATCATTGCACAAGATCGCTACGCTATTGAAAAAGCATCCATAGGACTTCGTAATGCTGCTGGTAACTTCTATATCAATGATAAATGTACCGGCGCTGTGGTTGGTCAACAGCCATTTGGTGGTGCAAGAGGTTCAGGTACAAATGACAAGGCGGGATCAATGATCAACTTGCTGCGTTGGGTATCTCCACGTGCGATCAAAGAAACATTTGCACCAGCGAAAGATTACCGCTATCCGTTCTTAGCAGAAGACTAAGCGGTATTTACCTTAAAAATTCGCGTAAATGAAAAGCTCCTGGAAAACCAGGAGCTTTTTCATTATTAAACTAAAAACGGTATTGATTCAAAAGTCGCGGCTTACTCTGCAACTTTTGATGCTTCACTCACCCTGAATACCGGGGAAAGGTTGTCCGGTCCGGCTGAGCTTAATCCAAGGTCCGTAATTAAGCCAGTTTCAATGCTATACACCCAGCCATGAACGCTAAGCTTTGCACCGTTAGCCCACTTGTTCTGAACGATAGATGTTTTTGAAAGGTTATACACACTTTCTGCAACATTTAGTTCCACGAGTCTGTTGCATCTTTCTTTATGATCAGTAATTCTTTCCATCTCATCGTGGTGTAAACGGTAAGTATCTTTAATCGCACGAAGCCAGTTATCGATAATACCGAACTGCTTATTACCTAAAGCAGCTTCTACCCCACCACAGCCGTAGTGACCACATACAATCACGTGTTCTACGCCTAATACGTTCACGGCATAATCCAGCACGCTAAGCATGCTCATATCGGTGTGTACGACAACGTTAGCGATGTTTCGCAATACGAAGATGTCGCCAGGGTTGGTATTGGTGATTTGGTTTGCCGGTACACGGCTATCCGAGCAGCCGATCCACAATACAGGTGGTTTTTGGCCTTTAGCAAGCTTGTTGAAGAAATCAGGATTTTCTTCAAGGGTTTTTGCTACCCATTCTTTATTACCTGCTAATAAGCTTTCGTATGTAATTTGAGCGTGTTGTTCTTCATGTAATGCGCACATATTGATTTGGTTTATGGTGTTTAGATTTAGTTATTTGTTTATTTCTTCGATTACCCTGGTGTCAATTTTAGGTACCGTATAGTTCTTCTGGATGTTCTCCAGTTGCACAATAATACCTCTTGAATAGGCGTTGTGCTTAAAGTTATTGATGATCTCCAATACATCTGGATCGATAAAGCGAGCATTCGTTCCATCAATGATCACATTGGTTTCAGGTGGTATTTTGGTCAGCATCATCTGGATTGCCGCTTTATTCAGGAAGGATACTTCCTCAGCAAGCTTGATTCTGATGTTCTTCTTCTTGTCATCTTGTGTAATACGATAGAAGAATGAGTTCCGCATGTTGGTTCGTAAAAGGTAGAAAATAGAAACTACCATACCAATTGCCACACCTTTTAACAAGTCGGTAAATATAACGGCCAATACAGTAACCAAGAACGGTACAAACTGATCCCATCCTTTCTGATACATCTGTTTGAACAGGTCTATTTTTGCCAGCTTATATCCTGTTACGAGTAGTACTGCTGCAAGACATGCAAGAGGAATAAGGTTTATAACGAAAGGTATAAGTATCAGGGACAATAACAACCAGACACCATGGAAAATTGCAGACATTTTGGTGCGACCACCCGCGCCTACGTTTGCTGAACTTCTTACGATTACTGAGGTCATCGGCATACCACCTACCATACCACTAACCATATTACCAACGCCTTGCGCTACTAATTCACGGTTGGTTGGCGACACTCGTTTTACCGGGTCAATTTTATCAATTGCCTCAATACTCAACAGGGTCTCTAAACTTGCTACGATGGCAATGGTACCCGCCACAACCCACACGTCTTTGTTGCTGATCTGACTGAAGTCTGGCATGGTGAACAGGCCGGTAAATTCATTCCAGCCATTTACAATAGGAATAGTAACCATTTGATCAGGTCTTAAAGCAAGGCCTGTATTTGCAAACATTAAGGTTAGTGCAATACCGATAAAAACTACTATAAGTGGCGCCGGAACAATGGCTAATTTCTTAAACTTAGGCCATAAAATCAGTACTGCAATAGATAGTGTGCTGATCACAATAGCTGCAATACTAAACTGACCCAATGCATTCTGTACTGCAGAAAAAGTATTTTGCTGATCATTCTGCATGAATGCTTCATCGCCTGCAAAGTCCGAATCGACACCTAAAGCATGTGGTAATTGTTTTAAGATCAATATAATACCGATCGCTGCAAGCATACCGGTAATTACACTGGAAGGAAAATAGTTGCCTATGGTTCCTGCTTTTGCAAGTCCAAGGATGATTTGCATAATACCGGCAAGCATAACTGCCAGTAAGAAGGTCTGGTAGTTTCCCAGGGTCGCAATTGCACCAAGTACAATAACCGTTAATCCAGCTGCGGGGCCACTTACACTTAGTTGCGAACCACTAACTGAACTTACAACAATACCACCGATAATACCAGTGATTAGTCCGGCGAAGAGTGGCGCACCTGACGCCATAGCAATACCTAAACATAATGGCAGGGCTACTAAAAAAACTACGATACTCGCCGGTAAATCGTGTTTTAAATTCTTTTTAAGAAAGTATTTCTTAATATCTAACCCCGATAGGGTTGATTTCTCATTTTTCATAAACAATATTATTCAAAGAAATTAAATGCACCTGATGCACAGGTATAACCAAGATCTTTAATGGAAATTAAACTAGATGTTCGCGCCGTAATTACAGCGGATTAGTTAATGTTATGAAAAGTTCGGTGGCGGTGTAGGCACCGAAGGATGATATGGATCTACATATCGCTTGGAATGTTTTAGAAAGCTATTGGTTAACATGAAATCATAAACCACAGGAATGTAAGTGTTGTAAGTATGGTTGATGATTTTAAAATCTACATACTTCACCGTCTTACCGGTTTCATTATCTGATCCATGTTCCAATTCAACCTGCATGATTACAGAGTTGACCAACTCTTTGTCCATTTTTTGCAGAAATACAGGTGCAGCGGAAATCACCATCTTCGCGCAGAACACGCTTAGAAAAATGATTGCTACAAAAAACTGGTACTTCCTTCTGGACATTTTAAGCTGAATTTTTTTATTCTGGTCCAAAAATAATACCCCAATGATAATTTACATCATCAGTCATGTAAAAAATTTGTAATTAACACTGATTGCATTTGGGAACTTCACAAAATTATAATCAAAACAACACAGTTATAGGGTAAAATTGAGCTTTAAATGTAATTTAGCCTGAATAGTATATTTTGGAAATGGAAAATAAGTTAGCGCTATTAAAGGATAAAGTACAACAGGCCATGGCAGCTGGTGGTGAGGCCAGAATTGCCAGTCAGCATAAAAAAGGTAAACTGACTGCCCGGGAACGACTACATTTCTTGCTGGATGAAAATTCCTTTGAAGAGATTGGCATGTTGGTGACCCACCGTAGCACTGACTTCGGCATGGAGAAAGAAAAGTACTATGGGGATGGTGTGGTGACCGGTTATGGTACTATAGCGGGTCGCCTGGTTTACGTGTTCTCGCAGGATTTCACCGTTTTTGGCGGTTCCCTTTCAGAGACCCATGCGGAGAAGATCTGTAGGGTAATGGATATGGCCATGAAGAATGGCGCACCTTTGATTGGCTTGAACGATAGTGGCGGTGCCAGAATTCAGGAAGGCGTAGTCTCTTTGGGCGGCTATGCTGATATCTTCTACAAGAACGTACAGGCCTCGGGTGTGGTTCCTCAGCTTTCCGCAATCATGGGTCCCTGCGCGGGAGGTGCAGTATATTCTCCTGCCATCACCGATTTTGTGCTTATGGTGGAGAACACATCTTACATGTTTGTTACCGGCCCTAATGTGGTAAAAACGGTGACACACGAACAGGTTACTTCCGAAGAACTGGGCGGCGCGTCTACGCATGCAACCAAATCTGGTGTAACGCATTTCTCCTGCGTGAACGAGCTGGATGCCATTAACCATATCAAAAAGCTGCTGAGCTATATGCCGCAGAACTGTGAGGAGATCCCTACACAGTTGCCATATACGCCAGAAGATGAAAGCAGACCAGCGCTGAACAGCCTTTTACCGGAAAGCTCCAGTCAGCCTTACGACATGCGCGAAGTAATTGCCTCCATTGCAGATGCAGACAGCTTTCTGGAAGTACATAAAGATTTTGCGGAAAATATTGTGGTCGGCTTTGCACGCCTGGCGGGCAGAAGCATTGGCATCGTAGGCAACCAGCCGGCGTACCTTGCAGGGGTTCTGGATAACCACGCCTCGATTAAGGCTGCTCGTTTTGTGCGGTTCTGCGATTGCTTCAACATTCCCCTGCTGGTATTGGAGGATGTTCCTGGCTTCCTACCGGGTACTGATCAGGAATGGAACGGTATCATCAGCAATGGCGCGAAACTATTATATGCATTTAGCGAAGCAACCGTTCCGCGGATTACGGTCATTACCCGTAAAGCTTATGGCGGTGCCTACGATGTGATGAATTCCAAACATATTGGTGCGGACCTGAACTATGCCTGGCCAAGTGCTGAAATCGCAGTTATGGGGGCAAAAGGTGCTGCAGAGATCATCTTCAAGAAAGAAATCAGTGCGGCTGAAAACCCGGAACAGAAATTGCAGGAAAAGGAGCAGCTGTATGCAGAGATTTTCGCGAACCCTTACCGGGCTGCAGAACGTGGATTTGTTGATGAGGTGATTGAACCTTCACAGACGCGTAACAAGCTGATTAAAGCGTTTAAAATGCTGGAAAACAAAGTTGTAAACAACCCAAGAAAAAAACACGGGAACATACCATTATAAATGAAGTTAAGTCGTGCAGACGTACTGCTGATGGCCTTTTGTACGGGTCTGATTGTAGCAAACATTTACTATTGCCAACCGCTCATTATCCTGATCGCAAGAGAGTTTCATATTTCGGAGAGTGTTGCAGGCCGAGCGACCTACCTTACCCAGGCAGGTTATGCGATCGGACTGTTGCTGCTGGTACCGCTTGGTGATATGTTCGAACGTAAGAAACAGATCCTGGTGATTACCGGACTGGCCATTCTATCTTTACTACTGGCAGGATTTTCTCATTCTTTCGGTGTGCTGCAGGTGGCCTGCGTACTCATCGGCGCCAGTTCTATTGTGCCACAGCTTATCCTACCCATGGCTGCAAACCTATCTTCAGATGAAAACCGCGGACACACCATTGGTATTATCATGAGCGGTTTGCTGATTGGAATCCTGGGCTCCAGGTCCGTTAGCGGCACCATTGGATACCTCTGGGGCTGGCGTTCCATGTTCCTTATTGCTGCCGGCATATGCCTATTGCTGGTCCTGCTGATGGCTAAACGCTTTCCTGCAAGTTTACCAGGCTTCAAAGGGAACTATAGACAGCTGATGGGATCCATGTTCGGATACATCAAAACGCAGCCTGTATTAAGAGAAACCTCTTTAATTAACTTCCTTGCTTTTGCGACACTAAGTGCGTTCTGGACCACCATGGTGTTGTATCTGGCGAGTCCGCCTTTCAATTTCCAATCTTTGCAGATTGGTTTGTTCGGCATTGCTGGTGCAGCAGGTGCACTTGCTGCGCCTCTGGTAGGTAAGTTAAGTGACGCCCGTGACCCAAGAAGGAATCTGTTGATCGGGCTGGTGCTGCAATTGATCAGCATCATTGCGTTCTATTTTACGCAGAGTCATCTGTTCCTATTCGTTGCCGGGATTATACTGCTGGATATTGGTCAGCAGGCGATCCATGTGACAAACCAGACCAGGATCTATGCTTTGATTCCGGAGGCTCGTAACCGGCTAAACACTGTGTTTATGTCCGTGAGCTTTGTGGGTGCATCGGTGGGCTCGGCAGCGGGCTTATGGCTTTGGGATCTGGGGCACTGGCCAATGTTTTGCCTCGGCTCAGGTTTAGTGATTAGCACCAACATCCTGATCTATTACTTTTATAAACAGCGACAGCAGCCTGAACTGGCCTAGCATTTTAAGAACCTTAAATTGTAAGTAAAAGAGGCAATAGTTACCGCCTCGATATATCATAATTAAAAC
Organism: Pedobacter sp. SAFR-022; assembly: GCF_051965375.1. Taxonomy (NCBI): domain Bacteria; kingdom Pseudomonadati; phylum Bacteroidota; class Sphingobacteriia; order Sphingobacteriales; family Sphingobacteriaceae; genus Pedobacter; species Pedobacter sp. SAFR-022. The sequence goes on from NZ_JBQCME010000001.1 coordinate 307,698, forward strand.
AAGTTTAACCATGTCAGAACAAGAAGAAGAAAAAAAACATGTTCCCGTAGTTACGGAGCAATCTGTACGTTTCTTTGAAACATATATTAACAACCCCTCTCCGACGGGCTTTGAATATCCAGGCCAGAAATTATGGCTGGATTATCTTAAGCCCTACATCCACGATAGCTTCATCGACAACTACGGTACCGCTGTAGGTGTGATCAATCCGGATGCGGAGTTCAAGGTAGTTATCGAAGCACATGCTGACGAGATCTCCTGGTTTGTGAATTACATCACCTCAGACGGCTTAATTTACGTGATTCGTAACGGAGGTTCAGATCATCAGATCGCACCTTCCAAGCGCGTTAATATCCATACGGATAAAGGTCTGATAAAGGCTGTATTTGGCTGGCCGGCAATTCATACCCGCAATGGCGAAAAAGAAGAAGCACCGGCCTTGAAAAACATCTTTCTGGATTGCGGATGTACCACTAAAGAAGAGGTTGAAGCTTTAGGTATTCATGTGGGCTGTGTGATCACCTACGAAGATGAGTTCATGGTGCTTAACGACCGTTACTACGTTGGTCGTGCACTGGATAACCGTGCAGGTGGTTTTATGATCGCCGAGGTTGCACGCTTGCTACATGAGAACAAGAACGAACTTCCTTTTGGCTTGTATATCGTGAACTCGGTACAGGAAGAGATTGGCCTTCGTGGCGCAGAAATGATTGCACATCGCATAAAGCCAAACGTGGCCATCATCACCGATGTAACGCATGACACTTCTACCCCAATGATCAACAAGATTACTCAGGGTGACCTTGCCTGTGGAAAAGGACCGGTGGTGTCTTATGCACCTGCCGTACAGACCAACCTGAACAGGCTTTTGATTGACACGGCACAGCAGAATAACATACCGTTCCAACGCCAGGCTTCTTCAAGGTCTACCGGTACAGACACGGATGCTTTTGCTTACTCCAATGGCGGTGTGCCATCGGCATTAATTTCACTGCCATTGCGCTACATGCATACGACCGTGGAAATGATTCACAAGGAAGATGTGGATAATGTGATCAGCTTGATCTATCACGCATTACTAAACATTACCAATAACCACGACTTTAAATATTCAAGATAGGCAAACAATTTAGCCTTAATTTATATTATTGTTCAAACGGCATAAACCGTTAAACTTAACAAGAAAAATATTCCATTTGTTTATATAAACTATTATGAAACCTACTTTACTGATTTTAGCTGCCGGGATGGCAAGCCGCTATGGAAGCATGAAACAAATTGATGGATTTGGCCCGAACGGCGAAACCATTATTGACTATTCTATTCATGATGCAATCAAAGCCGGATTTGGCAAGGTTGTATTCATCATCAAAGAGGAATTTGTAGATAACTTCAAAACCATCTTTGAACCTAAGTTAAATGGCAAAATTGAGACTGACTATGTGTTTCAAAATTTCGACATCAAACAATACGGTGTTGAATTAGAGATCGAACGTGCAAAACCCTGGGGTACTGCTCATGCGGTACTTGCTGCAAGACACGTGGTTAAAGAACCATTTGCGGTGATCAATGCGGATGATTTCTATGGTTTGGATGCCTTCCAAAAAATGAACGACTTCTTAACAAAGGAAGCAAACGGCAGCACATTCTCCATGATCGGCTACGAAATTGGTAAAACTTTATCTGAACACGGATCGGTATCCCGTGGTGTCTGTAAAGTTGATGCCGCTGGTAACCTGGAAGAGATTGTTGAACGTACCAACGTTTACAAAGAGTTTGATGTTATTGTTTACGAAGAAAACGACCACAAACATCCATTAGAGTTCGATACGCGCGTTTCTATGAACTTCTGGGGCTTTACACCAGAAATCTTTAACATCAGCTTAGAACTGTTTAAAGAGTTTGCACACGCTAACAAAGATAACCCTAAAGCGGAGTTCTTTATTCCTTTGGTGGGTGACCACCTGATCAGAACCAATAAAGCAGTGGTTAAGGTGATCCCTACAAGCAGCCAGTGGTTCGGTGTTACCTATAAAGAAGATAAGCCGATTGTACAGGAAAGTATTGACCAACTTGTAAAAGATGGTACATACCCTGAAAACCTATGGGCATAAAATAAAGTACGTAAAATAAATCTGCCATCAAGAAGGCCTCTTAGCGTATGCAAAGAGGCCTTCTTATTTGTTCAGCACTTTAAACGGGTGTTTTCAAGTTTTGATAATCCTTAGGTAGTACTAATCAGCAAGAAGCACTACTTATCAGCAAAGTTTACTGAAAAAAAAGGCTGCCTTTTGGGCAGCCTTTTCCTTTATATTAGAACAAGATTATTTCTTGTCGTCTTTTACTTCTTCGAAGTCTACATCAGTCACGTTATCTCCGCTTGGAGCTTGTTCACCAGCCTGAGGACCGCCTTGTTGTGGCTGTGATCCATCAGCACCAGCTTTGTACATTTCTTCAGATGCTTCGTTCCATGCAGCTTGTAAAGCAGCTTGTGCAGTATCGATGTCAGCAAAGTTTCTTGAAGCATGAGCTTCTTTCAATTTTGTCAGACCTTCCTCGATTGGAGCTTTCTTTTCAGCAGAGATCTTATCACCGAATTCTTTCAGTTGTTTCTCTGTAGAGAAGATTAAAGCATCAGCAGCATTGATTTTTTCTGCTTCTTCTTTAGCAGCTCTATCTGCGTCAGCGTTTTTCTCCGCTTCTTCTTTCATTCTCTTGATTTCTTCATCAGTTAAACCAGAAGATGCTTCGATACGGATCTTTTGCTCTTTACCAGTAGCTTTATCTTTCGCACTTACATGTAAGATACCGTTTGCATCGATGTCAAAAGCAACTTCGATTTGAGGCACACCACGAGGTGCTGGTGGAATACCGTCTAGAATGAAACGTCCAATTGTACGGTTCTGAGCAGCCATAGGACGCTCACCTTGTAAAATGTGGATTTCAACAGATGGTTGGTTATCAGCAGCTGTAGAGAAAGTCTCTGCTTTTTTAGATGGAATGGTTGTATTAGCTTCAATTAATTTAGTCATTACACCACCCATAGTTTCGATACCTAAAGAAAGTGGGGTAACATCTAATAATAATACATCTTTAACCTCACCGGTTAATACACCACCTTGGATAGCAGCACCAATAGCTACAACCTCATCAGGGTTTACACCTTTAGAAGGCTCTTTACCAAAGAAAGCTTTAACAGCATCCTGGATGGCAGGGATACGGGTAGAACCACCTACTAAGATAATCTCATCGATATCAGAAGTTTTTAAACCAGCATTTCTCAATGCAGATTTACATGGTTCAATAGTACGGTTAATTAGATCTGAAGCCAATTGCTCGAATTTAGCACGGCTTAAAGTTCTTACCAAGTGTTTAGGACCAGTTGCATCAGCAGTAATGTAAGGCAAGTTGATCTCTGTAGAAGTGGTGCTTGATAACTCGATTTTAGCTTTCTCAGCAGCTTCTTTCAAACGTTGTAAGGCCATTGGATCCTGGTGAAGGTCCATACCATTTTCGTTTTTGAATTCAGCAGCTAACCACTCGATAATAATGTGGTCAAAGTCATCACCACCCAGGTGTGTATCACCGTCAGTAGATTTTACTTCAAATACACCGTCACCTAATTCCAATACGGAAACGTCATGCGTACCACCACCACAGTCAAACACGACAATTTTCATGTCTTTGTGTGCTTTATCCAGACCGTAAGCCAAAGCAGCTGCAGTAGGCTCGTTGATGATACGTTTAACAGTTAAACCAGCAATTTCGCCAGCTTCTTTAGTAGCCTGACGTTGTGCATCGTTAAAATATGCAGGAACAGTAATAACTGCTTCTGTAACTTCCTGACCTAAAAAGTCTTCTGCTGTTTTTTTCATTTTCTGCAAGATCATCGCAGAAAGTTCTTGCGGCGTATATTTGCGGTCATCAATTTCCACACGTGGTGTGTTGTTGTCACCTTTAACTACGCTATAAGGTACACGACCAGCTTCCTTGCTCACTTCAGCAAAGCTGCTACCCATGAAACGTTTGATAGAAGAGATCGTTTTTGTAGGGTTAGTGATCGCCTGACGTTTAGCCGGCTCACCAACTTTACGCTCACCATTCTCTGCAAATGCAACGATAGATGGTGTTGTACGCTTACCCTCACTGTTGGCTATAACTACAGGCTCGTTACCCTCCATTACGGCTACGCAAGAATTTGTTGTTCCTAAGTCTATACCAATAATTTTTCCCATTTTATTATTATTTTAATGTTTTACTAATTCGATATTTCCCTTTAAACAAGGGTTGTGCCAATTGTAATTTGGCAGTTAATGGCAAAGACTGAGGTAAATAGCGACCGATATTACGCTGCATGACCAGCTGTCAAAATGCCAAATTGACATATTAACCACTAAGCCCGCTGAGTTTTTCCAGATGATGGTAACCTATTCCGAAGAATGCTTTAGTAGACCTGATCTGCTCCAGGATTTCAACTTTACGTGCTTCCGCGATAGTTTTACGTGTGCCTATGATCAGCACGTTTTTCGGTGTATGCTGGTCGGAGATAAACTGCATGATCTTGGTCTGGTAACCAAAATACTCCATGATCAAAGCCCGGAGACCGTCGGTCACCATCTCTGCCTGCCGTTCCAGGAAAATACCATGCTGAGTAATAAAGTCCAGTGCGTTTGACTGTTTGCCCTTGACGATCTCCTTCCTGATCTGCTTGTGGCAGCAGGGGGCAGTAACAATCAGCTGGGCACCCGCCTGGATCCCTTTGTAAATGGCATCGTCGGTGGCGGTATCACAGGCATGCAGTGCAATTAACATGTCCACACCTGCGGTGTCATAGGCATCAATGGTACCTTGTGCAAAGTCTAGGCCCGTAAATCCAGCATTGCTGCCGATCTGATTGCATAAGCCAACCATATCTTCTCTAAATTCTACGCCGGTAACCTGTACGTCTTGCTTAAGGGTATTAACCAGATAATCATAAAGCGCAAAGGTGAGGTACCCTTTCCCGGAACCCATATCAGCCACCTTTTTAATACTTCCTGCTGGAAGCGAAGCAATCAACGGACTTAATATTTCGATATACTGATTGATCTGCTTGTATTTGTCCTGAGCGTTCTTAAACACCGTACCCGAGGCATCGGTTAGCCCCAGATCAACCAGATATTGCTTACCCGTACTCGTAATCTTACGCGCTTTCGTTTTATCATGGGAGAGGAGACTACCCTCCGGCTTGGTCATTGATGGCCCAAGCTGCTTAATGGACCAACGATCACCTTTACGTTGTAAGGACCAGTCGACAGTAGTGGTAAATAGCGTCGCTGCGCTAAACTCCTCCTGAACATACTTCCCTAACATGACCTCCCCTTCTGGCAGGTCGAAATTCTTGACGATATCCCTGGTCTTATACCGGAAAGTAAAAGAAAGTTTAGCCTGCCGCTTAATTTCAACCAAGCGCAGATAAATATTCTTAAGCTCGGGTTCAGCACCAGTGTAATTCGAAAGGGTAACTTTCAGAAAGGAACCAGAAGCCAAGGCTTCTTTTACCTTTTCTAAATAGACCTCCGGCTGATTAGATGCATTCATATGCAAAAGTTAAAATTGAATTATGAAAAAAGCCCTGCTGAAAAAATCAACAGGGCTTCTTTTATCCTTATGAAAGGCTTATGCTTCTTTAGCTTCTTCACCTTCAGCAGGTGCAGCAGCTTCTTCAGCAGGCGCTTCAGTGGTTGCTTCTTCAGTAGTAGCAGTTGCTTCAGCAGCAGGTGCATCAGCTTTTTTGCTTCTGCTTCTACCACGACGGGTAGTTTTCTTCTCTGCAGCGTCAGTATCTTTACCGTATACTTCGTTGTAGTCAACCAATTCGATCAATGCCATCTCAGCATTATCACCTAAACGATTGTTTAATTTGATAATTCTGGTGTAACCACCCGGACGGTTAGCAACCTTAGCAGCTACGTCACGGAACAATTCAGTTACAGTTTCTTTATCTTGTAAGTAGCTAAAAACAATACGACGAGAGTGTGTAGTATCGGTTTTAGATTTAGTAATCATCGGCTCAACGTACATACGCAATGCTTTTGCTTTCGCTAAAGTCGTGGTAATTCTTTTGTGCTTGATTAATGATGAAGCCATGTTAGCCAACATCGCCTTACGATGTGAATCTGTTCTTCCTAAGTGGTTAATTTTTTTACCGTGTCTCATTTTTGATTTTATTCAGTGCATACCGTCTCTTTACGAGGGAATTATGCACGATTAACAATAGTTATATTTGTTATTATTCTTCGTCTAACTTGAATTTAGACAGGTTCATTCCAAAAGATAAGCTCTTAGATTTAACCAGTTCCTGGATTTCAGTCAGGGATTTTTTACCGAAGTTTCTGAACTTTAACATATCAGCAACGTCGTAAGACACTAGATCAGCCAAGGTACGGATGTCAGCTGCTTTTAAGCAGTTTAATGCACGTACAGAAAGATCAAGATCAACCAATTCAGTTTTAAGGATCTTACGCATGTGTAAGATTTCCTCATCAACTTCTTTAGTCTCTTCTTTAGCCTGCGACTCCAATACCAGGTTCTCATCAGAGAACAGCATAAAGTGTTGGATTAAAATCTTCGCAGATTCTTTCAATGCCTCTTCAGGATGAATAGATCCGTCGGTAGAAATCTCAAGGATTAATTTTTCGTAATCTGTTTTTTGTTCAACACGATAGTTTTCAATCGTGTACTTAACATTTTTCATTGGCGTAAAGATCGAGTCAATCGCGATCACACCAACCACAGCATCACTTACTTTATTTTCTTCAGCAGGAACATAACCGCGGCCTTTATTGATGGTTAATTCCACCTCTAAAGTCACTGTTTTTTCCATATTGCAAATCACAAAATCCGGGTTTAAAACCTCAAAGTTGTTTGAGAATTTAGTAATGTCTCCTGCAAGAAACTGATCCTGACCATTTACAATGATGAATACTTTTTCAGAATCACCAGTGTCACCAACTTTCTTAAAACGAACTTGTTTTAAATTCAGGATGATTTCAGTCAAGTCTTCTACAACACCTTTGATGGTAGAAAATTCGTGAGAAACACCAGAAAAACGGATACTTGTAATTGCATAACCTTCCAAGGAAGAAAGTAAAATTCTTCTAAGGGCATTACCAATTGTTACACCGAAACCGGGCTCTAAAGGACGAAATTCAAATATGCCATCGAAATCAGTAGATTTCTGCATGATTACCTTATCGGGTTTCTGAAATGCTAAAATTGCCATTTATAATGTTTTTAGATCGTTTGTTAAAAATTGTAACGCAAAAAAAACTAACCGCCCTTTGGGTAAAGGGCAGTTAGAATCAATTCATTACTTAGAGTACAACTCTACTATAAGGTTTTCTTTGATGTTTTCTGGGATCTCATCACGATTTGGATAAGCTAAAAACTTTCCAGACAATTCACTTGCATTCCAGTCTAACCAATTGAATTTATTGATTACTCTTCCAGCAACAGAATTAGTGATGGATTCTAATGTCTTTGATTTCTCACGAACAGCAATTACATCACCGGCTTTCAATTGATAAGAAGGAATGTTTACCACTTCACCGTTCACTGTTACGTGTTTATGGCTAACTAACTGGCGGGCAGCTGAACGGGTTGTAGCAATACCTAATCTATATACGGTATTATCTAAACGAGCTTCTAATAATTGTAATAAGTTGTCACCGGTAATACCCTGACGTGAAGATGCTTTGGTAAACAAGTTACGGAACTGACGCTCCAATACACCGTAAGTGTATTTCACTTTCTGTTTTTCCATTAACTGAACAGCATATTCAGATTGTTTTCCTCTTCTTTTAGAAACGCCATGTTGGCCAGGAGGATAGTTTTTTCTGTCTAAAACTTTATCAGGGCCGAAAATTGGCTCTCTGAATTTACGCGCGATTTTGGACTTTGGTCCTGTATATCTTGCCATTGTGCTTTGTTTTAAAGTATCGTGCAACCTGTAGCTGCAGACTCTTAGCTTTAAAAATTATAAATTAAACTCTTCTTTTCTTAGGTGGACGGCAACCATTGTGTGGAAGCGGGGTGATGTCTTTAATCGAAGTCACTTCGATACCTGCAACTTGTAAAGTTCTGATTGCTGATTCACGACCAGATCCAGGACCTTTTACAAATACTTCAACCTTACGTAAACCTAAATCATATGCTACCTTACCACAGTCTGAAGCCGCTTGACCTGCTGCATATGGCGTGTTCTTTTTAGAACCTTTGAAGCCCATTTTACCTGCAGACGACCATGAGATCGTTTGACCGTTGTTGTTTGTTAGGGTAACAATGATATTGTTAAAAGTCGCATTGATGTGTGCCTGACCAACAGGCTCAATTACAACAATACGCTTTTTAGTTACTTTTTTACTCTTAGCCATAATTATTGTTTGATACTAATTTTATTTAGTAGCTTTTTTCTTGTTAGCAACTGTTTTTCTCTTGCCTTTACGAGTTCTGGAGTTGTTTTTCGTACGTTGTCCACGAACCGGCAAACCTTTTCTATGACGTAAGCCACGGTAGCAACCGATATCCATTAAACGTTTGATGTTCAATTGAACCTCTGAACGTAAAGCACCTTCAACTTTAATTCCGTCGTTGATGATCGTACGAATCGCTGATAACTCTTCATCAGACCAGTCTTGTACTTTTTTGCTAAAATCGATACCTGCTTCCGTTAAAATACGTTGAGCAGTAGATCTACCTACACCGAAGATGTACGTTAGACCAATTTCGCCTCTTTTGTTTCTTGGTAAATCAATACCTGATATCCTTGCCATATTTGTACTAAATGTTTGATTATTTGATTAAATGACAGATTGAATAACCTGTACATCCAATCCAATCACACTTAAATAATTTCTTAACCTTGACGCTGCTTGAACTTAGGGTTCTTTTTGTTGATAACGTAAAGTTTTCCCTTACGACGTATAATTTTGCAATCAGCGCTACGCTTTTTAATTGATGACCTAACTTTCATTTTATTTATATCTATAAGTAATCCTGCCCTTCGATAAGTCGTAAGGCGACATCTCTAATTTAACTTTATCCCCTGGTAATATCTTGATGTAGTGCATCCGCATCTTACCAGAAATGTGAGCGATAATCTCATGCCCATTCTCCAGTTCTACCCGGAACATTGCATTCGATAATGCTTCCCTTATTACTCCGTCTTGTTCAATTGAGGCTTGTTTAGCCATATATTATTGATTTTTACTTAATTAGCTGCTATTAAACAGGGTTGCAAAATTAATTAAAATAATTTAATTATTTATGCTTTTTCTCTAAAACTTCTTCAATCAACGTAAACGTCGATAAAACATCTGCTTTCCCCTTTTTAACCGCGATCGTATGTTCGAAATGTGCAGATGGTTTATTATCCTTACTCGTTACAGTCCAGCCGTCTGACCAAAATTTAACACCCGCTGTGCCGGCATTAATCATAGGCTCGATTGCAATCACCATACCTTCTTCTAACTTAATCCCGCGGCCTCTCTGGCCATAGTTCGGTACCTCTGGTTTTTCATGCAGCTTAACGCCTACCCCATGTCCTACCAATTCCCTTACTACACCAAAACCGTTATCTTCAGCAATCTTTTGAATGGCATATCCCACATCCCCGATCCGGGAACCGGATACTGCTTTCTCCACACCTGCTACCAGGCATGCTTTGGTTACATCAACCAACTTTTGTTTCTCCGCATCAATCTCACCAATGGCGAAAGTGTAAGCAGAGTCCCCGAAATAGTTGTTCTTAATTACACCGCAGTCTACCGAGATCAGATCACCTTCCTGAATAACATAGTCACTCGGAAAGCCATGTACAACCTGTTCATTCGGAGAAATACATAATGAATATGGGAAGCCATTATAGTTCAGGAATGCCGGAACGGCACCCTGATCTTTAATAAAAGTCTCGGCAAGTTTGTTTAAGCTCATGGTCGTGATTCCCGGGCCAATAACTTTGGCCACTTCTGCAAGTGTCTGCGACACCAACATGGAACTTTCCCGGATCAGCTCAATCTCCTCTGCCGATTTATAATAAATTTTTGACATGACTTATATCACGGCATTACTTCCGGTTGCAGCAGGAATCCCTGTGCGGCCGGTCACTCTACCGGTTTTCATCAATCCATCATAATGACGCATCAATAAATAACTTTCAATTTGCTGAAGGGTATCTAATACCACACCAACAAGAATCAAAAGCGAAGTACCACCATAGAAATGCGCAAACTCAGATTTGATACCGAATTTAACAGCAATCGCAGGAAGGATCGCGATGATCGCCAGGAAAATAGAGCCTGGGAAAGTGATCTTAGAAATAACATCATCTATAAAAGATGAAGTTGCAAGTCCTGGTTTAACGCTTGGAATAAACCCGCCATTCTTCTTCATATCATCAGCCATCTGTGTAGGATTTACGGTGATAGCAGTATAGAAGAAAGTAAAGGCAATGATTAAGAACGCGAAAGTTAAGCAGTACGTAAGTGAAGTATAATCACTGAACTGGATTAACCAGGTGTTTTGCAATGAAGGAAAAAATGAGGTGAGCGTCATCGGAATGAACATCAAGGCCTGAGCAAAGATGATCGGCATAACACCAGCAGCATTAACCTTTAAAGGGATATACTGTCTTACACCACCAAATTGTCTGTTACCAACAATACGTTTTGCATACTGAACAGGCACTTTACGTACACCCTGAACGATCAGGATGGTGAACATCACCACAGCAAATAAAGCAACGATTTCAAGTACAAGTCCGATTAAACCGCCATCACCCACAAACCTGGAGCTGATCTCCTGTTGTAGGGCCATTGGCAAACGTGCGATGATACCAACCATGATGATTAGTGAAACACCATTTCCGATACCTTTATCTGTGATTTTCTCACCAAGCCACATCACGAACAAGGTTCCTGCAGCTAAAACAAACGTAGACAGCACGTAGAATAACGTACGGTCGATCAGAATTGCTTCAACAGGCACCTGCGTTTTGATGTAACCAACTGCCTGAACAGCGGTGATAGCAACAGTCAGATATCTGGTAATTTGGTTAAGCTTATTTCTGCCGCTCTCGCCTTCTTTCTGCATTTTCTGGAAAGAAGGAACAGCAATACCGAGTAACTGAACTACAATAGACGCTGAAATATATGGCATTACACCAAGGGCTAAAATAGATACGCGGGAGAAAGATCCACCGGCAAACATGTCTATCAAACCTAACAGGCCAGATTGTTCATTCGTGTCTAATGCGGTTGCATCGACACCCGGAAGAACCACATGTGATACAAATCTATAGACCAAAAGAATGATGAGCGTAAAAACGATACGCTCTCTCAATTCTTCTATTTTCCAGATATTACTTAAAGTAGTAAACAGCTTCTTCATTAATTACAGTTTTTCAATTGAGCCACCAACAGCTTCAATAGCCTTTTGTGCAGTTGCAGAAAAAGCATGGGCTTTAACTTCTATTTTCGATGTAACCTCGCCACGACCCAATACTTTCACTAGATCATTTTTAGATGCTAAACCATGAGCCTGGAAATCAGCAAATGTGATGGTAGTTAAATTGAATTTTTCAGCAAGCGCCTGGATTACGTCTAAGTTAACGCCAACATATTCTACACGGTTGATTGATTTGAAACCAACTTTAGGAACACGACGTTGTAAAGGCATTTGACCACCTTCAAATCCGATTTTGTTTTTGTGACCTGAACGGGAACCAGCACCTTTATGACCACGGGTAGATGTTCCACCACGACCTGAACCAGTACCACGACCAATTCTTTTGCTGCTTTTGATTGAACCTGATGCAGGTTTTAAATTACTTAAGTTCATTTTTAGAAACTCATTGTGTTGCCCTTCGCTTTCACTAATCAGGGACAACGGTTAAAAAATATACAGAGGTTGCAAATGTAGAATTATATTCCGCATTTGCAACCGCCATTAAATTAGATTTGCTCGATTGCAACCAGGTGGTTTACTTTACGTACCATGCCGATAATTGCATTGTTCGCTTCAACTTCTACAGACTGGTTCATTTTAGTTAAACCTAAAGCCTGCATAGTTCTCTTTTGGCGTTCGCTTCTATCGATAACGCTTTTTATCTGGGTTATTTTAATCCTAGCCATAATGTTATCCGTTAAAAACTTTGTTTAAATCAACACCACGTTGCTGAGCGACAGTATAAGCATCACGCATTTTGGTCAAAGCATCTACTGTTGCTTTTACCACGTTGTGTGGGTTAGATGAACCTTTTGATTTTGCAAGTACGTTGTGTACACCAGCACTCTCCAGAACTGCACGCATCGCACCACCAGCAATAACTCCGGTACCTACTGCAGCTGGTTTGATTAAAACAAAACCACCTGAAAATTTACCGATTTGCTCATGAGGAACGGTTCCGTTCAACAATGGAACTTTTACCAGGTTCTTTTTAGCGTCATCGATACCTTTTGCAATTGCTTCGGTAACCTCTTTCGCTTTACCAAGACCGTAACCTACAATACCGTTCTCATCACCTACCACTACGATAGCGGAAAAGCTGAAGGTACGACCACCTTTGGTCACTTTGGCAACACGTTGTATACTAACTAAACGATCTTTTAACTCGATCTCGCTAGTCTTAACTCTTTTTATATTGATAGTTGACATTCTTCTCTATTTATCAGATTAAAATTCTAAACCAGCTTCACGGGCACCGTCAGCCAATGATTTAACACGACCGTGGTATAAATAGCCATTTCTATCGAAAACAACTTGTTTTACGCCAGCTGCGATAGCTTTCTCTGCGATTGATTTACCTACAGCAATAGATTGCTCCATTTTGGTACCAGTACCAGTAAAATCTTTCGATAAAGAAGATGCTGAAACTAATGTATTTCCGGTTACGTCGTTAATAATTTGAGCATAAATCCCTTTATTGCTTCTGTAAACTGATAAACGTGGACGGCTTTCAGAACCGGTAAGTCTTTTTCTGATTCCTTTTTTTATACGATCTCTACGAGATAATTTTTTTCCTGCCATGATGATTATTTTTTAGAAGCTGATTTACCTGCTTTTCTTCTTAACACTTCGCCTACAAACTTGATACCTTTACCTTTATATGGCTCTGGTGCACGTAATGAGCGGATTTTTGCTGCTACCTGACCAATAAGTTGTTTGTCGATACTCTCTAAAATGATCTTAGGAGTCTGTCCTTTTTCCGAAGATGTTGTTACTTTAATCTCTTCTGGTAACTGGAACACATAGTGGTGAGAGAATCCTAAAACAAGATCCAGGGTATTTCCTGTATTGGTTGCACGGTAACCCACACCAACCAATTCCTGTTGTAGCTTGTATCCTTCTGTAACACCGATAACCATATTATTCAACAATGAACGGTATAAGCCGTGCAATGCTTTGTGTCTCTTTTGCTCAGTCGGACGTAGTACAGTAAGTACATTGTCTTCTAAACTTACAGTGATATCTGAATCAACTGCTTGGGTTAACTGTCCTTTTGGACCTGCAACGGTTACAACGTTATCTTTAGATACAGTAATCGTTACTCCAGCAGGAACATTAATTGGGGCTTTTCCTATTCTTGACATTTTGTTATCCTCCTTTAATTAATAAACGTGACACAAAACTTCGCCACCAATGTTAAGTTTAGCTGCTTCTTTATCTGTCATTACTCCTTTAGAAGTAGACAAGATTGCAATACCTAAACCATTTAATACTCTTGGCATATTCCCTACGCCAGCATATTGCCTTAAACCTGGTTTGCTAATACGCATCAACGTGCGGATTGCAGGAACTTTAGTAATCGGGTTGTACTTCAAAGCAATTTTAATGATGCCTTGTGCAGTAGTGTCCTCGAATTTGTAGTTGGCAATGTAACCTTTGTCAAAAAGTACTTTTGTCATTTCCTTTTTAAGGTTCGATGCAGGAATCTCTACAATTCTGTGATTTGCCTTGATGGCATTTCTTACTCTTGTAAGATAATCTGCTATTGGATCTGTATTCATTTTGATATGATTGTGACAGCGGTTTCCTTCCCGATCCATTCGGGACGACCTTCCATCGGTTAATATTCTTTTTAACGCAAATACATTAGAAGTCCTGCATAAGCAGATCTTCTAATGTATACTGGGTATTTCTACCAGCTCGCTTTTCTTACTCCCGGAATCTTACCAGCTAATGCCATTTCGCGGAACGTAACCCTGGAAATACCAAAGGTACGCATGTAACCACGTGGGCGGCCAGTTAATTTACAACGGTTGTGCAAACGAACTGCTGAGGAGTTTTTAGGTAACTTATCAAGTCCTTCGTAATCACCTGCAGCTTTTAATTCTGCACGTTTGTCTGCGTATTTAGCTACCAATCTTTGGCGCTTAACTTCGCGTGCTTTTACACCTTCTCTTGCCATTACTGATTTGTTGGGTTTTGATTTTTAAATGGTAGTCCAAATTGTTTTAAAAGTTCCATTGCTTCAACGTCGTTGGTAGCGGTAGTTACAAACGTAATATCCATACCCAAGATCTTGTTAATCTTGTCGATGTTGATCTCAGGGAAGATGATTTGCTCAGTTACACCTAACGTGTAATTGCCTTTACCATCAAAGCCTTTATCATTGATACCTTTGAAATCACGGATACGTGGCAAAGCTACGGAAATTAAACGATCTAAAAACTCATACATGTTGTTATCACGTAAAGTTACACGTACACCTACTGGCATACCTTTACGTAATTTAAAGTTTGAGATATCTTTTTTAGATTTTGCGCCTACAGCCTGCTGACCAGAAATGGTAGTCATCTCTAAAATAGAGCTGTCCATAATCTTCTTGTCAGTTACAGAGAAACGTCCAACACCCTGGTTGATAGCGATCTTCTCTAATTTAGGAACCTGCATTACGCTCTTGTAATTAAACTTATCTTTAAGATTATTTACAATTTCCTCTTTATATTTACTTTTTAATCTTGGTACGTAAGCCATTATTTGATCTCCTCTCCTGATTTTTTAGCAACCCTAACTAATTTCCCATCAGCGTTTAGCTTTCTGCCAACGCGGGTTGTTTCACCAGATTTTGGATCAACCAACATCACGTTAGAAATGTGAAGAGCAGCTTCTTTTTTAATGATACCACCATTTGGAGTAGCAGCATTTGGTTTTGTATGTTTTGAAACAAGGTTAATGCCTTCTACCAATACTCTGTTTTTATCAGTTTGTACCGCTAGTACATTACCTTGCTGGCCTTTTGAATCGCCGGCTATAACCTTTACTAAATCTCCTTTACGGATCTTTATTTTTGGTGTCGTTACTTTATTTTTCATATTATAATACCTCCGGTGCTAATGATACAATTTTCATGAATTGTTTTTCACGCAGTTCTCTCGCTACCGGGCCGAAAATACGAGTACCGCGCGGCTCATCTTGTGCATTCAATAATACTGCTGCATTGTCGTCGAAACGGATGTAAGAACCATCCTTACGTCTGATCTCTTTCTTTGTTCTTACAACAACTGCTTTAGAAACTGTTCCTTTCTTAATGTTTCCAGAAGGTAATGCGCTTTTCACGGTAACAACGATCTTGTCACCAATAGAAGCATATCGCTTTCCAGTACCACCAAGTACACGGATAACCAATACTTCTTTTGCGCCGCTATTATCGGCTACGTTTAATCTTGATTCCTGTTGTACCATGTTATTTAGCCCTTTCTAAAATTTCCACTAATCTCCAGTTCTTGTTTTTACTCAGCGGACGAGTCTCCATGATCAGTACTGTATCACCAATACCGCAATCGTTTTTCTCGTCATGAGCCATAAATTTGGTAGTTTTCTTTACGAACTTACCATAGATCGGGTGTTTCACTTTACGTTCTACTGCTACCACAACAGATTTATCCATCTTGTTGCTTACCACTAACCCGGTTCTTGTTTTTCTTAATTGTCTTTCCATTTCGACTCTAAAGTTATTTAGTTTCACTAGCAGACACAGCCTTGCGCTTAGTCAGTTCAGTATTTAATTGGGCAATATTCCTTCTTACCTTTGTGATGCGGGAAGGATTTTCGATAGCCGAAATAGTATGCGCAAATTTTAACTTAACTAAGTTTTCTTTTTCTTCTGCAATCCTGGCTACTAGTTCTTCCTGTGAAAGCCCTGTGATTTCTGAGTTCTTCATTTTATTAATTTTAATGTGTTGGGTCTAGAGGTTATAATAACAAGTTACTTACAACATGCAACCCAATACTTTTTTATGCTTCTACGTAATCTCTACGTACTACAAATTTTGTCTGGATTGGTAATTTCTGAGCGGCTAATCTCATGGCTTCTTTGGCAACTTCCAAAGGTACACCTTCTGCTTCAAAAATAATACGTCCGGGTCTAACAACAGCTACCCAGTATTCAGGAGCACCTTTACCTTTACCCATACGTACTTCAGCAGGTTTCTTAGTTACCGGTTTGTCCGGGAAAATTCTAATCCACACCTGGCCTTCACGTTTCATGAAACGAGTTACCGCGATACGGGCTGCCTCTATCTGACGGCTGGTGATCCAGGTCGACTCTAGAGATTTGATCCCGAAAGATCCGAATGATAGTTCAGCTCCACGTGTAGCTAAACCTTTCATTCTGCCTTTTTGCATCTTTCTGAACTTCGTTCTTTTTGGCTGTAACATTTTATCTTAATATTATCGTAAAACGATTTGTTAACTAATTATTTCCGAGGACCTCTGTTAGGAGTGTTTCCGCCTCTGTTATCTCTTCCTGCTCCAGGACCACCTTGACCCGGGCCTCTTCCGCCACGATTACCACCACCGCGGTTATCGTTACGTCTTTCGCCACCGCCTCTGTTGTCTCTGTCTCTGCCGCCACCGAATGCGCCTTCAGGTCTGCCACCTTTACCAGGTGCATTGCTGGTCGAACCGATGTTTGGAGAAAGATCACGTTTACCGTAAACTTCACCTTTGCAGATCCAAACTTTAACACCTATTTTTCCATAAGTAGTCAAAGCTTCAGCTAGTGCATAGTCAATGTCCGCACGGAAAGTATGCAAAGGAATTCTTCCTTCTTTGTACTGCTCGCTACGTGCCATCTCTGCACCACCTAAACGACCTGAAGTCATGATCTTGATACCTTCAGCGCCCATACGCATCGTTGATGCGATGGTAGATTTCATTGCTCTACGGAAAGAGATCCTTGCCTCTAATTGCTTAGCAACGCCTTCTGCCACTAATTGTGCATCTAACTCAGGACGTTTGATCTCGAAAATGTTGATCTGAATCTCTTTTTTAGTAAGTTGTTTCAGCTCTTCTTTAATCTTGTCAACCTCTTGTCCTGCTTTACCAATTACAATACCCGGACGGGCAGTGTGAATGGTAACAGTGATGCGCTTTAATGTACGCTCGATAACAACTTTCGCCACGCCGCCTTTAGCGATACGTGCAGAAAGGTATTTTCTTATTTTTTCGTCCTCAACTAATTTATCAGCATAGTTGTTGCCACCGAACCAGTTAGAATCCCAACCTTTGATGATTCCTAACCTGTTACCTATTGGATGTGCTTTTTGTCCCATTTCTGTTAATTAGTTTGAGTTTCAACGATTTTACTATCTACTATCAAAGTTACGTGGTTAGAACGCTTGCGAATTCTGAAACCGCGGCCTTGAGGTGCCGGTCTTAAGCGTTTAAGCTGACGGCCACCACCAACCATGATGGTTTTAACATATAGTTGGTTTTCTTCAGGACGAGAACCTTCATTTTTAGTTTCCCAGTTTTTGATAGCGGATAACAAAAGTTTCTCAACTTTTTGTGCTGCTTCTTTATTGGTAAATTTCAAAATATGTAATGCTTTCTCTACACGCTCGCCTCTGATAAGATCTACAACCAAACGCATTTTACGCGGTGAGGTTGGACAATTGTTTAATTTCGCTACTGCTTCCATCTCTTAATTATTTTCTTTTTTCAGAGTGACCCCTAAATGTTCTGGTCGGAGCAAACTCTCCCAGTTTGTGACCAACCATGTTTTCTGTTACGTATACCGGTATAAATTTGTTACCGTTGTGTACTGCAAATGTATGACCCACGAAATCTGGTGAGATCATTGATCTGCGTGACCAAGTTTTGATTACAGTTCTTTTGCCTGTATCATTCATAGAGACTACTTTTCTCTCTACGTTGTGGTCAATATAAGGTCCTTTTTTAATTGAACGAGCCATTATTTTTTCCTTTTCTCTACGATGAAACGATTTGAGTATTTTTTAAGTGTACGGGTCTTGAAGCCTTTGGCATACATACCATTTCTTGAACGAGGCTGACCTCCTGATGAACGACCTTCACCACCACCCATTGGGTGATCGACAGGGTTCATGGCTACCGGACGTGTTCTAGGACGAATACCTAACCAACGTTTGCGGCCTGCCTTACCTAATACTTCATTTGCATGATCAGAGTTGGAAACAGCGCCAATTGTTGCTAAACAGGTAACCAAAATTAATCTGGTCTCTCCTGAAGGCATCTTCAAGGTTGCATATTTACCATCACGTGCAGCTAATTGTGCATAAGCACCTGCACTACGTGCTAACTGTGCTCCACGGCCTGGGTGAATCTCTACGTTGTGCACAATAGATCCCAATGGAATACTGCCCAACTTCAATGTGTTCCCTACCTCTGGAGTAGCTGTTTCTCCCGAAACTACTGTTTGTCCTACTTGCAATCCCTCAGGTGCAATAATGTAACGCTTCTCACCATCTACGTAGTGTAATAATGCAATACGTGCGGTACGGTTTGGATCGTACTCAACAGTAGCTACTGTTGCAGGAATATCAAACTTATCACGTTTGAAGTCAATCAAACGGTAAGATTTCTTGTGACCACCACCTAAATAGCGCATAGTCATCTTTCCTGTGTTATTACGTCCTCCCGATTTTTTAGAAGATACAACCAATGATTTTTCGGGCTTGGTTGCTGTAATCTCCGAAAAGCTGGCACCTACTCTAAAGCGGGTACCCGGAGTAACTGGTTTAAATTTTCTTAAGCCCATAGTTATAAATTATTCAATTCTAATTAAATATTCGAGTAATAATCAATTGTTTCACCGTCTTTCAACGTTACAACTGCTTTCTTGTATTTTGGGCTACGACCCGAAACTAAACCGCCTTTAGTGTTTCTGGACTTTAGTTTTCCGTTAACAACCATGGTATTGATGGCTAAAACGTTAACACCGTACATTTTCTCTATAGCTGCTTTAATCTGCAGTTTGTTTGCTTTGTGTTCTACTTTAAAAGTAAAGCGGTTAGACTTTTCTGTTAATGCAGAAGCTTTTTCGGTTAATATTGGTTTCTTTAATAATTCCATATTACTTGGCAAATGCCTCCTCCAATGTTTTAACAGAATCCGCAGTTAACAAAAGCTTGCCGCAGTTTAATACATCATAAGTATTCAACTGATCAGCAGTAGTAACTTTCACTTTCTGAATGTTTCTGCTTGATAAATAAATATTAGTGTTCTGTGAAGGTAAAACCAGCAAGGTTTTTTCATTAGTCAAGCTTAACGCGTTAACCAAGTTGATGTAGTTTTTAGTCTTGATCTTATCAAAAGTAAAATCTTCCAATACAACAACATTGTTGTCCTGAGCTTTGTAAGACAATGCTGACTTACGTGCAAGAGATTTTAATTTCTTGTTCAATTTAAAACTGTAATCACGTGGCTGAGGACCAAACACACGACCACCACCATTAAATAAAGGTGATTTGATACTACCGGCACGAGCACCACCAGTACCTTTTTGTTTGTATAGCTTACGGGTAGAACCTGCAATCTCATTACGTTGTTTAGACTTGTGCGTTCCCTGGCGCTGATTTGCCAAATATTGCTTTACATCTAAATAAATAGCATGATCAACAGGTGATATGCCAAAAACTGACTCAGGAAGTTGCACTGTGGCACCTGTTTCTTGTCCTGAAATGTTTAATACTTTAACTTCCATCTGCTTACTTATCTAAGATTACGTAAGAACCTTTAGCTCCTGGTACGGAACCACTAACTACAACTAGATTTTGATCAGCATAAACTTTCAAAACCTGTAAGTTCTGAACCTTTACTCTGTCGCCACCCATTCTTCCCGCCATACGCATACCTTTAAATACACGAGCTGGATAAGATGCAGCACCCAATGAACCCGGTGCACGCATTCTGTTGTGCTGACCGTGAGTCTGTCCACCTACACCACCGAAACCATGACGTTTTACAACACCCTGGAAACCTTTACCTTTTGAAGTACCCACTACATCAACAAAATCACCCTCGCTGAAAATAGTAACATCAACCGTATCTCCAAGAGCAACAGCCTCTTCGAATGGATCAAATTCTACTAATTTACGTTTTGGGGTGGTGTTTGCTTTCGCAAAGTGGCCTTTCAGAGGCTGGGTAGTGTTTTTAGCTTTGGCTTCGTCGAAACCTAACTGAACTGAAACGTAACCGTCGTTCTCTACGGTCTTTACCTGTGTTACTACACAAGGCCCAGCTTCGATTACCGTACAAGGAATGTTTCTTCCTTCGGCATCGAAAATGCTGGTCATTCCTACTTTTTTTCCAATAATACCTGACATTTTCTTTTTTAAAGTTTAACACCCATCGAAGCAGTAGGGCTTCGTTCAAGGTGGATATAATTCCCATTTAAGGGAGGGCAAAAATACGAAAGTATTATTAATTTTCAAACAGTTAGCTTATTTATTTTTTAAATAAGTACCATTATTCTCAGGAAGTTGCGTCCGGCGATTAACTAAGTTGCGATTGAAGCACTTAGCCCGGTTTAGCCCGCCAGCTTATTGCTCAAACTGAACAAAATGATGCCCAAAATGATCAGGCCGATGAGCACATAAAGGTAGTCGCGCTCTAAAAGAAAGCTGAAAACAGCAAGAATAACCCTGGAAATCGGTGTAAAGATCAACAGTAGAATGCCCAGCTGAATGATCGCTTTACCATTCATTTCCAGCATACCGGTCCAAATACTGGCCAGTGAGAAGAAGCCTGCTTCATCCATCACGAACTCGCTATAGTCGGCTTGTAGCTTTCCATAACCCATTAGATAGATCACGCCACCAATAAACACCACCGTCATCGAGAGCACCACACCTGCCCTAAGCAGATTGCCCATGATCAACTGCATGTCGCGGTCCTTCAGCATATGTTTCTTTTCCGCTTCCGCCATTATCCTTTTAGCCCGTTATAGATCATTTGTAATGCCAGGAAAGTTACCACTGCTGCAAACAGCATCTTCAACTTTTCCGGTTTGGATTTAATCAGGATCTTGGATCCTGCCCTTGCACCGATCAGCACACCAAGGCAAACCGGCATGGCGATTCCGGGATCAATCTGCCCCCGGTGTAAATAAACCACCGCACTTGCTGCTGCAGTGACCCCCATCATAAAGTTACTGGTCGTTGTAGAAACCTTAAATGGAATCCTCATGATGTTGTCCATTGCCAGCACCTTCAAGGCACCAGAGCCAATGCCCAGCAGTCCCGATGCCACACCCGCAACCGCCATCATCAGAAAACCACCAGCTACGTTGTGCACCGCATAAGGCTGCTCACCGGTTGCTGTTGGATAACTCCCATTCAGCTTAAAGAAGTTCGCCAGCTTCCCCGACGTATCCGTGTCGGAGTGGTCCACCTTCTTCCGCAACATCATCACCGCGGAAAACAACAGGATGCCCCCAAAGATGACTGATATATAGTCTGGATTGATATAGACCGTAATCACGGCACCGAAGATCGCACTGATGGTTGTCGCAATCTCCAGGAACATGCCAATGCGGATATTGGTGATGCCTTCCTTTACGTATGCCGCCGCAGAACCCGAAGAGGTCGCAATAACCGACACGATAGAGGCACCAATTGCATAGTGTATATCCACCCCCAGCACAAGCGTTAACAGCGGGATAATGATCACCCCACCACCCAGTCCGGTCAGCGATCCGACCAGGCCCGCCAGAAAAGCGCCGAGCAGTATTACAAGGGTGAATAGAAGGATTGACATCGGCGCAAAGATAACATCTGAGCCCCAAACACAATAAAATTAAAATATTAATGTTAAATTAGAACAATCAGACTCTATGAGAAAATTTATACACCTACTAACCGCCGTATTGTTTTTTGCATTAAACACGAATCACGCTGCTGCACAGCAGGCTGCAAAAGACTCGGTCAATGCTGACCCAAGCCTTCGCGGGCAATACCAAAGCATCCTGTCGAAAAGCAAAAATCTAAATGGCTTTAAAGTCGTGAATCCTGTCCGGCTAAGTTCATTCTGGAAAAGTGTGAACGACACCCTGCGTAATGAGCGCCGGCAGCTGCCAGCGTTAAAAAAGCAAATTGCCGAACAGCAGAAAGCCATTGCCGACCTCAAAGTACAACTTAGCGGAAAAGAGAACGCATTGAACAGCTCTAATCAAAAGTTGGATGAGATTACCTTTATGGGTATCCCCTTTTCCAAGGGCAGCTACAATACGATGGTTTGGACCATCATCCTGGTGCTTGCACTGGCGCTGATCATCATCATCGTACGCTCTGCGAAGCTGCTGCATGAAGCCAAATACCGGAGCAGCCTTTACGAAGAGATCTCCGCCGAATACCAGAGCTACAAGGTTAAGGCAAATGAAAAAGAGAAAAAGCTGGCGCGTGAACTACAGGATGAGCGCAACAAGCTGGACGAATACAAAAGCCGCGGATATTAAACCAGGCTGGCAGCTAAGCGATAACCACAAAACGATAAAAAGAAAAAGGTCCCGGCAAATGCCAGGACCTTTTTCTTTTATTAAGTATCTATATCAATTAAACTTTGATTTCAACTTCAACACCGCTGGGCAATTCAAGTTTCATTAAAGCGTCAACTGTTTTTGAGTTGGAGCTATAAATATCTAACAAACGTTTGTAAGCGCACAATTGGAATTGCTCTCTTGCTTTTTTGTTCACGTGTGGTGAACGCAAAACAGTAAAGATTTTCTTTTCTGTAGGCAATGGAATTGGACCACTAACTACTGCACCTGTAGGCTTTACAGTCTTAACGATCTTTTCAGCAGATTTATCTACCAAATTGTAATCGTAAGATTTCAATTTAATTCTGATTCTTTGGCTCATGATATATTTAATTAAGGCCGGTTGTTAGAGCTATTAATAACAGCCGACCGGTTGTTTTTTATTATTCTCCGGATTTAACCTTGCCTTTTGATTTAGCAATTACTTCATCCTGAACGTTTCTTGGAGCTGGTTCGTAGTGATCAAACTCCATAGTTGAAGTCGCACGACCTGAAGTGATGGTACGTAACTGCGTTACATAACCGAACATCTCAGAAAGTGGCACAAGCGCTTTGATTACTTGA
This sequence comes from Pedobacter sp. SAFR-022, assembly GCF_051965375.1. NCBI lineage: Bacteria > Pseudomonadati > Bacteroidota > Sphingobacteriia > Sphingobacteriales > Sphingobacteriaceae > Pedobacter > Pedobacter sp. SAFR-022. Next base: position 331,099 of record NZ_JBQCME010000001.1, read on the forward strand.
GAACCGTTACGAGTGTCCATACCTTGCAGCTGGCCACGACGACGGTTTAAGTCACCCATTACATCACCCATGTTTTCTTCTGGAGTTAACACTTCGATTTTCATGATAGGCTCCATCAATACAGGCTTACATTTAGGCAATGCCTCACGGAAAGCAGAACGAGCTGCAATCTCGAAAGATAAAGCATCTGAATCGACTGCGTGGAATGAACCATCGATCAAACGAACTTTCATATCAGGAAGCGGGAAGCCTGCAAGCACACCATTCGACATAGCAGCTGCAAAACCTTTTTCAACTGAAGGGATGAATTCACGAGGAATTGAACCACCAACAATTTCGTTTACGAATTGTAAACCACCTTTTTCGTAATCAGGATCGATTGGAGAAATAACAACCTGGATATCCGCGAATTTACCACGACCACCAGTTTGTTTTTTATACGTCTCACGGTGTTGAGTAGTACCAGTGATTGCTTCTTTGTAAGCAACCTGTGGCGCACCTTGGTTAACCTCTACTTTAAACTCACGTCTTAAGCGGTCAATAAGGATATCTAAGTGAAGCTCACCCATACCAGAGATTACAGTTTGACCAGTTTCCTCGTCAGTTTGTACACGGAAGGTAGGATCTTCTTCAGCCAATTTAGCTAACCCCATACCAAGTTTATCAACGTCAGCCTGAGTTTTAGGCTCAATCGCTAAACCGATAACCGGCTCAGGGAAGTCCATAGATTCCAGGATGATTGGGTTTTTCTCATCGCAAAGGGTATCACCAGTTTTGATGTCTTTGAAACCTACAACCGCAGCAATATCACCAGCACCTACATTAGGGATTGGATTTTGCTTGTTTGCGTGCATCTGGAAGATACGTGAGATACGCTCTTTGTTTTCAGAACGTGCATTGTACACGTATGAACCAGCCTCTAAGTTACCTGAGTATACACGGATAAAACATAGACGACCTACGAATGGGTCAGTCGCAATTTTAAACGCTAAAGCTGCAAATGGCTCGTTGATGTCTGGTTGACGAGTTACCTCTTCACCAGTGTTCGGGTTAGTACCTTGGATACCTTCAACATCCATTGGCGAAGGCAATAGTTCCATTACCAGATCCAACATGGTTTGAACACCTTTGTTTTTGAAAGATGAACCACAAACCATAGGAACGATTTTAGCATCTAAAGTAGCCGCACGCAAAGCATCAAGAATTTCGCGCTCCGTGATTGAATTAGGATCATCAAAGAATTTCTCCATTAATGACTCATCATAATCAGCAACCGCTTCTAATAAATTCTCTCTCCATTGTGCAACCTCTTCAACCATATCATCAGGAATTGGCACTTCAGTAAAGGTCATACCTTTATCATGCTCGTTCCAAACGATACCACGGTTATTGATCAAATCAACAACACCTTTAAAGCTATCCTCAGAGCCGATTGGCAATTGCAAAGGCACAGCGTGGCTACCCAACATTTCTTTTACCTGCTTAACAACTTTTAAGAAGTCAGCACCAGAACGGTCCATTTTGTTAACGAAACCAATACGTGGTACTGCATAGTTGTTTGCTAAACGCCAGTTGGTCTCCGATTGTGGCTCAACACCATCAACAGCGGAGAACAAGAATACCAATCCGTCTAGTACACGTAATGAACGGTTTACCTCTACGGTAAAATCCACGTGTCCCGGGGTATCAATAACGTTTACCTGGTATTTGTTTCCTCTGTAAGGCCAGAATACAGTAGTCGCAGCAGATGTGATGGTTATCCCACGTTCCGCTTCTTGTACCATCCAGTCCATGGTAGATGCACCTTCGTGAACCTCACCAATTTTGTGGTTTACCCCAGCATAATAAAGGATGCGCTCCGTTGTTGTGGTTTTACCCGCATCAATGTGAGCCGCAATACCAATATTTCTTGTGTATTTTAAATCTCTTGACATTATATTATGAATCTAATATTAGAAACGGAAGTGAGAGAACGCTTTGTTAGCCTCAGCCATTTTATGCGTATCTTCTTTTTTCTTAACTGCAGCACCTTCACCTTTAGCTGCTGAAACGATCTCACCTGCTAATTTTTCTTTCATGGTTTTCTCGCCACGTTTACGTGCGTAAGAAATTAACCATTTCATACCTAAAGCAATTTTACGGTCAGGTCTAACCTCGGTTGGAACCTGGAAGTTAGCACCACCTACACGGCGTGACTTAACCTCTACTGCAGGCATTACATTGGTTAAAGCACGTTTCCATACTTCAAGACCGTTTTCACCTGCTCTTTTTTCAGCAAGTTCTACTGCGTTATAAAAAATATCATAAGCGATGGATTTCTTTCCATCGTACATCATATTATTTACAAACCTGGTCACCATAACATCGTTAAATTTCGGATCAGGAAGGATAATTCTCTTTTTTGGTTTTGACTTTCTCATTTTTTTTTCCTCCTAATTATTTCTTTTTACCTTTTGTTGGTGCCGCAGCTACTTGTCCTGGTTTAGGACGCTTAGTACCATATTTCGAACGACGTTGGTTACGACCAGCTACACCTGATGTATCTAATGCACCACGGATGATGTGGTAACGTACACCTGGTAAATCTTTAACACGACCACCACGGATCAATACAATGGAGTGCTCCTGTAAGTTGTGACCTTCCCCAGGGATATAGGCGTTAACCTCTTTTCCGTTGGTTAAGCGTACACGGGCAACTTTACGCATTGCTGAGTTTGGTTTTTTAGGGGTAGTGGTATATACACGTGTACATACACCTCTTCGCTGTGGACAGCTGTCCAACGCTGGAGACTTACTCTTGAACTCCAGTGCTACTCTACCTTTTCTAACTAATTGTTGAATGGTTGGCATTGTTTTTTGTTTTCTATTAAGTGTTTTAAAAACTTTACCCCTAATAAAGGGACTGCAAAGGTAGCAGAATACATTTTATAAATCAAGGGGTTAACTTAAATTTATTGTGGCCGGTCCACTATAGCCCGGCCCTTCTGAAATGCAGCAGCTTAAGCCAGAAAACAAAATCAAATTCGCTTCGGCAATAACAAAGGTTTAGGCATGGTTAAACAGAGACCAGAAGCACATCGAACGCAGGGGTTCTGTGTGGTCGAGGTGCGTTCGATCTGGGTTCGATGTGCGTTTGATGTGCGTTCTATCCGAAGCTGCTTAATCGTTAACCGCTAAAATAAACTCAGCTGTCCCGTGTATTTGCTCGCTTTTTGTTTTGGCTGCGCTTCACCGAAGTTAGACAGCGAAATGCCGAGTAGACGAATCTTGTGACCAATGGGCTCGGTACTCATAAGTAAGCTTTTTGCAGTATCCACAATGGTCTTTAGATCACCCACAGGCTGAGCAAACGAACGGTTCCGGGTGATCTGTTTGAAGTCACTGTATTTGATCTTTAGCGTAATGGTTCTGCCCGAAAGATTCTTTTTCTTCAGGCGTTCATGCACAATTTCAGCAAGCTCCTCCAGCTTAAGCTCCATATCGGTGATCTCTGTAAGATCATAGGAGAAGGTGTCCTCCGCAGCCAGAGACTTGGTTTCACGATGTGGCTGCACAGGGCGGTTGTCGATACCCCGTACGATGTTATAGTAGAAGTGCCCGGTTTTCCCGAAGCGATAAACCAGGGTTTCTTCAGACAGGCGCTTAAGGTCAGCTCCGGTGTGTAAGCCCATCTGTTTCATCTTTTCCGCCGTCACCTTCCCTACCCCATGGAACTTCTCTACAGGCAGTTTCTCCATGAAAGCTTCAATAGCGGAGGGTCCGATAAATTTTAGTCCGTCGGGTTTATTGATATCCGATGCAATTTTAGCGACAAACTTGTTTATAGATACCCCTGCAGATGCGGTAAGTTGTAATTCTTCTTTGATGGCATTTTTGATCTGTTCGGCGATTTCCAGAGCGGAGCCGATGCCAAGTTTATCTTCCGTGACGTCCAGATAAGCTTCGTCCAGGGATAGGGGTTCGATCAGGTCGGTATAGCGGTGGAAGATCTCCCTTATTTTGTTGGATACTTCTTTGTAGGCCTCGAACCTGGGACGCACAAAGACGGCGTGCGGGCAAAGTTGTATGGCCTGACGCGCAGGCATGGCCGAGTGAATGCCATACTTCCTGGCTTCATAACTTGCCGTGGCGACCACACCCCTGCCCTGTGGTGAACCACCAACCACCAGCGGCTTACCCCGGAGTTCCGGGTTGTCGCGCTGTTCTACGGAAGCATAGAAGGCGTCCATATCGATATGGATGATTTTTCGGATGGCGGCCATTAGGTAGAAATATTTGTAAAGCCTGGATAATTCAAAATTAACAATATTGAAAGATTCCTTTCCATTACGACGCAACTTAAAATTTAATGGATGGATAGCGCTAATTTGCTAATCTGAGTTAGAGCCTCTTACGATTTTTGTAATCAAGCTTAAGCTAAAAGTACTTGCATAAAGGCGTCGTAAATACCTGGCGCTATTTAGTTCGATGTATGTTTGATAAATCTCTTGAATATAAATTGGTACAGATTCGAAAAAATCGATTTCCAAAAGTAGAAAGCTTTATTCAGGAATATATCTATCGGTTTGAGAATGCCTCCTGGGGGTTCTTGGCAGCCAACCTACCCAATGAAACCGTAAACACTAACAACAAACGGTTTAGAATATATACAGAGGTTTTACGAAGAACTTTTATTCGTCAGTTTGATGTATATGTTAATAAACAAAATAGCGTTATCTTTGTGATACACAAGGCGAAAGCTACAGAAAAGCAAAACATTATTGAACAGTATGAGCAGATCTTTTCAGAAATCAACTAAGAACCAGTTAACGCTTTTGAATTCGGCTGAAGTGGTTGATATACGAAACCTAACCGTAAAGGCTCCTTGCGCCTCGTATACCAATGGCTTCAAAAGGATGTCCCATAACATTGAACGGGTGCCCCCGTTGGTGATTCCCGGGTATAAAGTGAGGGGTTAACTACAACGTCTCTGTAACTGAACCACAAGTAAGCATACTGTCGCCGAAGTACGGATTTTTGATCTCTTTGCTCGTACTTACCCAAGATGCCCCCTGATCATCCAGCGCCATCGGGCAATGTGCCACATAAAGTTTGCCTTGATCCAAACCTGTATCCTTTAATAACTTGATCAGGTCTTCATTAAGCCTTGCAAATGCAAGTCGTTGCGCCTTTATATCGCTTGTGCTACTGATCTCTGCAGCGGCACGGCCCATCAAAGCGCCGCCTTTAATTTCCCGGGCACCAGTTTCAATTGCCAGCGCAGCAGTCTTGGCGGTGTTCACATCCTCAACCACCAGGGCTTTTGTTAACACCTGATATTGCTGGTAAACTGCATCCAGATTAGGATCTTTTAAGGTGATCGTTGTCGAGGTAAGCGCAGCAGGGGCTGTATTTTTAGATTCCGCAACTACGGGTTTTTGAGCTGCATCTGCGTGCTGGTGATTTGCTATTGAAGGCTTGTTATTGCTGCATGCTGCAGCTAGTATGGTGATAAAGCATAATAGTGCAAAGTGATTTCGTTTTTTCATGATTCTAACTATTGTTGTATTTAAATTAACTTTTGTGAACTGCGGCCATTGGATCTTTTCCCTTTTTGAGCAGGTATTCGCTATATAGCAAATAGGCACCTGAAATGACCACTTTGTCGCCCGGCTGAAGTCCGGAGCTAACGACTATTCCTTCCGTACCTTCCAGCCCTGTCTCCACTATGCGCGGTTCGAAATGGCCCGGTTTTGTTTCTACCCATACATGTGCACCCTTTCCATTGCGGATCAAGGCATCGGGTGGAAGCGAAAGGCCTTTAGCTGTACTTTTTTGAGCCACAAACACCTTTGCCTGCAGGCCGGGTTGCCATTGGTTATCAGGATTTGGCAGTTCAGCACGGATCTGCAGCAACTGAGCCCCCTGCTGTAGCGATGGATTGATAAAAGATACTTTCAGCATCTGCGGCTCATCCTCCCAACCAGGAATGACCACGCGCAGTTGCTGCCCTGCTTTGATCTGGCTAATTTCTGAAGCATAGATATCCGCCTCAACCCAGAGCGACTGATAGCCTTCCAGTCGTAACAGCGGACTACCTTCGGCAACATACTGACCCTCGGTGACAGAAAGTTCTGCAACGGTTCCACTTTCAGGCGCGAAAAAGGTGATGTTCGGACTAGCTTTCCTACTGTGTTGCAGCGATCTGATCTGGCCTTCCGACTGTCCGTACAACCGGAGCTTCTGTCTGGCGGCATTAAGGATCTGTGTGAAGGTTTTATCATCCGGAAACTGCGCGGACTGTTCCAGTGCCAACAGAAACTCCTGTTGCAAAGTAGCCAACTGCTCAGAATAGATCTGGTAGAGTGGCTGTCCCTTTTTAATCTGTTCTCCGGTCTGGCGCACAAAAAGCTTGTCGAGCCGCCCGGCAACCCTGCTGGAAATAAAGGATGTTTGTTCCGGATTGGCAACCAGCCGGCCATTTAACTGCTTACCGCCGCCATCCCCGGCGTCGCCGATGGTGATGGTTCTTACGTTAGCCAATGTCATTTGCCGCTCGCTAAGCTGCAGTCCTCCGGCAGCATCCCCTTTTTCAAAACGTACCAGGTCCATCCCGCAAACCGGGCAGGTACCCATTTCATGCTGCATGACTTGCGGGTGCATCGGACAGGTGTAGGTTTCTTTACTGGCCACAACCTTGTTCTTGCTTTTTTCCTCCCTGCAGCCAACAGTCATCATTAGCGGCAGCAGTAAAATTATGATGAGATATATTCTTTTCATGGTCATTGATTTTTAGCGGTTCTAATAAAGCTCTCACTATCCACCAGGTATTGTGCATTCGCAGCCAGTTGCCAGTCGCCAATTTCATCAAGCACCTGCACTTCCTTGTTTTGCAGCACTCCGGTTTTCACTTTCGTCGGAATAAAGACCTTCCCTTCTTTTTTAAAGACCACCGTTTCATTGCCCAGCGACAATACCGCGGCTTGTGGAAGCCAATAGCTATCCTGCGCGAGGAAAGGGAACTTTCCGGTTACCAACTCTCCGGGTTTCAATCCACTTTTTTGCAGATATACCCTTGCCAACACAAAATTCTCCCCCGCATTCAGTACAGGTTGGATCATGCCAATGCGGCCGGAGATAGATGAGGATGCATCTGCAAGGCGTTGAATGAGTACTTTCTCCTTTTTATTAATCTTCGAGGCGACATCAGGCGTTAAGGAAAATTCAGCCAACAGATCACCGGTCTGGTAAATGCTAAACACCTGCTGCCCGGCATTCAGGTACTGCCCTTCACGCAGCAGTACCGGCGTATTTTGTGGTGCAGACTCCCCTGAGGCCGCTGGCATAGGCCTTGCTGCGGCACTATTATCCATGCCTGACATGCCGCTACCGCCAGTATTCCCTGCAGTTGCGACAGTTTCGCTAGCTGAAACATCCGGCAGGCTCAGGCCCTTTTCCAGGATAAAACCTGTGGCGTTACTATACACTGGGATGCGGTAAGAAACTTGTCCGGTACGTAATACCTTATTGATCTGCGCCATGTCCATGCCCAGCAGCTGTAGTCTGCGCTTTGCCGGCTCCAACATACCTGCGTCATCACCATGTTGTTGAATCAACAGGAGTTCCCGCTGTGCTGCAGCGAGGTCAGGAGCATAGAGCTCCATAATCAGCTGTCCCTTTTTAACCCTTTGATAATTGTATTTGATGTACAACTTTTCGATCCGGCCAGCAACACGGCTTGCAAGAACAACCTGGTTGCGGGTATCATAGCTGATCCGCCCCTGCACTTCCCGCACATAAAGCCTGGAACCCCTTTTCGCCTGGATCAAGGGGCTACGTGCAAGCACCTGCGCGTTTGCAGGCTTCAGCAGGCTCGTCAGGGAGGTATCTTCTGTGTTTGTAGCTACAGCTGCATCGTGCTGCCCGCTCTTGCGCTTACATGAAGTTACCGTTACAGCAAACAGGAAGAGCAGCAATAGCTTAACGATATAGTTCCTTTTCATAATCAACAATCATTTGATATAATTTCATTTTCTCATCCAGCACATTGAGCTGCATCATGGTTAAAGCCTCCCAGCTGTTGATCACCGCCACCACTTCCAGCTTATTTTCCTGATAGTTCACAAAATCGGCTTCCATAGTTTTCCGCAGGGAAGGGATAATCTTTTCTTCCATTGCAGCGATACGTTTTTGCATGGATTGGATTTCATACTGCATTCCGGTAAGCATCCCATGACTTTCCTGCAGCATACCTACACGTTCCTTTTCCATCGCCTGTATTTCATAGTTCATGGCTTTTACTTCCGACTTATACATCTTGGAGGACCATGGCGCCAGGGGAATGCTGACCATGCCCATCACACTATACTGTTTTGGCATCATGCTGCCCAGGGGCGACATGTGGTCCACCCGTAATTTAAAATCTGGTTTTGACTGGTTTTTCATCGCCTTTACCCCAAGCTGCATGGATCTGATGTTCTGCTCCATTTGCAGGATATCTTTACGCTGGCCTGCAAGCAGGACTGTGTCTAACCGGGCTTCTGGTGTAAAGGCTGGTAATGTTGAGCTGTCAATTGCCAAAGGCTGCGTTGCGGGCAAGTTCATGAGGCTGTTCAACCAGGCTTTTGCCTTGGCGATCTCCCCTTGCTGCATGCGGATCATGTTTTCATTCTCCTCGATCTTAGCCCTGGAGCGGTAAACACCAGAAAGTTGCGATTGATTATAAGGGTATCTGATCTCTTCGATCTTCTGCATCATCTGCATGATTTTCTCGTTTTCCCGCAGTACTTTAATGCGTTGACCAGCGATGATCCAAGTATAATAAAGGTTTTTAGCACGAGCTTTCAGCGTGTTGGAAGCGATAGCACGTCCTGCGAATTCAACATCCGCTTTCGAAGCTTCATATACTTTCTGCGCCCGTAGCTTTGAAGGATTTGGAATCTCCTGCTCCAATTGTAGCATCAGCGAACCTTTGTCGCCATCCATCACCTCCTGTCCGGGATAGGGCGTCATGAAGGTACCCGCGCCGACCATAGGTGCCATCCAGGCACTGCCCGCTTCAGCTCTATGTTTGTAGCTTTCTGCTCTTAAAGCATAGGTTTGCAGCATCGGATTGTTTTCATCAATCCGTTTCAGAATGGTATCCAGGGATACCGTATGTTGTTGCGCAATCAGCTGCATGGGCATCAATCCCAGCAGCAGCGCTAATATTCTAATGATTCGCATTACTCACCTCCAGTTTTCCATATTTTTTCAGTTCATATTCTTTGCTCATCAGGAAGATCAGCGGTGTGACCAGCAAGATGTGTGTTGATGACGTGAGTACACCACCAATCATCGGCAACACAATGGGCTGCATTACATCTGTTCCTACGCCAGTAGCCCACAAAACCGGTATTAAGCCAAACAGAGAGACACAAACGGTCATGAGTTTAGGTCTGAGCCGTTTGGCGGCACCTTTCACCACATACTCCCGCAAGTCCTCCCTGCTGATCGTTGCACTGGAGTTCCCATTTAGCTGCACCAGCTGGTTCATCGCGTCATTAAGGTAGATCACCATTACAATTCCGGTTTCCACAGCGATACCGAAGAGCGCAATGAAGCCCACCGCCACGCCAACGGATAAACTCACATCGAAAAAGTAGATGAGATAAGCACCACCGATGAGCGCAAAGGGCACCGTAATCAAACTCAGGAAGGCTTCTCGTAAGGAGCGAAACGCGAAATACAGTGAAAAGAAGATCACGGCAAGTACAATCGGCGCAATCCAGGTTAAGGTCTTCTGCCCCCGGATCATATTCTCATACTGACCGCTCCATTCCATGAAATAACCCTGTGGAAGTAAGCCGCGGCTAGCGTTAAGCTTCTCCATGGCTTCCTCTACAGTACTACCCAGATCACGGTCGCGCACATTGAACATCACCGCGCCACGTAACATGGCATTCTCGGAATTGATCATCGGTGGACCATCTTCAAAACGAACCTCAGCCACTGCAGAGAGTGGAACTTCACCCATGGCTGCCGAGCTTATGGGAATGCGTTTGATGCTTTCCAGGCTGCTCCTGAATTCCTGCCCCAAACGTACGCTAATCGAAAAGCGCTGTCTGCCTTCAATGGTATTCCCAACAGCTGCACCACCAAGCGCAGATTCCACGACCTGGTTAACATCATCTACCGTTAACCCATACCGGCCAAGCTCATTTCGTTTTACATCGATGGCGAGATACTTACCACCAGTAATTGGATCTACATAGAGATCAGTAACCCCGCTGGTACCTTCTAGCGCTTTTCTAACGCGTTCGGAAACTGCAGCAATGGTGTCCAGGTTCTGACCATAGATTTTTACTCCCACATCGGTTCGTATGCCTGTTGCCAACATATTGATGCGGTTGATGATCGGTTGTGTCCAGCCATTTACCACACCTGGAATCTGGAGCTTTTTATCGAGTTCATCAATGATATCCTTCTTCGTTAAGCCCTCGCGCCAGGCCGACTTAGGTTTAAGCATAATGATGGTTTCAATCATGCTGATTGGGGAGTTGTCGGTTGCGGTGCTTGCACGGCCTGCCTTACCCAAGACTTTATCGACCTCGGGCACCGATTTAATAATCTTATCCTGCACCTGCAAAATCCGCTTAGCCTCATTGTTAGACACATCAGGCAGGGTAACGGGCATAAATAAGATGCTCTGCTCATCCAGAGCTGGCATAAACTCTGTACCCAGATTTCTAAGCAGCGGAATCGTAATCAGCAAGGCAATAATATTGATGGCAATGGTTGTTTTCCGCCAGTTTAATACCCCGCGGATCAGCGGTTCGTAATAACGTTCTAAAAACCGGTTTACCGGATTGGCATGATCCGGCCGGAACTTACCTTTCATAAAAAAGGATATTAGCACGGGTGCCAGCGTAAGTACCAGTACCGCATCCACAATCATGATGAAGGTCTTGGTGAAAGCCAGGGGATGAAACATTTTTCCCTCCTGGCCAGTCAGCATAAATACAGGCAGGAAAGAAGTGATGATGATGATCGTTGCAAAAAAGACCCCACGCGAAACTTGTTTGCTCGATTTCTCGATAACCTTAAGTCTATCTTCTTCCGAGATCCAATCCTTATCGGCATCTATTTTTCTTTTGAACCAATTCCTCATAACTTGTTTATATTTTGATGTTCAGCCTGCCAGCTTTCGTATTTTTCTGAAAGATGTTTATAGGCATTTTCACTCATGACGATCCCATTGTCTACGATGACGCCAATGGCCAGTGCAATACCGGTTAAGGACATGATGTTGGAGGATATGTCGAATGCATTGAGCAGAATAAAGCTGGTGGCGATCGTGATGGGTATCTGTATGATGATGCTGATGGCGCTTCTCCAATGGAACAGGAAAACAATGACCACCAGCGACACAACAATCATTTCTTCGATCAGTGTTGTTGTGATGGAGTCTACAGACTCCTGGATCAGTTCACCGCGATCATATACGATATCAAACTTCACCCCTTGCGGCAGACCTTTGGAGACTTCCTTCATTTTGGTCTTTACCCGGTCAATTACTTCCGCAGCATTCTCGCCATAGCGCATGACAACAATGCCACCCACCCGTTCGCCCTCACCGTCCTGGTCAAAGATGCCGAGCCTGGTTTCACCGGTCATCTGTACTGTTGCGACATCGGAAACTCTAATGGCCGTTCCATTCTGATTCTTTACGGGGATGGCGGCGATCTCTTCCATGGATTTGAGGTAACCTGATGTTTTAATGATATAACCGATGTCGCTCATCTCGAATTTGCGTCCGCCAGATTCGTTATTATTGGAGCGGACCGCAGCAATGACTTCAGGAATACTTAATTTGTAGTAGAGAAGTTTATTGGGATCTACAGCAATCTGGTACTGCTTCTGGAAACCACCAAAAGAGGCGATCTCGCTCACGCCAGGTACGTTTTGCAGGGCGAACTTTACATACCAGTCCTGTATCGCCCGCTGTTCTCCAAGATCCGTATCTGGCGCATCCAGTGTGTACCAGAGCACATGACCTACACCGGTGCCATCGGGCCCGAGCTGTGGCGTTGCGCCATCCGGCAAGGTATTGCCTATGGTGCTTAAACGTTCCAGCACCCTTTCTCTGGCCCAGTACACGTCCACGTTATCTTCAAAGATCACGTAGATGAAACTCATGCCGAACATGGAGCTACCACGCACATATTTGATTTTCGGCAGCCCTTGTAAATTGGTTACCAAAGGATAGGTAACCTGATCTTCAATGAGCTGGGGAGACCTGCCCATCCACTCGGTGTAAACGATTACCTGATTTTCTGAGAGATCAGGAATTGCGTCAATCGGATTCTTCTTGACCGCGAATATACCCCAGACAAACAGGCCAGTAGCCAGCAGGAGCACGATCCAACGGTTATGAAGCGACCATTCTATTATTCTATGTACCATTTATGCTTATTTGTGATGCTTGCTCGCGCATGCATAACGATCAGCTGTAAAGCTTTAAAGCGCTTTAACAGGAGAAATGAAAAACTTAATAGCTTAGGCGGGCAAAGCAGGATGATCCTGATGCCCTACACGAAGGTGTAAGAAAGGATAATGGTATTATATACGATAGCTGCAATTTCGTATGAAGACGGGAATATCCTGCAGCGGAGGGGTTTCCTGATCAGGAAAATAGGTCTGTATCCCTTGGTGGGGTACTGATTTCAGAAATCTTTCCAGGAGTGTTTTAGGCAACAGCAGAGCTGCCTGTTCAAACTGGAACTCGCTTTTAACGATCTTTTGAACGTTGTCAATCTTAATGCTTTTAACATCCTGCTGGCAGCAAGCTTCCTTGTCTGAAGCGGTCTGGGTCATACCACAGAAGTCGCAGGCGCTGGATTCACCTGGGTGTTCCATGCCCATCTCGACCAGTTCACCCATGCAATAATGAAGATACACCGTTGGCCCCTGAGAAAGTCCCAGGTAAACAAAGGCGAGTATGATCAATAGTATCCTTTTCATGCGATGAGACAAATCTAAAGCTTAAGGTGGGTATTTGCTTATAGAATCTTGATAAATTTTTACAGTTTAACGTCAAAATGCATTGGTAATAAAATTGATTTCATAGCTTTATAAAAAACTTTAGGGGTGCCTTGTGCTGAGAAATACCCTTTGAACCTGATGCAGTTAGTACTGCCGAAGGGAAAAGTGAAATGACATATCCATGTTGTTTGCCATTCCTTATACAGGTGCTTCCCTGAGGTGTAAAAACAATCAACATGAAAACTGAAAAAACCCCAGGAGCAGAAGTCATTAGCCGAACCCCTTTCCCGGCATCCAGAAAAGTATTTGTTAAAGGTCAGCTGCACGACATTCATGTCGCCATGCGCGAAGTCAGCCTCAGCGACACCAAACTACACGGCAGATTCGGCGAAACGAGCCCTAATGCCGCAGTCACGATCTACGACACGAGCGGTCCTTACACCGATCCGAGTGTCGACATTGATGTGAAGAAAGGCCTTCCTAAACTGCGCGAGTCCTGGATCCTGGAGCGTGCCGACGTGGAACAGCTGGATCATATCTCTTCAAGCTATGGTCAACAGCGCGCTGCAGACGAGAGCCTGAACAGCTTACGCTTTGCGCACATCAGCAAACCATACCGGGCACAAGCGGGCAAAAACGTCAGCCAGATGCATTATGCGAGAAAAGGGATCATCACTCCGGAGATGGAGTACATCGCTATTCGCGAGAACCAGCGAATAGACCAGCTGAAGGAACAGCTTAATGGCGACTTCGAGCTGATGAGTCAACAGCATGCCGGACAAAGTTTCGGTGCGAATACCCCTAAAGGGTATATTACCCCCGAGTTTGTCCGCGCTGAAGTAGCGGCCGGCCGAGCCGTGATCCCTTGCAACATCAATCACCCGGAACTTGAACCCATGATCATTGGCAGGAACTTCCTGGTGAAGATCAACGCCAACATCGGGAACTCTGCTGTAACCTCGAGTATCGAAGAAGAAGTGGAAAAGGCAGTATGGGCCTGCCGCTGGGGCGCAGATACCATCATGGATCTATCCACTGGCAAGAATATCCATGAAACCAGGGAATGGATCATCCGCAACTCCCCTGTTCCGATTGGTACCGTACCTATCTACCAGGCTTTGGAAAAGGTAAACGGTAAAGCCGAAGACCTGACCTGGGAACTGTTTCGCGACACGCTGATTGAACAGGCAGAACAAGGGGTAGATTACTTTACCATTCATGCTGGGGTGCTTTTACGTTATGTGCCGCTTACCGCAAGGCGAATTACCGGTATCGTCTCCCGCGGCGGTTCCATCATGGCAAAGTGGTGCCTTGCACATCATAAGGAGAACTTCTTGTACACACATTTCGAGGAAATATGTGAGATCATGAAAGCGTATGATGTTGCTTTCTCCCTGGGTGATGGCCTACGGCCAGGTTGTATCGCCGATGCCAATGATGCGGCGCAGTTTGGCGAGCTGGAAACCCTTGGAGAGCTCACCAAAATCGCATGGAAACATGATGTACAAACGATCATTGAAGGGCCGGGCCATATTCCCATGCACATGATCAAAGAGAATATGGACAAACAACTCGCTCACTGTGGGGAAGCGCCGTTTTACACCCTTGGACCCTTGACGACCGACATTGCTCCGGGTTATGACCATATTACCTCGGCCATTGGTGCTGCTATGATCGGTTGGTTCGGTACCGCAATGCTTTGCTACGTAACGCCTAAAGAACATCTGGGCTTACCAAACAAGAAAGACGTTAAGGATGGTGTGATTACCTATAAAATCGCCGCCCATGCCGCAGATTTGGCAAAAGGGCACCCTGGTGCACAATACCGGGATAATGCGTTAAGTAAAGCCAGGTTCGAGTTCCGCTGGGAAGACCAGTTTAACTTGTCACTTGATCCGGATACCGCCAAAGAATTTCACGATGAAACCTTACCTGCAGAAGGCGCAAAAATCGCCCACTTCTGTTCCATGTGTGGACCGAACTTCTGTTCCATGAAGATCACCCAGGATGTACGGGACTATGCCAAAGAAAAAGGCGTGCAGGAAGACGAAGTATTGAGCAAGGGGATGGAGGAGAAATCCAAAGAGTTTTTAGAGAAAGGGAGCGCACTATATTTTTAGGATCGGTTTTATATCAGCGGAACAGAACTGTTCCGCTGATATTCTTTCTAGAAGGTACCGCCTACATTCAAGCTGATGAGCTTCAATGGGAGCGCGAAAGTGACATTTCCATCAAAAAGATATAATCAACTTTCTTGCTTTAGTTTCTCCTGCAAAATTGTTACTTCATTGATGTAGTAGCTGAAGTGATACTGTTTAACTTGCATCATAACCAAAGCAGCTTATATGACGCCTAGAACGAACGCAAAATTCATCCATAGACTCCTAATTATTATTACTCTTGTTTTTACAAGCTCAGTGGCCTTTAGCCAGCAATCAGGCACTCGGGTCGACAACATCTTCTACTATCCCGATTCAAGTTCCATCTCAGACAGCTACATCAGATCGAAGTGCAGGCTCGACATTTATTACCCCAAAAACGTTAAGAATTTTGCAACGATCGTGTGGTTTCACGGCGGTGGCATCACTGGCGGGCGCCGGGAGATTCCTGCAGCACTTCTGGATAAAGGTGTGGCTGTAATCGGGGTGGGTTATCGCTTGTCGCCTAAAGCAAAAGCACCAGCGTACATTGAGGATGCTGCCGCAGCAGTAGCCTGGGCATTTAAGCATATTGCTAACTACGGCGGCAACAATAAATTGATCTTTGTTTCCGGGCATTCTGCCGGAGGTTATCTTGGAACAATGATCACGCTTGATAAACAATACCTGGCTAAATACAAGCTAAATGCAGATGCCATTGCTGGGTTAATTCCATTTAGCGGTCAGGCCATCACACACTTTACTGTACGGCAGGAAATGGGCATTAAAGACACGCAACCAACAATTGACAAGTACGCGCCATTGTATCATGTCAGGGCGGATGCGCCACCCATGTTGCTCATCACTGGCGACCGTGAAATGGAACTGTTAGGCAGGTATGAGGAGAATGCATACTTAAACCGGATGATGAAACTTGCGGGGCATAAAACAACAAGATTGTACGAACTTCAGGGATTTGATCACGGTGGAATGGCAGTACCCGCATTTCCGCTGCTGCTGAAAGAAGTTGAAGTACTTAAAAAAGGGATCTTAAAATAGCCGGAACAGCATGGCTTGAATAGCTGAGACCTTCGCCTCAGCTATGTTTTCTTATTTAAATCGCGCTTTTAGCTTGTCCAGATCCAAAGCCTCTTCCTTTTGATCCAGCTGGATTAACCAACCTTTTGTCTTAAGCATCGGTATCTCCTGTTTTGCAACGGAAAGATCTTTGCCTTTGAGGTGCTGGTGAAACAATATCGCCGGTTTCGGCTCAAAGCTGGATGCGGAATGGAACAAAACCTCTAATCTGAACTTCGGCCAGATTTGGATGTCGCTCATGTTTGCGGAGTAAATACGTTTACTGGAATTGCCGGATACTGATCCTGCAAATTCAGCTTTGAATTGATCATTCTTTTCTGTTGTGAAAGCAACCAGCAGATCGTACGAAGTATTATTCACCACATGAAAATGCGCCACGGAATTGCTGTGCTGATCACTGACAAGCGCCAGAAAAACACCATCTTTGATAAATTCCGCAGCTGCAACTGCCGCAGCAGGGCGGTTTCCAACTACCGTATCATCCTCAGGGATACTGCCGTGCACAAGGGTGACCTTAGAAGCGAGTACCGGGATTTCGAAGTCGTTGGCATCGGTTACCCCGATGGTGTCTTTATCTATGATGCGGGTTACGTAACCCTCTATGTTTTCGTCTACAAAACGGACAAAATCGCCTAAGTTTATTTGCATAGCTCAAATTTACTTAATCTTCCTAATTTTGCAGCATGGCCATTAAAGAACAAGTAAACAACCCCCTGCATGGTAAAACGCTGGAGTTTATCCTGAAACAGCTTGTATGGCACTACGGTTGGGAAGAACTGTCGACCTACGTTAAAATTGACTGCTTCAAAAACAACCCGACCATGAGTTCCAGCCTGAAGTTTTTACGTAAGACAGACTGGGCGCGTAAGAAGGTGGAAAAACTTTACCTTAATACTTTTCATTAAACCAGTCTTTCTGCTGAGAAATCGTACTGCGCAGCTCCGATGTTTATCCTATGTTAACAGATGCTTGCCTCTCCTTTAGAGGTAACATTAAATTTACACCGCAGACATAGTCTATGCACATGCATTAATTAACTTCGAGCAACCAAAACCAAATACTGTATGATCATTCTCGTAACTGCAAGCCTTGCATGTAGCATACTAGGCTTGTTCCAGCTTCAGCATCCAGCAACATACACGATTGCTTTTCTACCTGCAGCCCGGTCTGCCAGGCTATAACAAATCCATTTTGTAATTCAGGGCATCGCGCTCCTGCTTGCTGCACAGGATAATATCCTGCTGCATCAGCTTGCCCATGGTTATATAATCTGCGCTTAACGCTGGACTAACATAGCCATTACACCTTTGCCACCAATCAAAATGTACACAATAAACTCTTAAACAATCATGCTTAAAACTGTACTTAATCTAAAAAAGGAAGTCGCGCTGTTTATGGCATTTCTGCTCCTCACCTTAGGGGCAAATGCCATCGGGAACACTGCAGGCTTCCAGAATCAGGACCGCGGAAAAATCAGCGGTAAAATCGTCGATGAGAAAGGAGCACCGCTTCCAGGTGCCAGTGTCCGTATTGCTGAGCTCAACCTCGTGGTGCAAAGTAATTCAGATGGTATCTACACCTTTGATGTTGCAGCAGGCTCTTACACGCTGACGGCCAGCTTTATTTCTTATACCACTGCAACCCAGACCAAGGTTGCGGTAAAATCAGGGCAAACGACGGCATTGAACATCACGCTCACGGCGGAAACCGGTACGCTTAACGAGGTGCTTGTAGTCGGCTATGGTACGCAGAAAAGGGAAAACCTCACCGGTGCTGTAACGCAGGTGACTTCGAAAGTTTTGGAAAACCGTTCGGTAGCCAATCTGGCACAAGGACTTCAGGGTGTAATCCCCAACCTGAATCTGAACATCGCCGATGGTCGCCCGACGCAATCACCAGCTTTCAACGTTCGCGGAACGACCTCCATCGGCCAGGGTGGAAATGCGCTGGTGTTGATTGACGGTATTGAGGGTGATCCAGGTCGTATCAACCCGAATGATATCGCCAGCGTGACCGTGTTAAAGGATGCGGCATCCGCTGCCATCTATGGTGCACGAGCAGCTTTCGGCGTGGTACTGATCACCACGAAAAACCCTGCAAAAGAGCGCACCTCCATTAGTTATAGCATTACACAGTCTATTAAAACACCAACAACGGTTCCAGACTATGTAAGCGACGGCTATACCTTTGCCAGCATGTTCAACGAAGGTTGGTCGGCCTGGAATGACTACTCTCAAACACCTCAGAACATCAATAAGACCGTGAAGTTCTCCCCTGCCTATCTGGAAGAACTAAAACGCCGCTCAGAGAACCCTGGTCTACCGAAAACGGAGGTGAATGAAGCAGGTGAATATGTGTACTATGGTAATACCGACTGGTACGATGAACTGTACAAGGACAACACAAGTGCTACCGATCAGAACATCACCCTTTCTGGAGGTAGCGGGAAGACAGATTTCTACATTTCCGGAAGATCCTTTAAACAAAATGGTCTTTTCCGTTATAATTCGGATGATTATGAAATGTTAAACCTTAGGGCTAAGGGATCCATTCAGCTTTATCCCTGGTTGAAGGTTTACAACAACGCTGATTACTCCGCTTCCAAATACCACACCCCATTGAACGTTGGTGAAGGTGGTGGTATCTGGCGAAACATCGCAGATGAAGGGCATACCGTAGCCCCAATGTTTAATCCCGATGGTACCCTCACCTTCTCCTCTGCTTACACGGTGGGAGACCTTTGGTATGGCAAGAATGGTATCGACATGGACAATAAGGTATTCCGTAACACAACTGGTTTCAGCACCAGCTTTTTTGATGATAAATTCAGGGTTAAAGGTGATTTCACCTTCCAGAACACCGATAACGATCAAAGCCGGAAACGCGTCCCAGTACCATATAGCCGCAAACCCGGGGTTATTGAATATGTTGGTCTGAACTATAATGACCTGCAGAACCTTAACCGCAGCACGCAGTATATGGTAACGAACATCTACGCGGAATATGAACCAAAGATCAGCGAAGATCACTACATCAAGGTGCTTGCAGGTTACAATTATGAGCAATCAACCTATAAAGGATTGGAAGCTTTACGTAACGGGCTGATCTTTGAAGATGCGAACGACATCAATCTGGCGCTCGGGCAGTCCATACAAACCTCGGGCGGCTATGAACAATGGGCCATTCTTGGTGGATTCTACCGTTTGAACTATGCTTTCAAAGACCGTTATCTGGTAGAGTTGAACGGTCGCTATGACGGTTCTTCGAAGTTCCCTGACAATCAACGTTATGCCTTTTTCCCTTCATTCTCTGCAGGATGGCGCGTGAGTAAGGAGCCTTTCTGGAAAATTAACCCGAATGTAATTACGGATTTGAAGATCCGTACATCTTATGGATCATTGGGTAATGGTAATATCGCTTCCTATGCCTTCCAGGAGAAATTCAGGATCGAGCAATCTGGTCGTGTGCTGAACGGTGTACGCCCACAACTAACCAGTCAGCCGGGTGTTATCCCTAATGGCCTGACCTGGGAGACATCAACCACGCAAAACATCGGTTTGGATATCGCATTCCTGAACAACCGTCTAAATTTCAGCGGAGATGCCTATACCCGTAAAACAACAGACATGTTTACTGTAGGTATGACCCTGCCGGCTGTATTTGGAACGGGTGTACCTAAAGGAAATTATGCAGACCTAAGGACAACAGGCTGGGAAGCGAACCTAAGCTGGAATGACCGGGTGGAAGTGGGTGGCTCACCGTTGAGCTACTCCGTAAGACTTACCCTGGCGGATTACAAATCAAAGATCCTGAAGTACAACAACCCGGATCAGCGCTTAACGGACTACTATGCAGGGCAAACCGTGGGTGAAATCTGGGGCTTCGTAACTGATGGTTACTTCCTTTCGGAGGCCGATGTAGCCAACTCACCTAGTCAGATTCTATACAAATCATCCAACACCAGCAAAAGCCTTCCGGGTGATATCAAGTTCCGGGATATCAATGGTGATGGGGTAATCAACAATGGTGACAATACGGTGAGCAATCCGGGCGACCGTAAGGTTATCGGTAACTCTACCCCGCGTTATACCTATGGTATTGCCCTTGGTGCAGACTGGAAGGGATTCTTCTTCAGCACCTTCTTCCAGGGTGTTGGTTCGATGGACTGGTATCCAGGTACGGAGAATGGAACTTTCTGGGGTCAGTACAACCGCCCTTATAATAAGATCCCGACATCACACATCGGCAACATCTGGAGCCCTGAAAACCCGAATGCTTACTTCCCTAGGTATAGAGGTTATATTGCACAGAATGGATCAGGCACACTGGCCCAGGCACAAACGAAATACCTGCAGGATGTATCTTACATCAGGCTGAAAAACCTTCAACTGGGCTATACCCTATCACAAAGCTTTGTCAAAAAAGCAGGGTTAAGCAATGTACGGGTATTCCTTTCCGGAGAAAACCTATGGTCATCATCACCACTATACAAGGTGACCAGAGACCTGGACGTGGAGAACATCGGAAAATCTGACGCCATCTTAACCGGCGACAGTAACAGTGGAAATGGAAATAACTACCCTATTCTTAAGACCTTCAGCTTAGGCTTATCGGCAACGTTTTAAGAATTTAAATCTAACAACAAGCATATAAAAAATATTAATATGAAGAAGTTCTTATTTTGTCTTATACCCGTAGTGATTGGCTTTGCCGGGTGTAAGAAACTAGATCAGACACCAGAAGATACTGCAACCAGAGAAGCAGTGTTCAGCAATGAAAAAGGTCTTGAGCTTTACACCAATTCCTTTTATAACATCCTGCCTAATGCTTCTGACGCCCATAAAGGTGACGCCATGGCTGATTACTCTGCCAGAAGTCAGGCGCCGGAGTTCCTTGTTGAAGGTGCTTATGGGCCCCGTCAAAGTAGCGGATGGACCTGGACCAACCTTAGGAACATCAACTACTTCCTGGAGAACAATAACGACCCTAAAGTAGCACCAGCAGTAAGGCAGCAATATACTGCGCTTGCCAGGTTCTTCAGGGCCTATTTCTACTACGACAAGGTTCGCCGCTTTGGTGATGTGCCATGGATCAACAAAACCTTCAGCGTTGATGATCCAACACTTTTCAACGGCCGCGACAAACGTACCCTGGTTATGGATTCGGTACTAGCGGACATCAATTACGCTTGTGAAAACATCAGCAGGACGAACGATAATAGCCGCTCGCTGATCACCAAATATGTCGCTTTAGGACTCAAATCCAGGATAGCATTATACGAAGGTACCTACCGCAAATACCACACCGAAGCAGGGCTTGCGGGTTCTGCAGATCAGTGGCTACAGGAAGCGGCAAATGCCGCGGAGCAGGTGATGTCAGATGGCGGATTTACGTTGAATACTGCTGGGGGCGCAGATCTTGCCTATCGGAACCTGTTTATCAGCACGGCTCCTGTTGCCACAGAAGTGATGCTTGCGGCAGTTACCGATGCTAACCTCGCTGTTTACAATGATGCGAACTGGTGGTGGACCAGCGCGACCTATGGTTCCAGGGTAAGTTTGGTGCGTACCTTCGTAAACACCTACCTGAATGTCGATGGTACACCATTCACCAGCAGGCCTGGATATCAAACCCTGGAATTCAAAGATGAGGTAAAGAACAGGGATAAGCGTCTGCAGCAAACCATCAGGATGGGCAGCTACAAACGGATCAACGGCGGAACACCTGAGCCTGCACCACCGGTTTTCTCCTACACTTATACAGGTTATCAGCCGATCAAATTCGTGCTGGACGATGTGCGCTATGATGGCGGTGGACAAAACATCAACTCCATTCCTTTAATGCGCTATGCGGAGATCCTGTTGAACTATGCCGAAGCGAAAGCAGAACTGGGCACCTTCAGCGATGCGGATTGGACGAGAACCATCGGTGCCTTACGTCAGCGTGCGGGTATCACTGGTGGCTTGAGCACCAAACCAACGGTTGCAGATCCTTACCTGCAGGCAAATTACTTCCCTGAAATCTCAGACCCAGCCTTGCTGGAAATCAGAAGAGAGCGGGGCATTGAACTTTCTTTTGAAGGCTTACGCTTTGACGATATTGTGAGATGGAAAAAGGGGGACCTGATGACCAAGGTTTGGAATGGCTTCTACGTGCCTGCATTGGATGTACCAATGGATCTTAACGAAGATGGTATCATGGATGTTGCTTTCTACCAGGTGATGCCTGCGAACCGGGTACCTGGGGTTAACTACATCAACGTTGCGCCAACGCTGAATGGCGGACCAAATCCACAGCGTTTGTCTAACAACACCTCCGGTGAATTAACCTGGTTAACGACAACACCACGTGTGTTCACAGATAAAAACTACCTTTATCCTATCCCGGAAACAGACCGATTGTTCAATCCGGCATTGGGTCAAAACCCGGGATGGTAAATCATTAGTCATAAACCTGAATTATAAATAATGAAAATTAAACACTTATTAACCGCAGCCTTGCTCATTTACATCAGCTGCGGTGCTTATGCCCAGACTTACATCTTCGGAAGCTTCAACGTACGCAATGACAACCGTGGTGACGTGGGCAACCTTTGGGAGGACCGCAGGGAATTTGCGGCGAACGTAATGCACTTCCACCAGTTTGACGTTTTTGGAACCCAGGAGGGCAAGAAAAACCAAATTGATGACCTCAGCAATTCACTGCCGGAATATGCGAATCATGGTGCAGGCCGCGATGATGGTAAATCCGGTGGCGAACACTCTTCCATCTTTTATAAGAAAGACAAGTTCAAGCTTTTGAGCAAAGGTGATTTCTGGTTATCTGAAACACCAGACAAACCAGGGCTTGGCTGGGATGCCACCTGCTGTAATCGTATCGCGAGCTGGGTTCAGCTGCAGGATGTTAAAACCGGTAAAAAGTTCTTTTTCTTCAATGCACACTTCGACCACCAGGGCAAGATTGCCCGCGTGGAAAGCAGCAAGCTGATGATCAAAAAGATCAAGGAAATTGCAGGTAATGCACCGGCCGTATTTACTGGCGACTTAAACGGTGACCACCAGAGTGAATGGTACCTGGAGCTGAAAAACTCGGGTTTCTTAAATGACACCTACAACCAGGTAGAAAAACCATATGTAAACAACGCCTCTTTTAATGGCTGGGGTAAACAGCTGGATAGCACTGGCGTTATTGACCACATCTTTGTAACTAAACATTTTACCGCTAAACGCTGGGGAATTCTTACGGATACCTACCGGGGTAAATTTGTATCAGACCACTTCCCTATTCTGGCGGAAGTGACGATGAAATAAGTAAACACAATAATGCAAAAAGGGCTGCTATATGGTTTATAGCAGCCCTTTTTGCATTATAAATACCCCTTACTTTTTCCAGGTATTGTTTGCCGCGTTAACCTCCGGCAATTCATGATCCGGATCAATGGTAACCGCAACAACTTCTTCCGTTGTCGGGAAACGAACCGTCCAGCTGCTATTACGCATCCAGACATCCACTGGGATTCTAACGATATCTTTTTTACCGCTTGCTGTTTCTACGCCAAGAATAATTGGCATCGGTAATTTGCCAAGGTTATCAACAACAATGTCGTAACCTTCACGCGCACCAGCTTTATTCTTCGCTTCTTTTACGCCGCTGATCGCCTGATCCATGGTCCAGTCTTCCATAAACCAGCCTCTCCAGAACCAGGACAGATCTTCACCCGCAGCATTCTCCATAGAACGGAAGAAATCTGTAGGTGTCGGGTGTTTATAAGCCCAGTGTTTGATGTAGTTGCGGAAAGCATAATCAAAGCGTTGCTCACCAAGGATCTGCTTACGCAGGATCTCTAGTCCAATTGCCGGCTTGTAGTAAAGGTTGATACCAATGTTTGCTTCGCGCATGGCATCTGGTTCAAGCATCACAATCTCATTGGTTGGTCTGGCCATATACTTAGCTATACCCTGGTAATCCATGCGGCCTTTGTTGAACTCACCATTGTTAAACACGGTCTTGGAAATGTTATTGATAAAAGTATTGAATCCTTCATCCATCCAGCCATATTTACGCTCATTGCTACCCACAATCATCGGGAACCAGGTGTGTCCGAACTCATGGTCAATTACACCCCATGCGTCTTCACCTTTGGCTTCCCAGCCGCAAAAAACGATACCAGGATATTCCATACCACTGATGTTGGATGCAATGTTTACCGCCATCGGATATGGATATTCAAACCACTTCTCTGAATAGTGCTCAATACTGCCTTTCACGTATTCTGCGCCGCGTGCATACCCATCAGGGGTATTACTTTCTACAGGATGTGCTTCTACAGCGAAGGACTTCTTACCACTTGGCAAATTGATCCTTGCACCGGAAACCACAAAAGCTTTGGAAGATGCCCATGCAGCATCCCTGGTATTATTCATCCTGTATTTCCAGGTCAGCTTAGATTTGGAAGGTCTTGAAGCCGGGTTTAGCACATCAGCTTCGGAACGGATGATTACCGTTTTGTCGCTGTTCTTTGCTGCATTCCAGCGCTTAAGCTCTTCTGCCGTAAATACTTCCTGTGGATTTAACAGCTCACCAGAGCCTAAAACCACCTGATTAGCTGCTGCCGTAATGGAATAGGTAATGTCGCCATATTCCAGGTAAAACTCTCCTGCACCCCAGTAAGGTAACGTGTTCCACCCAGTCACGTCATCATAAACGCTCATCCTTGGAAACCACTGCGCAATACTGTAGATCTCTCCGTTTTTAGTGGTCAGGTGACCCAAACGGTCAGATCCATTCACCGGAATCGGAAAGGAATAATCCATTTTAATGGTGATCAGATCACCATTTGCAGCCATTGGCTGATCCAGTTGGATCTGCATTCTGGTGTCTTCGATCAGCGAGTTAAACTTAACCGCTTTCGCTTTCTGCGTCACACTCAGGTTAGTGATCTTGTAACCACCATCAATCTGCTCGCCACGGGCACCATAACGGCTACCTTTCGGGATTAAGGCGTTACCGCGCGACTGTTTGGAAAAAAGGTTTTGATCCAGCTGCAGCCAAAGGAAAGGCAGCTGATCCGGGCTGTTGTTTTTATAGGTGATCGTTACCGTACCGGTGATGTTGTGCGTCTGTTCATCCAGATTTGCGGTAATGTTGTAATCCGCACGGTTTTGCCAATATTTAGGTCCTGGATAGCCACTTGCAGAGCGGTACTCATTGCCGTTTGAAGTGTAGAACAATGGGCTGAATGCCTCATGTGAATTGTATTTGCTGGTCTGTGGACTAGCACTTTCCTGCGCCTGGAGGGTACTTCCAGCAGCGAGGAGACCAAGAAAAAGCAGAAGTGATTTACTGCAGTTTTTAATCATAATCGTTATTTAAATTTAGGTACTTTTCGTTGTGCAGGCGGCAATTTAAGCCATGCCTGGTATGCTTGTGCAATGTACAAAGTGTAATTGAAAGGTGCTTCACTTTTTACACGGTCTACACTGGGCTGATAAATGGAAAGAAAGGCCTTAAGTTCTTCGCCCTTAAGCTTAGTCACATTACCAACGGTGGTTTCATTGAAGTTAAGACGGATCTCATTTTCCACCCCCTCATTTTCTGTCAGACGTTGTTCTTTCTCCCGCTGGGCTTTCATTTTATCAAAGCCAAGATTAAGGATTACTCCCCCTGCACGGTCGTTGTTCTTCTTACCAGCCAGATCATCACCTTCAATACGTTTGGTTGGCTTAATACCGGCATTAATAGTCTCCAGTTCCAGGTAGGGTGATAACTTGGCACTTTGAATCCTTACCTCATTCAGGCTTATGGAAGAATTTGGAAGATAGACGGCCACCGGACGCATACTGGTTAAATACAGCGTATCTGCATGATAACCTTTGAGCGTAAAGGTGAGCACATCACCCTGCTTGGCACTTAAGGAAAACTGACCCGCCGCAGCCGTTTTCACCACTTGCTTGTTGTTCAGGTTCTGCACTTCAACTTGTGCCAGCGGCAATTTATTCTCAAAATCATAAACACGGCCGCTTATGGAGGTTTGTGCAGCCAGCTTAAGTGGAAGCACAAATAGTGATAATAACAGAAGCTTTCTAATCATAGTGTGTTCCAACACAGCTTAGTCTGCATTGGTTTTAGCATAACAACAAACAACAGCGAGGGTTTATTATTTAAGTTTTTGGGGGTACAAATCTTCGTTGAAGCCAAGCAGTACCGGCTGTTCATCCAGTAAAATAACCGGGCGTTTAATAGCACTTGGCGTAGCCAGCATTACTTCAATGGCCGACTTTTCATCTTTGACTGCCTGCTGCTGCGCAGGATCCAACGTACGCCAGGTAGTGCCTTTCTTATTCAGCACCTGCTCCCAACCAAACACAGCAGACCAGCTTTTCAGCTGGTCTGTGTTAACGCCTTCTTTCTTGAAGTCGTGGAATTCATATTCCAAATTATGATCCTTAAGCCAGGTGATGGCTTTCTTTACTGAATTACAATTCGGGATTCCGTATACTTTAATCATTTCTTTTAATTTGATCCTGAACCGCCACCCGATTTAACATCGTCGTTGCTGATTCCTCTTTTGTTCTTTTTAATAGATTCTTTTAGCTTACCAAAACGCCAGTTCAAACTCATGTTGAAACGTCTGTAATAGTTTTCGCTGTAGGTACGCTGGCTAAAGTTAGGACCTTCCACCTCATTTTCAAAGGGCTGGAATTTCTGGAAAGGATTACTTACACTGCCCGAGAAGGTTAATTTGTCTTTAATAATGTCCTTGCCTAAAGAAAGAGCAGTATTCCATCTTGACCTGGAGCTGCCTTGCAGGGTGATCCATGCACTGCTGTAAGAGAAATTACCACCCAATCGCCATCCTGATTTGAGCCTGTAGTTCAGGTACCCATACATGTATCCCGTTAAACCATCATTGCTAACGGTCTCATCATTTACAAAGCCTTCCAACCAGATGTAATTCATATTACCCCCCAATGAAAGATTTAGGGTCGGTAATATTGGATAGTTGATGTTAAAGTTCGTACCTAGCTTCCGGTCCTTACCGGTATTTACAAAAGTAGATCTGGTAATCTCCGTTTCAGGAATATAGCTACTCACACGCTGGATGGTGTTATTCGCAAACGAATAGTTTAGGCCTATATTGATCGAACCCTTTTTAAATTTACTGTAGTTTAACTCAAAGCTGTTATTTAAAACTGGTTCAAGATCCGGATTTCCACTAGACTCGAAGTTCGGCTGACGCTGTACAAAAGGGTTCAGCTGCCAGATACCTGGACGCTCGATACGCTGTGTATAGCCGAAATTCAGGCTACTCATATTTTTAAACTTCCTGTTTACCGAAACCGAGGGGATGATGTTAAAAAAGCTCTCATCCAAATTAGAAGACTGAGAAATGAAATCTGCGTCTATCGTCGTTAACTCCACCCTCAAGCCTGCTTTGAAGCCCCAGTTGCTCAGATTATACTGGTAAGAGTTGTAGATACCATACACATTCTGATTGTTATTAAAGTTGTTGGTTCTCGTTGAATCAACGACGTAATCGCCGCTTGCATTTTGGCCCTGGTACTCGAACATACTGTTGTTATCACGAAGAATTGCCTTTAGCCCTCCTTCTATGTTCCACTTACCTACAGGATGCACGTAATCTGCCTGAATGGTTTGCTCCTTTTGTTCTTCATCATTAAACTGATTATAGTTGGGAAAGGTCTGCGCATCGTAGTTGATCCGGTCAAATATGTTGTAAGCAGATTCCGTGTTGCCACCGTAAGTGCTGGAGCGGTAGGACAAAGTAAGCAAGCGGTTCTTGTTGCTTTTGAAACCTTTTTGATAATTCACACTAAAGTCGTAACCATCTCCTAAATTGCCCGAGTTGCTGACAGAGCGGTATGACTGGTAAGGATTGTTGGCCTGCATCAAGGCTGAGGTAAGATTTGATGTCCCATCATATGTGTATCTATTGAACGACAGATCACCGGAAAGCAGATTCAAGGTATCAATCTCATAGCTAAGCTCAACACTCATGTACCCCGAATTACCATCGTTACCGTTTGTTCCATTCTGGTTCAAAGCAGTTGCGGGAATACCCAGTAAGGGATTGCCTGTGGTTGTTCTTTCACTGCGGAACATCGTTCCCGGATTCTCAAACTGGTTGAGCATGCCAAAACCAGAAATACCCAGTTTACCTTGCTTAACTGTTAAGGAGCCAGATCCACCAGGTCCACCTGCCGGAAAGGAATGTCTGATGTTCAGGTTACCATTATAACCCGCGTCGATGTTCTTTTTGGTGATAATGTTGATGATACCCGCCAAACCTTCACTGTCATACTTAGCCGGTGGTGTAGTGATCACCTCAATTTTTTCAATGTTTGCCGCAGGCATACTCTTAAACACATCAGAAGGATTACGTGCCACCAATGAAGAAGGCTTTCCATTGATCAGGATCTTGTAACTGCCACTCCCCTTAAGCTGAATGTTATCCTCCGCATCTACAGAGAGTAATGGAATTTTTCGCATCATGTCCAGCACAGTATTCACCTTACTCTCTGGATCCGCCTGAATGTCGTAGGTGATCCTATCGATATCCTGTTTGATGATCGGTCGGGCAGCGGTAACATTGACCTCCGCAAGGTTCTTGGCCGTACCAGAGATCTTGATCTTACCCAGGTCGTAGGTTTTCACATCTTTTACTACCACAGGAATTGACCTGGGGTTAAAACCCATGGCAACAATAACGAGGGTATAATTTCCCGGTGCAACCTTGTCGATCTGAAAAGAACCATCGCTCTTCGACAAAGCAGTTTTAATTGTCGCATTATCTTTTTTTAATGCGGCGGTAATGTAATCCTGGCCTTTATTGGAAGCCGAGTCGATGACGATACCTTTGATGGAGGAGGTTTCCGGTGAAACCTGGGCTTTAACATTGTAGAAACAGACACATGTTAGGAATAGCAAGATAGAGAGCGCTCTCATTTAAAATGGTTT
The DNA here is from genome assembly GCF_051965375.1 of Pedobacter sp. SAFR-022. Lineage (NCBI taxonomy): Bacteria > Pseudomonadati > Bacteroidota > Sphingobacteriia > Sphingobacteriales > Sphingobacteriaceae > Pedobacter > Pedobacter sp. SAFR-022. The sequence continues at coordinate 360,315 of NZ_JBQCME010000001.1, forward strand.
AAGTGGATGATAAGACGTAAAACTAATTTGTTAGTTACAAGTCTAAGGAAATTTTATTTCAACTATCTGTTAAATACTGTTAAATTTTTGTTCTCCTCTTTATATTAGTTACTATTGCGTAAAAATTCGTTTACATTCCTATAATATGCTTAATACTGCATTCAAAAGGCAGGTGCTGGTGGGCTTCACCATTACCATGATCTTTGCACTCATCTCAGCTATTACCTCCTGTCTTAGTGTTTTGTCTACCAGAAAAAGCGATGCCTGGGAGAGTCATACCTATGAAGTCATCAACAAAATACAGGCACTTGACCTGAGGATCGTAACCGCCGAAACGGCCATGCGCGGTTACATGCTTACGGGGTCCGAAAAATTTCTGAATCCTTATCATCAGCATGCCTCGAAGATCATTCCGGCAGTCGACAGCCTGCGTGACCTGGTGTCAGACAACCTGAAGCAGTCCCGCAGCATGGACACACTTGCCGCAACTGTAAGGCTGAAAGTCGGTGCAATGCAAGCCAATCTTGATCTATACCGGGAAAAGCAAAAGATCACACCCGAACTTTTAGGCACCGCCGAAAAAGGCAGGATCTACAAGGAAAAGATTCTGGCAGATATCGAAAGGCTTGTTGCTGAAGAGCGCCGTTTATTGCAGGAGCGTGCTCAGGCATCTGAGATGAATTCCAAACGAACGATTGCCATTGTAATCGTGAGTTCTTTGACCATCTTCGGACTGGTACTCTATTTATTAACGCTCATCCGCAAGACCTTCGACTTCCAGAAGCGTGTTGAAGAGCAGGTAAAAGAACGTAATGAACGGCTTGCGCAGCTATCTTTCGACAACGAACAGAAGAACAAGCTTATGCAAGCCTTGCGAAAGGTTAACGAGCTGATGTTTGGCACTCAAGAGCTGGACAATCTGGCGAGTAATATCCTGCAAGAGGTATGCAGGTACACGAAAGCAACCGTGGGTTTGATGTATTTCAGCGATGAGAACCATGAACTGTCGATTAAAGCAAGTTTCGCAGGCCCAAATAACCACAGCAACCCTAAGATAAAGTTGGGTGAAGGGTTGGTGGGCCAGGCTGCAAAGGATGGTCAGCTGAGCATTATACGGAACCTCCCAGACCACTATCTGAAGGTTCGCTCTGGAATTGGCGAAAGCAAACCTACCCAGCTGTACCTGATTCCTGTTCGACACAATCAGGATACCATTGCCATATTCGAGTTAGGTTTTATCAATGAGCCTGATGAAGACAGCATGCTGTTTCTGGAAAGCCTGGCAGCGAGCATCGGCGTAGGCCTAAACAGTGCCATGTCTCAAGTGATGTTGCGCCAGCTGTATGACAGACTGCAGGCCCAAAGGGAAGAACTGGAGAGTCAACAGGAAGAACTGCTTACCACTAATGAAGAGTTGGTTTACAAATCTGAACAGCTACAGGCCTCCGAGGAAGAGTTGAAGATCCAACAGGAAGAACTGCAACAGACAAATGCTGAACTGGAAGAAAAGGCCCAGCAGCTGGAAGAAAAGAACCTGGCCATCAACCAGGCCAAGGAAGCGGTGAGCATGAAAGCCGAGGAACTGGAAGCATCCAGCAGGTATAAATCAGAATTCCTGGCCAACATGAGCCATGAACTGCGTACACCACTAAACAGCATCCTGATCCTGGCAAGAATTCTGAAGGAGAATAAACCATCAAACCTCACGGAAGATCAGATCAAATATGCCGGCGTCATCCACAATGCAGGTGCAGATTTGCTGAACCTGATCAACGACATTCTGGATCTGTCCAAAATAGAATCCGGTAAGGTTGAGCTGATTCAGGAAAACGTAAGCCCTGCATCGATTTGCCGGAACATGGAACTGCTATTTTCGGAAATCGCAAATAGCAAACACATTCATTTCAACACCACGATAGCTCCTGATGTTCCCCAAGCTTTTCAGTCAGATGCTGGAAGGGTCGAACAGATCATCAAAAACCTACTCTCAAATGCCTTTAAATTTACACCCGAAGATGGCAGCATAAACCTGCAGGTAGAACTAGCTTCAGCTGCACAGGGCTTTTACTCGGCCAAGCTGAGCGGCAGCGAGTCACCGATTTTGGCCTTTTCCATCTCCGACACAGGCATTGGTATTCCCGATGAAAAACAGAAGTTGATCTTTGAAGCTTTCCAGCAGGCCGACGGCTCTACAAGCCGCAAGTACGGCGGCACCGGCCTGGGTTTATCCATCAGCAAGGAGCTTGCCGCCTTGTTGGGGGGCGAAATCCAGCTGTCGAGCGAAGCCGGTAAAGGAAGCCGCTTTACCCTTTACCTTCCGGCGCATGCAACCGCGGTTAGCAGCTCAAATAACGCAGCTGTAAACATCACGCAAATACAGGGCACACCATCCGCTCCGATGCATAGTGGCGCCCATACCCTGCTGATTGTTGAAGACGACCTGATGTTTGCAAAACTGCTGGAGCAATATGCCATCCAGAAAGGTTATCAACCCTTGCTGGCACATGATGGAAAAACAGCCTTAAGCATTGCCAGAGCCGAACTTCCACATGCCATCATACTCGATATCTTTCTTCCCGATACCGATGGCTGGGCAATTCTGAAAACCTTGAAAGCAGATCCGGTTACGCGCGACATCCCGGTACACATGATGTCTTCCGGCGAAAACAATTCCGATCGCGCTCAAAAGGAAGGTGCGATTGGATTCCTGAAAAAGCCTATTGAACGTACCGCGCTCAACGAGGCCTTTGAACTGCTGGAACATGCACAGCTCCATAACTTCAAGTCCGTGCTCATCATTGAGGACCAGGAACTGCAAAGCGAGATCGTGAAGGCACAATTAACTTCCAGAGGTATTGAAGTGAGTCAGGCTTTCGATGGTCAGCAGGCCATGGCCCTGCTGCAGCAGCAGAGTTTCGACTGCATCATCCTCGACCTTAACCTGCCGGATATCTCGGGTATGGAGCTGCTGGACAAGATCAAAAACATCCCCGAGCTGGCACACATCCCAGTGGTCATCAACACCGCTATGGAGCTTGACCAGGAAAAGATGACACAGATCATGCGGTACTCGGAGGCCATGGTACTCAAGTCTAATAAGTCTAACGAACGACTGATGGATGAAGTAAGTTTGTTCATCAACAAGTTGCAGCAGCAGAGCAAAGCCACGGCCCCTGCAGAGCCCCCACGTAAACCCAAGCCTACAAACCAGGAGAAAGTATTAAAAGGAAAAACCATTCTCATCACAGATGATGACATGCGCAATATCTTTGCACTGTCAACAGCACTGCACGAGTACGATATGGAAATTGTGATCGCCAACAATGGTCGCGAAGCCATTGAAAAGCTGTCCTCCACACCACACATTGACCTGATCTTAATGGATATTATGATGCCGGAGATGGACGGCTATGAAGCCATAGGCAGGATCCGGAAAGATGAGCATTACGGTAAAACACCAATCATTGCGCTAACGGCTAAGGCGATGAAAAACGACAGGCAAAAATGTCTGGATGCAGGTGCAAGTGATTACATCTCCAAACCTGTGGATATTGATAAGTTGCTGTCATTGATGAGGGTTTGGCTTAGCTAAAGAATACATTATATGCCTACAAACATCTCCTTTGAAGAAATGGACCAGCTGGTTCAGCTGATCAGAAATGTACATGGTTTTGATTTTAGCAACTATTCATCTGCCTCCCTAAAAAGACGGGTAGCACGTATTGCACAGCTGCAGAACCTAAGCCTTTTTGAGCTTAAAAACCTGCTTACCAATAACGCGGATTACTTTGAACATTTCCTCACGGAAATTACTGTAAATGTTACCGAGATGTTCAGAGATCCCGAATTCTTTCAGGCACTCAAAAGTCATGTCATCCCCTACCTCAGGTCTTACCAGCACATCAAAGTATGGAATGCCGGCTGCTCCAGCGGCGAAGAGCTGTATTCATTTGCCATCACCTTCGAGGAAGAAGGACTGTATCAACGCTCCTTCATGTACGGCACAGACATCAATGCCCTCGTCATAGACCAGGCAAGAAGTGGTCAATACCCGCTGAAGCTAATGAAACTTTACGCCGAAAATTATCAGCAGGCTGCTGGTTTAAAAAACCTGGAAAACTACTATCAGAGCAGCCATGAAAAGGCCTGTATTATCCCGGCGCTAAAACAAAGAACCTTATTTTCCATTCATAACCTGGTGTCTGACGGCGTATTCAATGAGTTCCACCTCATCTCCTGCCGTAACGTTTTAATCTACTTTAATCCGGTACTGCAGGAAAAAGTCCTTCAGTTATTTTACGACAGTTTGGCTAATTTTGGCTTTCTTTGCTTAGGAAGTAAGGAAAGTCTGAAAGGTAGTGTGGCCAGGCGCTTTAAGGTCATTGACAGGAAAAACAACATCTATCAGAAAATCACATAATGGACCAGATGGGGAACATGGAGAAGATTAACATATTAATTGTTGATGACAGGCCAGAAAATATCATCGCACTTGAAGCGCTCCTGGAGCGCGATGATATCAACATACTAACAACAACGCGTCCTAACGACGCACTACGTATTGCCTGGGAAAACGATATCGCGATAGCACTTGTAGACGTGCAAATGCCGGAAATGGATGGCTTTGAACTGGTAAAGCTTCTAAAGGGCAATCCTAAAACGAAAGATATCTTAGTGATCTTCGTTACGGCAATTTCTATGGATACCGAGTTTGCCCTTCAGGGTTATCAATCAGGTGCCGTAGATTACCTGTACAAACCCCTTAACCCCTTTGTAACCGCTGCCAAAGTAGATGCTTTCATCCGCTTTACCCGAACCCAGCGGGACCTGAAGAACAAGAACCAGGAACTACTGGAATTTCAGGATAAGCTGATCAAGGCCAAAGAACTTGCTGAGCAAGGAAAGCGCATCAAAGAGAACTTCCTTGCCAACATGAGCCACGAGATCCGTACCCCCATCAACGGCATCATTGGCATCACCAGGCTGTTGCAGCTCACGGAACTGGACCAGGAGCAGAAAGAAATGGTTAGCCTGCTGGATGTAAGTTCAAATGCATTGCTGGGTGTGATCAACGACATCCTTGATCTCTCCAAGATTGAATCCGGCAAGTTTAAGATCGTCCGCGTGGCCACGCAGGTGCGTGCAATCTGTAATGACGTGGTGAATATCCTGAAGATTAAAGCGAAGGACAAGGGCATTTCGCTCCTGCTGGAGATCGGCGATGACGTACCTGATACCGTGATTGCGGATTCTTTGCGGCTAAACCAAATTCTGATGAACCTGGTCAGCAATGCCATTAAATTCACCATTGAAGGCAGCGTAACCTTGAAAGTGACCAGCGAAGAGCGGACAGAGACGGAGTGCCTTTTAAAGTTTTCCGTGATAGATACTGGCATCGGCATCGCGAAAGAGAACATCGACAAGATCTTCGAAACTTTCGAACAGGCAGAGGATTCTACAACCTTAAAGTACGGTGGCACGGGCTTAGGCCTCTCCATTGTAAAACAACTTGCTGCACTGAAAAATGGCGTGCTGGAAGTGACCAGTGAAGAATTTAAAGGTAGTACCTTCAGCTTCAGCAACCGATATGAACTGCCCGAAGTTAAGGTCAGTCCGATCGTTGTGCCCGCAGCCAATGATTTAAAAGCCTTAGAGGGCTTAAAGATCCTGGTGGCAGAAGATAATGCCATTAACCAGTTCCTGATCCTGCGGATCCTGAAATCATGGAAAATACAAGCCGATGTAGTAGAGAATGGACAGGAGGCTTTAGATCGCCTGGCAGCGGAGGATTACAACATGATCCTGATGGACACCTTTATGCCGGTACTGAATGGCCTGGAAGCCATAAAGCTCATCCGCCAGGGCGCTGTTCCGGGAAAGGAAAATACACCGATAATCACCTTCTCTGCAGCGGTAATGGAAACCGACCGCCAGATTGCGATTGAGGCGGGTGCCAACGACATCCTGAGCAAGCCTTTCGATGTTAAATTGCTGCACAGCAAAATAGCCAGTTTATGTATGGTCTATTAAGATCAGGAATTAAAAGCGGTCATGGTTTTTGCAGGGCCAACCGTTACAAAGCTCTTGATCAACTCGACACTCTTGTCGATCAACGCGGGTAATTCCAGCTGTTCATCCTTGTCGAAGGGCGCCAGCACATAATCTGCCTGCCGGCCTTTCGGATAATTATCGCTGATGCCGAACCGTAACCGCGGGTATTGCTGCCCACCACAAAGTGCTTCGATGCTTTTCAGTCCGTTATGGCCTGCACTGCTGCCCTGCAACTTCAGGCGGAGTTTCCCTAATGGTAAAGCCAGATCATCCACCAGCACCAAGACGTTTTCCAAAGGGATCTTCAGTTCCTGCATGTAGTAGTTCACGGCTTTGCCGCTGAGGTTCATATAGGTGGTAGGCTTTATCACGTGCAGTTTACGGCCTTTAAAGGAAACCTCCGAGTAGTAGGCCAGGCGAATGTTCTTAAAGCTGCCTTCCAGCGACTTCACCAGCTCATCTGCGATATCAAAACCTATATTGTGACGGGTGTGGGCATATTCCGGCCCGATGTTTCCTAAACCTACGATCAAGTATTTCATGCAGCGCAAATATAGGGCTTAGGATTAAGCTGCGGGAAAGCGGGCACAAAAAAAGGCCGCACAATGGCGGCCTTTTCCTTGCAAAGCATAAGCTTATTTTTTACCAGCTTGTTGTTCAGCTTGTTTTAAAGCTCTTGACATACCTACAGATACGATAGTATCTTCAGGAGTGTTGGTGATTACGTAATCGCCTTTAGCAATATCACGTACACGGAACAAGTTACCAACTTCTAATTTAGCAATGCTTACTTCTACCACTTGTGGCATGTTCGCAGGCAAGGCTTTAACACGAAGTTTACGTAATTTTTGAACCAGTTTACCACCCATTTTAACACCTGGAGAAGTTCCGGTTAATTTAACAGGGATCTCCATAAGGATTTCTTTATCGTCAAACAACTGTAGAAAATCTACGTGTAATAAAAGGTCAGTTAGTGGGTGAAATTGAAGCTCTTTAATGATCGCTTTACTTTTAGCGCCATTGATTTCAATTTCTAAAAAGTTTGCTTCTGGTGTGTAGATAGCTTCTTTTAAATCAGTTGCAACTACAGCAAAATGGATTTGCTCTTGACCACCATACAATACTGCAGGAACCTTGCCTTCATAGCGAAGCTCTTTAGCATCGCGTTTCCCTACGTTCTCTCTTGGAGAACCGCTAATTGCGATTGTTTTCATTTTATTGATTTTGATTAATTTGAAGCGTCCTACCCAATGTACTGGCTTCGGTTATTTATTATTGTTATACTTTAAATAAGTCACTGATAGAGCCATGCTCATTTACATTCGCAATGGCTTTCGCAAATAAGTCAGCCGTACTCAATACCCTGATCTTTTCGCTTTCCCTTTTCAAAGGAATGGTATCGGTCACGATCAGCTCCGTCAAAGCCGAATGCTCAATCGTTTCGTATGCCTTGCCTGATAAAACCGGATGGGTACATACCGCTCTTACACTTTTAGCACCTTTTTCCATGATCAAGCCCGCTGCTTTTGAAAGCGTGCCTGCGGTATCACAAACATCATCAATCAAAACCACATCCATCCCTTTAACATCACCAATGATCGACATGGACTCGATCTCGTTCGCACGTTTACGTCGCTTATCACAAATCACCACCTCTGCATTAAAGAACTTGGCGAAGGTACGTGCACGGTAAGAACCACCCATATCTGGCGATGCAATAATCAAATCATTAAGACCTAAACTTTTGATGTAAGGCACAAAAATTACCGAGGCATCCAGGTGATCTACAGGTACGTCAAAAAACGCCTGTATCTGGGCCGCGTGTAAGTCCATGGTCATGATCCTGCTGATGCCCGCTGCCTGTAACAGGTTTGCAACCAGTTTAGCACCAATGGCTACCCGTGGTTTATCTTTACGATCCTGCCTGGAGAAACCATAATAAGGAACAATTGCGGTTATATAATGCGCAGATGCACGCTTAGCGGCATCGATCATTAACAGCAATTCCATAAGGTTATCGTTTGGCTGACAAGTGGACTGGATTAGAAATACATCACATCCACGAACAGTTTCATCATAAGAAGGCTGGAATTCCCCGTCACTGAATCGGCTTAGTGTAACGTTACCAAGAGGTTTGCCGTAACTGGCGGCAATTTTGTGAGCTAATGCTTTACTGCCGGTTCCGGCAAAGAGTTTAACTGGGTTAAATTGCAATGGCATGATTGGCGGGTATCAATGCTGGTTAAAAAAAATCGGATTGCGGGTTTATTCGCAATCCGAATATGTTTTGTTGCCCGACCAGGATTCGAACCTAGACAAACGGTACCAAAAACCGTCGTACTACCTTTATACTATCGGGCAATCTCCGTCAAAGGGTTGCTTTGAATTGGGATTGCAAATCTACGCACATTTTTTAATTCTGCAAATCTTCCTCTAAAAAAATTGAAAATAATTTCTCCCCTACCAGGTAACGTGCTGAGCGCGAGTTAAAAATTGTTAAAGTGTTTTTTTCTTCTACCCTATTCTCAATCTTTATCTTTAATTTCGGCAGCATTTATATGCCCAAAACCTATACCCAATTTAAAAATGAAGTATAATAAAATAAACAACTTAACCGGCTGGATATGCTTTTTAGTTGCTGCTTTAACCTACATCCTGACGCTTGAACCCAATGTTAGCTTCTGGGATTGCGGCGAATTCATCGCTTCTGCATTCAAAATGCAAGTCGTACACCAGCCTGGTGCCCCGCTATTCCTTATGATCGAACGCTTCTTTTCCATATTCGCTTTCGGCGATGTGACTAAAGTCGCGTATTTCATGAACCTGGGTTCTGCCATTGCCAGTGCAGCGACCATCCTGTTCCTTTTCTGGACCATCACCGCTTTGGCCAAGAAAATGCTGGTAAAGGCAGATGAGGAAATCAGCACTTCCAAAATGATCAGCATCATGGGTGCCGGCGTGGTGGGTGCACTAGCTTATACCTTCTCCGACAGCTTCTGGTTCTCGGCAGTAGAGGCTGAAGTATATGCACTATCCTCTTTGTTTACCGCTATTGTATTCTGGGGTATCCTGAAATGGGAAGCACATGCAGACGAGCCGCAATCAGACCGCTGGTTACTGTTCATCGCCTATATCATGGGACTTTCCATTGGTATTCACCTACTTAACTTATTAACTATCCCGGCAATCGCCTTTGTATATTACTTCAAGAAAACGCCTAATCCTACTACTGGTGGCGTGTTCAAGACCTTTATTGTTGGGGTGTTGATTCTTGCTGTTGTGCAGTATGGCATTATCCAGTACCTGATCTCTTTCGGTGCTTATTTCGACCTTTTCTTTGTAAATACACTCGGCCTTGGCTTCGGTTCAGGCGTGCTTTTCTTCGCAATACTGTTAATCGGAGGATTGGTATACGGTATCCGTTACTCCATCAAACACCGTAAACGCGTGCTGAACCTTGCACTGCTTTCTACCGCGCTGATCATCTTTGGTTATGGCTCATACGCCATGATCGTGATTCGTGCCAAAGCAGATCCGAACCTGAACAACAGTGACCCGGACAATGCTTTTGCGCTGCTTGGATACCTGAACCGGGAGCAATACGGCGATCGTCCATTGCTTTTCGGACCTAACTATAACTCACAACGTGTTGCGGTTAAAGAAGGTAAAAACCTATACCGCAAAGGCGAAGATAAGTATGAAGTTGCCGGTAAAAAGACCGACTACGAATACGACAGAACTACACCTTTCCCTCGTATGTACAGTGACGATCCGCGTCACGTAGAGTACTACAAAGACATGACCGGACTGGATGAAAGCCAGTTCCCTACCCTGTTCGACAACATCAGCTTCCTGTTCAAATACCAGATCGGGAACATGTATATGCGTTATTTCATGTGGAACTTTGTGGGCCGCCAGAATGATGACCAGGGTCAGGGTAGCCTTTACGAAGGTCAGTGGTTAAGTGGTATTAAACCTGTTGATGCCATCCTTTTGGGCAACCAGAGCAACCTGCCACCGAGCATTGTAGACAGCAAATCTTACAACAGATTCTTCTTTTTACCATTGATCATCGGTGTGCTGGGTGCAGTGTGGCATTTCAAACGCAACCAGAAAGATGCAGGTATTGTTGCCTTGCTCTTTTTCTTTACGGGTCTTGCCATCGTATTATATTTAAATCAGAAGCCATTAGAACCGCGTGAGCGTGATTACGCCTACGCAGGGTCCTTCTATGCCTTCGCCATATGGATCGGCTTTGGTGTGCTTGCTATCCGCGAATGGCTGGAGAAAAAAGTTACCCCAAAGAATGCCGCTATTGGTGCAACGGTATTATCGCTATTCGCAGCGCCGATCATTATGGCTGCGCAAGGCTGGGATGACCATGACCGTTCAACCAAGATGGTTGCACACGATATCGCGGTAGATTACCTGGAATCCTGTGCGCCAAACGCCATCCTGTTCACCTATGGTGATAATGATACTTATCCGCTGTGGTATGCGCAGGAAGTGGAAGGTATCCGTCCGGATATCCGCCTGGTGAACCTGAGTCTATTCGATACCGACTGGTACATCAATGGTATGAAGCGTAAGATGAACGAATCTGAGCCACTGCCAATTACCATGAAGGAATCTCAATACGTGCAAGGGGTTCGTGATGTGATGTATTACCAGGATTACAAGATTGCAGGTTCGGTGGAGCTGAAAAGCATCCTTGAAGTATTGCTGTCTGATAACGATGAAGACAAGATCCAGGTTACTGAAACCACCAAGGAGAACTTCATCCCGACTAAGAACTTCCACATCACCATCAACCCGGAAGATGTTCTTAAAACCGGAACCGTGAGTCCTGCGGACGCCAATAAGATTGCACCGATCATGCAGTGGACCTTCAACAAAGGTTATGTAACCAAGGGTACACTGGCCATGTTTGATATACTGGCACACAACAACTGGAAAAGACCTATTTACTTCGCCAGCACGGTTCCTTCAGAACAATACAACGGACTGGACAATTACCTGTACAACGAAGGCCTGGCATTACGTCTATTGCCACTAACACCAGATACCGCTGCCAGCAGAACCGAGCAACTGAATGCGCCGGTATTGTACAACAACGTGATGAACAAATTTAAGTGGGGTAACATCAAACACGCTAAATATCTTGATCCACAGTCCGCAGACGATATCTCGATCTTTGCGAACGTTTGGAACAATACGGTTACTGGTATGCTGAAAGAAGGAAAAGTTGCTGAAGCGAAAAAAGCCGCTAACAAATACCTGGAAGTGATGCCAGACAAGTTCTACGGCATGCGCTCAATGATGGGTACTTATTTCATGGCAGAGAACTTCTACATGCTGGGTGAAACTGCAAAAGCCAATGAAATTGTAACCCGCTGCGCGGATTATATCCAGAAAGAGCTAACCTACCTTGCAGATGTTTCGGAAAGCAAAAACAGGCTTGTGGGGATGCAAAATGTGCGCTTAGGCATGTCCTTCCTAAACCAGATGGCAAATACCACTGCACAGTACAAACAAATGCCATTGGCAGAGAAAATCAACAATCAGTTTAAGGCGCTTGAAGCGCGCTTCGGCCCTTACCTCGGTCAGGAATAATAGATCATATTTTAGAAATGCAGTCCCGCCAGTGTTACTGGCGGGACTTTTTTTGCCCCTTGTTTTGGCCGATTTATAATGCACCCAAGCGGATCTTGGCGCTGTGGTTGTCGGGGCCTTGACAAGGGGTTAACAAGGGGTTGACAAGGCCTTGACCTGGCCAACGACATGTGAACCCCCTGTCAACAGCGCGCTAAGCCCAGGTCAGCTGTGAACCTGGTAACCGTTCAGGAAGTCACAGCATAAAAAAAGGCTGTTCATGGATCATGAACAGCCTTCGTATAAGGATATATTTTTTCTTAGTCTTCCACAACAACACCCATCGCACAGAACTTGTCGATCCTTTTAGCGATCAGTTCGTCTGTAGGTACAGGTATAAGCTCTTGCAGATCTCTTAAGATTTGTTCTTTAACATTTTGTGCCATTGCCTCTGGGTTCTGATGTGCGCCACCCAATGGTTCCCGCACAATCCCGTCGATCAACTTGTTCTGGAACATGTCTTCTGAAGTTAGTTTTAAGCATTCTGCAGCACGTTCCTTATAATCCCAGCTTCTCCATAGGATAGACGAGCAGGATTCCGGAGAGATTACCGAATACCAGGTATGCTCCAACATGTACACGCGGTCTCCGATACCGATACCCAATGCACCACCAGATGCACCTTCTCCTACGATGAAACATAAGATCGGCACTTTCAGGATTGACATCTCAAGTAAGTTTCTCGCAATTGCTTCACCTTGTCCGCGTTCCTCTGCTTCAAGACCCGGGTAAGCACCCATGGTATCAATGAAAGAAATTACGGGTTTGTTGAACTTTTCAGCGAGGCGCATCAAACGTAGCGCTTTGCGGTACCCTTCAGGGTTGGCCATACCGAAGTTCCTGTACTGGCGCTCTTTGGTGTTCTTCCCCTTCTGGTGTCCGATGACCATTACCGTTTGGCCGGCGATGGTAGCAAAGCCTCCAATGATGGCTTTATCATCTTTCACGGTACGATCTCCATGAAGTTCTATAAAGTCTTCACAGATCATTTTTATATAATCAAGGGTTTGCGGCCGTTCTGCATGGCGGGACATCTGCACTTTCTGCCAACCGGATAGATTGCTGTAGGTAGCTTTTGTGGTAACATCCAGCTTCTCCTCCAGTTCTCTGAGCGTAGCAGACATGTCTACCTTCGTTTTTTCAGAAACCTGTTTAACTTTTTCGATTTGCTGAACCAGTTCAGCAATGGGTTTTTCGAAATCAAATGACGTTTTTATCTGTTCCATAAGCGGACTGTAAAAATAGACATTTTATTTAAAACATAACAGTGACATGCTGATTAGCTAATTTTTAGTTGCTTAAAGCACGTTTGCTATAAATATGGTACTCACCCGCTGCAAGCATCTGTGTATAATTACTGCCACTTAAATTCAAGGTTTCTGTACTACCTGCTTCGTACCACAAGCCCGATGCGCCAAAGTCCACATTAGCCTGCCTGCTGCTTACATCGAAGTTCCCGACAACGACCACAACATTGTCGGCATCCATAAGTTTGATGTACTTAACACCACCTGCTACGCCAAACTGCACATTGCTGGTATTAAATATCGTATTCTTCTTTTTTAAATTGATGAATCTCGCATAGGCATTATACAAAGATTTTCGTGCCGGCTGCTGGTAGTAGTTCCAGTAAACAGGCTTCTCCCCGGTTCGTCCGTTTGCATCAATACTGACGTCATAACCGAGCTCCTGAAACTGCCAGAGCATCTTCGGACCTGGAATGGCGAAGAAAAATGCAGCAGCAAGCTCTTCCCGTTTTAAGGCTGTGTTCAGGTCTTTCACCGAGTAACTACCAGAAACATTTCCATAGGAAAGGTTTTTGAACATGGTCCTTTCTTCATCATGGCTCTGCATATAGCTGATCAGGTTGTCTGATTTGCTGAAGCCATGGGTACCAAAAAAGCCTCTTGAAAAATCGGATCTATCCAGATAACCCATTGTTGCCTCATTAAAACTTCCATTCAGGTTGTTCCATAACATCATGCCCTTATCCGCCAGTTCTTTTTCCTCGTTGTCCGCAGCAAAATGTTCCAGAATGACGTAGAAGTTGTTCGCATCGACACTCTTGATGTAGTTATTGTATTCGTTCCAGATGGCGATCCTGCCCGCATCATAGTCGCTCCAGGCATTAACCGCGGCATCTGAGCTTCCCGAGTTCTTTTGGGTAAATCCCTTGGACAAGTCAAAGCGGTAACCATCGATTTTATATTCTTCCATCCAGAAGCGCAGCACGTTTTGGACAAAGCTTTTCGTTGCCGCACTTTCGTGGTTGAAATCGTAACCTACATTGTATGGATGTGTTGGATCTGGGTTAAACCAGGGACTATTTGCCGCAGGTTTATTGGTAGACTTGTCGAAGTATAGCTGTACCATCGGCGATTGCCCGAAAGAATGGTTTAATACCATATCCAGTATAACAGCGATGCCTCTGCCGTGGCACTCATCTATAAATCGCTGCAACATTACCTTGCTGCCGTAGTATTTATCAGGCGCAAAATAAAAGGAAGGGTTATAACCCCAACTGGAATTACCTTCAAATTCATTTACCGGCATCAGCTCTATGGCATTTACGCCAAGCCTGCTGAGGTAGTTCAAGGTATCGGTTAAGGTATTGTAGTTATTGCTCTTCAGGAAATCTCTAAGATGCAGCTCATAGATCACCAGCTTGTTCTTTTCCGGTCTTCTAAACGAATTGTTCTTAAAAGTATAAGCCGGTTTATTGGCTTGCATGACACTCACAACGCCAGTCTGACCTGCCGGATAAGCGGGCACTGCGACAAGCTGGCCAGCCGATAGGTATTGGTCGTTATCAGGATCAAGTACCAGTTCTGCGTATGGGTCCGCAACCCTCAGGGTACCATCAACCAGATACTGGTAAGTATAGGCCTTGTTGGGATCTAGCTGATCGATCTGGATCCACCACTTCTTCCCATCCGGTGTCTTTTTCATCTGCTGCGCAGCATCAGCGCTCCAGTTATTGAAACTTCCAATCAGGTAAACACTGCTTTTTTCCGGTGCAGTTAAGGTCAATATTGCCGAGCTGCCACCGTTTATATATACCACACCCTCTTTGGCCTCTGCAGGTAGTTCCGCAACCTGTGCTTCAGCTGTTGCAAGTAGCTGAATAGACGCCGTTGCCTTCAGCCCTGCAGTAGTGCCTTCAACTACAATTTGCTGCAGGCCAGTCTTAGTAATTTTAACTTTTCCAGCGATGCTTGTGGCATTTGCAGCAGTTGCAAAGCTTTCACCGTTAAGTGTTAACTTCAGGTCAGCCGCTACAGAAGCCGCTGCCGAGATATAGACCTCTGATCCAACAAGTGCGACGTTAACCACTGCTGAAGGTTGATAATTAAAGTTCAACTCCGGCGAGGTGATCTTTAGGCCAAGCTTGCCCGCTTCGTAAAGGGGCAGGTAAATGTCGGATCCGTCCGTATTCCGGGCTACGGCCTGCCCATCAGAGGTTCTAAAAAGCATGACTAGCTTCAGCACCTGCTCCGTAGCCGGAACGCCGAAGAATGTTCTTGGATTGATGCTGATCTTGTACTTATCCGGACCGCTTGCCGTCATTTTCGCCGCAGCATCTGCGGTATTAAAGGAAGCACTTTTAACATATTTCCAATCGCTGGGGCCGGTACTCTTATCCGTGATCAGGCCCGCATAGATGTAGATATCCTTGTTTATGCCTTGCAGGCCTTTATCACCTTTAGCGGCATCAAATTCCAGCTCGAAGGTATCATCAGCTGTAGGAAACTCTTTTGAAGTAGAAATTAAACCTGTTGCCGTGCTAACTGGCAGTGTTTCAGGGCCGGTAACCTGTTCTTCAGGATTACTTTTACGGCATGCGGAGGCCGTTACCCATAGGATAAGCAGCAGACAGGAAAGTTTTTTCACTAAATTTTCTCTTTATTGTTTTGGATGTACAAGACAGAAATAGCACCTAAAATCATGAAGATCCCGGCCAGTACAATTGCATAGATGGCCTCTCCATTGTAGAACTGCTTCACGATCATGCCACCGAAGAATCCATTAACGATCTGCGGCATCGTGATGAAGAAATTAAATATCCCCATGTAAACGCCCATTTTACGCGCCGGGATGGAGCTGGAAAGGATCGCGTAAGGCATGGAGAGGATACTACCCCAGGCAAGTCCTATTCCGATCATGGAAAAGATTAGATAATCCGGATTGGTGATGAAGTAAATAGAAAGCAATCCGGCGCCGCCGCAAACCAGAGAGAAAGCGTGCGCAATCTTGCGACTGGTTTTGTCGGCAATCCAGGGTAAGATCAGCGCATAAGCAGCTGAAATACCATTGTAGATCCCAAATAAGAATGCCACCCAATTTGCCGCATCCGCAAACTGCGCAGACGTGGTATCTCCGGGTGTTACTTTATAGATGTGCTGTGCCACTGCAGGCGTGGTAAAAACCCACATGGAGAATAAGGCGAACCAGGAGAAGAACTGCACCACACCAAGTTGTTTCATGGTTAATGGCATGTTCTTGAAATCCTTAAAAATGGTCATCAGGCCATGTTGCTCTTCCTGTATAGGCGTAGTATGATGGCTTTCCATTTCTTCCGGTGAATATTCTTTAGTGGTGATGACCGTCCACAAGATGGTGGCGATAAGCACCGCAGCACCTACGTAAAAGGAGTAAATCACGTTGTTAGGAATCTGGCCTTCTACTGCGACTTTAGACACGCCAACATACTCGGAGAGGATGTATGGCAGCCAGGAACCGACAATGGCACCCGAACCGATCAGGAAGGTTTGCGTGGAGAAACCAAAGCTCCGCTGACTTTCAGGCAGCTTATCGCCTACTAAGGCACGGAAAGGCTCCATCGCAACGTTTATGGAAGCATCCATGATCATCAGCATACCTGCACCAATGATAATCGGGGGTAACAATCCGGCCAATACCGCCGAATTCGGCATCAGAATCAAAGCCATGGCAGTGAGCAACGCACCAATCATGAAATAAGGTCTTCTTCTGCCGAACCTGTTCCAGGTGCGGTCGCTGTAATGCCCGATGATCGGTTGCACGATCATACCCGTTAACGGGGCGGCCAGCCAAAACAAAGATAGATGCTCTACATCTGCGCCGAAGGTCTGCAGGATTCTGGAAGCATTTCCGTTTTGCAAAGCAAAGCCGAACTGTATTCCAAAGAAACCCATGCTCATGTTAAAGATCTGAAGCTTACTCAGGCGAGGTTTGGAGGCTACTTGTTTTTGGCTGACCTGTTCCATATCGTGTATTTAGAATTTAATAATTTGTGCCGCGGAAGGCGCTACCTTCACGCGAATAGATTGACCGTTAATTTGAACTTCAGAATCATTTAGTAGATCCTTCGCTGCAGCCGCTGTTGCTCCGGATAATACCTCGGCAGGGATGTTAAGCGCAGCCTCGAAGGTTTGTTCGCGGTTGAAGTTTACCACGATAAGCATCCGTTCTTTTGCCGTGTACCTGAAGTAGGCGTAAGCGCGATTGTTGTTTTCTAAAGGCAAATTATAATGTTTCCCACTGATGATGGCATCAGATTGACCAGCGATATGGAATAGCTTAGTATAGAAAGCTCTTAATGCCTTTTGCTCATCGCTAAGTAGTGCACCATCATATTTACCCTTGTTAACCCATTGCTGTAAAGCAGGGACACCCCAGTAATCGAAGATCGTGCTGCGGCCATCATCACCGCTGAAGCCAGAAATACCTTCGGCTTTTTCACCCACTTCCTGTCCGGAGTATAACATTACCGGACCGCCGGAGAGTGTAGCCGAAACGACCATCGCCGGCACAGCTAACCAGGGGTTAGCAGCAAAAGCTTTTGAAGCAATACGCTCTTCATCATGGTTCTCCAGGAAACGCAACATCTTGTCCCCAAAAGTTGCACTCTCCACTTGCCATACATGATCGATATCGGCGGTTTTTGCATGTTCTTCATTGCGCATCAAACGCTTAAGGCCATCATAAAGACCTACTTTGTCGTACAGATAGTCGAACTTGCCTTTGGTTAAATAGGTTTCATAAGCTGTGGGATCATAGGCTTCACCAATAAACACCAGCGAAGGCTTTACTTTCTTCAGTTCTGGGATAACCCAGTTCCAGAATTCTACAGGCACCATTTCTGCAACATCACAACGGAAGCCATCTACCCCTTTGTTGCTCCAGTAAACCAGAATGTCGCGCATTTTGGTCCATACCGGTGGAATTGGATCGAAGTGCGTCTGGTTATTGTTCTGGTAGTCTACACCGTAGTTTAGCTTGACCGTTTCGTACCAGTCGTTTTTACTTGGTGCTTCAGAGAATACGTTATTGCCGGTAGCTTTCGCCGGGCTTTCAGAAAACCTGCCGTCTTTTAGGGAAGCTAATCCGTCGTTAACGTTGGTATCTACAGGTGCTACGAAATCTTTTCCGGGCACATAGTAATAGTCATTACGCGGGTGGTAAGCCACAGTTTTATCATCCTGTGCACCGAAGTCGATCACCTTTGCAGGTTTCGCTTTCGATTCATAACTTCTGGCAACATGGTTTGGCACGAAGTCGATGATCACCTTCAAGCCGTTCTTGTGCGTACGTTCCAGCAGTGCCTCAAATTCCTTCATGCGGTTTTTGACATCTACGGCAAGATCCGGATCCACGTCATAATAGTCGCGGATAGCGTATGGAGATCCCGCACGACCTTTTACCACATCAGCATCCGCCGTCGGAATGCCGTACTTGCTGTAGTCCGTAAGACTTGCATGGGCAATCACACCAGTGTACCAAACGTGGGTGATACCCAGTTCCTTGATCCCATCCATCGCTTTCTGGTTGATGTCGTTGAATTTCCCACTGCCATTCTGTTCAATGGTGCCAAAAGGAATATTCTGCGATTTGGTGTTGCCGAATAACCTCGGCAACATCTGATAGATCATTAGTTTGTCCTTCTGTTGTGCTACAGCACTTTCCAGACCAGTTGCAGACATCATTGTCATAAGTACCAGATATTTTAGTTTTCTCACAGGCTCAATGTTTTTAAAGATATCTTTTTCTCGCCCTGTGCGATATCAAATGTCTCATTAAATACGCTTACTGCAATACTTTCCGCGCTGTTGTTTACGATGGAAAGCTCATCTGCACTGATCCTGATCTTCAACTGCGTGCCCCGGAAACCAATATTAAAGGAGAAGGATTTCCACTGACTAGGTAGGAAAGGATTAAACTGAAGCTTGTTATCGCGTACTTTCATACCGGCAAAACCTTCCACAATACTCATCCAGGTACCTGCCATGGAAGTGATGTGTAATCCATCTTCGGTATCGTTGTTATAATCATCCAGGTCCAGGCGTGCGGTGCGCAGGTAAAACTCGTATGTTTTTTCTTCATCGCTTAAACGTGCAGCAAGGATGCTGTGTACACATGGAGATAAGGAACTTTCGTGTACCGTGCGCGACTCATAAAATTTGAAGTTGCGTTTCAGCGTTTCGATGTCAAATTCATCTTCGAAGAAGTACATGCCTTGCAGCACGTCTGCCTGTTTGATGAAACATGAACGAAGGATCCTGTCCCAGCTCCACTTCTGGTTCAAGGGGCGTTCCGATGCCGGAAGGTCAACCACAAGCATCTGCTCTTTGTCCATATAACCATCTTGCTGCAAGAACACACCTTGTTTCTCATCATAAGGATAGTACATCTGATCAGCGATGCTGCTCCAGTCTTCGAACTCTTTGGTGTTGAAGTTTACTTTTGACAGGATGGCTTCATATTTTGCTGCATCCTGCTGTTTAACTGCTTCAGCAGCTTCCTGTGCGTAACGCAGACACCATGCAGCCAATTTATTGGTGTACCAGTTGTTGTTAATGTTGTTCTCGTATTCATTCGGACCGGTTACGCCAAGGATTACATACTTGTTCTTTTCAGCGCTCCAGTTTACCCGTTGTTTCCAGAATCTGGCGATGCCGATCAGCACTTCCAGTCCGTGTGATGCCAGGTAACCTGCGTCTCCAGTATAGCGGATGTAGTTGTAAATGGCGAAAGCAATCGCACCATTTCTGTGGATCTCCTCGAAAGTGATCTCCCACTCGTTATGGCACTCCTCACCGTTCATGGTAACCATTGGATACAGGGCCGCGCCATCTTTGAAGCCTAACTTTTCTGCATTCTCAATTGCTTTCTGCAGTTGATTGTGGCGATAAACCAAGAGGTTTTTCGCAACTTCCTGTGGCGCCGTTGCCAGGTAGAAAGGAATGCAGTATGCTTCGGTATCCCAATAGGTCGAACCCCCGTATTTCTCACCGGTGAAACCTTTCGGACCGATGTTTAATCTTGCATCTTTACCAGTATAGGTTTGGTTCAGTTGGAAAATATTGAAGCGGATAGCTTGTTGTGCAGCAACATCACCTTCAATCAGGATGTCACCTTCTTCCCACTTGTTTGCCCATGCCGCAACTTGTGCTTCGAACAGCTCGTCAAAACCTGCCGCTACTGCACGATCTACCGCAGCAGTTGCTGCTTTTTGTAGTTCTGCTTTATCGTAGTTCTGTGAAGAAACGTTAGCAGCATATTTATAAATGGTGACGTTGTCGCCTTCCGTAACATTTACTTCAAGACTCGAAGCAATGTATTTCTCTTTTTCCAGAGGTGTAGCTTTCGTTGCTACCAATTCGTTGTTCAGGTAAACCTGCGTGTTTGTAGCAGTACAAACTTCGAAGTTTGTCTTTTTGGTTCTTAAGGTGATGAAAGCAGTATCTGCCTCAAAACCTTTGTTTACCTCTTCCCAGAATTTTTCATCGTAGTTGGAATCCTGGTTCTTCACATCACCATCAATGGATGAAGTGATGCTCAGCACACCGCTGAAGTTCTTTGCCACAACCTGATACTGGATTGCGGCAAGCTCATCATCTGCGATGCTGCAGAATCTTTTGGCTACCACACTTAGTAGTTTCCCGGAGGGTAGTTCTGCAGAGAATGAACGTTGAAGATAACCTTCTTTCATGTTGAGCACACGCTGGAACTCACTTACTTTGGCGGTGTTCAGGTCTAGTGTTTCGCCATCAGCTTTGATGTCGATACCAATCCAGTTCGCAGCATTCAGCACTTTTGCGAAATAGTCCGGATAACCGTTCTTCCACCAGCCTACGCGGGTCTTGTCCGGGTAATATACACCTGCCACATAATTGCCCTGCAGCGTATCGCCAGTATAGGCTTCTTCGAAATTCGCCCGATGGCCCATCCGGCCGTTTCCGATACTGAATAAGCTTTCAGAGATTTTATTTAAATGAGGATCAAAACCTTCCTCTACGATGTTCCACTCGCTTGGTTTGATATAGTTTTTCATTCTTATGCTTTGTCGTTTACCAGGTCAATAATTTGAGATACGGAGATTTCAGAAAGATCTTTGATCACCATATTCGCACCCTGGAGGTTGTTCTGCTGACCGATACCGATCACTTTCATTCCGCCATTTAGAGCCGCCTGTACGCCGGCTTGCGCATCTTCAAACACGATGCAGTTTGCAGGCTCAAGGCCTAGTGCTTCGGCACCTTTCAGGAATACTTCGGGGTCAGGCTTGGAAGCGTTTACATGATTTCCATCAATGATGGCATCAAAGTAGTGTGCAAGGTTCGTTCTTTCCAGGATCATTCCGGAGTTCTTACTTGCCGAACCCAGGGCGATCTTAATACCTGCAGCCTTCAGTTGTTCCAACAATTGCGGGGTTCCCGGCAGCACCTCTTCAGCTGTCATCTTGCTGATCATCTCCACGTATTCCGCATTTTTGCCTGAAGCCAGCTCCAGCATCTCAGCTTCAGTTTTGGAAACCTTGCCCCAGTCCAGGATCATCTCCAGTGAACGCATCCGGTTTACACCTTTCAGGTGTTCATTTTGTGCTTCGGTAAAGTCAAATCCCAGGCGGTTTGCAAGTGCCTTCCAGGCTTTGTAGTGGTATACAGCGGTATCTACCAAGACGCCGTCAAGATCGAACAAGCATCCTATTTTATCAGTATTGATATTCATTAATTAAGTTCTAATACCAGTGTAGTGCTGGCAGGAATATTTATGGTGTTAATGTTATTGATTTTAGCTCCGGTAATGATATTGGTAGCTGTTGTTGCCTGCAGGATACGTTCTGCAAAGCGGGCGGTCTTTAACTCTTTCGCTTTGTCTTCAGAATTCACGATAACCATGACCGTTTTCTTGTTGTCTTCGGCATATCTGAAATAAACGAATAAGCCATCTTCAGGAACAAACTGCATCATTTTACCGCTGGTTAGCGCTGCACTGGTTTTACGGTAGTTTGCCAGGGTGCTTACAAAATCAAAAGCCTGGTTCTCCTGATCAGTTCTTCCAGCTTTGCTAAACTTGTTTACCTTGTCGCCTTTCCAGCCACCCGGGAAATCAGACCTAACCAGCCCATCTGGGTTAGAGTAGTTCTTCATCAGGATCTCTGTTCCGTAATAGATCTGTGGAATACCACGTACGGTTAACAGGATCGCCATACCGCTTTTGTATTTGTTGAAGTCTTCATTTACCATAGAGTAAAATCTGCTCATGTCATGGTTATCCATAAAGACAACATTGCTGCTTGGGTCTTTATATAAGAAGTCTTGCGCAAGTGTTGCATATAGGCGGAAAATGCCGTCGGTCCAACCTGGTTTGCCATTTAAAGCTTCATAGATCGCATCTTTCAATACCGCGTCTGTGATGCCTGGTAGATTGGTGTCCATACCTCTGTTGGTGGTATTACCACCAGTGAAATAAGATTGTGCTGCTGCGGAGTTTACCAGTGTCTCACCGAAAATCGACAAGGTCGGGAACTCTGCTTTTAGCTTCAGTGCCCAGTCGGCCATGTACATTCCTTCATTGTATGGGTAAGTATCTAATCGTAGTCCGTCGATACCAGCATACTCGATCCACCAGATGTGATTTTGCGTCAGGTAGTTCTGTACGTATGGGTTTCTGTGATTTAAGTCGGGCATGGTTGGCACGAACCAGCCGTCCAGCATGCGTTTTTTATCTGCTTCAGAAGCGTGAATATCCATCACCGGCTGATCGCGGTAGTTGGTTTGAGTGTATGTTGGCCATTGGTTCAACCAGTCCTTCATCGGCATATCCTTATAGGTATAGTGACCGGTACCAATGTGGTTGTGTACGATATCTTTGATAACTTTCAATCCCTTTGCATGTGCTTTTTCCACATAGGCTTTGTACAATTCGTTTGTACCATAACGCGGATCAATCTTGTAGTTATCGGTAGCAGCATAGCCATGGTAAGAGGCTTGCTTCATGTTATTTTCAATTTCCGGAGTCATCCAGATGGCAGTTACGCCAAGTTCTTTGAAGTAATCCAGGTGATTCATCACACCCTGGATATCTCCCCCATGACGGTAGTACATGGAGTCGCGGTTCAGTGCGGTTTCTGCCAGGCCTTTAACCACATCATTAGATGGATCGCCATTGGCGAAACGGTCTGGCATAAGCAGGTAAATAACATCTTTGGAGGTTACCGGTTGTATTCTTCCAGCGGTCTTATCCCGGTTTTTCAGTTCGTAGGTATAGCTGAGGTTTTTCTTGCCTTTTTGCACAAAAGTGATGGGGAACTTCCCTGCTTTTGCGTCAGGGCTGATCTCCAGATCAAGGAACAGGTAATTGGGGTTTTCTACCTTGTTTACTTTAACCAGCGACACACCGGCATAGTTAAGCTGCACAGTTGCATTGGCAATCTGATCGCCATGTACCAGCAGTTGTAGTTTTGGATTGTGCATGCCAACCCACCATGACATTGGCTCTACCCTTTCCAGTTTAGGGATTTGGGAAAATACCTGGAGCGAAGCGACTAAAAGTAAGGAGGTAAAAAGATTTCTCATTTAGCAGTTTTATTGGTTGTAAATTCTTGTGTAATGAGCGTTGAAGAGCATTGATGAAAAGAAGCCCTGCAAATGGTTTCATTTGCAGGGCAGGTATTGTTTTAGTTTTTAACGATGGTATATGTTTTTTCTACCGGATCAAGGGTGATGGTATAGTTTCCAGCGGTAGCAACTTTAATGTTGTCGCCACCGTCAGTCAGCTTGCCATCTGCGCCTCCAAGGTTAACATCCCAGGCGTCATTCATCCTGAACTTGATTTCACCCGCGGTCAGCGCTACGGTCATTGTCCACATGCCTTTTCCATCATTGATGAGCTTCAAGTCTGTGTCCTTATCCCAGCCCCCTGGTGTAGCATCGCCAATCAAACCCCATGAATCTGCGGTTTCAATTTTATAGGTGCTTTTGTTCAAGTCTACTGTGATTTTCTTCAATCCTGGGGTTCCCGCATTGATATCCCCTCCAGAAGTGCTAAGGGCATCGCCACCGCCGTCGCCGTAAGCAAGATCCCATGCCTTTTTAGGCGTAATCTTGAAGGTCAGCTTATCTGCTGGCATATTGATTACACCTTCATAAACGCCATTTCCAGTTAAGGAAACCAAGCTGTCCACGGTGTCAAAACCCCAGCCATGGTATGCACCCGGAACATAAACCCATGCAGATGCAAGGTAAGGGGTTCCGCTGATGGTGATAACATTAGAGTACGTTGGCGCGTTTGGTGCTGGCGCAGATTTCAAACGAACTTCCATTTCTGCAGGTACGCCGATAGTAGCACCCAGGCTTAATAGCATTTTATTTAATTCAGCAACTGTTGCGCTGTAAGTTGTTGTAGTAATCACGGTTTCCTTTGCGGTTGCAAAGTTCTTTCCTTTAAGGTCGAACTGCAGGGTGCTGGTTACAGGAACCTGGTAACCGGTAACGGTTGGCGCTGGAAACGTAAAAGTTACTGCGGTTTGTTCTGCGGCTGCGATGTTTAAGTCTACGCTGGTTGCCGAAGCGCTAAGTGCGCCTGCAGGACTGGCATCGGAGATAATTCTATCCTCATCCTTTTTACAAGACCATAGCGACAGTACCATAAGGCCCACAGCAACGGTTTTTAAGATATTTGCTTTCATGTTTTTAAGATCTTATGATTAATAACCTGGGTTCTGAACTAAGTTTGGATTAGCGATCAAATCTGCCGCTGGAATTGGGAAAATGTTGCGGGTTTCAGCAAGTGCTCTACCAGACTTTTCACCACCTTTAAATGGCCATAAATAACTGCCTCCGGTAAATCTGCCGAAACGTACAAGGTCTGTACGACGGTGACCTTCCCAGTATAATTCTCTCGCACGTTCGTCGATGAAGAAGTTTGTAGAAATGCTACTTACATTGCCTGAAGCATTACCATATGCACGAGTACGTAGTTCATTAACATAAGCGATAGCCTGTGCAGTTGTACCGCCATTTCCGCCACGCGATACCGCCTCACCATAGATCAGGTACTGCTCAGCAAGTCTGAATAACGGGAAGTCTAAAGAAGCGAATGTTCCGTTTACAGATGGTGCTGGAACACCTTGCGCATTTACGTTCTTGAATTTGGTAACTGCTAAACCATCAGTGAAAACTGCGATGTCATCTACAGTAGGCTTTGTTCCGAAGAACATCGCTCTTTTATCTGTGGTTCCGGCAGCATCAGGGAATAAACCCGGAAGGTTCTGACGGCTTCTGTTTCCACCCCATCCACCATTTGGAATACCAAATGTAGCAGGATCCATAGCTGCACTAACCGCAGCATTAATTAGGAAAGTTGTACCACCGTTGTTTGTTCCAAATCGGCCATCGTAGTTAATGCTTAAGATGGTTTCTGGGTTGTTGGTTTCATTTGAAGTGTTGAATAAATCTGCATAGTTTGCT
Source organism: Pedobacter sp. SAFR-022 (assembly GCF_051965375.1). NCBI lineage: Bacteria > Pseudomonadati > Bacteroidota > Sphingobacteriia > Sphingobacteriales > Sphingobacteriaceae > Pedobacter > Pedobacter sp. SAFR-022. Next base: position 385,751 of record NZ_JBQCME010000001.1, read on the forward strand.
TTCAAAGCATAACCTGCGTTGATTACTTTACTTGAATAAGTGATCGCTTCCGTGTACTTCGGTGTACCAGTGTAAACCTCTGCATTCAGGTATAATCTCGCAAGTAAAGCCCAGTTTGCACCTTTATCAGCACGACCGTAGTCGTTTCTGCGTGGTTCAGCCATCTCAGGCTCCACAGCAAGCAATTCAGATTCTACGTACTTGAATAATTCTGCACGGCTGATCTGCTTAGGTGGCGTTTTACCAATAGCATCAGCTTCAGTCACGAATGGTGGATTACCAAAACCATCCATCAATACCCAGTACTGGAAGGCTCTTAAGAAGCGTGCTTCAGCTCGGGCTCTTTGAACTTCAGTTGCATCTGCACCGGTAATGCCGCGCTCTGCAAGTTTCTCCGGAGTACTTTCACGTAAATATTCGTTGATGAAAGTAATGTGAATGATACTTCTTGAATACAAGCCACGAAGGAACACGTTGTCTGTTGCCCAGGTACCTTGATCCAGTTCCGGAATACCGGCATCACCCCATGAACATACAGCTTCGTCGGTCGTTAATTCTTGTAAATTCCAGTATAAGCGTAGGAAATCCGCAAAACCAGCATCAATACCGCCGATGTCACTCGCATCACCACCCTGCGCACTCGTTAAGCCATAACCTGCGTATAATTTTGCTAATGCATTTTTGTAGTCTGCCGGTGTACGGTAAACATCAACGGCAGTAACATCATTGGTAGGCTTTAAATTTAAATCGTCTTTTTTGCAAGCGCTCATCGACATCAGGAACATCCCGGATACCAATGCTATTTTATATAATTTTTTCATATCTATTTTCTGATTAAAAACCAACATTTAAACCTAAAGTGTATGTTCTTGGTCTTGGATATAAATTGTAATCGATACCAGATGGCAGTTCAGGATCTAGTCCTTTGTAATCGCTGATCACAAATACGTTCTGAACGTTAGCAGAGATTCTTAAGGTCGTGTTTCTGTTTTCTGAAAGTCTACCCAGGTTGTAAGAAAGTCCTACGTTATCCATTTTCAGGAATGATGCATTGTGCATGTAGTAATCACTGAAATATTGGGTTTGTGTAAAACCGGTGTTCAGGAAGTCAGCACCGGTATTGTTAAGAATACCACTAGGACTTAAGATGTTGCTTCTGATACCGAAGTTTGAACTTACGTTATCATAAACGTAGTTACCAAAGCTTGCACGAAGCACGGTGCTTAGTGACCATTTTTTGTAGTTCAAGGCCGTGTTAAAACCTACTGTTACAATTGGATCAGGTGATTTGTAGAAATACTGATCGCTGGTGTTGATGATACCATCTTCGTTTCTGTCTGCATAAACACCTTCTAAAGGTCTTCCGCTTGCATCATAAACCTGTTGGTAAACGAAGAAAGCACCTGGAACCTGGTTAACGGCATTGTATTTCAGCGTGTTTCCGGTACCACCTGTCAGGTTACCTGCACCAACTTTAGAAGCCGGATCTGGATTTAGCGTCAGGTTGGTAATTTTTCTCTTGTTGTAAGCCAGGTTAAATCCGAAATCCCATGATAGGTTTTCTTTTTGAATAGCCGCGAAGTTGATGTTCGCCTCAATACCTTTTACTTCCATGTTACCAACGTTGGTGGTAAGCAAGTTACTGAAGTTTGTACCTACAGGAATGTTAATGGTGCTTAACAAATCTTTGGTTTCTTTGTAGTAAGCATCTACGCTACCGTAGATCCTGCCACCTGCAAAACCATAATCAATACCAGCATTGTAGGTGGTTGTTGATTCCCATCTCAAATCTGGATCATAAGCAGCTGGAGTGTAGTAGTTATAGAAAGTATTTCCTAACTGATATTGTCCGGTGTTGCTGTTTGCGTAATATTTAGCAAGGTAATCGTAGTTACCAATACCGTCTTTATTACCAGTCTGACCGTAGCTTAATCTTAGTTTCAAGTCAGAAAGCACTTTGCTGTCTTTCAGGAAGTTTTCACCGATCACTCTCCAGGTTAAACCTACAGATGGGAAGTAGCCCCAACGGTTATCTTCTGCAAACTTCGATGAAGCATCTGCACGCATGGTACCCGATAAGATGTATTTGTCATTTAAGGTATAAACTAACCTTCCATAGTAAGAAAGCAATTTATTCTGCTCCACGGAGAACGGGAATACAGGGGTGGTTTGAACTGCACCGGTAGCACGGTAGGTCGGGAAGTTATAACCCGTAGTTGCATTGTCATAGTAACCGTAACCTGCAGTTGCATCGATACGGCTGATGCCGATGTTCTTCGCATAGTTTAAATAGAACTCGGCGATTTTGTTGGTTTCTTCATTCAATGACTGCGATCTTGATCCTTCAGTGGAAAAAGACTGCGCTGCGAATGCAGGCACACTGATTCTGCCATAACCTCTGGATACATCATAACCAACATTCAGGTTAGCATGTAGCTCCGGTAAGAAGTGGAAAGAGTAATCTAAACGTAGGTTACCAATGCTTCTTTCTGTTTTACCATTGTTATTGTTTAAACGGATCAAAGAAACCGGGTTTCTTGGTGCATTTGGATTTGGTACTGCACCTTGAGTCCATTCGAAGTAGTTGCCGAACTGGTTTTCTGCATATACCGGCTGCGTTGGGTCGAACTGAATCGCTGCTCCAATAGCACCGCTATTTGCAAAATGACTGTCTGTTAATGATCCTTTTAAGTTTAGATCTACCTTTAAGTGGTTGTCGAACAAGGTTGGACTAACCGTGATCGCACCAGTGGCACGCTTCAAACGGTCGGTGATGATGGTACCTTGCTGATCCAGGTAACCACCAGATACGCGGTAAGGCACACCCTGGAATTTACCAGCGATACTTAAGTTATTATCTGTAGTGAAAGCATTTTGATAGATCTCATCCTGCCAATCTGTGTTTGCAGTACCTAACAATGCTTTTTGAGTAGCGTTTCCATTAGCGTTTACATAGTCACGGATCTGATCTGCAGAAAGAACATCTACTTTTTTTGCAACCGTTGCAATAGAGTTGTTGGTTACAAAATTGATCTCCGGTGCACCTGCGCCACCTTTTTTGGTGGTAATCAAGATTACGCCGTTTGAAGCTCTTGAACCGTAGATTGCAGTTGCATTCGCATCTTTTAATACGGTGAAAGTTTCAATGTCGTTCGGGTTGATCAAGGCCAATGGGTTTGCCGCATTACCGATCGAGTTACCACTCAATGGCACCCCGTCAATAACGATCAAAGGGTCGTTGCTTGCATTTAAGGATGCACCACCACGGATGCGGATCACACTACCACCACCTGGAGTACCACCGTTATTCACAATGTTTACACCAGCTACTTTACCCTGGATCAATTGCTCAGGTGTAGTAACGGTACCTTTCTGGAAATCCTTTGCACCTACCGTTGTAATGGAGCCGGTAAGGTTCTTTTTTTCTGCAGTACCGTAACCGATTACCACAACCTCGGTAAGGTTCTGTGCATCTGGCTTCATGCTGATGTTTGTAGTCGTATTGCCGGAGATGGTTACTGCCTGATCATACGGCGTATAGCCGATGTAGCTTACCGTTACCGTAACCGCGCCATTTGCCAGGCCGGTGATTCTGAAGTTTCCTTCAACATCGGTCGAAGTGCTTTTGTTCAGACTTTTGATCTGAACCGAGGCACCGGGTAAACCCTGACCGGTTTCATCTAAAACTTTACCGGAAAGGACCCCGGTTTGTGCTTGTACTGTAACCGCTGCAAAAAGAAACAGCAACAGTAAGCAAGACTTCATTACGTAAAATACTTTCATATTCCGAACTCGTTTTTATGGTGATATATTTAGTTAACACTTAGTGTGTATACAATCGGGGTAAATTTACAATCAAGCTTTATAATTCAAAATTTTATACTACTATTTATTTCTCAGCAATATTTTATACGCTAAAACCGTGAATTTTTGATCAAATATACTTTTTGTCAAATTTTAAAATCGTACAAACAATATTGCAAAATATTATAAATCAATATTTTACTAAATAAAACCACAGAACATGGTGTGAAAGATACACTAAGGTAGACAGGCGTGAAATTTCGGGAACGTTACCGGGATCGTTCCCGAAGAAAATGAAGGACCTGCTGCAAATTCCAAAATCAAGCCTCAGAATTCTGCGCGTTTTGGAGATTTCAGCGGAAAGATTTTGAATTTTGTTAACCTAAAAAGGTCTGATTTCTTAATGAAAATTTAACTTGCTGTAGAGGCTCTTTTCATGAGTTTAGAGTCGAGCACAACCTTGCATTTAAGGTCTACCGTTTCTGGCGCTTCCAGCATTTTGAACAGCAATGCTGCAGCTTCGATTCCGATCTTCGTAGCAGGCTGGGTAATGGTGGTAAGGGACGGGTTCAGCAGGGGCGCAATCTCCAGACTGGAGAAGCCGATCACTTTCAGATCCTTTGGAATGGAAATGTTCAGGTCGTAACAGGCGTAGTAGGTTGCAAAGGCCAGACGCTCCACCGAGGTAAATACCCCATCAGGTTTAATCTTGGTGAGCATGTTCTTCAGAATGGTATTATTCTTCCGGTAGCTGTTCGTACAATCGATCACCAGCTTTTCATCATAAGGGATGTTAAATTCCTCCAGGGCATCCAGGTAGCCTTGCATCCTGGTTTTACCGATAGATAGGTTTTTGTTGATTACCAGGTACGCGATCCGTTCACAACCCTGTTTAATCAGGTGCCGTGTAGCGGTAAAGCTGCTGTTGTAATCATTGGTAATTACCCTTGGGGTAATGATGTCTTCATACACCCTATCGAAAAAAACCAGGGGCAGGCGTTTTTCTGCAAGCTCATCCAGATAGGTATGATCATTTGCTTCACCCGATACCGACATGATGATGCCATCTGCCCTGCCGTTGTGCAGGTGACGAATAAATGAAACCTCTTTTTCATAGTTGTCTTCGGTGGCGAAGATCAGGATATGGTAGCCCTTTTCCCGTGCAATACGTTCAATGCCATGGATCGCCTGCGAGAAGAAGTTGTTGGCAAGTTCCGGAACGATTACGGCGATGGTCTTGCTGCGTTGTTCCCGCAGATTGCTGGCATAGTGGTTGGGCTGATAGTTCAACTCTTTTGCCTTGGCCAGAATGCGTTCTTTAGTGGCCTTGTTAATATCGCTGTTATCTCTGAACGCCCTTGAAACTGTAGAAGTGGAAAGATTTAACGACTTAGCAAGTTCTTTTATATTGATGTTATGCATGGTCCATAAAGGCTGTTATTTTTTTCGCTCTGTAGTATAGCGAACCAACTGCTCCAGGCCAGTACGGGCCTCACCTTCTTCAAAGGTGTATAAGATATCGAAGGCTTCCTGCTGGTATTCCAGCATTTTCTGATTCGCATAATGCACCCCTTCTTTGGCATTCACAAAGTCGATGATCTCCGCGATCTTCTTGGGATCTTCCTGATGGTTTTTCACCAGGTTGATGATCCTTTTCTTTTCTGAACGATCTGCACGGTTCAGTGCATAGATCAGCGGAAGTGTCACTTTCTTTTCTTTGATGTCAATGCCCAGAGGTTTCCCTACATCGTCGGTTCCGAAGTCAAAAGTATCATCTTTTATCTGAAAGGCAATACCCACTTTTTCACCAAATAACCGCATTTTTTCAATTGTCGCCTCATCAGCACCAGCTGAAGCTGCACCACAGGCACAGCATGAGGCAATGAGCGATGCTGTCTTCTGACGGATCACGTCGAAGTACAGACTCTCGCTGATATCCATTTTCCTGACCTTCTCAATCTGCAGCAACTCCCCCTCGCTCATTTGCTTTACCGCTTCTGAAACGATCTGAAGTAAACGGAATTCATTGTTGTTCACCGAAAGCAACAGTCCCTTCGCCAGCAGGTAATCACCCACCAGTACGGCAATCTTGTTCTTCCATAAAGCATTGATTGAAAAGAAACCCCTACGTTCATAGGCGTTATCTACCACATCATCATGCACCAGCGTAGCGGTGTGCAGCAGCTCCACCAGAGCGGCGCCGCGATGGGTGGATTCCAGAATACCACCACAGAGTTTGGCAGCAAAAAAAACAAACATAGGCCTGATCTGCTTCCCTTTGCGCTTAACAATGTAATGGGTAATCCGATCTAAAAGCGGGGCGTCACTGTGCATTGAAGCCTTGAATTTCTCTTCAAAGGCACTGATGTCCGCAGCTATGGGTTGTTTAATTTGATTTATTCCTGGCATTCAGGTTTTGAAATGTTTGTGCAAACTTAACTAAAATCCTTTATATGCCGGCTTTAATTAGAGATATCAGGATTGCAGGCTTTTGATGTGGTCAAATATCTGAACCGCATGTACCCGCGAATTTTCTATAAACCACTTATGGGTATCCATACCGCCACAGACCACCCCAGCCAGGTAAAACCCAGGCGTACTGCTCTCCATGGTTTCCGGATTGTACATTGGACAGTTTGCCACGTCGCCCGATAGCTCCAGCCCCAGGTTCTTTAGCAACTTGAAATCCGGCGTGTAGCCTGTTGTGGCAATCACGAAGTCATTCTCCAGCACAACTTCGCCTTCCGGCGTTTGTATATGCACGGTATCGGGCTCAATGGAAGTCAGGGTAGAGCCGTAATAAACCTTAATGGCACCTTCCTTGATCCGGTTCTCAATGTCCGGGCGCACCCAGTATTTCACATAAGAACCTATCTCCTGGCCACGGATCACCAAGGTCACCTGCGCGCCCTTCCGGTAGGTTTCCAACGCCGCATCTATGGCGGAGTTGTTTGCTCCAACCACCACCACGCGCTGAAAAGCGTACTGATGTGGATCTTTATAGTAGTGGGTAACCTTCGGCAGATCCTCACCCGGAATTTTCATCAGTACCGGCACATCATAGAATCCGGTGGATACGATCACGTACCTGGTCTTATAGTGTCGCTTGGCAGTCTGTACATCAAACAGGCCATCTTCGTTCTTCCGGACGCTATCGACCCTTTCATACAAGTGGATGTTTAGCGAAAACTTCTCCGCCACCCGGCGATAATATTCGACCGCCTCATTGCGGTTCGGCTTTGGATTGATACTTACAAAAGGTACATCCCCGATCTCCAGGCGCTGCGAGGTTGAAAAGAAGGTCATGAACACCGGATAGTTGTACAAGCTATTCACCAATGCACCCTTCTCCACAATAACGTAAGTTAAACCCGCTTTCTTCGCTTCAATTGCACAGGCCATGCCTATCGGACCGGCACCTATAATCAGGACATCGTAATCTACCATATATGTATTAGCCTTTCATAGCTTTAGAGGGACAAGCAAAATCCGTGCGCGTTAAGCCGGTGTTTTTCAAAGCACCATAACCACCCGCGATATCCACAACGTCCTCCACACCTCTTGCTTTAAGAATGGAAGCTGCAATCATGGAACGGTAGCCACCGGCACAATGTATATAATACTGCTGACCAGGTTTGATCTCCCCTGTCCATTCGTTAATGTAATCTAATGGCCGTGCCATGGTCATTTCCAAATGTTCCGCCTCGTATTCTCCTGGCTTGCGTACATCCAGCACATTGATTGCCGGATCCGCGGAAGCAATGCTTTCGAACTCAGTAGCAGAAATTGAAACAATTGTATCTACATCACGACCGCTGGCTTTCCAGGCCTCCATACCACCTTCCAGGTAGCCAATGGTATTGTCGTACCCTACCCGGCTCAAACGGGTAATGGCTTCTTCTTCCTTGCCGGCTTCTGTAACCAATAGGATTGGCTGTTGCAGGTCCGTGATCAAACTCCCAACCCAGGGCGCAAATTGTCCACCAAGGCCAATATTGATCGACGAAGGAATAAATCCCTGTGCAAAGACCTGCGGGTCACGTACGTCCAGTACCAGGGCGCCAGTTTCATTCGCCTTCAGCTCAAAAACTTCCGGCGCCAAGGCTTTCAGACCTTTTTCCATGACCTGCTCAAAACGTGCATAACCCTGCTTGTTGATCGCCGCATTTTTCGCGAAATATTGTGGCGGCGGCAAGATTCCGTCGGTCACCTCCCGGATAAAGCTTTCCCGATCTGCAGCTTTCAAAGCATAGTTTACCTGCTTCTGGTTACCCAGGGTATCAAAGGTCTCCTTGCTCATGTTCTTACCGCAAGCAGAACCTGCACCATGTGCTGGATAAACCAGGACATCATCCGGCAACACCAAAATTTTCGAATGTAAGGAATCATATAAAGTGCCTGCCATATCTGCAGCAGTAAGTTCAGCTTGTTGCGCCAGATCCGGGCGGCCCACATCACCAATAAACAGGGTATCTCCAGTGAAGATGCAGTATGGTTTACCGGCAGCATCTTTCAACAGGTACGTGGTAGATTCCGGCGTATGCCCTGGCGTATGCAATACCGTGATGCTGATCTCTCCGATATGGAACACTTCACCATCCTGGGCTACATGTGCTTTGAAGCTTGTCTCAGCCGTAGGACCATAAACAATGCTTGCATCAGCACGCAATGCGAGATCAACATGCCCCGAGACAAAGTCCGCATGAAAATGCGTTTCAAAAATATACTTGATCCTGGCATTGTCCTTTTCTGCACGCTGCAGATAAGCATCAACTTCCCGCAGCGGATCTATGATCGCAGCCTCACCATTGCTCTCAATGTAGTATGCTGCTTCTGCAAGACAACCGGTATAAATCTGTTCTATTTTCATCGACGTATTATTATTTTTAAAAGCTGATGAACAACGTCATCAGCCACATATATCCTTTTCAAATTTTCAAAAAACCAGCTTCACTAAGCCAGTTTAAAACGTTAACTGTTAGTTGCACACAAAATTATGGGTTCTTAAACAAAGCAAACATGACCTGGATCACAATGTCCGCGTAAGTTCTCCACGTAAGGACCGCTCCATTAGAATTCGAAGTTCAGCCTTATCCAGATCTTTGCCCAGCAGGAACATCAGCTTGGTAATGGTGGCTTCAAAAGTCATATCATAACCGCTCAAAATCCCCATCTGCTGCAGCTTCCTGCTGGTCTCATATTTTCCGAGTTCCACAGACCCGGCCTGGCACTGTGAGATGTCAACAATGATCTTACCCTGATCTGCCGCTTCCTGCAGGCAGTTCAAAAACCATGGGGCGGTACTCGTATTCCCGGAGCCGAAGGTCTCCAGCACAATAGCATCCAGCGAAGATGTCGTAATTGCCTCCACAGCCGCCTTGCTTATCCCAGGATACAATTTGAGCACCCCAATATTGGTATTCAATTTCTCATTCACCAGAAACTCCGCCTTGGAAGGTTTCTGTATGTAGTTGTTAAAAAATGTAAGGTTTACCCCTGCTTCGGCAAGTAATGGATAGTTCGGCGACTGAAAGGCCTCGAACTTATCGGAGTCGTACTTAATAGAACGGTTGCCACGAAATAATTGAAAGTCAAAGTAAATACAGACTTCCGGAACCCGTGCCGCGCCGTTCTTCTTTGTCGCTGCGATCTCCAAGGCCGTAATCAGGTTTTCCTTCGCATCCGTGCGGATCTCCCCGATCGGCAATTGCGAGCCGGTCAACACCACAGGCTTAGAGAGGTTCTCCAGCATAAAGCTTAAAGCTGAGGCCGTGTAAGCCATGGTATCCGAGCCATGCAGGATCACAAAGCCGTCAAAAGTATCGTAGTTCTTTTTAATAATTCCCGCAATCTCCACCCATACGCTGGCGTCCATATTGGAAGAGTCCAGGATCGGATCAAAGGAATGCACTTCCAGGTCGTAATTCAACCTTGCCAGTTCCGGCACATTCTGCTGGATCTGCCCGAAGTCGAAAGGAATTAAAGTGCCACTATGCGGGTCATTAACCATCCCGATGGTACCACCGGTATAGATGATCAGGATCTTCGTCATCTGCTATTAAACGTTAAATATTTTACGCGAATTCGCCGTGGTAATCTCCGCAACTTCCTCGACAGAAAGCTGGTAGATCTCGGCTACTTTTTTCGCAATGTGGATCAGGTAACTGCTTTCATTTGGTTTCCCACGGAAAGGAACTGGTGCAAGATACGGACTGTCGGTTTCCAGCACAATATGCTCTAATGGAATATCATATAACACCAGATCCAGATTTGCTTTTTTGTAGGTCAGCACACCGCCGATCCCCAGGTAAAAACCCAGATCGATGCAGCGTCTTGCCTGTTCAACGTTACCGGTAAAACAATGCAAAATTCCAAATAATTTTTCATCCTTATGCTGCTCCAGAACTTCGAACACTTCATCAAAAGCTTCCCTGCAATGGATCACGATCGGTAGCCCCATTTCCTTGGCCCAGCCAATCTGAATGGCGAAAGCTTCCTGCTGATACTTCAAGGTACTTTTATCCCAGTACAAGTCAATGCCGATCTCACCGATCGCATAGATCTTCCTCGAAGGAATGTTCGCCTTAATCTCAGCAAGTACATCCGCATAGTTTTCACCGACTTCACAAGGGTGTAAGCCCGACATGGCGAAGCAGTTTTCAGGATATCTGCTTACCAGTTCATCAATCCTGCTGATGGAGGCGACATCTACATTGGGCAGGAATAAACGATCTATGCCCTGATCGAAACAACGTTGAAGCAATGCCGCCTGCTTTACTTCATCCGTTTCATAATATAAATGGGTATGCGTATCTGTTAAAAGCATAGAACAAAGCTAACAAAAAAAGAGGGCCGCTTTTCAGGACCCTCTTTGAATCATCATAAAATGATGCAGGTATTACATGCTATTTGTGTGTTTTTTCTGTGGAGAATGAGTATGGGAAATCTGCCTCATTCGTACCTCTTTTCTTGTTCGGTGTTGCCGTCATATCGAAGTCTAACACCGCACCTTTTTGAAGTTCCGTGTGGTTTAACCAAAGTTTAGAGTAAGGTTTACCATTAACTTTCAAAGCGTTTACATAGCGGTTTTCATCGCTGTTTTTAGGCGCATTGATCACTAAGGTTTTACCGTTTTCCAGTGTCACAGTTACCTTCTTAAATAAAGGCGCACCCAACACATATTCGTTCACTGCAGGTGTTACCGGATAGAAGCCCATGGAAGAGAATACGTACCATGCAGAAGTCTGACCGTTATCCTCATCGCCGCAGTAACCATCAGGTGTTGCCGCGTACATTCTGTCCATGGTTTCTCTAACCCAATACTGTGTTTTCCATGGTGCACCACCATAGTTATACAGATAGATCATGTGCTGTATCGGCTGATTACCGTGTGCATACTGACCCATGTTTGCGATCTGCATTTCACGGATCTCATGGATCACCCCACCATAAGCACTTTCATCAAATACCGGAGGTAAAGAGAATACAGAATCCAGCTTCATGACAAACTTATCCTTGCCACCCATCAGGTTCGCAAGTCCAGCAACGTCATGGAACACCGACCAGGTATAGTGCCAGCTGTTACCTTCCGTAAAAGCACCACCCCATTTAAACGGACTGAATGGAGACTGGAAGCTGCCGTCTTTGTTTTTACCACGCATCAAACCAGAGGCTGGATCAAACAGGTTCTTATAGTTCATGCTACGCTTTGCGTAGATGCCGATTTCACTTTCCGGTTTGCCTAAAGCACGGCCCAAGTTATAGATCGCGAAATCGTCGTAGGCATATTCTAAAGTCTTCGCCGCATTTTCATGAATCCCTGCATCAAAAGGTACATAACCCAATTCGTTGTAGAACTTCACGCCATCACGGCCAACTGCTGCCATCGGACCAGTGTTGTTTGCACCTTTCTTCAGGGCCTCCCATAAAGTTTCAATGTCGTAGCCACGTAAGCCTTTGATGTAAGCATCGCTCACTACAGAAGCAGAGTTGTTACCAACCATGATGTTAGCGTATGATGGACTGCTCCATTCTGGCAACCAACCACCTTCTTTGTAATCGTTGATCAGACCTTCCTGCATCTCCTTGTTGATCGAAGGATAAACCAGGTTCAGGAATGGATACAATGCACGGAAGGTATCCCAGAAACCAGTACCTGCGAACATATATCCAGGCAGCACCTTACCATTGTATGGGCTCCAGTGAACGATCTTGTTGTTCGCATCAATCTCATAAAGCTTGTTCGGGAAGAACACGGTACGGTATAAGGTAGAATAGAAAGTACGAGTCTGATCAATGGTACCGCCTTCAACATTAATTCTGCTTAGGGTTTTATTCCAGATCGCTTTAGCTTTCGCTTTTGTTGCATCGAAGTTATCATTGGCAAGCTCACGTTTTAAGCTGATGTCTGCCTGCTCAAAACTGATGAAAGAGGAAGCAATTCTGGCCACCACCTGCTCACCTTTTTTGGTGTTAAAACCAACAACGGCACCTACGTGATCGCTTTCAATTTCCAAACCATCTTTCAGGTCCTTTTTGCTCCAGGTTTTCGACAATTTGAAGTCCTTATCGAAGTAGATCACGAAGTAGTTCTTGAAATTCTCCGGTAATGGTCCTCTTGCAAACTTCTTGGTGTAACCAATGATCTTTCTTTCTGAGGGAATGATCTTCACGTAAGAACCTTTGTCCAAGGCATCAATAACCACATAAGCACTGTCCGTTTTCGGGAAAGTGAAGCGGAACTGTGCAGCACGCTCCGTTGGTGTAATTTCAGTCGTTACATCGGCATCTGCCAGGTACACGCTGTAGTAATACGGCGTCGATTTTTCCGCTTTATGGCTGAACCAGCTCGCACGCTCGTCCTGGTCAAATCTTAATTTTCCGGTTACCGGCATAATGGCAAACTGACCATAGTCATTCATCCATGGCGATGGCTGGTGCGTCTGCTTAAATCCGCGGATCTTGTCCGCATCGTAGGTGTAGGTCCATCCGTCGCCCATCTTGCCAGTCTGCGGGGTCCAGAAGTTCATTCCCCATGGCAGGGCAACTGCCGGATAGGTATTACCATTAGACAATGATGGCTTCGACATGGAGCCCATCAATGGGTTTACATAATCCACCGGGCTGCTGATCTTACCCGTGGTTTGCGCCTGGGTAAAGGTTGCACCCAATAACAGCAGGGCTGTAAATACTTTTTTCATATTAATTGATATTAGGATTTTCATTTAGTGTAATTGTAGATCAGATCTGCGGATTTTTAATATAGTCCGCCCATAGCGTATCCAGGTCTTTACCCGTCAGCGTCGTCCAGATCGCAGGGGTATAGCTATGGTCACGTAAACTTGCATCTACAGCCTTCACCGTGCCGGCTTTTACCTTGTTTTCGATCCAGTTGAAGAACCCAGCAGTAATACGGTAACTGTTCTGATAGTGATGCTCCGGCTTTAAGGCTGGCAAAGCCCATTTTGCACCAGCATTGTCAATACCGAATTTAAAGCGCGCATAATCTGCAATACCTTCGGTGAGCCATCCTGGACCAACGCTATTGCCATAGTCCTGCACAATGTGCATGACCTCATGGGTAACCACGTCAATATCTTCCGGGTGTTTGTCCATCCACATGGAGCTGTAAACCACTTTACCGTTGGATGTTGCAGCAACACCGTCGTATGCGGTGTCAACTAAAAAACTCACCTTCTTCAACGTTTTTGGATTGTACTCCTTTGCAAGTTTTGGATAAACCTCAAAGAAAGTGCTGATCAAGCGTTGTTTCAGGGCCGGATCCAAGGCAGCGTAGTTGCTCTCGAACGTCAGTTCGTACCCTTTCTTTTTGATCACTTCAGGCTTTTGCTGCGCAAACAGGGAAGTGCCGACCAGCATTCCTGCTACAGCCAGGCCAATCTGTTTTGTTACTTTGTTCATTCTGATTTTTCTTTTCACCAGCATGCTGGTCATTATTATCTATTCTTTTTTGGGACTATTTAATTGCAGTAAGGGAAAATGGCTTGTCTTCAGCAAGCAAACCTCTGCTGGTATTTGGCTTAGGTCCCATCTCAAAGATCAGGGTTCCTCCTTTCAGCAGGTCTTCATGGCGAATGTAATTCCTGGTATAAGGCTTACCATTCAGCATGGCAGATTGAATGTAAACATTCTCCTTGCTGTTGCCATTGGCGATGATCGTAAACTGCTTCCCATTTTCCAGGTTAACCGTGGTTTTGTTAAAAGCCGGACTGCCGAATACATACTCGTCCACACCTGGGGTAACGCTGTAAAAACCCAGTGCACTTAGCACATACCAGGACGAGGTTTGTCCCTGATCTTCATCACCAGGATAACCGTTCTCGGTTGCATCATACAATTTCGCCATCACATTGCGGGCATGGTACTGCGCCTTCCAAGGTTCATTCGCATAATTATATAGGAAAACCATATGTTGGATCGGCTGATTGCCATGTGCATACTGACCCATGTTCGCCATAACCATCTCCGTCATCTCATGAATCATGCCCCCGTAAGTTCCGGTTTTCACCGTATTCGGTCCACTGAATACCGAATCGAGCTTTTTCGTAAAAGCCTGTTCACCGCCCATCAGGTTAATTAAACCTTGTGTATCCTGAAATACGGACCATTGGTAGTGCCATGCATTACCTTCTGTAAATGGCCCACCCCACTCTACCGGATCAAAGTTCTTAGTCCAGTTGCCGTTTTCATCCCTGCCGCGCATAAAGCCGGTGGATTTATCATATACATTTCTGTAGTTGTACATGTTCCTGCTGAATACATCAGCGAAGAACTTATTTCCCGTTAATGTCGCCAGTTGATAACCGCAAAAATCATCATAAGCATACTCCAGCGTTTTCGCCGTAGACTCCCGGTATTTCGGATAAGGCACAAAGCCCAATTGGTAGTATTCCTTCCAGCCTTCGCGCCCGTTTGCTGGTCCCCATGGGCCTTTGTTGTTGGCTTCATGCAGATAGGCTTTCAAGGCACGCTCCGGATCGAAGCTGCGGATACCTTTAACCCAGGCATCGGCAAACAGGCTGATCGCGTGATTACCGATCATGCTGCCCGCTTCACTCGGGAAAGACCAGGAAGGTAGCCAGCCACATTGGTCATAGGCATCAAGCATGGCATTCATGTAGCGTCCATGCATCTCGGGATGCAACAGGGCGTTCAGTGGAAACTGTGCCCGGAAGGTGTCCCAAAATCCCGTGTCGGTAAACATATAACCCTGATGCACTTTGCCATCGTAAGGACTGAAGTAGTAAGGCTGACCTTTTTCATCCAGTTCATAGAACTTCCTGGAGAATAGACTTGCACGGAAAAAGCAGGAATAGAACGTCGCCTTGTCGGCTTCCGTACCGCCTTCAACCTGTATTTTCCCTAAAGATTCATTCCATACCGCCGCAGCTTTAGCCTGGGTTTGTTCCAGCTTTTTCGCCGCACCAAGCTCACGGGATAAGTTCAGCTCTGCCTGTTCCGGACTGATGTAAGAGGATGCGACCTTCACCTGAACGGTACTACCCGGAGCGAACTCCAGCCATGCCCCTTTACCCAGCCCTTCAGCGCTGGTGGAATCCGCATTCACGGTATTCTTGCGATTCTCCCAGGTACCGAACTTTTTGATCGGCTGGTCGAAATACATCACGAAGAAACTCTTGAATCCTGGCTTAAACCCGCGGCCGTTGTTCACGTAACCGCTGATCTTTTTTCTTTTGGCATCAATGGTTACCCCACTGATGTTGGTATAACCATCCAGTACCAGGAAACTTTTATGCCCCTTCGGATAGCTGAACCGGAGGTGTGCACCACGCTCGGTGGGCGCCATCTCCGTACTGATCTGATTTTTGAATTTTACTTGGTAGTAATCTGGTCTTGCTACTTCATCCGCATGACTGAAAGCAAGCTCCCTTGCATCTTCAGCCACCTGAAGTTGATCAATGCCCGGCATTAAGGAGAAAACCGCGTAATCATTGCTCCAGCTGCTACACTGATGTGCCTGCTGGAAACCACGGATCTTGTCTTTGAAGTACTGGTACTTCCAGCCATCCCCGTTTTTACCGGTCTGTGGTGTCCAGGTATGCATACCAAAAGGTAAGGCTGTAGTGGGATAGGTATTACCGCGGGTGAGTTCATGTTTAGAGTTGGTACCCTGCAGGGTATTCACATAATGAACCAAACCAGCTTTCTGGGCGTAACCTGATGTGGTGATCCCTAAAAGCAAGCCAACAAATACAGACCTTAATTTCATACGCGTTTTATTAATTTCAGCTCGCCTGCTCCAGTGAGGCCCAGCAACTGGCCGCTCCAATCAACGATGCATCTTCTTTCAATTCCGCAATCTTAATTACCGCCGGTCTGGAAGCTGCATTCAGCTGTTCCAGCAGGGCCGGCATAAACAAGGGGTGTGCATTGGCGATGTTTC
The DNA here is from genome assembly GCF_051965375.1 of Pedobacter sp. SAFR-022. Taxonomy (NCBI): domain Bacteria; kingdom Pseudomonadati; phylum Bacteroidota; class Sphingobacteriia; order Sphingobacteriales; family Sphingobacteriaceae; genus Pedobacter; species Pedobacter sp. SAFR-022. Next base: position 401,979 of record NZ_JBQCME010000001.1, read on the forward strand.
CGCCAAGTACGATGGCGTCTGGCTGCTCCTGCTCCATAAAAGGGAGTAAGAACTCACCTAAATGGCTACCGAACTCCGCAAAGATCTGTCGCTTGATATCCTCGTCAACTTCCATGTCCGTTAGTTCTTTAACGCCGGAAACGGTAGTTCCGCTGAGCGCTTCATAGCGACTGATGAACCAGCGCGTAGAAAGATAGTCCTCCGCAATGCCATTTTTAAATGCAGAGTCCCATAATGCTGCATCAACTGCAACACCCTCAGCACAAAAAGACGCACCCAGTCCGGTACCAAGCGTCAAGCCAATTACTTTCTGCCTGTCTTTTGCAGCACCTCCAAAAACTTCACCTTGTAAAAAGCTGGCGGCATCATTGATGAACCGGATATTTCCAGGTTCAAGGTCCAGACGCTGTGCCAGCTCGTTCTTGATATTCACCTGGTATAAATTCTGAAACTTTGGCTGATCCTTAATCAGTGAGATCCCCGCTTCGTAGTCGAAGGGGCCCGGCATGGCGATACCAACGTACGCTGTTGCGCAGTCTGACTGATTGTAAACGGCCTTGATCATTTTACACCAGGTGTTTAAGATATCTTCTGCATTTAGGTTAGCGTTTACCGCCGTTCGGGATGTAGATCCCGCTATGATACTTCTACTTTCCAGATCTACCATGGCCGCAGTAATGTGCGAGCCGCCTATATCAATGCCTAATGCAATCATATGCTATTTAAAATGTTATTATTTCTCCTTCAGTTTATGCTTTAAGTAATTCAGGCATTTCATGATAGGTTCTCCATAAAAGCTCTCCAAACAAGGTATTTGACCATGCAAACCATGCTCTGGTAAAATTATTCGGGTCGTCTTTATGGAAAGACTCATGCATAAAACCTTTTCCACCATGCGTTTTTTGCAGGGTATCTATACAATATTTGATTTCCTCTTTATTTTCTGAAGTCAATGCACGGATGCTAAGGCTCATTGGCCAGATCATGTCCTGACCAGCGTGCGGTCCACCGATACCTTCAGCAGCTTTTCCGATGAAATAGTATGGGTTATCTGCCGAAAGCACAAATTTTCTGGTGTTCTGGTAGATTGGATCATTCTTGTCTACCGCACCTAAGTATGGAAGTGATAGCAAGCTTGGCACGTTAGAATCATCCATCATGTAAGCCCCACCAAAGCCGTCTACTTCAAAGGCGTAGATCCTACCATATTTCGGATGCGTAACCACCCCATGTTGCTGAATCGCTGTTTCAACTTCTTTCGCAAGTGCAAGCAATTCGGTAGACAAGGCATTGTCGTTATGAAGTGCAACCACCATTTCTGCTGCCTGTTTTAAGGAAACAACAGCGAAAAAGTTTGAAGGGATCAGGAATGGGAAGATGGTCGCATCATCACTCGGACGGAATGAAGAAACGATTAGTCCAACGGGCTTAACCGGGAAGCCATACCCACCCATAGGTAGCGTATCTGTTGGATGTGGGGTCTGACGCTGAAACTTGTACGGACCTCTGTTTTCTTTTCTTTGTTGCTCTTTAAAAGTTTTCAGGATTGCAGCAATGGATTGTTTCCATGTTGCATCAAACGGTGCTTTATCGCCGGTCTTTTTCCAGTAATGGTAGGCCAGTCGGATTGGATAACAAAGCGAATCGATCTCCCATTTGCGTTCATGTACACCAGGACGCATTTCTGTATGATCGCTCTTCCACTCGCCCACTTTCTGTGGGTCACCATAAAACGCGTTCGCATAAGGATCTTTCAGGATAGACTTCGTCTGGTGGTTGATCACTCCTGCAATCAGGTTCTTCAAGGGCTTGTCTTCGTTTACGAACTGCAGGTACGGCCAAACCTGTGCCGAGCTGTCGCGCAGCCACATGGCATCGATATCACCGGTAATCACGTAAGTGTCCGGGCGACCTTGTTCTTCTTTGTAATATACAGTGGTATCCAGCGTATTTGGAAAGCAGTTCTCAAATAGCCAGGTTAGTTCGGGGTTTTTAACTTTAGATTGAAAAGTTTTGATGGCTGCGTCTACAGCTTTACTTCTGAAGTGACGTTGTGAAGCTGCCACACGGACTACAGGAAACTCAGGGGCTGCTGCAAAAGATACTTTTGACGCTAACATCCCTGCACCCAGCAAGCTGGTGTTCTTAATAAAATTTCTTCTTTTCATACAGTATGCTTATAAATGGCGGTGTATTCTTGGTAAAACGTTTTAGTAAAACCAATTATAGGCAATATAATCGCTATTCACAAAAGGTCAACTATAAGTTCCTGTAAAAAAGAAGATACAAGATGAAAGGGCTTTAACGCAGCACCAGTTTTACGGGAAGAATGGTCTTTTCAATGGTATTTTCAGCCTTCGCTTAAAGTTGCTCAAACACTTTTTTGATGATGCTGTCGGCAATCTCTTCTAAGGGTTGTGCGAGTGCGGAGATCTGTGGGGTGTGCAGCTTGAAGATGTCTCCATCATCATAGGCAATTACGGAAAGGTCTTTATTAATGCGCTTGTCGGTTTGTTTGATGGCAAGCAGGCCACTGATGGCAAGATAGTTTGTTGCAAACAGGATGGCGTCGGTTTGCGGGGCTTGTTTCAGCATGTCCACCAGCAAGGTGATGGTATCTTCACGGCTGGTGCCATAAGGCACTTTGATCACCAGGGAGGCCTTCTTTTTTATGCCGGATTCAGCAACTGCAGCGTTGAATCCGGCCTCCCGCTCTTTGATCTGTTCAATATCTAAATCAACGGTGACCAACGCCAGGTTGCGCTTACCTTCGTCTATAAAATGTTTAGCTGCCCTGTAGGAGGCATCGAAGTTATCCACCCCTACATAATTCACATCCAGTTCCGGCAGGTACCTGTCGAACAGCACGACGGGTTTACCATCGTTGATAATACTTTGGATATCCTTTTCCGCACCCTGGGCAGGTGCAATGACATAGGCATCCACTTGCCTCGATTTGAAAAGGTGGATTAACTCGCGCGTTTTACCTGCCTGATTTTCGGTACTGGAGTAAATGATCTTATAACCTTTCTTGTAAGCTTTGTCTTCCAGTAACCGGGCAATACCCGCGAAAAAAGGGTTGGCAATGTCCTCGACAATGAGCCCTATGATCTGGGAGTTCCCGGTACGCAGGCTCCTGGCGATTTGGTTGGGTTTGTAACCATCGGCCTCCACAATAGCTTCTACACGCTCAATTACGGCTTTGCTGATGTTCCGTTCTACGGCTTTCCCATTTAAAATGAAGGACACGGTAGTAATGGAAACATTTGCCTTTGCAGCAATATCTTTTATAGAGTGCGCTTTTGTGGACATATAAACAAATCTATAAAAATATTTGAAAGAATATAATCTGCGGCGATTAAGTTCGTTGCGAGGAGGAACTTGTGCATTTTTTGAGCGCAGCTATCGGCAGTAAAATGAGGGGCGCTGCGGGGTAATAGCAGGGCACCAGCTGGTCGATTCCTAAAAAAGCTATACACAAAAACAAGTGTATGGAAACAGTAGAAACAGTATCTAACCTTGCAGTTAGAACAAGTAATCAGCAGCCATTTGACAAGCGTTTAATTGCGCACATTGTCAGTCTTGTAGAACAAGGTGTTCCAAGAAAAGTACTGGTTGAACAGTATGGAATGGCCAGTTGCACCTTGTGCGCCTGGTTGAAAAATTATGGAGCAAGTTCCGTTCGTAAGGACTTTAGTGTTGCGCATAAGCGCTCAGTTGTGAGAGCAGTAGCAGCTGGCATGAGCATTAAGCAAGCGGCTGTAGCCTATCAAGTTACCTCGCCAGGACTTATTAAGAAGTGGATCAAGGCTTTTAAGGAAGAAAATGTTGAAATTAGTGTATCTAAACCTACGGATATGGCTAAGAAAAAGACAGATCAATCGGAAAGCGCAGCCATCAAAGCGCTTAAAAAAGAGTTGGAGTTCGCCAACATGAAGATCAAAGCACTCGATACCATGATCGATATCGCCGAAGAACAGCTTAAAGTGGATATCAGAAAAAAGTCTGGTGCCAAGCAGTCAGAAGAATGAAGCAGGACTTCCCTAAACAAAGGATTAAGCCATTATGCAGACTGTTTTGCAAAACAAGGCATGCCTATTATGATCACCAGTGGCGGGTTCAGGATGAGGGATTAAAAGATGAGATTATCCTGCAGCATGTCGCTGTGATCCGCAAAACGCAGAAAAGAATTGGCACCATGAAGTTATGGCACATCATTGAGCAACAACTTGCCGGGCACAACATTAAGGTCGGACGGGATTATATGTTTGATCTGATGCGAAGCCATGGTATGCTGATCAGAAGGCGAAAAAGAAAGGTCGTAACCACCAATTCTAGGCACTGGATGCATAAATACAACAACCTGATTAAAGACATGAAGATCGATCGTCCGGAGCAACTTTGGGTGAGTGACATCACTTATATCCAGCTAAATAAACGCTGGGATACCTAAGCCTGGTTACTGATGCTTATTCAAAGCAAATTGTAGGATGGGCATTCAGACTGGATCTGGCAGCTCAAGGTTGTGCAGACGCTTTACAAATGGCTTTGGAGAGCCGTATGTACCCCAACCAGCCACTCATCCATCACTCGGACCGGGGTACCCAGTACTGCAGCAAGCAATATGTCGATCTGCTTACAGACAATAACATTGCCATCAGCATGACCGAAAACGGTGATCCTTATGAGAATGCCATTGCGGAACGGGTGAATGGGATCCTGAAAGGCGAGTTCGACCTGTATAGTTCAAAAACTGGCTTCAAGGAAACGACCAAAAAAATCCGTGCTAACATTGAAGTTTACAATACGCTCAGACCACATGCGAGTTGCGATTACCTAACCCCCAAACAAGCCCATTTGGTCAGTGGCGAACTTAAAAAAAGATGGAAACCCAGAACGCGCAATAAAGTGAAAAATACAGCGTGTATAACTCAAACAGGAATAACAAATCCAGGTGTATAGCCACATTAGAATTAACAGATAAACAAGTATAGCTATATTAGGATAGGACAGCCCCACATGAAACGCACAGCACACGCACATCAACCGCACATCAACCGCACACCAAGCGCACACAGCTGTGTGTTTGAACTGCGTTTGATGTGTTTTAAATCAGGAGGACATGACAGCTTGTGTCGGAGGCAAATAAAAGCGGCTGTTCATTTTTACATGAACAGCCGCCATTAATGGTATTAGCTTTTGACTAGTAGCCTGGATTTTGTTTCAGGGCACTGTTTAAATCAAGTTGTCTTTGTGGAATCGGATATAAAGCCTTTGTTGGATTTGAAGGCTGGTGATCCCACCATGAAGCGGTAGTGAATTTGCCGAAGCGGATCAGGTCATCTCTCCTGAAACCTTCGAAGATGAACTCACGACCTCTTTCTGCAAGCAACTCGTCCAAGGTCAGGGTTGTTGGGGTGTAAGCTACACCTGGAACAGCCCAATCTTCAGCGGTATAAGCACGTTTTTTGCAAGTGTTGATCAGGTCAACAGCTTCCTGGTTTGCAACGCCGCCATTTTTACGCATGATCGCTTCTGCTTTTGCGAAGTAGATCCAGGTAAGGCGGTAGATGTTCCAGTCGGTGTTGTTGTAGTTCGGGTCAGGTTCAATTCCATTGGGCCCACTCACTTGATTACCCAATTTATATTTATTGAAACGCACGCCACTATTTTCCTCCCCTTCGCTCATATTAGAGACGGTCGATCCTTCCTTATTCCGCTGAATGTTGTCTACAAACACCAACTGTTTACCGCTGTATTCTTCAGATGCTAAAACCGGTGTTACGCCATCGGAAAACTTAACCATTGGCCCTTCCAATAGCCAGTTTGATTTTCTTAGATCTTGATCCGGAAAAGTTGTGTAAACACCAGGTACCACTACGATTCCATCATTACCATTCCTACCACCGCCATAGATGTCACGTTGTTGAAAGTGATAGAATTCACTTGGCCATGATGGGGCGAAATTAGCTACCTTGTAATCATATGCGATAGAGAAAATGGTTTCTTTTGAAAGATCATTAGTGGTTTTAAACTGATCAAAAATGTTAGGATCTAGTTGCATTGTACCATTTTGTCCGCCTGCATCACCATTAATCAATTTATTAGCAGCAGCAATACAATCATCCCAGCGTGGTGTGCCCGTCCAGGCCTCAGCATTCAGATACAACTCCACCAACATTGCATATCCACCCGCCTGACTCATGCGGCCTAACGTAGCCCGTGAATGTTTTGGTGCAGCAGCAATATTTTCGTTTATCTCTTTTTCGATGAAGTTAAAAACTTCCTGACGAGGCATGGTTTCCGGTCTTGCAGGTTCACCAACTTTAGTGACGATCGGAATATTGCCAAACAAATCCATTAATTTCAGGTAGTGAAATGCTCTTAGCAACTTTAGTTCAGCCAAATAGGAAGCTTTTTCTTCCGCTGTTAATCCCATAGTGCTAATGTCTCTTTTTTCAATGTTCTCGATGGCATCATTACAAAGTCCCATGCCCCAATACATCAAGGACCATGCATTGTTCAGTCCGCCCTCATCATTGGTCCAGGTATGATAATGTAAACGCTTCCATTTACCACCATCTTCCCCATGGCGGCCTTTTGTAGGCCAGGCAAGCTGATCTGCAGACAATTCAGCAGCCCTCCACCAGCCATCTTGACCAGATGGGGTAACCCAAGCATTCGCATGGGTATAAGGCCGTAGAACCGCAGAAACAACCTCAGTTTTATTGTTATAAAAATTATCTGTAAGTAGCTCATCATAAGCATTTTCTTCAAGTTGTTTTTTACATGAACTCGTAAAGCCTAACGCAGCAACAAGACCCAGATATATAATTGATTTACTCTTCATTTTTCGATTGCTTAAAATCCAACATTTAATCCAATTAGGAAGGAACGGGTACTTGGGTAAGCACCACGATTATCAACACCGGGTCCCAAGCCGGTATCCCTTACAAAGTCAGGATCATTTCCTGAATAACCTGTTATGGTTGCTAAATTCTGTCCGGTAGCATAGATTTTTGCACTTTTAGCCCATTTGGAATTTAGCTTGAAACTGTAGCCCAGAGTGACCTCATCGATTTTGACATTTGTACCTTCTTCAAGGTAGTAGTCGGAATACATGTAAGTATCGTCGATCTGATTGTGCTTGGTGAAAGTCTCACGCAGCAGGTTACCAGACCAGTTTTTGTTTCCGTAGGTCAGTGCTGTTGTATTTAGAATCTTATAGTCAAACTTACCTCTCAGGAATATACGAAGATCGAATTGCTTGTATCGGAAATTGTTGTTCCATGAAGCGTAGTACTTAGGAATCGCATTTCCAAGTTTTACATAGTCAGTAGTTGCTAAATCGGTTCCAGTACGAATTTGGTCATTCCTCACAGCTTCTCCATTCCTATTGTAAAACAACCATTTACCATCTTCAGTGAAGCCTGCGAATTTTTTACCCCAGAATTCGCCAAGTGAACCGCCTTCATAGGTCGTGATTGCATCTCCCAACGCTCCTGCCCCTCCAATTTCTCCAAAGGTTTTTGAGGTAACCTTAAAAAGGTCATTCGAGTATGAATCTAGGGTATTCTTCAGCGTGCTTGCCGTTACATCAATATCCCAGCTGAAATCTCCCTTTTTGATGGCCGCGTAACTTAACGCAAGTTCAATACCCTTCGAAGAAATCTGACCTACGTTAGCGTAGATTGTAGACTGAACATATGGTGGTTGTGGAGTGATATAGGTATCTAATAGATCTTTCGTTGTCCGCTTAAATACATCGACGGATCCACTAAGTTTATTGTCCATCATTCGGAAATCTAAACCTAGGTTAAGTTCTCTTTTCGTCTCCCATTTAAGGTTTGGATTTGGATTTCTACTTGGTCCATAAGTTTCATAATATTTTCCATCAGGAAACAGGTATCTCCCTCCACCGCCAAGGGTTACCCTTGACGCATTGTTCGCAAAACCACTGTTTCCTGTAATACCATAGCCTGCTCGGAATTTAAGGTAATTAATCGTCTTAGAGTCCTTTAAGAAATCCTCTTCAGAAAGGTTCCATCCCACGGAAACCGCCGGAAAATTACCCCATTTATTGTTAGCTCCAAAGCGAGATGAACCTTCACGTCTCAAGATAAACTGTGCGAGATATTTATTATTGAAGGCATAGTTTACCCTACCGAAAAACGCAACCAAGGTATTATCATTTTTGTAACTGTCCATTGACGCTTTCCCAAGGGCCAAAGCTGTTCCCTCATCTAGTTTATCCTCATGATATAGGTCGTTTATAAAGCCCATATTGGATGCTGACGATCCTTCGTTGAGCTCATAACGATAGCTATATCCAGCCACAGCGTTAATACTGTGTACTTCCGCAATAGTTTTGTTGAATTGCAAGGTTGGCTCAAGGGCAAAACGTTGACTCAAATCACTTCCTCTTGAAGCGTATCCGCCGCCCCGAAAATTCTCATCCTCGTTCTCAAGTGAAAACTCACTGTTTTTGTAGCGATAAGCACCGTCATTTCTACTGTCTCGAGTTACCGATCCAAACACGGATGCCTTTAAGCCGTCTATGATGTCCAAATCAAATTTTGCATCTGCGGAGGTCGTCTGTTGCTTACGCCTGTTGGTTTCCATGAACAAACGCGCATACTCATTTGTACTCAACTGGTCGTAACGGAACGAACCGTCTGGATTGAAATTGCTTAAGGTCGGGTTTTTGGCTGCCTCACTTTCCCAGCCGCCGCCGCCCAGCATATTTGCATTATTGAAATTGCTGGCAATGTTGAACTGGGCGCTTAGGCGATCATTGAAGCCTTTTTGATTGATGTTTAAGCGAACAGTATACTCTTTTCGGCCATTTTCCAAGGCAACCCCCTGTAAGTCTCTATAGTTGATACTTGCACGATAGCTGCTTTTTTCAGAACCACCTGACATAGACAGATTGTGATTTTGCGATAGGTTACCGTGATTGACCAGCGCATCATAAAAATCCGTATTACTACCAAAGTCCTCCTGTTTGATTTCTCCCGAAGCAATTTTCTGACGGTATTCGTCCGCCGTTAAAAAATCTGGTCTGTTATTCAGGTACTCTTTTCTGAAGTAAGAGGAATAGTTAAACGCTGGTGGTCCTGCTTTACCCTTCTTAGTCGTAATGATGATTACACCCGCATTCGCGCGTGTACCATATATTGCTGCACCAGATCCATCTTTCAACACATCAATAGATTCTATGTCATCTTGTTGCAGTAGATCTGGGTTCGCATCTGGAATACCGTCGATTACAAACAAGGGACTTGAGCTACCGGTCACTGTGATAGCTCCTCTCAATTGTACATCAACAGCACTATTTGGGTTAGAACCAGAAGTTCTGGTTAAAACCAGACCTGGAACCTTACCCTGAATAAGATCTAGTGGATTTCTAGAACCACTTTGCCTAAAATCTTCTGCACCAACATGACTTACAGCAGAGGTAACTTCTTTTTGTTTCAGCGTGCCATAACCCACTGCCACTACGTCTACCGTTTCCAGTGTTGTTGAACTAGGTTTTAAATTCACCGTGATGTTTGTCCGGTTCCCAACAGTCACTTCCTGAGCATCATAGCCGATGAAAGTAAATACTAATACAGATGTTGTAGCGGGTGCTGCAATGCTAAATCGTCCATTTGCATCTGTCGCCACAACAGTAGTAGTTCCTTTGATTTTTACACTTACCCCCGGAACTGGCTGTCCTGTTTCGTCTCGAACAACACCCTGAACCTGGATCTGCGCCTGCCCAGTTTTGGTGCTGAACGTAGCACTGCGTTCGATGTTAATGTGCGCGGCAAAAACACCAGAGTGATTGAAGCCCAAACCGAGCAACACACTTCCTGCGATCATTACCGGCCCTGGTTTAATAAGTTTGATAAAACTTTTTTTCATACCGAATTAAATTTGGTTTACTTTTCTGACAACGTCTTCCCTGCTACACACAAGTTTACACTTTACATAAATCCATGTTACAAGAGAGATAAAACGTTTTACTAAACTCAAAGGAGGGAATTATATCCTTGATGTACAAGATCAACCGAAGTTCAAGGCGTAACATTTTTATGACAGACAGCAGAGTAATGCTGCTTTAACATCGAATGAATGTTGATCGCAATACCGACGTATAGTAAAGCTTACTTTGGTCTGTTTTAATTAGTCGGAAAACTCCATATTTGAATGGAGGTGCTAGCTGAAATGGAAGTTAGAAGCCTTTATGCTACGGTGAAAATAGAGTATAACAAATAGCTTCCTGCTTATTAACTTATACACTAAGTCAATTGCGTATGCTAAAAACACTGCCGAATAACTAACCAAAAAATAAACATGATGAACTATTTTCGAAAGAGCTTACTCGCCGCTACAATTATTTTGACCGCCTCCCTCACAGGTAAAAGCCAAACTACCGCTTACACCAAGTATGTAAATACTTTTATCGGAACCTATCCACTCACAGACCCTAAGATCCTGGGCTACGAACTCCCAGAAGGCTGGAGATCCTGGGCAGGCTTGACTTTCCCGGGCAGTTCACTGCCTAACGCGATGGTACAGCTCAGTCCGATGACGGAGTATGGCTCTGGTGCCGGATATGAATATGAAGACAACGTGATCTATGCCTTTACGCACACCAATAAAGGCCATTGGAATCTCTGCAATATTCCCGTGCTCCCAGTATCCAACCCGGGTAAGAATTTAGCTTCGTTGAATAAAGGATTCAAATTCGGCTCTACTTTTTCCCACAAAAAAGAAAGCGCTGCGCCGGGTTTCTACCAGGTTTATCTGGACGACTATAACGTTAACGTTAGCCTCACCTCCACCCTGCGGGCCGGGTATCATAAATATGAATTCAAGGATAACAACAATCGACAAATCCTGTTCGATTTAGCCAGGGCAAACAACAGGATCTCTAATTGGAGTATCGAACAAGTTGGTAACAACGTCATTAAAGGTTATCAGCAAACCGGAGAAAAGATCTTTTTCTATGCCGTCTTAAACACCAATATCAGCAAGCTGGAAAAACAAGGGGAAGGTAAGCAAACTGGCTATGCACTGGTACATTTAGCAAACGGCGGCAATGGTCCGGTTGAACTGAAGATTGGCTTATCATTCGTGAGTGCAGAAAATGCCAAGCAAAACCTGGAAGCCGAGATCGGTAATAAAAACTTCAACCAGATCGCTTCAGAAGGCACGAAAAAATGGGAGTCGTTGCTGTCAACCATACAGGTAAAAGGTGGAACCGAGAAGCAGAAACAAATGCTTTACTCTTCCTTATACCGTTCGTTTTTATGGCCAGCATTACGAAGCGATGTTAATGGTGAATTTACGGATGCCAAACACAACAAAGCTAAGGCAGATTACAACTATTATACCGAACCTTCATTATGGGATACCTACCGGAATAAGGACGTGCTCCTGGGCATGATTTCGCCCAAGGTGACTTTAGATGTGATTAAATCCATGAAAGAAGTTGGCGACAAAACTGGCTTCATACCAACATTCTTCCATGGCGACCATGGTGCTTCTTCCATCACTGGCGCTTACTTGCGTGGTATAGACGACTTCGACGTTAAAGGAACCTACGAGATCCTTTTGAAGAATGCCAATGTCCCAGGCGGAGCACGCCCGCACATCGCAGAGTACATTGAGAAAGGTTTCATTTCTGACCCTGACATCAAGAATCCGCATGTAGAGACCAAAGCCAGTGCTGGTGTTTCTAAGACATTAGAGTATTCTTATGATGATTATTCGCTGGCACAGATGGCAAAGAAACTCGGTGATTCCGCGAACTACAAGATCCTTATGGCCCGTTCTAAGAACTACAAGAACATGTTTGATCCTTCTACGCGGTTTATGCGGGGCAGGTTGGCGAATGGCGATTGGATCAGCCCCTTCGATCCGCAGTACCCATATTATGAATATATGTACCGTGAGGCAAATGCTTGGCAGGTATCCTTCTTTGCGCCGCATGATATGAAAGGCCTTATTGCCCTATACGGCGGGGAGAAAGGTTTTGAATCCAAGCTGGACTCCTTGTTTACCGTGCCATGGAACCCAAAACATATTGCCAGAAACGTAGAGACCTTCATTGGTCAATATTGCCATGGCAATCAACCGGATCATGAAGCACCGTTCTCCTACCATTTTATCGGCAAGCCAGAGAAATCGCAGAAGATCCTGGATACGATCATGAATACGCTGTACGGCATTGGAGAAGAAGGACTGGCACTCAGCGGAATGGATGATGCGGGTGAGATGTCGGCCTGGTATGTATTCAGTTCTTTAGGACTGTATCCGTTCTCGGCTACTGATCCGGAGTATATTGTTACTGCACCACTTTTTGACGAGGTAAAATGGCGCAGCAGCAACGGCAAGATGGTGACGATCAAAAAGCCCAACAAAGGTCGCGCGATCACTTCCATCAAAGTAAATGGAAAAGCTATTCAGGGGTACTTCGTACCACATGAGATCTTCCAAAAAGGAGGACAAATCGAGATCATCACAAAATAGTGAAGTTGAATTAAACAGAAAGGGCGTCCAATGGACGCCCTTTCTGTTTACACGAATCTACGGATTATAGTAGACGTTTTATTCAAGAATTCCCGCGTTTTTCAACTCCGCAGCAGCTTCAAGCAACATCATTCCACTCAACTGCGTGGTAAAATCCGTGCTGGCACCAGGAGCCTTGTCCCAGGCCGGACTGATCATTAAAGCCGGACGACTAATGCCCTTGGTGTACAAAGTCTGTGCGTTAAACTTGATAAACTGAACATACTTAGCGCGGTCCGTAGCTGACACATCAGGTTCGTTAATTAACAAAGTCAGATACCTGATGAAGACCCCTTTGAATAAACCACCATCACCTTGACCTTCATCTTTCAGGATTCCACCTGGTGCAAGCTCAATATCGCCGATGGCAGCATTTGCAGTCTTAATGGCATCATCCAAATAGTTGCGCTCCTTTGTCGTTTTATAGAGTTCCAAGCCTGCACCGATGAATAAACCATAGTTATAAGTGTATTTATTCTTTGCAAGTTCCCCATTTCCGTCATAGTTGATACCATCGTAGATGCGGAAAGTTCCAGGCTCTACAAGCGTGGATTTCAACCAGGCATAAAGTGATTTAGCTGTTTCAAGATCTTCCTGTTTTTGCTGCAGGCGGTATAATCTTGCTGCCAGGATAATCGCAGGTCCGTTTGCCGGCGTGTTTTTGAAGTTTGGCCTGTCCTTGGTCCAGCCCATACCACCCCCCATCACATTCGAAATACCTTTCTTCATGTCGGTCCATAACACGTCGGTCGCTTCTGTGTAGGCCTGATCCTTGGTGACATCGAACGCCCTTAAGCTTGATAATGCGAGCCAGCCCATATCATCATAGAAGTTATTTGGGAAAACATTGTTGTTCTCCGCTTTTATGCCTGAAAGCAAGGCCTTCATCTGTGCCACATACTTCTGATCTTTTGTTCTGAGGTACTGATCAACCATAACATCGAGCATATGGGCATTTGGCCAATAGTGAAAAGTTGAATTCCCCTGATTGTTCTGCACAAAGTAATTTGCATTTGATGACAGGAAAACTTTGTAGGTCTGCTGCTGTACAGAATCTGCAAGTGCACTATAGTTGTAATCTACCGTTATAATTTCGTCTCCATACAAGGGAAATACATCCTTTTTACAGGAGACAAAGCCGATGGATCCGGCAATAACGCCGGATACCATCATGATTTTTACCATCTTTTTCATATGCCTATTTTACCGTTACCTTATGCGTGTAAACGCCCTCTGCCTGGAAGAACACTTCCATGTCAACGTTCTTGTTGTCTGCATCTTTGTAAAACTTAAACGAGTAGTCATATTGTGAATTGTTAACCGGTACAACGTTGAAATACGCCGGAGGTGTAGAAGCAGTTGGCGCCTGATTATCCAGGTTGGTGCTTCCAAACCATTCTGTATCCTGAGCACCATCTTCCTTTTTAACTTTCATCTGCAGCTTGTACCGCTCGTCCCTACCCCAGGACTCACTCTTAAATACCACCGGCTGATCTACTGCCTTGAAAATGCCATTAGCCACATAAGGCAGACTGAAGATCACCTTATTGTCGCCGGATAAGAATACATTAAAGGATTCGATTTCGGTAAAGTTTGCCGATGCGGTATTAAAGTCTACCCGGATACGCATTACCTTAGGACCTCCGGTCATCTCTGTACTTCCATCTGCAATTAATGTCGAGTTGGTTACGGAGAAGGTTTTCGGCGAGCCAGAATTTGCATCACTGAAGTGGTAGCTACCATTTTTCAACGCCGTATAGATCTCAAAAACGCCTGTAGCGGTCTTCTTAAAGCGAACAGCTTTGGACAGGTCATCACCACCCTCAGATGCTGCACCGGTCAGGAATAAGTCTGAAGGTATTTCAGCGAAGCCGGCCGGGCGCTCCAGCTCCAGCGTGCGGTTTTCAGCTGCCGCTTTCACGTTGATCCCTTTCGAGGAACGTACGGTCCATTTGATCTTGCCTTTTGCCAGCGCTTCTATTCCTGCGCTTGCAGCAATTTTGTTCATTTCAGCATGGGTCAAAGTCAATCTGTTATAGAGACCGTTCCCCTCCGAAGGGTAAGAATATAATGGTTTTGAAAAGTCGCCATCAACTTTGTCGAATACCACTTCATACTGAACAACTCCGCCATCCTCGGCACGTGCCTGCTCCCATTCGAAGTCGGTCGAACCAGCTTTAGGATCTAGCTTCAGGGAGGCCTCATTTGCAGGTGCAAACAAGGTATTCACGGCCGAAACCTGCGTATGTTTTAGGGTATCGTCTTTCTTACACCCGGTTACAACAGCCAGCACCATCAGGCCAGCTTGAAATATTTTAGAGAAATTATTTTTCATGATCTTAATATTGATAGGTTTATGTGTTACCAGCCTGGATTTTGTTGAAGGTTTGGATTCAGGTTTCTTTCATCTCTTGGAATTGGCCATAGGTAGTGTTTTCCAGGATCAAAAACACGTAGATTAGCGCGGATATAGCCATTATCGATTGAAGCCGGGCCGTATTTGGCACCATGTGACCAACCGTTTAGCACCACTTCAGCAGTTTTCCATCTTCTAATATCGAATATGCGCAGACCCTCCATAGCGAGCTCTGTTCTTCTTTCATTGCGGATCGCCGTTCTTAAGCCATCCTGCCCAAGCGAAGCATTGAAGTTAAGCGCCACAGGATCCACAAATCCAGCCCGGTTACGCAGTGCACGCAGCGTTTGGTTCCAGACAGACTCATCCATGGTACCAAGCTCATTTCTGGCTTCCGCATACATCAGCAAAACATCGGCATAGCGGATCAGAATAAGGTTTAGTCCGGAGACGAAGTTGGTTAAAGAGGTTGGATCATAGTACTTACGCAGGTAATAGCCTGTCGGAGAACTTACCCCACCTGCAGCATACTCATCCATCTTGGTATCATCCGGATCTGTTCCTGGTTTAATGTAAATGGTTTTGCTGGTGCCATCTGGTCGGGTCCAGTTGTAGTTATGGTAAACAATTGTCGCGGTCATTCTTGGATCACGGTTTACATAAGGATCTTCCGCGTCATAGCCTGAGCCTGCCTGGTTGATTGTCCTTCCATTAGTCATCAGATAACTATCTACAAGTTCCTGTGTAGGCGCAAGCGCATTTAAACGGGCGCCAACAGAAATTGGCACAAAATCAAACAGGTGATTGTAGGTCCTGTTCACCGGATCGAACTGGAAGTCGAGCAGTACTTCTGAATTGTTCTCATTTTGTGGTAAAAACAAACCTGCATAGGAATTGAACAAGCTGTAGCTGCCATTATTGCCACTCATTATGGCTTCACAGGTTGTCGCAACATCCTGCCAGCGGCCTTCATACAGGTATACCCTGGCTTTTAGTCCTAAGGCTGCACCTTTGGTGATCCTGCCGCGATCTGCCTGTGCATACGCGGTGTTCAGCGGCAGCGCTTCGATTGCAGCATCAAGTTCGCTTAAGATAAAGGCAAGCACCTCTGCTCTTGGACTACGACCGATGGAAAGCGACTCTTCAAGGGTAATATCCTTATCAAACAAAGGCACATCGCCAAACCAGGTCATCAATTGAAAATATTGAAATGCACGAAGGAACCTTGCTTCGCCTTTCATACGGGCTTTTAAAGCAGGATCCATATTTTCGATCCGGTCTACATTATCTAAAAAGAGGTTGCAGGTCTTGATCCCGCTGTAATGATCATTCCACTCACTTTTTATTCTGCCCAGTGAAGCGTCGTATGTCCCGGAAGCAATAGAGGCTACACCTTCATTATCACCCCTGCCATTATAGGCATTGTCGGACAAGGCTTCGTTCAGGAAAAACCTGCTGCTGTTGAACATTTGAGAATATGCCGTATTGAGAATGCTGTTGGCTTTCTCGGTGGAGGTCCAGTAGTTCACATCCGTGAAACGGTCGGTTGGCACCAGATCCAGCTTTTTGCAGGAAGTTATTGTTGTTAGAAACAGCAGCACTACCCAACTTATGTGTTTTATTGATTTCATGTTAATAGATTAAAAGGTTACATCCAGACCCATTCCTATGTATATCGGTGTTGGATACGCACGCGCACTATTTGCACCTGAATTACTGAGGTTGTTGTTAAACTCGGTATTCTCCGGATCTAAGAATTTCAGTTTAGAAAAGGTTAGCAAGTTCTGCCCTGAAGCATATATCCTGAGCTTCTGCATACCGATCTTTTTAGCGGTTTCGGTTGAAAGTGAGTATCCGATCTGCAGGTTCTTCAAACGGGCATAAGAGGCATCGTAAAGGTATGCATCAGAGCCTCTTCTGTAGTTGTTTGCGTTAGACTGGCTACCGTTTGCCGCAAGACGTGGGTAACGTGCATCGGGATTTGTTGGTGTCCAGTAATCCAGCTGGTGCTGATACATTACCTGGCCATAGTTAAAGTGATATGGCTCTACCATCTCACCGCGGATGAATGCATCACGTCTGCCTACACCCTGGATAAAGATGTTTGCATCGAAGTTCTTGAAGCTTACCGCGTAAGTCACACCGAACGTGAGTCGCGGGAAGGCATTACCCAGCACAAAGCGGTCACGATCATTGATCACCCCATCTTTATTTACATCCACATAACGGATATCACCTGGTAAAACAGAGATACCCTCCGGCTTTGGACCACTATTTACCTGATCTATATTCTGGAAATAGCCATCGGTTTTTAAGCCTACATAGGAGTTAAACGGCAAGCCTTCACGTATGATGAACTGCATTTCATCGGAAGATGAGATCCGCTCACGGCCGCCATAATCCAGAACCTTATTCTTAGAATCGCCAACATTCAGGCCGATCTGATGATTGAACTTGTCGCCGGAAATCCGATAGTTAATGCTAGCTTCCCAGCCCCGGTTCTGCATTTTTGCAGAGTTAAAGTCTGGCAGTGAGGTACCGAAAATTCCTGGCACCACCGGCGCAACAAGGATATCGCGGGTAACTTTATCAAAGTAATCGACCGATACGGTAAGGCTATTTTTGAAGAAGGTTGCATCTACACCAATATTGAACGTGGATGCCCGCTCCCAACGGATGTCCGGATTGGCAAAGTTAAAACCTGTACCGCTTACGACACTATTGTTGAAGGCATAAGCATTTTGGAAGCTGAAATACGTGGTTTGGAACTGGTAATTACCCACATTCTGATTTCCCAGAATACCGTAGGAACCACGGATCTTCAGATCTCCGAAACGCTGACGGTAGTTCTCCATAAAGTCCTCCTGACTGATGCGGTAACCAGCAGAGATGGCCGGGAAAAAGCCCCAGCGATTTTGCTTACTGAATTTTGAAGAGCCATCTACACGGAAGTCGACCTGTCCGTAGTACTTATCATCAAAGGAGTAACCGGCCCTACCAAAAAGAGAGTTCAGGCTACTTTCATTTGTCCGTTGATTGGTGTTCGAGGAGTTTGGATCAATTACCGTTTCCGTGATTGGTGTACCAAGCTCCGGATCCGTAAACCTCCGGTACAGTCTGTTCTCTTCATTATTGGTGGATTCGTTCGAAACACCAAGCAAAGCATTAACTGCATGTTTCTGTGCGAAGGTCTTATTAAACTCTGCCAGGAACTGGGTGTTCAGGAACAGATTTTTGGTATTCTCATCATTGGTGTTGCGGTCTGCACCAGAAGTACCCTGAGGATAATAGTCCACACGCAAGGTTCTTGCGAAAAGATGATTTGCGGTTAAGGTACCACCAACGACTGCACGTAATTTCAGGAAATCGGTAACGGCAAATTCCGCATTCAGACTTCCAAAAAGGTTGTCGTTATCATATTTCCGGTATCCGCCTTTTTCTAGCTGGCCTAAGGGATTGAACTCCGCCAAAACCTCATTGGTAAGGTAGCGACCTTGCTCATCCTTCATCTTAAAGATGGTAGGTACACGCCCTGCATCCACGATTAGGGTTGAGGTACTGGAGGAATGATCGTTGATCTGCGTTTTGGCATACGATAAGATGCTGGTCAACTTAAATTTACCGTACTCGTTATTCATGTTAATGCGGTAGTTGTAGCGCTTCAATCCGAAGTTCTGCCCAACAAGGTTATTTTCCTGATCGGCGTAACCCACAGAAACCAGGTAGCTGGAGTTGGCATTTCCGCCAGACAGGCTAACATTATGATTTTGCTGCAAGGCGTTTTTAAGGATGCCGTTTAAAAACCATTGCTCATCGCCACGGGATTGAAAGTCCCTGATTTGCTCCGGACTGTAGATTGGCGTTAATCCGGCATTTACGTTTGCTTCATTGCGTAAGATCGCATTTTCATAACCCTGCACCGGCTTGTATAAGATGTGGGGCACCTGAACACCGGTAAGTGCATTTAAGGTAACCCTAGTGCCGGAGTTCTTACTCCCTTGTTTGGTTGTAACCAGGATTACGCCGTTTGAGGAACGCGATCCATAGATGGCTGCGCTACCGGCATCTTTAAGAACGGATACGGATTGGATATCTGATGGGTTCAACAGGTTGATGTCTCCGCCAACAATACCATCAATGACCACCAAGGGGCTGTTGTCGCCCATGGTACCGACACCTCTGACGTTCAGATTGATGGCACCGCCAGGTTCTGCATTCCGCTGTTGTACAATTAAGTTTGGCGATACACCTTGTAGCGCTTGTGTGGCATTCATTGCAGGTTTACCTTCTAAAGCAGCTGCACTGATCTGGTCAACCGCGCCGGTAACGCTGGTTCTGCGCTGCGTACCATAACCTACAATCACAACATCACTCAAGGCCTGAGCATTTTCTGCCAGCGTAACATTGATCTGTTGCTGGTTGTTCACGGTTCTTTCCAGAGTTTCATAACCGATGTAGGAAAATACCAGAACACTTGTGGTTGCCGGTACAGTGATCCTGTAGCGGCCATCCTGATCGGTAATGGTGCCGATATTGGCTCCTTTTACCCGGATGCTTACCCCGGGCAAAGCTTGGTTGGTGCGATCGGTTACCCTTCCGGTTACCGTAAGATTCTGCTGCTTACTAAGCTTTATTGGGGTCAGTGTAACCGTTTTCTGATTGATCTGATACGTAAAAGGTTGTCCTGCTACGCAAAGTTTCAGTGCCTCTTCAATGGAGGCATCTTTTAGGTTTAAAGTTACAGGCTTGGCTTGGGTCAGCAGCTCTGAACTATACAAGAAATCAAATCCGCTTTGCTGTCTGATATTCAGCAGCACATCTTCTAAAGGCGCATCTTTGAATTTCAAGCTTATCTTCTGCGCGTAGGTCTTTGCAGTTACTTGTAATACCGCCAGCAGCAGGATACAGGTAAGCTTCATCATACGGCAAATTCTAAGCTTTACACAGGATTGGCTCCTGTTTGACGCAGTAAAATTTATATACATTTGGTTAGTGATTTAAGATTTTATCTATCATTGTGCGACCCCTGATCATTTCCATGTTGTTTCAACATTCGGTCCGGGCGGGGACAAATACCGGCCTGATTGATCTGGTAAACCTAGGCCATAACAACAATCCTCCTTCCTTCAATCTTAAAGCGGACAAGACCTGTAAGTTCCAGTCCTTTGAGCAATTCATTGATGTCTTTATTTCTGGAGTAAATACCTCCGAAGGTCTTGGTTGGCATGCTGCCTTCAAATTCAACTTCTACATCATACCACCTGCTGATCTGCGCCATGATATCTTTGATGCTATCGTCCTGGAACATGAAATAGCCGTTTTTCCAGGCCACAATTTTATTCACGTTTACGGAAGCGACTTTGATGTTTTCATTTTCCGGGTCTACTACGCCCTGCTGCCCTGGCTTAAGCAATGCTACTCTGGCCGACTGGCTCAGCTGTACTGATCCTTCTACAAGCGTGGTCTTATATCGCCGTTTGTCATAGGCATTGATGTTAAAATGGGTACCCAATACGGTAACCCTCATATCGTCTACTCTTGCAATGAATGGCTTCGCTGCGTTTTTGGCGACCTCAAAATAGGCCTCTCCCTCCAGTTTTACTTCGCGGGTCTTGCCACTGAACGTTGTTGGATACGTCAGCCTGGACAAGGCATTTAGCCAAACAGCTGTGCCATCTGGCAGAACCACCTTGTACTGACCACCTGCGGGAACGTTGATGGTATTGAAACTTTCGGTGTCGCCATTTTTTCCTGATGCCTGGTAAATGATGGAACCATCTCCTGATTTCTGTACCCGTGCACCTTCGGCGCTGGCAATTGTACCGTTTCCGGCCTGGGCTAAGTCTACAACAACACCATCTGAAAGGGTTAGGGTCGCTGTATTACGGCCCGGCGTGATGGGCAATTTAGCTTTTGCGACCTGTTTCTGGAAATTTAAACCTGCCGGCTGGGGCTTTTGGTTATCAAAAAACAAAAAGCCTGCACCAAGGATTAAAAACACTGCTGCGGCATACTTCATCCAGTTAAAATGTATTCTTAGCGGTTTATCGGAATGCTGAATGGTTCGATTGATTTGCTGGAAGAGTTGGTCCTTGCGTTTTGAGGCTCCGACTTCATCTGCTGCCTCATCGGCATCCAACATTTTGAAGTCATCCATATAGGCGTACAACTTTTCCTCTTCCGCTGTACTGCAAAGGCCTGCAATGTATTTTTCATACAGCTTTAGGTATTCTTCCTGGTTCATACAATTTGGTTGTATGATAAAGAGGTAAACCAAAGCGCTGCACACACATCAATTTGAAAATTTTGTATAAATCTGGATAGGTCAGTTCTACATGATGAAAAAATGGTAGTTTTAGATACCAAATATGAACAACGTTAGCCTTTCGGATCTTGAGCTCTGGAATAAAGTGATTTCAGATGATTCTGCTGCGTTCGCCTGCTTATACGACAGGCACTGGGCTGCGCTGTTTAAAACTGCCAATTATTATACGCAAGATGAGCATACGGCTGAAGAAATTGTGCATGATGTTTTTGTAACGCTTTGGCAAAGACGCAAGTTCCTAAACATCAACAACTTTCGTAATTACATCTTCATCACCACCCGGTATCATGTCCTGAAAAAGATAAAGCAAGGTAAAATGTCGCCAATCACCTATGTAGAGCATTACAATGAATCAGCCGACCATCAAGTTAGCAATAAAGAAACGGAACGCATCAGCCAGTCTGACTTTGAAATTGAACTTAAATCGATGCTGCAGGGGCTTCCAAAAAGATGCAGTGAAATTTTTTATCTCAGCAGGGTCAACCAGCTTAGCAATCAGGAAATCGCAAAGACCTTTGGCATATCAAAGCCCAGCGTCGAAAATCAAATTACGCTTGCCTTGAAGTATCTTAGAAATAAAATGATGAACAGATCAGGTTAGCAGAAAGCTAAATCGTATTACATAAAAAAAGGGCATCCAATGGACGCCCTTTTTTTATGTTCAATACCTGAAACAGGTGTGTATTACATTGGCTTTTTGATATCAACCATTTCCACTTCAAACACCAATGGTGTATATGGAGGGATACCACCTTGCATACCTGCTTCGCCGTAAGCTAATCTGGAAGGAATGATGAAAGTTGCTTTTCCACCTTTACCTAACATTTTCAAACCTTCATCAAATCCTGGGATTGCTTTACCCAACTGGAAAGGACGCGGACCATATTCCATGCCTGGCATAGATGGTTTACCGGCAGCTTCAGCATCAGCTTTCACGCTTGTATCAAAAACATTGTCTTTACCATCTGTTTTCTTGTTGGTAAATCGACCGGTGTAGTTGATCATCATCGTATCTGTGGGTTGTGCACGTTGTGCATCACCAGGTGCCGTGATCACATACTGTAAACCAGAAGCAGTGGTTTTCACTTTCAGGTTGTTGTCTGCGATGTACTTTTTGATTTTGCCTTCTTCAGCAGATTTGCGTTGTGCAACAGAGGCCTGGTAGTCTTTTTCGAAGAACTCTTGTGCTTTCTTAAGGAACACGCTGTCCGGTTCGTTCTTAGGCTTCGACAATACCTTCTCCACCTTAATGGTGAACAACATGTAAGTATCTTTGGTGCCCGGAGGTTTAGGTTGACCAGATCTGGTTGCCATGGTATCCAGGTTCAATTTGAAGGTAGCGCTATCGCCTTCTCCAAACATGGTAAGGATATCGTTCATATCACCAGCATACATTTTTTCCGCTACCGGGAAGATTTGTGGCTGCTCTACGTCGTAGGTGCTGCTCATAATTGAATCTTTCTCGCTTTTGCGGATGAAGTTCAATTTCACGATATCACCTACTTTAATTTTCTCTTTACCTTCGGATTTGTGGACGATGTACTTGGTACCTCCTGGCGCATCTTTGTAGTTGTTACATGCACCCAATCCAAGAGCGGCTGCACAAAGAATTACTAAACTTTTTTTCATTAGTATAAATTGATTTTTAAATGTTATGAAGCTATTATAAGCCTATTTTGGTTGTTTTTAAGCTGTATGCTTATAATGGTTTCTTACTGTTATTTGATTTGTGGTTGATAAGCGGCAGTTCAGCGCGCCATCATGTTTTATCTTCGGCTATTAAATAGTTAAGCTAATAATTGCTGTTCGTAGTCCTTCAGCAAGCCTTTGAAGATCTGCACGGTTTCCTCAAGACTCTTTTCTGAAGCACCGCCTGCGGCATTCCGGTGTCCGCCACCATTAAAGTACTTTTTGCAGATCTCATTTGCGGGAAACTCTCCAGTGGAACGGAGTGAAAGTTTCACCCGGTCGGTACGTTCAATGATGAATGCTGCTAGCTTAATGCCGTTTACGGAAAGTGCATAGTTCACGATGCCTTCAGTATCTCCGGTAACGATGTTAAACTGCTTCAGCTCTTCAGCGTTTACGGTGATGATTGCGGTGTTAAACTCCCTTAAAACCTCCAGTTTGTTGGTTAAGCAATGGCCTAAAAATCGCAAGCGGCTTTCGGTAGCATTATCATAGACCTGCTGGTGAATTCTCCAGTGTTCTGCACCCAGATCAATAAGATCTGCAGCAATCCGGTAAACTGTTGAGGTCGCGGATGGGAAACGGAAGGATCCTGAGTCCGTCATGATACCGGTATAGAGGCAGGTTGCAATGTCTTTGGTCATAGATGCACCATCATTCAGCACATTAACGATGAAGTCGTACACCAATTGTGCTGCAGCACAAGCATTGATGTTCCAGTGACGGAAATCATCAAAATCTTCCGGCTCCAGGTGGTGATCGATCATCACTTTGTACCCATCAGCTGCGCGGATCAGTTCGCCAAGTTCATTGATACGGCTCAGGGTGTTAAAGTCCAGGCAGAAAATCAATGCAGCTTCGGCAACATAAACCTCAGCATCCTGTTGGTTTTCGGTATAAATGATGACATCGGAATTGTTGGGCAGCCAGTGCAGAAAATAAGGGTAATCTGTGGGGGTGATCACTTTAACATGGTGACCTTTCTGAATCAGATAGGCATACAAACCAAGTGAAGAACCCATGGCATCACCATCAGGTTTATGATGTGTAGTGATGACAATTTTTTGTGGCGTAGCCAATAAATCGGTTAATTCTGAAAGAGATAGCATATTTTAAAGCTGCAAAGCTAATAATTAAATAGATGAATTGATGTCGATTTATTTTGAAGCTATAATATTTACTGTTTAAAACGTAATTTTGGAAAAAAATACAAAACCCATGAGTACAAACAGAACATTTACAATGATTAAGCCTGATGCAGTAGCAAACGGACATATCGGTGCTATTATCAATGACATCACTACTGCAGGATTTAAAATCGTTGCTTTGAAATACACCAAACTTACTCCAGAAAAAGCAGGTGCTTTCTATGAAGTACACAAAGAACGTCCTTTTTACAATGATCTGGTAGGTTTCATGTCTTCAGGACCAATCGTTGCTGCGATCCTGGAAAAAGATAATGCTGTTGAAGAATTCAGAAAATTGATCGGTGCTACTGATCCATCTAAAGCTGAAGCAGGTACCATCCGTCAGAAATATGCAAAATCAATTGATGCAAATGCTGTTCATGGTTCAGATTCTGATGAAAACGCTGAAATTGAAGGTAACTTCTTTTTTACAGCTGACGAGCGTTTCTAATCGCCGATAAGCACATAGAATATAAAATAAAGCACCTCTACAGGGTGCTTATTTTTTAACCGGGATTTTTGAAGGGTTACAAGTATCGAAACTGTGGTCATGGAGGCCGCGGGGTACATGTATCTTGATCATTATCCTAACCAAAAGTATTACAATGAAAAAAACATCTATCGCAGTGGCCTGCTGCCTTGCAGCCTTTGGCGCCACTGCCCAAACTAAAAAAACAACCGTCGCAAAGAAACCTGTGGCAAAAGTTGCACCCAAACCTGCAGCCCCGGCGCTGAGCATGAAGAACACCCTGGATTCTGCAAGCTACAGTTTCGGAAGCTCTATGGGTACAGGTCTAAAATCGAACGGCATTACTACACTAAACTATGACCTGCTATTAAAAGGCCTTAAAGATGCTTTTGGGGATAAAGACCTGATGCTTGACCGTACGCAGGCACAGGAAGCGATCAATAACCTCTTTATGGCAAAGAGCAAGGCAAAATTCGCCGCTGTTATTGAGGAAGGCCGTGCTTTCCTGGAGAACAACAAAAAAGTAGATGGCGTAAAAACAACCGCTAGCGGACTGCAGTACTTTGTGGTGAAGGCTGGAAATGGACCCAGACCTTCGGCAGACGCCACCGTGCTGGTGAATTACAAGGGCCGATTGTTGAATGGAAAGCAGTTCGACAGCAATGAAGGCCGTGATCCGGTAGAGCTTAATGTCGGTGGCGTGATTCAGGGCTGGACCGAAGGTTTACAGCTGATGAATGAAGGTTCTACCTACCGGTTTTTCATCCCTTCTGAGCTGGCTTACGGGGAACGTGGCGCTGGTCAAAACATCATGCCTTACAGCACCCTGATTTTTGAAGTGGAACTGGTAAAGGTTAAATAATCCCTTTTAGCGGGGAAACCATTTTTATCATGTGTTGTTAGTAGATAAAAACAAACATTATGATGACGAAAAGATATTTCCCCCTAGCACTCGTAGCGCTCCTCACTACAACCTTAGCAAGCTGCTCCGCCATTGAAGGTATATTTAAAGCAGGCATGTGGGCCGGCGTTATTATGGTTGTTGTCGTACTTGCGTTGATTATCTGGGTAATCAGAAAGATATTTGGTGGCGGCAGCAGAAATTAAAGGAATACAATTTCTGTGATCACTTCAGAGCCGGCGCGTTCATTTAATCGTTGAATGATGCCGGTTCTGATCATCAAAAGATCATTCTTCACCACTGAGGATTCAATCCGCACGAACAGCTTTTTATGGGCAATATAGATCTGAGTGGTACGGTTGGAAACCGCTTTCCCCATAACTTCCGGCCATAAGGCCACGACAGAAGTCTCATCCAGCTTAGATTTTAAGCGGTAAACTTTTAGCATTTTGTCTATCCCCTCTTTCAGGGTAATGTCGTTGGGCTTACGCATGGTTGATCTGTCCGTTATCTACGTCGAACAAAGTTACAGGAACATTGATCTTGTTGAAAATATTTGTAACCCTTTCTTTTCCCGTATCGGTGATGAAAATCTGCCCGAAGTCATGATGTGATACCATTTCCATCAGCTTCTGCATACGGCTATCATCCAGTTTATCGAAAATATCATCCAGTAACAACAACGGTTTGAAACCTTTGTATTTCTGCAGGTAACTGTATTGCGCGAGCTTCAGTGCAATGAGGAAGGACTTCTGCTGGCCCTGTGAGCCGAACTTCTTCAGCGGCATATCACTAATGGTAAACAGCAGATCGTCTTTGTGGATGCCCGTGGTTGTACGTTCCAGCACTTTATCTTTCTCCAGCGACTGGATCAGTAATTCTTCAAACGGTGTTTCGTTAAGCTGAGAAGCATACTCCAAACGTACCTGCTCCTTGTCATCGGTAAGATAGTGGTAGTGCTGATTGAACAGGGGGATGAAGTCGAGCATGAATTCTTTACGTTTTTCAAAGATCTTCTTCCCTGTAAAGGCGAGCTGTTCATCATAGATCTCGAGCAGGGATGGATCAAAGCGCCTGGTGCTGGCTACTTGTTTTAGAAAGGCATTACGACTTTGTAATTGCTTGTTGTAGCTGATCAGTTCGTCCAGGTACTGCGCATTCGTTTGTGAGATGACATTGTCCATAAACCTGCGCCGCTCTTCACTGCCCTCCATGATAATGCTGGAGTCGTATGGCGAGATCATCACCAGAGGGAAAAGTCCGATGTGGTCTGCGAGTTTGTCGTATTCCTTCTTGTTGCGCTTAAATTGCTTCTTCTGATTGCGCTTTACCCCACAACTGATCTTCTCGTTGTTTTCTTTAAGATCGAAGTCGCCCTGGATCATGAACAGATCCTGTCCCGTTTTAATTTGCTGTGTATCTATGGGGTTGAAATAGCTCTTGCAAAGACAGAGGTAATGTATGGCATCAAGCAGGTTGGTTTTACCCGCGCCATTGTTGCCTACAAACGCATTAACGGTCTTTGAAAAACTAACTGCGGCATCCGGATAATTTTTGAAGTTCAGGAGGGTAATGTTTTTTAACCACATAGATTGTTCAAAGTTACCAATAAGATTTTATTGCCGTTCTTAAATTATCAATATGGTTTTCGTCTAGGTTTTTGATACTTTTCAAAACTATTTTGTGGATAGTTCAGTTTCAGATGGTTAAAGTTTGTGTAAATACCGCAAAAGGGTTGATACTTTAATCGAAAAATGTATTTTTGCAATCCTTAATTTTTTATAAACTAAAATGTCTACAACACAAAACGAAATAAATCCTCAAGTTAAAAAAAGATCATTTTTTATTGAAAACTCCAAAAGCTTGTTGTTCATTGCTGGTGCCGTAGTTGTTCTAATTGCAATCTATATCTGGTATCAGAATGTATACTTAAAGAACAGAGCGGAAGAGGCTTCTGCAAAAATGTACAAGGCAGAACAGTATATCGGTGTAGATTCACTGGCAAACAAAGCCATCAAAGGTGATTCAGGTTACCCAGGATTTGAAAAGATTGCTGATGAGTACGAAAACACCAAATCTGCTAACCTTGCAAACTTATACCTTGGTGGTATCTATTTACGTAAAGGTGAATACAAAAAAGCAACTGAAGCTTTGGGTAAATACGCCGAAACTGGTAGCCCTGTAGCAGATCCTCTAGCCCTAGGTTTATTGGGTGATGCTTACAGTGAGTTGAAAGACTACAAACAAGCTGCTACTTATTACAAGAAAGCCGCTGACAAAACCGGTAACAACTTCACTTCTCCAATGTTCCTTAAAAAGCTTGGATTGGTACAGGAGCAATTGAAAGATTTCAAAGCTGCTGAAGATGCTTACACTAAAATCAAAACAGAATATCCTGCAAGTGAGGAAGCTGCAATGATCGATTCTTACATTGCACGTGCTCATGCACAAGTAAAATAAACGTACTTAATCAACAATATTGAAGGTTAGCATGAAGATGCTAGCCTTTTTTTATAGGCAATACTTATCTTTATCCCATGGCTACACAATTAAAAAACCTGTCAGACTTTTCCCACACTACTGTGCCTGATGCCAGTCCTTATAAATTTGCTATTGCTGTTGCAGAATGGAATGCCGAAATCACCGGCAGCCTGTACAAGGGTGCACTGGAAAAGCTTCTTGCTTATGGTGCTCAGGAAGACAATATCCTTTCCGTAGCTGTTCCAGGAAGTTTCGAACTGAGCGGAGCCGCAGAGATCCTGTTAAACAAACACCCTGAACTTGATGCAGTGATCTGTCTGGGTTGTGTGATCCAGGGTGAAACCCGCCATTTTGATTTCATCTGTGACGCTGTTGCGAATGGGGTGACACAAGTTGGCATAAAACATGCTAAACCTGTAATCTTTGGTGTACTGACTACAGACGACCAGCAACAGGCGATCGACCGTGCAGGTGGTAAACATGGTAATAAAGGCGATGAAGCTGCTATTACAGCCATCAAAATGGCGCACATGGCTGCTACGCTGTAGTTTAAACGTTTATAAAATTATTAATCAGCTCCTAATGAAGAAAATTGCTACACTCTTGCTTGGCGTGTTTTTTGCAACCGTTATGTTACAGGCATGTTCAAACAAGATATGCCCAGCCTACAGCTCCTATAAGGAAGGCAAAAAAAGAAGAGGATAACCTCTTCCATTTTAAATTAAACACGTTTATTGATGCAGTGGAACATATTAACAGATATCGCTCAGGTGAAGGATATCAAAGCGAAGGAAGGCTATAGCCTCATTTTTAAACACAGTACCCGTTGCCCGGTTAGTGCGATGGCAAAGCGAAGATTTGAGATGGACTGGGATGTGATCCCTTCGGAAGTTTCCCTTCATTTCCTGGACCTGATTGCCTACCGCCCGGTTTCCGCGCATATCGCCGAGACCTTTCAGGTGCACCATGAATCACCACAGATCCTGTTGATCAAAAATGGCGACTGCATCCTGGATGCTTCCCATGGGGACATCTCCGCGGCTGAAGTCGCTGAAGTGATTAATAGTTAAAAGTCACCGTTTTCTTAATGTCCGGGTGTATGCTATATGCAACCGGACAGGTATGGGCGGAGCGTTCAATGATGGCTTTCACTTTATCGGAATAGTCATTCGCTGGAAAATGAAAGTCTACCACGATTTCCGCCACTCTTCTTGGTCCTTCCTTAGCCATGATCTTGGTGATCTCGCAGGTGGTGCCATCAATGTTGAAGCCATGTTCTCCGGCAGCAATGCCGATAATGGTCAACATACAGTTGCCTAAAGAAGTTGCCAGCAGGTCTGTTGGTGAAAAAGCTTCTCCCTTGCCCTTGTTGTCTACCGGTGCGTCGGTAATGATCTCCGTACCCGATTGTAAGTGAACAGAAGTGGTTCTTAAGCCACCGTTATAAGTAATCTTTGAAGTTGCCATTTTATACAATTTTGTGAAGGCAAGTTAGCATTCCTGAGGTATTAAAAAAACCATTAAAGAAGTGATGCCTGTTCAAAGTGCCAAATAGGAAGGGGCATTTAAACAGACATCACCGGAATGTATAGGGGATATTTGACGCGATATAGCTTAGTGAATGGATTGAAGGTTTGCTATACGTACATTCTTAAGCGACTTGGTTTTAGCACTAACTACTTTAAGATTACTAATCGTTTCATCAGGGAAAAACACATCCGTCATCACCGATAATCCATCATCAGCGAAGAGTTCCACAGATGCAACATCTGCGAACAGACTCAGCTTGATCTCTTTACTTGTGCTAATCCTTGGGGCGGTATGTTTTTTAGCAAAGCCAGCCTCAAAGTCCGACTTTCCAGACTTTGTTCTATCAATGTAATACGCGCGTTCTTCACTGTCATAGCCTATAGTGAGTTCCTGTCCAAGCTTATTACTTAGAACAATATGGAAGTCATTGCTTGCATCTAAGGTCATATCGATTTTAAATAGGCCCCCAGCGTCCTTGATGTGATTACTTAGATCAAGCTCCTTCGTAAAGCCTAATGAAGACTTTCTGAAACTATCTTTCTGTATGGTCGCTAGCTCTTTTGATGGCCGGGAGCTTAAGAAATGTTCACCATTAACTTCAGTAATATCCAGATCTCTTGGAATTGTTGCAGCGCCACGCCAGCCTTGGGTAGGCACCACATTGGCATACTGCCAGTTGTTCATCCAGCCAATAAAAATCTTTCGTTCGCCTGTGTTGGACCAGGTCACGCCGGCATAATTGTCTGTGCCGTAATCAATGAATTTAGTCTTTTCCACTTCTGGAACAAAGGTCTTACCATCAAAAGATCCAGTGAAATACTGCGTTGCGGAACCACCGTTTGGCCCACCTGGATTGATGCTGACCAAAAGTACCCATACTTGTTTGCCTTTGTGCATAATTGGAAATAAATCCGGACACTCCCACACGCCACCATGAGCACCGATCTGGGCGCCAAATTCACTTTCTTTTGTCCATTCTTTTAAGTCCGGCGAACTATAAAAAGTTATTCGGTCTTTGGTGGCCAACGTCATGATCCATTTATTTTGCGGCTCATACCACATCACCTTTGGATCTCGAAAATCCACTATGCCAGGATTCTTCAATACAGGATTTCCCTCATATTTAGTCCAGGTTTCGCCATCATCCAAACTGTAGGCAAGACTCTGATTCTGGTAATTGTTGGCCTTCTTCTGCTCCAGTTTGGCATTATGGTGTGTAAATATTGCGACCAAGGCTGTTTGGCCCGCCTTTGCGAAGCCAGCAGTATTGTTAACATCCACCACAGCACTGCCAGAGAAGATGTATCCAAGGCTGTCGGGGAACAATGCTGTGGGCTTGTGCTGCCATTTCACAAGATCTTTGCTGACGGCATGCCCCCAGTGCATTGGCCCCCAAGTCGTACCATCCGGAAAATACTGGTAAAAAAAGTGATACACCCCTTTATGGTACACCATCCCATTTGGATCATTCATCCAATTGGCTGGTGGCGAAAAATGGTATTGTGGGCGATGCTGCTCTTTGAAGGTCTGCTGCGCAAAAGTGTTGATACTCAAAGCCAAGCAGAAAAGTACAATGAAGCTAGATAGTTTTCTCATAATCGTATTTTTTAAATTCGCAATGGCTGCGTTACCAGCCGTTATTTTGTTTATAGAGACCGGAGCTGAAGTTGATTTGATTTAGTGGAATTGGAAAGTATTCATCGCGTCCCCTAGTAAAACGTGCATCGTTCAAGTGAGCTACCCTTCGTTTTTCGATATCAAAATAAGCATTCATGGTTTGTGCAGCAATGCCCCATCTTACAAGATCAAAGAAATGATAGCCTTCAGTTGCAAACTCCAGCCTGCGTTCAAATCGCAATGCTTCCCTTGCATATGCTTGTGTCCAGTTACTGTTTACCCCAGGTTGATATAATTGAACATTATAATTTGATATAGCGCTTCCATCGGCCATTTTCAAAAGATTTTTGCTGTTGTTTGCTCTCGCGCGAATCTGATTAATCAGCGGAACAGCTTCAAGCGATCTGTTTAGTTCAATTAAGGCCTCTGCTTTCCAAAGTAACACATCAGCATAACGTATAATCTCCCAATTTTTAGAACTGCCGATGAATGGCGGAACCTTTTGAAATGATGGATCATCCGGCAGTACCGCTTCCTTCATACTTGCAAATGCATCGTAGATTGCTGGTGCTCTGGACCACGAACGCTGATAGATGAAGTTGCTTTTGTATTTATATGGGGCGCCTGGTTTTGCGACCGTATGGTCCAGTCGCGGATCAAAGGTTGCCGATTTAAAGTCCAGCGTTGCTGCCACATCAGTATTGTTATAAGTTGTAAACTGCGGCAATCCATCCTGGTCAGTCTTGTAAGCATTAATTAAATCATGACTGGGTACATTGAAGCCACAGCAACCGTATTCCTGATTCATTGGATAGTTAAGTGCATGGCCGTAATCCAGTCGGCCTTTTGGTGTGCCATCATCTTTTGAGTATTGGATGGCAAAGATGGATTCCGTGCCATTTTGCGTTGTTGCCAGGAAGTTGTTCGCATAATCCGTCGTCAAACTGTATTTTCCCGAAGCAATGATCTCATCTGCAAGCGCATTTACTTCCTCTAATTTAGCGGCATTGATGGACGTAATCTGATGATCTTCACCTTGTTCATAGGCCTGATACAACAACACTTTCGCCAGATATGCTTTTGCAGCAAACTTGCTTGCTCTACCTATTTCTGCCTGACTTTCCGGTAGTACATCTGCAGCTGCTCTGAAGTCGTCCGTGATTTTAGCCCAGAGTTCTGCATCAGATAGTGCTCGATTGGAAATGGTGTTGTATGCCGTTTTCTCTGTGTTCTCATCCAGATAGGGAACATACTTAAACAGAATCTTAGCCAGGAAATAAAAGTGACCGCGTAGGAACCGGAGTTCTGCTTGTCGCTCTGCTTTCTTCGGATAATCCGCATCGGAAATTTCGTTGACACGTTTCAAGGCGTCGTTTGCTCTACCAATTCCAACATATAGTCTAAACCAAACCTGATCAAGTAATGGGTTATCTACACGGTTTAGTGAAAAAGTTTCAAAAAGGTGAAACTCCGACAAATCTCCCGGTCCATCACCACCTTTGTAGGTGTCTCCACCCCTAACACTGCCATATGGCCACATGCTGGAATAGGGTGAAGTATAATGATCATTACCTAATGCAGAATAAGCAGCAATGACCATTTTATCGACATTTTCAGGTGTACCAAGGTCCTCTGAGGACACGACGCCTTGTGCAGGTTCATCCAATACTTTTTTACATGAAATCAGTATGGTGAACATCATCAAGAATATGTATTTTAAATTTTTCATGTTAACAGATTTAATTATAGCGTAACATTTATACCGATTGTACCCACGACAGGCACTGGAAACCCATAATTGGGAATTTCCGGGTCCGGACCAGTAAAAGATTTACTTTTGATGGTAAAAAGATTACTTCCCTGTAAGAATATCCGGGCATTTTGAATCTTCAGATTGAAAGCTTTTTTAAAGTTGTAACCTACTTGTAAGTTCCTGAGCTTTAGATAAGAGCCATTTTCAATGAAATAAGTGGAGAACCTGCCTTCATTGTTCCTGTCCACCAAAGTCAGGGCAGGGATACTGGAACTGGTATTGGTAGGTGACCATGCATCTAACGTTCTGGAGCCCCAGTTTGTACCAGTCCACAAGGATGAGAAATCCGTATAGGTTTTAAAGTCATTTACCACGTCTACTTTGATACCTTGCAGAAAGAAACTTAAATCGAAATTTTTATAATTCAAGGAAACATTAAGTCCCGCGGAGTAGCGGGGACTGTTATTTCCAATGAAATCACGATCCTGATCGTTGATTACACCATCAGCGTTTAAATCTCGATATTTTATCCTCCCTAGGCCCTTACCAGGCTGGTCCGCAGCGGCATCCACCTCAGCTTGAGATGTAAACAGGCCATCTGCCATATATCCGAAATAGGAATTTACCGGTCTTCCTAAAATCGTCTTGTCCGTTCCATTTCCAGGATACGAGGCTAAGACTTCCTTCGGTAGATAGGTAACTTTATTCCTGTATAGGGAGAAATTTCCTGTAAGATTTATAGACAGGTCTTCGCTAAGCTTTGTATCATAAGATAAAATTGCATCCAAGCCTTTGTTTTGCAACGAAGCGCCATTGATAAAGCTGTTTCCACCTTCGCCTAATACTGCCAGGTAAGCAGGGCTGATCAAAATATCTGATGTTTTTTTGATAAAGTAGTCGAATGAGCCGGTTACTTTGTTGTTAAACAAGCCAAAATCAACACCAAAATTCGACTCCTGTAAAGACTCCCATTTGAGTGCAGCATTTCCTTGTTGGATCATTGTAAAACCCGAAGGTAACTGACCCGTTCCACCCCCATTGATATCGTATGCACTGCCTCGGTCAAAATCCCAGGTCGGATCAACGCCATAGATCGCAGAATATAGTGACAGGCTGGCGTTATCCGGAATATCCTGGTTGCCTGACTTACCCCAACCATACCTTAATTTCAGATCGGAGATAAAGTTTAAACGCTTAATGAAGGTTTCTTCACTCAGCCTCCAACCCAAGGAAAAGGCAGGGAAGGTTCCATAACGGTTTTCGGCTCCGAATCTGGATGAGCCATCCCGTCTCAGGGTTACAGATGCTATATACTTATCATCCAATACATAATTGACCTTACCAAAAAAGGAAAGCAGTGCGTAAGCAGCTCCGGAGCCTCCATTTAGGGTGTTTGTTGATCCCGCATTCAGGTAGGCATAGTTGATGTTTTCCAAAGCCAGGCCTTGTCTGCTTGCAGAGAACTCCTGATTGATATTTCTTATATATTCATGTCCAGCAAGAAACTCCAGATTATGTTTCCCCTTTTCAACTTTATAGTTCAAGGTATTCTGCCAGATGATGTTTCCTTGATACACCTGCGCATTGAAGACCTGATTTGCAGGATCGGCAAGAAATCCAGAGGTGTATGACTTCTTAAGTGTCCTTTGGTAAGTTCCATTGTAGTCGATACCGAAACTTGTTCTAAAGGTTAAATTGGGTAGCACATCATAGTTGGCGAAGGCATTTCCAAAAAGACGATAGAAGTAGGATTTGTTATCGCGATTGTCCTCAATTAACCGAACCGGATTTTGTCTGTCTGTCATACCTGCCGCCGGACCACCCCAGCCACCATCGATGGTATGAACTGGAACGATAGGTTGCTGCACAAGAGAAGCAAATAAGATGTCACTCGCCGGAATAAGTGCATTTTTTATATAGCTCGCGGAAAAATTCTCTCCTATGGTAAGCTTGTTATTCAGCATCTTATAATCGGAATTAAACCTGGCCGTGTACTTCTGACTATGGGACTCCTTAACGATCCCCTTGTTATCATAGTAGCCTAGGGAGAATAGTGAATTACCTTTTTCACCACCATTTGAAAGGGCTAAATCATAAGACTGGATGATGGATTGCTGAGAAACCTCATCATACCAATAGGTATCTGCCGGGCGCATAGTTCCTGCGGCGTCAATAAACTCCGGCAACACCACCCTGTTAAGCACCGGGTTACTAAAATCATTATTCCAATCGTATTGGTAAATTTGGTTGTTATTCGGATTAGCACCGTCATTTACTGCAGCAAGCCAATAAGCCCGTCCACGTTCTTCCGCATTAAGCGTCTTTAACTTTGTAGCGTAATTTTGTATCGATGTACTGGCATTAACATCTACTTTCGAAAAGCCATTCTTTGCTTTCTTGGTGGTGATGATGATTACACCATTGGCAGCTCTGGAACCGTAGATAGTAGCCGATGAAGCATCTTTCAGCACCTGAATGGACTCAATATCATTTTGATTGAGCTGCTCTAATCCACTTTTCGTCGGCACACCATCAATGACATATAAAGGGTCGTTGTTTCCAAGGGTACCAATACCACGAATCCGCACTGTAGCGCCTCCGGTGGGCGACCCATCAGTGGTGATCAGTACCCCAGGCACACGACCTTGTAATGACTTAATGGGATTTCCGCTTGGAATGTCTTTGATTTCCGCGACGTCTACCACGTTCACCGCACCAGTGATATCTTTCTTCCGTTCGGTTTGATATCCTGTTACAACAACTTCTTCCAACTTGTTGGAGGATATATCCAGTTGTATATTAACAATCGTGGTACTCGCATTAATCAGGAAAGTAGCAGGCTCTGCGCCAACATAGAAAAATTTGAGCGTCTGACCAGCTGAGGCTTGGACGCTGAAGCGTCCATTGGGATCAGTCATTGTTGTGGTTTTTGTGCCGACCACGTTTACAGTTACGCCTTCAAGTGGACCAGCATCCTTGTCCGTCACGGTGCCGTTCAGCTGCCTGACTTGCCCGAAGCTCCATCCTATTGCACTTAGCAACAGGACGAAGAAAAGAAAAATTCTTTTCATACAATTTTTATTAAGGTTAAATATTTGGTTTTTAATGGTTCGATCTAATAAGGGGTGTTTACATCATGCCTAACTTTTTCTTCCATATAAATCTTTCCAGATCAGATTTTGAGTAAGGCGGACATGCACCTGCCTGAGATGTGATAAAAGCACCCATTGCAGCTGAATAGTCCATGACTAGCTCTAGAGGTTCATTCCTAAGTTTCATGGCTAAAAATGCAGCAAGAAATGAATCCCCGCTGCCAATGGTGTCATTCACATCAATTGTATAAGACGGATAATCATATCGCAGCGTATGACTATAGTAAGATGCGCCATCCCCACCTTTAGTGACTATTATTTCTTGAATCTTGAACTTGTTCAATAGAACTTCAACACATTCCGCTTCTCTACGGCAGTTAGGATTATACCATCCCGCAAGTAATGTTAACTCACTTTTATTTACCTTAGCAAGGTGTGCTGGCCGTAGTAATTGCTCAATGGTTTCTTTTGTATAATGCGGAGCTCGCAGGTTAACATCGAATATCCGGTAAGGGGACTTTTCCAATAACAGGTTTAGGGTAGATCTTGAAACGATATTCCGCGCACTTAACGTGCCGTATACAAATGCCTGAGCATCTTCCACAACGGAGGTTAATGCTTCATCCAGACGAATAAAGTCCCATGCTACCGGCGCTAATATCTCGTAAGTCACCTCATGGTTGTCTGGATTTACCGTCGCCTGCACCTCACTTGTTTTTTGTTCGGGATTGACCTGAACGTAGGAAGTTTCAATGCCCATCGCTTTCAAAAAATCAATTAACTCCTTGCCAGCCTGATCATGTCCTACGCTGCTAACCAGTTTGCTTTCCAAGCCCAGTCTATGCAGATGGTAAGCCACATTCATCGGGGCTCCGCCAGGCCTTCTTCCACCTGGCAGATTATCCCAAAGAATTTCACCAAAACACACTACTGCTGTTTGTGATCGATTTGTTTTCATCAATATCTAAGTTTTTATTGCTGCCTGCAGCTTAATGCATTACTATGTTTGTTCCTATTTGTTCCAGAGAGCGTCCCTTGGTTTCAGGCATCAGTCGCCATACAAAAATCAACTGTAGTACCATCATGCTTGCAAAGAATAGGAATGTGGTTCCACCGCCGAGATTTTCTGCGAAATATGGAAAGCTAAAGGCGATTAAAGATGCCATGACCCAGTGGGTAGAACTCCCAAGTGTCTGGCCTTTTGCGCGCACCTCATTTGGGAAGATTTCAGAGATAAAAACCCAGATCACCGCGCCTTGGGAGAAAGCAAAAAAGGCGATGAATATCATCATGTAAATCGGTATGGAAAAACCACTCAGATCACCACGGTAAAAGGTATAACTTACCAATGAAAGCGAAACAATCAAGCCTATCGATCCAACAAGCATTAAAACCTTCCTTCCAACCTTGTCAATAACATTTATCGCGAGCAGCGTAAAAGAGAAGTTGATCACACCAATACCAACCGTTGATAATAAAGAGGAGTGTGCACCCAGACCCGCCATTTCAAAAATGCGCGGCGCGTAATATATGATGGCATTGATTCCCGAGACCTGGTTAAAAAAAGCAAACAACATCGCTAGTATTACCGGCGTTTTGTATTTTCTAGAGAATAAAACCTCAGTCATTCCTTTTCTATTTGTTGAAATAGACTTAGAGTTTTTTATCGCTTGCAACTCCTCTTCACAATTAAGTGGATTGATAATGCGCAATATTTCTAAAGCTGCCTTGTCGTGGCCTTTCTTAAGGATCAACCATCTCGGACTTTCAGGAATAAAGTAGATTAACACCAAGAACAGAACAGAGGGAAATGCCTGCACGCCGAGCATCCAGCGCCAGGATGCCTCTCCTCCTTGACTAATTAAATAGTTAGATAGGTAAGATATTAAGATTCCGAGTACAACATTAAATTGAAACAATCCCACTAATCGCCCGCGACGGTCCGCTGGTGACACCTCAGATATGTATATCGGTGCGGTAACGGAAGAAATGCCGACACCAAGGCCGCCTAAAAATCTGAAGATCAGGAAAACCGACCAATCGTTGGCTAGTGCTGTTCCGAGTGATGAAAGCAAATATGCAATAGCGACAAAATATAGTGTGTTTTTGCGTCCGAAATGATCGGAAGGACGAGAGCCAATTAGTGATCCGATTACAGTACCAATTAAGGCTATGGATATCGTGAAGCCATGTTCAAATACCGAAAGATTCCAGTGTTGCTGAATGGCCTTTTCTGCGCCGGAAATTACAGCAGTATCAAACCCAAACAAAAAGCCTCCAAGGGCGACGACCATGGACCAGGCCAGGACGGATTGATTTTTCATATGTATATATATTGGTTAGCATCTGCAAAGTATGCAGGAGTTTGCCTATCAACCTGTGCATTTGTTTCAAATAGATTCGAAAAGCATAAAAAATGTAATCACTTAAATATCAGTCATATATAATTCTTACCTTTGTAAATCTTAGACACACTTACAATTTTATTACAGGTAATCTTCAAAATTATTTCATGGTTACAAGCCAGCGCATTTGAACTGAAGTCTATTAACTCACTGCGAACTGAATTTTTCATATCTTTAAATGAGTTTGTAGAAAAACTCTATCTATATTTTCAATAAAAGACTTCTAATGAATAACCAAAAAAAGGCTTGGGAGCGATTATCATCGATCTTAGTTCAGCTTTTTATCTTGATCTTTATCGTCATCATTTTTCAGAGATGTAGTTCCAAAAAAACGGATCCAGAATATCTCATTGGCTTTTCGCAATGCACCGGGGCGGATCTCTGGCGTAAGACCATGTCTGCAGAAATGAAAATGGAGCTTTCGCTTCATCCTGGAGCTAAACTCATTTATACTGATGCAGACGGTGACAGTGATAAGCAGGTAGAACAGGTAAAATGGATGTTGAAACAAAACATTGATCTACTCATCATCTCACCGAATGAAGCACAGCCACTCACGCCTGTGGTCGAGCTGGCATACAAGAAGGGTATCCCGGTGATCGTCATAGATCGTAAAACCGCTTCAAATGCCTATACCGCATATGTAGGTGCCGATAATTTCCAAATTGGAAAAACCGCTGCTGCCTATGTGGGCAGCGCACTGCATGGAGAAGGCAATATCATAGAAATCATGGGCCTACCGGGCTCATCTCCTGCCATTGAGCGACAACGAGGATTTTCAGAGGGCCTGAAGCAGTTTCCTGGCATTACCATCAAACATCAACTTTATGGGGATTGGTTGAAGCGGAATGCGGAACAACAACTAAAAAGTCTTAAAACCACGTTTCTTGATATCGACGGTATCTTTGCTCACAATGATGTTATGGCAAGTGGGGCCAGAGAAGTCATAAAACAACTTAACCTTACCCGGCCGATAAAGGTATTTGGTATTGATGCGCTACC
Organism: Pedobacter sp. SAFR-022; assembly: GCF_051965375.1. Classification (NCBI taxonomy): domain Bacteria; kingdom Pseudomonadati; phylum Bacteroidota; class Sphingobacteriia; order Sphingobacteriales; family Sphingobacteriaceae; genus Pedobacter; species Pedobacter sp. SAFR-022. The sequence continues at coordinate 441,344 of NZ_JBQCME010000001.1, forward strand.
AGGTGCGGGTGGCGGACTGCAGCTGGTCTCCGACAAGGTTCTTGATGCAAGCTTACTCTATCCAACAGGAGGAAAAGAAGCCATTTCAACTGCTTTTAAGATCTTGAAAAAGGAACCTTTCGCCAAGGAAAACATCCTGCAATCGATCGTCATCGACTCCACTAACGTAGAATTGATGAAGCTACAAGGCGATAAAGTAAGGAGTCAGTATAAGGATATTGAACGCCAGCAGGTCTTGTTGGCAGAACAGGAGGTTCTATTCAGTAATCAGCAAACGGTGCTTAATATAACGGTGATCGCACTGGTACTTGCGGTTGTATTCGGTGGCTTGGCCTTCTATTCGCTTTTAGAGAATAGGAAAATAAATAAAAGACTAAACCTGAAGAATGCGGAAATTCTAGATCAGCGAAATCAGTTGATCGAAATGTCTGCAAAGGCAGAACTTGCTACGGAGGCTAAACTTAACTTCTTTACAAACATATCCCATGAGTTCAGAACGCCATTAACACTCATCCTCTCACCACTCCAAGACCTATTGAATAATGAAAAAGTAAGGCACTTGGGTGGGACTAATCTAAACCACATTCACAAAAATGTTTATCGTCTGCTCCGATTGGTAAATCAGTTGATAACGTATAGGAAGATCGAATACGAAAATGTGAAAATACATGCAACACCGAATAACATCGTTGAATTCATCAGGGATATTCTGGAAAGCTTTAAATTCAATGCACAGCAGTTAAACATCAACTTGAAGTTTACAGCATCTCAGCAGGAAATTTTGGTGTGGTTTGATGCAAACATGTTGGACAAAGTCATATTTAACTTACTCTCTAATGCCTTTAAGTTTACGCCACGAAATGGAACAATCTCGGTTTCTGTAGAACGTAAAGACGAGTCCATTATGGTTAGGGTCCAGGACAATGGAATCGGCATGAGCAAAGAAGAGAGTGAACATATATTTGATCACTTCTATCAGGTAGACACCAATTCAATCAAGGGATCAGGCTTAGGCTTATCCTTATCGAAGGAAATTATGCAAATACACCATGGTAGTATCGAAGTTCAAAGTACCAAGCAGCATGGAACAACTTTCACCCTAACACTTTTAAGCGGATCTAGCCATTTTAGCGAGGCGGAAAAATCAAATGTTGAATTAAATAAAGCCGACCTAGGCGAAACCGCACGTATTTACACCTCTGAGATAGACTTACCATCACTTGAAATTACCTCTAATATTGAGCCTAGGGTGCACGATCAATCGATTTTGATTGTAGAGGACAATTTAGACTTGCTAAACTACCTGCAGGAAAGATTTAGTAAGCAGTACGAAATCTTCGCCGCGCATACCGGCACCGATGGCTTAGCTGCAGCTTATGAACATGTACCTGACCTGATCATCTCAGATGTTGTGATGCCAGGCATAACGGGTAAAGAACTAACACAAAAGCTGAAGTCAGACATACGAACCAGCCATATCCCAATTATTCTATTAACAGCCCGGGCTAGCAATGAACAACAAATACAAGGACTGGATAGTATGGCAGATGCCTATATTGTGAAACCATTCGACTCAGATGTGCTTTTAGCCAAGGTGAACAATCTACTAAAAAACCGGGTGCTTCTGAAAGAACATTATACCAGTGACGTAAGCACAGCTAAGCAGTCTCAGACCTACAATGCTATAGATCGGAAGTTCGTGAATGATCTGGCGGCAATAGTGGCACAAAACCTCGCCAACGAGCACTTTAATGTTGATGATATATGCAAAGAGATCGGGATTTCACGGGTACAACTATACCGTAAAGTAAAAGCGCTTTTAAACTGTACAATTACAGAGTATATCTTAAGCAGAAGGTTGAAAAAGGCGAGATACCTTTTAATCAATGAAGGATATTCTATTTCCGAAATTACCTATATGGTAGGTTTCTCTACACCTAATTATTTCGCAACGGTTTTTAAAGGAAAGTACGAGTGCAGCCCTAGTGAATTCAAGAAAAAACACCAGGGGAAATAAACCTGGTTTGATGGACATCAGACCTTGGGCTCCCAGCCTTTATGATATTCGCGTTTCCAAAGCTTCTGGGCATCCTTGTCGTTTTTAATGTGGCCATTAGCTGGATTCACATGGATATCGCGGCCCACACGCCAGGAGATGTTCCCCAGCTGCATGGCAACGGTACTCTTATGTCCAATCTCCACGTCACAGTTAGGCTTTCTGTTATTCCGGATGGCATCAAGGAAATCTACCATGTGCAGCGTATCGAGTCCTAAGCTTGGACTTGCCGTATTGCGGCCCGCCATCGCTTCAGTATTACCCTGCTGCTTTTCTTCACGGATGAGTTTACCGTTGAGGTCATAGATCTTGTATGCATCTTCTCCGGTGTCCAGACTACCCTTCTCGCCGTAGAAAATGATGCCACGGTCCAGCGCCTCCACTTTGCGGCCATTACGGCTTCTGCCTTCCCAGATGATGGTCCTTCCATCCGGATATTCAATGTTCACCACTTGCGTATCTGGGGTTTCCCAGTCGTCCTGGTAGGCGAAGCGTCCACCGCTGGAGCTTATACGTACCGGGTAATCCACCCCCAAGCCCCAGCGGGCCACGTCAACCTCGTGGGTACCATTGTTCAGCGCTTCACCTGTACCCCAGTGCCAGAACCAGTGCCAGTCATAGTGGATGAGCCCTTCTTTGTAGGCCATGCGCGGCGCGGGCCCCTGCCAGAGGTCGTAATCCAGCCAGTCCGGTACACTTCCTGGTTTCAGCAGAGTCGTCTTACGGGCATTAGTGTACCAGGTTTTGGCCAGATAGACCTTCCCGATCACACCTTCATGTAGCAATTGAATACCCTTGGTTAGTATAGGTGCAGAGCGGCGCTGCGCACCCATTTGCACCACGCGGTTATATTTCCTTGCTGCAGCAATTGACAGCTCTCCTTCATGTGGATTATGGCTCAGCGGTTTTTCGACATACACATGTTTGCCGGCCTGGCAGCCCATGATCGTCAGCGGTGCATGCCAATGGTCTGGTGTAGCCGTATAAATGGCATCCACATGCTTGTCTTCCAGCACCCTGCGCAGATCAGCTTCAGTCTTGGGTTGCCCGCTATGTCCTGCCTTTGCGATGGTGTTCTGCACCTTGGCGAAAGTTCTTTTATCGACATCACAGATGGAAACAATCTGCGCATCCTTGAGCTTGGCGATCGTCCCGCTTACACTGTCGCCGCGGCCATTTAGTCCGATGACGGCGATATTTACCCGTTCATTGGCGCCTATGATGTTGCGGTAGCTCTTCGCACTAAAGCCTGTTACTGTGCCTCCGAAAACCTGGTCGCCCACCGCAAGTGCAGCAGTTCCAATGCCCAATGTTCTGATGAAATGTCTTCTTGAATGCTCTTGCATAACTGAGGAATTTAAAATTGCCACCTACCAGAAATTCCAGCATACAGGAGGTTTATTTTAACCAATGAAGGCTAAACCACTGGATTATATTTGGTTAGAAGGGATATTAAAGTTGTAAAGAAATCGGGTAAATAAGAAGACTGCGAGCCAATATTTCAAGTTTGTTACGGTAGAACAGGTTTACAGGTGAATTCTTTAAAATGGACGGACACGTTTATCAGGTATACCATAAGGACCTTGAGATGACTGAAATACTTGACAACCAGGATTATATTGGCTATGTTTGAGAACATTGAAACATCAAAGCGCACATATTACCCGAATCGTTGATGGCAACAACGCCCATATAGGCACTGCTATGCTTCAGCCGATCCATCAAAAGTCTGGGTTTGTGCTTACCAATCTGCTTTACAGCAAACGGTATATCTTTTCATCTTTTAAGGATTTCAACACTTCCGCCCGGGCCTAAAAACCGCAGGTCTGGGATTACAACATCCATTTCTTACAGTTAACAGCATCTTTCTTATCGGAGCAATCAGACCGTAATTCAGGCGAATTCAAGAGCCGGGTTAGGGCAGCTTGCTTGCGTCAGAGTGTTCGGAAATGGCGCGGAACAAGAACAACAAGGAACAACCGGCAACATCGCTGGAACAAGTATCAAATTCTATTACATCTTAAAAGAAAATCATGAATACCACAGCAATAAAAACTGAAGAACAACAATCCATCATCCTTACCACTGGCATGTTCGACCTGTTAAAAGACCAGATCAGAAGGAAGAAACTTTCCAATTTAAATGAAGCTAACCTCATTGAACAACTGAAAAACGCCAAGCAGGTTTTACGAAAAGACCTGCCGGATAACGTTGTAGACATCAACAGAAAGGTTCGTCTGGCGGATGTGGAATCCGGTGAAACTTACACCTACAGTTTTGTGGCACCTGAAAAGGCTAAGCCAAAGCACAACACTACTTCCATCCTTTCACCAATCGGGCTAGCACTCATCGGCTATGCCGAAGGCACGGAACTTTCCTGGGAAATGGACAACGGAATTCGCCAGTACCGGATTGAAGCAGTAAGTTCATTATAGAAGTAACAGCATTGTAATAACAGCTGGATGCTGCGGGCATTTCCCCGCAGCATCTTAACTTTGAGCCAGATGACAGAACTCCTTGATGAAATCTTAAGCTGTACTTTCTGCGCCGGCGTGCTGCCGCACGAGCCGAGACCCGTGATTCAGTTCGGTAAAAGCGCAAAGATCCTTATCGTAGGCCAGGCTCCGGGACGACGGGTACATGAAACAGGCATCCCATGGAATGATCCAAGTGGCAATAAACTGCGCGACTGGCTCGGCGTTTCCAAGGATGAGTTCTACAACCCTGAACTGTTCTCCATCATCCCAATGGGATTTTGTTACCCTGGAAAAGGGAAATCCGGTGATCTGCCCCCGCTACCTGCCTGTGCCAGGCTATGGCATACCAGGCTTCTAGAAGCTTTTGAAAGTAAGCCACTCACCCTGCTCATCGGACAGTATGCACAACGGCACTACCTGAACACCAGATACAAAGGCAACCTGACGGAAACGGTTGCAAGCTATGCGGAATACTTACCTGCCTACTTTACACTACCCCACCCTTCTCCAAGAAACCAGAACTGGCTTAAAGTAAACCCTTGGTTTGCGGAAAGAGTGTTGCCGGAGCTGAAACAACAGGTCAGCACCTTGATTCACCAGTAGTCAACCGCTTTTGTATTTAGCCCATCAGCCATTTTCGGAATGCCGCAGCAGGAGCAGATGTTACACTCCAATTATAAACTGAGCCTGCGAACTTCAATACAAATGCAGACCTTTGCGGCAAAGAACAAGCTATGAATTGGATTATATTGGTTATCGCAGGTCTATTTGAAGTCGCCTTTGCTTCCTGCCTTGGGAAAGTAAAAGAAACCAGCGGCAGCGAAATGTATTGGTGGTTTGCAGGATTCTTGGTATCCCTGACCATAAGCATGACCTTGTTGATCAAAGCGACAGAAACGCTTCCAATTGGCACTGCCTACGCCGTATGGACCGGCATCGGCGCTGTGGGTACCGCCATTATAGGCATTCTGGTGTTTAAAGACCCTGCCAGCTTCTGGCGCATTTTCTTCATTACTACCCTTATTGGTTCGGTAGTGGGGCTGAAATTTGTTTCACACTAGCCTGAAATTCTACTATTTTATCTTTTCACGTTATAATATTCTTGTGCTTTCGTTGCAGAACGCATAATAATCTACAAAGGCTAACCTCTAGCCTCTTTTTGTATAAACTTCAAAATCAGCCAAATAGTTCATTTAAAAGATAAGCTTCAAATACTTTAAAAATAATTTAATAAGTATTTAACATTTAGTGCAAATACTTATTAAGTTTGATGTATTGAAACTGGGAATGAACGCAATAGAAGAAAAGAGCCAGCTGCTTAGAAATGATATCATTAAGCAGCTCTACTACAAGCACCCTTTGTCTTTAACAGAGATCAGCAAATTGACCCACAAAAGTCTGCCGCTGGTCACTAAAGTTGTGCAGCAACTCGTAGCTGAAGGCTACATTGTGGAACAAGGACTAGGTCCATCTACAGGCGGCAGAAGAGCTTCCTTATTTCTGCTGAATGCAGACAAGCAGAAGTTCATAGTCTCGGTAGCCATGGATCAGTTCATTACCCGGATGATGATCTGCGATCTCAAAAACACCAGCCGTTTTGAAATTTCCAGCCTGGAACTACCACTGATGAATAATCCGGAAGCTACGGATCAACTGGCGAATTTCATTGCAAGCAAGCTTAAAACCTCCGGCATTCCCAAAGCACAACTCTTGGGCGTAGGCATTGGCATACCGGGCTTCGTAAACGCTGAGCTGGGCATCAGCCACTCCTACCTGCCAACCCGCGATGGCAGTCCACTGGCAACTTACCTCGCTACACAGCTGGAGCTGCCTGTTTTTCTTGATAACGATTCGAGTTTAATTGCGCTGGCTGAACTGCGTTATGGTGCGGCCGTTGGAAAGCGTAACGTCATGGTGGCGAATATCGGCTGGGGTACCGGACTGGGTATGATTGTAAATGGCCAGCTCTACCGCGGCAGTAGTGGTTATGCAGGTGAATTCAGCCATATACCACTCTCCAAGTCAGACAACCTCTGCTCTTGTGGAAAACGGGGCTGCCTGGAGGTCGAAACTTCCCTTTCGGTCATGACCGAGCGTGCCACAGCAGCCATTGCCTCTGGTGCTGCAACCAGCATGCGCAAACTCGCAGAAGATAAAGGCAAAAACATAGAGCAGATCTTCCTGGAAGCAGCGAAGGAACACGACCCATTGGCGGTTTCCATCTTGTCTGAAGCGGCTTTCATGATTGGTAAAGGTCTAGCAACGCTCATCCATATTATGAATCCGGAGTGTATCGTATTAAGCGGTCGTGCTGCGGTAGCTGGCAAAGTATTGCTGCCACCAATCCAGCAGGCACTCAACGAATTTTGTATCCCCAGGATTGCTAATCAAACAAACATCGTCCAATCTGAGCTTGCGGAGAATGCTGAACTGCTTGCCGCAGCGAGCCTGGTGATGGAAAATGTAGCTTTTAAATAAACAACAACATTCACCATAAAACCCCTCATTAACACAGCCACAATTAACAACTAAAACAAACCAGAAACAATTCACAAAACAATTAAACAGTAAACACCAATTTATTAATCCTTAGTACTTAGACTATGAAACAAATCTATGCCCGATGCTTAAGTATGTTATTGCTGACTTTGTTCACGATAGCCGCTTACGCACAAAATACCGTTACGGGTACGGTAAAGGACGCCAAGGGAGAAGCTATTCCTGCTGTCAGCATCTTAGTAAAAGGCAGCACCCAAGGTGTGAGCTCCGATGCTGAAGGAAAGTTTAGAATCGCCGCCGCACAAGGCAGCGTTTTAATTTTCCGCTACATTGGCTATAAAACTCAAGAGGTAACTGTAGGTACCTCGAATACCATTAATGTGGTCCTTGCAGACGAGAGCAACAACCTGAATGAAGTTGTTGTTACGGCTTTGGGTATCCAGAGAGAGAAAAAATCTCTTGGTTACGCCGTACAAGAAGTAAAAGGTGAGTCGCTTGTAGAAGCACGTGAGCCAAACGTGGTGAACACCTTATCCGGAAAAGTATCCGGTTTACAGGTAACCCGTTCAAGCAATGGCCCTGCAGGATCATCTAAAATCACCTTGAGGGGTAACAACTCCCTAACCGGAGATAACCAGCCACTTATTGTGATTGACGGTGTACCTGTAAACAACTTCACTGGTGCAACAAACAACGATTACTACAATCCTTCGATTGACTACGGTAACGGACTTTCGGACATCAACTCTGAAGATATCGAAAGTGTATCTGTGCTTAAAGGCCCATCTGCATCTGCATTATATGGTTCAAGAGCCGGTAATGGTGTAATCTTAATTACCACCAAAAGCGGTCGTATCCAAAAAGGCCTGGGTATTGCGGTTTCTTCTACTTTCGGAATTGAAGATATCTTCACCCGTCCAAAAATGCAAAATGACTATGCTCAAGGTGATCAGAATGGATTCGATCCAATGTTGAGTACAAGTTGGGGACCAAAAATTACTGGTCAGACCGTTACCAACTGGAGAGGTGAGCAGGAAGTTCTAAGTGCGCATGATAACCTTGGCAACTATGCCGATCAGGGTTTCAGCTCTAACCAAAGTGTATCGCTTCAACAGCAATATAAATCAACGTCTGTTTATACTTCATTCAACCGTTTGGATGACAGAAGTATGATTCCAGGTGCTAAATTGCAGCGTACCAATTTACTTGCAAGAGCAATCAGCAAGTTCGGTGAAGACGACAAATGGACTGTAGACACTAAAGTGCAGTACAGCAACTCAGATGCGCAAAACAGACCTGCCAGCGGTGCAAACCCGAACAACGTTTTCGCAACCCTGTATCAGTTCCCAAGATCATTGGACATCCGTCAGTTAAATCCCTCGGTTGATCCAGTTACGAAACAGATGATCTGGTACAATACAGGACCAGCACTTAACCCATACTGGGCAAAAGATTACAACTTGAACCAGGATGTCCGTGATCGTTATTTATTAAATGGATCATTGAAATATCAGGTAAATAGCTGGTTAAATGCGGAAATTAAAGCAGGTGCAGATAAGTTTAGCACAACTACAGAAGGTAAATTATATGGAGGCAGCCCTTCAAACGCCGGTGGTTTGTACAGCTTAGGCAAACAAACCTTTACTGAAACCAACTTCAGCTTCTTGCTATCCGGACAAAAAGATAATCTGATTGATCGCCTAGGTGGTAACTTTACTGTTGGTGGTAACTTGATGTCACAAAAAAACAGTGCATTAAATGGCAATTCAGGACAACTGAATGTACCAAACCTGTTCTCATTGAACAATGGTATCAACAACCCTACGGTTGAGCAACTTTACAATGAGAAACGCATTAATTCCCTGTATGGAACTTTAGGCGTAAACTGGGATGGTTATTTGTTCTTAGATGGAACATTCCGTAACGACTGGACCTCTACTTTACACCCAGATAACCGCTCTTTCTTTTATCCATCACTTAACCTATCCCTTGTTGTTACAGAGATGTTGTCTAAATTAGGAACAACGGTTCCTGAATGGATTACTTATGCGAAAATTAGAGGTTCTGCAGCTTCCGTAGGTAACGACTTGCCGCCATACCAGTTGTATAACACTTACAACATTGGTAAGGATCCAAATGGAAATACAACCGGTTCAAGGAATGAGATCCTTTTTGATCCTTACGTGAAAAATGAGTTGATCAAATCTTACGAGGCTGGTGCGGATTTACGTTTGTTCAAAAGCCGCTTAGGTTTAGACTTCTCCATCTATAAATCTAATGCAACTAACCAGTTGCTGAACTTACCATTGGATCCGCTTAGTGGTTACAGGTTTATGAAAATAAATAGCGGTGACATCCAGAATACGGGTATTGAAATCACCCTTGATGGACGCATACTAGAAAGTGAAAATGGCCTGAACTGGAACATGGGCGTTAACTTTTCCCGTAATAAGAACACCGTTGTGTCGATCAAAGACGATATTGAACTTTACCGTTTAGGAGGCTTTGATGACGTTGGAGTGTTTGCAAAAGCTGGTGCTAAGTATGGTGAAATCTATGGAAGTACATTCAGAAGAGTTGAAGATAATGCAAGTCCATTTTACGGACAGCTTTTACTTGATGCGAATGGATTACCGCAGGTTGGAGATCAGAACGTGCGATTGGGTAACCAACAAGCTGATGCATTGCTTGGTATCACAAATACTTTCTCTTACAAAGGCTTTAACTTGTCGTTCTTAATCGATGGTCGTTTCGGTGGTAAGATCTTCTCTTCTACCTTAGCGCAAATGCAACGTAATGGTACTTCTGACAAAACCGTTGTAAACGGAATGCGTGACAATATCGTAACATCAGGTGCGATTTTAAACACAACTACCAACCAGTTCGAGCAAAACACAAAGGCTGTTACGCCACAACAATACTGGGCTGCAGTAGCAGGTGTAGGTAACTTGGGTATCACCGAAGCAAACTTATATGACGCTTCTAATATCCGCATCAGAAACATCAACCTTGCTTACAACTTTTCGCCTAAAATGCTGGAAAAAACATTTATTCAGCGGGCAAAACTGGGTGTTTCCTGTAACAACGTATGGTTAATAACCAGCCACATGAATGGATTGGATCCAGAGTCCGTATTTGCAACCAACACCAATGCAACTGGATTTGAAAATGGTGCTGCACCAACAAGCCGTTCATTCTCCTTTAATTTAACATTAGGATTCTAATCTATCCACTAGAGATCATGAAACAAATCATAAAAAAATCATGTATGCTTGTTGCAGCAACCCTGGTGCTGGCATCATGCAAGAAATTTGAAGACATCAATGTAAATCCTGTTGCGGCGAATGATGAGCAGGCACAGGTAGAATACTTTATCAATGGCTCCATCATTGGAGCCCAAATGAACCCTGACGTAGCAGAACGCTCCTTTGTATTATACTGGAAAGCAGCAGGTCGTCAGATGTCGGAAGGTGGTACAATTACTGTAGGTAACTACAATGACCAGTGGACAGGCGCTTATTATGACCAGATTTCAAACTGGTTAAATTCAGCGAACACTGGTATTCAGTTGGCAGAAAAGCAAACCGCAGCAGGACTAGCAAAGCCACATACACCTAACCTGATACAGGTTGCACGTATCTGGAGAGCTTATCTAATGAGCGAAATGTCTGACAACTTTGGTCCCATCCCAGTGAATGCCTTTAATGGTACCAACCCTGAGTTTAATGATGTTAAAACTGTTTACTACCACATCCTTGAAGAACTTGCAGATGCAAGCCAGAAACTTGACCTCGCGGTTAAAAATCCATCAGGTTTAGACAAGCAAGATCCTGCATATGGTTATGACTATGCAAAATGGCGTAAATATGCGAATTCGCTTCGCATGCGTTTAGCCATGCGCTTATCTGAGGTAGACCCAGCAAAAGCACAGTCTGAATTTGAAGCTGTAATGGCAACTGCAGGTGCTACCAATGATTTCATCACCAACATGAATGAGACTTTCCAGGTTCAGGAAAAGGATGGCTGGAGTGATCTAACCGGTGTAATGAGTCGTTCTTGGAATGCACAGCCTATCTCGGCAACCATCAACAACCTGATGATTGGATTGGGTGGAATTAAAAGTGCAGATCTACTTGATGCTAAATTCCAGCCTTTTATCAAGCCGGCAAACTGGCTTGGACAAAGCTACCCGAATCACTTCGCAACTAAAACCAATGCGCCAGGCGCAGGTTACTGGTTTAATGGACTACCAGAAATCATGGATCCACGTGCGTACGTGCTATTTAGTATTCCAGGAGACGTGGAGAACCCTAATTTTCCAGATCAGAATGCGAACGACCTCATCACAGTCAGACCCCTAAGAAATGCAGCTGGAGAGGACATTAAATCCATCGACGCAAAGTATAGCTGGAACGCGAGGATTAATGGTGCTTGGGGCACTAAAACAGGTATGAACTTGGTTTATAATTTCGCCGGAGCAATGCCTCGTATCAACATGCAGTTCCGTACCAGCACCAACAAGCGTGTATTCTTTGGTCCTTGGGAAACTTACTTTCTGATCGCTGAAGCCGCAGTTCGTGGCTGGAACACACCAATGAGCGGACAGGCAGCTTATGAAACGGCTATTCAGAAAAGCTTCGACTACAATGGTACCCAAGTTGGTTCTTACCTGACTTCAGAAAGCTATAACCGTGTGGGTACTTCTGTTGCATGGAACCATACCACAGAACCTACAAGCCGCATAATGGAGTTTGAAGACGGATTTACGGGTACCAAAGGATCTGCCACTGTAGCTTACCCTAAAAATGATCTTTATAAAAACGGAACCGTAAATAACGACCATTTGACCAAGATTATTACACAAAAATTCATCGCACAAACGCCGTGGTTACCCCTGGAAACCTGGAGTGATCATAGAAGAACAGGTTTACCTTTCTTTGAAAATCCAGCGATTGAAATTCCAATTCAAACATTGCCAGCGCTCACAGATGCGACTTACATGACCAGTAAAGTACAATTCTTTCCACAGCGACTTAGATATCCATCTAACCTAAAGAACACCAATGCTGCCGGTTACGGACAAGCACTGTCTGATCTTGGCGGCAAGGATGAAGTTTTAACACCGTTATGGTGGGCGAAGAAATAATCAGCTTAATCTGATAATAAAAAGGGATGCCAAAAGCATCCCTTTTTTGTACCCTTCTATTTATATTATTCCACCCATTAGTGGATCACTAAAGCCAGCTGCACCGGTTTCTATCCGACCAGCAAATCGCTGCTGGTAATCCGGAAAACCTTCAACAGCTATACTGAAATCATACCAACGATGGCTCTTGCTCAGGTCCAGCACGGTTGAAGCACTACCACCTTTTAAATTCATCTTCTTCCCTGGCTGCTTATAGGCATGATCCGTAATGGTGATCGCGGCATTGAGCTTTCCATGGATCTTCAACACCACATTGCCGGATAGCTTTTTAGGATTAAGCCTGTCCAGCTGACCTTCGCAGGCGACTTCCAGTTGAGGACTGTTGTGCCCGCCTTTGAAAACCCGGTAAAAACCATTGGGCCCGTACACTTCCACATGGTAATGCTCCTTTTCAAACATCGACAAAGGGTATTCGTCACTGACCCGGTCCCCGGCTTTTACGGCATAGTGCCTGTTGTTCATCTTTGACCAGCGCTGCTTGCCTGCGACCCTTGTATTACTTGTATTCCCCGGAAAATAGACAATGAATGCCGCACCGGCAGTCTGCCTGCCGAAAACCTCATTTCTAGATGCGAATGTAAGTTCCAGCGTTTTGTTCAGTTGGTTATAGCGGGCATTTACCTCCAGTTGATAAGGCAATGCATTCGAAGGGCGTATCCCTTTTTCCTGCATCGGCACATGTTGGGTGTTGAACCCGGAAGGTAGTGCTTTGAACTTTGCATTATGGATACTTTGAATGAAAGCCTCTTTCTTCAGCGCTGCAGGCATTGCAGAGGGCTTATCATCCGCAACGCGGAAAACAGAACTCAGGTCCCCGCAGACCGTTCTGCGCCAGTCGCTGATTTGTGGCTGTTCCACCTGCTTACCCGTTTTGGCAGATAAGAAATGTTCCAGGAACTGCAGATTGGAGGTATGATCAAAAACCTGGGAGTTCACATATCCGCCCTTGGTCCATGGTGACACCACCAGCATTGGTACCCGAAACCCAAGCCCAATAGCACTTTCGCGCTTTTCGTTGAAGCCCCGCTGCTGCTCCTGCGCCATAGAAACAAACTCTACGCGCGTATCCATGCCTTCAGAAGCTTTGCCCGTTTCAGGCTTCCCGGTATGTGGCGGCAGGAATGGCGGCACATGATCAAAGTAGCCATCATTTTCATCATAGGTTAAAATGAAGATGGTCTTTTTGAAAACCTCCTCGTTTTTAGTGAGGATATCCAGCACCTCAGAAATGTACCAGGCGCCATACCAAGGTGCACCCGGATGATCCGAGAAGTTGCAAGGCGGCACCAACCAGGACACCGTTGGCAAGTTCCCTTCCGCAACATCCTTACGAAACTGGTAAAGCACATCCCCTTTCGGAATTTTCATATTGCGTGCAACACCATCTTCCTCATAAGGCATATCCACCAGCTTGTGGTAATCCGGATCATTCACATTGGTTACAAAAGCCTTTTGATGAATGCTTTTCTCCCTGGCAGACAATCCATCATAACGCGCCTGTGTCCAGATCTTCCGGTCCGCTAGTACCTTAGCCAGGCTGGCTTCTTTTTTCTTCAGGAGCGCTGCTGTTTTCTCATCCTGCGCATTTTGCTTAAGCTGGCTTTTCAGCTTTTCAATCTCTTGCGGAAGGGACTTTGCCTGTTGCTCCAGAAATGCCAGATGCTGTGGATGCAGCCGAACATTGAACTGCTTAAAAAACTCCAGATCATTATCGGTGAAGTTGGCTAACCAGTCGGCCTCCTCCCCTTCGAAGCCTATGGGAATGCTCAGCTCGTTCTGGTAGGTTTTCCAGGAGATGCCAAGTTCTTCCAGCCGCTCCGGGAAGGTGGTCCAATGGATATCTTTATGGTCGATTTCGTCGTTCCAGACATGGGCTTTCGATTGTTCATCCTGCTCCGCGCGAATGGTGCCGCTCCAGAAGAACAAGCGGTTGGGACTGGTACCGGTAAGCGAAGAACAGAAGTGCTGATCGCAGACGGTAAATGCATCCGCCAATGCGTAGTAAAAAGGCAGATCTTCACGGTTATAGTAGCCCATGGTTAGCGGCATATCCGCAAAATCCTTGTTTCCGGATTTTTTTGCTTCAAGCCAATGGTCATTTTTACCAGCGTTTAGGGCATCTACCTGATTTTCCCAGGAGTGTGGCAGTGAACTCATCCAGGTCGATCTCGTATCTTTTAAGTTGAGCCGGAAAGGTGCGTAGGTTTTTCCCGCCGCATTACTTTGCAGCCAAACCGGATTGTTGTTGACCAGCTTCATCGCTCTTGGGTCATTAAACCCGCGCACGCCTTTTAAAGTACCGAAACAATGGTCGAAAGACCGGTTCTCCTGCATCAGAAAGATCACATGTTCCGCATCCAAATAGGTACTGCCCGCTTGAGCATCAATGGCCAGCGCTCGCTGAATTGCTTCCGGGAAGACACTGAACAGGCCTGCTGCCCCACTAAGTAAACTTGCTTTTTTAAGGAATGCTCTTCTGCTATCGTTCATGGGTTCTGATTATGAGATAAAAATACCAAGCGTATTCTGCTTGTTAAATTAAGAAAGTGTTAAGATATTTTCGAAATTGTGCCCAATAGATTAACAAGATTTATTTTACCGGATATAAACATGAGAGAACAACAGCAAAGCATTATCGAGCATTATGTGAACTCATACAACAACTTTGACATTGATGGGATGACCAGAGACCTTGACGAAAATATCGTGTTTGAGAACATCAGCAATGGGCAGGTAGAGCTAAGAACCGATGGCATCGAAGCCTTTCTGCAACAGGCAGCATCCGCAAAGCAATACTTTCAGGAACGTGAACAGCGCATCTCATCCTGGGAATTTGAAAGTGGAAGCATTAGGGTTGAGATTGATTATCGCGCAGTGCTGGCTATAGATCTTCCCAACGGTCTTAAAGCAGGCGATGCATTGGAATTAAAGGGAAGGTCCACATTCAAGTTTGAAGGGGACAAGATCATACATTTGATTGATATCAGCTGAGTCATGGTCAGTGCTGGTCTTCCGGATTTGACAAATGATTGTAAATAGGCACAGGCATCTTAACATACGTCAGACATCAACTCAACAGCAAATGAAACTAGACGAGCGCTAGGCTGAGGCAGCTAACTGCTGGATTGCTTACATCAACCCTTCACAGGAATCGAAAAGTTTACCGTTTCTTCGGGAAGGCAGCGCTTTGCATCACAAGACATGAAGGAAACGCTCCCCTTTACAACGGTTTGCCCGCTGCTGATATTGATCTTCTGTTGAAAAATAACAGATTTCTCATGGTAATCAACATTCATATGAAAAGACTCATCATACTTACGGATGGCTTTAGGTTCAATCATCTTGCTGATCAATTTGTAATCTTTAGATGGAGCAAACCGGATTGTAGTTTTTTTAGGGCCGCCTTCAGGTAAGCTCAGCGCATAGATATGCCAGCCTTTATCAATGGTCGCCTTAATAAACACTGTTGCTGTGGTTCTTGAGCTGAGTTTGGCAGCATAACTCCACTTTACCGGTGCAAAGATCTGGCTCTTGGCCGAAAGCGTAACCAGCAATGCAAATACGAACAGGTATAAACTTTTCATCTTCGGAAAGATAATCATTGTTTCTTATACTGCCATATTAAGCCTAAAGTGTAATGCACCTAGCAACGATAGTTGAGCGGTACAAGCAAATTTTCTGAGCCGCTGAGGAAACCCCTGCCCTATTGCAATCGTGATCTTTATGATATGAAAACAATAGACAAAATTCAGCTGGACCAGAATGGCCCCTCCGTTTCCAAACTAGGTTTGGGCTGTATGCGGATGTCTTCAATCTGGGGCGGTTCTACGCCTGATGAAGCCGAAAGTATCGCAACCATCCATGAAGCCTTGGATAATGGCATCAATTTTCTGAACACCGGAGACTTTTACGGTGCTGGTCATAATGAAATGCTGATTGGCAAAGCAATCAAAGGAAGGCGTGACGATGCTTTCATCAGCGTAAAGTTTGGCGCCATCTTTCACAACGGGCAGTGGATTGGATTGGATCTGCGCCCCGTTGCCATTAAGAATTTCATTAACTACTCCCTAACCCGTCTGGGGATCGAGACAATCGACCTCTACCAACCCAGCCGGATGGATAACAGTGTGCCCATAGAAGACATTATTGGAACTATCGCGGATCTGAAAAAGGAAGGAAAACTGCGCTACATCGGGGTGTCGGAAATAACTGCCCAGCAACTTCGCCGGGCTAATGAAGTGCATCCTATAAGCGCATTAGAGATTGGCTATTCACTAGCCGAGCGTCAAATTGAAAGCGAGTTACTGCCGACGGCGAAAGAACTAGGGATTGGCATTGTTGCTTTTGCGAATACCGCCGAAGGGTTGTTAACCGGCGAGCTGAAAGTACCACTTGCAGAAAACGATTACCGGAATCATTTCTCCCGCTTTCAAGGAGAGAACCTGGTTCATAATTTGGAAAAGGTTGAAGTGTTAAAGCAAATGGCAATCAATAAAAGTTATACGCCTACGCAGCTCGCAATTGCTTGGGTAAAAGAACAAGGTGATCAGATTATGCCATTGGTAAGCATGAGCCGCAGGTCACGTTTACCAGAAAACATCCAAGCGATGGAAATCGTATTTACACCGGAAGAAATGAGCTTGCTAAATACTACTTTTGCTTCAGGTGCTATTTTAGGCGGAACCTACTTACAACGCTAAATGAACAGTCCACAGGAAATCCTTCCAGGCGTAATCTTCTATTCCTACCTTTCTGCCGAGCGAAGGGAGAAAGTATGCTTTTGGAAAGACCCCACGTTGATCTTACAGGTATCCGGACAATTTACCATCGAAACCTTTGAGCAAACGCTGTCGATGACGGCCGGAGACATGCTGCTGGTCGGAAAAAACCAGGTAGGTACGCTCAGGAAAACACCGGTCCCTGGCGGACATTATGAGACCATTGTGATATCCCTGCAGGAGGAACTCCTGCGCAAGATCGTGTTAGAAGAAAAACTTGAAGCGGACCGGAAGTATGTCGGTCCGCCAAATATGCTGATTCCATCCAACGAGTTCCTGCGGGGGTATTTTCAATCCATTGTTCCTTACGCACGTAAATCGGGCGCTGAAATGACAAACGAAATGGGCATCCTGAAAGTTAAAGAAGGCGTTAAACTACTCCTTCATGCTGTTCCAGAACTGCGTAACTTCTTATTCGACTTTTCAGAGCCCTATAAAATTGATTTGGAAAAGTTCATGCTCAGTAACTTTCATTTCAACATCCCCGTCGAGAAATTTGCACAGCTGACTGGCCGAAGCCTGGCGAGTTTCAAACGAGACTTTCAGAAGACCTTTGGTTCACCGCCACGGCGTTGGCTGCAGGACAAGCGGCTGAAAGTAGCACGGCATCTTATCGAAACCAAACACCAAAAACCCTCGGCAATCTATCTAGATCTGGGATTTGAAAGCTTGGCGCACTTCTCACATTCCTTCAAAGTGAAATTTGGCAAGGCGCCCTCTGAGCTGAGCTAGTTAATCCTTTTTTTTGCGAATCTGAGTCAACGCATCAACTGCTTGTCGCACAGAACACTTCCTGGCATATACTGATTCTACAATAAACACCCTTCAAAAAGAGAATTCTCTTTCATTTAAGGTATCCTAGTACATATTTGGCCATTTAGATCCTTGCTCAAAAGATAAGTCAGAAGTACAGGAAGAAAGGTGCCGTAATAAATTAATACCTTGCGATTTAATATTGCACAAAAAATCACGGCATTGTTTTTACTATAGACACTGTAATTATGGAAGTTAGCATCACATTTTGGATAGGTTTTAATGTTTTCGTTCTCCTCATGTTGGCCCTCGACTTAGGTGTTTTTAACCGGAAGGCGCATGTCGTGTCCGTAAAAGAGGCATTAATATGGTCAGGTGTTTGGATCTGCCTTGCACTTATTTTCAATTGCCTTATTTATTACTGGTTTGGTGAACCTAAAGCAATAGAATTCCTGACTGGCTACGTTATAGAAAAATCACTAAGTATAGATAACATTTTTGTCTTCGTACTGGTGTTTGGCTATTTTAAGGTACCATCGATATACCAGCATAAAGTGCTGTTCTGGGGTATTCTGGGCGCTCTGGTCATGCGTGTCATTTTCATTTTTGCAGGAGTGGCAATGATCGAGAAGTTTCATTGGACGATCTATGTTTTTGGCGTATTTCTAATATACACCGGGTACAAAATGTTGACTGAAAAGGACAAACAAATGGAGCCGGAAAACAACCCGCTGATAAAATATGTGCGGAAGGTTATGCCGATAACGAATGATATGGAGGGCGGCAAGTTTTTCGTCAGGAACAATGGAAAGCGCTTTGCTACGCCGCTCTTTCTTGTACTTATCGTTATTGAGACTACAGACCTGATTTTCGCTGTCGACAGTATTCCAGCAATATTGGCCATTACACAAGATCACTTTATTGTTTATACTTCAAACGTTTTTGCTATTCTGGGCCTTCGATCTCTTTATTTCGCCCTGGCGCATGTCGTTCACCGCTTTATATATCTTTCTACCGGATTGGCCGCTATACTCCTATTTGTGGGGTTGAAAATGGTCCTGGTGGATATATTCAAAATCCCGACGTTCATTTCTTTGATTACGATAGGGCTTATCATCGCCATCAGTATCATCTTATCCCTACTTAAGACCAGGGGTACCGACACAGCGGGTGGTAAATAGTTATCGCGGGCGACATATGCCCGCTATCGGCTCAACTCGTATTTGGGCAAATAAAGTATAAAACAATACGTGCTTGAAGGCAATTCGCTCTATAAAAGAGGTCGAAATTTATAGGCTTTAAGAGGGTTGATAAAACGAAATCTCCCGTATATTCTTGATGCAAGGCCATAAATTACCAGATGGTTATCCAACAACATGAAAATAGTACATACGCAGCGTAAGTGTATAGTTACGAATTCATGCGGATTATTATTATTTCACACCCTTTTCCGATAGTAATTGCAGATAATCGCTAAACTATAGCAATAAATTAAACTTTCAGAGATTCTAGTTGCCAGCATGATCAACAATTAGGCGAATTTTGTCATCAAGTTCAACGACTGCTTGCTCCATGAGTTGCAGTTCCTGGATGCTTTCGAGATAGCCGTTAGCTTTTAGCAGATTCATTAAACCGAGAATGGTGGCAACAGGTTTTCGGATTTCATGAGACTGGATCCAGGCAATTTCCTTAAGAGATTCGTTCTGTAATCCGACCTTTTCTTTTTGCTCAATCTCCGAAGTGATATCAGTGGAGTTGATGGAAACACCAAATATTTCATTTTCATTGTTGAGCGCAGGCTCAAACCTGGTAATTCTCCAGAACTCTTGTGTTCCATTGGTTATTTTTTTCTGGCTCAAAACAGGTGTGCCTGCCAAAGCTTGGCAATAGTCATTATATACCATGTCTACATTCTCAGGATGAAGAAAGGTGTGCATAGATTTTCCGGATTCCATATTCAGGTTATACGAATTCCTTACATGATTATCCCAGGCCTTGTTAAAGGCTATAATTTCAAATTCTTTACCTAGAAGTAGATGACAATCGATCGATGTTTCAAAGAAAGCACGCATTTGCGCTTCTGACTGCCTAACCTGAAGATATTGATCTTTCAAAACCTTAAGACTCGCATCAAATTCGAGCAATTGAATGACTTGCTTGGAAAGCGCAGCAAGCATCTGTTGCTGAATATAACTCAGCTCGGATGGTTTTTGATCTATAACACATAAACTACCCAGATTGTAACCATCCTGCGTAGTAAGTGGAGCTCCAGCATAGAACCGGATATGTGGGTTCCCGGTAACTAAAGGATTGTTAAGAAAACGATGATCTTTTGTCGCATCTGGTACGATCATAACATTCTTTTGAGAAATAACATGATTGCAAAAGGCCTGCTCACGTGTCGTCTTGTCATACGCGAACTCATGCTTAAAAATGATGTGCTGAATATCTTCATCAATCAATGTAATTAAGGCCGTTTCTGTATTACATATGGAAGCAGCTAGAGCGACAATTTCCTGTAGGCCTCTTTCTCTGCTGATTTCCAGTTTTAAAAACCTATTTACAGCTTGTAATCGTTCTAACTCCTTCATTGAGATAATTTAACTATTCAATAGTAAAGCTAGGAAAAATCAACGCTTTCTCATGAGGATTTCTCTTATCAACACAGATATGCACGCATTAAGTAGCGTTCAGTTTAGATATCCATCAAAATCAATGTATTTTATCCGGTTAATGGTTCTGTTTAAGCCGCAGAGGAGGTAGCTAACGATATCTCCGGAGCACTTTCAAAAATAGGGCAGAGAGCGGTAAGCATAAATTTAATAACTTTAGCATCGTCGCCTTTTAATCGCATCAACTAGGCGCATGCTCAGCTGATTGCTGCACATTGCATATACATTTCGATACACTTTGCCATCATCCTAATATCTTGTTGTTCCAGGAACTTGCACAGTGCTTACATACTTCCGCATATTGCAGGCAAGTGTCAATACCTGTTTTTCATTCGTGATATCCCAAAATATCAGTTATGCATTGTTTTTTGATCGGCAAAAAACCCTGCGCTATCATTTCTAACCGCCATAGCAAGACTGCTTCAGCGTGCGTATCGTAAAGATGAATCCGACCAAGTTAAAAGCTGCTCTCCAGCGCTCCAGTTTTTCAACCGCAGCCATAAAATGAAAAAAAAAGATCACCGCGAGTATACATATGGCGAACAGCAAAATGTGGCGTTGTAGGTTGAGGGCTTGTTGTTTTTCCATGGCTCTTTAGTTTAGGGCTGGCCGCCGCCACCCGCTGCCCCATAGATCTGACCAGTAGCATAGCTGGCATCAGCAGCAGCAAGTTGTACATAGATTGATCCCAGTTCTGCCGGCTGACCTGGTCTTCCAAGAGGGGCATCTCCACCAAAGCTTTTAAGTTTTTCCTGCGTTGCACCTCCACTTACCTGCAAGGGCGTCCATATTGGCCCGGGGGCAACACCATTTACACGAATGCCCTTTGAAGCAAGCTGTTTAGCGAGTGATCTTACAAAGCTAGTTGTGGCCGCTTTGGTCTGGGCATAATCGTAGAGATCTGCAGATGGATCCTGAGCCTGTACAGAGGTGGTTGCAATGATCGCTGATCCCGGTTGCAGGTGAGGCAATGCTGCCTTAATGATCCAAAATGGCGCATAAATGTTCGTCTTAATGGTCCAATCAAACTCTTCGGTGGAAATGTCCAGGATCGAAGGTCGACTTTGCTGCCGTGCCGCATTACTCACCAGGATGTCTAGTCCACCCAAGCCCTTTACGGCTTCAGACACCAGTCGCTCGCAGAATGCCTCCTCCCGCAGATCTCCAGGGATAGCTATCGCTTTTCTTCCCTCGGCCTTGATTAAGGCTATAACTTCCCTTGCATCGGGTTCTTCGTCAGGCAAATAGTTTATTGCCACGTCGGCACCTTCCCTTGCATAAGCGATTGCTGTCGCCCGGCCCATGCCAGAATCGCCCCCGGTAATCAGTGCTTTTCTACCCTTTAATCTTCCTGATCCTTGGTAGGTTTTTTCCCCATGGTCGGGTACAGGGTCCATTTTACTGGCAAGCCCTGGCCAGGGTTGTAACTGCGCTTTGAACGGAGGCTTTGGATATTTGCCGCGAGGATCATCAAGTGTCAAGCTGAAAGACCGCGCTGCTGAACTACCATTAACAGCCAAGGCAGGTGAAACCGCTGCCACTGCAATACCAGCGCCCAGCCCGGTAATCGCTTTTCGTCTGGAAATCTTATGCTCTTCAATCATTTTCTTCAAGTTATATACAAATCTAACAGTCGCCTGTTGACCTGGTTTCTAAGACCTTACCATTTTTGAAATTTCCCGTAGATACCGACCTGCCTGCTGAGATGTTTGTTGTGAAAGTACCAGAGCAGAAGTAATAACCTCGTGATTTTAGAAGATTTACTGACGTAAAACTACCTGTACTTTAAATGGAATTCTAGTATCTATATTAATTAAACAGGAAGATGAACGCTTGTGTAAAAAGCTATCTACCAGTAACTTGCATTGCAATAAATTTTCAAACCAATGACAGATTTTGAATTTATAGCTTTACCCGAGCAGGATAGGATTAAACTATTATCGACTGCTTATTACATTGCCACTAGCGAGGAAGAAACTGCTATACTATTTTTAGTGGATCAGTTTTTTGTTGAAGTCTTTTGTGATCTAGATGGCAATCTGATTACTACAATTACGTATTCCTCAAGTTCAATATTGCCAGATCAATATCTGGATCTCGTTAACTTGGATGAGATTTCGAATAGACTTAAATAGAAGCAATTATGGCTAAGCAAGTAATTTGGATAAATAGTGGTAAGGCTGTTTGCTGAAGTTTTGTGGGGCTTCAGACTATAGGCTTGTAAGAATCATATACTGGTATGGAGCAAGTGAAACTGATGTCGCGAGCGTTTGCTTCTTCCCGCTGAATGCATCTTTCCAGTGCTTGGCTAAAACAGGTTGAAGGCTATAGCTAAGTGCTTTGTTTCTTAAATTGGCAATCACGAGTACCGTTTTGCCATCAAGTTGCTTAGTAAACACACAGACGTCCTTATCACTAAACGATTTTAGCTGTCCGCGTCTAATGATCTCATTACTATTTCTAAAATTAATAATCTTCTTATATGCAGATGTATGTTCCGGATTGATGTTCCAGTCAATTTTAGTCGTTGTGAATGGAAAAGAGATACGTTTTGGTGTTCCAACTTCCTGTCCATTATAGAGCATCGGAATACTTTGCATGCAGGAAACCACCACGAATGCAGCCAATTCTCCATCCTTGCCACCGAAAAGCTCCAAGGAGGTACCATCGGAACTGTTTACATCATGATTGCTGGTGTACCTTACATACTGTTGTCCCGGTAATGCATCTTTTAGATCTGCAGCGTTCAAGCTATCGATAGAGCGTACCGACTTGCCATGCTCGTAAATATTCTTAAGATTTTCGAAGAAGCGAAAACCAAAGTTGTAATCAAACCCTGCTTTAAAATGGTCTGTACGCGTACCTTCAGACAACATCAAGAGCTTTCTTTTTCCAGCAGCAGCTCTTAGACTTCCAACAGCCTCCTTCCAGAAGTCATATGGTGGACCATCGGAATAATCACACCTGAATCCATCTATATTGGCATTGTTAAGCCAGAATTTCATAGACGCTATCATTGCTACTCTCATGTCTTTATTGTCGAAGTTCAGTTGCGCTACATCATTCCAACCCGTTCCCGGAGGGCTAATAATTTTACCAGTGGAATCCTGCTTGTACCAGGATTTGTTTTTTGTCCAGGCATGATCAAAGGCAGTATGATTGGCAACCCAGTCCATAAGTACACCCATCTGCTTTTGATGTGCTGTATTAACTAAGGTCTTCAGATCTTCTATATTTCCGAATTCTTCCGCAATAGCGGTGTAATCGCGGATGCAGTAGGGAGAATTTACCGAATTCTCTCTGCCCACTGGATACAATGGCATCAGGTAAATTACATTTATTCCAAGTGCCTTTATAGAGTCAAGTCGGGCAGTTACACTTTTGAGGTCACCCGCTGCACTGAAGGCACGTGTATTAACCTGATACAAGGAAACGTCGCGTCGGTCAGGTATGATAAAAGAGGTTGATGAGGATTGCTGCTGTGCAATGGCTGCTGTACCAAAACATAGCAGAAGCATGGTATTCAGTATTAGGCTTTTAAGAAAATTCATGTTGATGCTTTTTGTATAATGTTATGCGTATAATGATTGATCTACCGGTATAGCAAGCTTGATCCTGCTATCACGAAGGTAGCTGTTAAAAAATTATTATAACTCCAGTATGGCAAATATCATCAGTCAAAAATCATCTTACTTAATACTTCAGCATTAGCCTTGCTCCGCCTGCTTTGAAGCCGGCAGTGCGGTACTTGGCTCAACAGGTGGTGGTGGAGGCGGAACTTCTTTCTTGTTTGGCTTCACAATGGGCGGTGGAAACCTGAGCTCCGAGCTTGGTGCAGGCTCAGCTGGCGGGGGCGGCGGTACCCGCTTACTAATGATCGGCGGTGAGATCATGTCGCTATTGATTTCTGATCTTCACCGGCTCTTCTTCGCCTCTTGACCGCCTATTGTTCGCCTATTGTTCGGCTCGAGGCGAACAATACACGTCTAAGACCCGGTTTAAAGGCCTTTAAGGGTAAAACCCTCCTTCATTCTTATTACGCTCCAATTACATTCAAAATCTCCACGTATATAACTATTCAAACCTATTGCTTAACTTTGTATTATGATTGAACTTCCGGTTGTTTCAGCGAATCCCGTACAACGTAAACCTGACTGGCTAAGAGTTAAACTTCCAGTAGGTAAAGAATATGCGCAAGTCCGCAGTCTGGTTGACACACATAAGCTACATACCATTTGTGAGAGTGGAAATTGCCCCAATATGGGTGAGTGCTGGGGTGCCGGAACTGCAACCTTCATGATCCTTGGTAATATCTGTACCAGATCATGCTCTTTCTGTGCCGTTGCTACAGGCCGTCCATTGGCCGTAGATCTTGGCGAACCAGATCGCGTTGCGGAATCCGTGAAGCTGATGCAGGTAAAACACTGCGTAATCACCTCCGTAGACCGTGACGACCTAAAAGATGGTGGTTCCATCATCTGGGCAGAAACATTGAAAGCTATCCGCCGGGAAAGTCCACAGACCACCTTAGAAACCTTAATTCCTGATTTCAGAGGCATTTGGGACAACCTGTACCGTGTGCTTGAAGAACGCCCGGAAGTGATGTCGCACAACGTGGAAACCGTTAGAAGGTTAACTAAACAAGTTCGTATCCAGGCCAAATACGACAGAAGCCTGGAATGTTTACGCAGAATCTCCGAATTCGGGTTAAGAACCAAAACCGGTATCATGCTGGGCCTTGGCGAAACTGAGGAAGACATCTATGAAGCGATGGATGATCTTGTTGCAAACGGCGTACACATCCTTACTTTGGGTCAGTATTTACAACCAACCAGAAATCACCACCCGGTGGTAGATTGGATCCATCCGGACCAGTTTGCGAAATATAAAGAGGTAGGATTGGCAAAAGGCCTGAAGTATGTGGAAAGCGGACCATTGGTACGTTCTTCTTATCATGCAGAAAAACACTTGTTTGACTTTTAAAACAAAAGCTTAACCTTCTTGTTGTTGATCAGGTATTCCAAGCAACCTTGACAACTCCACAGAAACTTAAACTATCAGAAGAAGCACTTGTTGAGGCGCTTAAGCGCCGTGACATTATTGCCATGCGTGCTTTGTACGATATGTATGGTGCTGCCTTGCTTGGTGTTATCTTAAGAATTACCCAACATACGGAGTTGGCAGAAGACCTGCTGCAAGAAACCTTCCTTAAGATCTGGCATGCTTCCGATAAATATGATGCTACGAAAGGGCGTCTGTTTACCTGGATGATGAACATTGCCCGGAACCTGGCTATCGATAAGCTACGTTCCAAGGATTTTAAAAATGAAGGAAAAAACCAGGACATTGAAAATAACGTAGCTGTTATTGACAATCAAAAAAAACAAATCATTAACATTGAGCTATTGGGATTGCGCGATCTGGTATCAGGCCTTAAACCTGAACTTTCCAGCGTGCTGGAGATGGTGTATTATAGTGGATTTACCCATGCCGAAGCGGCAGAGGCCTTAAACCTCCCGCTGGGTACGGTGAAGACCAGGATCAGAATGGCAATTATAGAATTAAGAAAGCAGTTTAATTTTGGAAGACAGTAGCGCATATATCGAATCCGGAATCCTTGAACTCTACGTTCTGGGGCAGCTGTCTGCACCTGAAATGCTGGAAGTTGAGAGGCGGGCTGCGGCTTCCCCTGAGATCAGGCGGGAGTTGGAGGCGATTGAGATCGCACTGGAACGTTATGCGCTGGATAATGCTGTTGAACCGCGCCAGGACTTATATGCAGCGCTCGAAGCTAAACTGAACCCTGTACAACAAACTTCTTTCACCATCCAGCCCCCAGCTCCGGTCGCTGTGGTAAAGCAATCTAACAAACCTTTACAGTATGCCCTTGCGGCATGCGTGGCCCTCCTTGTTGTCAGCGGAATTGCTTTAATCAACGCGCATTCCAAGTTGAACCAGGCAGAGCAACAAATCATCGCCTTGAGGACGGAAAAGGACCGCTATGCCTCCAGCATGAATGTGATGAAGCAGACCAATGCCGAACTAAAAACCGTGGCTGACATGGTCGACGATCCCAACTGGGCTATTGTTCCGCTTGCTGGCACCAAGACCTCTCCTGCTTCGAAAATGATGGTGTACTGGAATAAAAAGAGTCAGGATGTTGTGCTGGATAAATCCAGGATGAAGCTGCCGGAACACGATCAGGCACATCAATACCAATTATGGGCGATAGTGGCTGGAAAGCCGGTAGATCTGGGTGTTTTTGACATGAAGACCGACAGTGCACAACTGCTGCTTAAAATGAAAGAAGTCGGCAAAGCAGAGGCTTTTGCCGTAACCCTTGAAAAACGTGGCGGTAGTGTGAACCCAACCATGGAAAACATGGTTGTATTTGCCGGGGTATCTATTTAAGCAGGTTCTTTATTATTTCCGGGATATGCTTTGCGACTTGGCTAGCGGTGACCACAAAACGTGTTGCTGCAAGCGCATCTCCTGAACTGCCATGCACATTTACGGCCAACACCGCAGCGTCCGCGCTGGAATAACCCTGTGCAATTAAGGCAGCGATAACACCCGTTAATACATCTCCCATACCGCCTTGAGCCATCGCCGAATTTCCGGTTTGATTGATGAACACATTGGAACGCTGATCTATAATAAAGGTATACTCGTTTTTGAGCACAATCACGATCTGGTGCTGTTTAGCCATCTCCCTGCCGGTTTGTATCCGATGAAACCAGGTGTGATGTTCCCCGAACAAGCCGTCAAATTCCTTTACATGTGGTGTAAGCACGGAACCTGCAGGAACACTGCTGAGCTGCTCGGGATCTTTTGCAAGCAAATTGATGGCATCCGCATCAATCACCAAGGGTTTGTTCCTGGCAAACGCTGCTTCCAATAAGGCGGCCACAGGTTCATCTTTTCCAAGCCCTGGCCCTACCGCAATGCTGTTGAACTTCTCCAGCTTGGAGGCATCTTCCAGGGCTTCACGACTTAAATACATGACTTCGGGTAAAGCGGTATTCAGCGCAGTCAAACCCGAAGCAGGAATAGATGCAGTGGTTAGTCCTGCGCCAGCATATAAACATCCTGTAGCGCAGAGCAATGCAGCGCCCATGGTCTGCTCCTGCCCGGCAATGAGTAGTGCATGGCCATAGGTGCCTTTGTGACTAAAGGATTTCCGGGGCTTCAGTAACCTTTTTACATCCTGAACAGTCACTAACTTGTATACGGCTGTGCTGGTCAGCCCTTCCCCTACGGTTACCGCAGCTGGTGCGGAGGTATCAGGGAGATAATTGCTCAGGATCTTGTGGTACATGTTAGCCCTCCATTTCTTTTTTTAGGAATTTACCTGTTAAACTTATTGGATTTTGAATCAGTCCTTCTGGTGTGCCCTCAAAGAGGATCCGACCGCCACCTGCACCACCTTCTTCTCCCAGGTCAATCACCCAGTCGGCAACTTTCACCACGTCCAGGTTATGTTCAATAACCAGCACCGTATTGCCTTTATCCACCAGTTCTTGTAATACGCCCAACAATACGTTGATATCTTCAAAATGCAGACCTGTAGTCGGCTCATCAAGAATGTAAAACGTACTGCCAGTATCTTTCTTAGAAAGTTCTGTCGCCAGCTTCACCCTTTGTGCCTCTCCTCCGGATAAAGTCGTTGAGGATTGTCCCAGGGTGATGTAGCCTAACCCAACATCTTTCAAGGTTTTGATCTTACGGTAGATCGCAGGCATGTTTTCGAAGAAAGTACAGGCATCCTCGATGCTCATATCAAGCACATCACTGATGGACTTTCCGCGGTAGCGCACTTCCAGCGTTTCGCGGTTGTACCTTCTACCACCACATTCTTCACATGGAACAGATACATCAGGCAAAAAGTTCATCTCAATGACTTTCATACCTGCACCCTGGCAGGTCTCACAACGACCGCCTTTAACGTTGAAGGAGAAACGTCCGGGTTTATAACCGCGGATCTTTGCTTCCGGCAGCTGTACGTACAGGTTGCGGATGTCTGAAAACACACCAGTATAAGTTGAGGGATTAGAACGCGGCGTACGCCCGATTGGCGCCTGATCAATCTCAATCACTTTATCAATATCCTTTAAGCCGGTAATTTTCTCGTATGGCAGTGGATGTTTCTTGGCGCGGAAGAAATGATGATTTAAGATCGGGTATAAAGTCTCCGTGATTAAACTGGATTTACCACTCCCGGATACGCCGGTTACGGCAATCAGCTTACCCAATGGGAAGTCTACAGAAACCTCCTTCAGGTTATGACCACTGGCTTTGATGATGGAAACTTTGTGGCCATTTCCTTTCCGTCTTTTCTTAGGAACCTCAATAGCCTTGCGGCCGTTCAGGTATGCAGCGGTTAAAGTGTCTGATTTCAGGATCTCCGCAGGTGTACCCTCGGCAACGATCCGTCCACCATGTAAACCGGCAGCCGGGCCAACGTCGATCACGTGGTCCGCTTCCAGGATCATGTCTTTATCATGTTCTACAACCAATACGGTATTGCCCAGGTCACGAAGGTTCTTAAGTGCATTGATCAGCCGCTCGTTGTCACGTTGGTGCAGGCCAATACTTGGCTCATCCAGAATGTACATGACATTCATCAGCTGTGATCCAATTTGTGTGGCCAAACGGATCCGCTGCGCTTCTCCCCCGGACAGGGTTCTTGCGGTACGATCCAGAGAAAGGTAGTTTAAACCTACATCACTTAAAAAGCCCAGTCTTGCACGGATCTCCTTCAAGATCTCGCGTGCAATGGTATTCTGACGCTCGTTTAAGCGGCTTTCCAGATCTTCATACCAGCTGCGTAAGCTGAGGATATCCATCTCGGAAAGTTCAAAGATGTTCTTGCCGTCAATCTTAAAATGCAGGCTTTCTTTTTTCAGCCTCGCGCCGTTACAAACAGGACAGGTATGCAGCTTGCGGAATGCTTCGAGATCATCTGTGGAGCCGGCAGATTTTTTCTCCTGCTGCTCTTCAAGTAGCTTGATGATACCATCAAACGTTACCTGATAATTCTGAACATTCCACTTATTATATTCTACGGCCACGGAAAGCAATTCCGGTGTACCGTTTAAGATTAGGTTTATCGCTTCTTCACTCAGCTTTTCAATTGGTGTAGACAGCGAAAAGCTGTACTTCTTGGCCAGTGCCTTAAGCACCTGAAACATCCAGATGTCGCGGTACTCCCCAAGCGGCGCCAGTCCACCGTTGATGATGCTCAGCTTAGGATTCGGCATCACCGATTCTTTATCTACAATAAAGATGTAACCAAGCCCGTCACAACGCTCACAGGCACCATATGGCGAATTGAAAGAGAAACTGTTTGGCTGGGGTTCATCGTAGGAGATGCCTGTGGTCGGACACATCAGGAACTTACTGAAATGCGATACATTGTCGTCCTTATCGCTGATCTTGATCACGCCCTTGCCCATCTTCATCGCTGTAGCGATAGAATCCTGCAGACGCTTCTGATCCTTTCGGTCTACGATCAGCCTGTCGATCACGACCTCAATGTCGTGGATCTTATAGCGGTCTACCTGCATCTTCAATCCGATGTCCTTGATCTCGCCATCTACGCGCACCTTCGTATAACCTTGTTTACGGATTTGCTCGAAGAGTTCGCGGTAATGCCCCTTACGGCCTTTCACTACTGGCGCAAGGATGTTCACCGGAACATCGGTGTACTTATTATATATGGCATTGAGGATCTGATCGTCGGTCATGCGCTCCATCCGTTCACCAGTATTGTAGGAGAACGCTTCTGCCGCGCGGGCAAAAAGCAGACGCATGAAATCGTATATTTCGGTGATGGTGCCGACGGTAGATCTTGGATTTTTACTGGTGGTCTTTTGCTCGATCGCAATTACAGGGCTCAGCCCTGACACTTTGTCCACATCCGGGCGCTCCATACCCCCCATAAACTGGCGGGAATAAGCGGTGAATGTTTCCATATAACGGCGCTGACCTTCAGCATAGATGGTATCGAATGCCAGGGAGGACTTTCCACTCCCACTTAACCCGGTGATTACCACCATCTTATTCCTTGGGAAGGAAACGTCTATATCTTTTAAATTATGTACCCGGGCGCCGTAAACTTCAACATCTTTTTGTTCGCCGAGATCAACATTGTTTTTACTCATATTCAAAATTAAGCGCTAGTAGAGCCTTTATGTAGGTTTAGCAAATTTGCAGCCACAAAAAAGCCGGATAAATCCGGCAAATTTAAGGTAAATCAATGCAAACTGGTGTTGTTGCAGCTTGATTCCGCTTACTCCGCGTTGTAAGCAAGTAATGTCTTAGATTCTTTGTATCCGTGCTTGGAAGGATTTTTAACGATCTCCTTCATAGAAATCAGCTTATAAACGTAACTGCCGGTTTCACGGTTCAGCTTCATTTTATAATAGTTATCCTGTTTCTGACGGTTGATCTGTTTCTTCATGTGGTTGTCACCAACATTGTATGCTGCAGCGACAAGGGTCCAGCTGCCGAATATATCATAAAGATCATTGAGGTATTTACATGCGGCGATGGTTGATTTACGTAGGTTCTTACGCTCATCGATTTTACCGTTTACCTTCAGGCCATAACTTCTTGCCGTACCAGGCATGAACTGCCAGTAGCCTGAAGCACCTTTTGGAGAGGTCCCACCTCTGAACCCGGACTCTACCAGGGGCATGTATTTGAAATCATTTGGAATGCCATGAGCTTTCAAGATCGGCTCGATCACCGGGAACCATTCGGCAGCCTTTCTATGCAGACGATTGGTCTGCGTTTTCCCATAACTATAAGATGCAAGGTAACGTTTCATTTTCCGCTTCACCCGGGCATCCGCCACTGGAAGTGTTTCCTTTGCAAAGTTTAGTTTCGCCTTCGGTTTTAAAGGCTTTTCTTCTTTAAGAACTGGTGTAACAACCGGTGCTACTACCGTATTTTTCGCTAATGTTTGTGCTTCTTCAGCACTCGTTTTTTTTGTCTGGGGCAGTTTGAGAACTAACACTTTTGCCATAACCAGTAATGTTAGAATTACCGTACATGTTATTATGTGTTTCCTTATCATTTTCCTCCTTTTTTAGGTTAACAAATAAGAGCGGCGACAAATATAAGTTATATTGATCTAATTATCAAGCTTTTACAGAATTACCTTCCAAAAGTGGGCTTTAAACGGCCATCAGATACGATTTTAAATATCTTCATCCGGCTGAAAATAAGCAAGCTAGAATCGGCGATTATTCTTAAATTTGCGCTCGCATTAAACATGCAGTTAACACAGTCTTATGATGAAAAACAACAACAGGAACAGTCGGGATGACAAGTCCACCCCAGGTAACCGGAACAGTTCGAACAGGCGCCCCGCCGGAACTGAAAGTACCTACAAAGGCAAACGGACTTTTGCCGACAAAGAAGGAAAAGAAGGCGGATATCAAGGTAAAAAACCTTTCGCCGATAAAGAAGCAAGAGCTGACAAGTTTAGTGGAGCAGGCCGTAATTCTACGGGTCGTGCGGAAAATACCGGAACATCCCGTGGGGCGAGTCGCCCGGAAGCTGGTAGCACTTACAAAGGAAAACGTAATTTCGAAGATAAAGAACCGAGATCATTCGGGGATAGAGAACCAAGAAAAAATAAATTTAGCGGAGCTGGAAGACCAGGTGCTAGTCGCCCGGAAACTGGTTCAGGTTATAAAGGCAAAAGACCTTTCGAAAACAAAGAAGGTAGAGATGCTGGCGAAAGCAAAGGCCGCAGCTATATCAAAAAAGATCAGTTCGGTGCTAAAGGCGATCAGCCGGCAAGAAAATTTGAAGACCGCAAAGGTGGCGCTTCAAGAACAACCGACAACAGACCATTCCGTAAGCGTGATTCAGAGGCTGGCGAATACAGACCAAGCTTCTCTTCAGATCGCCCGGTGATGCGTGTAAGGAAAGATCAGCCGAAGAAAGCAGATGATGGATTGATCCGTTTAAACCGCTACATCGCCAACTCTGGCATTTGCTCCCGCCGTAAAGCGGATGAGCTGATCGCTGCAGGCGTAGTTTCGGTCAATGGTGTTGCCATTTCAGAACTTGGCCACAAGATCGATCCAGCAAAGGACGAAGTAAGATATAATGGTGAATTACTGAAACGTGAGAAGAAAACTTACGTATTGTTGAATAAACCAAAAGACTACATCACGACTACTGATGATCCGCAGGAACGTAAGACCGTAATGCAGCTTGTTGAAAAAGCAAGCCGTGAACGCATCTACCCGGTTGGCCGATTGGATCGTAATACTACAGGCCTATTGCTGATGACCAACGATGGTGATCTTGCAGATAAACTTTCGCATCCAAGAAACGGCATCACTAAAATCTATCATGTAGAACTAGACAAGAGTTTAAGTCAGGGTGACCTGAACAAAATTCAGTTTGGATTGGAGCTTGAAGATGGATTGATTAAACCAGATAACGTATCTTACGTAACCGGAGGATCAAAACGTGAGGTTGGCATTCAAATACACAGCGGTAAAAATCGCATTGTAAGAAGAATTTTTGAACATCTGGGTTATGAAGTTGTTAAATTAGACCGTGTGGTTTATGGCAACCTAACCAAGAAAGACCTTCCGCGTGGCAGATGGCGCTACCTGGAAGAGCATGAGCTGATCCAGATCAAACATTTAATAAAATAGTAACATGAAAAAAAGTCTTTTCCTCCTGCCGTTTTTATTCTGCAGCCTGCATTCAAAAGCACAAAGCACGGAATATAATCTATTGATTGGTACATACACCAATACCGGTAAGAGTGAAGGGATCTATGTTTACGACTTTAATACTAAAACCGCGGCATTCAGAGCTAAAAGCATCACCAAGAATGTGATCAATCCAAGTTACCTGACGGTAAGCAAAGACAACGCCTTTGTTTATGCAGTGAATGAGGATGGCGCAAACAGCAGTGTTAGTGCTTTTAGCTTTGACCCGGTAAAAGGCAGCCTGGAACCGTTGAATAAGCTTGCTACCAAGGGTGCAGATCCTTGCTTTGTTATTGCAGATGATGTAAATGTACTTTCCGCGAATTATTCGGGGGGAAGTATCTCCGTTTTCGGGCGGGACAGTTCAGGTGCCGTGAGCGGGCCTAAGCAGATCATCCAGCATAGCGGTGGCAGCGTAGACAAGAGCCGGCAAGAAGGTCCGCATGTACATCAGGTCCGATTTAGCCCGGATAAGAAATACATCATCTCCAACGACCTGGGCACCGATAAAATTTACATTTACAAATATCAACCTACTGAAGCCAGTAATGTGCTTGTTGCACATGACAGCGTAGCCGTTAAGGCAGGAACCGGCCCCAGACACATTACGTTTAGTAAGGATGGTAAGTTCGCCTACCTGCTGACAGAGATGGGCGGCCTGGTTTATGCTTACAGCTATAACGATGGTAAGCTTACCCTGCTACAGGAGACTGCAATTTTTGGCAAGGACTTTAAGGAGCAAAGCGGCGCTGCAGACATCCACCTGACCCCGGATGGCAAGTTCTTGTATGCTACGAACCGTGGAAACGCGAATAGCATCACCAGGTTTGCGGTACAATCGAACGGTAAGCTGGTCAAGAAAACAGAAGTACCGACACTGGGAAAAGGTCCACGGAACTTTGCCATCGACCCTTCCGGCAATTTCCTGCTGGTTGCACATCAATACACCAATGACGTGGTGATCTTTAAGATCAACAAAGAAACCGGTGCCTTGACAGACACCGGTAAACGGATTGAATTAGGCGCGCCAGTATGCCTGGTATTCGCGCCTGTTAAATAAGCCAATTTAATTTATTATGCCTTCTGAATTACATCGGTATAATAACCAATGTATATTGGCAGGACTTTCTTCAGATCGAAGTCATGCGCACGTTTGTACGCGTTTTCTTTGAAGCTTTGCAGTACGGCATCATCTTCGAGGATGTTTATCGCATTCGCCGCCATATCCTCCACATCACCAACGTTACTCATGTAACCGCAGAAACCATTTACGTTAAGTTCCGGCAAACCGCCTGCATTGGTGGTAATGATCGGTACGCCACAAGCCATGGCCTCTAGTGCTGCCAGCCCGAAGCTTTCCGACTCTGAAGGCATCAGGAACAGGTCTGATACGGCAAGGATTTCTTCTACAGCATCCTGCTTTCCGAGAAAACGTACATGTTCGGTAATGCCCAGATCACGGCATAATTGCTCATTGTAAGCACGTTCCGGTCCGTCACCCACCATCAGTAACTTCGAAGGGATGGTCTGCTGGATTTTATGGAACATCTTGATTACGTCGAAGGTCCGTTTTACTTTCCGGAAGTTTGAAGTATGGATCAGGATGCGCTCATTGTTTGGCGCAATCGCCTTTTTGAAGTGATCTTTAGGCTTTAAACTGAAGCGGTTGAAATCGATGAAGTTGGGAATAACTTTGATTTCCTTTTTGATGTCAAAGTGTTTCAGGGTATCCTCTTTAAGGTCCTGCGACACCGTAGTGATTCCGTCAGATTGGTTAATGGAGAAGGTAACTACTGGTTTATAGGTTGGGTCTTTGCCTACCAGCGTAATATCAGTACCGTGCAGCGTAGTAACCACTGGAATGGCAATGCCATAACTTGCCAGGATCTGCTTGGCCATAAAAGCTGCCGAAGCATGCGGAATGGCATAATGTACATGCAGGAGGTCGAGTTTTTCAAAACGCACCACATCCACCAACTTGCTTGCAAGCGCAGATTCATAAGGCGCATAGTCGAACAGCGGGTAATCCCTTACAGATACTTCATGATAGAACAGGTTGGCGGAAAAGAAATCAAGCCTTGCTGGCTGACTGTATGTGATAAAGTGAACTTGATGGCCCTCATCGGCAAGCGCCTTACCGAGTTCTGTGGCAACGACGCCACTCCCACCAAAGGTTGGGTAACAAACAATACCTATTTTCATTAGCGAATATTTGTATTATATAATGACGCGATCTGGAGCGTATGTATCGCATTAAGCAGCATACTCATGAAGGTTCATTAATGATTTTTATGTGGCGCAAAGAACACGACTTAAAGTGATTATAGTGTTAAACAAATGCAATTTCTTTTTGTTGCGCCTACTTGCTCATCTCGTCTTTGATGACGAGGTACATTTCATTGGGGCGCTGGGTACCGATGTAATATTCCAGCCCGTCACGATCGGTAAGTACTACGGCATCGCGGCCGGAAGAATAAAAGCGAATGCTGCCTTTGCGATGCAGGTTGTACACCGGATTGTTGAAGAAGAAATTGTTGTACTGGTCCTTGCGAACACTTACAATGCTGTTGAGATCGATCTTGACCATTTTGGCGGTCCATAAGCCGTCCAGGATGAGGCTTTTATTAACGATGATGGTCTTGTAATGAATTAAGAACAGCAAGAGGATAGAGATCCCGATGATACCAAAACCAACCACCAGAAAGAGATCCTGCGTATTGTCGCGGTCACGCTCGTAAACGTATGCCGCGAAACAAAATGCGGCAAGTAGCAGGCGGATACAGATCCGGATGTAATCTCTGCCGATATACTGTTTCTCTAGATAAGCGTATTTTTGGTTACTCATTACTTTAATTTCAGTTCGAATATAGCGACTTTTTTTGTTGTCGCAGTGACTTTATATCTATTGTCCTGTCGCATGCCAGCCACCCAGATGATGTCGCCATTACCATTGATCAGCAGCGGGATCTTGTCTTTCTCCGGCAAAGGCACCTTCTCATCGATGAAAAAGTCGCTCAGCTTTTTATGGGTTTTCATACCCAGTGGGACGAATACATCACCTGGTTGGCGGGTCCGAAGTATCAAAGGGTAGATCAGCAGCTCATGATCTACATAGGCATTGCCGTCGATGTTGTAGCTGTTCCCCTCCGCGTAGCGGATGTTTAGCACATGATCGGGCAGGTCAATTTGCCGGCTTGCCGGGTGGATGATCTGGTTAATGCCCGGGCCTTGTTCCCATTCAGCGCCGGACGGTTTCGCCGCCAGCGGCGTGATGATCAATCGATGACGGTCCAGCGTGATCCGGTGGGTACTGCTGTAAAAAGAAGTCCCGGTTTGTTTATCCAGGGCGGCAAGCACCTCCAGCGTTAAAGACTCGTTGAAGTTATAGGGCTTCAATAGCTCGTAACAAAGCAGCTTTTGTGGCTGCAGGGTTCTGATGGCATCGATTTGTATGGAAACGCAGGTTTGGGTTTCTTCAAGCAACTTGCTCCTGAGCGAAAGCACGGTTTGCTGGATGATCATTTCTGCTTCCTGGAAGCGTTGGATATTCTGTGCGAAGGTTTGTTCCAGCCCTGGGTTGATGGCTTTTAGCTGTGGGATAACATGCAGCCGGATCTTATTCCGGGCGTAATGATCCGATAAGTTAGAGCTATCTTCAACGTAGTCGATGTTTTCTTTTTCGATCAAGGTTTCGATATCTTCCCTGCTGAGGAACAGTAAGGGGCGGATGAGGCGTTCTCTTTTCGGGGCGATGCCATGCAGGCCCGAGATCCCTGTTCCTCGGCTGAGGTTGATCAGCATGGTCTCGATGGCATCGTTCTGGTGATGGGCCAATGCTATCGCTTCATAACCTTCCGCTGCGCGGATTTCCTCAAACCAGGCATACCTTAGGTCCCTGGCAGCCATCTGTGTGGAACAGCGATGTGCTTTTACATAGGCTTTGGTATTGAAATGGGTAACGTGAAATGGAACATCTAAGGTTGCAGCGAGCATCTTGACGAAGGCCTCATCGCGCATGGACTCTTCGGCACGAAGCTGAAAATTGCAGTGGGCGATACCAAAATGCAATCCTGCCTGTTTAAATAGATGCACCATGAGCACCGAGTCCTTACCTCCGCTGACAGCCAGCAGGATCTTTTGATCTGGCTCAAAGAGCTGATGCCGGGAAAAGAAAGCACGAAAGCTTTGCAGAGGTAACATCCGGTAAAATTATTTAATTAAAAATGGGAAGCAAAAAAACTAACTTTGTATTGTGCAGAAATTACACTATTTACTATTTTTTATACTCCTACCCTTTACTGTGCTCGCGCAGAAGCGCACCAAAATTACCCTGGTAAACTCGCAGCATAGTACCGTCGACCTGAAGGCGAGTATTTCTTACCTGCGGAAGCCTGTTTTTCAGCAGGATAACGCTATCCTTCGTTGCGACAGTGCCGTATTCTTTGAGGCACGCAACGTCTTTGAAGCTTACAACAACGTACACATCAACCAGGCGGACACGGTGAACATCTATTCCGACAGGCTAACGTATGATGGAAACACCAAGATGGCGCATTTGTCGAGCAATGTGCGACTGCTGGACCGCACCTCTGTGCTAACCACAAACATCCTGGATTATAACATGAACACGAAGGTGGGAACCTATGTGCAGGGCGGTAAAATTGTGAGTAAAGATGCCAAGGGTGGTAATGAGGTCACCGTGACGAGTAAGAACGGATACTACTTTGCAAATACAAGGGATGCTTATTTCAGGTATGACGTGGTGGTGGTGAGCCCGGAGGTAAAGATCCTTTCAGACACCATGCGTTACAACACGCTGAACAACTGGACCTACTTTTATGGGCCGACAAACATTAAAGGGAAAGACGATAATCTATATACGGAGAACGGTGCGTACAACACCAAATCTGAGTATGCTTACTTCGGAAAACGAAACTTGTATACTTCAGGCAGTAAATCCCTTAAGGGCGACAGCTTGTATTACGACGGTATTGCCGGTTATGGTAAGGCGGTGCGGAACATTGTGTTCAGTGACACGGTAGACCGTACGGTGCTTTATGGACAGCTTGGGTATTATTACAAGGCGGATGAACGTGCGCTGGTAACGAAGAACCCCTATGTGGGCATGGGCAAGGACTCGGTTAGGGTGAACGATGTTCTGCGGCCGGATACCCTCTGGCTTGGTGCGGATACACTGGAGACGCAGATGGTGTTGCGGCAAACGCTGAAGCTGCTCCCCCGGCCTGTGGTAAAAAAGGATAACGAGATCGGCTCGGATGCGGTGCCAGAGGGAGAAGACCCTAAAGCAGCACGCCGGAAAAGGAATGCTGCAGCGCAGGCTGGTAATGGGGAGGGGAATGAGGCAGGTAATGCACCGCCTGATTCAACCGGGAAGCAAGTGACACCGAGGGATTCTACCCTAAAAACACCGGTTCCCAAACCCGCAGATTCGGTAAGGAACAAGCCTCCGGTCAAGCCTGCTGATTCGGTCAGCAAGACTGTGCCGCGAAAGTTGGGCACTGCTGATTCTACGGCTACTGATTCGGTCGGCAAGACTGTGGCGCAAAAGCTGGGCACTACTGATTCGACTGCTTCGGCGAAGGTCACCGGGGCTAGGGCGAAGATCACCGGGGCCAAAACAGCTGCCGCTGCAGATACAACGAAAAACAAGACCCCATTAAAGGCTGCGCCTGTCCTGAATCCATCGGATACGGTGAAAGTGCGTACCATAAAGGCCTATCATAATGTTCGGGTTTACAAATCAAACCTGCAGGCCAAATCAGATTCGCTATTCTACAATAGTGCCGATTCGACCTTAAGGTGGTTCCACAATCCGATTATGTGGGGTGAAGGTTCGCAGCAAACCGGTGACACCATTTACCTGCAGATGCGTAACTCTAAATTGAGCTCCGTGCAGGTATTACAATCTGCTTTTGCGGTGAATGTAGAAAAAGATTCTGCGCATTTTAACCAGGTGAAGGGCAAGGTTATGACCGGTTTCTTCAAAGAAGGTAAAATCCAGACCTTGTATGTAGACGGAAATGCGGAAAGTATTTATTTTACCAAGGATGACAACGTCTACAAAGAGATGAACCAAACGGTGAGCAGCAGGCTGAAGATCACCTTTAAGGATGATGAAATTGCCGACCTGCTAACGATAAAGGAAGCGGAAAGTGCGATCACGCCACTTTCCCAGTTGAAGGAGGATGTTTTTCTTACTGGCTTTATCTGGAAACCTGAACTGCGGCCGCTATCAAAGCGGGATATCACCAATCCGAAGGCAAGAAAGGCCGCAAGTACGGCTAAGAAGCCCGCCGGACCTAAAGGGAAGGCTGCTGCGGCACCGGACAAGAACGATCCTGATGCGGAAGAATCGGGGGTAAAAAGAACAGACACCACGGTCAAAGCCAATGCGGCCGCTGCAGCGAGGGGTAATGCTGCAGGAAGCGAAGAAAAGCAACGGGACAGCACGAAGCGCCTTAGCCCAAATCAGACTAAAGCGGCTGCAACAGCTGACAAATCCGGCCTGCAAACAGATACAACGGCAATAAAGCGCAGTGTTAAAGATACGCTGCCTGCAGATAAAACCGCGGTTTCGGGCAGCCCTGCGGCTAAGCCTGCAGCTCGTCCTGCAACAGGCCAAAAAGCTCCTGCAGCTGCGCAAAAAGGTTCAGCAAGCGGTCAGCAAAAAGGTGCGGCAGTCGGTCAGCAAAATTCTGCTGCAGGGAAGCAGAAAACAGCGGCAGACACCCTATCGAAGAAGCCAGTCAAGTAGCTGTTTCATCGCCAATGCCCGGTGACTGATGGCGTTCTTTTCCGCCATAGACATCTCGGCAAGTGTGATCTCGTAGGCATCTGGCTGGAAAATGGGATCATAGCCAAAGCCATGGGATCCTCTGGGCGCAAGGGTTATCGTTCCGTTTAGTTGTCCTTCGAAGAAGTATTCCTGTCCGTCTACGAGTAAAGAGATCACGGTCTTAAACCTTGCTTTACGGTTGCTTTCGCCCTCAAGTTTCTGCAACACCAGCTGGGTATTCGCGGCATCACCTTGTCCGCTATATCTGGCAGAATAGATCCCTGGCTTCTGGTTCAGCGCTTCTACTTCCAGTCCGCTATCATCACCGAAGCAGTCCAGCTGCAATCGTTCATAAACATAGTGGGTTTTCAAAGAAGCATTCTCAGCGAAGCTGTTCCCGTTTTCGGGGATTTCTTCGGTGATGCCTAGCTCCGTTAAACCAGAAACATGATATTTGCCAGCCAAAATGGCCTGCACCTCTGCAAGTTTGTTTTTATTATGTGTTGCGAAAACGAGTTGTTTCATTAAAGTTTGATTTGTTTCAGACTACCCCAAAGCAGCTTCTTGGTCGCTGCATCTCCACTTAGTGGATCAAGATTGCTGGAGAAGATGAGTTTGCTTTCCGCCGTAGTTACGATGCTGTTATACGGCGCATCATGGACGCCTAGTTGATCCGGGCTAATGCCGAAAGCAAACACATATTGTGGTTTGAAATACTGATAAAGTGCCTTGAAATTCGCACCATCACAGGAAGCATAGTTAACCAGTGCACAATCATTACGGCTCAGCCCAATAGCTTTCAGGATATTGCCCAATAATTCCCGGCCCGCTAATGTGCTCACCGGATGCTGTTCATCATTGACCAGGATCAGGATATTACGCTCATTTGCACCTACATACTGGAAGGTTTTAGTGGCTGGCGCTTGTGCTACCGGAATTTCAGGCGTCACAGTTGTTGGAACTTCTTGTATCGATGCTGGTTCTGCCGCAGCGGGAACATTAATGTTCAGCGCAGGGATTGCAGGTGTGGCAGGTAGGTTTGGTGTTGTAATTGGCTCCGCCTGCGGAGCTGCCTTTGCAACGGGGGGTGCTATACCGCTTTGATCCTCCTTTGCAGCTGCCAACTTGGGGCTTCCGGCATCCGTTTGGGCCGTATCCACCAGAAAAATATCTTCAGTAAAAAATAAACGTAAGGCTTCGGGATTGTTCGTTAATTGATCAGACATGCTATGCTTTGAACAGGAATCATTTTTCTGTTAAAATTAGTTAAATATCTTATTATAGCCCCCTAAATTGTTACTTTTATACCTTAATATGAATTGCTTGCCCGATGATCTGCAGCGTTTCCAAACAGGCTTATCATTCATCACAACAGCGGCAAGTGGTTTATACAAAACAGGACAAAACAGAATGAAGAAATTTTTATTTATGGCAGGCGGATTAATCTGCTTGTTTTTAA
This sequence comes from Pedobacter sp. SAFR-022, assembly GCF_051965375.1. Lineage (NCBI taxonomy): Bacteria > Pseudomonadati > Bacteroidota > Sphingobacteriia > Sphingobacteriales > Sphingobacteriaceae > Pedobacter > Pedobacter sp. SAFR-022. The sequence goes on from NZ_JBQCME010000001.1 coordinate 482,783, forward strand.
ACGTTCAAGCCCAAAAGAAGAACATTGATAAAGTGGTTGCGGTTTTGGGTAACAACATCATCCTTGCTTCTGAACTCAATCAGCAGTATGTGATGTACCTTAACCAGGGTAACCCACCTGATGAAAAGGTAAAGTGTTACATCTTACAGCAAATGTTGGTACAAAAGCTACTGAAACAACAGGCTGAAATTGACTCCGTTTACGTGGAAGAAGATCAGGTGGATAATGAGGTGGACAGAAGGATGCGTTACCAGATTCAACGTGCTGGTGGTCAGGATCGCCTGGAAACTTTCCTTAACCGCTCCATTCTGCAGTATAAAGACGAGATCAGACCAGACGTGCGCGATCAGTTAATCGCTAACAAAATGCAGGGCAAGATCACTGAAAACGTGTACATCACGCCGATCGAGGTAAAAAAATACTTTGATTCCTACCATAAAGACAGCTTACCTGATATCAATACAGAATATGAGATCGGTGAGATCGTTATGCACCCGGAATTGACGAAAGCTGAAAAACAAAGGTATTATGACAAGCTGGATGCAATCAGGCTCCGTGTGAAAAGCGGTGAAGACTTCGGATTCCTGGCTAAGACCTACTCGGAAGACCCTGGGTCTGCAGGAGATGGTGGTGACCTTGGTTTCTTCGACAGAAGCGTGATGGCCAAAGAATTTACCTCCTGGGCTTTTAAATTGAAAGCTGGTGAAGTTTCACCTGTATTTGAAACAGAATTTGGGTACCATATCCTGCAAGTTATCGAACGCCGTGGGGAACAGGTTCATGCGCGTCACATCCTGGTTCGTCCGCAGACCACGCCACAGAGTTTAGAGCGCCTGAAACTACATGCAGACTCCATCTACAAGAACATCCTTGATAAAAAACTTCCATTCTCTACTGCTGCATCGCTTTACTCCGATGACAAGGAAAGCAAGTACAATGGTGGTATGAAGTTGTATTCTGATAATGTTACTGCAAGAACTACTTACATCCCGGCTGACAAGATAGAGCCTGGCGACTTCCTGGTGATCGATACCATGAAAGTTGGAAGCGTTTCCAAACCAGTATCATTTACTGGTCAGGACGGCAAAGAAGGTTACAAGATCATTCTACTGAAGTCCAAGATACCACCACATAAAGGTAATCTGGAACAGGACTATGCGAAGTTCAAAGAACGTGCACAGGAACAGAAAATGGACAAGGTACTGAGCGAGTGGTTTGAGAAACGCCGCGAAAATACTTACATCAAAATTGACGAGGAATTCACCGATTGTAGTGACCTCAAGATCTGGACAAAAGGAGCTGCTAAATAGCAGTACACCTTATAAAATAAAAAGAGCCTGTTTGATGCAGGCTCTTTTTTTATGTCTTTACTTCTTCTTCCCCGCTGGTTTCACCATCTGGTAAATGTTCGGGAAGTCTGATACCACCCCATCTACACCAAGCCCGATCAGGTAATTAAGATCTTTCAGGGAGTTTACTGTCCATGGGATGATCTTCACCCCCATATCGTGGCAACGCTCTACCAGGCTCTTCCCTACAAGCACGTAATACGGACTATATACCGTGGGTTTAAAGCCCAGTGTTTCTATATTTTGCTCGAAATCTACTTTCTCGTCAATGACCAGTGAGGTCTTGATCTTTGGATAATGCTCATGCAGGTATTGCAGGGTACGTATATCGATGGACTGAATCATTACCCGTTTACTGATCTTTTTCTCATTCACCACGGCCATAATCAGCTCCACGAATTTTGAAGGCTCAGGTTGAAATTCTACATCCCCTTTGCGGATTAGGCTGGTTTCAATGTTGTAGTATGGCTTAGAACGTTTAGTCGCTTTAGCATGCGCCTCTGCGGAGTCAATGACCTCAGCCAGTAGTGGCTTGTATGCCTTATATTTCTGCTGTCCTGGAAAGCGGTTGTGCACCTTGCTCCCAACATCAAACTTCTTCACTTGCTCGTAGTCCATCTTGAAGATGTTATAGTTCTTCTGATCCTTTAGCGTGATCTCTTTTCCCTCTGGTGTAAGGCTAAACTCGTGATTGAAATACGGCTCGTGGGAAAGCACCGGCTGACGGTCTTTGGTGATTACCACATCCATGTTTAGCGTTGTAACACCAAGATCCAGGGCGCGAAGCATACCACCCACGGTATTTTCAGGCATTAAGCCCCGGGCGCCCATATGGCCCTGTAGATCAAACTTCTGAGCAGATGCATTAAGGCTCAGTGCTGCCAGGGCGATAAATAGGTAAGTTTTTTTCATGTATGATATAATTTATTAGATAACGTAGAAACGCCTTCTAAATGGTTAATTGCTTGTGTAAAAAGAAAAGGGTTCCTTAAATGAATAAGAAACCCTTTTCTATAAATAGCTTGTATTAACGTTCTGCAGGTGTATAGATTTGCAGGATCAAGTTCCAGTTATGGTCTGGCTGACGTTCGTAGATATTCACGTAGTGAAAGCTTTCCCTTAGATCCGCTTTATAGTCGATTGTTGCTACGCCGTAGGTATAGGCAAGATCGCCGCCAAGTGCTTTATCAGCCTTCGTGGTTTTGAACGAAATCTTGCTCACCATACTGTTATAAAAAGCAAGCATATTATCTTTTCCAATGATTGGCTCACGTCCGGGAAACAACAATCTGGCCTCCTCACTTAAGAAGCCGGAGAATGCGGCAATGCCGTAAGATTTTAATGAAGTCTCCAAGGTTTTCTCCGTGGTCAGGATAATACCTCTACCAGTTGCGATATCCTTATCGTTGGTGTATTGAGGTCTTGAAAATTCCTTTGGCTCAATAAACTTTGTGGTCACCTTGTTCAGGGGCTTATTATGCGTAGTACCAAGATCAAGCGCGAGTTGCCATTTACCATTCACCATTTTCCAGATGCTCAGGTAATCTCCATAGGTCTTTTCCGCAGCCTCATGGATGTAAGCGCCCGTGCTGAAACCCCAGTCGCCACTTTTTGACACCCGTGCATAAGCAGGCGCCCAGCTTAGTCCTTTTGTATCTTCAGCCTTAGCGTAGTGCTCCCTGGCATTTACAGGATTGGGTGAAAAGGTGATGGCATCTGCCGCAGCATACTGCGCGTAAGCGGCCTTTGTGCCATTCTTCGCCACGCTTGCTGCGAATTCCTTTTCTGTATTAACCAGTGATTTGGTCGTACCATCGTTTTTTTGTGCAAAGCCGGATAGTGCAATGGTGGTCGCTACAACGGTGGTAAATATATTCTTTAACATCATGATCTTCGTTATTTGTGCTAATATAAGGTTTGTATTACATTTTATTCCAGGTGGTTCCCTCTTTGCTGTCTTTTAACAGGATACCCATGGATTGAAGACCAATCCTGATCTTGTCTGACGTCGCATAATCCTTGTTTTCTTTAGCCGCCTGACGGATGTCGATCACCAGATCCAACACCGAATTGAGTTCCTCATTCGAGGCATCTTCATCCTTCAATCCAAATACATCGAAAAGGAAGTCCTTCATGATGCTTTTCAGCAGTTCCAGGTCCGCAGCATTAATGCGTCCTTTACCATCATATACGGTATTGATGATCCGTGCAGCTTCGAACAGTTCTGCAATTACCACAGGACTATTGAAATCATCGTTCATCGCTGCGATACAGTTCTCCTTAATGCTGGCGATGTCGAACTCACTTTGCCCTTCAGCATCCGCCACCAGCTTATCCATTACATGCACCGCGTTCATCAACCTCTTAAAGCCCTTTTCGGAAGCATCCAAGGCCTCATTTGAGAAGTCAAGCGTACTGCGGTAATGTGCCTGCAGCATAAAGAACTTCACCGTCATCGGGCTAAAGCCCTTTTTAAGTAAGGGGTGGGTACCGGCAAAAAGCTCATGTGGTAAAAAGCCGTTACCTGCACTTTTCGACATACGGGTACCGTTTACGGTTAGCATGTTGGTATGCATCCAGTATTTTGCTGGCTGCACATGGTTGCAGGCTTCAGATTGGGCAATTTCGTTCGTATGGTGCGTTGCAGCTAGGTCCATACCCCCACCGTGGATGTCGAACTCGTGACCCAGGTATTTCGAGCTCATCGCCGAGCACTCAATGTGCCAGCCCGGGAAGCCCATACCCCATGGTGATGGCCACTGCATCAGTGTTTCGGGCTTTGCCTTGATCCATAGCGCAAAGTCCAAGCGACCGCGTTTCTCGTCCTGCCCACCCAATGCACGCGTATTATGCAACATGTCTTCCAGGTTGCGGTTGGTTAATATCGTGTAGTTGTATTTCTCGCTGTACTTTTCCACGTCGAAATACACATTACCGTTGATCTCATAAGCAAAGCCATTGGCGATGATCTCCTTCACCATCTCGATCTGCTCTATGATATGGCCCGTAGCAGTAGGTTCAATGCTCGGAGGTAAGGTGTTGAACATGCCCAGGACCTCATGGAAACCCAGGGTGTACTTCTGCACGATCTCCATTGGCTCCAGCTGCTCCAGCTTGGCTCGCTTAGCGAATTTATCATCCCCCTCATCACGATCGCCTTCCAGGTGCCCCGCATCAGTGATGTTGCGCACGTAACGCACTTTATAACCGCAATACTTAAGGTAGCGGAAAATAAGATCAAAGGAAATGAACGTGCGGCAGTTACCTAAATGCACATCACTGTACACCGTAGGTCCACATACATACATGCCTACATTAGGACTATTCAAAGGCTCAAATGGCTCTTTTTTTCTAGATAAAGTATTATAAAGCTGTAAGCCGTTTATCATTGGATTAAAATTATATTCTCGAATATTAAGGGTTCATCCGGAGATCTGCACGTACCGGAAAATGGTCCGAAAGCTTGGCATTTTTCACCAGATGGTTAACAATCTCGATGTCTTTTGTTGTTGCAATATAGTCAATCTGAAAGTTCGGGAACTTACCGTTGTACGTACGGCCCAGGCCCCTGCCCTGTTCGTCAAAGCTCTTATTTAGTTTACTGGTCAGCTGTGTCACGGCGTATGATGCTGGGGTATCGTTAAAATCGCCGGCAATCAGGAAAGAGGTCGTACAGGAATCCATGTGATTTCTCATGATGTCGACCTGTTTAGCACGCTTCTTAAAAGCCATGTTCAGCATACCCAGGATGCGCTTTGACGGGCGCAGCTCCGGATCCATTTTCTCACGCACTTTGCTTATATACTTGTAGTCCATAGGTCCAAAGGAGATGCTCTGGAGATGTACGTTGTAAATCCGCAGCGTCATATTTTTCACTTTCAGGTCTGCCCAGATACTGGTATTTCCACCGTAGGCACCATCAAACTCAATTACACCCTTGTCTTTAATGGGGAATTTGGAAAATATGGCCAGGCCGGTAGACTCATAATCGTTCTCAGAGGTCGGATAGAAATAGAAAAAAGGTGTTTTTAGGATATCCTGTAAGCTATCCGTCATATCATAACTGCCCTTCTGCCGGGTATAATACTCCTGAATGGCAATCACATCCGGATTTTCCGCTTTAATCAGGTTAAGAATCTGACTTTTCACCGAATCTGAATTCCCTTCATCATAAGGGCGGAAACCATGCACGTTGTAGGTCATCATCCTTACCAGCCCGGTATCCGCTTTGGCCCCCTGACCTTCTTCACCCGTAAAACGGAAAGTAGAAGTCAGCGCATTCCAGCCCAGGCCGATGATCAGCACACTTACAAATGCGAACACCCAGCGTCTGCGGATCACCCACCAGCAGATCATGAAGATGTTTACCAGCAAAATATAGGGATATGCAAGACCAAAGAAAGGGATGTACTTGCTATCCCGTGGATCCACATAACCTGCTATACTACCCAGAATTAGTGCAGTGAGCAATCCCAAGGCGAGCAGTCTAACTAAAATATCTAAAAGGGTTAATTTCCTCCGCTTCATTTAATGATTACTGGCTTTAAACAAAGTTTCCTTCTCTTCTTTACTTAACTTATCATAACCTGATTTAGATATTTTATCTAAGATGGCGTCGATCTCACTTTGTGCAATAGTTGAGCCGGATTTTGATGATGAAGGATTATAGGCTTTGTTTTTAACCACTTTCAACTTTGGCCTTTTCTTGAACAAATTGCTCCAGTCTGTTCCACTGCGAAGCATTTTGATGTATGCAAATCCGAAGATCGCACCACCGATATGCGCAATGTTACCCCCGGCGTTGGCAGAGCCCACACCAATGATGGATAAGAGCATGTAAGCCAATGCAAGGTACTTCAGCTTTACATTACCCAGGAACAGCATGCGGATCTCGTAGTCCGGCACCAGTGTTGCCGTAGCGGTCACGATAGCGATTACGGCTGCCGAAGAACCGATCAGGTGTGCCGTTGGAATAGAGGGGCGAAAAACCGGAAAGGCATAGAAAGCAGCGGTAAACAGGATTGCCCCACAGATCCCTCCTGCAAGGTAGATGAAATGAAACTGCCGGCTGTTCATGAAGTTCATAAATATCTGACCGAGCCAGTAAACCCACAACATGTTGAAAAGCAGGTGGAAAAAGTTATCGTGAAAGAACATGTAGGTCAGCAGTGTATAAAACCGCAGCGGCAGGGCCGTAACATCAGCCGGAAAGGCGAAGTATTCTCCAATGAATGCAGCGATGCCACCTGAACCATTTCCAGAAAGAAACAGCAATACACCCAGTAATGCTGTTACAATGAAGACCATCGCGTTCAGCCCGATGTATAAGAATATCGGGTTTCCTGAACGAAAAACTTTGTACTTCAAATCCTCAATAAGGCCGTTATTCATAGTAATCGTAATAAGTATGTCTATCCCTATCCTTCCAGATCTTTACCAGGATGAAGCCCAGTAAGGCGCCACCCAAATGCGCATAATGCGCAACCGAATCACCCTGAAATTTAGCAACACCCAGGAATAATTCTATAACGATATATACCGGCATAATGTACTTCGCTTTAATCGGCACCGGTATAAACATAATGTACATCTCGACATTCGGGTACAACATTCCGAATGCAACGAGCAGGCCAAAAATGGCACCAGAGGCACCTACCATTGGGCCGATGTAAATGCCCAGTAAGGTTTGTCCCTGTTCACGTGTCAGTCCGGGTAAGTTTACACCGGCCATACCTTCTGCAAGGTCTATCGTAACCGCTCCATGGTTCACAATGGAGCCGGTAATGTTGTAAACCTCTATAGACTGTACCAGAAGCTGTAATGCCAATGCACCCAAGCCTGTGATCAGATAAAAGTTAAGAAATCTTTTTGGCCCCCACCTGTTCTCCAGCACACTGCCGAACATGTACAAGGCAAACATATTGAACAAAATATGCGTAAAGCCACCATGCATAAACATGTAGCTGATGGGCTGCCAGATCTTAAACAAAGGTGAGTCAAAATAGAATGCACCAAGATAATATGCCAGATCTATGCCTTTCGACTGCATCACCCAGGTCGCAACGAAGAAAAGAATATTGATGATCAGCAGGTTCTTAACTACTGGTGGGATCTGGATATTATTCATGTTTATCGGTCAAATTTTTTGTCTATTTCCGTAAGTCCAATGGTTTGGATCACTGGCTTACCACTAATGCTGAAGTTTGGTGTCTTGCAGGCAAACAACTGCTCAATTAAAGTATTCATCTCCTCCTGCTCCAGGGATACGCCACTCTTGATGGAGCTGTTCCTGGCCATACTTCTGGCCAGCGCATCCCTTTTATCTAACTTCAATTCCTGTTGGGAGTTTTTAAAACCTTCAATTAGGTGCTCAAAAAGCTGCGTCTCGTTGAAATTGTTACTCCCAAGGTCTACAGGGATACCCTCAATCACCAAAGTGTTCTTACCAAACTCCCGCACCTCGAAGCCCAGGCTTTTGATATCCTCCAGCAGGCTCTTAGCAAGCTCAAAGTCGTTCGGACTCAAAGTTACGGTCTGCGGGAATAGACTCTGTTGCGAAGCACCCTTACGATCTTCCAGGTGCAACAAGAAACGCTCATATAGAATACGCTCATGTGCCGCCTGCTGATCAATCACCATAATACCAGATTTTATCTGGGACATGATGTATTTGTTATGCACCTGCATCAGTTGCTTTTGAACCGGCGCAAGCTTTTCGTCTTCACCTTCCGGATCAAGCTCCAGCGCTGCCTGTTCCTGTGGCTGGTGTTTTACGATCTCATATAAGGAGCCCCAGTTCTTGCTAACGGCCGGCTGGTAATCATTTGAACTCTGATAAGCATACTCGCGTGTTGTGCTTTTGCTTTCGCCAAAAGGGTTAAAGTCGGGGTTGAAGTTGATGGTCGGCGGCACAATATCTTCCGGCTTCTTCAGACTGATCATGCTGCTGAACCCGGTTTCCTGGTCAAAGTCTATACTCGGACTGATGTTAAAGCGCCCTAAAGAACGTTTAACGGCAGAGTGCATGATCGCATAAATGGATTTCTCCTCCAGGTATTTGATCTCTGTTTTTGTAGGGTGCACATTCACGTCGATCTTTGCAGGATCGATATCAATAAAAAGCACATATAGCGGGAAGTTCTCCTCGGTTAATAGTTCCTCATAGGCTTTAGTAACCGCATGATTCAGATAGCCGTCTTTGATAAAGCGGTTATTCACAAAGAAGAACTGCTCGCCACGGGTTTTCTTGGCAAACTGTGGCTTACCGATAAAACCTTTCAGGTTGATGATCGAGGTTTCTTCCTCCACGGGAATCAAACGCTCGTTATAGTTGTTTCCCAGCAGGTGCACAATCCTTTGCTTCAAGCCGGAAGCCGGCAGGCGGTAGATCTCCTGCCCATCGCTATGCAAGCTGAAGGCAATGTGTGGATTGGCCATGGAGATCCTTTGAAACTCATCAATGATGTGACGCATTTCCGCGGGATTGCTCCGCAGGAAGTTCCTTCTGGCCGGGGTATTATAAAATAAATTCTTGATGCAAATACTGGTTCCTGCAGGTGTAGCGCAGGGTTCCTGTTTAATGAAGGTGGCACCTTCAATTTCGATCATGGTTCCGATCTCATCTTCATGGCGGCGGGTTTTCATCTCCACCTGTGAAATTGCGGCAATAGAAGCCATCGCTTCCCCACGAAAACCCATGGTCCGGATGGCAAATAGATCTGCTGCTTTGCGCACTTTCGATGTCGCATGGCGCTCAAAGCACATACGGGCATCCGTAACACTCATGCCGCAGCCATTATCAATCATCTGGATCAATGCTTTTCCTGCGTCTTTAAGGATTAATTGTACTTTATTCGCACCTGCATCTATGGCATTCTCCAGCAATTCCTTTACTGCTGATGCGGGTCTTTGAACCACTTCCCCGGCAGCAATCTGATTGGCAACACTATCGGGTAGGAGTTGTATGATATCTGACATTTAAATCTCCGGTAAAGTCGCTAATTTAGCGATTATTAGCCTTAACTGTAACTTCTTTTCTATAATAGGTGTTATATGACGCAGGCCGTACAAGCTTTTAATACCTTTAACAACATGAACAAACTTAACGCTACATTACTGATGTGCAGCATGCTGCTTTTTAGCTGTATGGGCAAAAAAGCAGACTTAATCGTCTATAACGCTAAGGTTTATACGGTGAACAACAAGTTCGATACCGTGGAAGCTTTTGCCGTAAAGGACGGCAAGATCATTGAACTCGGCAGCAACGCAGACATCGAGAAAGTGTACCATGCCGCAGAGCGGATCGATGCCGGTGGTAAAGCCGTATATCCGGGCTTCATCGATGCACATGCACACTTCTATGGTTATGGCGAAAGCCTGCAAACCGCAGATCTGACTGGCACCAAAAGCTGGGAAGAAGTATGCAGCAGACTAGAAGCCTTCGCAAAGGATCATCCGGAAGGCTGGCTGATTGGCCGTGGCTGGGATCAGAATGACTGGACAAACAAAACGTTCCCCGATAAAGCCGCGTTGGATAGGCTTTTCCCAAACCAACCGGTGCTGCTTACCCGCATTGATGGCCATGCTGCTATTGCCAATCAGAAAGCATTGGATGCCGCAGGGATCAAGGCAAGCTATGAACTCACCGGTGGAGACATTGTAGAAAGTAATGGAAAGCCTACTGGCTTACTGATCGATAACGCGGTGGATCTGGTATCCTCTAGAGTTCCCGCGCCTACCGCAGAACAGCAAGAGAAGATCCTGCTTGATGCCCAAAAGAACTGCTTTGCAGCAGGCCTGACGACCATTGATGATTGCGGTGTAGATGCGCAGCTGGTTGAATTTATAGAAGGCATGCAGGCATCAAACAAGTTGAAAATGCGTTTATACCTAATGCTGTCGGATAAAAAAGAAAACTACGATTACCTGTTTAAACGCGGCGCAATTAAAACGGACCGGTTAAATGTACGCTCCTTCAAGGTTTACGCTGATGGCGCACTAGGTTCCAGAGGCGCATGCCTGCTCCACCCTTACAGCGATATGCCCGGCAAACAGGGCTTCCTGTTAAGCAAACCAGAACACTTTAAGGAGGTCGCTAAAAAGATTGCCCGCAACAAGTTCCAAATGTGTACCCATGCTATTGGCGACTCGGCGAATCGCGCCATTCTGAAGATCTACAACGAAGTTTTGGGTGGCACCAATGATGCCCGCTGGCGTATTGAGCACGCACAGGTTGTTGCTCCGGAAGACTTCGCCCTTTTTGGCAAAGCTAAAGTCGTACCTTCCGTTCAACCTACACATGCAACATCAGACATGTACTGGGCAGCAGAACGCCTGGGCAACGAGCGTGTTAAAGGTGCGTATGCCTACAAGCAGCTGCTTAATCAGAATGGCTGGCTGCCACTAGGCACCGACTTCCCGGTAGAGAACATCAATCCGCTATTTACCTTTTATGCGGCTACCGCCAGAAAGGATGCGAAGAACTACCCTGCAGGGGGCTTCCAGATGGAGAACGCATTGACCAAAATGGAAGCGCTTCGCGGAATGACGATCTGGGCAGCGAAAGCCAATTTCGAAGAGAAAGAAAAGGGTAGTCTGGAAAAAGGCAAGTTTGCCGACTTCATTATTCTTGACCACGACATCATGAGTGATGACGATTCCAAAATCCTGAACACACAAGTTTTAAAAACCTATATCAACGGAGAGAAAGTATATGAGAAGAAATAAGGTCCTGAACGTTTTCCTATTATCCATTTTAGCACTAACCACCTTCAATGCCTGCGCACAGGATCATAAAACCAATCAACAACGTTTAACCGCGATTAACAGCATCATCAGCAGCACGGTGGTACTGAACAACCACGACCAGCTGATCCCCCTTAAAGGGCTCGACAAGAAGAAAGTCGCTTCCGTGAATTTAGGTTTACCGCAGCAGCAGGTTATTGACAGCATGCTGAACAAATACACCAAAGTAAGGGCCTTTCATGCCGAGGATTACAAAGATCAGCGGGATTTGAACTTTCTGGAAGACGACCTGAAGTACTACAGCACTGTAGTGGTATCATTGTCCTCCGGAGAAAGCAACAATGCGAGGTACATCAACTTCATCAATACCCTGGCCAAGAGCAAAGAAGTTATTGTTGCGCTTTTCGGTAACGGCAATGCACTCGCCTCTTTCGATATGCTGGAAGCCCCAATCGTATGGACCCCGGCATCAGACACGGAAGCTGCTGCCGTGGTTCCACAAGTGATCTTCGGAGGCATTGCGGCTACAGCCAAGCTGAAAACCGCTTACTCTGCTAAATACACGCTTGGTTCAGGATTTAATACGGAAGTCACCCGCCTTAAATATACCTTACCGGAAGATGCAGGCGTCAATGCAGATGACCTGAAGGAAATCGACAAGATCGCTGCAGAGGCGATCCGCGGAAAGGCAGCTCCAGGGATGGTTGTATTGGTTGCCAAAGATGGCAAAGTGATCTTTAACAAAGCATATGGCAACCATACCTATACCAATGGCCCGGCAGAAAAGATCACGGATATCTTTGACCTGGCTTCAGTGACGAAAACATCTGCGACAACACCGGCGGTGATGCGCTTGTTTGAGCAACAAAAGCTAAACCTTGACACCAATGTAGGCGCCTACATCCCCCGGGCACGTACCAGTCCGATGAACAACATCCACGTTCGGGAGGTAATGCTGCACCAGGCGGGATTTATCCCTTTCATCCCTTTTTACAACGCAGTTAAGGCTGCCGATCATAGCGCGGACTCCTCGGCAGCCTACCCAACGAAGGTTGCAGATGGCTATTACATGCGCAAAAACTATTTTGAGGATATCATGTGGCCACAGATGCTAAACTCACCGATCAAAACCCGCGGCAAATATGTGTACAGCGACATCAGCATGTACGTGATGAAGGACATGGTAGAACGTTTAAGTGGCAAGCCACTAAACGAATATGTGGCCATTGAATTCTATGAACCGCTGGGGATGCAGACTGCAGGCTTCCTGCCAAGGAACCGTTTCGCCAAAGAACAGATCGTTCCTACAGAGAACGACACCTACTTCCGCAAAACCCTGCTGGAGGGCTATGTACATGACCAGGGCGCAGCTATGGTGGGTGGTGTTTCCGGCCATGCCGGATTATTTGCCAATGCCAATGATGTCGCCATCCTCTACCAGATGCTCTTGAATAAAGGCAGCTATGGCGGTGAGCAGTACTTCAAACCTGAAACCGTGAACATGTTTACCGCTAAACAATCTGCAGTAAGCCGCAGAGGACTGGGCTTCGACAGATGGGACCCGGATACTACGAAGAAATATCCTTCAGCACTTGCTTCTAATATGACCTATGGTCATACCGGTTATACCGGAACCTGTGTCTGGGTAGATCCTGCAAGAGGATTGGTTTATGTCTTCCTTTCCAACCGGGTACATCCCCTGGTTTCTGACCAGCTGTCTAAACTATCGGTAAGAGGCAGAATCCAAGACGTGATTAACAAAGCGATTGACAAATAACATAAGCAAACACTTGCCATAAAAAAGGCCAGCATGATATCGTGCTGGCCTTTTTGTTTATATAAAAACGTGGTTGAAATACGCTATTTCTTCAAGCCAATTTCTCTTAATCGCTCATCAAGATATTCCCCAGCGGTCATATCACTGAAAGCCTTTGGATGTGCCTCATCGATGCAGGACTCCAAACAAGTTAAATCCATATCCGAACGCGGGTGCAGGAAGAACGGTACAGAATACCTGGAGGTCTTCATCAGCTCCACCGGCGGATTAACCACCCGGTGTGTAGTAGACTTTAATTTATTATTGGTCAGGCGCTGAAGCATATCTCCTACGTTCACGACGATATCCGAATGATGTGCTTTGATTGGCAACCACTCGTTGCTTCGTGTTAACACTTCCAGTCCATCTGCACTGGCACCAATAAGTAAAGTAATCAGGTTGATATCTTCATGAGCACCGGCACGTACGGCATCAGGCGCTATTGCTTCCGGGTTTTCAATCGGAAAATAATGGATACCTCTTAAGATGGAGTTTCCATTATGTACATGCTGATCAAAGTAATTGGTCTCTAAACCAAGGTAAGTTGCGATGGCCCTTAGAAGGTGTTTACCATTTTCCTCAAGCTTCTTGTAGATCGCTCCAGTTACAGGGTTAAAATCTGGTACTTCCTTCAATATAACATTACCCGGGTACATTTCTTTGATCGGATCACCATCCGTAACCTCCTGGCCAATTTGCCAGAACTCTTTCAAATCTGCAGTTTTAGCACCTTTTGCGGTTTCCTTTCCAGGGCTGGTATAACCACGTTGACCAGCCAATTCCGGTTTTTCATACTGGCTCTTCTGCTCAGGCGTTAGTGCAAACGCAGCTTTGATGTTTTCGTAAAGCTGATCGATCAATTCCTGACTCACACCATGGTTGGTGATGGTTACAAAACCCGAATCATTAAAGGCACGTCCAAGCTCATCAGAAAAGGTTTTTCGTTGTTCCTCGGTACCGTTGATGTAAGAGCCAAGGTCCAGGCATGGGATATACGGTGTAGACATAATGTTACTTTGTTAGTAATGTTTGTCAAAATTATAAAACAATGGCTGCAATTGTTAATACTTGATTTTCGAACAATTAAAGCAATTGTGAATTAACCCTTTAAGTTATTAACATTTTTACACAACACCTAAATTAATCAACAGTTTGTCATGTTTGGCGCTTTGCTGCGCTATGAAAATCTATACCACCTGCTGTATACGTAACTTTGGAACAGGCGCACTAAAGCCTGCAAAATAATCATGAAATACTTTTCAATTTTTGTACTTCTATTGCTTTCCATAGGTACCACGAAGGCGCAACAGCCGAAGTTGCAAAAAGCCACCTTTGGCATGGGCTGCTTCTGGTGCACAGAAGCGTTGTTTCAGCGTCTGGATGGTGTTGTTAGCATCAAGTCGGGCTATGAAGGCGGTGATGTGGTGAACCCCAGCTATGAGGATGTTTGCACCGGAACCACCGGGCATGCTGAAGTTACCGAGATCACTTTCAATCCTGCAAAGATCAGCTATGAGGAATTGTTGGCCGTGTTCTGGAAAAGCCATGACCCAACGACTTTAAACCGCCAGGGTGCTGATGTTGGTACGCAATACCGTTCAGTGGTTTTCTACCACGATGCCGCGCAGCGGGATATTGCAAAAAGATATAAAGCTGCGCTGAACAAATCCAATGCTTACGGCAAGCCTGTGGTTACGGAAATTACACCGGCACAGAAGTTTTACGTTGCCGAGCCTTATCACCAGAACTATTTTAACAAGAACAAAAATGAACCTTACTGCCGGCTGGTCATCCAACCGAAGTTGGAAAAGCTGGAAAAAGTATTTAAAGCACAGTTGAAGAAATAGCTTTAGCAAGGTCCATAAATACAACAAGGCCCTGGTAAATATTACCAGGGCCTTGTTGTATTTACGAATGTTTGAAGGATTAATTCGCAGCAGCTGCAGGAAATTTCACGCCTCTGTAATGTGCGATGTTTACGATCGGTACACTTGCTTTATACTGCTGATTGATTGCTTTGATGAATGCGTTAGCAGTTATTGCATTACCAAGCGGAGTTGGATGGATACCATCTAAAGAGAAAATATTCCCGGTGATATATGCGGTGCTGATGGCAGCACCATTAACCATCTTAGGTGTCGCAAACTGATTCATCAAATCATCGATGTCAACAATTGCCAGTTTATTCAATGCAGCAATTTCTTTGATAATGGCGTTGTATTCGTTTGTACGGGCTTTAATCTGCGCTTGCTCTTCAGGATCAAGCACCCAGTTACTGGTAATTGGATTTCCAGGATGCAAACCGTATGGGCGTCTCTGCGCATCAGGAACACCGATGAGACCAGAAGAGCTTAATGGCAGGGTAAATTTAAATGTAGAATCTGCCATTACGGTGGTGTTAGCACCTGTTCTTACGTAAAATGTAGCATTTGGCATAACCGCTGCTACAGCACCCTGAAGTGCTTTCAGGGTAACAACATTGAAATAAGGAACTCCAAGCACGTCACCAATTGTACCCACTACACCTTTTCGACCTTCATCGCCGATAAGTCTGTTGACGGTTCTATTATACAAGGTTTCAAACTGCGTTACTGGCGTTAAAGGTTGTGACCCACCGGTATATGCAAAACCAAGAATATCATTTTGACCTTCCCAAAAGGAAAAAAAGGTGGCTTTCTGGTCTTTCATAGCTGCTTCAACGAAATCCATATACTTACTATTGCCACCAGCTGATCCAAGGATACGTGCAAAATAAACATTGTTGGATGCGTAGCCGTTAGACTCCAATAACGCTACTTTCATCTCTGGCACACCATAGTTGTTAAAAGTCCCATCGTATTTTGCCAGACTCGTTCTTGCAGCGCTGGTCCAGGCAGTATTGTTTGTTACATTACCCATTATCGGGCTTCCAGTGGGCCCAAAGCCATTAAACTGCAGATAGCCTGATCCATTTGCCTGTGCTTCGCTAAAGAACGGCGAATTGAAGTCACCCCCACCAACAGCTTTAAACTGCTTGGCCAAGATCTCCGGAAAGGAATTCTGCTGTCCTTCCAGATATAGCCCACCGTCAGCATATCCTGCGGTCAGTGAATTTCCAACAGCGATATAGCGACTGAAATCAACCTCCCCATTACTTGGAATATTTTCCTGTAAACTAGGCTTGCAGGATGCAATTGCTCCGGCTGCAACCAATGCCAAAAGGCTTTTAGCTACATAGTTTTTTTTCATCATGTTTTTCATTTTCTGAGAACGATTAGAATTTGTAAGATAGAGAGATACCCGGGATATACACTGCAGTTTTGAAGTCGCCGGCAAGACCGGTTTCAATATTGGTTTGCGTTCTTGACTTAACATTTTCATATAAGAAAGAGAAATCAATACCAAGCTTTTCAGTAGGCTGGTAACCGAAACCTGCACTCAGGATTATACGATTTGCATCCGGCACTTCGGGTGTTACATAGCCATCTTTCACCGGTGTAATTGCATAACCTGCACCTGCTCTAACTGTAAATTGCTCATTATACTGGTGTTGCACCCCCAAACGGATCGCACCTGCATCTTTGTAGTTACGAGGCGATTGGGTGTCATCAATTGTCGAATTGTTATCGTAGTCGAATGCCAGTTCTTTGTATTTATTCCAGGCTACCCAGTTTACATCTAGAGCAAGGGTTGTGCTTGGCGAAACGCTGTAACCAAAACCGATGCTGGTGGTTGCAGGCAAAGGAAGCTCTGCATTGAATTTTGTCGGAAATCCTGAGGCCAAAACTTCTGGAACAACGAAAATCGCATCACCGTCAGTTACCTTGGCGGTTACCTGTGAACGGTGCGTAATACCAACTGACAAACCTCCGAAAAGATCCTTGATATAGATACCCGCATTCCATCCAAGATCGGCTGAACTGCCTTTAAGTTTGGCAGTGCTCGCTTGTCCATTGTTCAAAAAGATCGGAATAGCACGTCTAAGATCAACTTTTCCTAGTGCATAAACCAACCCGGCACCAATACCAATGTTTTCGGTGATTTTATAACTTGCTGTTGGTTGAATATAGATGGCCTGAAGATCTAATGAAGTTACCGCGTATTTACCTGACCAGTCTTCATCCCAGTGCATGGCACCGCCGAAAGGGGTGTACACACCTAAACCGAACTTCAGGTCGCTACCCGGAGCGCCCCATACGCCATAAAGCTGAAAGGGCGGTGCAATTTTGTCTTTATTATACTCTGTAATGTTAGAACCAGTTTCGCGGAATGCCGATTTCAGATAAAGGGCACTAACACCACCCTGGATGCCATTTTGCTCTAAAAATGAAACTGCACCAGGGTTGAAGAACACGGAGGCCTCATCTATAGCAAGCCCTGTTCCGGCCCCTGCCATGGCAATTTGTTTCTGCCCCTGAAGATTTACCTGAAAGGATTGAGAGAATCCCCAAAAGGGTAATGCGGTCAATAAACCGAGTAGAATTTTTTTCATAATTAAGGTACGTTAAATGTTGCATGCCATTGAATTATGTATGCATGCATAACAAAGTAACAATTTTACTTTCACATTATTAACAAAATTTTACATATCATTTTTTAGTCAACCTTCGCAAACCACAGGCCTAAACTGATGTTAGTTTATAAATTTGCGCAGCATCATTATCACGGATAATCTAGAACTATGAACCTTATTGAAGCCCTACATTGGCGTTATGCCACCAAGAAAATGAACGGAGAAGCCGTTCCACAGGAGAAAGTTGACCAGATCGTTGAAGCCGCACGCCTTGCACCTACTTCATCTGGCTTACAGCCATTTAATGTAGTGGTAATTACCGACCCTGCACTTAAGGCTCTGATTGCACCAATAGCAAATAACCAGTCGCAAGTAATCGACTGCTCACATTTACTCGTTTTTGCAGCATGGGACAACTACACTGAAGAACGGATCAGAACGGTTTTTTCCAGGATGAATGCGGAACGTGGTGTACCGGATTCGGCAACAGAAGATTATGTAAAATCCTTGTTGGGTCTATATCTGAACCGATCTGCAACAGAAAACCATCATCACGCTGCAAAACAAGCCTACATTGGCTTTGGACTTGCCATTGCACAGGCCGCAGAACTGGAAGTTGACGCTACTCCAATGGAGGGTTTTGACAACGAGAAGCTAGATGCGCTGCTTGGCCTGGAAAAATACCACTTGAAAAGTACAACCATACTGCCTTTGGGATACCGCGATGCCGCAGGCGATTGGTTGATTAACCTTAAGAAAGTACGTAAGCCAGTCGAGAATTTTGTAATCACTTTAGACCAGTAGATTCGATCAGTTAAAATTGAAAAGCCTGTCCTCAGTTTAATGAAGACAGGCTTTTCTGTATAGCCATTTCAGGAAAATACAAGCTTTTGATCAAACGCACATCAAGCGCACATCAAAGCCAGATGACACGCACATCAACCGCACACGGGATGTGTGTTTGAACTGGGATCCATGTGTTTCTGAATATGGTTTGTAATTATGCAGATTAAAGGCATTCAGTCCTGTTATTATTCTGCTAGGGCATACCTGATGTTCGCAATGGCAAAGCCAGCCTCCCTAAACGTCATACCTTCAACATCAATCATAACATAATCAAATGGCACCTCAGATTTTACAGCAATCAGCCTTGCACCTGAGGGAGAACTGATGGTCTGCGATACGCTAAATAACGTAGGTGCACGGTATGTCGAACCACTAGGATAAGTTACCGATACCCTGAAATCCTTACCGGTGACATTTGGCGCAATTTCAAACCCAAAGGTTGTTACCCTTTTGTTTAAAAGCAGGGTTATACCATTCTCTCCTCTAACCTCACCACCCCAACGATTCCGGGCAAATAGCACTTCTGGATATTCAGATTCGGTATAAGGGCTATAGTTCCAGTGCGTCCACCAACCATTCGCACCGGGAGTAAGGCGGGCAAACCCACGATTATTAAATTCATGATCTACAATAAACTTTAGTTCTGCGCTTCCGAATCTATTATAAAAAACGCGTTCAGTTAAATTTGAAAAGCCTAACTTTTTAGTGCCTTGAATATATTCGGCGCAAACTGTATCAATAAGCTTGACCTTAATATTCTTGTACATATAGCCCTTAGTCAAAACTGCTCTTGGCAACTTTCTTTCCGGAAGGATATTGTCTGGCAATTCCGTTGACGGCACTGGATACACGAGCTCAGATGTAGCTGCAGCTACTTGTTCCGAAGATTTTTCAAAGTTTTCTGCTTTTTTCTCACAAGCCGAGAGCGTTACAGCGAGTGCAGCAGCCCATAGGGCCTTTAGGTAGAATGATTTCATAAACGTTAATTTAAATTAAATGCGCACCAAAATTAACGTATTGTTGCACAACCGTTTAAGCAATCCTCAAATTGGGTATATCCGTGTAAAAGCAGGAAAAATTTTGATACGCTTTTGAGAAGATGTGGAAAAACCGGATCCTAATGGAGCATAGCGAACGGAAATGTCAAAATATGTTAAACTAAGTGTTTTGATTAGCCTACACCTTTTATAAATCAATATATTAGCCAGATTAAAAGGTTAAAACGAATCCATGAAGTATATCAAAATTGTATTTGCCCTCACTTTCCTAACCCTGGGCTTACATTTTTCCGCAGCTGCCCAAGCCAGTCCACAACAAGACACGGCAGTACTGCAAAACATCCTTGAGAAAACAAAAAGGCTTTCCCAGACACAACCCGTAGAAAAGGTTTACCTGCATTTCGACAAACCATATTATAGCGTTGCAGATACCATCTGGTTTAAAGCCTACCTCAGCTCAGAGCAGAACCTGCCTTCACAGCTTAGTAAGATAGTTTACGTTGATGTGCTCAATGAAAAAGACTCCCTGGTGACTTCTCTGAAGCTCCCAGTGAACAACAGTGTGGCGACAGGTCACATTCCGCTCGATCTGGAGCTGTACAAACAGGGTAACTATTATGTTAAAGCCTATACAGTATGGATGTTAAACTTCCCGCAGGAATATTACTTCACAAAAACCATTGCCATTGGAGATGCCATTGACAAACGTCTGTTCACAAACATTAAATACAACGCAACCCAATCGGATAAGAGCCAAACCATCAACGCCCGTATTCAGTTCAGGAATGAAGAAAAACTGCCGCTAAGCAACAAAGTGGTAAACTGGCGCATGGTATCCTCCTACGATGTTGTAGCCAAAGGTCGCGGCACCACAGACCAAAACGGCTTCCTGAACGTAGAAATTAACACCAAAAAGGAGAATTTCATTAAGTCGGGTGAGCTGTATACGGACCTCGTCCTGGCTGACAAAGAAATACTGAGCTCAAGCTTCAACATTAAACCACAGGTTGGAAACATCGATTTGCAGTTCTTCCCTGAAGGTGGCGAGTTGTACATCGGCCTGCCAAGCCAGGTTGCAATAAAGGCGGTAAAGCCGAATGGCCTTGGTATCGATTTTACCGGTAATGTAACCGATAATGACGGCAACCAGGTTACCGCAATCAGCTCCAGTCACCTGGGCATGGGTGCTTTTTACCTGAATCCGGAGCCTTCAAAAACCTACAAAGCAAACATCACCTTCAAAGATGGAAGTAAACAGGTGTTCCAGATTCCTGCAGCAAAGGCCTCTGGCGTGAACCTGCAGGTGAGCAACACCCTTGCTGATGTAATTGGTGTCAAGATTGTTGCCAATGAAGCATACTTCCAGGCGAACAAAGGCAAACCGCTATTTCTTGTTGCACAGCATAACAACGTCGTTTATTACGCTGCGCAAACGATGCTTCAGAATCAGGTAACCTCGGCAAAAATCCCGAAGGACAAGTTCCCCTCGGGCATTGTGCAGCTGACACTTTTTTCTGCGACCGGCGAACCGGCATCCGAGCGTCTGGCCTTTGTACTGCATAAAGATGCCTTGAACCTGAAGATCAGCACCGACCTGGCGACCTACAAGCCACGTCAGAAGGTGAAGATGACCGTAACCGCACAAGATTCCACCAAGAAAATTGCCGGTAATTTCTCGGTAACGGTAATTGATGAGCAGAAAGTGCCATTTAACGATGATGCAGAAACGACGATCTTAAGCGCATTGCTGCTAACCTCCGACCTTCAGGGCTATATCGAGCGACCAAACTATTACTTTAACAAAATCAACGATAAGAAAGTAGCTGATCTTGACGTGCTGCTGCTGACACAAGGCTATCGCAGGTTTGTATATAAAGATATCCTGGCGAATAAATACACGCCAATCACCTACTATCCGGAACAAGGAATGGACATTACCGGGACATTGCGCGACCGCACGGGGATGCCGGTGAAGAAAGGTGCGCTACGGCTAACCGTAACCAATAAGCCCATTTCACAGGAGATCCTGACCAGTCCTTCCGGGCTGTTTACCTTCAAAAATCTGAACATTCCGGATTCCTCAGAAGTGGTGATCAGCGCAAAATACAACGCCAACTCCAATAATATGATGATCATGCTGGATCAATCCCCGGCAGCGGCCATTACCAAAAACATCAATGCGCCCGATGAAGTGCAGAATATTGACAGCACGCTGAACAATTACCTGGCAAACAGTAAAAAACAATACCGGTTCCTGAACAACCTGAAGGAGGTTGTAATTAAAGGTGCGCCTGTTAAAAAGGTATCGCACAATGATTACTCTGCTTTAACCACTTTAAGCATGGTCGCAGATCACCAGATTGATGGTGAGCGATTGGGCAACTGTCGCGACCTGATCAACTGCCTGAAAACGATGGCAACAGGCCTGACGTTCTATGAAAACAACTTCTACATCACCCGTGACTATAATGCTGGCAGAAGGGTACCCGTACAAGTTTTCCTTGCGGGCACGCCGGTAGATCTGTTTTCGATCAATGGTGTGAACCCTTCAGAGATTGAGTCGATTGAGATCTTCCTTAGAGACGATGTTGGAACGGTAAGCAGAACATACAACAGCAACGGGGTCATCTCCATCAACATGAAAAAGGTGGAAAAAACCAAGATGAGCATCGCTGATCTGAAGAAAATGATTCCAGAGAGCAACACCCTGAAGTTTAGTCCAAAAGGTTTCAGCAAAGATCGTGAGTTCTATGCACCGAAATACCTGCCTGGTAAAACCTACAATACCACTGATCTTAGAAGCACCATATTCTGGAACCCTAAGGTGGTAACCGACGCCACGACCGGCGCAAGCTCATTCGAATTCTACAATGCCGATGGTAAGGGTACTTACAAGGCCATCGTAGAGGGACTTGACGTTAACGGTAATCCCGGTCGATTCATTTACCGCTATACGGTCAAATAAATAAGAAGGTGTAAGAAATTATTAAAGGTCTAAAACAAAAAAGGAAGGTTTAAAACCTTCCTTTTTTGTTTAACAAGAATATATTAGTTCGGTACACCACATTTTAAGCCTTCTTCTGTCATGACCCAGACCTTCCGTGCCTCTTCGCCATCACATGACCAGTAGTCGAAGCTAAAGTTTAGGCGGTCCATATCGTCCGTCAGGAACAACTTGACCCCTACCGGAACCTTAAGCGTTAACTCCACCTCCTGATCTCTCCAGTTTGTATTGCGGTTAAGCTGAAGAAAAGGACTGAAGTTTAACAGGGAATCCTGCTGACTAAAGTCATAACGGATGTTCTGTGCATGGCTTAATGCCGCCTCGAAGTTCTTTCCATGCGAACTGTTGTTCTGCGTAAGTGTAACGCGATCGTTATCACTTTTCTCAATATTTAAGCGCACATTTCTTGGCAGGTTAAAGGGATCGTCCATTTCATTCAGGATCACTTTACCCCGGTATTTGTCGGTATTGATCTGGTATTTTACGCTATCCTCCTTAGAAAAGAATCTGGAACGATCCAGGACTAATGTGTAGGCATCATATTTCTTCAACTCTCTGACCTGTGTGAAAGCCGCTTCTTCTTTAAACTCGGAGAATACTTTAGTGATGTAAAAGATGCTCACCATTACGCCGCCTAACCACACAACAAGGAGGGCAAAGGATACCGTGCGGTTTATTGCTCTGGTGTTAAACGCAACCCGGATTGCAAAGAGCACCAGCGCAATTACAGGCACTGCCATGGCAATAAAGAACGCCACCACCATGGATGACAGATAATCATCATTTACAATATTTAAAGGAAAATAATCACTTGGGTTCGCATCCCAGAAGCCAAAGAACACCGCAAGTGCAACCAGCAGACTTAGAAAAAAGCAGGTACCAAAGATGATGATGAGCGCAGCGATTACCTTGAAGAAAGTCTTTCCCAAAGTTCTAACGAGTCGCCCCGCAGCTTCGGCAAGTTCTACAAAGAAACCACGTGAACGGTTAATCAGTTGATTCCCGGCAAGCTCTTCTTCGAAGTTGCGAATAAAGCCGTGCAGGTTTACCGGCTGCCCTTTCATATACATCCGCTGCGAACGTGTAACAGCCCGCGGAATCAGGATCCACATGATTAGATAAGCAACGATGCCCGAACCAGCAAAGAACAAGGAAACCAGAAATAATAAACGGAACCACTTGGCATCAACGTTGGCATAATGACTTAAGCCAGCACAAACACCAGCAATATAGGCCTCGTCTGTATCACGGTAGAGCTTCTTAACCCCACTGATCGTATCTTCATAACCGCTTTCTTCTGCCTCATCTGCCGACTCGAAGTCTTTCACAGAACCCATCTGTGCAATGACCGACTGCACATCATCGATGCCGATCACCTGTTTTTGTTGTTGTGCAAGGATATCGCGAAACATCTCCGCAATACGGTTTTCTATATCCGTGACAATCTCGAAATGATCAGCATTCTTTGAAAAGTGAAATTTAATCTCATTCAAATAAGCTGTTAACATTTCATAAGCGTCCTCTTCAATCAAGATGATTGAATTTCCAATATTTATGTTGAGCGTCTTTTTCATGATTTCGTTTGTTTTGATGTTTCTATGGCGTAAGACAACTCCATCCAGGTGATGTCCAGTTTATTTAGTATTTCTTTTCCTTCAGCGGTTAGCAGATAGTACTTTCTGGGGGGACCAGAGGTTGATTCAACCCAGTTATAGCTCAACAAACCGTTGTTCTTTAAGCGGGTTAATAATGGGTAAAGCGTACCCTCCACCACCAGCAATCTGGCCTTCTTTAGTTCCGCAATAATATCAGAAGCATAGATCTCCCCTTTCGATATTATCAGAAGCACACAGTATTCGAGTATGCCCTTGCGCATTTGTGTTTGCGTATTTTCTGCTATCATAAAACAAAGATATATGTTTAATACAGTAATATGCAATACATAGTACTATATTAAACATTCATCTAATTGTAACCATTTGTATATCAGCCATATAAAATTTACACAAGAACTTTACATGGTTAATAACGCATCATCTACTACTTTTGTCGACTATTTCCATATTCTTTATGCTAAAGAAATCCATTGATCAGATTCTCGTTGAAGCAAACGAGAGCAACGAACACTCCCTTAAGAGATCCTTAGGGCCTTTTAACCTGATACTCATCGGTGTAGGACTGACACTTGGCGCCGGTTTATTTTCCATCACTGGTCTTGCGGCAGCCACCTATGCAGGGCCCGCTGTTACCATATCATTTTTCATTGCGGCCCTAGGCTGTGGTTTAGCGGCCTTGTGTTATGCAGAGTTTGCTTCCATGATTCCGGTGGCGGGTAGCGCGTACACGTACTCTTACGCTACCATGGGCGAGTTTTTTGCATGGATCATTGGCTGGGACCTGGTCCTGGAATATTCTGTAGGCTGTGCTACCGTGGCCGTGAGTTGGTCGCAATACCTCACCAGGTTTTTAGCTTCCTTCAACATCTATCTTCCGGCACAACTCACCATGTCGCCCTTTGAAACTGCGCAACTTGCAGATGGCCGCATGGTAAACGGCTGGATCAATATTCCCGCAGCAATGATCGTGATCATCATGACCATGGTGGTTATTCGAGGCGCAAAGGGATCTGCAATCGTGAATGCAATCATCGTTTTCCTGAAAGTTGGTGTGGTTGTGGTGTTCATTGCCATGGGCTGGAAATACATCAATCCGGAGAACTATCAACCTTACATCCCGCAAAACACCGGTGTTTTCGGTGAGTATGGCTGGTCGGGCATCCTGCGGGGTGCAGCATTGGTATTCTTTGTATTTATCGGCTTTGACGCGGTAGCTGCTTCTGCACAGGAAACCAAGAAACCTGCAAGAGATCTGCCGATCGGGATATTAGGATCATTATTGGTTTGTACAGTATTATTCGGTGTTTTCGCACATGTACTTACCGGACTTGCAAACTATAAGGAGTTTGCCAACAGCGGGGCGCCGGTTGCGATTGCCTTGCAGAACACGCCGATAAACTGGATTAGTCAGGCGGTAATTCTGGCCATTCTGGTAGGTTATACTTCGGTGATCCTGGTGGATCTGATGGCACAATCGAGAATGTTCTATTCCATAAGCCGCGATGGCTTATTACCGAAAGTGTTTTCAGAGGTGCATACTAAATTTAGAACTCCTTATAAATCGAACATCCTGCTTTGTGCCTTCATCGCCACTTTCGCCGCTTTGGTGCCTATGCGGATTGTTGGGGAGATGACCAGCATTGGGACGCTATTGGCATTTCTAATGGTATGTGTGGGCATTCTGATCTTAAGAAAGACCAATCCAGATGCGGTGAGGCCTTTTAAAGTACCCTTTGTACCCTTAATCCCGATACTCGGAATCCTGGTTTGTCTTGGCATGATGCTATTTTTACCTGCAGATACCTGGATCAGATTGGTGGTCTGGCTGGCTATCGGTATGGCGATTTATTTTGGATACGGTAAAAAGAACAGTGTACTCAGAAAAAGTCTGGAGGAACAGAAAATGAAGGATTAACGAGTTGAAAAAGTTTTACAAGAAGCACAACTTTAACAGTTGAGTTAAGCTTGTTTAGAAAAACTAAAACTTAGGATTATTTGCCAGTAAGACAATACTTTGGCGCACACTTTGTATCGCGATAAGTACATCTTTAATCATCTACCTATGTTAATCAAATTAAATCCTGTTTTTCCGACCTATGCGAGGCATAGCGAAGAAAAGATTGAGAAGACATTAAGCAAGCAGCAATGGATTTACGCAGATCGTGTTGTTATGCTGATCATGTTCCTGGCCGTGATTACCGGGGCCATTGTATTTTCATAGGAGTTGAAAAACATTAATTAATTTTTTTCCCGGTGCTGCCCACCGGGATTTTTTATGCCCCTTCGTTTCGGTTTTTATGCCCTTTTTTGAGTTTTAGAGCAACAGCGTGTCTATGCGGTGGGCCTGCACCATGTTCCTTGTTTCAGACCAGCTGAATAAGGTATAATGGCCGTCTTGGGACGCGACAAGCGCGAGTGCATCATGCTGATCGTTCACAAACTGCGCCGCCGATAAATGGCGGGTACCACCCATCTTGGCCGCTGGCATGGTTACCGCACCTCCACCATATACAGGTTCGATCAGGATGATATCATCTACAGTCTCCTTCCCTTTTGCTCGTCCGATCTTGGCGCCAAAAGCGAGTAAGTCATAGTTTTCATTTACAATGGTTGCACCATCAACAGCGGTCAGTCCGGCCATATGTTCAACCTCCCTGCGAAGTGCCGTTTGCCAGAAGATCTGGCTTGCTTCTTTCCGGTCCTGGTTGAGCAGTTTGGATAAACCCGAGAATGCCGGTTGCACGCCATACTGAAATGGCTTGATGATCGAATGGAGCCAGTTGTTGTTCTTCGATGATACGATCAATAACGTTCCGCCGCGTTGATGCGCCCGCATGGATACGGCCAGTTGGATCATCACGTTAACGGCATCATTCCAGTACGAAGGTGCCGTTAAATCTAATAAGGATAATACAAGTTGTGGGGTATCTGGCATGGCACCACTACCCGAGTCCACGATCTTAATCTGCTCTCCTTTTAGTACAGCAACGTTGGTAAACTTGCCAAATCCTGAAAACCGGCGATGTTTGATCACCAGCAAGCTGGGTTCAGAAACGTCAAGCACAAAACAAAAATTTGGAATGCTGGTGGTGGTTCCCCAGATGTAAATTTCACCCTCTTCATGCCATACGCCCAGGTGTATGCCGGCCCGCTCTACCCCCGGCGCGATCTTAGCCAGGGCAGTGGAGGTAAGCGATAGTCGCTGCTTGAAGATTAAGGGATTTCCGGCCTGCGCTGGGGCTACAAAGGCCAGGGATATCTTTGGAGAATGGCCTTCCTCCTTGCGGAGACTGGCCCAAAATGCCGCATCAATGATCATCTCCACGATCGGCGCTTCCGGTAATGGTGCCAGGTCTATCTCCCCACGATCTTTGGCTAAACGAAGGTGCTCATTAAAGATCGACTCAACCTGAGAAGCAATAACCCGCGCCGCCTGATACGTGATTTGATATTTCATGGGATAAAGTTAAAATAAAAAAAATTGGTATGTCAATTGTTATTATTTGTTTATCTATCAACCAAATCTATTAAACAATGGACACTAAAGCATTTAACTTAAACATTTTTAGTCATAAAGATTCTTTATTCTCTTTTGCGTTCTCATTCACTAAAGATACCGACGATGCGAACGACCTGTTTCAGGAAACAATGCTGAAGGCCATCAACTATTCAAGTCAGTTTAAGGAAGGAACCAATTTGAAAGCATGGTTATACACCATTATGAGAAACACCTTTATCAACAACTACAGGAAAAGCTCCAAAACCGATCGAATCATGACGGTAACAGATGACCTGACTTCCGATAAATTATTCTTAAGTGCTTCGATGAACGGCAGTGAGGGCAAGTTTGTAATGGACGACATCTACAAAGCCCTGGAGAAACTGCAGCCAGAATACTATACGCCTTTCATCAAATACTTTGAAGGCTATAAATACCACGAAATCGCTGATGAGCTGAATATCCCGATCGGCACGGTTAAAACCAGAATTCACGTGGCAAGACAAATCTTAAAGAAACAACTTAGAATTTATTCTAAACTTGCGGAGGACCAGGATCAGGTAGCTTAAATACCGAAGTTCCAGGCTACAAACCTGCTAATCTTTTGACCTTGGGCCATTTCGATGCTACGCAGCGAAGTGGCCTTTACTTTTTCCAAGGCATTGTATATACCAGGCAGGTTGCTGTTTTTGGACACCAGGCTGGTGTACCAGGTCTTTGATTTTGGCAATTCAGCGCTTTCAAATACCATCTTGCGAATAAATGCCTGTTCACCACCTTCCACCCAGAGCTCTACCTGCTGACCGCCAAAATTCAACACTTTACTTTGCTTGCCCAGGTTGCGCAGTTTGCGGCCGGAGCCAGCTGCAGCTTCTTCTGCTGAGGCATGGAAAGGTGGATTGCACATCGTTAAATCGAATGTTTCCCCAGGTTTGATGATTCCCTTCAGGATCTGCTGTTTGTTTTCCTGCAGTCTGATCTGTACGGCACCTTGCAGCTCCGGGTTTGCAGCAACAATGTTCTGAGCGGATTTAACCGCCGTTCGATCTACATCAGAGCCTACAAAGGTCCAGCCGTATTCCTGATGTCCAACAATCGGATAGATGCAGTTGGCACCCACACCGATATCGAGCACACGCAGTGACCGTCCTGTCGGCACAACACCGTTATGGCTTTCGGCAAGCAGATCGGCCAGGTAATGGATATAATCCGCCCGTCCGGGTACCGGCGGACAAAGATAACCTACGGGAATATCCCAGTGCGAGATGCCATAAAAGTGTTTAAGCAGCGCGGCATTTAAGGTCTTTACGGCTCCGGGATCAGCAAAGTCTACCGATTCATCCCCATAAGGATTGATTTTGATGAAATCACGAAGCGCAGGTACTGCTTTTACTAAAGCTGCAAAATCATAACGTGAACGGTGTTTGTTCCGGGGGTGTAGATTGGTTTTTTCGTCCTTTGCTTCGCTCATTGTGGTGTAATGCTTGCGGCAAAAGTACTTGATAAATTCCGCTTCAGGCAATTTAACTATCTTTGTTTAAAATATCTTATGCTGCACAAGACCCGCGGAATTGTACTGAAAACCACCTTCTATGGCGATACCGGCGTAGTGGTTCAGATATTTACGGAGAAATTTGGTATTCAGTCGTACCTGATAAATGGGGTACGGAAACCAAAGGCAAAGGTTAATTTAAACATGCTGCAGCCTTTACACCTGCTGGAAATGGTGGTTTACTTTAAAGCGAATACCGGCATTCAGCGTGTAAAAGAGCTGCAGTCCTCCCCTATATTCCGCAGCATTCCCTACGATATCATCAAGAGTACCATGGTGATGTTCCTGAATGAAGTGCTTTATAAAAGCATCAGACAGCAACATACGGATGAACATCTGTTTGATTTTATATACAATAGTATAGCCTGGTTCGACGAGGCCCAGCATGCCAGTATTAATTTTCACCTTGCCTTTCTGTTAAAACTTTCCAGATATCTGGGATTTGCACCGAGCGTGGAAGGCAAAAGTGGTCAAAACTACTTCGACCTGCAGGAAGGGGCTTTCTGTAGCCGACCTCCGGTACACCCCTACTACATGGATAAGACGGACGCACAGATCTTCATTGCGCTTTTTACCACGCCAATGGATAAACTTAATGAAATCAGCCTCAGCAAGTTGGACCGACGTGCCATTCTGAACAAGATCCTGGTATTTTACACCTTGCATAC
Organism: Pedobacter sp. SAFR-022; assembly: GCF_051965375.1. Lineage (NCBI taxonomy): Bacteria > Pseudomonadati > Bacteroidota > Sphingobacteriia > Sphingobacteriales > Sphingobacteriaceae > Pedobacter > Pedobacter sp. SAFR-022. The sequence continues at coordinate 512,367 of NZ_JBQCME010000001.1, forward strand.
CGCGTCTTTCGGTGAAATCCGTGCACATCAGGTGCTTGAAGAGGTGCTTTCCTGAGCTGTGAAGGCCCCAAAGCCAGAATTGGTGAATATATTCGAAATGAATGGCACAGAATTGAGGCTAAGGTGCTTTCTTTGCACATTCTTAACAAACACCAGAACATTAACAAATTCTTAATAATGAGATTAAAGCAAATACTTGCTCTTGCGGCAACATTTATTGCTCTTACCACTGCTGTTCGCGCGCAAGAAGACAATACACCCAAATGGTATGACACTTTCTCCCTTCGTGGTTATATACAGGCTCGCTACAATGCATTTCAGTCCAATCCCAATCTTGGTTGCGAGCAATGTGACAAGAGCTGGAATGGCAACAGCAGTTTCTTCATCCGCCGTGCCCGACTGGTCTTTTCCGGGCAGATTGGCAAACAGGTATTCTTTTATTTCCAGCCTGACTTTGCAAGCTCCACCTCAGGAGGTCTGAATTTCGGACAGATAAAAGACGCCTACTTTGATCTGGGATTGGATTCAAAGAACGAATACCGGATTAGAATTGGACAAACGAAAATTCCATACGGCTTTGAGAATATGCAATCCAGCTCGGTGCGCATTCCTTTAGATCGTGCTGATGCACTAAATAGTGCTTTTACCAACGAGCGCGACCTGGGCGTGTTCTTTTACTGGGCTCCGAAAGAGAAACGTGAACTACTGAAAAATCTGGTGAAGGACGGACTTAAAGGTAGTGGGGACTTCGGCATCTTCGCCATTGGTGTTTTCAACGGGCAGACACCGAATCAGCTGGATCAGAATAATGAGCTGCATACCGTAGCCAGGGTTACTTGGCCGTTTGCGATAGGCAATCAGATCATTGAGCCCGGCATCCAGGGATATACCGGTAAGTTTGTGGTTCCGGAAAATGAAATTTCCGATGACGTAAAGTATACTGCCGATCGTAATTACCTGGACCAGCGTGTGGCAGCGACGTTTGTCTTGTATCCAAAGCCCTTTGGCATTCAGGCGGAGTTCAATGTGGGCAAAGGTCCTGAGTTTAATAAACAAACAGATTCCATCGAAGTGCAGAACCTTAAAGGTGGATATGTAACCATGTCTTATCTGATCAAAAAGAATGATCAGACCTTTATTCCGTTCCTGCGGGCGCAGTACTACGATGGGGGCAAAAAGCATGAACTTGATGCCAGAAGTTATAAGGTTAACGATTTTGAGTTCGGTGTAGAATGGCAACCTGTACCACAGTTCGAACTGGTGGGCAGCTACAACTTCTCCAAAAGGCGATATGAAGACTTCGAGCTACCAGACAATTATCAAACCGGCAATCTGCTCCGTATACAGGCACAGCTGAACTTTTAGGGTTCAGCTGCTCGAAACAGTTAGTTTGTTTCAAGGTTAAGATACACTGCAAACACAGAGCCTTTTCCCGGTTCACTCTCAACAGTGATTCTACCGCCTGCATTACTGATGATTTCTTTTACCAGATAAAGGCCAATGCCTGTGCCTTCAACATCATCAGCCAGTCGTTCATACTTATGGAAGATATTCTTGAAGTCAGCTTCAGGTATGCCTCTGCCATTATCCGCAATACGGATCACCATAAATCCATCTTCTTCCGTTGTCTCAATTGAGATCTCTAGCCGGCGATCCTTTGCACGATATTTAATCGCATTGTTAACAAGGTTGTAAACAACGCTGCGTAACTTCCGTCGAACAAACATCACCTGCGAGACAGCAATCTTACTGGTTATCAACGCACGCGACTCTTCAATTTGTGCTGCAAGCGTCAGGCGGACATCTTCAACGATATGTTCAAAACTTAACAGTTCTTCCTGTGCCTGATATTTATGTTGTTTCCAGCGGGCATTCGTCAGATCATTGATGATCTGCTGCATGTTGAGCATGCTGCTTTCCACCTTTGCCAGCAAGACCGGAAAGCGCTCCATACCTTTTTCCGGGACTTGTTTAAGCAATCCGATAGTCAGACCTAGGCTGGTGAGTGGAGATTTGATATCATGAGAGATGGTGTCTAGCAGCATCTCGTGTTCGGCGATGAGCTTTTCCTGTTCTCTCAGGTCTTTGATACGCATTGTGATTTCCACAAATGTAATGATCACACCATTGGTCTGGTTTAGTTTTTTAATAAAATAAGGCAGGATATTCATCTGGTACCAGCGCATGTCTGTCGTCTGAATTTCCTTTTCCAGGATCTCTCCAGAGTTGATCACGTGCCGGATGTTATCCATAAACGCGGGAAAACGGAAGTGCTCTTTGATTTCGGCCAGTGGGCGCCCTATATCGGAATTGGCCAGTTTGAACTGTTTCATCGCCGGTGGTGTAAATTTCCGCAGGATGAGCTGGGCGTCTACGAAGAGTTGTGGAATGATCGTATTTCCGAAATAGTTTTCTAGCGTCTCGTTAAGTTCAATAAGTGAATTAATCTGCTGGTCTTTATTCTGCATAGAGGTTTGATAACGTACGCCGTAAGTTTTGACCTGCGCCAAGCTGGGCTTCGTTGCTGTTCAAGGTAAGATAAACAATATTCCAGCCGAAAACGAGAAAAGCCTCTCAGTATGTACTGAAAGGCTTTTCTTTGGTGGGAGATACTGGGTTCGAACCAGTGACCCCCTGCTTGTAAGGCAGGTGCTCTGAACCAGCTGAGCTAATCTCCCTTTTGGTTACCTTCTCAACATTTAAGCTTTTTTAGAAGTCTTTTTCGTTGTTCGGTGTGCAAATATACACCCAAGTTTTAATTCTGCAAAAGTTTTTTCAGTTTTTTCTTAAAAATCTAAGTCCAAAAGGCCTTTAAATGGGTCAAAAACAGCTATTTTAGGGTTTAAAGCCAAGGATATCAACCTCTTACCGGACAACATTTTTTTTTAAACTTTTTTTGCTGCCTGTACCCTTCTGAACGATGTGAGCAGTTATATAAAAGAAAACTATTCTAAATCGAGATTCGTTCCGTCAAAATCCCAAACACCCCCGCCTCCCTTCTTCAAAAAGATTTTTAACAAAACAAGTAAATTAACCCACTTATGTTTTTTGTACACTAAAATGTACCAGCTAACATTTGGCCAGGCACTTATTTACCCTTAAATTTAACCCCTTATTGATCTTAAATGGCGATTGCCCGATACTAAATTGGAACATTTTAACAACGTATTACGCCCTCATGCTAAAAAATATTAAAAGGAGAATTCTAAACAGTGGAGAGTTCTCTGATAGAATCGTAAGAAGACATAATGCATTCTGGGCTGACCCAGCTTCTGAGAAGATCAGAAATGTCCGTATGTCCCATACTGATCCAATAGAAAAATGGATGGATGTCCCTTATTGGCAGCGCAAGCTGAGCAATAAAGCTAATGCACGTGAGTTTGCATTGATGCAAGGCTGCCAGGTACCCGAACTGTACTGGCGTGGCGCTGACGTTGATAATATCGACTTTAGCAAACTTCCTCCATATTATGTGATCCGGCCGACAACAGGACACTCCTCAAAAATGGTGTTTGTCATGGATCATGGTACAAATCTGTTTGATGGAAAAAGATATGCACCGGAAGAAATCGTTGCGGAACTTAAAGAAGCTGTCGGCCAGAAAGCAGATCAGGAGTTTCTAATTGAAGAATTCCTTCAGAATGAAGAAGGTGAATACAATGTGCTTACCGACTATAAGTTCTTCTGCTTCAACGGCGAGATTGCAGTGGTTTGGGAGATTAAACGCTTAGGTCCGAAAACCGGCTTCGCAACCTTCTATGACGAGCATTGGAACCAAATCAACGAAGTACATGTGTTCTATCCACCTAAAGAAAAAGGTCCGGCACCAAAATGTTTCCCGGATATGGTTCGCCAGGCCAAGAGCCTGAGCAAGGCATACGGCATCTTTGTACGCTTAGACTTTTACGCAACCAATCGCGGCGCGGTATTCGGTGAATTTACACCTACCCCAGCTTTAGGCAAAGGTCACACCCGTTTCGGCAAGAAGATCCTGATTCAGTATTGGGACAAGTACTGCAAGGGTCTAATCTAAATTAAACACTTCAAATAACAACAGAAAGGATCCAGCCACAACACCTGGATCCTTTCTGTTTTCTAAAGCTTTCAATTACCGGGCTCTGGCTTCTTGTCGGTTTCTGCAAGTATCGCGGTAATGATCTGGTCCAGTTCACGGGCAGAGTCCGTTAGATGCGACAGTAGTTCTTTATTCGTAATCTTACCTTCATTATAGGTCAGCAATTCCGACAAGCCCATAATCCGGGCAAGTGGTGCACGCACAACATGGCTTTGCATCCAGGAGATCTCCTTCAAATACTTATGCTCTTGTTCCATATTACTGATGTAGGTTAACCGTTCCGTTGCATCCTGCATTGCGCCAATCATGCGTTCCGGTTCCCCGGAGGCATTAAACACGAAGAAACCACGATCAATTACCGCCTTGTAGATGCCCCCTGCAGCCAGGAAACGGTACTGCTGCTTCCATCTTGTTTTCTTATCACGCAGGTGGATAAAGATCTGGTCCACTAACTGTTGCTGATCCTCAGGATGGACCAGATCAAGCCAGCTTAGCGTCTGATCTTTGCCGTCGCAGCAGTCGTAGCCAAAGATCTCCTGAAAGCCCTTGCTCCAGGTCAATCGATTTGTTTGCAGATCCCAGTCGTAAATGGCATCTACGGTAGCCCTCGAGATACGGTTATAATGCTCCAGGTTAGCCCTGATCTTACGTTCATTGTTAATCCGCTGCGTTACATCCCGCCCATTGATCACGATGCCCCCAACAGCATGTTCCTCACTCAGGTCTGTGATGAAAATTTCGATCCAGCGATGTTGTTTAGCACCTATGACAACCCGGAAAGGTTCGAGCCGCCTTGATTTAGATATGCCCAGGTTACTGAAGCCTTCAACCACCCGGGCCTTATCTTCGGGGTGGATAAACTCAAAAATATTCTTATGCATGAGCATTTCCGAATCTACCCCCAACACGCGCTTGGTCGATGGACTCACATACTTGAACGTCCCCGATAAATCAAGTATTGCAGTGAGGTCAGACCCATCCTGCACCAGCGCCTTAAAGCGCTGTTCACTCGCTCTCAACGCTTCCTCTGCTTTTATCCGGTCAGTGATGTCCTGCGCAACAATGATCCGGGCAGTATCATTCCAGGTGGTCAGTGGCTGACTAAGGATTTCAGCAGTCAGGATTTCCCCTGATTTCTTAGCCAGACGCACCTGCGCTTTGTTCACTTTCCTGGTCCAGGCTTTCTCCTCTAGTATCTGCTGAAGAACGTGCTGTTCATCTGGCGGATACATAAAGCGAACATCCATTTCCATGAATTCAGCCTCTGAGTAACCATAGGTCTCTGTTGCTGCAGCATTCACCGCCAGAAACCTCAATGTTTTTATATCGTACACCCAAATTGGAAAGGGGCTAAAATCAAATAGCTTTTCATAACGCTCTTTAGTATCCTGTAATTCTTGCTTCGCCTTAATCCGAACCGTAGCATCCCGAAAGTAGATACTTAGTCCGTCATTATTCGGATAAGCCGACACCTCAAGCCACATGTTTTTCGAAGGTAAGTACTCATCGAAACGCACAGATTCCTTTGTGGAAAGCACCTTGCGATAAGCATCGATAAAGGTGTATTCCAGTGCAGTAGGAAAAAAGTCCCAAAGGTTTTTCCCAATGATCTCCGATCTTGGTGTATTCAGGATGCGCTCCGCTTCTTTATTCCAATAGGTCACCGTCCAGTCCTGATCCATTGCAAAAAAGCCGTCCTGAATACTCTCCATCATCTCTACCAGCTGCTTTTGCTTCGCCTCAGCTTGTGCTTCCGCTTCCCGCAGCTGTGTAAGATCCTTGGTAATCATATAAACGCCCAACACCTCATTATTGATGATGATGGGGATAAAGGTTAAATTCAGCACCAACATTTTACCGTCAGCGGTTAGCGCCTGGCTTTCCAGGTTCTGTATTTCTCCTTTGATAGATTTTTGGAATGCCTCGAACACCTGCTGGAAGTCAACTTCCGGGATCAATGGAAGGAAAGATATCGACAATAGATCCTCCCGCTTAAAAGCACTCAGGTCGGCAAAGATCTTGTTCACATCCAAAAAATTGCCGTAAAGATCAAGCGTAGCCATCGCCTCCGGATAGTCGTTAAACAAAGGATGTGCGAAGCTATCATGCAAGGATTGTCCTTCCTTTTCTCCACGGCTTTGCTGCGTAACGAAGTCCGTCACATCAACAATCGTATGTACCAGGTACAACACCTGACCATTTGCATCCATAATCGGCGTAGTATCCGTATTCCAGAACCTGGTTTGTGCCTCAGATCGCCCGTCCATCACCAAATCATACCGCTGCAGACGTACCTTGCTCGGCTTCTTCAAACGGAATGCATTCTCTAAAGCAGATCTAAATGCCTTTACCCGCTTCTGGTTTTCCTCACCACCGCCTTCAGGAAAGATATCGAACATTCTGCACCCGATCACCTGGCTCAACTGCTTGCCGGTTGCACGCAAATAAGCCTCATTCGCATCGATCACCGTGAATTTTGGAGAGTCAGGCAGTAAGAAAAGACAAGGTGTAGCCGATGATTTATAGGAGTTTACGAGACGATCGTTAGCGGGCATACGGGTATCTGGTTAAGGACTATTAATTTATAAAGATTTTGTACCATTCCATACAACAGGACATAAAAAAACCGGTTTGTGGCAAGATGTGCTACAAACCGGTCTTCCTATTGATGCCTACATTATCTTACATCGCGAGATACCTTCGCTGCAGTACCTCTGCCTGGCAGATAGATCTGCAATCCGAAAGACAGATTAAGTTTATGTTGGTACCCCTCGTTACCAAATCCAGTTAGTCCATTGTACTTCACCAGTGTCTCCAAACCAATGTTCGGTGTAATGAAGTATGCGAAGCCTGGACCAAAACTAAAATCAAAGCCGTTGGTATTACCACCACCCTGACTTACGTTAAGCCCACCCAATCCGGCTGTAACCTCTCCGAAGATACGGCCATGATTCAGGACTTCAACATCTGATCCGGAGTAGTAACGCGCCAAAGGTCCCACACCATAGCTGATGGTGGTTGCCGAGTTCTTCGCGGTTTGCAACCCGAAATTCGCATAGGCACCTAAGGCAATGTTGTCCTGCACAAACCAGGCAGCTTTAGGAGAAATGTTAAATTCAAAAACATGTGGGTCATCGATTCCGAAATTGATCCCTGCAAGGTTACCGCCGACCATGACGTTACCACGTTGAATTTGTGCCTGAGCGGTTAGCCCGGCGAAGCCTGCAACCGCAAGCAGTGTTAAGAAAAACTTTTTCATAGGTTAAAGGTTTAGGTTGTTATTTCTCATTGTTTCACAAAGCCTATGCCACCAGCGGCGCCGTGCCAAAAGCAATTTATTTTTTATGATTATCAGAAAACAAGAAAACTGGTTCAGAATGCTCTTTATCTGGCGAGGTTCCGTGCTACCACGCCTGCTTTACCGCCTGGGTCTGCTATTCGCCCTGAGCCTGCTGGTCCTGTATTTCAACGGTGTGCTTTTCAACTTTAAGATCCAGCTTAACCCGGCGCCATTCACACTCTTCGGCATTGCGCTGGCCATATTCCTGGGCTTCCGCAACAACGTAAGCTACGACCGTTTTTGGGAGGGACGTAAACTTTGGGGCGCATTATTAAACACCACCAGATCGCTTGCCAGACAGGCACAAACCCTCAGCGACCTCCCCGATGGTAATAACGCAGCGAACAGGTTTGTGAACCTGCTGATTGCCTTCACCTACTGCTGTAAACACCAGCTCCGCAATACAGATGCCGGCGAGGACCTCGGCAGACTGCTCGGTACAGCAGACCGCGAACGGTTTGTCCATGCCAGGTACATTCCGAATCTGCTCGTACTGGAGATGGGCAGCTGGCTCAAAGCGCTTCGTACCAACCAACAGATCGACCCTCTCCTGGCAGCCAACATCGATCATAATTTTAATGCACTTTCCGACATCATCGGTGGCTGTGAGCGCATTGCCAGCACGCCCATTCCCTATACTTACAAGGTTCTACTGCACCGCACGGTGTATATTTACTGTTTCCTGCTTCCTTTTGGCTTTGTCGACAGCCTGGGCTGGATGATGCCTCTAATTGTCACTTTTATCGCTTATACCTTTGTGGCGCTGGAAGCAGTTGCCGATGAACTCGAAGATCCTTTCGGCACAGAATCAAATGACCTGGCACTCAACGCGCTCTGCGCAATGATCGAAAATACGCTGCGGGAGATGAAAGGCGAGCCCCTGCGCTCTGTACCGCAGCACAAAGATTATAATCTGGATTAATCAACATCCCAACGAAATTACGTACGTATATACAGCCCGTACAATTTTATTTGCAATGCAATTATGGCGCTAGATTTGATAACGAAAGCTGACACACAAACTACCCCTAATTAATGACCTTTATAAATGATCCTTTATTTCAGGCAGCGCTCCATACGCCTTATCCACGTATTGTAATGGTGGCAGATCAGGGCGACTTTAAAATCCTCAGCTACAATAAGGCTGCGAGTGCCTTGCTAAAAGATGAATATGCTTTAGCCTTAAACCTGCAGCAATTCATCGAAGGGAGATATCGCGATCAACATACCAGTAGAGCCGTCATAGAAGGCCTGCATACGGCTCAGGAAAATCAGGAAACGATACTGCTCTACTTTTCTACAACCGAGATGGATGTAAATGACGAGTTGGATGAACAAAATTGGCTACAGGTGGAGATTGTCCCGTTTCAAACGCCGGATCATAAAACAGACTACCTGCTGGTAAATCTGATCAGCCTCCCGATTGCCCCATCCAGCAGCGAGCGTGCCCGGGAAACCTTCTTCAAGCAGCAGAATCTATCAGAGGAACTTGATGCCACCAATGAAGAATTATCCGCCAGTAATGAGGAATTAACAATCACAGTTGAAGCCTTAAACCAGGCGCAGGAAAACCTTAGACACACCAATGAGATTCTGGAGCGACGGGTTAGAGAACGTACCCTGGAATTACAGAACTCGCTTTCAATCATTCAGGAAGAAAGAAAGCGACTTAGTAACATCATCGCCAATATCCCCGCAGGGATCTGCATTTTAAAGGGTAGAGATTTTATTCTGGAGGATGTGAATAAAGGCATGTTGCGCATCTGGGGTAAGGACATGCGCATCCTTGGCACCAAACTGCTCGATTTCCTGCCGGAATTGGAGCAACAGGCATTTCCGGCTCTACTGCAGCGGGTTTACACGACTGGTGAACCCTACATTGAAAGAGATGCACGTCTGGATATTGTTACCGGAGATGGTAAGAAGACCATCTATCTTGACTTCTCTTATACGCCACTTTTCAATTCAAAAAAAGAGGTGGACCGCATCCTTGTTCATGCTGATGATGTTACCGAACGAAGTTTGGCGAGACTCCGTGAGCAGTATCTTTCGGAAGAGCTTACCGCCATCAACGAGGAGTTATCTTCTTCCAATGAAGAACTGGCCGCAACGAACGATGCCTTATCAGATTCACAGAAGACCCTGAAAAAAAGTGAGGCGAGCCTCAAGTTTATGTTCAATGCTATTCCGCAGCAGGTCTGGACCGCAGCTGAAGGAGGCAAGCTCAACTACGTAAATCAGATGATGTGCGAGGAACTCGGACAGGATATGGAAAGCTTGCTCCAACAAGGCTGGAGGCAATTTATACACCCCGATGATCTACTCGGTGCAATAGAAAAATGGACCATTGCCCTGCAGACTTCCCAGCCAATGGCCGCCGAATACCGCCTGCGATTTAAAGACAACAAGTATTACTGGCACATGGCCAAAGCAGTGCCGATGTTTGAAAACGGAATACTTAAGCTCTGGATCGGTACCAATACCAACATTGAACTTCAAAAAGCCAGTGAACAGAAAAAGGATGAATTCCTTTCTATTGCCAGTCATGAGTTAAAGACACCGCTCACGAGCATTAAAGCCTTCAATCAGCTGATCAGCAGAACCAGGGATAACGATAAAGTGCAACACTTTTCTCAAAAATCTGCCGAACACATCGATAAGCTGGAGTGGCTCATTAACGATCTGCTTGATGTAACGAAGATCAATGCCGGAAAGATGGTGTACAACATGCAACCACTTAACTTCAGGAATTTGCTATTGAGCAGTATTGATACCATACAACAAACCAGCACAACACACCGGATTATTCTTAAAGGAGCGGAAGAAATCACCTATATAGGTGACCATTTTCGCCTAGAACAAGTCGTACAAAACTTCTTATCCAACGCAATCAAATATTCCCCCAGAGCAGATCAGGTGATTGTAGATTATAAGATCGAAATGGACAACATCGTCGTCTCCATACAGGATTTTGGTATCGGGATCGCACGTAAGGATTTCAACCGCCTTTTCGATCGCTACTACCGTGTGGATAATTCGGCCATGCGTTTTGAAGGACTTGGTTTGGGACTATATATTTCTTCGGAAATTTTAAAACGTCACCAGGGCAGCTTTTGGATTGAAAGCGAAGAAGACCAGGGCTCGACTTTTTACTTCCGGCTACCACTGGAACTATCGACCAATCAAAAGCAGGAGATCAATCGGGAAGATTTCTTTAAGAACCAGGCAGTCACCATAGTATATAATGATGCAGATCATCGTTTAGACGTAGACTGGACAGGGTTCCAGGACTTAAAGACGGTACAGCATGGCTGCCTCAAGATGTTGGAAATGTTAACCCGGCATAAAGTAAGCAAAGTGATCAACGACAATAGCCATGTGCTTGGCACCTGGTCTGATGCTTCCGACTGGGTGGGTGAAGTATGGTTCCCAATGATGGAAAAGGCTGGATTGCGCCAGTTTGCATGGATTTACTCCCCTGCAGCATTCAGTCAGCTGTCCGCGCAAAAAGCCGCTGATGTGGCTTATGGTACGGTGCTCACGCGCTTCTTTACCGATATCGCCGTAGCAAGGGAATGGATTACCTCAAATGATTAGTCGCAACCCGGAATTTCAATGTAGAAGGTGGTTCCTTCGCCTACTTTGCTCGTAAACCAGATCTTACCCTGGTGCCATTCTACAATGGTTTTGATAATAGACATGCCCAGCCCCACGGAAGTTTCCCCCTTAATACCGGAGCGCCTGGCCTTACTAAATTTGTCAAATATTGTTGCGTGAAATTCCTCAGGTATACCGATGCCGGTATCTTTAACTTCAATACGTACGCGGTCATTATTTCTACCCACACGAACTTCAATATTTCCATTATCTGGCGTAAACTTCAGTGCGTTGGATAATAGATTATTAATGACCTGCATAAATTTATATTCATCGATCTCTGCATAAATTGCAGGCTCCTCGACAATAAAGCTAAAGTTCTTCTTAAGTTCCACTTCATGCTGCAGGTAATCCTCCATAAAGATCGATATCCTGTCTACCAGATTATATCGTGTTTTAACAAGATCTGTAGCAGAGGCTTCAATAAATTCTAACTTGACGAATTCCTGGATCAAGCGAATACAGCGCCTAGCAATACTCTCAATGGAATGTATCATCTTCAAAGTAAGCGTGTCACTAGGATTCGTTTTCTGTGATAGGAGGTAGCTGTAATTGGATATGGAACCTAAAGGCCCGGCCAGATCATGTGACAAAATGTTCAAGACGGCATTTTTCTTACTGGAAAGCGCCTCCATGGTATCCAGACTTTCCCGGAAGCCGGTCATATCGTCGATATAACCCGTGATCACCCGACCATTTACTTCACATTCTGATAGTGCCATACTGAGACGCAGATAATGCAGCCGTTCCCGAAGTATAAACCTGAACTCCAGGTTGTCACGGAACTCTCCAGGTTTCATAGATTCAAAGATGGTCCTAAGATAATTCTGATCTTCGGGATGAACCATCTGAAAGAGCAAACGTGGTGTTGCCTCCTCCGGTTGAAGTTGAAAGAAGGCTCGAAACGCCGGGTTAGAATACAAATAGGTGTTCTTACTGATGTCAAATGCACAGTAGATTCGCGTATCATGGTTCGCTAAATCAAGAAGAAGTTTCGCTGGATCTGACATAATATAAAAGCAAGGAAGCCTGTGAAAAAGGGAAGTAGAAAGGGGCTGCAACTACAACCCCATGTAAATCTTTTTAGATGAGCCTGTTTAACACGGCATATTTAATGAGTGTAGCGGTGTTCTTACAGCCCGTCTTATCCATAAGGTTCTGGCGATGTCCTTCAACCGTTCTACGGCTGATGAACAACTTCTCGCCCATTTCGCTGTTGGTCAAGCCCTCACCGATAAGTTTAAGGATTTCCAATTCACGACTGTTCAGATGTAAATTCACTGGTTCGGTTGCCAAGGCAGGCGGTCGTTTTGAAGATCGTTCCAGCAGGCCGAAAGACAGGTCTGAGCTGATGTATCTTTCCCCGGAGACAACCTGCCTCAACGAAAAGATCAGCTCATCCGGGCTTACGGTTTTTAAAAGGTAACCGGAAGCACCTTCGGAAAAGGATTGGATCATGTACTTTTCATTGTCCAGCATAGAGAGCATTACGACTTGAATTTTCGGATCAAACTCCTTCACGGCTTTGATCAGCTCAATCCCGTCCATATCCGGCATATTTATGTCAGCCAGGATAACATCAGGCTTATTGCCGTTTTTTAACAACTCAATTGCTTCCAGCCCGTTATGGGCTTCGCCTATAACATTGAAACCTTCATGTGTCTCCAACAATAACCTTATGCCATCTCTAACCAAATTATCATCTTCAGCTAAAATCACATTCATCTTTCTTCTGTTTTATTTTATTTTTTGTTTATGCAAAGAGTTTTCGTAACTACCTAATTTACAATTATTTTTCAACAATTTCACCTGCTCAACCAAGTCAAAGATGTCAAAAGGCTTAGCAATAAATAAGTCACAGTTGTAGCGCCCTAAGGATAATGTGTGCTTCGGGAAAGCAGAGATGATCACCACCGGAAGATCGGGATCAACCATTTTGATCTCGTGGCACAAATCACCACCATTTAGGCCCCGAAGTAAAAAATCAACAATTACCACATCAGGCATAAAGTCTTTAACTACAGCAACAACATCATTTACCGCCAGTAAGGTTTTAACCTCAAAATTTTCTTCAGCAAAACATTCTGTTAATACATCCAGAATGGATTCCTCATCATCTATTATCAGTACTTTACCTTCCATGAGCTCCGGTTATTACTTTTTCTAACCAAAGCATAACCCGGAAACACCGTTTACCAATGATTGTAAAGCAAATCTACAAAAGTTCAGAATCTAAATCTACACGTACATTTACCTCAAAAATAAGTAATACTACCTATTCGAAATGCGCTTTTGGCCCTTTATCTTTTGGTTGATCTCTCATTATTCTTCTCATACAGCAACTACTAGGCAGAAAATGAACTATTTACTTTAAAGCATTCAAATAAATTTCTGCATTAATCATATTAACACAAGCACATCAGAATCTTATTGCAAAGGCAAGTTTTATAATAACCATCGTAACTTTTCCTGATCCAACATTATCAACACCCAAATATGTCGGATCTCGAAACCTTCGAGAACATTGTATTAGGAGCCTGATGGTACCAAAATAACAAATCGTAATTCTACCTGTTGCTTAAAATAGAATAATCGTAAAACTACCTACAAAGCTAATCATTGCAGGGCATATGGTTTCTCAATCTCCTTTACATATTGCAGTGTCTCCATGACATGTTCCGGGTTGAAGAAAATAAATTCCTGCGGGATGGCATGTTCAAGTGCATGGTCCAGGGCATCCAACTCATTCGAGATCACCTCGACAGGCTTGCCGGGGTCTACAGACTGTACACCTTCCATCAACAAAGCCGTGATCTCTTCATTTGAACGTCCGCGGTATTCTTCATCATGCCTTATGATCAGCTGATCAAAGATTTCCGCAGCACATCTGCCATAGCTACAATATCTTCCCTGCGCCGATCACCCGGACAAGCGATGATTCCCGTTTTCCTGGAGGCAGCAACCTTTGCAGCATATTTTTTCAGCTCCAGATAGCCGCTTTCATTATGGGCGTAATCAACAAGCAAGGTGATATCTTTGATGTTAAACACATTCATCCTACCTGGTGTGTGCTCTGCAGAGGGAATAAATGCAGTAAGTGCATCCTTAATGATCGTCAGCGGGAACTTGTATAGCTGCGCCGTAATCAAAGCAGGCAAGATGTTCATCATCATACATTCCGACCGTCCTTCGTGGCTAAGAGGTACATCAGACACCCTTGCTACCGGTATATGTTGTTGCTGATCAATGATCACAAAGTAACCCTGATCGATACTCGCTGCCAGACCACCTGCCCGCACATGCTCCACGATCCTTGGATTATTGATGTCTAAACTGAAGAGTGCCACTTTGCATGTTAAACCTTCGCGCATGGCAAATACCAAATCATCATCTGCATTTAAGATGGCACAGCCATGGGTACTTGTACTGGCCGGCACTACACGCTTAACCTTTGCAAGCTGTTCTACCGTTTCAATGTCTTTCAGGCCCAGGTGGTCACTGGAGATGTTCGTCACAATGCTTACGCTGCATTCGTCGAAACCTAAACCGCTCCTTAAAATCCCCCCTCTGGCGCATTCCAGTACCGCAAACTCTACTAAAGGATCCCGCAGCACAGCTGCTGCACTGGCAGGTCCACTACAATCCCCGGCGGCTATCAGATGCCCGTCCAGGTAAATACCCTCGGTTGCCGTGAAGCCCACCTTCAGCCCTGCAGCTTTTACCAGGTGTGCAATTAACCGGGTGTTTGTGGTTTTACCATTCGTTCCGGTTACCGCCACAATTGGAATTCTGGAGGTACTTTCCGGCGGGTAGAGCATGTCGATAATTGGCGCAGCCACATTTCTGCCCCGACCAACTGTGGGCGCAAGGTGCATCCTTAAGCCCGGCCCGGCATTTACTTCCAGTACAGCGCCATGCGTTGCGGTAATCGGCTGGGCAACATCTGGCGTCATAATGTCGATACCACAGATATCCAAATCCATTAAGCGGGCAACACGTTCGGCAAGGAACACATTATCCGGATGTACCAGATCCGTCACATCTTCTGCAGTGCCCCCGGTAGAGATGTTGGCGGTATCTTTAAGGTCAAGCACCTGCTTTGCAGGCAAAACATCTTCCGGCGTATAACCAAGACTGGCCAAACGGCTTATTGTCGCATCATCTAGCCGGATGACCGTCAATTCCTTTTCATGCCCCTGTCCTCTTCTTGGATCTTTATTCACCTGATCCACCAGGGTACGAATGCTCGAACGCCCATCACCCACAACGCGGGCAGGTAAACGCATAGCTACTGCCACAAGCTTGAAGTTCACCAGCAGAAAGCGGTAGTCCCTGCCATGGATATGCTGCTCCACAATAACCTCCTCCGAATGCTTTTTAGCATAATCAAAGGCATGTTCGAGTTGCTGCTCGTTGGTGATGTACGTAGTAATACCCCTGCCGTGGTTACCATCCAGCGGCTTTACCACCAATGGAAATCTCAGGTTATCTATACAGTTTGCAAGAGAGGTCTTTTTAGTGATCACCATACCTTTCGGTACCGGGATATGATTTTCAGCCAATATGCGCTTCGTACCATCCTTATCACTGGCCTGCTCTACAGCCAGGCTATTCGTTGTGCAGGCTACCGTAGCCCTGAAGGTTTTCTGATTACAGCCATGCCCAAGCTGAATTAAGGAGTGCTTATCAAGTCTTCGGTAAGGTATGCCGCGCCTTAGCGCTTCTTCAACAATGGCGCGGGTACTTGGGCCAAGTTGCGCATTCCGGTACAATCTTTTCAGCTCCTCCAGTTCAGGCGGTAATGGGAAAGGCTGCTCATTCTTCAAGGCCTCTGCAATGCGGAGGGCTAAATTTACGGCATAAAGGCCTGACACCTCCTCGCCATAAGAATAAACCAGGTAAAAGCGATTTGGATTACAGGTGCCATGCACTTTGAAATAAGCACAATCCAGCCCCACCAAAGCCTGGAGCTCCAGTACCAGCTGTCCCGTCAGTTCAACAAGCGTGTTAAATGGCTGACAGCGCCGTGAATAAGGGAACATTGTGGTCTTACCTGCCAGGATCCGGTTAATCGCATCCGTGTTCAGGAATTCAGATTCGTCCAAAGCGATTGACATTACTACTTTATGCCGGTTTGGACACCAGAAGTTTGGGCCCCGCATAACATTTGTCTGTATAATTTGCATGATCTATAAAGCTGGAAACTACCCAACAATTTGACAGCCTCAGACGTTTGTAGGATATCTACCTCAAAACCAGAAATAACTACCTGTAAAACACTTCAGCATTTACGCGATTTAGAGGGCCAGAAAACAATACAATAAGCAACAGCGGTTAACCTTGTAGTTACATCTAATTAAGTTACCAATGGAAGTTGAAGAATTAAGAAAGTATCAGCAAGACAATGATTGCCCTACACCAACGGGCAAACTCATGATTATAGGCGGCGGAAAAGAACGGGAAGCCATTTTGAAAGACTATGTTGAGCTTATTGAGGTTGAAAATCCGGTGATTGAACTGGTCACCTCCGCCGGTTCGGTGGATGTAGAAGACACCTTCCGGGAGTACCGGACAATTTTAGAAAAACACATTTACTGTACTGTTAACCACATACATCATGACCGCAGGGAAGATATCAAGCCGGAGGAAGTTGAAGCGCGGATCAAGGCGGCTGACGCAGTATTCTTTGCAGGTGGCGACCAGCTGAAGCTGACCTCTGTTTACGGAGGTACCGGTTTTCTATTCCTGCTTAAACACCGCTACATCTACGAGGGCTTATTGATTGGCGGCACCAGCGCAGGCGCAATGGTCCTGTCTACCCCCATGATCTTTGCCGGTACCGGGGCTGATGAGATGATTGCCGGAGAGGTGAAGATTACCACAGGTTTCGAGTTCTTAAGAGACGTTTGCATCGACACACACTTCGTAGCCCGTGGCCGTATTGCCCGTCTTGCTCAGGTGGTTGCAACGAACCTTTCCACCGTTGGTTGGGGCATTGAGGAAGATACCGCCGTGATCGTTGAAAATGGTACCGAGGCCAGGGTAGCCGGCAAAGGTGTTGTCCTGATTTTGGATGGGAAGGAAAGCTTTGGCAATAACATCACCGAGTTCGACAAGCATCAGGCAATCAGCATTAGAAACATGAAACTTACCATCCTGCCTAAAGGTGAGCGGTTTGACATCCACCAGATGAACCCACCACATAAATAGAAGGGGTATGGTTAACAAGGGGTTGACAGGGGGTTGACAAGGCCTTCACAAGGCCTTGATTCGGCTGGAGCCATGTTAAGGCCCTGTCAAGACCTTGCCAGGGCCTTGTTAATTTTAACTCCAGTAGCCTGTTCTATTTATTAAAACTATCTTTAGCCGCGTACGTTAAACAACTTTACAGGTCATAAATGAAATCAGCTTCAGAACAGGATAAAAAGATGGATGATACCTCTACACAGATTTTTCCGGTTGTAGGTGTCGGTGCTTCTGCGGGTGGGCTCGCCGCTTACAGGGAATTTTTACAAGGCATACCCGCGGATTCTAATATGGCTTATGTGCTGTTGCAGCACATGAGTCCGAAACACGAAAGCACCCTGCCCGACCTCTTGTCGCAATTTTGCGCCATTCCTGTACTGTTTATTACCGATGATGTGAAACTTGAACCTAACCGGGTTTACGTGGTTCCACCGAATCGCATGCTGACCACGGTAGATGGCAAACTGAGCCTTGAACCCGTTAAGAACCGCCGCATTAAGCTGATCGACAGGTTCTTCTCTTCGCTTGGTATTGTACATCAAAGTTTTGCCGTCGGGGTAATCCTTTCTGGCACTATGGACGATGGCACACTGGGTCTGCAGGTCATCAAAGCCAGTGGCGGTATAACGTTTGCACAGGAAGCACACTCGGCCACACATGGAAGCATGCCACAGAGCGCAATTAACTCCGGTGCAGTAGACTTTGTGCTTCCCGCAAATGCGATTGTACCTAAACTCCTGCAGATCAATCAACTTTTTCATACCTCATATACCCCAGAAGAAATCAAGGAACATACACCGGAAGCAGACGAAGAAGTCTTCAAACAGCTGCTTACGGTACTCCGGATCCGCCGTGGGGTAGATTTTTCAAATTATAAACAGAGCACCATAAAACGCAGGATCATCCGTCGCATGGCGCTCAACAAAATCGATCGTGCGGAGGAATACCTGCGCTTTTTAAGGGATAATAAGACAGAACAGGATCAGCTTTATAACGATATGCTGATCTCCGTAACGAGCTTTTTCAGAGATACCAAGAGCTTTGAAGTGGTTTGTACCGATGTGTTACCAGGAATCTTAAGCAGAAAGAGTGCTTTTGATCCACTGCGCATCTGGGTAGCCGGTTGCGCCAGTGGAGAAGAGGCCTATACCCTGGCAATTTGCATTCAGGAACATTTAGGTGATAGCGCCTATAGCCGCAAGATCCAGATCTTTGCGACTGACATCTCCGAAACGGCAATTGCCAAGGCAAGATCTGGAATATACAAGCAAAGTGAACTTGGCGGGCTTTCTACACAACAAATCCTTCAGTTTTTTAATAAGATTGATGGTAATTACCAGGTTAATAAAGCGCTGCGTGACATGTGTGTGTTTGCACATCATAACCTGTTAAAGGATCCGCCCTTTTCGAATCTGGATCTGGTAAGTTGCCGCAACGTACTGATCTATCTGGATCCCATACTTCAGAAGAGAGCGCTGTCCACCTTCCATTACGGTTTGAATGAATATGGTTATCTTATGCTTGGCAAATCCGAAAGTGTGGGTGGAAGTGCTGACCTGTTCGCACCAGCCTTCGCGCATGAGAAGATTTATCAGACCAAAGGGCCAAAAGGAAGATACCGGAACATTACTACAAACATCACAGAAAGAGCACTACGGGATTTTGATCAGGAAACGGAACTGAGCACGCGTGCCAAAGATGTTCACAGCCTGGCAGACAATATACTGTTGTCACAATTTACCCCTTCTGGCGTCTTGGTGAACCCGAGTTTTGACGTCCTGGAGTTCCGCGGTAAAACAGATCAATGGCTTGTTGTTGCTCCTGGAAAACCAAGCTTCAACGTGTTGAAACTTGCCCGGGAAGGCCTCGCATTTGAACTCCGGAACTTACTCCATCTGGCGAAAACCAGCCAGGTGCCGGCACGTAAAGAACAAGTTTTCTTTAAAATAAATGATCAGCAACAATATGCAGATATTAACGTAATTCCCATCACGGAGATGGAAGAAACGCATTTTCTCATCCTTTTTCAAACCAGCATACAGCCAGTGGCCATAACGCTTTCTTCGGAGCCTTCTGAGCTGGACAATGCCAGCATTAAGACCTTAATTGAACGCAATGCACAGCTGGAAAAGGAGTTGTCGCAAACCCGTGAGGACATGCGTGCCATTACCGAAGTACAGGAAGCTGCAAATGAAGAACTACAGAGTGCCAATGAGGAACTGCTCTCCGGTAATGAAGAACTACAGAGTTTAAACGAAGAGCTCGAGAGCTCCAAGGAGGAGCTACAAAGCACCAATGAAGAAATTACCATCATCAACACCGAGCTGCTGGACCGTAACGAGCAGCTGAACAATGCCAGACGATACAACGAAGAGATCTTCAATACCATTCATGATCCCTTATTAATTCTGGATGCGGAGTTAAAGGTGCTGCGTGCGACGGACGGCTTTTACCGGCTCTTCAGATTACATGAGGAAGAGGTTGAAGGGAAATATATCTATGACCTTGGAAGCCGCCAATGGAAAATTCCATCGCTGAAAAACCAGCTCCTATCGGTATTGCCGAAACAGGGTTTTGTAAAGGATTTTGAGATCGATTACAACTTCAGCATTGGACGACGCATCTTGATGCTCTCGGCAAGGCTGTTTACACCGCATAATCAGGATAAAGTGATCATATTAGCCATTCATGACATTACGGATCGACGTAGAGTGGAGGAAGGGCTGCTGGATGCCGAGCGCATGCTGGCGGAAAGTCAGGAACGTCTGCATTTTGCGATGGAATCTGCCGGTGTGGGCTCCTGGGACTTTAACCCCTTATCGGGTGAGTTGATCTGGGATCAAAAATGTAAACTACTCCATGGCTTTACCTCAGGTGAACATGTGGATTATTCCCGATACCTGAACCAGATTCTTGCTGAAGACCGCGATATGATAGCCTTCGCAACGCATAAGAGTCTTGTTGGAGACAACAATGGCAATTTCAACGTTGAATACCGCCTGGTCGATCTCGGTGATGGCAAGGAACGCTGGATAAAATCCAAGGGTAAAGCGTACTTCAATAAAGAAAAGATCGCAACCCGCTTCATTGGAACTGTACTTGACATCAGTGCAGAGAAGCATGTGGAACGCCAAACCCGCGAACTTGTGCGCAAAAAAGATGAATTTATCGCGATTGCAAGCCACGAGTTAAAAACACCTCTCACGAGCATCAAAGGAATTATCCAGATTCTGGAACGCTCAGCTTCCAAAGGTGAAATAGAAAGGTTAAAAGAACTGACTGCAAAAGCCGCAGCACAGGTTGACAAGTTCAACATCCTTGTAGACCAGCTGCTGGATGGTACAAATATACAGGCAGGAGAGCTTAAGCTACAGAAAACATATTTTTCGCTGCTTGGCCTGGTGCAAACCTGCACCCAACATGCCCTGGAACAACGTGGTGAGGTACAGATCGAGGTATCAGGTTCGGACGACATTATTGTCTATGCTGACCGTGATCGTTTGGAACAGGTTATGATCAACCTGATTACAAATGCAATCAAATATTCGCCGGACAGCCACCTCGTGCAAATACGCCTCTCTGAACACCAGGGCATGGCCAGTGTGCATGTAACAGACTTTGGGATTGGGGTAGAAAAAAGAAAAGTGCCCTTAATTTTTGACCGCTTTTACCGTGTAGATGAGCAGAATGTGAATTACCCAGGACTGGGGCTCGGCTTGTTCATCGCAGCAGAGGTGATTAGAAGGCATAAGGGTGAAATTGGTGTAGAAAGTGAACCTGGAAAAGGTTCGACCTTCTGGTTTAGCATTCCGGTAAAAGAGACCACAGATGAATGAACACGAGCATGTGCAGGACCACAGCCATGATCACGACCATGATCAGGCGCAGAACAGCTGGCTAAGTAAATGGCCGCTGCTCACGGCACTGCTCATTCTGGTAGCAATGCAGGTGCTGGAGCTCGGCTTTGAGCTGGAGTTGAATGCCTGGATCAGCCTGCTGATCTATATTATAGCCTATTTGTTGGCCGGATATCCGGTGCTTTACCTGGCGTTCAAGAAAGCTTCACGCTTCGACTTCTTTAATGAATTTGTGCTGATGAGTGTAGCTACCCTTGGCGCATTTGCCATTGGGGCCTATAGTGAAGGTGTTGCGGTAATGGTATTCTATTCCATCGGTGAATGGTTTCAGGATGCCGCCGTGGATAAAGCCAAACGCAACATCAAAGCCTTACTGGACTTCAGGCCTGACCGTGTAGATGTGATCCGCGGCGCACAGGTGCATACCGTAAAACCACAGGAAGTATCCCTGGAGGAGACCATTCAGGTAAAGCCAGGTGAAAAGCTGGCGCTGGATGGTGTACTACGCACACAGAAGGCGTTCTTTAATACTGCAGCACTTACCGGTGAATCTAAGCCCGAACAGAAGACTCAAGGTGAACAGGTTTATGCTGGCATGATCAACCTCAATCAGCTGATACAGGTACAGGTTAAAGCCTTGTTCAAAGACAGTAAGTTAAGTAAGATCCTGGAAATGGTACAGGATGCGACTACCCGGAAATCACGTACCCAGCTGTTTATCTCGCGCTTTGCGGCAGTCTATACACCAATAGTTTTCCTGCTGGCATTGATCGTGGTGGTACTCCCCTTCTTTTTGGTTGACACCTATATTTTCAGGGATTGGCTTTACCGTGGACTGGTGTTCCTGGTGATCAGCTGTCCCTGCGCATTGGTGGTTTCTATTCCTTTGGGGTATTTCGGTGGTATCGGATTAGCCTCGAAAAACGGCGTATTGTTTAAAGGCGCTAATTTCCTTGATGTGATGACGAAAGTAGATACCATCGTGATGGATAAAACCGGCACGCTTACCCTAGGTGTGTTCAAGGTGCAGGAGCTTAAGTGTGTTAGTCTGGATGAAAAAACATTTCTGCAATATGTTGCGGCCCTGGAGCGTAAGTCCAGTCACCCCATTGCGGTAGCCATCACGGCTTACGCATCCGCTAAAGATGCTTTTAGTGGTAATGAGCAGCTGGAAGCTTTGGACTTGGAAGAGCTTGCAGGACTTGGTTTAAAAGCGCAGGTTAATGGACGTTCGCTGCTCATCGGTAATGCGCGATTGTTGCGCAAGTACAACATTAGCTACGATACTGCACTGGATGCGATTGCCGAAACCATCGTTGTGGTTGCTATAGATGATATTTATGAAGGTTACCTCCGTATTGCGGATGAACTTAAACCCGACGCAAAGCATGCCGTTGAATCCCTGCAGAAAGCCGGGTTGCAAGTTGTTATGCTCAGCGGCGATCGCCAGTCTGTGGTGGAAAGCGTAGCCGGGACGCTTGGGATTACAAACTTCGCCGGAGATTTGATGCCCGAACAGAAAGTAGAACGGCTGAGTGCTTTAAAGGCAGCCGGGCACCGGGTGGCTTTTGTCGGCGACGGACTGAATGATGCACCTGTTATTGCGCTTGCCGACGCCGGGATCGCGATGGGCGGATTGGGCAGTGATGCGGCGATCGAAACCGCAGATATCGTAATCCAGAATGATCAGCCTTCCAAGATCCCTGCCTTGATCAAAGTGGGTAACATTACCAGAAATATCGTTTGGCAGAACATCTGTTTAGCGATGGGCGTAAAGGTACTGGTGCTTATCTTAGGTGCCGGAGGTGTCGCTACGCTATGGGAGGCCGTGATCGCCGATGTGGGCGTAGCTTTACTGGCTATCCTCAACGCCGTGCGCATTCAGAACTTCAGAATATAAGATCTTCCTACTATTGATTGGCAGTTGTATAATGAAAAAAGCCTGCACATATCTGCGCAGGCTTTTATATGGTAGGCTTTTAGGTTTCTTATTGTCCCGGAGGGGTTGTTGTTCCAGAACCAGATCCGCCGGTTGTTCCACCAGTAGAGGTTCCACTGCCCGTTCCAGATCCTGTACCAGTACCTGCACCACCGGTAGTTCCAGAACCAGAACCACTGCCTGTACCTGTACTGCTGCCGCCGCCGCCAGTACCGCTGCCGGTTGTTGTACCACTACCTGTACCACCAGTACCTGAGCCTGTTCCGCCAGTGCTTGATCCGCTAGTACTTGTTCCTGTTCCTGATGCACCACCAGAGCCCATTGTGCCGGTATTTGAAGTGTCCATCATACTTGTGTCGGACATGGTGGTATCCATCATGGAAGTATCCATTGATGTTGAATCACCACTTCCTTCACCATTGTTGTTCGAACTACATGCTGCAAAGACCATCCCGGTAAATGCAAGAGTCATTAAGGCTTTAAATTTCATTGTTTTCTAGGTTTTCGGTTAATATTAGTTTGTTTTTCAGGTTATTATATTTCCATTATCCAGTACCAAAAAACCTGTAAAAATGTTTAACATAATCCGCTGAAAGGCCTAAAATTAAGTACAAATACCTCTAAATCAGTATTTTTCCCCTAGTCCCAGTTTGCCCAGCTGCCAGTGTTTGCCCAGGAATCTGTTGTGCCAAGCGCACCGCGATAGGTTACCGGAGACATGTCGTTCATATCCTTGTTTTTTCCAACGCTGCTGAAGTTAGCGCCCTTAAGCGCCGGCGAACCAACCTGTGGTCTGAAGTCTGGTGCAGCACCTGCCTGATACAAGCCACCAAACATGTAACCAGCGATGTCGGTGATCAACTCGTTGTTATTTGCACGGGTTTTCGTAGTCTTATTTCCAGTTTGCGTGGCCCAGTTGGCAACATCGGCATCTGGGTTTATGATTACCCCTGAAGGACCGCTATCGAAGTTAAATGCCCAGGCTTCATTGTCTGCGTTAACCAGATTGTATCTGAACTCAGAATTCTCTTGAACGGAGTTGTCTACCAGATAAGGTTTGGTTTTTGGACATAACATCAAGCCGCCATAGGTATAACCAGCGATGATGGAGTTCTGGATCGTGAACCTGGTGTTCTTGCGAATGTACACGCCTTGACTTTGGTCCGTTTCGGGTTGCGCTTCCGCAGGGCCGATGATGGTCATGTTCGAGATCACCGGGTGGGTGTATGGTAGTACTTCAGTGGCATCTTTATCGTTCAGGCTCTCTACACCGTTTGCCCGGATACCTGCTTTTGATGCCGAAGGACGGTAAGAAATGACGAACTGCAGACGACCAGTATAACCACGATCAAAGTCGAAGTTGTCATCACCATTGTCGTAAGAGATCAGGAATTTGCCGTTTACTTTACCGCCTACGAACTGGAATCCGTCATCTCTGGAGTGTTTCACCATCACGTTTTCCAGGGTAGTTCCTGATCCAACACCACCAAGCATTAGTCCGCTGGCATGGTCGATTGCCCACTCTTCTTCGTTTTCAGGGTTTAAAGCACCGGTGTATTCCAGGCGAAGGAACTTAATGGAACCGGAATTGTCATTTTCTTCAACGCCACCAAATTCAGTATCAGGTGTTTCTTCCATTCCGGCGATATGCATTACACCACCAGCACCGTTTGTAGCTGCTTTACCTAAAACGATTAGGCCTACCCAATCGCCCGGCGCAGGCTTAGCTGCAGCGGAGGTAAAAACAACAGGTTTTTCAACGTCGCCATTCACATTGATCTTTGCACCACGTGTAATGATCAAAGCACCTTTATCTTCCATTTTTTCCGCCGGTTCAACCATAATGGTTGTACCTGCAGCGATGGTTAAAGCGACATTACCCTTTACGAACACTCTTCCTTTTAGAACATAATTATTATCCGGAGTAAGCTCCGTATTTTTCGTTATCTCTCCGCTTAAAACCAAAGTTGCTTTTTCGGGTCCGGGTATAAACTCATCCTGATCTTTCTTACAGGAGAACAATGCAGTAGCGCACAACAAAGCCAATGTGAGGCCTGTTTTGAAATTCAATTTCATATCGTTGTTGGTTGATGTGAGGCAAAGTTAGGTCTGGCAAATGACTACTTCAGTTTTGAGGCGCATATTGATTAAAAAGCGAGTAATAAAAATTAAGTTTTCACACTTTTTCACGGACGAATTGGCTCGTTTGCCGGCGCATCTGGGTCAGGTAAATTTGGATCGATCTCCGGGTTAAGCTGTACAGCCCCATCTCCATCTTTTTTAGCGAAGAGGATTGGATAAAGAAACATCAGGGCACCAAGAATAAAAAGCAATCCCGAAGCTTCTAAAAAGTACACTGCAACATCTTCCTTCTGTTCTCTAAGCAGCAGATATACGACAAGAGAAATGATTCCGAGGATAATGGCAATTACAGCTTTCTGAAGTTTGAGAACTTTAATCATGGTGTTTTTGGTATAAATTAATAATTCCTGTGAAACACATTGCACAAAAATCAATCCAAGGCGTAAAATGCTTGATATTTAACACTAAGGATACCGTTTTTAAATACAAAAGCTTAACTTTGCATCCTTAATTTTTTGGAGATACTGGATTGATGTATAGGGAATTTAAACAACTGGAACTAGCTAAAATAGGAGAAGAAATACTGGCGTTTTGGAAGAAAGAACAAATCTTCGAGAAGAGCATTTCGACAAGACCTGAAACGCAGCCTTTTACTTTTTTTGAAGGACCCCCTTCGGCCAACGGTATGCCTGGCATACACCACGTAATGGGCCGTGCAATAAAAGACATCTTTTGCCGCTATAAAACCCTTAAAGGTTTTCAGGTGAAACGTAAAGGTGGCTGGGACACCCATGGCTTGCCCATTGAGCTTGCTGTGGAGAAAAAACTCGGCATCACCAAGGAAGATATCGGTAAAAAAATTACCGTAGAAGAATACAATGCGGCTTGTAAGGAAGAGGTGATGAAGTACACCGATGTATGGAATGACCTGACCGAAAAAATGGGCTATTGGGTAGACCTTGAAAATCCGTATATCACTTACCAAAACGAATACATTGAAACCCTTTGGTGGATCTTAAAATCTTTCTACGAGAAAGGTTTGATCTATAAGGGCTACACCATACAACCTTATTCACCTGCTGCTGGTACCGGCCTGAGCTCGCATGAGCTGAATCAGCCTGGCACTTACAAGATGCTTAAGGATACTTCCATCACCGCACAGTTCTTCCTGAAAAAAGATCAGGATCATCCACTGACGCCGGTGTTGTTTGAAGATGATGCGGAAGAAACGGCAATCATTGCCTGGACAACCACACCTTGGACTTTACCGTCTAACGGTGCTTTAGCGGTTGGCGAAAAGATCAGCTACGTGAAAGTGAAAACGTTCAATCCTTACACCTACCTTCCGGTAAGTGTGGTGGTTGCGAAAGATCTTGTTGGCAAACACTTCAAAAAAGATGCGCAAGGCCTATCCTTTGAAAACTATAAAGGTGGTGACAAGCTAGTTCCTTGGCAAATTGCAGCGGAGTTTACCGGCAAGGAGCTTGTTGGTCTGCGCTACCACCAGCTGATGGATTACGTGACTTCGGATGAGCTGAAAGAGAAAGCTTTCCGCGTGATCCCTGCGGATTATGTAACCACGGAAGATGGTACGGGTATCGTACATATCGCTTCCGCCTTTGGTGCAGACGATTTCAGGGTTGCCCGTGAAAGTGGTGTGCCTGCAGTGATGGTTAAGGATGCTTACGGCAATGAACTGCCTTTGGTGAATAAACAGGGTAAGTTTGTTGATGAAGTAACGGACTTCGCTGGCCGTTTTGTGAAAGAGGAGTTCTACAGCGATGAAGAACGTCATGCAGCAGATTTCAAATCAACTGATGTACTGATCGCGATCAAGCTTAAAGAAGACAACAAAGCATTTGATGTAAAGAAATATGAACACAGTTATCCGCACTGCTGGAGAACTGATAAACCAGTATTGTATTATCCTTTGGATAGCTGGTTTATTAAAACTACAGCCGTTAAGGAGAAACTTGTTGAACTGAATAAAGGCATAAACTGGAAGCCAGAAGCTACAGGCACCGGTCGTTTCGGTAACTGGCTGGAGAACCTGGTAGACTGGAACCTTTCACGCTCGAGATACTGGGGTACCCCACTTCCGATCTGGCGCACAGAGGACGGTCAGGAAGAGTTATGCATTGGCTCTATTGCTGAACTAAACAGCGAAATCCAGAAATCTGTTGAAGCGGGTTTCATGGACGCGAGTTTTGAGCTTAAGGATATGCACCGCCCGTATGTGGATGATGTGATCCTGGTATCACCTACTGGTCGCAAGATGAGACGGGAAGCCGATCTGATCGACGTATGGTTCGACAGCGGCGCCATGCCTTATGCGCAATGGCACTTCCCATTTGAAAATAAAGAAGCGTTTGAGAACGCCTACCCTGCTGACTTTATCGCAGAAGGTGTGGATCAAACCCGTGGCTGGTTCTTTACCTTACACGCCATAGCGGTGATGCTGAGTGAAACCAGTGAGGAGATTAAAGCCATCAACGAACGTGTTGGCAACCCAGGTGTCGCTTTCAAGAGCGTAGTTTCGAACGGACTGGTACTGGATAAGAATGGTAACAAGATGTCTAAACGTCTTGGTAACGGTGTCGATCCTTTCAGCACGATTTCTACTTACAGCGCTGATGCCACCCGCTGGTACATGATCAGCAATGCATCCCCATGGGATAACCTGAAGTTCAATATAGACGGACTGGATGAGGTACGCCGTAAGTTCTTCGGAACCTTATACAACACCTACTCGTTCTTTGCGTTATATGCAAACATCGACAAGTTTGTGCTGGATAAAGATAACCAGACGCCAGTAGCTGAACGCAGCGAGCTGGACCGCTGGATCCTTTCCTTGTTACAGACCTTGGTTGCCGAGGTAGATGAAAGTTTCAATACTTACGAGCCGACCAGAGCAGCACGGGCAATCCAGACCTTCGTAGATGAGCATTTGAGCAACTGGTACATCCGTTTATCGCGCCGCCGCTTCTGGAAAGGTGAGATGACCGCAGATAAAAAGGCCGCTTACGAGACCTTGTACACCTGCTTGACCAGCATCGCGCAAATGATGTCGCCTATTGCGCCATTCTTCGCCGACTGGTTGTACCAGAACCTGACCGTTTCAGAAGATCAACCTGCGGAATCCGTACACCTGACCTTCTGGAAGGCTGCAGATGAATCGCTGATCGACCTGGAACTGAATGCCCGCATGGAGCTGGCACAGAACATCTCTTCTATGGTCCTTGGACTAAGAAAGAAATCGGCCATCAATGTTCGTCAGCCTTTAGCGAAGATCTTAATCCCGGTATTGGATCAGCAGCTTGCTGCACGTATTGACCTGGTTAAAGATTTGATCCTTTCAGAAACCAATATCAAGGATATCGAGTACATCACCGATACCGTTGGGTTCATCACCAAGAAGATCAAGCCGAACTTTAAGGCTTTAGGTCCTAAAGTTGGAAAGAGCATGAAGCAAGTTGCGGAAGCCATCACCGGCCTGGATCAGAAAAGCATTAACACGCTTGAAGCAAATGGTGAGATCGAAATCAAGGTTCAGGACCAGAGCTTTATGATCTCTACTGCTGATCTGGAGATCATTGCCGAGGATATTCCTGGATGGCAGGTATCCAACATGGGTAAACTAACCGTAGCATTGGACGTGACCATCACGCCTGCGCTTAAGCAGGAAGGTTTATCCAGGGAGCTGATCAACAGGATTCAGAACCTGCGCAAGGAACTTGGATTTGAAGTTACCGACAGGATTCGTGTGGAAGTACAAAAACACGATTTGATAGCAACAGCGCTGACGCAAAATAAGGAATACATTTGTTCGGAAATTCTGGCAGATGATCTTATATTAGCAGATAACCTGGTTGATGGAAACAAAACAGTGATAGATGACGTTGAACTACAAATTTTGTTAATTAAAAAATAAAATAATGGAAAAGACTACGAAGACAAGGTATTCAGACAGCGAACTTCAGGAATTCAAAACATTGATCCAGGAGAAGTTACGTATGGCCAGAGAGGAATTCTTGTCATTAAGCAACTCGCTAAGCAGCCCGAACTCAAACGGAACTGAAGATACATCAGGTACTTACAAAACGCTGGAAGATGGTTCAGCAACCCTGGAGAAAGAACAATTAAACCAATTGGCAGCACGCCAGAAGAAATTTATCGATAACCTGGAGAATGCATTGGTGCGTATCGAGAACAAAACTTACGGCATTTGTCGTGAGACAGGTAAATTAATTCAGAAAGAGCGCTTAATGGCTGTGCCACATGCAACACTTAGCATGGAAGCAAAACTGAAGCAGGCGTAATGAAAGGCTATACTAAACCTTTATTAATAATATTTTTAGTATTACTTATTGACCAGGCTTCTAAGATTTGGATCAAGACCAATATGTCTATGGGTCAGGAGTTCAACATTCTTGGAGAATGGTTTATCATTCATTACACTGAAAATAATGGAATGGCCTTTGGATTGGAATTTGGCGGGGAGTTCGGTAAGCTGGCTTTATCCTTATTCAGAATTGCAGCTGTAGGCGGTATCGGCTACGGTCTGCACTATTTAATCCGACACAAGTACCACAGAGGGCTCATCCTTAATGTAGCCCTCATCTTTGCCGGTGCACTGGGTAATATCATTGATTCGGTATTTTACGGTGTGATTTGGAACTATGCGGGCCTTTTTCATGGCCGTGTAGTCGATATGTTATACTTCCCAATACTGGAAGGTGTATTCCCTGAATGGGTGCCCATCTGGGGCGGAGAAGATTACATCTTTTTCAGACCAGTATTCAACATTGCAGATGCAGCGATATCTGTAGGTGTTGTGCTGATCATGATCTTTCAAAGCCATTACTTCAAAGAAGAAGTTGTTGAAGAAATCGGCATCAATAACGAGATCGTCGAGGACTAATAAAGCCGGGCATGTAGCATTTTCATATCTTGCTGCGTTTAACAGATAAACACACAACATATGAAAAAGCTATTTGCCCTGGCCTTTGTTGCCTTTTTTTCCCTGAGCGCTGTTGCACAACAAGTAGACCTTCGTAAGAAGATCACCGTGAGCGGCGTTGCCGAATCTGAAGTCACCCCCGACATCATCTACGTAGGTATCTCGCTTAAAGAGTACTTCAAGGACAATAACAGTAAGAACAGAATAGAAATAACCACGCTGGAAAATCAACTGTTCCGTGCAGTACAACAAGCCGGTCTTCCTAAAGAAAGCCTTACGGTAAACAGCCTCTCTGCTTACGCCACCCGTGATAAGAAGAAGAACCCGGAATTTCTAGCCAGTAAGCAATACCGCCTGAAGGTGAACGACCTAAACAGGTACAACGACATCATTGCTGCTATTGACCCTAAAGGCATCGCCTACACGAACATTGAAAGCTATGACTACTCTAAGATCGAGCGACTGAAGCTGGAGCTTAAAGTGAAGGCCCTGCAGAATGCGAAGCAGAAAGCAACCTTCCTGGTAGAGTCTTTAGGTGATAAGCTGGGCAGTGCCCTGGATATTCAGGAGATCAATAATGAAGTGTTCCCACAAGCTTATCGGGCAAATACCATGATGATGAAATCTGCCGCAGCAGATATGGAATCCGCTGCAGAGATCGACTTCAAGCAAATTAAACTCAGCTATACCATCAACGCAGTATTTGAGATTAAATAATTGTTTAGTAGACTAGACAACCTAAGCCTGTAGATCAGCTAAACTATTAATCTTTAGGCAATCAAATTATAAAAGGCAGGTCACACTGCCTTTTGCATTTACGACCTATTCCGGGCAGTAAGGCGACCACTTTAGCGGGCTATTTTGAGCGCACTGATTTTTTGGTAGGTTTTTTGTTCTTAGCGAGTTAATTAAAACGAAATCATATGAAAAAATTAGTTTACGCTTTAGCGCTTGTATTTATCTTAGGATTTAGTGCAAACCCAACCATGGCTGCAGACCGTAAGGACAAAGTTGAGCTTACCGCTGAACAACAGGTGCAGTTGAAAAGAATTACCGACCGTGTGGAAGAGATTAAAAACATGGACAAATCGGACCTTTCTAAATCAGAAAGAAAAGCATTACGTAAAGAACTTAAAGAAATGAAAAACCAAGCCCGTGCAATGGGTGGAGGTGTTTACCTTTCTGTAGGAGCAATTATCATCATCGTTCTGGTACTTATCCTGATCTTATAATCATCTACCTCTTAAAAAAGCCCCTGCTGGAACATCCAACAGGGGCTTTTTTCGTTGCAGGACACTTAGTCGATATACTCGAAGCCTGTATATTTCACCAATGCCTCCGGGATCTTGATCCCTTTATCTGTTTGATTATTTTCAAGAATAGAAGCCACAATCCGAGGCAATGCCAAGGCACTACCATTCAGCGTATGTGCAAGCTGTGTTTTTCCGCTCGGGCCCTTAAAACGCAGCTTCAGACGATTTGCCTGGTAGGTCTCGAAGTTAGACACAGAAGACACCTCCAACCAACGCTGTTGCGCTGCACTCCAAACCTCCATGTCGTAGGTCATTGCAGAAGTAAAGCCCATATCACCTCCACACAGACGTAATACGCGGTAATGCAGACCAAGTTCCTGAAGCAGACTTTGAACATAGCTGCTCATCTCTTCAAGCACTTCGTATGATTTAGATGGGTGAACGATCTGTACCACCTCTACCTTGTCAAACTGGTGCAGTCGGTTCAGGCCGCGCACATGTGCACCATAAGAACCCGCTTCGCGGCGGAAACATGGTGTATATGCCGTATGCTTAACAGGTAATTCTTCTTCTTTAAGGATCACATCACGGTAAAGGTTGGTCACCGGAACCTCCGCCGTCGGGATCAGGTACAGGTTGTCCATACCCGCATGGTACATCTGGCCTTCTTTATCCGGCAGCTGCCCGGTTCCGAAGCCTGAAGCCTCGTTCACCATGTGCGGCACCTGTACTTCGCGGTAACCCGCAGCGGTAGCATGGTCCAGGAAGAAGTTGATCAACGCGCGTTGTAAGCGCGCACCTTTACCCTTGTAAACCGGGAAACCAGCACCTGTGATCTTTACCCCCAGTTCGAAGTCGATGATGTCATACTTTGCAGCAAGCTCCCAGTGCGGCAAAGCACCTTCAGGCAATGCAGCAGGTTCACCATGCAGGGAAACCACTTCATTGTCATCCGCGGTTGTGCCGGCTTTCACCAAGTCATTCGGGAGGTTCGGCACTTGCACGATCAGGTTGAATAAACGTGCTTCAATGTCCGTCAGTTGCTCAGACAGGCTTTTGATCTGCTCTTTGTTGCTGCCGGTCTGTGCTTTCAAGGCTTCCGCCTCTTCTTTTTTACCGGTACGCATCAGCTCACCGATCTGGCGTGCGCTGGAGTTTGCTATAGCCGATATCTGATCCAGGGAAGTTTGGGTTTGTTTACGCTCCTCATCCAGCTGAATGATCTGATCTACCACTTCAGTCTGTTTGAAATTACGTACACTTAAGCGTTCTAAAACTTTCTCTCTATTATCACGGATATAGTTAACTTGCAGCATTATTAATTATTTTTTTACCAAAGATAACAAGAGTTTGGAGAATAATACGTTTGGTAAGCTATTTCTGGTGCCTACACCCATCGGCAACCTGGAAGATATGACCTTCAGGGCCATCCGCATTTTGAAGGAAGCTGATGTCATTTTAGCCGAAGATACCCGCACCAGTGCACCACTACTAAAACACTTCGGCATAGACAAAAAGGCCTACTCCCACCACCAGCATAACGAGCATAAAGCGACCTCAGAGATCATCCGGTTTTTAAAGGAAGGCAAGCTGGTGGCGCTGATCTCCGATGCCGGTACACCTGCGATATCAGACCCTGGTTTCTTCCTATCCAGGGAGGTCCTCAAAGAAGGCATTGCCATAGAATGTTTACCGGGTGCCACAGCCTTCGTGCCGGCGCTGGTCAACTCTGGATTACCCACAGATGCCTTTGTATTCGAAGGCTTCCTGCCGGTGAAGAAGGGCCGGCAGACGCGCCTTAAAAAGCTTGCCGAAGAAGAACGCACCATGGTGCTTTACGAAAGTCCCCACCGCCTGCTGAAAACGCTTGAAGAATTCGAAGAATACTTCGGTGAAGACCGCCAGGCATCTGTAAGCCGCGAGCTTACCAAGATGTATGAAGAAACCGTCCGGGGCAGCATTGCTGAAATAAAATCACACTTCACAAACAATATCCTGAAAGGAGAATTCGTAATTTGTGTAGCAGGAAAACCTGAAGAAAAAAAGAGCAAATCAAAGGATAAAGACTACAAATAAACACACAGACCACCATGATGATACCTGATAAATTTCTGCTTGATGAACAAGACCCGAAAGCTATAGATAAAGTCCTTGGAAAACTTACCGACATGCTGAGCAGCAACGAAGAACTGCTTTACATTGCCGTACAGAAGAAACCTGCTGTGAACTTGTTACCCGACTGCATTGCCGTAACCAACAAACGCATTTTCTACTGCGAACCAGGCAACCTGGGCATTACCATGAACTTCAAAGACATTTCCTGGAAGAGCATTCATGAGGTTTCCTTCAAAGAAGAGTTGTTTGGCGCTAAATTCACCTGCACCCCGGTTCAGGGCGTACCGCTGGTCACCGACTTCATCCCGAAAGTGCAGGCCAGAAAGTTATACCAGGTTACTTCTGAGCAATTGGAGCTCTATAAAGAACAAGCATTGCTGTTGGCCCGCGAAACTCAAGGCATCAAGGAAGCAGCAAAAGGACCTTTATTCCAGGACACTGAGCAGTTTGAAGAAGCTGTAATTGTTGAAAATGCGGAACTGCCTGCTGCTGGTAATACCACAAACGGTTTTCCTACCGAGGCGCAGCCGGAGCAAACGATACCATCGGTACCAGGTACCTCTCAGCCCCCTGCCCCTGCTGCAGCGCCTGTTGAAGAGCCTGAAGACGAAACCACGCTGAAACTGCGTAAACTAAAGTCCCTGTACGATAAACAGCTGATTACCCTCGAAGAATACGAAGCTAAAAAAGCAAGTATTCTGGATAGCTTTTAAGATAAATGACGCAAAAACAAACGTACCTGCTGGCAGTGCTCAGCGCTTTCCTCATGTGGCTGGCATGGCCGCCCATCCCGTTTACCGCTCCGCTATTACTTATTGGCCTGGTGCCCCTGTTTATCGCCTTACAGGCGATATGTAAAGATGGGCAGCCTGAAACCAGTAAACGCATCTTCAGAACCGCAGGATTGACCTTCCTGCTCTGGAATACCGCCAGCATCTACTGGGTGTACAACGCCATTGTAGCTTACAATGACCCAATCACGGCATTTCTGGTTAGCCTCATTCCTTTTGGATTGGGCGCATTGCTCATGACCACCGCCTTCTGGCTGTACTTTCGCTTGGCGCAGCTCAGCAGCCGCAGGATCGCTTATCTTGGACTGATCTGTTTCTACATCGGCATGGAGTATCTGCACCAGAGCTGGGACCTTGCCTTTCCATGGATGACCCTGGGTAATGGATTCGCCAGCATGCACCAATTGGTGCAATGGTATGAATATACCGGTGTTTACGGCGGTTCCCTCTGGATATTATTGAGCAACATCATGGCTTTTGAAGCCTTTAAAGCATACAAAGCCTATAAAGGTTACCCCGGTTACAGGCTCGGGATCTTCTGGCTGATCCTGATTATCATACCCATGGCCATTTCGCTGAGCCGCTACTTCAGCTATGAAGAGAAAAGCATGCCGGTAAACGTGGTAACGGTGCAACCCAACATAGATCCCTACAAGAAACTGGGCGATCTTCCGGTGGCAGAGCAGATGCGTATTCTGACCCATCTGTCGGACTCCGTTGCACAACCCAATACAGAATACTTCTTATGGCCGGAAACCGCCGTGGCACAGTACAGCGAAGAAGAAACGATCCGCGACAGCCGCGAATACGCCACCATGCGCGCATTCATATCGAAATACAAGAACGGAAACCTGATCACAGGTATTGAAACTTTAAACAAATACAACGACCAGCGCACGATAAGCGCCAAAAAGGATTATGAAAGTGGTATTTATTACGACAACTACAACGCAGCCATACAGGTTGAAAATTCATCCAACGTACAGTTTTACCATAAATCCAAACTGGTACCAGGTGTAGAACAGATGCCCTTCCCAACGGCACTGGCCTTTCTGGCACCGATATTCTCCGAACTTGGCGGTAGCGTCGGTGGCTATGGCTGGCAGGAAGAACCTGGCGTATTCTTTTCCCAGAACGGTGTGGGTGTAGATCCCGTGATCTGCTATGAATCCATCTGGGGTGACTGGGTGCGCCGCTCCGTAAAAGATGGTGCGCAGTTCATCGGTGTCATCACCAACGATGCCTGGTGGGGTAATACTTCCGGTAAAGAACAGCACCTGCTGTACGCAAAATTAAGAGCCATTGAAAACCGAAGATGGGTGGTGCGTTCGGCAAACACCGGTATTTCCGCTTTCATCGACCAACGCGGCGACATCACCAAACGCAGTAAATGGTGGGTAGCAACCGCGCTTAAAGCAGACATCAACCTGAACAGCGATATCACCTTCTACACCAAAAACGGAGATATTATAGCAGTTCTGGCCAGCTTCATCGGCATTGTGATGATCTTCATCATTCCTGTACAGGATTACAGACGTAAAAGGGCGCTGAAGCCAAAACAAGCTTAATCAAATACACCCCAAAAGAAAAAGGATAAGCAAACGCTTATCCTTTTTCTTTTAAAAGCATCAGGGATGCTCTAAGAAAGGTATTTACCGGTAAGCGGCATCCTTCTGCCCATACCAAAAGCTTTTGGCGACACCCGCAAAATTGGCGGGGTCTGGTAGCGCTTAAACTCCGCATTGTTCACCATCTTGATCACCTTGCGCACCAGCGCTTCATCGAAACCTTGTGCAATGATCGCTCTCGACGATTGCCGCTGCTCAATGTACAACTGCAGGATCCTGTCCAGCTGATCATAATCCGGCAAAGAATCCGAGTCTTTCTGGTCTGGTCTAAGCTCTGCCGAAGGTGGTTTTACAATCGTATTTTCCGGGATAATTTCACGGTCTTTGTTGATATATCTTGCCAGTTGGAAGATCTGCGTTTTATATACATCCCCAATCACACCAATAGCACCGCACATATCGCCATACAAAGTGCCATAGCCCACCGCACACTCACTCTTATTCGAGGTGTTCAATACGATATAGCCGAACTTGTTAGACATCGCCATCACGATAATACCGCGGCAGCGGGCCTGAATGTTCTCTTCCGTTACGTTAAACGGCAGATCCTTAAACACAGGTGCCATCATTTGATCAAAGGCATCCGCAGCATCCTTAATCGGAATCACCTCATGCATACAGCCAATGTTGTTCACCAGGTCCATCGCATCATCTATGGAATGATCCGTAGAATATTTCGAAGGCATCAATACCGCCATCACGTTCTCCGGCCCTAAAGCACGACAGGCCAGTGCGCAAACAATTGCCGAATCGATACCGCCAGACAATCCCAATACAGCTTTACTGAAGCCAGATTTCTTAAAGTAGTCCTGTATACCCAGAATCAGCGCATCATGGATCTGTGCCACGTCAGGCAGCGCCTGGTGTTCAATTTGCTGCAGCCCTACAAGACCCTTACCGTCAAACTCGTAAACTTTAAAATCTTCCTTGAAGTATGCCATTTCATCCAGCAGGTTGCCCGCCTGATCAAAGGCTAATGAACCGCCATCAAAGATGATCTCCGTTTGTGCACCAACCTGGTTCACATACAGCAAGGGCAGCTGGTACTGTTTTGCGTTACCCGCCAGGATCTCTACCCGTTCATCATCGTGCAGGTAAGAGAATGGCGAAGCCGCGATGTTGATCATCAGCGAAGGCTGCTGCTTGATCAGTTCATCCATCGGATTAGACACGTAAAGCGGATTATCATTGATGTTCCACAAGTCCTCACAGATGGTCACCGCAATTTTGTGCCCCATAAATTCGACACAATCGAACGTAAGCGCAGGTTCAAAATAGCGGTATTCATCAAAAATATCATAGTTTGGAAGCAAAGCCTTTTTAATTACAGCCTTTACCTCCCCTTTTTCTATAAAATACGCAGCGTTGAAAAGATCTTTTCCTGCGACCTGCGGATTCTTTACCGGTAAGCCGATGATACAAGCAATATCCTGTGTATGTGCAGCAATCTCTTGTGCAGATTGCTCACAAAGCTCTATAAACTCATCAAACTCCAGGAAATCGCGGGGCGGATAACCGCAGAGGGCCAGTTCCGCAAACACCACCAGGTCGGCACCTGCTGCCTTTCCTTTTTCCAGGCTTTCAATGATCTTCTTCGTATTCAATTCAAAATTACCGATCTGGTAATTCAGCTGAGCAAGGGCTATCTTCATTATTCAAGAATATGATTCAGTAATATTGGGCAGCCTAAGCAAGCTACCCCACAAATAAGGTCTTAGAAGAATACGGCAAGGTTTAATCCCACGTAGTGGTTACGCACGTTGCGGTTCTTGTCATCGCTGATATCCGTAAACCCATTGTTAAAGGTTAAACCCACCGAAACGCTGGTATGCGTATCCAGGTCGAACTCCCCACCAGCACCAAGAATCAATCCCGCCCGGTAGAAGTTCGTTAAATCCTTGATGTTCCTGTCCTCAACAATCTTTCTGCCAGATAAAGAGACATCCTGTTTAGCGCCGATGTTGAAATCGTTAGATAAACCGAATTGTCCGTACCATACCAACTCGCCTACCTTGGAAGTCCGAAGCTTGATGGTCAATGGAATTTCAATGTACTGCAACTTGTATTTCAGGCCGTAAGCAAGCTTGGCCGGGTCATTAACATCATGGTAAGGCGCTGGGTTGATCTCTGTGCTTTTACCATTGATGGTGGTGATGGTCAACCCTGTTGAGAAGCTATAGTTTTCTGCGAAGTTGAAATCACCGAGCAAACCATAAGAAAAGCCAATACTGGTACCGTCCGCTTTGCCACCTTCCGGTTTTAACCAGCCGAAGGTTGGATGTGCGGTTAAGCCCAGTTTGAAATCATTTCCTAAAGGACCATTCTGCCATTGCGCGAATGCGCTTCCTGTAAAACAAAATAAGAGTAGAGTAAATAAGATTTTTTTCATACCATTTAAAAATAGGCCTCAGCAGCCAGGATTACACATTTCAATTGACACCGCCATTGTTGCAGGATTAAGCCCTGATCTGTCTATATTTGTTCAACATGAACAATACGGTTAAGTTTTCCCAAATCTATCTTTTTTTTGCCGCTCTGCTTATACTATTTTCCTGCAAGCAGAACAAGCGCCCTGATGTAGAAGACATTAAATTGGATATTTCCATAGCACGTTTTGACCGGGATATCGTAGCCGGCATGGCTAAAGGTCCAGCGCAAACCGACGCAGACCTTGCCAAAAAGTACGGCAACTTTTACCAGGATTACATTAACCGCATTGTTGGAAATGGTGCCTATTCCGGTCCGGAGATTCTCGATGTCTTATATCAGGATCAGGCTTTTAAGGACCTGAACCATGATGCCGACAGCGTGTTCAAAAACATGGCGCCCATTGAAAAGGATCTCACGACGGCCTTCAAATACATCAAACACTATTACCCGGAGGTGAATGTCCCTAAGTTTATCGCTTTCGTATCTGGATTTGAAGTGCAGGCACCTGTTGGCGACGGATACATGGGCATAGGACTAGACATGTTCCTGGGTAAAGACAGCCGTTTCTATCCCGCCATTGTACGCAATGTGCCGATGTATCTTTCCCGGCGTTTTAGCCCGGAGTATGTTGTTCCACGATTAGCAGAAACTTTTGCCCGCGAGGAGCTTTTCCCGGAGCGTGATGAAGACCGCACCCTACTTTCAAAGATGATCCATAACGGAAAGATCCTGTATTTCATGGATCAGGTGCTCGATGAAAAGGTACCGGATTCCGTGAAGATCGGCTATACAGACCAGCAACTGGGCTGGTGCAGCACCTACGAAGGCAACATTTGGGGCTACTTTATGGAGCATGAACTACTGTTTAAAACCGACTACCAAAAGATTCAGGTGTACCTGAGCGAAGGTCCTTTTACACCGGGATTGGGCGAAAAGAACCAATCGGCACCAAAATTGGGTGTATGGATGGGCTGGCAGATCGTAAGGAAATACATGAAGGAAAATCCGGAGGTAACCTTACAAGCGCTGATGGCGGAGCGGGATGCAGAAAAGATCCTGCATGCGTCCAAATATAAACCAAGGCAGAAATGACAAAAGTAGGGATTGTACTATCCGGTGGCGGCATCAGAGGCATAGCGCATTTAGGCGTGCTTAAGGCATTTTCAAATGCCGGTGTACAATTCAGTCATATCAGCGGCACCAGCGCAGGTTCTATTGCCGGAGCTTTTTATGCCTCTGGTGTGGACCCCGAAGAAGGACTCAAGATATTCCTCAAAACCAAACTGCTGCGCTTCATCCGTCCTGCACTGCAGGGATTGGGCCTGATCAATATTGAGCGCACCACCGCGCTGTTCCAGACCTACTTCCCGGATGATCGCTTTGAAAGTTTAAAGATCCCCCTGACCATCGCCGCGACCAACTTCAGCGAGGGCAGGATTGAATACTTCAATCAGGGACCGCTCATCCGTACCGTACAGGCTTCCAGCTGCATTCCCGGTATCTTCAGTCCGGTGATGATCAACAACCAAATGTATGTAGATGGTGGCATCCTGAACAACTTCCCTATTGAGCCGCTGGTGGGCAACTGCGACTTCATCATCGGTTCTTCCTGTAACCACCTCAATCCGGTGGAGAAGATCACCAAGATCCGGGCACTGATGGGCAGGGCCTTCCTGATGTCCATCAACAAGGACATGGAAGAGAAATCACCTTTATGCGACGTGCTGATCGAGCCCAAGGGCATGGGTGAGATAAAAACCTTCGATACCGCAAAAGCGGAAACCATTTATTGGCTGGCCTATGAGGAAACACTTCGCGCCATCCACACCAACGAGAAGCTGAAGCAACTGCTCGGCTAAAGCAACGTTCCCCATTTACATCCATTTTGCTATGCATTTGCAAGGTACTTAAACCGTGCTTGCTACGTCTCCGTACGTACAAAGCACGTTGCAACCACGGTTCAAGTACGCCGCAAGCACCTTGCAACACCAGGCTTTTTTGCCACCCTGTTACAAGCAAAAGGCCCCATGCAGCAAATGCATAGGGCCTCTTTATTTGAAAAGTAAAATGTACTTATTAAGCTTTGTTCAGCGCAACCAGGGCATCTCCCACCAGTACGGGAATGGCCTGGCAAATGTTCAACTGCAGGCAGAACTTAACATCTTCGCCGATGTTCAGAGCCGCAAGTCGGTGACTGTGCGAGGATTTGGTCATGTATGCACCTAGATCATGTTCTGCAAGCCCGTAAAGATCCTCGGCCATCACCGAGGAATCGTCGAACACGGTGAATTCAGAACGTAGTTCTTTCACCACTGCGCCGGCAAACAGCGTATCTTCAAGGTTTGCAGAATCCTTCCAGCCTGCGCATAACAACAAAACATCCTGAGGTTGTTTTCTTAACCAGTCGCAGAGCGACTGCAGGTTCAGGAAGGAACCGATAACCACCTGGTGTGCTGTAGCACGCGCCATGTGCAGGGCTTTCGTGCCGTTTGTAGTTGTTAAAACAACGGTCTTACCGGCAACATGCTCCGCAGTATAAGAAAATGGAGAGTTTCCGAAATTGTAACCTGTAACCACTTCGCCGTTGCGCTCTGCAGCAAGCAGGTAACCATGATCTGCATACTTTAAACAATCTTCAACCTGGGCAACCGGGATAATGGAGCTTGCACCATTATCAATGCCATAAACCATGGAAGAGGTTGCTCTTAAGATGTCGATTACAACAACAATACTATCTTTTATATCATAAAGCCCCAATAATGCGGGCGTTAAACAAACTTCAATCTTTCTCGACATGTAATATATGGGTACGGCTTATTTATAAAAAGGGAACTTCACTAGCTTAGCTTTCACTTTGTTGTTGCGGATACTGATGTAAATCTCGCTGCCTTCTTTCGCGAATTCCTTAGCTACATAACCCATTCCAATGGCTTTTTGAAGTGATGGCGACTGCGTTCCAGAAGTTACCCTTCCAATTTTGTTACCTTCTGCATCTACAATTTCATAATCATGACGCGGAATACCACGGTCGATCATTTCA
Organism: Pedobacter sp. SAFR-022; assembly: GCF_051965375.1. Classification (NCBI taxonomy): domain Bacteria; kingdom Pseudomonadati; phylum Bacteroidota; class Sphingobacteriia; order Sphingobacteriales; family Sphingobacteriaceae; genus Pedobacter; species Pedobacter sp. SAFR-022. Next base: position 553,780 of record NZ_JBQCME010000001.1, read on the forward strand.
AAACCTACCAGTTTGCTTTTTACACCAGCTTCTTTTTGTGCTTTAAGCGCTTCGCTATTGGTAAAGTTCTTGGTGAATTTGGTGATCCAACCTAAACCTGCTTCAATTGGCGAAGTGGTATCGTCAATATCATTTCCATACAAGCAGAAGCCCATTTCCAGTCTCAGGGTATCACGGGCACCTAGTCCGATCGGCTTAATGCCCAATTCCGCACCCGCTTCGAAAATAGCATCCCAGATTTTATCAGCGTGTTCATTGTCGAAATAGATCTCGAAACCACCTGCACCAGTATAACCGGTTGCAGAAATCAACACGTTATCCACGCCTGCAAACTGGCCTTTAACAAAGGTATAGTACTCCATAGAGGCAAGGTCTACCTCGGTAAGGCTTTGCAGTGCTTCGGCAGCTTTAGGGCCTTGTACGGCAAGTAAAGAGGTTTTATCAGAAATGTTGTGCATCTCCACCCCTTGTGTATTGTATTTCTGGATCCAGTTCCAGTCTTTTTCAATGTTGGAAGCATTAACAACAAGCATATAGGTTTTCTCATCAATGCGATAAACCAGCAGATCATCTACAATACCGCCATCTTCATTGGGCAGGCAGGAGTATTGGATCTTGCCATCATACAATTTAGAAGCATCATTGCTGGTAACACGTTGAATAAGATCTAAAGCATTTTCGCCTTTCAAGATAAACTCACCCATGTGTGATACATCAAATACGCCGACGCCTTGTCTTACTGTCGCGTGTTCGGCATTGATGCCTTCATATTGCACCGGCATGTTGTAGCCAGCAAAGGGAACCATCTTAGCACCTAAGGATATGTGTTTGTTTGTTAAAGCGATCTCTTTCATCTGTTTAGATTCGTGTTTGCTGCTGAATCCATCAGGATGTTGATGAATTCATGCTTTGTTGTTAAAAATTGCGAGCAAAAGTACACAAATTTTTAAGCATTAAGTAGTTGCAGATATACCTGAAACATCCTTTGCGATACGCCGGAGATGTCGTATTCGCGTTCTGCAGTTTTTCTGGCCTGTTGTCCGATTTCCTTCCATTTTCTGGATTGGGTGAGGCACTGGAGGATGTAGCGGTAGAACTCGTCAGGGGTATCGGCGAGCAGAATGTCTTTGCCGTGTTCGCAGGCAATGCCTTCTGCGGCAATGGTAGTAGCAATGATACATTTGCCCATGGCCATGCCTTCCAGGATCTTTACCCGCATACCGCTGCCGGAGAGCATCGGCACGATCATGATGGATTTGGAGTTCATGAATTCCACGGCATCGAAGATCTCCCCTTCTACCAGTACATTATCAGAGTCGTATTCGAAGAACTTCTTGGGCATGTTGCGACCGGCAATATAGAAGCGCAGCTCGCTGTTCAGCTCTTCAATGTCTGGCCATACTTCATCCAGGAACCACTCAATGCCTTCCCGGTTGGGCAGCCAATCCATGGAACCCAGGTGGAACAGGGTTGGAAAGTTGGGGCTGGCAGGATCTACTTTATACTGCTCAATGTCCAGGGATACTGGGAAAACATCAACACTGGCTTCACAGCCGAGCTTGATGATGTGATGCCGGTCGGGTTCGGATATGGCGAATACCCGGTGGAAGCGGTTGATCTGTTCACTTTCATAAGCTTTCAGGCGCCTTGCCAGGAACTCCAGGTAGGTACGTTTGGGTCTGAACTTTTCACCTTGGGATAGTCGCTCCCAGACATCAAACAGCATGTTATGTGCGCGGTAAATCAGCCTTGCTTTACTATTGGCTTTTACCACATCAAGGTAAGGCACCACGAAAAGACTTTCGAACTGGATGATGTCGAACTCCGTTTCCCGGAGAATGTCTTCCAGCATTCTGGCGGCTTCATCATCATAGAACCTGGAGATGTTGTAAGATTCGTTCGAAAAGATGTTGAACAAGGCACCGATTAGGTTGGCATCTGTGTTTACGCTGTAATGGTGGAACTTGATGGCATCGAACACGGGATCATAGATGTCCTCGACATCGACCTGGTGCTCATTGGGATTAATGCTGAACAAGGTGATATCTACGCCCATACGAAGCAGGCCCTTAATTGTGTTATAAACAACTATAGGATATCCGCTCTTCGGCGGAAAAGGGACCCGGTTTGTAATGAAAAGCGTTTTCAAGTTACTGAAAGTACAAATTTATACGACAAGATCAGGCATACCGTAAAATTGCGGGTGACTGATCGTAAAGGTTCTTCTATGATATGGTGTTAATCCTCTTTCAATAGATACCAGGCGGTGCGCAGCTGTTGCATAGCCTTTATTTTGATGCCACTCATATTCCGGATGCTCCAAAGCGATGTTGGCCATATAATCATCACGGTATGTTTTCGCGAGAATCGAAGCCGCTGCGATGTTCAGATACTTGCCGTCGCCTTTAACGATGCAGGCATGTGGGATATCTGAATAGGGTTTAAAGCGGTTTCCGTCGATCACCAGGTATTGCGGAATAACCATAAGCTGGTCGATGGCGCGGTGCATCGCCAGAAAGGAGGCATTTAAAATGTTAATCTCATCAATCTCGTTGTTGTCCACCACACCTACCGCCCAGCAAATGGCTTGTTTCTGGATCACCTCACGCATCTCCAGACGCTGTTCCAGGCTAAGTTTCTTGGAGTCGTTCAGGATCTTGGATTTGAATTTCCGTGGAAGAATGACGGCAGCAGCATATACCGGACCTGCAAGGCATCCTCTGCCCGCCTCATCACAGCCTGCTTCGATCAGTTCTTTTTGGAAACAATTGATTAACATACCGCAAAGTTAAGGATAATGCAGCTGAAGAATTCAAGGGAAAAAGTAATTTTTAAACCGTTACGTTCTGTGATTTGACATCAAAGGCATCTCTTAAGCCGATGGCAAGTACGTTGAAGGCGTAGACGGTAAGCATGATGGCCAGTCCAGGCAGTACGGCGAGGTATGCGGCATCCATGATGATGTAGCCATAATGCTCCTTGATCATGGTGCCCCAGCTTGGCATTGGTGGCTGTGCACCGAAACCCAGGAAGCTTAGCCCGGTTTCGAGCAGGATGGCCGAGGCGAAGTTTGCGGAAGCGACCACCAGGATCGGGCCGGCGATGTTCGGCAGGATGTGTTTGATGATGATGCGGCTGGTGGGAAAGCCCAGCGCTTTGGAAGCTTCTACGAACTCCACTTCTTTGAGCGCCATGACTTGTCCGCGGACAAGCCTCGCAACATCCACCCAGGTCGATAAGCCCACGGCAATGAAGATCTGCCAGAAGCCTTTACCCAGGGCAAAAGAGATGGCAATGACCAGCAGTAAGGAGGGCAATGACCAGATCACGTTCATGAACCAGCTGATTGCCGCGTCTACTTTGCCGCCAAAATACCCGGCTAGCGCACCTAAGCTGATGCCGATCAATAAGGAGATGATCACCGCCATAAGGCCTACGGAAAGCGAAACCCTGATGCCGAGGATGAGCCTGCTGAGTAGGTCGCGGCCATAGATGTCGGTACCCAACAGGAAGCGCTGCTCATAGATGTTGCTCTGGATAAATTGCGCTTTCAGCTGTTCTGGGTTTGCGTTCAGATCGCAGCTGCTGCAGATGTCTTTGATGTTGTACACCTTGCGTTCACCGGGTTCATCATCGCCGATGTAAGCCGCGGCTTCCACTTTCGTGCGGGTAATCTTGTAGCTGTTTATGGGTATGCTTTTGAAGTTCGCTTCCTGTCCGTACAGCATCTTTTCAAAGATGTTGACCTGCTGGATGGATGGATTTTGGTTGATGACCAGAAAGCTGAAACTGCGGCCAGGCTTTTTATTGCTGAGCTGCAGGTGCATGGTGTTGGCCATAGGCGTTTGATCCGGAGTTACGAGGTAACCTAAAATCCCGATGATCATGGTGGCCAGGATGAACAGCAGGCCGCCAACAGCGAATTTGTTCTTTTTGAACTTCTTCCAGATCTTTTTTGAAGGGCTGTGATCATTCATTAGCGAACCATCCTTCCTTTCCAACTGTACTTACCGGAGTTGCCGGCAATACCGATATAGATGATGTAAATGATGTGCAGGATGTTTAACAAAGGCAAAAGTTGCATGAGTTCCGGTCTGCGGGCAAATTGAGTAACTTTTTTCAAAAACAGGAATTCTATCAGCAATTTTATAGAGAACTGAAGAAGTGCGAGGGATAACAGCTGCGCCCCCGCGGAGATGTTGAACAGCAACATCGCTGTGCCAGCTAGCAGGTTAAGCAGGATGCTCAGGTTAAATAACCAGACCAGCACACCGAGCACAATGATCGACTTGTTCTTGTACCTGGTGCTTTTTGAAGCCCAACGTTTACGTTGCTGTATAAACTCCCGCAGGGTTGGCTTGGCCTGGGTATACACGATGGCTTCGTGGTTCTTGAGGAAACCGATCTTGTTGCCGTATTTGTCGGCCATTTTGTGCAGCAGCAACTCGTCATCGCCAGAGGCAAGGTCATCGATACCTTTAAAGCCACCAACTTCATAGAAAGCCTGACGCTCATAGGCCAGGTTGGCGCCGTTGCAGGTTGATGGTTTGTTGTTACCAATGGTAGAGGCGCCCATGCCGATCAGGAACAGGAACTCCAGGGATTGTGCCCTTTCAAAGCGGCTCTGCTCTTCGAAGTATACCACCGGAGAGGAGATCATTTTGTAACCACCCTCCTGGTAATAGCTCACAATGGTTTTAAGCCAGTTCGGACCCATACGGCAGTCTGCATCAGTAGTGATAATGAGATCGCCCTTGGCATCGCCTATGGCCGTTTCAATGGCTTTCTTTTTATAGGAATTGATGGTATTGCTTTCGTTCAGGCTGATCAGGCTGATGCCTTGTGCAGCATAGGAGCTGATGATCGCCCCGGTATTGTCTGTAGAATGGTCGTCGATAAAGATGATCTCCAGGTATTCCTTCTCGTAATCCTGCGCCAGCAAATCTTCTATCGTTTTGCTGATGTTTTCGGCTTCATCCCGGGCTGCAATGATGATGGAGACCTTTATGGGCTGGTGTTTGCGGTAGGTAAAGGTTTTCAGCGCTTTCCAACCTTTTATGAACCAGAGGATTACACCCAGGTAAAGTAACGTCAGCAAAAGGGATAATACACTAGTTACGTTTAAGACTTCCAAAGAAATTAAGTTTAAAGACGAAATAGGATCCTAATATAGCAGGAATAATAATATTAATAAGCCAGATGCTGGCGGTGCAGGCCACTACAGGTGCACTTTGGTCGGTAATGAATTCGAAGAAAAATAAGGCTGTCACACTTCGGATGCCAATGTCGAACAGATCTAGTGATGGCAGGTTGGATTGTATGAAAAACAGGATGCAGACCATCATCAGCACATCGGTAAAATGCAGGCTTGGTATCAGCCAGAAAAACATGATGAAATATTGGGTGCTGAATACGGCATATCTCGCCAGGCAGTAAAGCAGTATTCTCAGGAGCTCGGCCTTTCGGTACCGGGCCAGGATGGTGTAGAACTTCTTATATTTTCTGGTAAAGCGCATGGAGAGCAGCAGCCCATTCAGCCACCTGATGTTGAAGTAGAATATGGCCAAAAAGGAACAGAAGATAAAAGCGATGGTGCAGAGGAACAGGAAGAACAGGTCGTCCATCGGTTTGAAACGGTAAATGAAAATGCACAGGGCAATGGAGCCGAAGATGTTGGTGAGCACCATTTGTCCGATGTTACCCACAGCCATCGCTACTGCCCCGATGATCCGCCGTTTAGGCGAAAGGAAAAAGACACGCCCGCCATACTCCCCGATCCGGTTCGGTGTGAATACCGCCCAGGTAAGTCCACAGAATACCGATTCTATCGCTTTCCAAAGGCTGATGCGCTCTATTGGTGCTATAAGTCTTTTCCATTTTACTGCTTCCAGGCCCCAGTTTACAAGCATCAGCAGGAACACGAGCGAGATAACGGCAATGATCTGTACGGAAGGAATGCGGTGGATGAGGTCAAGAAATCCTTTGAGGTCCTGGTTGGCGCTAAGCTTGACGTAGATGAAGTAAAAGGCAAATACGACAACGCCAATTTTGATCAGATTAGATATGATGGTCTTGTATCGGGGTGTTATACTTTTTGCGCTCACTCTCTGCAAATATGCTTATTATTGTTCTATGTTGGTGGAAAAAAAGGAAAGGGTGATCATGGGAATCGATCCGGGAACAGCGGTTATGGGCTACGGATTGATCCTGGAACAGGGGAGTAAAATTAAGCTGATCAGCATGGGGGTGGTAAAGATGGATCACCTTGACGATCATTTTCTAAAGCTTCAAAGGATATTTGACAAGACGGTAGGTTTGATTGAGCAGTACAAACCAGATGTGATGGCGCTTGAAGCGCCGTTCTACGGTAAGAACGTTCAGGTGATGCTGAAACTGGGCCGCGCACAGGGTGTGGCGATGGCAGCAGCGCTATCGAAGAGCATCCCGGTGACGGAATATGCGCCACGGAAAATTAAACAGTCGATTACAGGCAATGGTAGTGCGGGCAAGGAACAGGTGGCGGCGATGTTGCAGCGGCTGCTGCTGTTTAAAGAAACACCCGAGTTCCTGGATGCTACAGACGGACTTGCCGTGGCGGTTTGCCATGCTTTTCAAAGGGTGCCTTCAGGGGGCGGCGGTAAGTCCTACTCCGGCTGGGAAGCTTTTGCGAAAGACAATCAGAAGCGTGTGAAATAAGCTCACAAACAAGAAAGCCTATTATAAACAAAAAAGCCAGTTCTTATCGAACCGGCTTTTTTAATGTTGGTATCTGGAAGGTTATGCACCTAGAATCTTGAAAACGCCTTTGAAGCAAAAAGCTGCTCCTACAAACAGGATAGCCCATGAAATTAGGGACAGCATATCAGAATCACCTGCAAAACGCAAAAACACGCCGATTACACCTAATATAATTCCAACTAGTAATAATTTGTAGATCCCTTCATCGTTTGCAGTTTTCATGCTGGGAGTACTGTAGATTGGTTTCTTATCCATGTTAATTTTTTAGTTTTACCGCACAAAAATAATATTAATTAGCCTATATAAAAGGATTAATACTAATAAGTTTTCAATCCTTTTAACCGTTCTGCAGCCTTAATGGCTTCCGTCGGTTTGCCCTCTTTATAGAACTGTTTTTCCCAGTCGCCATACATTGGGTTTGGTAGTACAATAAAATGCGTACCAAATTCGGCTTGTGCCGCATTTACCTGCTCAATAGTGTTCTTGCCTGAACGATAGAAGATGTTAGAGAAGTCGCTGAGGTTATCACCGCATAGAAGCAGGATATGATAATTCTCCAGGATCTGCTGTCTTCTAGGTTCTTTATCTGAGGTACTGCTTTTTAGCAGGATGTGTGCTTTATCCGCATTGGGGAAGCCAAGGGTCTTAAGGTTGTACAAGGTACCTTTCATTTCTGAAGTGTCCCTGTTGGTCACGTAAAAGGTCTCCACCTGATGTTCAGCGGCAAACTTGAGGAAGCTCAATGCACCGGGAACGGTGTCGGCTATGCCTTTGCCCGTCCAATCACTCCAGTCCTTAGGATCAAAGGTCCTGCCCTGGGTGATCTCATAACCTTGCAATGGTGAATTGTCCAGAACGGTTTCATCCACATCTACCACTACGCAGTACTTCTTGTCCTTGCCCGCTTGTTTCAAGCGCTCCAGCAGGGAAATTTTGGCAAAGTTGTAGGCCTGAAAGGCAAGGGCGCGGTATTCTCCGGCATGTTGCTGCCAGAGTACTGCAGCGGTATAATCGCGGTAACCGCTTTGGTTGTTTGATGTGGTATCTATCTGGTTTGTGCTATTGTCCTGAGCCAGTAGACCTAATGGCATGAGGAAGGCAATCAGGATCGCTAAACGTGTTTTCATTTGACTGATTTGTTTAAACAAAAAAGCCTCTGTCGTGCGACAGAGGCTTTGATAATATATTCTTTGATTATCCATTCAGGGCAGCAGCACCACTTACAATCTCAGTTAACTCGGTTGTAATAGCAGCCTGACGGGCCTGGTTGTAGGATAGTTTTAATGCTTTCAAAAGATCTCCGGCATTTTCAGTTGCTTTGTCCATAGAGGTCATACGCGCACCGTGTTCTGAAGCATGTGAATCTAATACCGCTTTGTAAAGCTGTATCTTGATCGACTTCGGAATCAACTGTTCTACGATCTCTGCTTGAGATGGCTCCAGGATGTAGTCCACATTTGAACCTTTTACCGTCTCTACTTGTGTTTCAGCAGCACCTTTTAATGGAAGCAGTTGCTCTGTTGTAACGATTTGAACAGCGGCATTTTTGAAGCGGTTATAAACCACCTGAACTTCATCGTAATCGCCTTTCACAAAGCCATCCATGATCGCTTCTGTAATTTGGGTTACATTCTCGAAGGTCAATGCTGAATATAGCTCGTTGTTGTTACCGATGGTGTTGTAATTACGCTTCTCGTAGAAGTCCTGAGCCTTCTTACCAATTGCAACGACACTAACATTACCATTCTTCAACTGCTCACTATAGCGCTCCGCAATCAGATTGTTGGTTGCTTTGATAACATTCATGTTGAACGCACCTGCAAGACCACGGTTTGATGACACGACCACAACTAAAACTTTGTTCGGTTCACGCTCCTGAATAAAAGGTGATGATGAACCTTCTAAACTTGCCGACAGATTACCTAAAATCTCCTTTAGTTTAGTAGCATATGGACGTAATTGTGTAATCGCATTGGTAGCACGCTTTAGCTTAGCAGCCGAAACCATTTTCATGGCCTTGGTAATCTGCTGTGTAGATTGCACCGATGCTATACGTATTCTTACTTCTTTTAAATTAGCCATGTTATTTTAGTGTGCGCCGTTAGAGATTAATATTTACTTGAAACCTCTTTAGCTACTGTTTCTAATACGCTTGTACTTGCATCTTCAAGTTTACCTGCTTTTAGGGCAGCTAAAACCTCTGGGTGACGCAATTCAATTTGCTCAAGGAATTCTTGTTCGAATTCTTTAACACGCGCTACTGGAACCTGACGCATCAGGTTTTTAGTACCGATGTAGATGATCGCAACTTGCTTTTCAACTGGCATTGGTGAGAACTGGCCTTGTTTTAACAACTCCACGTTACGGGCACCTTTGTCCAATACAGATTTAGTAGCAGCATCTAAGTCAGATCCGAACTTAGAGAAAGCCTCTAACTCGCGGTATTGCGCCTGATCTAACTTTAAAGTACCAGCAACTTTCTTCATCGACTTGATCTGTGCGTTACCACCTACACGTGATACCGAGATACCTACGTTGATCGCCGGACGAACACCTGCGTTAAACAAGTTCGACTCCAGGAAGATCTGACCGTCAGTAATGGAAATTACGTTGGTCGGGATGTAAGCAGATACGTCACCAGCCTGAGTTTCAATGATTGGCAATGCCGTTAATGAACCACCACCTTTAACGATTCCTTTGATAGACTCCGGAAGATCGTTCATGGATTGTGCGATATCATCGTTAGCGTTGATTTTCGCAGCACGCTCTAATAAACGGCTGTGAAGGTAGAACACGTCACCTGGATAAGCCTCACGGCCCGGTGGACGACGTAGTAAAAGAGAAACCTCACGGTAAGCCACAGCTTGTTTAGACAAATCATCATAAACGATCAATGCCGGGCGACCAGTATCTCTGAAGTACTCACCAATTGCAGCACCAGAGAAAGGTGCGTAGAATTGAAGTGGAGCAGGATCAGCAGCAGCAGCAGAAACGACTACCGTGTATGCCATTGCACCATTCTCTTCTAGTGTACGAACAACGTTCGCTACGGTACTTGCTTTCTGACCGCAAGCTACATATATACATAAAACAGGGTTGCCTGCTTCATAGAATTCTTTTTGATTGATGATGGTATCGATACAAACGGCACTTTTACCAGTTTGACGATCACCAATAACCAACTCACGCTGACCACGGCCAATTGGAATCATTGCGTCAATCGCTTTGATACCAGTTTGTAATGGTTCAGTAACCGGCTGACGGTAAATTACACCAGGTGCTTTACGTTCAATCGGCATTTCGTAGGTTGGGCCTAAGATTGGACCTTTACCGTCGATAGGCTCGCCAAGTGTGTTTACAACACGACCTAACATACCTTCACCAACTTTGATAGAAGCAATTTTATTGGTACGCTTAATGGTATCACCTTCCTTGATGTCGCCATAAGGACCTAATAAAACCACACCAACGTTATCTTCCTCAAGGTTCAATACAATCCCTTGTAAGCCGTTGTCAAATTCAACTAACTCACCTGACTGTACTTTAGTTAAACCGTAAACACGGGCGATACCATCACCCACTTGTAATACGGTACCAACCTCTTCCAGTTCAGCTTCTGATTTGAAGCCCGCCAATTGTTGCCTGATAATTGCCGATACTTCGTCTGGTCTTACCTCTACCATAATGTTTTATATTATTTCTTTTGTAATCAGTAATCTGTTAATGTTTATTAAACCACACCGTGGCTAAATTCTTTTTTTAGTTTATTCAGGTTGCTGGCAATGCTGGCATCAAACTGCCTGTCGCCGACCTTTAAAATAAACCCGCCAATCAGTTTCTCATCAACTTTTTCTTTGATCAGTACTTCGTTGGCGCCAACTTCTCTTTTAACTATAGTTATAATCTCAGTACGGTTCGCTTCTGTTAGCGGAATCGCTGAAGTTACCTCTGCAGTGATAATACCTTTCAGGGCATTATACTGTGATAAATAAGCTTTAGCAGTTTCAAACACGATTGAAGACCTTCCTTTGCTTACGATCAGCTTCAGGAACAGATCGGTAACTGCACTAACCCTTCCGGAGAAAGTGTCTTTTAAGATACCGGCTTTTTTATCAAGCGGAATAATCGGGTTGCTAAGAATTGCACCCAGTAAAGGGTTTGCAGTAATTACCGAAACGATGCTTGCCATGTCAGCCCGAACAGCTTCCATAGAGTTTTGCTCGATAGAAAGATCAATAAGTGACTTCGCGTATCTTGATGCTGCTTTACTATTTGACATTTGTACTTTACGTTTGGATAAAATTAGTTTAACTCTACATCCTTTAACAGGCCTGTAACCAATTCCTGCTGTTTCGCTTTATCCTGTAATTGTCCGCGCAAAACACGTTCCGCGATCTCGATAGATAAAGTAGATACCTGCGACTTCATTTCAGCCAGTGCAGCTTTCTTCTGGTTAGCAATTTCGATCTTAGCTTTTTCAAGCATCTTGCTACCTTCAGCCTGCGCCTGTGCTTTAGCCTCATTCAGGATGCTGTCTTTAAGCGTTTTTGCTTCTTTAAGGATAACATCCCTTTCAGCACGCGCCTGCAGCATCAACTCCTCGTTTTGAGCAGTTAAACGAGCCATTTCTTTTTTTGCCAATTCCGCTTTATTTAAAGCCTCATCGATGTACTGCTCGCGCTCATAGATAGCACCCATGATTGGTTTCCAGGCTAGCTTTCTAAGAAGCAGCAATAGAAACAAAAACGCGATTAATGTCCAGAAAACAAGTCCAATACTTGGGGTAACTAACTCCATATGATATTTAAATTTCTAAGTCTTAATTTAATTAAGGCTGGAAGGCAACCAATCGTCGACTTCCAACCTTATTTTTTTTCCTGTACTTACAATCCTGCTGATTAAGCAGCTGGAGGATTGTTTCCAAGGAACGCAACTACCACACCGAATAACGCAACACCTTCAATAAGTGCAGCAGCGATGATCATTGCAGTTTGAATTTTAGAAGCAGCCTCTGGTTGACGAGCAATACCTTCCATTGCTTTACCACCTACTTGTCCGATACCTAATCCAGCACCGATAACTGCGATTCCGGCACCAATTGCCGCGATTGAACCTACCATAACTAATTTAATTTATATTAATGAATCTATAGTTTAATATTAATGATGCTCCTCAACAGCCATACCAATGAAAAGCGCGCTTAACAAGGTAAAGATGAAAGCTTGTAGAAAAGCAACTAGTAACTCCAGGACATCCATGAAGATCACGAACGCTACCGATACCGGCGCTATTGCAAGTGATTTGAAAATGAAGATCAGAGAGATTAAGCTTAACACGATAATGTGTCCAGCAGTAATGTTGGCGAATAACCTCACCATTAACGCGAATGGTCTTGAAAGTACACCGATAACCTCTACCGGGATCATGATCACATACATCCATTTCGGAACGTCAGGTGCAAAGATGTGACTCCAGTAAGATTTGTTACCATTTACGTTTACGATGATCAAGGTGAACAACGCAAGGATGAAAGTCGTTGCAATGTTACCGGTCACGTTAGCACCACCCGGGAAGATTGGAACCAATCCCAAAAGGTTGTTGATTAAAATAAAGAAGAATACCGTTAACAGGAAAGGCATAAAACGACCATAGTCATGACCAATGTTTGGTTTAGCAATATCGTCTCTTACAAACACAATGATCGGTTCTAAGAAAGACTGCAATCCTTTAGGCGATTTTCCGTGACGCTTCTTGTACGCAGAGGCTACCGCAGAAAAGACAAGCAACAAGATCACTACAGTCAGGAACATTGCAGCAACGTTCTTGGTGATCGAGAAGTCCATAATGCTAGCCGTTGCAGCTTCATCGATCTGACCATCCGGAGCAACAACTTTAATTTTCTTGTTGAAGAAGTTCTGACCCACACTCTGATCTTTAGGGTTTTCCACCAAACGGTAGGTGTTATAAGCACCTTTATGATCAGCCTCACCATGATGAAAGTTACCAGAAGAAAACACTTCTAAACCTTGAGGAGTATACAAAATTACCGGAAGCGGGAAAGAAAAATGACCAGCCACATGCCAAACATGAGAATCAGCGATGTGCTCCATGATCACTTCCGTAGGATCAAAATTACCTTCTTCATGCCCAGCTTCAGCACCATGAGCAGCAGTAGTTGCAACAGCCTCATGAGTAGCGCCAGCTTCAACACTGTCAGTCTGCGCTAAAACAGATGGTACAACAGTGAAAAGCGCTAAAAAAAGCGTAAAAGCAGCAATTAACCTATTCACTTTAAAATCAAAAACGTGGCTACAATCCATTTATTCGCAGATTTTTACTATTTATTTTGGTGGCGCAAGTTACGCAACAACCAGTATATTTCAAAGCAGGTAAACAATAAATATAAAGAAAAAAAGTTGGCCAGGAATATTCCGCCTAACTGGGGCTGTTTCTGACTGTAAATCAGTACAAAAGCCATCGAAAAGATCATCTTCACCGCAATAGATGCCATAATAGCCATTACGCCTACTTCAGGGTCCTTTTTAATCCCAAGATCTGCGGTTACATAGGCGATGTAGGTAATGCCTGCAAGGAAGCAGAAAATCACCCAGAATTTGTTAACAAGAAGATCGGCGTCAGGAAAGATTTGCTGAAGGGCGGCTGCCAGGCCGGCAAGCACAATACAAAACCCCGTATATAAGATTGTAAAACGAACGATGCTCAATGGATCAGATTTGCTGCAAAAATAGCAAATTAATCTGGTGGGCTTTAACTTTTAGGATTGTTCAGCTGATTTACTTCTTTCAGCACCTGATAAATCGCGATCACGACCCCGATCAAGGCCAGCCCCGCAGTATAATATGGCTGTTTGGTCGCCTGGTAATCATCCAGCCAGGATCCCACAAAGGCAAAAACACCTATGATCACAAACATTTGAAAAAACAGACCAGTATACCGGGCGTAACTGACAACCTGTTTGCGCTTGACTTCTCGCTGTGGATCTTCCATCTTTTTAGTAAATAAATAGTCTATTGTTTTCTAATGATAGGCTAATCAGATATTTTTGCATATATTTTGTACCATACCACGTAATTCATAACGTATATCATTGAGCAACTCCTCCCTTCATCAGGTAAAGCTACTTCTATTTTGCCTGTCCATCAGTATCCTATATGCCTGCAGCGTACAAAAGGACGGCTCTTCCGGTAGGGGGATGCAAAATCTGACGGCGCGGTATAATTATTTATACAATGCGAATATAATCCTTGAGGACTATGTTTCCGAATTATACAATGCTTTCCCGAACAATTACAATGAAGTCCTGCCGGTACACCTGAGTCCACACAAGTTCGACCCTACAAGTTTGACGGCAAACCCCAACAATAAGGCGCTTGATGAAATCATTCGTAAGTCCAAAACGATTATCACAGACAAAAGTTTGAGTAACTACCTGGATGAGGCCTACCTGTTGATGGGCAAAAGTGAGTTCTATAAAGGCAATTACTTTCTGGCCGCTGAATATTTTAACTACGTCGCGAAAACTTACCCGGAAAACCAGGCAAGTTTAATCCAGGCGCTGGACTGGCAGGCAAGGTCATTGATGCAGGTGAATGAGTTGAAAACTGCTGCAATTGCGCTCGACTCCCTGGAAAAGCATCTGGAGCAAAGCAAGAAGGACCGTGCAGAGCCCATTGCGACACTTTCTCAAATGGCGCTTCTGATGTCTCAGCAAAAACAAGCCATTCCATACCTTGAAACCGCAGTAAAGGAAAGTAAACACAAGCGCAATACCATCCGCTGGCACTTTATACTTGGACAGCTGTACCAGGAACAACAAGATTATGCTCAGGCGATCAGCCATTATAAAAAAGTACAAAGCAGTAATACCGGGTTTGATCTGTATTTCAACGCAAGGCTAAACCTGGTTGAAGTAAACGCCTTACAAAATGGTGATCAGCTTCGAAAAGAGGAGCAGCTACTGGCCCTACTCAAAGATGAAAAGAACGAGGAGTTCAGCGATCAGATCTACTATCGCATTGCGGAACACTTCCGCGGGCAGCAATTTTATACCAAAGCAGCAGACTATTACAACAAGGCGATAGAAGCGGTAACAACCAACGTCACGCTTAAAGGTATGGCCTTTCTGCAGCTGGCTGAGCTGAGTTTCACGCAGCAAAGAGACTATCTCCAGGCCAAAAAGCACTATGATGCTGCAATTCAAAATCTACCTAAGGAGTACCCGGGACTAGAACTTATCCAAAAGAAGAGTCAAAGTCTGGATTATCTTTCCAGTCGATACGAGACCATCGCAAGGGAAGACAGCCTGCAGGTCCTGGCTACCTTACCCGAAGTAACACGTGAAAGCCGGGCCAGGGAAATGCTCTTCCCGACAGCCTCAGAGGCTGCAGCGACCGCAACAGGTACCAGTGTCATCACAGCAGACACAAGCTCTAGCGCAGCTGGCAATAGCACCAACCTGACAAATGCAAGCTCTGGAACTTCACAACAAAACGCGACCTTCTATTTCCAGAACCGAAATGCAATGGAGCGTGGCTATGCGGATTTCATCAAAAGCTGGGGCAATAGAAAACTGGAAGATAACTGGCGCCAAAGCATCCGGAATACTGCACCGAATACCCAACAAACACTAAGTCTGGATCCGATCACACTACAGCCAAACGATGGCAATGCCGTACAATCTGGCACCGACAGCCTAAGGCTCACTAATTTTCTGGCTGCTGTCCCGGTAAACAATCAGATGCTTCATGCTTCAAACGAAAGGATCGTAAATGCCTATCTTGAGCTTGCATCATTCTATGAGCAGGAACTTAAAGCAAGCAAAGATGCTGCAGCGATCTATGAGCTGCTTTTACAGAAGTATCCGGAGAATAGCCAGCTGGCCGCCATCAACTACAGCCTGTACCGGATTTACAAGGGTCTGGATCAAAACAAGGCCGAAGGCTACAAGAACCAGGTCCTGAACAACCATGGCAGCAGCATCTATGCCCGGATTATCCTGGAACCGAACTTCCGGGCTGACCAGAATATCCTGGAGCTGGAGATCAGTAATACTTACAACACCCTTTTCGAAAGCTACCTGCAGAAAGATTTTCCTAAGGTGATCCGGATGGCAGATGAAACCCTGGCCAAAATGCCGGAGACAAACTTTGCACCACAGTTCGCCTATTTACGCGCGATCGCGGTTGGCCGCACACAACCTGTAGACAGCCTATTACAGCAGCTTGAACAGATCAGATCTGCATACCCGCAGGATCGCCTTATTGTACCCCTGGTCAGCGAGCACCTCAGCTACATCTATGCGCATCTGGCGGAATTTAAAAAGCGTAAGATCGCCTTGATTGATTTTGACCCGAACGAACCTAGATTTTATGCACAGGTTCCTGGAGCACCTGGAATGCAGAGCATGCCAAAGGGGAATGATAGCACTCCACCCACAAAAGCGCAAGCTGTAAGGGAGCTAAATACAAACAACCAAGCCGCGCAAGGGAAGGACCAAACATTAACCGTAACAGTTCCAGCTGAACAAAAGCCGGAATCCGCGCAACCCCCTAACACTTCTCCTTTCCGTAATGCGCCTTCCAGCACCTGGTACTTCGTGATCAATGTCGAAGATGCCTCCATCCGCCTCAGCTCTTCACGATTTGGCATCGGACAATTCAGCCGTGGAAACTATCCTGAAAGTGATTTGAGGCACCAATTGGTTGAATTTGACAACGATCAGCTAATTTACGTTGGAAACTTTAGTAATTTTGAGGCTGCTAAGGCATTTCAGGACCGGATAACACCGCAACTGAACAGGATCATGAGGGTCAGTCCAACATTATATAAGACTTTCATCATCAGCAAGGAGAACTTTGACATAATCAAAAGCAAGTCGCTCCTGAACCAATACCTGGATTTTTATAAAAACACTTATTAAAATGAAGCAACAACTTACCCAATCAGATATCAAAAGATACAACTTCACGCTTTGGAAACTACTGATTGGCGGTATCATACTTTTCTCCTTATTCATCGCAGGTGTGGGCTTTGGTATCTTTGGTACACTGCCCTCCTTCCGTGATATTGAACACCCGAAAAGTAACCAGGCTACCGAGATCCTCAGCGAAGACAGTCGCCCATTGGGTAATTACTTTGTGCAGAACAGATCGAACATCACCTACCCGGAGATCTCTCAGAATGTAATTGACGCGCTAATCGCAACAGAAGACACGCGTTTCATGACACACTCCGGTATAGATTTCAAAAGAACATTTACCATCTTCTTCTACAACCTTGTGGGTAAACGTCAGGGTGGTAGTACCATCACCCAGCAGCTGGCCTTAAACCTTTTCTCTGAAGAGGCCCGTCAACGTAACTTCTTTAAGCGACTGATGCAGAAGTTTCAGGAATGGGTTATTGCGGTAAAACTGGAGCGCAACTATACCAAAGAAGAGATCATTACCATGTATTTGAACACCGTAGATTTCGGTAACCAGGCATACGGTATCAAATCTGCAGCGAGAATATACTTCAACACCACACCAGATAAATTATCATACACGGAAGCGGCGACACTTGTAGGCCTACAAAAAGGTATCACAAGATACTCTCCTACCCGTAATCCGGAGCGCTCCCGCGAACGAAGAAATACCGTACTTGCCATGATGGTAAAGGCCGGTAAACTTACCGATGAGCAGTTTCAGGTAGAGCAGGCAAAGCCACTGGGTCTAAAATTCAGAAGCGCTACAGTAAGTGACGGTGTTGCACCATACTTCCGTGCGGTACTGAAATCCGACATTAAACGTATTTTCCAGGAACGTTCCATCTTGAAAGCAGATGGTACACCATACGATCTGGACCGTGATGGCCTGAAGATCGTGACCACCATCAACTATGATATGCAGGTGTATGCGGAAGAGGCACAACGTGAATACATGAAAACGCTTCAACAGCAATTTAACAGAAGCTGGAGAGGTAAAAACCCCTTTAAGGGCAATCAAACCCAATTGCTTCAGGGTGTTAAACGCTCGGAGCGCTACAAAGCACTTCAACTGGAGGGTAAGTCTGAGGAGGAGATCATGAAAGACTTCAACACCCCTACCCGCATGAACATCTTCACCTGGAAAGGCGACGTAGATACCTTGATGAAACCTATGGACTCCGTGAAGTACTACAAAATGCTGTTGCGTAATGCCATGATGGCCATGGATCCTAAAACCGGGCACATCAAAGCCTGGGTTGGCGGCATAAACTTCCAGCATTTCAAATATGATCAGGTAAAGATGGGTTCACGTCAGGTGGGTTCCACAGCTAAACCTTTCACCTATGCCGTAGCTATTGAGAACGGTTATTCACCTTGTTATACGGTGGCAAATGAACCTGTAACGATCGAAACGCCGGGCAGTGCACCATGGACACCACGCTCTTCCCCAAGTTCGACCATTCCGGGTATGGTTACCCTGCAAACCGCATTGGCCAACTCCCAGAATTATATCACCGCCTTCCTGATGAAGCAGGTTGGCCCTACCGCAGTGGCTACACTGGCAAAGAAGATGGGTATCAGCACCGATGTTCCAGCTTATCCTTCCATCAGTTTAGGAGTATTTGATGCTTCGATTTACGACATGGTAGGGGCTTACAGCGTATTTGCAAACAAAGGCGTGTGGACTGAACCCACCTATATTCTACGGATAGAAGACAAAAATGGCGTGGTATTGTACAACAAAACACCACAAGTGAAGGTTGTTATGAACGAAGAAGTTGCTTACGTGATGACAAGAATGCTCCAAGGTGTGGTGAATAAAGGTACAGGATCGAGATTAAGATATAAATACGGCATTAACGCGCCAACCGGCGGAAAAACGGGAACAACGCAGAATAATTCCGATGGATGGTTCATGTCCATAACACCAGACCTGGTAGCTGGGGTTTGGACCGGTTGTGAGGACCGTGCATTTCACTTCATCAGCACCCGCGAGGGTGAGGGTGCGAATACGGCATTGCCGATTTATGCCGGTTTCATGAAACGGGTATATGCCAATCCTTCCCTGAAGATCTCAAAAGGAGATTTTGAGGCGCCGACTACCCCACGTACCATCGAGTATGATTGTAACCAGTATCAGCAACAAGAGCAAGGGAAAACAGAACTCGACGAGAAATTAGGCTTCTAGCGCATGGCTGCATTCGATTATAAAACGGCATTGAACGATGTTCCGCATCGCCCCGGTGTATACCAGTTTTGGGATGCCGAGGGGGTGCTGATCTATATTGGCAAGGCAAAGGACCTGCGCAACCGCGTAGGCTCTTACTTTAACTCCGACAATCAGCTGAATGGTAAAACCCGTGTGCTGGTGTCCAAGATCCGCAAGATCACCTTTACCATTGTCGATACGGAAATCGATGCCTGGCTGCTGGAAAACAGCCTTATTAAAAGGCACCAGCCAAGATATAACATCATGCTCAAGGATGATAAGACCTATCCATGGATCATCATCAAAAAAGAGCCCTTTCCACGGGTTTTCTGGACCCGTAAAATGGTCAAAGACGGCTCCACCTACTTTGGCCCTTATGCCTCGGTAGGCATGATGCACACCATCCTGGACCTGATCAAGGAAACCTATCCCCTCCGTACCTGCAACCTGCCCTTAACGATTCCAAACATTGAAGCAGACAAGTTTAAAGTCTGCCTGGAATACCAGATCGGCAACTGCAAAGGCCCCTGTCAGAAGTACCAGTCGCTGGAAGACTATGAAAAGAATATTGAAGAGATCAAAGAGATCCTCAATGGTAAGATCGGGAATGTCATCCGGGATGTTAAACAAATCATTAAAAATGCCGTTGCGGATTTAAACTTCGAAACAGCACACCAATATCAAAAGAAACTGCTGGTACTCGAAAAGTATCAGAGCAAATCCACCGTTGTCAACAGCTCCATCACCAATGTTGATGTGGTGAGCATTGCCTCCGATGAACGTTATGCCTTCGTGAACTACCTGAAGATCATGAACGGCAGTATCATTCAAACGCAAACCATCGAGATCAAGAAGCGACTGGATGAAACCGATGAAGAGCTGCTCAGCATCGCCATCACCGAGTTCCGCACCAAGTTTAACAGTACCTCAAAAGAGATCATTGTTCCCTTTGAGTTATCCATCACCGATCCGGGATTAAAGTTTACGGTACCCAAACTGGGCGAAAAGAAAAGCCTGCTGGAGCTTTCTCAAAAGAACGTGCTGTTCTTCAAGCGGGAGAAGCTGAACCAGTATGAGAAGGTCAATCCGGATTTAAGAACGGAACGCATCCTTACCCAGATGCAAAAGGACCTTCGCCTTACACAACTACCTTCGCACATTGAGTGTTTTGATAACTCCAACTTCCAGGGCAAGTACCCCGTATCCGCGATTGTGGTGTTCAGAGATGCGAAACCATCAAAAAAGGACTACCGGCATTTCAACGTGAAAACCGTTGAGGGGCCCAACGACTTCGCCACCATGGAAGAAGCGGTTTACAGGCGATATAAGCGCATGTTGGAAGAAGAGCAGCCATTGCCTCAGCTTATCATCATTGATGGCGGCAAGGGCCAGCTTTCCTCTGCTATGACCAGCTTAAAGAAGCTTGGTATAGAGAATCGGGTTACAGTAATTGGTATCGCTAAAAGGCTCGAAGAACTTTACTACCCGGGCGATAGCTTCCCGCTGTACCTGGACAAGAAATCCGAGACCTTGAAAGTGATCCAGCAATTACGGGATGAGGCGCACCGCTTCGGCATTACCTTCCATCGTAAGAAGCGTGATCAAGGCACCTTGAAAACGGAACTTGAAAACATCTCCGGCATCGGGAAAACTACAGCCGACAAGCTGTTGAGGCACTTTAAATCCGTTAAACGGATCAGGGAAGCCACAGAAGATGAACTAGCGACCATTGTTAACAAGACCCAGTTAAAAACCCTGATCGAATATTTCAATCAACACGCCTGAACGAAAAAAGCCCGGCATCTCGAAGATGCCGGGCTTTTTATCTACCTGGGGGTTAGTACTCCCAAAGGCCTTGTTCGTAATCTGAAATGGACTTCTTAACCCTTTCAGACTCGTATAACTTTCTTGGATCTTTAGGATCTGTCTGGCCTACAATTTCAGCAAGGGTCTTATTTGCTGGGTTGGTCTCTTTAACGATATAGCTGGTGAACAACCTCCTTACAAAGAAATCATCGTAAGTTAATGTTGACGCATCATTCGCAGGATTAACCAGTTTCTTTTTGCTCAGGATCTCTCTTGCCTCATCAAAATACACCCAGAATACGGGCTGCCAGTTACCTTCTACCATCTTCATCGGTGCAATACCAACAATGCGGGGTTCGAAGATGGAACGTTTAACGTCCAGGATCCAGTCTTCCTTGATACGGTATTTCATGAATTCCTCCGGTCTGAAACGACGTAGAGTAGGCTCAGATAATTTACCGGTAAGCGGATCAGGCTCGCCTTCGGTAACACCTCTCGCTAAACGCAGGGCATCCTGTGCCGTTAAGGCGATTTGAAAGGAATCATTATCTTCCAGAATACGGCCTGCAGCGGTATCTTTTGGAGAATATGCCGTGAGTTCTTCCCGGCCGATGGCCTCGATCAAAACATCAATAAGCTTTGATTTCTCCGCAGCAAGCACCGAATTCAACGTATCTCTCAGATCGATCTCACGCCAGATCCGTTTCGAGTAGTAAACGTCCTCGTCACGTACTTCAGCAAAAGGCGCCATAAAGCCGCTATCAACGTCGTTCCTTACTGCAAAACCATCCTTTGGAGGCGTTTTAATCTTGGATCTGGAGCTGTCAGCCGCTGCTGAAGTGCTTTGTGCAAAAGCAGCAGCGCCAAAGAGCATAAACACAGCGGTATATAACACCTTTTTCATCTTTACTATTTTGCTATAAATGTAATTCCATTAAGCACTTTCTGTCTTCCGTCTGGTCCTTCTGCAACGATATCTTTGAAGATTACCGTAGCGCCAGGTTTAATGGAATTTAAAGCACCTTTAATCTGTCCGGAGAAACTACCTCCGCTATTCTGAATGGTCACCGCATCAGATCTTGGATTGATAAACGTTGTAGAGAACCTCAATACGCGATATTTGATATCGAACACGAAGTCTTCCAACTCTGTTTCAATCTGATTTGAAGCCACTAACCACTCCAGATCAACATTACCACCTGATTTACCTTTAATGAAGGCTTTAGGTGTCGGTAGGGCTTTAACACGGAACTTCTGTGCGCCGAGGTTTATTGTCTTACCGCCTGCTGAAGCAGATACGTTGATGTTTAATTCTTTACCAATCTGTGAACCGGGAACATTAACCATGTATTTACCACCACTTCCACTGATTGAACCACCAGAGATCGTTGCACGCACGCTTTCCAAAGGAAAACCTGCTGCGGATACCGAAAATGGATTCGGGATACCTGCATAGATCACGTTCATCTTATCCGGGGAAACCGTAGCGGATGGTTTTGCCACCTGGTAGGTTTGCTCTGGTGTACGGTATTCTTTGATCTGTCCGTCAGTTTGTTTAACGCGGATCGTTCCAACCCACTTAAACACACCCACACTATTCGTGCCGCCAGTATAAGTTGCCTTACCATTTCTCACGGTAAGTTTACTTCCACCTACGGAAATGTCCGGACTCGACTTCGAATCACTGGCTGTTAAAAATACCTCAGCAACATAAGGCTGACCTTGGATCACGTAGGATGATGGTGCTACAGCAACTGCAGCAAACTGATCCAGGTTCACCAAGGACTTATCCATGTTTCCGAAAAGCTTCTTAACTACTTCCGCTTCCGCATTCTTGGTATCAGTCTGTATTTTCGTTAAAATGGTGTTTGCTGCCGTTAATGGCGTGCCTTCACCAAAGTTAATGTCAGCCCATTTCTTCTTGCCATTCACATTCTTCTCTGCATCGTTGGCAACAAGCGTGAAGGTAACACCTGCACGATCTTCCGGGTTGAGTAAGCCAATCAGCTTTTCACGGGTATCGTTGATCATCTTCTGAAGTTTTTCACCTTCTTTTTGATTGATCATGATTCCCTGAGCGATATCCTGATTACCTCTTTCTACCAGGTCTCCGGTTTCTTCGTCGATACCGCTACCCTCCGCTACAAAGCGGGCTTTTAGTTTCTGAATGTATCCATCCAGTTCCCCTGCATAAGCTTTAGCCTGCTGGGCTTTCTCCCAGATCGGCTGTGCCCTTGCAGGCTCATCTTTTAATTTTGTATTCTGAAAAGCAGTGAATAATTGCTCTACACTTGTATTAACGTTGTTCTTTGAAGTTTCCAAACTGTCGTTGATGTTTTTGAAAGCATCCAGAATGGTATCTGACACGTTTAATGCAAGCATGGCAAGCAATACCAAATACATGATATTGATCATCCGCTGCCTTGTTGTTTCTTTTCCTCCGGCCATGTTTATTAAAGGTCTTTGTTATTAATTAATAATTAAGGACTAATTATACACGTGGCTGGTTCATAGCAGACAGCATATTGCCATAAATGGCATTTAATGAAGCTAGGTTTTTAGCAAGTTTCGCAACTTCGTCTTTAAACATTTTCGAATCTTCCATCGACTCGTTAAAGTTATGCATGGTGGTAGATAGGTTCTGGTAGAACGTATTCATCGATTTCAAATGTGCACTTGAATCCTGAAGTTCCAACTCGTATACGGCGTTCAATGCAGACAGGTTCTTCGCTAGTTTGTTCACCTGCTCATGGTAAGCTCTTGCCTCACCAGTGCTTTGGCCCATTTCAACCAACTGTGCAGTTGCTTTATCGAATGCAGTGTTCAGGTTATCAAAGCTGGCAGTTGCCGACTTGATTTTTGAAGTGTATTCTGTCGTTGCAGATGATGCATCAGCAACGTTCGAAATTGCGGCAACTTTATCGCCGAAAGTACGTAAGCCATTTCCAAGGCTTTCGATAAGATCTGGTCCAACGTTTGCGTTTCTAAGCATGTTGTCTAAAGCTGCAGTTGTAGGTGCACTCTGCGGGACGTTTACTGCTCTTGCAGATGCTTTAGGTAGCTCACCCGCATACTCTGGACTTAGTTCAGGATAAACCTTCTCCCATGCTGGCTCCGGTGTAGGTGGAAAGAAACCCGTTAAGAAGAATAAGAAAGCCTCTACGCCTAATCCTATCCCGATCATGTAATTTCCCCAGATTCCGCCAATGTGTAGGATTTTAAATAATGCGCCAATGATTACGATACTGGCTCCCCATGAAATTGCAGTATGTAACCAATCAAATTTTTTCTTTGCTGCCATGTTCTTGTTCTAGATGGTAATTTTAGTTGTGATGATTTGTGTTTTTACTTGTAGTTGATGTCAGTTCCTGCATAAGAAACCACACATCTGAAGCCAATGTAAGAAGTTGCGTTGTCCTGGTATTCGTAGGTACCTACGGAGTTCTGAAGGAAGAAACCTATGTCCTTCCATGAACCACCTCTAACCACTTTACGCTTAAGGTATTTGTTATCCTCAGGTCTTGCCACGTAAGTGTAGTTCGGGTTGAAGTCCAGGAGCATGGTGCCGGCCGACTTATTATAAGCGGTCAGTGTCCACTCCGACACGTTTCCGGCCATGTTATACAGGCCGTAATCGTTCGGGAAATAAGAATGTACGTTCACGGTATATAAACCGCCGTCGTCAGAATAATTACCACGACCAACTTTGAAGTTCGCCTGCATACATCCTTTAGCATTACGGATGTAAGGGCCACCCCAAGGGTATTTAGTTTTTACATTACCACCTCTTGCAGCATATTCAAACTGCGCTTCTGTAGGTAAGCTATAGCTTAATCGGGAATTGTAAGGCATATTGCGTTGCGCGGCAACAGACTGGAATAAGCGTGTGCGCCATACGCAGAAAGCGTTTGCCTGCTCCCAGGTTACCCCTACAACCGGGTACTCATCGTATGATGGGTGATTAAAGTAACCGATAACCATTGGGTCATTCTGCGAATAGGAGTAATCTGTTTTCCAAACCAAAGTATCCGGATAAACACTTACCGATGGAAACTCATTAGGTTTATTTGGATCTGGTGCATCTACATAACTTTCAATGAAGTCACTACGCTTAGCATTAGGGTTGTTTTTAGACTTCGCTGCAAGATCCATGTTCACCACCTTATAGGAATAGCGGAATTTCCTTACATCAAGTTCTGCCCTACCGAATAGTGCATCATCCCCGCTGTAATACATATCTGCAAGTTTGCTCGCATAACCGCCGTTTTTGTTGCTCCACAAGCGTGAACCATCGCCAACTTTCTTCCAGTTGATGTTGCGCTGACCATTGTTAGCGCCTTCACCTGCTGGTGCGGGCATATACAGATCAGGTGCACCTGAAGGACCTAAGCTGGTTATTGCGACAGAGTCACGTACATAATTCACAAACTGACGGTATTCTGCATTGGTGATCTCGGTTTCGTCCATGTAGAAGGCGCTGAACGATACCATGCGGCTTGCAGGAGCCTGGCTGCCGGTGATGTCTTCATCCGAGCCGCCGATTAGTGTGCGGCCCGGTGGAACATAGACCATTCCAAGTGGCACGCGGTTGTTTTTGAAATTCTTATTGTAAACCCCTACTAATTCGCCCTGCCCGCCTTTTCCGCAGCTGGTCATTAGCATGGTTAAAATAATAAAACCAAAGTAAAGTTTTCTCATATGTTACTGAAAGAGTAGATCGGGTTGATGATTTGGTAGTCGGTATATCTTATCAAACTTAACAAATCTTTTTATCAAAAAACAATAACACAAACAACCTGCCAAAAAGAAACCTTACTTATTAGACTTCTTGATGTAGTTTTCGATCGCCATGATCATAGATGGCGCTTCCGGTGTTGGTGCAGCGATATCCACAATTAGACCTGCCTCAGTTACAGCGCGATGCGTGTTGACGCCAAAAGCAGCGATTCGTGTATTGTTTTGTTTAAAATCTGGGAAATTTGTGAACAGGGATTGTATACTTGATGGACTGAAAAAGCCAATGATATCGTAAAATACTTCAGCAAGATCAGACAGGTCACTCACTACAGTTTTGAATAATACTGCAGGGGTGAAATCATATCCATTTTTCTGAAGAAAGTTCATGGTATCCTCCGTTGCAACGTCTGAACAAGGATAAAGGAACTTTTCAGATGCATGTTTCTTTAAAACTTCGGCTAAATCTGAAGCTGTTTGTTTACCAAAAAAGATTTTACGCTTGCGGTATTGGATGTATTTCTGCAGATATAATGCTGTAGATTCTGATATACAGAAGTACTTCAAATCTGCTGGCACATCATATCTCATTTCTTCACAAATACGGAAGAAGTGATCAACAGCATTTCTACTGGTAAACACGACCGCAGTGAAATCTGCAAGGTTAATTTTGTCTTTTCTAAAGTCTTTGGCTGGTACACCCTCAACATGAATAAATGATCTGAAATCAATTTTCACGTTGTACTTCTTCGCTAAATCAAAATAAGGAGATTTATCTGTTTCAGGTTTAGGCAAAGTGATCAAAATGCTCTTTACTTTACGTAACCGATCTTCTCTGTTTTCTTGCATGTGTATCTGGTTTCCTTATAGTCCAATTGCCTTGATTACTATTAATATAGGGCAAATTTCAAGGGCACAAAAGTACAAAAATAAATAGACTTTTGAAAAACGATTGTTTGATAATATGTTATATCCCGCACGGACAAACTGGAAAATAAAAGCAACCGTTACCAACATTGCCGCAGCAGAGATAAAGTACATACCATAACGTAGCGGTGCCAAAGCAAAGGCAACCACCAGTGGAATAAAGATCAACGAGATGTTAAAGTAACTGAGATATAGCACCGTAATGTACTCGTGAATCAGTTTTTGGATGAAAAACAGATGTCCGAGTCCACGTAGAATAAAGATCTTAAGGGCGAATAAAACAACGATCAGCACAGAGATCGTTACGAAAAATTGCAGCCCCCCGGCACCATACGAAATTTGGTAATACTGTGAAATCAGGTATAAAAACATTCCCAGTGTGAAGCCAAACTGTATAAATAAGAACAGAAATGGCCATGATGTAAACAGGTTATCTTCCTTATACAGGTTGTTCAAAACCCGGTTGCTATAGAAAGCCTGAATCATATCCCCCAGTTGTTTATGAAAGGAGATCCGGAGTATGCCGAAAAGCAGGAGCAAGAACAGCATGAAAGCAAGCACCCAGGGTTCGCCTTTGGGAACTGGCCGCCCAAGCTTATAAAAGCTTTCCGCCTTCCCTTTTCCCGTTAAGTCATACCAGGCTTCGCCTTTTTTGATGGGTCGGGCATTTGCCTTTAGGATACTGTCAATGATCATATGCCGGTCAAGCAGCGAATCTGGAAGAAGCCAGGTATGCCGCATGATGGAATCGGTAACAAAGCGCTGCCGCGCCAGCATCGCAGAGTCCCGCTGACGCTTCGGTATTACCTGGACCAAACTTACACTACTGTCGGGCCTGGATTGCTGCAACCGCTGCGGAACAGTTTGTTGAACCGGCGTTTCAACCTGTCCCATGGCTACAATGGAAGCGAATGCAAAAAACAAGAAAATAGCCAGCAGCGGTTTAAACATCGTACAAATCTAATTCTAAATCTACTATTAACTGAACAATTCTAATAATTCGGCTTTGCCGAGCGTTTGCAGCAAATTACCCTCGGTTTTAATGATATCTTCCACCAGGCGCTGTTTACGCTGCTGCAACTGCATGATTTTATCCTCAATGCTATCCGGACAGATCAACCGAACGGCAACCACATGTTTCTGCTGCCCGATCCGGTAAACACGGTCGATCGCCTGCTGCTCCGCAGCAGGGTTCCACCAAGGGTCGATGAGGTACACGTAATCTGCTTCAGTAAGGTTCAGCCCGGTACCGCCTGCCTTAAGACTGATCAGGAACACCCTTACCTCCGGATTTTCACTAAAGCGTTTCACTTCAGCCTCCCGCTTTGTGGTTTGTCCCGTTAGGTAGCTGTAGCCGATCTTCCGCTGCTGCAGCTCAGTTCTGACCAGGTCCAGCATCCCCACAAAAGAAGAAAACACCAGGATCTTGTGTTCCCCCGACTTGCCTTCAATTTCTTCCAGGAGCGTATCGATCTTTGCAGAGGCATTACCGTAAAAAACATCATTACTGATCAAGGCCGGGGAGTTACAGATCTGCCGCAAGAGCGTCATCCCTTTAAGAATGTGCATGGTTTGTCCGGCAAGCTCGTCCGACTTCTGCGACATCAGGTAGTTCCGGTATTCGAGCTTATAAGAATCATAAACCTTGCGTTGCTCCTCGCCCATCTCGCAGTAGATCACCATTTCTGTCTTCTCGGGCAGCTCTGTCGCCACCTGTTTTTTGGTGCGCCGCAGCAGAAATGGCCTGACCATCCGCTGCAGTTCATTCGCTTTACGGGTATCATTGAATTTATCGATCGGTATCACGTACTGATCTTTGAAATGCTTTCGCGTGCCCAGCAAGCCGGGGCAGGCTAAAGAAAACTGTGCATATAAATCGAAGGTATTGTTCTCCAATGGGGTACCCGTCAACATCACTTTGCTCCGAGACTTCAGCAAGGCAATTGCTTTATACCGCTGGGAATTTGGATTCTTGATGGTTTGGGATTCATCCAGAAAGATATAGTTGAAGCGGAAATGTTTCAGGTAGCGCACATCCTGAAGTATGGTGCCATAAGAGCTAAGTACCACATCATAGCTGTCGAACGCGTCGACATCTTTATCCCGGTCTGCACCATAAATGGTATGTACCCTCAGTGCGGGTGCAAATTTCCTTATTTCCGCTTGCCAGTTAAAGACCAGCGTTGCCGGTACTATGATCATGCTCGGTACCGAGGCACCCTTTTCCTTTTGCAGCAGCAGAAAAGCGATGATCTGGATGGTTTTCCCCAGGCCCATATCATCTGCCAGACAACCACCGAATCCAAACTCATCGAGGAAATTTAACCAGTTCAAGCCCTCTTGTTGATAGTGGCGCAAGCTGCCCTGAAATGTTTCCGGAACCTCTACCTGGCCGATCACGTTGAACTGCGCTAACTTGGTACGGAAGTTCTGAATTTCCATACGCAAAGGTGCCCTGAGCATTTCATCTTCATAGAGCGAATCAATACTCACGATGTTTACTTTCGGTGTACGAACCACCTCCTCCACAACTTCACCCGCTTCAAGATAGGCGGATAGTCGGGCTACCCATTCCTCCGGCAATACACCCATGGTGCCGTCACCAAGCTCTACGAACTTGCTCTTGTTGCGAAGTGCTTTTGCCAGATGTTTAAGGCTGACCTGCTGCTTACCATAACTGATCTTTATCCCTGTTTCAAACCAATCCAGACCGGAAATGACTTCTATAGAAATCTTTGCACTGTTGGGGTTCAGCTTATTGTCTTTGAGATCATTAAAGCCCAGAACCTTAATTTCCTGCTGCTGCCAATAGGCAAAAGCATTCAAAAACCAGCCTTCATCAAGAAAGCGTTTTTTATGCAGGTAATAACATTCCTGGGCCTCCTGCTCCAGGAAGAGTGGATGCTGGTGCCGCAGCATCTTGAGGAAAGCGTCTTCCATAACTTCATCCCGCTGTACGGTGAATGGAATACCGGTACTATCCAGGGCATATATCTGCTGTTGAGAAAGTACAGGCACTTCCACGTTGCCATAGCGGATCACGGGGGTGATCAGTACATAATCTCCTGAATCGGAAAGGTAGATCAGCCTTTCATTCCTGGTGTCGAAATTATTTTCCTGTAGCTGCTTCTTCGTAGCTGGTTTCAGGTAGGCATAGTTAACCTTCACCTTGCCTTCCAGCTTCGACAATATCGTTCGCTGAAACTCATCATAGGCTTCCTCGGGGAAGTAGAGCCGGTTGTTGTTCCGCTTAAAAACTTCAATCACCTGCAGGTAGTCGAGATTGTCGATCAGCTGCATCACCCCATTGTACAGGAAGAAATATTGAAATTTGATGTTCAGCAGATCCAGGTTATAGGCTTTTTCGCCTATATAAAGTCGTGCTCTAATCTCATAGAAGGCTTTTCTAAGCACTACTTCCAAGCGCAGATCGAGCTTATACATCCCCAGCTTAACCTTTACGATAGCGCGGATATTAACATTTGCCGATTGCTCTGGATCATGGTAGTAAACATCTAATCCCAGTGGATTTTTCACCAATGCTCTAAGCCCTTCCATGTCGGCTTCGGTATGCTCGGCATCATAGCTGCTCCGCAGTCTTGCAATCGCCGCATAAAACTTCAATTCGTCAGGATCATTGACCTTCCAAATGAAATCAAGTGGATCGATAAGTACCAGCGGATTTTTGAGTTTTCCATTACTGCCCAGCGTCGCTTCATAGATCTCTGCCACGAAGTGGGTGTAGTACTTGTGTTTGCGCAGCAGCAGGATACGCTGTTTACCCTCCGGCTGTTTATCCGTAAGCGGGGGTTGCCAGGCCGTTCGGGCCAGCAAGCGGGTTTTAAGGTTACTGAGTTCAGGGAGCAGTGGATCTTGTTCTGGCATAAGGTGTTGAGCAAAAGTAAGGATTCTCCAGATTATTGATCGCTTAAGCCTGAGCTGAATCGTCACAGTTTTTCTCTAAATCAGACACAAAGTATTAACTCTATATTAACAGAAGGTTAATTCTCGTTTTAGTTATTGAATTTGTAATGAATTAATCGCTTTTAATGGTTCAAAAACAAGGCTTTAGGCATGACATCAACGCCCTGCGGGCGCTTGCAGTAGTTTCGGTGTTATTTTACCACTTCAATGTACCTTTTTTCAATGGAGGCTTCTCCGGAGTGGATGTCTTCTATGTCATTTCGGGCTATCTGATGACTAAAATCATCCTGGAAGGTTTTGACCGGAATCAATTTTCATTATTAACTTTCTACAAGAAAAGAGTGCAGCGGATTGTTCCTGCGCTGACCTTTCTGGTTGTCGTAGTACTTGCCTGCTGCTTTTTCACCTATATGCCTGATGACTATCAGGAAGTTGCCAGGAATGGCTCGTTCAGCCTGTTATTCATCTCCAACATTGCCTATAGTTTTGTAGGCAGTTACTTTGGAAACTCTGCCGATAACAACATATTCTTACACACCTGGTCGCTGTCTGTGGAGTGGCAGTTCTACCTGCTCCTTCCCCTGGTGCTCCTGTACTGCAACAGGTATCTTAAGAACGACCGGAAAAAGTACTTTAACCTCTGCCTCATTGCTATCATAGTGATTTTTGCAGGCACGCTGGTCGTAACCAGGTACCGCCCGAACATGTCGTTCTACATGTTACCGACCAGATCATGGGCGATGCTGGCCGGTGGATTAGCATTTTTAACCCAGGTAAACCTGAGCAGTAGAGCCAGGAAAATGCTGTCGCTTTCAGGTTTTGTCGTGCTCCTGACCGGAATGATCTTCCTGCACAAGAGTATGAAATGGCCAGGTCTTTATACCCTGATTCCGGTTTTTGCCACCTATTTGATCATTATATGTAAAGTCAGCGACTTCAAATTGATCAGAACACCAGTGGTTCAGTTTATTGGCAAGATCTCCTATTCGCTGTACCTATGGCACTGGCCAGTCTTTGTAATTGGGAACTACCTGGGTGCTACCTCAACGCCTGCCAATGCCATTTACGGGATACTCCTATCCATTCTGCTGGGCTACCTGTCCTATCGTTACATTGAAACGATTAGCATTAGCAAAAACAGGTATATTCTGGCAACAACAGGCTCCTTTGCAGCAATCGCTTTTATAGCATCCCTGAATTATTTAAACCCGGTCGTTTTCAAAAAAGACACCGTGATTATTGCAGACTATGAAGCCATCAACAAATCAAAACACCAGAAGCAATTTGAAGTTGATTCCTGTTTTATCAGATCTGTATCCACTGGACTGAATACCTACAGTAAACAGAAATGTCTGCCCTTTCAGAAAGGAAGAAAAAACGTGCTGCTGCTGGGGGATAGTCACGCGGCCCAGTTCCACCAAGCGCTGAAAGCACACTTCGCAGCTAAAGGTATTAACCTCGGCCATGCCTCCGCGGCGAGCTGTTTACCATTAAAGACCAAGGAAGGACCGGGTCCGGGAAATTGCGAAGAGCTACTGAACTTCATCTATGACGAAATGTTACCTAGCCATGCAGGCGATATTGAAAGTGTAATCTTAAGCGCTAACTGGGTGGATAATCCCCATGGAAAAGAACAGTTATTGCAGGATCTGAAAGGTACCATTGCATACCTGGACAAGCTCGGAATAAAATCCATTGTACTTGGACAAACGGAAACCTATAAAATTGACTACTCCACCATTGCTGCGCGAGAGCATGAATACGGGATTCAGACCAGTGAAAATTATCTGGATAGGGAAACTCAGGAGATTAACAGCTACCTGAAAGCAGGCTTAAAACACAAATATATTGACCTGTTTCGCCTGAACTACTTTAAAAAAGTTTCTCCAGAACGCATCCCCTACATGTTTGATCAGAACCACCTCACCACTTATGGGGTTCAGCAGTTGCTTAATGGCACGGTGTACAGGAATAAAACTTTCATACAGGAAATTGATCATTGATCATCGAAACCTTTGTGGCGATCAGAAATGCTAAGCTGCGGCTTTATTTCTAAAAATCTGATTCGTATTAAATACGATAACGGCCAGGAAAATAAGTCCGTAGGCAGACAGTTGAAGAAGGCCCAATGGTTCATGATAAACCAGGCCTGATAATACAAATGCAATAATCGGATTGATGTTTAAAAGCATTCCGACCGTCGATGAACTCAGGCCGGTTAGCGCGTATAGATTTAGCAGCAACGGTACAATGGTGTACAACACCGCAATAATCTCCACATAAAAATAGAAATCAAACGCGGAAGGTATAGCGCCGGAGAACGATGAAAAGAATGGAAGCAGGATCAATGCCGAGAGCAGGATATGAAAATTCAGGATCAGAAACTTATCAAATCCCTCATTCCTTTTCTGGCTTACCAGGTAGCAGGCATAACTTAAACCGATGATGATACTGTAAAACATCGTTAGCAGACTATTATAAGACAGCAATAAGCATCCGATGCAACTCAATGCAACAGAGAGCCACTGTACGCGTGTTAATTTCTCCCGTAAGATGAAAAATGCAAGTAGCGTGGTTAGGATCGGACACACCAAATAGGCCAATGAAGTAGCCCGTACACTGACATGGTTCATTACATAGATGAAGGAAAACCAGTTAATTGCCAGGAAGACGCTGCAGGCAACATTCAGCCCAAGCATTTGCCTTTTTCGCTTTAGGGGTAATGCCCTAAACAGGGCAAGGTTATCATTGATCTTTTGCCTTTTAAAAAGCAGGGAGATCAACGACATGATCGCTGCACAACTGAATACCCTGTAAAAGAGAATATCTAATGAAGCATATGCATGCAAGGGTTTTAATACCAGCGCGAAAAAGCCCCAGATGGAGAATGCAAGTATAGCGGCTAAATAATGTTTGAGATTGATATTCGGCTTCATGTTATCCTCTCAATATTTCGATCAGGTCATTGTTGATATAGTACACATCTCTGCCGTCTTTCGAGTATCCAAGTATTTCGGCTTCTACAAGTTCTCCGAAGTATTTTGTCAAAGTGGTTCTGGATGTTACCCTCAAAAGATCCCCAATGAGTTTTGGCCTGATATAAGGTTGGCTGAAAATCATTTCATTCACTTCTTTGTTGTACCATTTCATTTTAGACCTTCCATGGACTAATGTCGCTTCCATTTGACTAGTGATACTTATTACCAGTTGGTTGGTGAGTTCTGCTGTCTTCTCCACAGCTTCCAGCATATAAAGAATCCATGGTTTCCAGGCCCCCCGTTGTGTCACACCGCTTAAGTGATGGTAATAATCATCCTTATGGGTCATGATATACTTAGACAGGTAAAGGACAGGCATCTCTAGCAATCCTTTGTCAACCAGGTATAATAGGTTAAGTACCCGGCCTGTCCTGCCATTACCGTCGGAAAAAGGATGTATGGCTTCAAACTGGTAATGTGCAATACACATTTTTAAAAGCGGGTCAGTTGAATATTTCGTATCGTCATTAAGGTACTCGATCATATTGTCCAGTTTTGCCTCTACCAATCCGGCACCTCTTGGTGGAGTATATATCACTTCACCAGACCTGAATTCACTTTGGCCCCTTCTTATTACCGTTAGCGTCTGCGCCGGCCTGATGCCCGATATTGAA
The DNA here is from genome assembly GCF_051965375.1 of Pedobacter sp. SAFR-022. NCBI lineage: Bacteria > Pseudomonadati > Bacteroidota > Sphingobacteriia > Sphingobacteriales > Sphingobacteriaceae > Pedobacter > Pedobacter sp. SAFR-022. The sequence goes on from NZ_JBQCME010000001.1 coordinate 587,755, forward strand.
CCCTTGATCTGCCTGAAGGTACGAAGTATACAGTCCTTATCAATCCTTCTTTTTTCTTTAACGATTTTATAGCCCTCCCACAATGCTTCCCGATATCGAAGAACTTCTTTTGTTGCTGGCTTAATATGCTCCTCTCTTAGCGTCTCAGATACAGCTTTATATAGCTCGTCTTCCGTGGTAAAGATATTTTCTATTGCCGTAGACGTCTGCGCCTCCTGTAAAGCAATGGTGTTGACTAGCATGGTCGGATTAGGCAAACGGTGAATATTAGCGTTTGTGGTTGCAAGTGCACGAGTGGAGGTAACTAATTTTTTTAACACATCTATATCGTCTGCTATCTCTTTTTGAGGAGGTAAAAGCGGCAGGTCATTAAAGGGCTCTAGTCTATCGTATGCCATTTGTTCAAATTAAGGGTAGATGCTGGACATATCACTAAGGTATATCTTTTTACTGGACATAAATGCATCAAATGTTCATTTTCTTGAGAAAAACTGAACACATTGCCAATGGTTGACTAAATTTTACCAATCAATTAGATTGCCGCCCTTACCGCATAAGCTTTCCCGAGCCAATAGTCTTATCTTTGCAGCAACTCCAAAATACATGGCCGGAATCTACATCCACATCCCTTTCTGTAAAAAAGCTTGCACCTATTGCGACTTCCACTTCTCCACTTCCATGAAATACATGGATGAGATGGTCGACGCCATCTGTGCGGAGCTGCTCCTGAAAAAGGAACGCCTGGCCGGCGCACAAATCGGTAGCATTTATTTCGGCGGTGGAACACCTTCCGTGCTTACCGCTGCTGCCTTACATAAGATCTTCAACACCATCACCCAGCACTTTACTGTCGCCCACGATGCAGAGATCACGCTAGAAGCGAACCCTGATGATCTGGATGCTAAAAAGATTGCTGAGCTGCGCCAATTGCCGGTAAACCGCTTTAGTATTGGCATACAATCTTTCTTCAATGAAGACCTGATCTGGATGAACCGGGCACACAATGCGACTGAAGCAGAGACTTGCGTGAAACGCAGTCAGGATGCCGGATTTGAAAACCTGAGCATCGACCTGATCTACGGCTATCCGCTACTCACGAATGAAAAGTGGCAAAGCAACATCCAAAAAGCGCTTGAGCTGGAAAGCCCTCATATCTCAGCCTACTCGCTCACCGTTGAACCCAGAACTGCCCTGGCAAGTGCCATCAAACGCGGGAAGCAAGTTCCTTTAAACGATGAACAAAGTGCAGATCAGTTTGAAATGCTGATCAACAAAACCGCTGCAGGTGGTTTTGAACACTATGAAATATCGAACTTTGCCAAACCAGGCAAGTATGCCGTACACAATACCAATTACTGGCGTGGCGTGCCGTATCTGGGTATCGGTCCCTCGGCACATGGTTTTGACGGTACCAACCGCTACCTGAACATCGCCAATAACGCACAATACCTAACGGCGCTGAGCGACGGTAAACTTGCCGAAACGGTAGAAGAACTGGATCAGTACGACCGATTTAACGAGTACATGATGACTTCGCTGCGCACCATGTGGGGCGTGGACCTGAACAAGATCAAAAACCAATATGGGCCTGCCTATTTGCAGGACACCATGAAGAACATTCAGCCTTTTATGGAGCGCAACTGGCTGCAACTTGAAGCAGACACCGTAAAGCTTACCCATGATGGTAAGTATTTTGCGGATTACATTGCTTCCGAGCTATTTCTGATTCCCGAAGACCATTTATAATCTCTATAGACTAAGACCATGAAGAATACTGTTGTTTGGATTACAGGCGCATCCTCCGGCATCGGAGAAGCACTAGCATACAATTATAGCGCAAAGGGCGCCAAGCTGATCATCTCTGCCCGTAACCGCGATGAACTGTTCCGTGTAAAGATGGCTTGTAAGAACCCTGCGCTGGTGCATGTATTATCCTTCGACCTGGAAAACACGGAAATGCTGCCTCAAAAAGCAGCGGACGCGATCAGGATCTTTGGCCGTATAGACTTGTTGATCAATAGCGGTGGCATCAGTCAACGCAGCCTGGCTATCGACACAACCCTTGCCACGGAAGAAAGACTCATGCGTATTAACTTCTGGGGAACGGTTGCATTAAGTAAAGCTGTACTTCCAACGATGATCGCACAAGGGGGCGGACATATTGTATGCATCAGTAGCTTAGTCGGCAAGTTTGGTACCCGCCTTCGCTCTGCCTACTCCGCGTCTAAACATGCGCTGCATGGCTATTTTGACTCCTTACGTTCTGAGGTATTTGATAAAAATATTCACATTACCATTGCCTGCCCCGGCTACATCAAAACGAATGTCACCATTAACGCCTTAACTGCTGATGGCACACCACAAGGCAGCATGGATGAAGCACAGGCAAATGGCATGTCGCCGGAAGCATGTGCCGCAGAGATCGTGAAAGCCATAGATCAGAAGAAAGAAGAGGTCTATATCGGTGGCAAAGAAGTAAAAGGTGTTTTGTTCAAAAGATTACTCCCAGCACGCTTTTCAAAATACATCCGCAAAGCAAACGTTACCTAGCCTGCCAGATCAAAGGCCTTCTTCATGTAAAAGCGGACTTCTTCATTGATGTCCGCTACCTCCATAATTCGCACATGATGATTATAGGTGCTTTCTCCAGGTAAAGCGCTGATCTTCCGGAAACACAGGTTATCCTCATAGGGTTCCTTAAAAGGGAGCAGCAGGTCGATAAAGCCTTTCCCAAACTGAATGATGTAAGAAAAGTTCCTTCTTCGCCGAAAGCCGACCATCGTTTTCGTGGCATAAGCCTCTACCATCCCGATCTCATCAAAGGCTTCAAGCAAATGAAAGAACAGCATACGACTATGTGGCGACTTCCTGCTGAGGAATTCCGACAGTTGAGGGTCCTGAATGCTGATGTTTGCCATACCTGGTGATAAACTTTCCAACGAAGTTAAAGTTATTCCAGTTTTGTACAAGACCAAATGTTGAGCAGGCACAAACAAGGGCTTGGCAGGGGGTTGACCTGTCGCTAGCCTTGTCAAGGCCTTGTCAACCCCCTGTCAACCCCTTGTCAACGCCGCGATAAAGCTGGATCATTTTCAATCGCATTTTAATGATGTTTCATCAACATTTCCGCTGTTTACAGAAAAGATATTTAAGTTAACTTTGCCTTTACACACAGTTTTAAAATATGAGCTTTAAACTTAAGCCTGTTGATACGGTTGAACAGATCAGTCCGGCCGACTTCAAGAAAAACTATCTGGAAGCAGGCAAACCACTGATCATAAAGGGACTTACAAAATCCTGGCCTGCACGGGAAAAGTGGACGACAGCATACCTGAAGTCTATTGCAGGTGATGTTACGGTGAACCTGATGGACAATTCTAAAGCAGATCCAAGCAAGCCCATCAATGCCTCAGTAGCAAGCATGAAGTTCGGCGATTACCTCGATCTGATTAAATCTAAACCTACCGAACTTCGAATATTCTTGTTTAACCTTTTTAAACATGCGCCGAGCATGGTCGATGATATTGTGATCCCAAAAGATCTGACCGGCGGATTTATTGAAAGCATGCCGACCATGTTCTTTGGTGGTTCCAAATCTGTGACTTTCCTGCACTACGATATTGATCTGGCGCACATCTTCCACACGCATTTTGGTGGCAGAAAGCACATCATCCTCTTTGATAACAAATGGAAAAGGCGTTTGTATTGCATCCCTAATGCAACCTATGCCTTGGAAGATTACGATGTAAGCAATCCGGATACGAAGAAGTTTCCAGCCTTGGAAGGTGTTGAGGGCTACGAATTGTTTTTGGAGCATGGCGATACCTTGTTCATGCCTAGTGGCATGTGGCACTGGATGCGCTATGTGGATGGCTCTTTCTCCTTGAGCCTGCGTGCATGGGACAGATCCCTGAAAAGAAAAGCACAGAGTGTCGGCAACCTGGTGGTTAAAGGTGGTATAGACAGTGTAATCAAGATGATCTTTAAAGCACCATATGCAAGATGGCGCGAAAAGCTGGCCATTAAACGTGCGGAACGTGCTTTGGCCAAAAACCTGCCCCGCTAGTTCATTGAACCTGAACTGCTGTGATCGGAAACGATCTTCCAGCCATCTTTAAACTTTTTGAAGATCAGGGTGAAATGTCCTTTGGGCTCATCCTGATCTCTTTTCAAGTGAAAAGCGCCCATTACAAACGCGGTATCGCCACAGATCAGTTCCACCTTTTTGATGGTAAAAGTTAGCTTTCCCATACCACTTTTGCCCGGGTAGTTTTTCTTGTAATTGGCTTTTACGGTCTCGTAGCCGTAGGTGGGACCATTGCCGCCCACAAACATCAGCGAGTCGCTTTTTAAATAGCCTTCCATAAAGCGGTCGACATCCCCTTCATTCCAGGCCTGTTCCTGGGTATGCAGCACCTTCAGGATCGCCTCTTTGTCCTGACTTTTTACCTTACCAGCAAATAAGCACAACAGCGCCGTAAACAGTAATAATTGTTTCATGGTGTTTAGTTATAAATCAGGCTCAATGTACGGAATATCAATACTTTTTACCAGTATTCGAATTTATCAGGCAACATAAATATGACAGGGCTCTTATTATTTCCGCCTTACAAACTTTTACCTTAGAAACTTCGTTTGTTTTACCATGAGAGGATATCATTTTTCCGATTTCGTTCCCGGTGATTCACCTCAGAAAGGTGGATTCGAGGAACTATTAAAATTGTTCACCCAATTGCTCAACTATACTGCCGGAGATCCCGGTGAAACCCTGGCCTGGATGAATGAGTTGGATAAGAAATACAACTTAACTAACAATGAATATGGCATGGGTGATTTTATTGATGAACTTAAAGAGAAAGGTTACATCAAGGAAGATCCTTCCGGCTCCATCAGCATCACCGCAAAAACGGAACAGACCATCCGCAAATCTGCCCTGGAAGAAATCTTTGGCAAGCTGAAAAAGGCAGGTAAGGGTAATCACAACAGCAACATTTCGGGGCTTGGTGAAGAAAAGAATGCCGACCGGCGCGAGTTTGCCTTCGGCGACAGCCTGGACCAGATCGACATGACTGCATCCATACAGAATGCGCAGATCAATCATGGTATCGGGAACTTTACGCTCACAGAAAGGGACCTGGAAGTAGAGGAAAAGGACTATAAAACGCTAACCTCTACGGTGCTGATGATTGATATTTCGCACTCCATGATCCTGTACGGCGAGGACCGCATTACGCCAGCTAAAAAGGTGGCTATGGCGCTGGCCGAGCTGATCCGGACACGTTACCCGAAAGATACCCTGGACATCGTGGTATTTGGTAATGATGCCTGGCCAATTGAAGTGAAAGATCTGCCCTATTTGCAGGTGGGCCCCTACCATACCAATACCTATGCAGGGTTGGAGCTTGCAACCGACATCCTTCGTAGAAGAAAGACGCACAACAAGCAGATCTTCATGATCACCGATGGCAAGCCGACCTGCCTGAAGGAGAACGGCAGATATTACAAGAACAGTATGGGGCTGGACAGAAAGGTGATCAACAAGACCCTGAACATGGCGGCGCAATGTAAGCGGCTGCAGATTCCGATCACCACCTTTATGATTGCAAAAGATCCATACCTGCAGCAGTTTGTACGTGAATTTACGCAAACCAACGGCGGAAAAGCCTTTTACAGCTCCTTGAATGGACTTGGAGAATATATATTTGAAGACTACATTAAAAATCGAAGAAAAACATTCCGATAAAGACCTGACCACATGAATCACGAATCTATAACAACGCTCGGCCAGTTGAAGGCCACAGACTACCAATCACGTTCGGTCAAAGATGAACTACGCAAAAACCTGATTACCCAGCTGCAGAATAAAGAAGCTGGCTTTGAAGGCGTACTGGGCTATGACGAAACCGTAATTCCAGAGCTGCAAACTGCAATTCTTTCCCGACATAACATCCTGCTGCTGGGTTTACGCGGACAGGCAAAAACACGTATTGCCCGTTTGATGGTTAACCTGCTGGATGAGTACATCCCTTATGTAATTGGCAGTGAGATCTTTGACGATCCTTTGAATCCGATTTCACTATATGCACGCGATCTGATTGCGGAAAAAGGTGATGATACCCCGATCCAGTGGCAACACCGCTCGGAACGTTATACCGAGAAGCTGGCTACGCCAGATGTAACGGTAGCGGATTTGATCGGCGATGTGGATCCGATTAAGGCGGCTACCATGAAGCTGACCTATAACGATGAACGTGTAATCCACTTTGGATTGATCCCACGTGCACACCGCAGTATCTTTGTGATCAATGAGCTTCCGGATTTGCAAGCACGTATCCAGGTGGCATTGTTTAACATGCTGCAGGAAAAAGATATCCAGATCAGAGGTTTTAAATTGCGTTTACCTCTGGATGTGCAATTCGTGTTTACCGCCAACCCGGAAGATTATACCAACAGGGGTTCCATTGTAACGCCGTTAAAAGACAGGATTGAGAGCCAGATCCTCACCCACTATCCAAAGAACATCGCCATTTCCCGTAAGATCACTTTCCAGGAAGCGAAGTTAACGCAAGAGCAACGCATGATCGAAGTAGATGGTCTGCTGAAAGATCTTGTGGAGCAGGTGGCTTTTGAGGCACGCCGCAGTGAGTTTATTGACCAGAAGTCTGGTGTATCTGCCAGGTTAACGATCTCTGCTTATGAAAACCTGGTGAGCACTGCAGAACGCAGGATGCTGATCAATCGCGAAAAAAGCACCTTTGTGCGTTTATCTGACTTCACGGGCATTATTCCTGCAGTTACCGGAAAGATTGAGCTGGTTTATGAAGGTGAGCTGGAAGGGCCGGCCAATGTGGCGAATAGTCTGATTGGAAAAGCCATAAGAACGTTATTTATCCGTTACTTCCCGGATCCGGAGAAAGCTAAGAAGAGCAAGAAAGTTAATCCTTATGCCCCGATCGTGGAATGGTTTACCGAAGGTGGCACCTGCGACTTGTCGGATTCATTGAATGCGGCGCAGTATAAAAAGGAGCTGAGCAAGGTGAATGGCTTGCAGGATCTGGTAAAAACCATGCATCCGAAGCTAAGCGCCAACCAAAGCCTGTTGATGATGGAGTTTGTGTTGCACGGTTTGGCAGCCTTCTCGCAATTGAACAAGGAGTTCCTGGATAACGGCTTCGGCTTCTCGGATATGTTCGAAAGCTTGTTCAACGTGGATATGGATGATGAGGATGATCTAGATTTTAGATAATATGGGGAGAATTGCTGTACTGATTCCCCTGTGTTTACTTCTGATTGCATTTGACTTCTACTTCTACAAGGCGGTTTTAGCTGTCTTTAAAAACTGGAAGCCCCGTACCCGTAAGATCTTCGGCATTGCATGGTGGACCTACAGTCTGCTGCTGATCGTAGGGGTATTTGCAGGGATATTTTTAAACTTGTTTTTAACGCTTCGTGCAATAATCCTGGTCGCTTTCTTTCTAACCTGCGGAAGTAAGTTCGTGATGCTGCCTTTCCTGCTGATCGATGATCTGCGCAGGCTGGTGATCAAAACTTTCAGGCGCAAGAAAGAAGTTGCGGTGAAGGAACCTTTGCCTGGGAACACGATACCACGTTCAGAATTCTTGGTGAAAGCCGGGCTTGTGGCTGCTGCAGTGCCATTAACGTCCTTAAGCTGGGGCATTATTTCGGGGGCATACGATTATCAGGTACGTCGCCGTAACCTGTACCTGCCGAATCTGCCGAAGGCATTTGACGGCTTGACCCTGGGCCAGATCACCGACATCCACTCGGGTAGTTTCTACAATAAAAAAGCGGTGAATGGCGGTATCGATATGTTGCTTGCTGAAAAGCCCGACATGATCTTTTTTACCGGCGATCTGGTGAACGATATGGCGACGGAGATGCGCGACTATCAGGATAGTTTTACGCGGGTAAAGGCGCCACTAGGGGTTTATTCTTCGCTGGGTAACCATGATTATGGCGACTATCACTTCGGCAAGGGGCCATCGGCCGCTAAGGCCAAAAACCTGCAGGATGTGATAAAAACGCATGAGCTGATGGGTTGGGACCTGCTGATGAATGAACACCGCAGAATTAAAGTTGACGGTGAAGAGATCGGTGTTCTGGGTATTGAAAACTGGGGCATGGGCCGCTTTCCGAAATACGGGCGCATGGATCTGGCGGTGAAGGATACGGATGATCTGCCGGTGAAGCTGTTGCTTTCGCACGATCCTTCGCACTGGCGTAACCAGGTATTAACGGAATATCCGCAGATTGATGCGATGTTTAGTGGACATACTCACGGTATGCAGTTTGGTGTACGTGCCGAAAACATGCAGTGGAGCCCGGTACAGTACATCTATAAAGAATGGGCAGGCTTGTATCAGGAAAAACATCAGCAGCTATACGTGAACGTAGGCTACGGTTTTCTTGGCTATCCCGGCAGAGTGGGTATTCTGCCGGAGATCACCATCTTTACTTTAAAAAGGGCGTAAACGTCCTTAAAAAGGCTTAGGCGCCGTTAAATCGGTAGCCTACGCCTCTTACTGTTAACAAGAGCTGCGGATTATCCGGATTCAGCTCTATCTTCTTTCGAAGCCTTACAATATGCATATCCAGGGTGCGGGTGTTTACATCAGAGTTATAACCCCATACTTCCAGCATCAACGCGTCGCGGTTGATCACCTTATTCGGGTTCCGTAGGAAATATAACAGGATCCTGTTTTCCAGGATGGTTAGCTCGATCTTTTTGCCCTGGCGGTATAGCGTGTGAATGTTCGGATGGTGCTCCATATCGCCAAAACGGTGAATCTCTGAACGATCGTTATTGATCAGGAACTTCACCTTGCTTTCCAGCATGGCAACGAGTACATCCATATTGAACGGTTTACTTACGTAATCGGAAACACCGAAGTTGTACGCATCAATTTTATCTACGTCCTGCGCTTTGGCGGTCATCATGATGATGAGCCCTTCGTAGCCCTGATGACGTACGCTTTCGCATACTTCAGAACCCTGCTTGCCAGGAAGCATCCAATCTAACAATACAATATCCGGTTTATCTGTAAGGATGGTCCTTTCTGCAGTTTCGCCGTCACCAACCTCCAGCACTTCGTAGCCTTCAGCTTTCAAGCGGTGAACAACTAAGAAACGCAGGTTTTCATCATCTTCAACAATTAGTATTTTAACCCCTTTAGACATCTTATTATTCGTTATATGGTAGTATAATTTTAAACTCTGTACCCTTATTTACCTTGCTTTTTACACTGATCTCGCCCTTCATGAAAACCACGAGTTCCTTGCAGAAAGCAAGTCCTAGCCCCACGCTTCCATTTTGGTTATACTGATTCTGCACGCGGTAAAACTTTTTAAATATATTATTTATTTCCGGAGCGGGAATACCTATTCCCTTATCTGTAAAGCGCAGCACGATCTTACCTTTGATCTGCCTGGCACTTACATGCAGGTACTTCTGGTCCGGAGAAGAGTATTTGTAGGCATTTTCTGCAAGGTTATCGAACAGACTTCCTAATAACACCGGGTCGGTGGTAAAGTTCTTAAAGCCACTCACTTCGTAAGTAAAATGGAAGTCAGGGTGTTTAAGTCGGTGCGATTCAATGGTACTCTCAATGAAATCGACAATATTCACCTTCTCCTGGTGTAGCTGGATGGCCTTGTTTTCGATCTGCGTGAAGGCCAGCAACTTGTTCATCAGGCCATTGAGCTTATCCGCTTCTTCATCCAGAATACGACCATACATTTTCTGCTCTCTTTCGGTTAAAGCGGCCGCACTCCGGATGTTGTTTCCGGCAATTTTAATTACGCTTACCGGCGTTTTAAACTCGTGGGTGAGGTTATTCACGAAGTCGTACTGCAGCTTGTACATTTTCTGGTTGATGTTCAGGTTCCGGTAGATCAGGAAACCGACCAGTACCAGCACGCCGTAGAAGATCATCAGTACGATTGCGATGGGCAGGAAGTAGCGGAAAATGGCTTTGTCGACAAAACTCTGGGCCGAAATGAAGTATAGCTTGTAATCGGAAAATGGCCCGGGTAGCGTGATCTCTGTCGTGACGAACTGTGAGGAGGTATCCAGCGGATCGTAGGTTAAAGGCTCAATCCGGATGTTCTGGTAGAGCTTTGGATTGGAGTTGATGATCTGGATCTTGCTGGGATCCAGGTAAAAGGTAAGCATGTCCTGCTGGTAAACCGGCGATGTGGATAGCTTGCGCTGCATCATCTGCTTATAAACCTTTAGGTCCTCAAACCTGGGGATGTTGAGGTAGGTGATCTTGTTAGAACGTACCACACTGAAGTTACTGAAAAGCTCATCCGCTGTTGGCGCCCTTGCGGTGTCGAGCGTTTCGATGTAGTTGATCAGCTTAATGGCGAGGGTGTTAAAATCATCACCGCGCATGGCGGTAGAGGGATCGTTCCTGGAAAATAGCTTTACGGAATCCATCGGAACCAGACTACCAAACTGGTAAATGTACTTTGGCCCCATGGCGAAGTGCCCGGTGTTCAAGCCGTCACGTACCGAGCTGGTGGAAACCTCTGTATCGTAGAAGATTACCTTGGAAACAAAGGGATATTGCAAGAGCAGGGTATCTACAAACCGGGATGTGGTTGCAGAATCCAGGTATCCATTATAGTAAGATATCTCGGGAAGTTTATTCTGGAAGAACTCGTTATAGGGCTTGATACTCGCCTCGAGCACATTGACCTTCTCGGATACAAATTCGTTTTCGATGAACTTCTTGCTGAAGTTGTAGGCGAGAAATAAAGACAGCACGAAGAATACAGAGATCAGAATAAGAAAAGTTATGATCAATGAAAAATTCTTACGGTAGCCGCTATTCTTATCTGCAGTCATTTACCGCTAAGCTATTTCTTTTTCAGGTTGATATCAAGAAATTGTTCCAGGGCAAGGTACAATTGCTGCCTGCTGTGTTCATTTCCGAGTGGAGAGCTTTCGCTGCTTTTTTCAAGATAAGTGATGTCGACCTTGCGCTTCTTCAATTCTTTCACGAATTGCTCTACTTCCCCGGAGTTTATCCTCGGGTCATTTGCGCTTTGGGCGATGAACACCGGCACATTGAATTTCTCCGCATGGAACACCGGCGATACCTGGCGCATGTATTCTACATCGGTGACTGGATTGCCGACGATGGTATAATACATCTGTAAGTTGGATTTAAGGTATGGCGGCACCGACTTCAGGTAACTGAAGAGGTTGATGACGCCGGAATTAGAAGCCGCACAGGCGTACATACCGGGACTGGCGAAGATACTGTTCAGCGCGATATAGCCACCCAGTCCGGTGCCATATATGGCAATCCGCTTGGCATCAGCAATACCTTGTGAGATGAGCCATTTTACCCCATCGTTGATGTCGTTGTTGATCTTTCCGCCCCATTGCTTGTAGCCTGCCGTCATAAAGGCCTTACCATAGCCCGATGAGCCTCGGTAGTTGATCTGGAACACGGCATAGCCACGGTTGGCGAGCAGTTGCACCTCTGGATTGTATCCCCAGGTGTTACGTGAACCAGGTCCATTGTGTGGCAGCACGACTACTGGCAGGTCTTTGGCGGGTTTGTTTAGCGGTAAGGTTAAGTAGCCGTTAATCTTCAGACCATCTCTGGAAGTATAGGAAATAGGCTTCATTTCTGCCAAATCCTGTTCTTTGAGGGAAGCGTTAAAGTCGCTCAACTTTTTGATCTGTCCTTTGTTGGCGAAGTACAGGTAGTAAGATCCTGGATTTTTGTCGGTGAAGGTTCTTACAATGAACAGGTTTTCGTTCTTATCACGATCGAAGATCCGGTATTCCGTGCCCGGTAGCAGCTTGTCCAGCTTACTGTAAAACTGCTTCACGGTATCATCCAGGTAGAATTTTTCCTTTTTCCAGGTTTCGCAAATTACAAAGCCCATCCCCTTTTTTCTTCGGGAATACTGGGCATCTACCACATTGAGGGTATCGTTTGCGAAGAGCACCCTGGTTTCTTTACCGGTTTTGCAGTTGAGCTCCACCAGCGCGTTTTTGTCGCGGTTCATGTTGGAGATGGCGTAGATCACGTTTGGCTGCGTCTCGGAGAAAGAGATCGGCTTGATGGTGGTGGTGAAACTGTTCGTCTGGATGGCCGTAAATGGTTCACTTTCTTTTTCCCGGTACAGCAGGGTCTCATTTACCCCATCGCTGGATATTGCTAACCGGAGCTGTCCTCTTGCATCCGTGATCCAATCGGTAATGTTCCCAGGGTTTTTAACGGCCATCTCCATCTTGCCGTCACGCACGTTCAGGCGATAAACATCAAAAACGGTAGAATCCCTCTTATTGGAAGATACCAACAGGTATTTGTTGTCGATGAGCTGGTCTTTAAGCACCCGCAGGCGGCTTTTCTCATTCTCATTAAGCTGTCGCTCATTGCCACCTGTTTTGTCGATGATAAACACCGAAGATTGCTTGTTGTTGTCCTGGCTCTCCTTGTAATAGATCAGTTCATTATCACTCACCCAGGAGTAGTAGCCGATGACATGATCATCCAGCCGGGTGATCTGTGTCGTGCTGCCATCTTCCAGACGCTCCACAAAGAGCTCCTGCTTCTTGTTGATCAGCTTCAGGTAGGACAGGTTTTTACCATCCGGCGAGATGGCGAAAGCAACCCGCTCCTGTGACTTGAAGAAATCGTTTACAGGAATTAATTTCCCAGTCTGTTGCTTGCAGGCAAACAGCAGCGGAAATAACAGGCATATATAAAGTATAAATTTAGTCCTCATTAATAGTTCAAAAGTACGGAACACCATTATCCGTTGCTGTTATACACCAACATTGTTACCTGTTGTGTCTGCCCGGTATTTTTCAAAATAAGGATATTTCTTTCAACTTAAATGTCGATTACGGTAACAATTAAAATACCATGACCATCGATATCCATCAGGATATAATTCTGTGAGCCGATATCTGTACTTATAATTTTATCTTTGTTTTATGCTATTATATAACATCACCATCATACTTGAAGAGGCTGCAGCTAATGAATGGCTCGCCTGGACGCAGGAGGCCTATATACCTGCAATTATGGCCACGGGTAAGTTTGCTTCCAACCGCCTGCTTAAGGTGGTGGATTCTCCAAACGAAGGGGTTACCTACTGCCTGCAGTTTGTGCTGGACAGCGAAGCTGACTATGAAAGTTACAAACTGGAACATGCTCCTGCGATGCAGGAAGAACTCAATACCAGGTTTAAAAACCGCCATGTTTCTTTCCAAACCTTGATGGAATACGTGGGATAGATCATAAAAAAAGGTGAACCCATTGATTCACCTTTTTCTTTTTTCTTTTGCCATTTGGCAAAAACTTAGCCTTGCTATTGCTTGATCAAGTCGTATAACTCATCCAATTTTGGTGAAAGTACGATCTCGATACGGCGGTTTTTGCTTCTACCCTCTGCTGAGGCGTTACTCTCTAGCGGTTGGAACTCGCCTTTACCGGTCGCGGTCATTCTAACGTTTTCTACCTTGCCCGTTTCGGTAAGGAAGCGCACTACTGAGGTAGATCTTAATACGCTTAGATCCCAGTTGTCTTTGATCTGGCCTAGGTTATTCACTTTTTGGTTGTCGGTGTGCCCCTCAACAGCGATGTTGATCTCCGGCTGTTCTTTCAATACAGCAGCAAGCTGTGTTAAAGCCTGACGGCCTTTTTCATCGATGATGATACTACCGGAAGGGAATAATAGCTTGTCGGTAAGTGATACATATACTTTTCCGTTTTTAATCTCCACCGTTAAACCGCTTTTGGTGAAGCCAAGTAAAGCTTGTTGTAACTTTTCTTTGAGCTGGTTGGTAGCCTCATCACGTTTACGCAATACCTCTTCCACTTCTTTTAAACGCTGCTCACGTTTTTTAAGGTCTGCAGAAAGCTTGTTGATCTCCGTTGAGCTATTGCTGCGCAGCTTGGTGTAATTGGCATCCATCTCGTCGTATTTCGCTCTTAGATCGGCTAATTTACCGTTTAGATCTGCGGTGTCTTTACGCAGCTTTGATATCCGGTTTTCAAGACTTTCATTGCTTTGCTGTGCACCAGAAAGACCTGTATTTAAAGAATCCTGTCTGGCAAGTAGTCGCCTGTATTCCTTCATGGACATCACTTTACAGGAAACAAATGCGCTACAAAATAATAGAACGGCTAAAAGCGTAGTGATTTTTCTCATTTGATGTGGTTGAGCCTTGCGGCGGTTAATAAAATTGGGTTCCGTTCAGATCCTGGTCTAATCATGATGTTAAATCAGGACCTGCAAACGATATCCACGCCGGTACTAGCTTGCAATGGCGGTTCTCAAAAATAACATAAATGGATAGATTTGCTTAAAAGCTTCATGTATTTTTTCAGTGATATCCGCTTTGAAGAAGTCTTTATCGGCGATTGGATAAATTGCGGTAAGGCTTTTTAGCTTAAGCACATCGATCAGGGGATGATTTGTGGGATAACCTTTAGGAGCCTTCTTGAGCGAATCCGTTTCATCAAGCTTGAAAAGCGATTTAAACCCATCGTTATTGATGATCTCTAAGAATTCATCCTGGTTGTAATCAATCTCTTCACGGATTTTTTTAAGATCTTCTGCACCTGGCATCCAGTAGCCTGCTGCAAAGAAGCAATTTCCCGGTGCTAAGTTGATGTAATAACCGGGCTCGTTTCCATTCTTTCCGATCACGGAAAAATAGATCCCAAAATTATTCTTATAAGGTCTTTTGTCTTTACTAAAGCGAATGTCCCGGTAGATACGAAGCAGGTGTTTCTTCGGCAGACTATCTTTTGGAAATGCCGGATCCACGGTGGCCAGCAGCGGAATCAGCAAGCTGATAAAATGAAGGACGTCAGCTTTAGCAGCTTCATATTCATCCTTGTGCGCAGCAAACCAGTTGCGGTCGTTATTTTCGATTAACTCTTTTAGAAAATTAAGCGTCTCCGGCCGGATCATAAGGGATTGCTGGTGCGTGGCTCTTTGTATTTGCGGTACCACAGGATACCTATTCCACCCATTAACAGGAAAGGTGCAGCCAAAAGGCTAAGTACACCGGCGTTAATTCCTTTGGTCTGTGTATTTCCATTCTCGATACCTTGGTCAGCATTGATCGAGCACATGGCACATTGAGCAGTACTCACAGGAATATTTACGGCAGTCAAGCTGAAAACGAGAAGGATGAGCAGCAGCGCTTTTTTCATAACTGTAGGCTTGAGGTGTATTGCGTTATTCTAAAATCAAACGACCAGTAGCAGTGGCCATTGATAATAACAAATATAAGTACTAAACGATTGGGGAAATTAAAAATTGTAATATGGTGAAATCATCAGGTAAACCAGCACGCCAGATACGGCAACGTATAGCCATACCGGATAGGACCATCGCACAATCTTTCGGTGCTTTTCGACCTGCATATTTAAGCCCCTGAAGAAGCTCACCAGAATTAATGGCAGAACTACGATGGCGAGCAGAATATGGGTTAGCAGAATAAAGTAGTAAACATACCGTACGGCCCCTACTGCAGCGGCTTCAGTTGCCGACAACAGACCATCATGGTCTACATCCCCAAACTTGGTATCCTTCACGTAAAGGTGAAACAGAATATAAAAGATCAGGAAGATTGCGGAGAGGATGAAAGTTATGATATTGGTGATCTTGTGGGCCGGTATATTCTTACGACGAATGAAGATCAAGGATAACACCAACAGCACCGCGCAGGTAGCGTTTATGCCTCCGATTACGTGCGGTAAGATATATAGAAACGAGGGAACGGTAGTTGGTGGTGGTACAAGCTTCAACGCAATTACAACGATGAGCACAACTGCTGTTACAATCCATACCAGCCTTAAAAATAGTTTATCAGTTAGATTCATTTTCTTGTGTTAGTAATTATCTGCCGTCTTTCATGTTACGGAGCTCTTCGGTAATGAGCACCCGGATCTCGTCGTCGAGTTTAGATAAGGCTAGCTGATTAGTAGCTTCGTAA
The DNA here is from genome assembly GCF_051965375.1 of Pedobacter sp. SAFR-022. Taxonomy (NCBI): domain Bacteria; kingdom Pseudomonadati; phylum Bacteroidota; class Sphingobacteriia; order Sphingobacteriales; family Sphingobacteriaceae; genus Pedobacter; species Pedobacter sp. SAFR-022. The sequence goes on from NZ_JBQCME010000001.1 coordinate 603,755, forward strand.
TAACCGCGGATGCGGCGTTGGGTGTCTAGCAGTACGAACATGTTGCTGTAGATGAACTTTGGCTTGCCATTTTCCATTACTTTGTGCGCATCTACGAAGAGTTGCTTGTTGAGCAGGTCAAAAACCTGTGTACTATCACCGGTTAGCAGATCCCATTTGCCAGCTTTGGCACCAATGGTCTGTGCATAATCTTTCAGCAATGCTGGTCGGTCATTTGTTGGATCGATACTGATGCTTACAAACCTCAGGATTTCATTGTCGCCATAGTTCGCTAGATAGGCCTTCACGGCCTTGTTAGTGAAATCTACGCCATAGGTGTTCCCAGCAGTATGAAATAAGCTTAAGATAACCACCTTCCCTTTATAGGCATCCAGGCTAATAGAATCGCCAGCCTGATTTTGCAGCTGGTAGTTCTGCACCTGATGATAAATGGTGTCTGGGATTTCTTTACCACGAACACTATGAAAGGTATTTGCAACCACTTTAGGACCGAAGAACGGCAGCGGTTTGTATCGATTTTTACCTTTATCCTGTAGTAAATAATACAAAAATCCTGGTACCGCTAATATGGTTACCAGGATTAAGATCTTCTTTATTGGAAATAATTTCATTATTGGAATGGCATATGCAACTGTAGGTAACCACCTTCAATCAACAAGAGCACAATGAAATAGATAATAAATATAAAGGTTACGGTAAGCGATAGTTGCAGTCCCAGTTTCTCATATTTCAAGTGCATGAAGTAGGCTACAATGTAAAACGCTTTTAAGATGGTCAGGGCAATGTAGATGATGTTACCAACCATGTGGGACATATAACCGTGAGGCAATACCCAAAGGGCGATGAAGAATTCTACAACGGTGATCAATAAAAGGATCCCGAATACCTGCCAGATCTTTTTCTTAGTTAGACCCTCATGCTCGCCGTGAGCATGGCCATCAGTAGTATGTATGTGTTCGGACATAATGTTTTATAAATTAGATTAGATAGAAGAATGTAAATACGAATACCCAAACAAGGTCAACGAAGTGCCAGTATAAACCAACTTTCTCCACCATAAGGTAATGTCCGCGTCTTTCAAATACACCTGCAATAGTCATGCAAAGGATGATCACGTTAAGTACAACACCAGTAAATACGTGGAAACCATGGAAACCGGTGATGGTAAAGAACAGGTTTGAGAATTGCTGTGTAGCTACTGTAGAAACCTCGCCATCAAAGAAGTGCTGTAAGTGTTCAGCAGGAGGAATTTCACCCCAGCCAAAGCCTTCATGGAACAGGTGTGTCCACTCTAATGCCTGACATCCCAGGAACATGAAACCACCGATCACGGTTGCAACCATCCAGCCAATAACTTCTTTCTTGGAATTTCTGTGACCTGCCTCTACTGCAAGTACCATGGTTACAGAGCTCATGATCAGAATGAAGGTCATGATACCTACGAATACCAATGGTGCGCCGCTATCTGTTACACCAGGGATAGACTGGAAAACCAAATCAGGATCAGGCCAGGTAAATTTTGAGAAACGTTGAGCACCATAGTAAACTAATAATGCGGAGAAAGTAAAGGCATCTGATAGTAAGAAAAACCACATCATTATTTTGCCGTACTCTACTGACCACGGTGAACGGCCACCGCTCCACGGAGTAGTTTTTACCTGATCTAATTGTGATAATGAATCCATTTTAAAGTTTGTAATAGTTTGTTAAAAAGTCTAACTGTTCAAAAGTAAAAAAACATACAGATATATCCATAATATATCTATAAAATGCCAGAATATGGAAGAAACCTCCATTCTGAACTGTAAACGCTCTGTAGAAATCTCTCCGTAAACGCCCAGAAGTGTACTCAAAATCAATAACAAGCCTGCGAAAATATGCAGCAAGTGAATTCCTGATACGATATAAATCAGGGAAATTGCAGCGTTATTGTTCACCAGAAATGCACCGCTCTGATATAGACTTACCCAGGCTTCCACCTGCAGATAGCCAAAAACTATCCCAAGTAACAGCGTTGCCCAAAGGAATGTTTTCTGCGAACTCACCTGACCGTTCCTGAATGCGCGTGCCGCCAAGAAAAGACAGATGCTGCTGACTAAAAGTACTGCGGTGCTGTAAAGAAACATGTCTGGCAACACCAAACCATGACCCTTTGACTTAGAAGCCGCAAATACAATGTAATAACTCGTCCAGCCTGCAAACATGATGGTAGACGAAACGACGAATAACCAGATTATAAACTTCTTAGCTTTATAATTGGAATTCGCCTCTTGATGATTAAGTGATTGTACCATGTATTATTTTATTATAAAATCAAACAAAAGTGCCAGCTGTGCCACTGGCAAATAGATAAACGAAGCAAACATGACCTTTCTTGCACTCTCCAGGTCCTGTTTTAAAAACAGCTTTAGCGCAGTGTACATAAACCATACTCCAATGGCAACCGAAATAATCGCCACATAAATACCTCCAAAACCGTAGAAGGTTGGCATCAGGCTCACTGGGATTAGAATGATCGTACTGAGCAGCGTGATGAAGGCACTGATCTTGTCGCGTTTTGTTGTTGGAAGTAAACGGAAACCTGCTTTCTTGTAGTCGTCGTCCAATACCCATGCAATTGCCCAAAAATGCGGGAACTGCCATACGAACTGTACCAAAAATAGAATAACGGCAACCTGATAGTCTATAGGCAGGAAGTTCGTTGCATGACCCAGTGCGGCTAGGTAGCCGATCAGCGGCGGTAATGCGCCGGGAATAGCACCAATAAAAACAGCGATGGGCGACTTCCGCTTCATCGGCGTATAAGCAAATGCATAAAGGAGGATGGAAAATACAGAAAGTAGTCCTGTCTCCAGGTTTAATTTACCTAGAAGCCAGGTGCCGAACATCCCCATGAGTAAGCCAGAAACCAGGCCCTGCCCTGTAGTCATCCGGCCTGCAGGCATCGGACGGTCTTTGGTACGCGTCATCAGCTTATCCAGATCCTTTTCAATGATCTCATTGAAGCAGTTTGCAGCGCCAGTGACAAAAAATCCGCCAACAATCAGGATCAACCAGTTTCCCCAGGCAATACCATCAATCTCGCCCCTTGCAACCTGCATCTTAGAGCCCATCAGAAAAGTGACCGAAGCTGAAAAAACAACAAGGAAAGTCAGTCGAAGCTTAATTAGTTTTGAGAAATCTGCGAAGAATTGTTTCAATGTCTGTAATGTTATTGATTGTAAGTATTAGCCCGGTAAACAAGCAGATACAAGTAGTATTGTAAGGTGAATAATGTAGTTGAAAACAAAATATGCATGGCCTGAGCGAAGGGCGGCAGCGCAAAGTTAGACAATAAAAAGCCAGTTACCATTTGAACAAGCAAAACAATTATAATGGAATTGCTAACTTTTATTGCCGTTGCTTTCCCCCCGAACTTGTCCATCACAAACTTGTAGATCAGTACACAAAGTACAGATACAATAATGCCTAAAGTCCGGTGGTTATCAAAAAGACTTCCAACCTTACTCACCCAAACCGGACGGTTCTGATAGTCCAAACTTTTGGAAATAAAATCAATCTGCTCCCGTACCTCCGTACCAAGCACGATCTGGTAAACGTTTACTGCTATGGCTACAAAGATCAAGACTTTCAACCAGCCAACTTTAGAGATAACCACCACAGGCGCTTTCAGGCGCTGATTAGCGTAATCGTAGGTATACACCAGGATGGCCAGTAGCACAAGTGCCAGCAACATATGGACGGTTACCACCCAGGCAAGAAGATTTGTGGAAACCACGATAGAGCCCAACCAGGCTTGAAACACAACCACGAACAGGTTGATTATGCTAAGCACGAAAATCCTGGTCGCAGTCTTCCTGTAAATGCAAGAATAAGCAGCAATTGCCAGCAATAATAACCCGGTTATAGCGCCGGTAAGCCTGTTGATGTATTCTGTCCAGGTCTTCGAAGCATTGAATGATTCCGGTTGAACCAGGGTCTTATCCTCGCGAATTTTCTTCGCCAGTTCTACCTTCCCAAGCTTCTCCAGGGAGCGGGCAAAACGTTCGTTCTTCTTTACCCTTTCTTCGATGTAGTGGTGCTCATAGCCCAGCGGCAGCTGGTCAATAGATGTCGGTGGTATATACTGCCCAAAACACTTTGGCCAGTCGGGACAGCCCATTCCGGAGCCGGTACTTCTAACAATTCCTCCTGCGAGAATCAGCAGCAGTGTAAATATAATCGTGAAGCGGTTTAGCCTGACAAATCTTCGTTCAGATTTTGAAATCATGCTTGAAGTGGGGTTAAAAAAATTGAGGTATCTGTATGAGTATAGACTCAAGCAGATACCCCAAAAATATGTTTCAAAGACTATTTGTTGTTAGTCAACTTTTTCGCGCTCGGCTTTCTCTTGCTTAGCCATCCATTCTTCCTGGATACGCTCTGCCTCTGCATTACCGTCAAAATCGTGCGGTACGTTAGAGCTCATGGTTTGAGAGAAAGGCACAGTCTGCGGAATGAAATCTTCCTCAGCACCTGGCTTACTGTAATCATAAGGCCAACGGTAAACGGTTGGGATCTCTCCTGGCCAGTTACCATGTAAGTGCTCAACCGGAGTGGTCCATTCCAAAGTATTCGCACCCCAAGGGTTTTGTGTAGTACGTTTTCCTTTGAAGATCGAATAGAAGAAGTTGAATAGGAATGCAACTTGTGCCAATGCAGCAACAATTGCAGCCCAGGTAACCAATACATTCACGGTAACCCATTTCTGCATAAACTCGAATTCAGTAAACGCATAGTAACGACGTGGAACACCATCAAGTCCTAAGAAGTGTAATGGGAAGAATACCAGGTAAGCACAAGCAAATGTAATCCAGAAGTGAAGGAACGCTAATTTAGGGTTCATCATTCTTCCGAACATTTTAGGAAACCAGTGGTAAACACCGGCAAGCATACCGAAGATCGCCGCAGAACCCATTACCAGGTGGAAGTGAGCAACTACGAAGTAAGTATTGTGAAGGTTAATATCCAAAGATGCGTTTCCTAAGAAGATACCAGTTAAACCACCAGAGATAAAGAAAGAAACCATACCGATTGCGAACAACATCGCAGGAGTAAAACGGATGTTACCTCTCCATAGCGTCGCCAGATAGTTAAAGGTCTTAATCGCAGATGGAACCGCAATAATCAAGGTGGTGATCATAAACACACCACCAAGTAGCGGGTTCATACCGGTTACGAACATGTGGTGACCCCAAACGATGAACGATAACACCATGATACCGATCAAAGAGTAAACCATCGCATGGTAACCAAAAATTGGTTTTCTGGAGTTTACAGCGATAACCTCAGAAGAGATACCCAAAGCAGGCATAATTACGATGTATACCTCAGGGTGACCAAGGAACCAAAATAAGTGTTGCCAAAGGATCGGAGAACCACCTTCGTTAGGTAGTACCTGAGAACCAATAACAATATCAGAAAGGTAGAAACTTGTACCGAAGCTTCTGTCGAAAATCAATAATACAACACCAGCTACCAATACCGGGAAAGACAAGATACCCAACACCGCAGTTAAGAATAAAGCCCAGATGGTTAATGGCATTTTCCAAAGGTCCATACCTTTAGTACGCATGTTTAAGATCGTACTTACGTAGTTGATACCACCAATAAGCTGGGATGCAACGAACATAACCATACTGATCAACCACATGGTCATACCAGTACCCGATCCAGAGATCGTTTTAGGCAAAGCAGACAGTGGCGGATAGATCGTCCATCCAGCACTCGCAGGACCAGTTTGTACAAAGAATGAACCCATCATGACCAAACAAGCACCTAAAAACAACCAGTAAGATAACATGTTCATCAATGGCGATGCCATATCACGTGCACCAAGTTGTAAAGGAATCAGTAAGTTACTGAAGGTACCAGATAAACCGGCGGTTAATACAAAGAATACCATGATGGTACCGTGTATGGTTACCAGGGCGAGGTAAAACTCGGGTTTAATTCGACCACCCTCAGCCCATTTTCCTAAGAAAGTTTCCAACAAAGGAAAACTTTGGTCAGGCCATGCTAACTGCAGACGGAAAAGAATGGACAGGATCATCGCAATTACAGCCATGATGATACCAGTGATCAAAAACTGCTTGGCGATCATCTTGTGATCCTGACTAAAAACATACTTTGTTAAGAATGTTTCTTTGTGATGTTCATGCCCGTGAGCATCATGACCATCATGTTTATGCGTATCGTGTAAAGTTATCGTTGACATAATATTACTATCCAGTATGTTAATTTAATTTGGCCAAATCAGTTTTTCTAACCGCACCGCTGTCAGTTCCAAGAGAATCCGGACCAGGACCAGGAGTCGGTGCAGGAGCTGGTGCAGGAGTCGCAGGCTCAGCAATCACAGGCAAGTTAAATTGCTTTCTTAAGTCATTGTTAATGTAAGTAGGCTGTTGCGTAATCCACTCATCATATTCTTCCTGACTAACAACCCTAACGGTACGTTGCATATTGTAGTGTCCTGAACCGCAAATTTGCGAACAAAGCAATACATATTTGAATGCAGGATCATTGGTTTTAGCCTGCATGTCTGTAGTCGTAATGGTTGGTGTGAACTCAAAGTAAGTCATCATACCCGGGTTCGCTAGAATCTGAACACGGAAATGTGGCATATAAAAACCGTGGATAACATCCTTAGAGTTGATTGCGAAACGAACTGGTTTGTTCACCGGGATTACAATCTCTTCAGCATTCTGGTCATCAAGGTTGTTTTTATCCTTGAAGTCGATACCTAAAGTATTCAGACCAGTAACCATTTTGTAGTTCTTCACACCTACAACACCATCAGCTCCCGGATACCTTACATACCACGCAAACTGTTGTGCAGTAACTTCAATGTTTAATGGCTTGTTGTTTGGATCCACAACCTTGTAAAAGATCGTTCTCCAGGTGATGAAACCCATTACAACCAACACCGACAATACTAAAGCTGGAATAATGGTCCAGATTTTCTCGATGGTATTGTTATGCGGGTAAAAGTATGCCCTTCTGTTTGCGTTGTATTTGTAAAAGAAAGAAAAAAGAAACAGTAGAATGTGGGTACCGATGAACACGATGGTGGTAATGATCAAAGTGATGTTGAACATCTTGTCGATCTCCGCACCATCTACCGAAGCGGCTTCCGGCAGGATCATCTTGCCGTGAACCGTGTATTCCCAGTATACGCCATATAGACCTACAATCAGGAACAAAAGGAATAATACCGCATTGACACTATCCCAGTTAATACCTTCAGGTTTATCTTGTGCAGTACGGGTCAATTCATAAACCCGGAGTGCCTTTCCAACTATAGCTACAAATAAGCATAGCAACAAGAATAGCAGGACATAGAATAACGTAGATTTATAAATAGGCCCCATGTCCACAGTTTTGGCCGTAGTTGCAGCAGCAGCGGCGGCTTCCTGTGCAAATACACTGGTGGTATTTACAAATGCAGTTAACATAACCGCCAGACCCGCAAATGTCTTTTTACTTATTAAATTTTTTAGACTCATTTTCTTAAAAGTAGTATGTTGTACTTCAAGTACTATAATATATTTATTCTTAAAATGAACACCTTACAAATGATGATTCAAACTCTCCTCTAAGAACGGGTGGTTCTTAGCGACTAACGGCTGCTTGCTTAAAGCACTTAATACTGCAAAGGTAAACAATCCAATAAAACCAGCTGCTATACCTACTTCAATAAATCCAAAACCATTGTGGCTTTCCACAGATCCAGGCATAATCATTTGATATAAATCTACCCAGTGGCCACAAATAATAAGGATGGATACGGTTAAAAGTACATTTTCACTACGCTTATTGTCTCTGTCCATTAACAAGAACACCGGTACAAGGAAGTTTAATAGTAAGTTCAGGTAGAACCAAAACTTATAGTATTCAAGACGTTTGTAGAAGTAAACAGTCTCTTCGGGCATGTTTGCATAGTAGATCAGTAAGAACTGACAGAACCAGGTATAGGTCCAGAAGATCGAGAAACCGAAGATAAACTGTCCCAGGTTATGCAAGTGACTGTTGTTCACCCATGGCATGTAGCCTGATTTCTTTAGTAAAATCAAAATCACAGCGATGATTGCCAAGCAGGAAACCCACATCGAAGCGAAGTTATACCAACCAAACATGGTAGAGAACCAGTGTGCCTCAATAGACATGATGGTGTCAAAAGCAAAGATTGGCGTCGTGAACCCATAAAGTGCAAGGAAAACTACTGCGGACTTAAAGTTCTTGTTGTAGTAGTTCAAGCCACCCTCTAAATCCTCATTCACAGAGTTCTTAGCAAACATTACGGCAAAGAAGCTGTAAATGGCTAAGAAAACAATTTCACGGGCCATGAAGAACGGTATGTTCAAGAAGTCTGATTTACCAGCAATAAGTTTATCATAATGCTCGGAGCTTGGATCGGTAAGTCCTGGTGCATTCCAGTGGTGGTACAAGTTATGGGTGTATAGACCAGCACCAATTACCAGAACCAAAACTACAGCAGCTAAAGGCAGTGTTCTTGCCATTGCTTGCGGTACACGAAGAATCGAAGCCGACCATCCAGCCTGTGCAACATATTGCAAGGCCAGGAAAAAAGCGCCCGACATGCAAACAAATGCAAAGTAGTAGGCCATTAATAACAGGTTTGCAAACGTCCTTTCATGAAGTTCATGATCGGAAAGACCATATCCAATTGCAGCCAATCCGATAACGATACCAATAATGCTTAACATTTTTGGTTTGCCCGTAAATTCGAACTGCTCAGTAAAATTATAATTATGAGTTCCCATTTATCTCTTGCTTTTCTATTATTTATTTTTGTTGTAATCTCTGAACCCACATCACCACTCTCCAACGCTCTTCAGGAGTTAATTGCGAGGCATGTGAACCCATGTTATTTAAACCATACATAATGGTATGGTAGATTTTACCTGCACTAAGGTCTTTCATCAGTCCACCTCTTGAAGATGCAGCATCACCGTGGTATGAAGGTACACCACTGTACTTTTCGATCTTCACCAGGTGGCCTTTTCCATCACCTTCCTCACCATGGCAAGGGCCACAAAATACAGTGTAGTATTTTTTACCGGACAACAGGTTTTGGTCATTCGCTTCCAATGGATTAACAAGCTCGCGACCGGCAGCTTCATAACCTTCTTTGGTATTTGCGTATTCGTAACGTACAAAACCAATTGGCTCGGTGTTAGGTGGCGGCGTTTGTGCTGTCATGCCGTTTGCAAAGTTCTTGTTCGGCTTATCATAGTCAGGTGCCAGCGGATCATACATGTTTCTCGCAAACTCCAGGCCGGTGCTCCGCTTGTTATCACATGAAGAAAGTGATGCAACAAAAGCTAAGGCAAAAAACGCGGCGTAAACTATCTTATTTTTATTCATAGCTAACATACTTTCTTTCGTTATATTTTATCTCTAAAGCGCCTGCTTCTTTTAATAAATTATCTATTTTACTGTGTTCCGGATTCTGTGCAGCATCAATCGCAATGATAAATCTGTCGTCCGTTGCTCTTAGGTCCATCACTCTAGGTGCTCTTCCCGGGAACATGTGTGAGGACGCATAGTAGGATCCAACCAAACCAAACGCACAAAACAGAATGGTTAACTCGAAAGTAATTGGAATAAAATCCGGTAATGCAAAGTGTGGCTTACCACCGATATTAATAGGCCAGTCCACTGCTGCAGCGTAGTACACGAAAGACAGCATGGTGATGGTTCCGGTAATTCCGAAGAAGAATGCGGCGATATCCAGTCTTGATCTTTTTACACCAAGTTTGGCTTCAATACCGTGGATCGGCATAGGCGTATACACATCATGTATCTTTATGTTGTTCTCCTGCAACTTATCAATGCCATGCATCATTTCGTCAGGATCACCAAAACTGCCTAATATATATTTGATATTACCCATTGTTATAATTTTGCGTATTGTTCTTGATTAACACTATCAAACTTCTCTAAAGAGTCTACGTATTCTGCTACGTATTCCTTGCTAACATGACCTTCTTTGATCTGTTCCATTTTCGACTGCTCACTTGCTGTTTTCAGCAGTAATTTCACCTCTGCCATCGCAATTGAAGGCATAACCCTTAAGAACAACAGGAATAAGGTAAAGAATAAACCAATCGATCCAACGAATACCGCCACGTCAACCCATGTTGGGTAGAACATCGCCCAGCTAGACGGAAGGTAGTCACGGTGTAATGAAATCACGATGATCACAAAACGCTCGAACCACATACCGATGTTAACGATGATTGATAGTACCCATGACAATGGAATGTTTGTTCTAACCTTTTTGAACCACATTAACTGGGTCATCAGGATGTTACAGCCATACATCATACAAGCAGCCCACCAGTAAGGACCGGTAAACCTGGTCATAAAAGTATATTGTTCGTATTCTACTTGTGAGTAGTAAGCAATAAAGAACTCTGTTAAGTAAGCCACACCTACGATAGATCCGGTAACAAGGATAATCTTGTTCATCGACTCAATGTGGAACATGGTGATGTAGTTTTCTAAGCCCAGTACTTTACGGGTGATCAACAATAGCGTTTGTACCATCGCAAATCCCGAGAAGATCGCACCCGCAACGAAGTATGGCGGGAAGATCGTGGTGTGCCATCCTGGAATCACGGATGTTGCAAAGTCCATGGATACAATCGTGTGTACAGAAAGTACAAGTGGCGTTGCAATACCTGCAAGGATCAGAGACACCGCCTCAAAACGCTGCCAGGTTTTTACGTTACCTGTCCATCCAAAAGAAAGGATAGAGTAAATTCTGCGTCTTACACCTACAGCACGGTCACGGATGGTTGCAATATCCGGAAGTAAACCAGTGTACCAGAATAATAATGATACCGAGAAGTAAGTCGAGATCGCGAACATATCCCACACCAGTGGTGAGTTAAAGTTAACCCATAATGAACCGAACTGGTTTGGTAATGGAAGTACCCAGTATGCTAACCATGGTCTACCCATGTGTGACACAACGTAGGTTGCCGCACAGATAACCGCGAAGATCGTCATCGCCTCTGCCGAACGGTTAATGGAGTTCCTCCAGTTCTGGCGGAAAAGTAGTAGTACCGCTGAGATCAGTGTACCGGCGTGACCAATACCAACCCACCAAACGAAACCGGTGATGTCCCATGCCCATCCTACTGTTTTGTTCAGACCCCAAGATCCGATACCATTCCAGAAGGTGTAACTTACAGCAAAGACCCATAATAACGCGCCTAATGCTGAAATGATAAATCCTATCCACCATGCCTTGTTCGGCTTGTTCTCTACCGGTGTTAAAATATCGTCTGTGATCTTAGCAAACGTGATATCATTACCGGTGATTAATGGCTCTCTTAATATTGATTCCTTATGTCCTGACATAATTTATTTTCTTTAATATCAGCTTACGCTTGTATTGTTGTACCTGTATTTCTAATTTTTGTCATGTATCCTACTCCAGGCTGCGTGTTAATCTCTTCAAGCACATAGTAAACACGCTCACTGCGTAATGCTTTTGAAACTTCAGATTCTGGATCGTTGCCATCACCGAAAATGATCGCGTTTGCCGGACAAGCTTGCTGACATGCCATTTTGATGTCGCCATCTCTTAAAGCACGTTTCTCCAACTTCGCTTCTAATCTTCCGGTTTGGATTCTTTGAATACACATTGAACATTTCTCCATAACCCCTCTTGAACGAGCAGTTACATCTGGATTCAGAACCAATTGTGTAAACTCATTGTTCAGATAATTATCGAAACGTGAATCATTCCAGTAGTTAAACCAGTTGAAACGACGTACTTTATACGGACAGTTGTTCGCACAGTAACGGGTACCAACGCAACGGTTGTAAGCCATGTGGTTTAAACCATCTGAAGAGTGTACGGTAGCAAGTACCGGACAAACTGTCTCACATGGTGCGTGCTCACAGTGCTGACATAACATCACCTGGTGAACTACAGAAACATTGTCCAGGTTGTCAAGTTCCTCTACTTCATGTTCCTCAGTTACTTTTCTGTCACCATCATTTACCGTATAGTAACGGTCAATCCGGATCCAGTGCATCTCTCTGCGTTTTCTAACCTCATCACGACCAACAACAGGAATGTTGTTTTCTACGTTACAAGCAACGATACATGAACCGCAACCGGTACAAGCATTTAAGTCGATCGCCATAACCCAGTTGTGTCCAGGTCTTTCAAACGTATCCCACATATCGTAGGTCTTATGCTTCTCACCGTGGTTACCAGATCCTGCAGCAGGATTCTTAACGAATTCCTGGAAGGTTGCTTCACGGATGATGTTACGTCCCTCGAAAGAGTGGTGGGTTTGCGTTTGAGCAAGCTCATGTCTGCTACCAGTCTTCTCGGTGGTCACGTTTGCCGCATACTGACGGGTACCATTGTTGAACGAAAGGAAAGGATAAGCATTCTGACCCACCGCATTACCAGCAGCACCTGCTTTAGACCTACCGTAACCTAATGCGATAGAAGCAGTACCGATAGCCTGACCAGGCTGGATCAAAACAGGAAGCTCTACAGTATAACCGTTTGCAGCTTTAACAGAAACAACGTCAAATTCGTTGTAACCTAATTTCTCTGCAAACTTAGGTGCCATTGCAATGTAGTTATCCCAGGTTACTTTGGTAACTGAATCTGGTAACTCCTGCAGGTAGGCGTTATTAGCAAAACGACCATCACCAATTGCATTGTTCTCATAGATATGCAACTCGATGTCTTTTGCAAGTGCTTTGCTTGTATTTAAAACAGATGGTACTACAGAAGCAAGCGACATGTTGAAGGTGTATGTACCAGCTGGCTTTGGAACCGCTGCATACACTACGCCAGACTGTAACACATCGTTCCAGCTCTTACCAAATAAAGGCAGTACATTTTTCTCCCAGTTGTTACGAACATACTGGTAGTATTCTACAACAGGATTGTTAGACCAGATCAATAAGCTCTGCTCTGCCTGTCTTGAATTGAAGATCGGGTTAATGGTAGGCTGAACGATGGTATAGTATCCGTCGTAAACACTTGCATCACCCCATGACTCCAGGTAGTTTTGATTGATTGCAATAACATCACAGAAAGCAGCAGTCTCATCAGCTCTGTCAGCGAAAGAAACTTTCAATGGAACTTTCTTCATGCCGTCAGCAAATGCCTTAGCATTGAAAGAATCGTAAGCAGGATTTGCGTTCAATACGAACACCGCACCAACTTCTCCTCTGTTTACTTCGTTAACGAATTCTGCATAAGCAGCATCGTTACCTGCATAGCGTCTGCAAGGTGTATCTAAATCGATGGTTGTACCATAACTTCCAATAGCGGAGTTGATAGCATTAACCAGAATTTGTGTTGAAACATCATTAGAACCACAAACAACCAGACCGCGGCCTTTCATTTGTGCAAGCTCCTTACCAGCTAACTTAATTGCTTTCTCCGCAGCAGTATTGTTTGGCAATACACCACCAGCAAGGTTATTTCCGGTAATCGCATTATATAAGGTAATCAAAGCAGGACCTTCTTCCGACAATTTAATTGGAAGACGTGTATCCGCGTTGGTACCAGTTAGGCTCATGCCAGCCTCAAACTGAATGTGGCGCGACATTTTACCTTTTGATAAGCTGGTGTTGTTCCTGTTGGATACATACTGTGAAGTAAATTCTTCACCGCTGATCCAGGTACCAAGGAAATCGGCACCGAAACTTACGATCAGATCCGCTTTATCAAAGTTATATTTTGGAAGAACAGCTTTACCAAAGCTATTCTCATTTGCCTTAATGATACCAGTATAAGAAACCGGATCATATTGGATGTGTGCAGTGTTCGGGTATGTTTTGATGAAATCCGCGATCACCGCAAGTGTTGACGGGCTGTTTACGCTCGAAGAAACAATACGGATCTTTTTACCAGATGCCTGAACTTTTGCAAGTTCCGCCTTAACATAAGCATCAACTTTAGACCAGGTAGTTTCCTGGTTCTTCAGTACTGGTGCTTTTAATTTAGAGATGTCGTACAGATCCAACACAGATGCCTGCGCTTGTGGGTTGGTACCCTGGCTGTAAACACCAGCATTTGGATTTGGTTCAATCTTAATCGGACGACCTTCTCTGGTTTTCACCAATACACTCTGTCCGTTAAAACTAGATACATAATAGTTAGGTATTCCAGGAATTACATCTTCCGGCTTTACCAGGTACGGAATAGACTTGTGAACAGGCGCAGGCTGACAAGCAGCAAGCGTTACTGCACCAAGACCGAAACCAAGCGCCTTTAAAAAGTCGCGGCGCGGAGTTACCGTACTTAATCCTGCTTCATTTAAAACATCTTCTATTGGAAGGGGCTCAGCAAATTCGTTTTTGTTGCTTTCAACAAATTCGGGAGTGCTTTTAAACTCCTCTAAGCCTTTCCAGTATTTTTTATTGCTTTCCATTTAAGCTATATTACTGTTAATCGAACGTTCTTAACTAAACTCTATTAATAATGACATTTACCACACTCCAGGCCACCAAGAGCAGCTGGGGTAATTTTCTCGCCTTTTTTGATTTTCTCATGCGCTTCTATAATCTTAGTATAGTAGCCATTGTCCTTAACGTCCAGCTCGGCTTCCCTGTGGCAGTTAATACACCATTTCATCGTCAAAGGTGAATATTGATAAATTTCTTCCATGGTATCAACCGGACCGTGGCATGCAAAACATACTGGCTCATTTGGTTGTAAACCTTTTTCTTTACGGATCGCTTGCTCACCTACCACAACGTGTTGTGAGTGGTTGAAGTAAGCGAAATCTGGAAGATTGTGAACACGAACCCACTCAACCGGCTTCTCTTTAGATTTATCGTACGACATTTTATCTGCATCGTAACCTAGAGCATTATAGATCTTCTGAATTTCCGGAGAAATGTTTCCATCGTTGTTGTCTCTGCCCTGAACCGCTTTGTGACAGTTCATACATACATTCAATGACGGAATGGTTGCATTCTTAGACTTGAATGCACCAGAGTGACAGTATTGACAGTCAATCTGGTTAACACCTGCGTGTAACTCGTGAGAGAACTTGATCGGCTGAACCGGTTGGTAACCCGTGTGAACACCAGTATTCCACATACCCATCCATCCGAATGTACTTAGCGTAGCTACGATACACAGGATAAAGAAGAAGATAAACTTCTTGTTTTTAAACAACTGACCGATACCTTGTAATAAAGGCACCTTTTCAGCTTCTACAATGACAACACCTTGTTTCTGTAGAATCAGGCGCTCAAGCATCTTGATTGCGCGGGCTAATACCACCAACACAACAATAGAGATCAAGATCACTGCGATCACCCCTGCAATAGAGAAGCTAGACACTTCCTGTTGTGCAGCAGCACCAGCAGCGTCACCCTCTTTCTTAGGCTCACCTGCTTTTACATAAGCAAGAATACTTTTAATCTGAACTTCAGTTAAAGTCGGGAATGCAGTCATCTCCGCATTTGGATTCCATTTCGAAGCTTCAATAGCTTCTTTATCTCCAGATGCAATTAATGCAGGCGCGTTGTTGATCCATTTGATTAAAAATGCTTCATCTTTTGAACCTACGATCGGCTGTAATGCAGGACCAACTAAATCACGATCTAAAGCGTGACATGACGTACAACGCTCCTTAAAGATTGTCCTTCCCTCTGTAACATCTTGTGCTTTTGAACCAGAAACTATTAAAACAGATAGAGCCGTAAACATGAATGCGGACTTCCAAACTCTTCTAATGATCAATGAGATATTCCTCATAATGAGTATTTTAATGCTTTTAATTAAAACTGTATGATTGATCTTGATATTTAATCGAATGCCTAACTATCAAAACGTGAACAAAAGTAAAGTTTATTAGTATACCAATGACAAATTAATGACAGCATTTTCAATTTATAATCATTCTAAACTAGGCCATAAAATGCCTTTAAAGCACGAAAATCAGCAATTTTTTGTACTTGCTGATTTTCGCAACGCCTGAAAACCAGGCGCTAGAATTTGATATTTTGAATTACTTTTTTAGTATCCATGCGAATATTAAAGGCACTACAATTGTCGCATCAGACTCCACAATAAACTTCGGTGTATTGATGTCTAATTTACCCCAAGTGATCTTTTCATTCGGTACAGCACCGGAGTAAGAACCGTAAGATGTAGTCGAATCTGAGATCTGGCAGAAGTAACTCCAGAATGGAATATTCGGCATCTCCATATCCTGATATAACATTGGAACAACGCAGATCGGGAAATCGCCGGCGATACCGCCACCAACCTGGAAGAAGCCAATGCCCTTACCAGCACTGTTGTTGATATACCAGTCTGCAAGCCATCCCATATACTCGATACCGCTTTTCATGGTGCTGGCTTTTAACTCCCCTTTCATCACGTACGACGCGAAGATATTACCCATGGTAGAGTCTTCCCAGCCCGGTACTACGATCGGAAGATTTTTCTCGGCAGCTGCAAGCATCCATGAATTTTTTGGATCAATTTCATAGTATTGTTCCAAATCACCACTCAACAGCATCTTGTACATAAATTCATGCGGAAAATAGCGCTCACCAGCATTGTCAGCGTCTTTCCAGATTTTATGTATGTGTTTCTGTAACCTACGGAAAGCTTCTTCTTCCGGAATACAGGTATCGGTAACACGGTTGTAGTGGTTCTCTAAAAGATCCCACTCGTCCTGCGGACTAAGGTCTCTATAGTTTGGAACTCTTTTATAGTGTGAATGTGCAACAAGGTTCATGATGTCCTCTTCCAGGTTTGCACCTGTACAGGAAATAATGGCTACTTTATCCTGACGGATCATTTCAGCTAGTGAAATACCCAACTCAGCAGTACTCATTGCACCCGCTAGGGTGATCATCATTTTTCCACCTTCCTCTAAGTGCTGCTCATATCCTTTCGCAGCGTCCATCAAAGCGGCAGCGTTAAAATGAAGATAATTGGTTTCTAAAAATTGTGATATAGGTCCTCTAGTTGTACTCATTCTTGGTCTTTTTATTAAAGTGCAAAAATAGACAATATTTTTTAATAGTTAAGCCGGGCATATACCTGCTTTTCAATAATTTATACTTAGACTTTTAATTTGAAATCCTGACGAGCCTGCCCTTTCTTGAAAAACACCAGTCCAATCCAGAATAAATCGACTGTAACGGTCACCTGCGGATGTGCCTTAATCTCTGCCCAGGCTTCTTTCATACCTGCACTCCAGTAAATGTCGTCGAAGATCAACATGGAGTTTTCGTGAACCTTGGGTAAACACCATTTGAAGTAATTCAAAGTTGCATCCTTGCGGTGGTTCCCATCAATATAAACAAAATCCAGCTGTTGCTGAGCATCCAGAATACCTGGAAGGATATGATCGAAGTTACCAACCTCCAGTCTGATGTTCTCCAGCTGCAGTTCCTCGAAGTTCTTTCCAGCTACCGCGGCGGTTTGTGGGCAGCCTTCAATCGTAATCACTTTTGCCTTGGGAGCAGCTTTAGATAAATAGGAAGTCGTAATGCCAAGACAGGTGCCTAACTCAATGATCAGCTTGGGCTTGTTGAATTTTGCAAGTCTGAAAATGAGCTGTGCCAGCGCCGGACTCTTGAGGGCATTCTTCGCAATTTGTTTAACTTTTTTGGTCCGATCCTTGTTCAAATGAGATCCGGCACCAAGGTCTGTTACCTGAACCATGGAATCATCTTTCAATAGTCGTTTACGCTGTGCCTCGATGATATGATAATCTTCATACTGACGTTTATCATAAATAACTTCATCAGCAAGTTTATAAACAAATGGAGAATGTGTACCATGCCTGCTTTTGGCGCTGAGGCGGTGTAACAGATAGTCCTTAAAAAAAGTAAAAGCCATGGCCGCAAAAGTAGGGCAAACAATTCAAATAGCATACTATGAATAACAGTACAGAAATTTACGCCTTAGTGAAACTGCTTGACGATCCCGATCCTGAAATATTTGAACATGTAGAAAAACGCTTGGTAGAACATGGAAATGAAGTGATCGAGTACCTGGAGAATGTCTGGGAAACCGCACCGGATGCCACCCTGCAGCAGCGCATTGAAAATGTGGTGCATCAAATCCAGTTCAATACCGTTAGAGAAGATCTAAATCTCTGGTACCAGAGCGGCGCCTTCGACCTGCTTAAAGGTGCGCTCATTGTAAACCGCTACCAGTTTCCGGATCTGGATGAGCAGAAAATAATCAATCAGATCGAGGAAATTAAAAGGGAGATATGGCTGAACCTCCAATATGAAATGAGTTCTATCGAAAAGGTTAAACTCATCAACCACATATTCTATAATGTATATGGTTTCCGCGGAAACACCACGAATCATACTGATCCACAAAACTCCTACCTGAACCAGGTGCTGGAGAGCAAGAAAGGTAACCAGATCTCACTGGCACTGATTTACTCCACACTTGCCCAGAAACTGGACATACCTATATATGGTGTAAATCTGCCGCAGCATTTTATTCTAGGTTATCTGGATGAAAGCAAACGTGAGGAGCATGATTTTGGCGTATTGTTCTACATCAATGCTTTCAATAAAGGTGCAATATTTGGAAAACATGATGTTGACCAATTCCTTCGCCAGCTTCAGCTCGAGCCCCTGCCGGGTTTTTATGCACCTTGCAGCAACGTGGAAATTATCAGAAGAATCATCAGGAACCTGATCTCCTCTTATGAGAATCTGGGCGCTACAGAGAAAGTTGCCGAGTTGAAGGAACTACAGAACATCTTAAACAATACAGACCTGTAATCTTCATCATTTAATGCCCTGATCAGCAGGTAGCATCAAATAAGCTGGTATTATTTGGAGCTGCTCGCTTTAGCAGCTAACTGAATAGCTTCTCTAATGCGCAGATAAGTTCCGCAACGACAAATGTTCCCGGCCATAGCATCGTTGATGTCTTGTTCTGAGGGGTTCTTGTTTTCCCTAAGCAGCACCGCGGCCGACATGATCTGTCCAGCCTGACAGTACCCGCATTGTGAGACATCCAATTCCAGCCAGGCCTTCTGCAATGGGTGGTCGTTGGCTTCTGATAAACCTTCTATCGTTACGACTTTCTTGCCCTCAGCGCGACTGGCTTTTGTAACGCATGAGCGAACAGCCTCACCATCCAGATGCACCACGCAGGCGCCACATTGGGCAACCCCACATCCATATTTTGTGCCAACAAGACCAAGGTGATCCCGCAATACCCATAACAAAGGGGTATTTGGATCCAGGGCTAACTTGTAAGTTTTTTTATTGATATTTAAAGTGATCATGGTTGAAATGACAGTTTAAAATTGCTGAACTAAACGTTGATTTTAGATAAACCAAAGGGCTGCTGATAGTGGCGTTTGCCGGACGCCTTATAAAGTGCATTTGCTACGGCTCCAAACACCGGAGGAAAAGGTGGTTCACCAAGCCCAGTAGGGTCTATATCATTTTGCACAAAGGAAACATCAATTGATTTCGGGACCTCATGCATTCTGATCAGGCGGTAACTGTCAAAGTTTTGTTCCTGAACCACACCTTCCTTATGTGTCAATCCACCATAAAGGCTATTACCAATGCCATCTACCACTGCGCCTTGAACCATGTTTATCGCCGCATCCGGATTAACTACAATGCCACAGTCCACCACGCTGAAAACCCGCTCCACATAGGGATGGCCATCCTTTAACACCAGATCCACGACGTGTGCCGCATAGGAATTATGACAAAAGTAAGCGGCAACCCCACGACTATATGGTTTAGCAGCTCCATTATCCCATCCGGATTTCTCCCGTACCAACTTCAGCACCCCGGCATACCGATCTGCATCATATTCATTGTTCTTGCCTACCGGATTTTCTTTTGCTCTTTTTAATAGCTCCAACCTTAAATCAATCGGATCCTTGCCCATGGCCTCTGCAAGCTCATCCAGAAAGCATTGTTCAGCCGCCGCGTTGAAATTAGATCTTGGCGCCCGGAATGCACCTATGGTAATATTAGACGGTATTTCCCAGCTTTCTGCAAGGTAATTGTCGACCGCACCAGCAGGAAAGCGGTTGGCGTGAATGGCATGTTCAGGAATCCCACCACCTTTGACATGGAAAGCAATTAGATTCTTATTGGCGTCTAAGGCGGCCCGGTAAGTAGCAGTATACATTGGACGGTAAATACCATATGTGGTATCATCCTCACGGCTGTAAATTAACTTTACCGGCGCTTTTGCTTTTCTGGAGATCAGCGCAGCTTCCACTAGGTAGTGTCCATAGGCCCTGCGGCCAAACCCTCCCCCCATTCTGGTCATCTGGATCTCGATTTTCTCTGGAGGAAGATTTAAAACTTTGGCCAGTGTAGGTTCGGTCCATCCCGGCGCTTGTAAAGGACCTACAAGCAGTGCCTTGTCCTCCGTCACATGGGCGAAGAAATTCATGGGCTCCATACAATTGTGCGCCAGGAACGGTGCATCATAAGTCCGCTCGATGATCTCTGCTGCATTCTTAAATGCTGTTTCCGGATCACCGTCTCTTCTCAACTGCTGAGCGGGCCGCTTAGCATATTCCCGCATTTTCTGCAGCTGGGTCGTTGTATGCTCAAGTTCTCCTGGAACAACAACCTCTCTTTTCCCGTCCCGGCCAGCCATGGTATTTTTAACATCTCCGACAGGCATCCATTCAACGACCAGTTTTTTGCGGGCGTTCATAACCTCCCAGGTGGTTTTACCCACAACTACGATCAGGTCATTAAAGGTTCGCACATCGAAGCCACCCTGTTCAAAGCCCTCTTCGTATACCTTTATGGTAAATACATCTTTTATGCCCGGCATCTTAAGTGCAGCTGTCGCATCATAAGATTTATGCGTCAGGCCAAATGCTGGCGGATGATGTATCATGGCAATCAGCATACCTTCATGCTGATAATCTAAGCCAAAAAGCGGCTTACCGCTGATGAGTTTTGTTCCTTCTACATTTTTCTGAGACTTCCTGACAACATTAAAATCTTTTACCTCTTTTAGCTTAACACCCTTAGGAGCCGGAATTCCAGAAGCTTTGGCTGCGAAATCTCCGTAGGTAGCTTGCTTACCGCTCTTATCATGATAAAGCATTCCGCTCTTTGTCGTAACTTCTTCTACCGGTACTTTCCAGGCTTCTGCCGCAGCAAGTATGAGCATCTGACGTGCTGCTGCCCCCGCTTCCCGAAGCGGCTTCCAGTACATCCGCATGGAATTACTGCCACCAGTAAACTGCGGACCCAATTTTACATTGTCATGCGGACCCATCTCCACAACTACTTTCTTCCAGTCCAGGTCCAGCTCTTCAGCTACAATCATGGGGAGTGAAGTCATCACATTTTGTCCGAACTCTGGATTTGGACAGAGGATTGTGACTACGTTCTTAGGACTGATCTTAACGTAACCGTTAATTTCAGTCCATTGTTCCGCAACTTGCCCGGCTTCATGATGTGGAAGTGCAAATTTGGCAAGGCCGCTGAAATGGATCAATAGCCCGCCGCCTGCTAAGAGCGATGATTTTAAAAATGTGCGCCTGCTATTATTTGTTTTAAGGTTTTCCATTTAGAATGTCTTAACGATGCTTTAAATGATTATTTCTCCTGGGGTGCAAATGCACCAGTGCTTAGCCAGGTGGTCCAGGCTTTCTTAAATTCAGCGTGGCTCAGTGGCGGAAGAGTACGGCCCTCGCCCATGTTCCAGCCCGCCAGTACCAGGTCGTCATCAGCATGCTCAATGAGTTTTTTAATGTCCTTATGCCCATTCTGCTCCGGATCGACCAGCTGTTTAGCAAGCTCATAAGGTGATCTGCCTTCAAAAACCATTTTCATATCTGCCGGTGGTAAATGCCAATCCGGATTTCCAGGAGGCGTATGCAGGCCCGGCGTGTTTGTTGGCTGATGACAGTTCATGCACTTCATCGCATACACACCTTTCCCATCAGCCCCCCTTTTTGGCAGCATCGAATGAAGGTGACTGTCATCACCCTGCAACGGTACGTCACCCGCAGGATGGCAATTCATGCAACGTGGACTCATCAGTACAGCATAGACCTTTTCAAAGGCCTTAACTGAAGCAACACTATCTTTTACCACGATAGGCTTGCCTTCCAAGACCTGCTTTTTGTCCCCAATTGCTGACCCAAAGGCCATAAAGCCCACGATTAGCAATAGCACGGCCATGACCAGAATTGACCTTAATGTGCCTTTATGCTTGCGTTGGTTAAGTTGTTTTGCAATCATATCTGTTGAGATTGTTGTTTAATATACCTGATTTAGCGATCATACTCATGCATGCGTACCAACTTCAATTCTTAATGTTGGGTTTAATTCACCTGAATGTAGTTAAGTAATGATTTATTTACCACTGGAAAGTTCCGGTGGTAACGGCTTTTTCTATCAGATCTGTTCTTGCTTTAACCGGGTCGACCTTACCCAACGCTGTTCCATCTTCCTAAATTTCCATTACTCTAGCTTCATTCGGAGCATAGCCCGGCCATTCCGGAACTCCATTTCCATTTGGATTACCAGTCTTAGCGAAGTTTACCCAGTACGTATTCATCATCTTAGCCACCTCTTTATCTTTAGGTGCTATTGTCGCTCCATTCCAACTGCTAAGATTGTCAAATACATAGGGGATTTCTGAGGCATGTGCCGCCCCAAATCGCATGCGTTGTTTCATCGAAGGAGATACGTAAGAAAAAAGGTACACATAGGATGGAACTTTTTTCAAAGCAAATGCTTTTGCCGTAAAACGCGCAGGTTCCGCCCATACCTTGTCTGTGATGACCATCGTTCGCATTTTAGCAAAATCAGTAGTCCCGTCAGCGTCATAAATGGCTTTGGCTTCATCTGCCCTGTCGCCAAATAATTCGAATAGTTCTGCTTTCGAGTTTGCGTTGATGAATCCAGCTTCGATCTCTGCACTATTTGAGCCAATGATCAGCGGCACCTTCGGTACGCGACCTGCAACATAGGCGCTTTGAGCTGTTTCAGTTACCAATTTACCATCCAGAATAGGTCCGGAGTAAGTAGGTGCTCCACCTGGGCCATCCGTTTCCTGTCCACCATCTATGATATCTTCAACACTCAGGCTACGTAATTTAACAAGCGCTGCTGCATCCGTACCTTCAATTCCTTTTTTCTTAGCGAAATTAACACCTATTTGCTCAGCCGAAACCGGGTAATATCTATCAACATTTTCCTTGTTAATGGGGCGCCCGGTCAGCACTCCGTCACGACCACCTCCAGATTGCACAATTGCTTTATGGAAAAGGCCGCTGGCGCTTGGAATCGTTAGCAGCGATTGCACAGATACACCACCTGCAGATTCCCCAAAAATGGTCACATTCTTCGGATCCCCACCGAAAGCAGAAATATGCTCTTGAATCCACTGAAGTGCTGCAATTTGATCCATATAAGCGTAATTGCCTTTAAACTCATCTTGCCGCTCATCGCTAAGCGCCGGGAAAGCGAAAAATCCCAAACGACCAAGGCGGTAGTTGATGGTCACGAGTATTACCCCTTGTTTAGCAAAGTTTACCCCTGAATACCCAGGTTGAGCACCGCTTCCAAACACAAAAGCGCCGCCATAGATCCAAACCATGACCGGCAGTTTAGCGTCAGACGAGACATTTGCCGGGCGCCAAATATTTAAAAATAAGCAATCTTCCGACGATGTCGCAGCAATTTTATTTCCACTGCGAGGGAATCCCATTTGTGCAGGATCCGTTCCGAACTTTGTCGCAGCCCGCACACCCTGCCAGGCCGGAAACGGTTGGGGAGGGCGCCAACGATTCGCTCCTACCGGTGCAGCAGCATAGGGTATTCCTTTAAAAACCGAAACATCTCCTTCGATCAGGCCTTGCAAAATCCCGGCACGGGTACGTACTGTTGGAGGAGCCTCCTGAGCATGAGCTGACCAGCCGATAAATAGAACCAGGCCCAATAGAAAGTTTTTCATGAGAGTTGGATTAGATTTGAGCTGTAATTACTATTGCTTACCCGCTTGCAGCTTAACTGGTCTGGCGAGCCTTGAAAACGTGAGCGAACCCATTTTCCATTTTCCATTTTCCTGAATGTACACCTCTGTAACCATGAAAGGATTGATGACCTCATTGCCACCCACGACGGCGACCAGATCTATGTCGTTCAAAAGGATCGCGGTATTACCAATCATCTTAACCGAAGCAGTATAGACCTCAGCTTTTTTGTAATGAATATTTCCTGACTTAATGACATCCAGCTCTCTTTCGGTTCCCCAGCTGCCACCCATATGTACAAACATGGCCTTGGAATGGAACAATAAACCTAGCGAATCCACATTCTTGTCAGCCATCCATTGCCATTTCTTTTTTGAAAGATCCAGCAGTACTTGTTCCGTCCTGGTTGGAGCGGCTTGATTGCCCGCAGGCGCCTGTGCGATAGAGGTATAAACACCGCCAATGAGAATCAACAGTGTAAAAAAAACATTTTTCATAAGATTATATTGGTTAATGAAGGTTGCTTGTTAATTGAGAATCCGGTATTCATTCGGTGTGTGCCCTACTCGTTTTTTAAAAAGCCGGATGAAATGCTGCGGATATCTAAACCCAAGTTCATAAGCAATCTCACTTACCGAGCGGTCACGTTCAAAAATCTTATCCTTGGCAACATCAATAATTTTTTCCTGTATAAATTCCTGTGCGGTTTTTCCCGTTTCCTTTTTAATAAGGTCTCCAAAATAGTTGGCTGAAAAATGAAGCTGCTCTGCACAATACGCTACAGACGGCAGTCCAATGGTATAAGGTTTTTCTGATTTAAAGTATCCGTTTAACAATTCCTCAAAATTTTCAAGAACACCTTTGTTGGCTGTTTCTCTTGTAATAAACTGACGATCATAAAATCGATCGCAGTAGTTAAGCAACAACTCAACTGTAGAAGCAACTAGCTTTTTACTGTGTTTATCTATCGACTGCTCAAGTTCGCTTTTAACTTTCTGGAATAAATCTAGTATCAACTGCCGCTCCTTAGAGGAAAGGTGCAAAGCCTCATTGGTGTGGTAACTGAAGAAATGGTAATCGCCAAGCACTTTCGCCAATGAAGTTCCCCGGATCAGATCTGGATGGAATACCAGACCATGGCCCATAGGCTGGTATACGTCTACTTTATTCTCAACATCTATCGTTTGTCCAGGTGAAACAAAAACCAATGTGCCTTCCTGATAGTCGTAATTGTGACGACCATACTTTAAGTCACCACATTTTACATCCTTTAAGAAGATACAATAGAGATCGAAGTTCATCTTAGAACCAGTTCTTTTATTAGCCTTTGAAAAGTCAATCACACTCACCAGTGGGTGCAGTGTTTCATGGTTGTTAAAGCTATTATATTCACTGATTGTCTTAAAGTTATATTCTTTTTCCATGACTGATTTGTCTGTTTATACAAACATAAAAAATTCAACGAGGTTGTTACTAGAGCAGAATTCCGATCAGTAAAAATGGTAGTAAAAGCAGGAATTTATATACCATTCCCGCTCATTACCAAGGGGATATTTGTAGAAGGTAATTAATTAAACCGGATGAGGAATGGAATCAGTTAAATTAAACAACGGCATTGAGATGCCCATTTTGGGTTTTGGAGTCTTCCAGGTCACAGATCTCGCGGAGTGTGAGCGCAGTGTATTGCAGGCTATTGGAAGCGGATACCGCCTTATTGATACTGCTGCTTCCTATACAAATGAAGTGGCGGTGGGAAGGGCAATAAAGCAAAGTGGGGTGCCAAGATCGGAACTCTTTATCACCACTAAACTTTGGATACAAGCTGACGGATATAATGGGACCATGAAAGCCTTTGAAAACGCTCTGAAGAAGCTGCAGCTTGACTATATGGATCTTTACCTGATCCATCAGCCTTTTGGTGATGTTTATGGAGAATGGCGGGCAATGGAAGATTTATATAAAGCAGGAAAGATCAGAGCTATAGGCGTAAGTAATTTCCATCCGGATCGGCTGATCGACCTGATGCTGCACAACGAGGTCGTACCTGCAGTTAACCAGATTGAAACCCATCCCTTTCATCAACAGATTTCTGCCCAGCAGTTCTTGCAAGAACATAATGTTCAAATAGAATCCTGGGGACCGTTCGCGGAAGGTAAGAATAACATCTTCCATAATGAAGTACTTGGAGCTATCGCAGCCAAGCATCATAAAACGATTGCTCAGGTGGTGCTCCGCTGGCTCACCCAGCGCGGCGTGGTTGCCATTCCCAAATCTGTTCGAAAAGAAAGAATGGAAGAGAACTTTAACATCTTTGATTTCCAGCTCAGTAACGAGGAAATGGAAACCATTAAAGCCTTAGATACCAATACCAGCAGCTTTTTTGACCACCGCGATCCTGCAATGGTAAAGTGGTTGGGCGAAAGAAAACTGGATCAATAAACATTTAGAAACAAAAAAATGGAAAAAAGAATATTAGGTAAAACTGGGCTGGAAGTATCCGCACTTGGACTGGGCTGCATGGGCATGAGTTTCGGGTACGGACCGGCAGCAGATAAAAAAACAGCTATCGATTTAATTAGAACAGCCTTTGAGCGCGGCGTCACTTTCTTCGATACAGCCGAGGTTTATGGCCCTTATACTAATGAGGAGTTGCTGGGCGAGGCACTTTACCCATTTCGCAATGAGGTCATAATAGCGACCAAGTTTGGCTTCAAAAACGCAAAGACCAGTGAAGGACTTGACAGCCGCCCGCAAACCATCAGGGCAGTTGCTGAAGCTTCACTTAAAAGGTTGCGAACTGATCGCATTGACCTGTTCTACCAACACCGGGTGGATCCCAATGTGCCAATAGAAGATGTCGCTGGGACGGTTAAAGATCTAATCCAGGAAGGCAAGGTACAGCATTTTGGACTTTCCGAGGCAGGAGTTCAGTCCATCCGAAAAGCACATGCTGTACAACCGGTTACGGCTTTGCAAAGTGAATACTCGCTTTGGTGGCGTGAACCTGAAAGGGAAATATTACCTCTTCTAGAAGAACTTGAAATCGGCTTTGTGCCATTCAGCCCGCTTGGTAAGGGCTTTCTCACCGGCAAAATCGATGAAAACACCAAATTCCACGAGCATGATTTTCGAAATACGGTACCACGTTTTGCGGAAGAGAACCGGAAAGCTAACCAGGTGCTGGTGGACCTGCTAATTACGATCGCTGAAAAGCACCAGGCGACGAATGCCCAGATAGCGCTTGCCTGGCTGTTGGCGCGAAAACCATATATTGTTCCCATACCAGGAACCACTAAATTACATCGCCTGGAAGAAAATATCGCTGCTGCCCGTGTTCAACTATCTACACATGATCTAAATGAAATTGAAGCTGCAGTATCTCAAATTGAAATACAAGGCCATCGATATTCGCAGCAAAATCAAAAGATGATTGGCAAATAACGCTATGACTGATGAAGAAAATTATGGAAAGAAGAAAAGCAATTTTAGCGCTAAGCATCGTTTTATCACTTTCTTCAGCATGCAAGGTTTTCAAACCCCATGCTGAAGAAAGTGCCTTGATAATCAAGACGCAGGGCAGCTTTGCTATTGGTGGAACTCAGAAAAAAGAACCTGGAAAGTTCAACCTGAATGATGCCCTTAAACCTGCTGGACAAACCTATCATGGTGATCATGCTTATGTCTTTTACCAAATACCGGTTCGTCCAAAAAAGTATCCAATGATCTTTTTACATGGCGCCGGACAGTCCAGGAAAACCTGGGAAACTACACCGGATGGTCGCGATGGTTTCCAGAATATTTTTTTAAGAAAAGGTTTTGGCGTTTACCTGCTTGATCAACCACGACGTGGTGCTGCAGGACGGAGTATGATTGCAGCAAACCTGGCGCCGGTTGCAGATGAACAATTTTGGTTTGCCCAATTTAGAATAGGTAACTACCCGGAATATTTCCCCGGCGTGCAATTTCCTGAAGACACTGCGGCATTAGAACAGTTCTACAGGCAAATGACCCCAAATACCGGTCCGTTCGATGCCAATGTGATCTCGGATGCGATCTCGAACCTGCTTGAAAAAATTGGAGGGGGTATTTTAGTAACACATTCCCAGGGAGGCGGCCCGGGCTGGAGCACAGCAATTAAAAACGACAAGGTAAAAGCTATTGTCGCCTATGAGCCCTACAGTGGCTTTGTCTTCCCTAAAGGTGAACTCCCCAAACCCATAAAATCAAGTGGATTGTTTGGAGCCCTGAATGGCACTGAAATCCCCTTGTCTGATTTTATGAAGTTGACGAAATTGCCCATCGTTATTTATTACGGCGATAACATTGCAAAGGAACCAACCACAGTATGGAACAAAGATCACTGGCGGTCAGGACTTGAAATGGCAAAAATTTGGGCGGCAACCATCAATCAACATGGAGGTGATGCAAAAGTAGTGCACTTGCCTGAGCTTGGAATCAATGGTAATACCCACTTTCCATTTTCAGATCTGAATAATGTCCAAATCGCTGATTTGCTGTCGGACTGGTTAGAAGAAAAAGGCCTTGATCAGTAACATTGGTTACCATCTCCGTAATCTATCTACAGTAAGCGCTTCAAATCACATGATATTTGTGATTAACGAGGAGTTATGAAAACATTAATCAAATTCAGCACGCTGTTAATAACCATCATGTGTATAGGCTGTGGTTGTTTAAGGGCTCAGCATTCAGTGCTCATTGTTTATCTATCAAGGACAAACAACACCAAGGCAATTGCAGAGATCATTCAAAAGCAGGCTGGCGGAAAGTTGGTGTCTTTAGAATTAGAAAAGCCATATCCGAAGAACTACAGGGCTATTGTGGACCAAGTAGCAAAAGAAAACAGCACGGGCTACTTGCCGGCACTCAAGACTAAAATCGACGATATTACACAGTACGACATCATCTTTGTAGGCTTTCCGACCTGGGGCATGCAACTACCGCCCCCGATAAAAACCTTTCTGAGCAGCTACAATCTAAAAGGAAAAACGATTATCCCATTCAACACCAATGCAGGCTATGGCATCGGGAGCACTTTTCAAACCGTAGAAGCGCTGGCACCAGACAGCAAAATCCTGGAGGGTTTCTCCATCAAGGGGGGAATAGAACGTGACGGGATTCTTTTTGTGATGAAAGGCGAGAAGGAAAAACAGGCAAACTTACAGGTGCGAAACTGGCTGAAAAAAATTGGAATTAAAAAATAGTTCAAGCATATGAAAAGGTTTAACATGCAGGCAATCTGCATAATTCTGGTACTTACCATTTCGCTCTTTTCGAAAGTCAAGGCGCAGGCTCCGCAAAAAGAAAATTCGCTGACTGCAAAACAGCAAAGCCTGATCGCCATTTCTGCGCAAACTGCTAAAGGCGACCTAACGGCCTTGAAAGGAAATTTAAATACCGGGTTAGACGGGGGACTGACGGTAAACGAAATCAAAGAAGCCATATTGCATAGTTATGCTTATTGTGGATTTCCACGAAGCATTCGTGGCTTGCAAACCTTAATGACAGTTTTAGACGAACGTAAATCCAAGGGCATCAATGATGTCATGGGTGCTGAAGCATCGGCAATTACGCCCGAAGGAAACAAGTTTGATCGCGGTAAAGCAATATTAGAAAAGCTAACCGGTGTAAAAGAAATCGGCCCTAAAAAGGGCTATGCAGCTTTTGCACCAACCATGGAGGTCTTCCTTAAAGAACATCTGTTTGCAGACATTTTTGAACGGGATGTGCTCAGCTATAAAGACCGTGAACTGGTGACGATATCTGTGATCAGCAGTATCGGGGCTGCTGAACCGATGCTACGCTCCCACTTAAACATCTGCCTTAATCTTGGTTTAACAGCGGGCCAATTACAACAGTTTATCGACGTTGTTAAGCCCATTATTGGCAAAGAAAAGACGCTGGCTGCGAAAAACGAGTTAAGCGAAGTCCTGAAAAACAAAAACTGATAGCTGAATGAAAAGAATAAGCACGATCCTAGCTATGGCATTATTCATTGTAAACTGGACATCAATTCCTGTCAAGTCTCAACAAAGGCATAAACAGAATCCTTATACATTGGTATATGAAGGAGCAATTACTAAAAATGAAAATGGAAAGGTGAATATTCACCCGGTTAAGTACAAGCTTAACGGAATCGAAATCGTTGCCAACGTCTACACTCCTGCAAACTATACGGCTGAAGGTAAACATTCAGCCATTATCATCGCACACCCGAATGGCGGGATTAAAGAGCAGACTGCAGGCCTGTACGCTCAACGTCTAGCTGAAGCTGGCTATGTAACTATAGTTGCCGATGCGGCTTACCAGGGTGGGAGTGGCGGAGAACCACGTCATACGGACAAACCGGCAAATCGGGTCGAAGATATACATGGTATGGCTGACTACATCAGTCGATATCCGGGTGTTGAACCCAGCAAATTAGGCGTTCTAGGAATTTGTGGTGGTGGTGGGTACACTTTGAAAGCCGCACAGGGAGACAAACGATTTAAAGCGGTCGCTACTTTAAGCATGTTTAATTCTGGCGAGGTAAGGCGAAATGGATTTCAGCATACTCAGGTAGCTACTATTCAGGAACGTCTACAAAAAGCAAGCGATGGTCGCAATCAGGAAGCTGCAGGTGGCAATATTCAATATGCTGGCGTTGCAAGTATCACAGATGAAGAAATCGCAAAAACCTCAACTGATCTTTATCGCGAGGGATATGAATACTATTATCGCAGCCATGCGCACCCGAATTCAACCTTTTTATACACTATGAGTAGTATGCTTGATCTGATGACCTGGGATGCCACCAGCAACATGGAATTGATCAATCAACCGTTGCTCATGATTGCAGGCAGCAATGCGGATACAAAGTATATGACAGATACAGCTTTTAACAAAGCGGTCAACGCCAAAAACAAGGAATTCTTTGTTATTAATGGAGCAACTCACATTCAAACCTACTGGAAACCCGAATATGTAACTCAGGCAGTAAGCAAACTCACTAATTTCTATAAAATCAACCTTTAATGTCAAACCAATGAGATATAAGATCAAATACTTTCTACCACTTGTAGCCGCCACCATCATGGCTTGTACCCAAGATCAAAAATTGGCAGATACAGCAGCACCTATTTTCCCTAAAGGTGATAAAAATACGAATGATAATTTTGTAGGTGAGGTCTGGGTGAAATCGCTTGTGGATGCAGACAGCTTGAATGAAACGGCAGTAGGAAATGTCACATTCGCTCCCGGTGCAAGAAGCAAATGGCATACGCACCCAGCTGGTCAGATTATATTGGCTACCGCTGGGGTTGGCTATTACCAGGAAAAAGGAAAGTCAAAAATGATCTTACGCAAGGGCGATGTGGTTAAATGCCCGCCTAACTTGGCCCATTGGCACGGTGCAAGTGCAGATAGCGCATTTGTTCAGCTTGCCGTTACAGGTCGAGAAAAAGGTCCTACAGTTTGGCTGGAAGCCGTACCTGACAGTGTATATCTTGCTAACTTCTAAACCCATATTTAAATCAATATTCGTATGAAAACATCAATTCTAGTCCTCTTTCTATTCTTCATGAATCTACAAGGTTCTATCGGGCAAACGTCTACAACCAATACGGAACAAGAGATAAAGGAACTATCAAAAAGCAAGTGGCAATGGATGGCCGACAAAAATGTCGAGAAACTTGCTGCATTGTTTCACGATAAATCCAAGTTTGTACATATGAGTGGAACCTGGAAAAAAGACGAGGAACTCAATATTATTAAATCAGGGAGCATCTGGTACAAGAAGGCTGATGTTCATGATGTTGCTGTGGAGGTAATAGACAGTAACACTGCGATTGTCTGGAACAGGATTACCTTAACGGCTCATGTTCGTGGCAACGACGCTTTAAATGAATTCACCGTTACTGAGGTCTACAAAAAGGAAAATAGTGATTGGAAGCTTTTAGCATTGACCTTTAGCAGTGTACGAGACACCCATGTAATCAAGCATTAATATTGTAAGATAGTCTTGTGCTTCTGCATGAGGCTATCTTACAATATATTTCAGTTTAAAATTCCATCAGATATGCCTTTAGAAATTCATTAAGATCCCCATCCAATACACCTTGTGCATTTGAAGTCTCGTAATTGGTACGAAGGTCCTTCACCAGTTTATAAGGGTGCAGCACATAGTTGCGGATCTGCGATCCCCATTCAATTTTCTTCTTGGATCCCTCGATCAACGCAGTCGCTTCCATACGTTTCCGCATTTCCGCTTCATAAAGCTGGGATTTCAGTAAGCGCATAGCATTTTCCTTATTCTGCAGCTGTGAACGAGATTCCTGGTTTTTGATCACGATACCCGAAGGTTTGTGGTACAAACGAACCGCCGTTTCAACCTTGTTCACGTTCTGTCCACCAGCACCACCGGAGCGAAAAGTTTCAAACTCTACATCCGAATCTTTTACATCAATCTCAATGGAATCATCCACGAGCGGATACACGTACACCGAGGCAAAAGAAGTATGCCTACGGGCATTGGAATCAAATGGCGAGATCCGCACTAAGCGATGCACACCGTTTTCACCCTTGAGATAACCATAAGAGAATTCGCCGGCAAACTGAAGGGTTACTGACTTAATGCCTGCCACCTCCCCTTCCTGGGAATCCTGCTCGGTAACCTTGTAGCCATTCTTCTCCCCCCACATGATGTACATACGCATCAGCATGGCGGCCCAGTCGCAACTTTCGGTACCTCCTGCGCCTGCCGTAATCTGCATTACCGCATGCAGCTGATCTTCCTTACTGCTGAGCATATTTTTCAGCTCCAGGTCCTCGATCGCTGCAAGGCATTTCTCGTACTGTTCCTGCATTTCTTCTGCACTGGCATCACCAGCAAGCATAAACTCGAAAAGCACTTCGGTATCCTCAAGCATGGCATTCACCTGCTGCCAGGCGTCCGTCCACACTTTCATACTATTCAATGAAGCAAGATGCTTCTCAGCCTTCTTAGGATCATCCCAAAAATCTGGCGCCAGCGTGAGCTGCTGCGCGATATAAATATCTTCTAGTCGGTTTTCGACGTCAAAGATGCCTCCTCAGCGACGCTACTCTGTCCCTTAAATCCTGTATTTGTTCTTTTGTCATAATCTCAAAGTTAAAATAATTCTAAGAATACCTGCATTCGGGCTTGTATCATGGTTTATTACTGCTTTATTAGTTTTTCAGCTCAGCCCGGTAATAGCGCTTTCTAAAATAAAATGCCAGGTTCACCAGCGCAATCAAGGCGGGCACTTCAACAAGTGGCCCAATCACGCCGGCAAAGGCCTGCCCCGAGTTGATCCCGAATACCCCGATGGCCACTGCAATTGCCAGCTCAAAGTTATTTCCAGTAGCTGTAAACGCGATAGATGTGCTCCTGGAGTAATCTGCACCGAAATAGCGCCCTGCGAAAAAGCTTAAAACAAACATGAGCGAGAAATAAATAACCAGTGGAATGGCAATTCGCAGCACATCCAGTGGGATCTGAACAATCAGCTCACCCTTTAGGCTAAACATGATCAGAATGGTAAATAACAAGGCAATCAGGGTAATGGGCGATATCAAAGGCACGAACTTGTTCTGAAACCATGCCTCCCCCTTCCACGCGATCAAGCCGTAACGACTGATGATTCCCAAGGCAAAAGGTATTCCAAGGTAAATTCCCACGCTTTTTGCGATTTCAGCAATGGTAACATTCACTTCGAGACCTTCGACTCCAAAATACGGCGGCAAAACGGTAATAAACAGGTAAGCAAAAACACTGTACAAGAGCACCTGGAAGATGCTGTTCAAGGCGATCAAACCTGCAGCGTATTCCCGGTTACCTTCTGCAAGTTCATTCCACACCACCACCATCGCGATACAACGCGCTAATCCAATCAAAATCAAGCCGACCATATATTCAGGGTATTCCTTTAAAAAAAAGATCGCCAGGAAGAACATGAGGATTGGACCAACAACCCAGTTCAGCAGCAGCGAAATGCTAAGTACTTTGGTATCTTTGAATACCTCGCCCATTTTCTCGTACTTCACTTTTGCCAACGGTGGATACATCATCAAAATTAAACCGATCGCAAGCGGAATATTCGTGGTGCCACTGGAGAAAGCATTGATGAAGCTGGAGGAGGATGGCAGGAAGTAGCCAATACTTATACCGCTTGCCATGGCAAGGAAGATCCATAAGGTAAGGTAACGATCTAAAAAGCCTAACCTTTTTCTTTCCGCAGCTGGTGCACAATTATTTGCAGACATAATTTAGATATGCTTTTCGATAAACGCTTTTGAATATTGTTTGATCATATCGCGGACGGTCTGGAATTGTTCCATGATCTCCTCGGCAGTGCCAGTCGCTTTTGCAGGATCGGGAAAGTTATAATGAAACTTTTCTGCACCAGAAGGAAAGAAGGGACATACCTCCCGGGCATGGTCACAGACCGTGATCACGTAGTCAAAGTTCATATCCTGGTATTCGTTAATATGATTTGAAGTATGTTTTGAGATATCTATGCCATCAGCTTTCATTGTTTCCACGGCTTTGGGATTAACACCATGTGTTTCAACGCCAGCACTGTAAACTTCAGCTTTTCCAGCTGCAAAATGCCGGAGATATCCTTCGGCTAACTGACTTCTGCAGCTGTTGCCAGTACATAACACTAATATTTTCTTCATTATTTTTAATCTTTTATGTTGTGCCTACAAGCTTACCTCCGTTACACCTGCATAAACACACCTCCCGGAAACCGGAGAAAGTGCTGCCCAACCCGCAGCCTGCCCGTTTTCGAGCAAAACATACCTCAGATTAGACAGATGTCCTCGATCCCATTCTTCCCTGGTCGGCGCCTGGGTTTGGAATGTTGCAGACCTTGTGGCAATGCACTGGAAATAAGCAACTTTTAGCAACAGCTGCCACCTGGGGTACATACGGAACCAGAAGCTGCAAGATTCTGCATCTGCAGTTTAGGTTTCACTTCCGGAACGCCACACTGCTCTTTTGCGAGACAAGCGGTTTTCTTCGCAACAAGCAGGAAGTCTTTTCCGTCAAAACCGAGGTCGTATTTTCCAATGGTTTGCGATTGGTACTCCACCTCAATCTCCAGATCTTCCATACCAAGTACCTTTTCCGATAATGCTATGATACCAAGAAGTTTGCCCGCTTTTAGCCGGTGTTCATAGTCATCTGCATCCCAAGGCTGGAAGTTGGCCACTTTCTCGTGTCTCACAACACCGCCGCAATCGATGAAATCTTTGGTTATAATACCCACTTCCGTAACGTGGAAATGCTCTGGTACCATAGTACCGTCTTCCAGTCTGAAATTCACACTTTCTGCGTCTGCCAAATGCTGTTTGATTTCTGATAGTTTCATAGTAAATCTATTTTAAGGTTATACTTAATAAATGTCAATAAGATCATTCTGGATGCTTCAATCAAGAATGCTGTTCATTGTAATTTTACGATAAATGCTGACAAAAAATTTTAACAGCAGCTTACCGGTCCTTTATACGACTTTAAAAAGCCTCCAATTTGTGTTTCCATCAATTTCCAGGTTTCCGGATTGATGCAATAACACACACTTACCCCCTCAATTGTGCCCTGGATGATTCCTGCGTTCTTCAATTCTTTTAAATGCTGTGAAATCGTAGCCTGCGCCAATCCGAGTTCATCCACCAGATCACCGCAAATACAGGTATTTGATGCCATAATTCGCTGCAAAATTGCAATCCGCGCGGGGTGTGCCATTGCTTTTAACAGCTGTGCCAGCTGATTCTGTTCGGCAGTGAATATCTCCGTTTTTGTAAGTCCCATGCGTATTTCTGTATTACATTGTAATATTACGATTAAAGCTCATCAATCGCAAATGCAAATATGAATTCCTGCAACGGAAATACCTGATCTTCTAGCTGCAGCTTGGGAGGTATGTTTTTATACTTTCTTACTGGAGATGATGATACCGGTTGCCCAAGCCAGCTTAACCATGTTTAAGTCAGCTCTGGACTCCAGTACTTCGACAAGCTCGAGTGCCTTTTCATGGTGTCCGTCCGGCCAATTTGCCTGTGGCAGCATATCGTCTATAATATACAGTCCGCCAGGCTTAAGCATGTCAAGTACTTCTGCCAGCATCAAATATTTCCCGTGCCAGGTATCAGCAAATATAAAATCGAACTTCAATTTTCTGTTCTCCGCTATCCACTCACCCGCATCTTGCTGAATCAAGCTTAATCTTGAATCAACCAGATATTGCCTGGCAATATTCAGGAAGGTAGGATCATTATCAATTGATGTTAGTGTGGATTTATCATCCATACCATCTAGAATCCAGGCGGCGGAAAGTCCGGTGCCGGTACCAAGCTCCAGCATTGTTCCTGACGGCTTAGTGCCTGCGAGCATGCTCAAGAGCGCCCCCGTCTTAGCCTCAGAAGGCATGGTAAAACCTGCATCATTCGTTGCCTGGTCAATAGCCGCAAATTGGCCTGGGAAATTCTTAATTATTTCGTCAGTCATGATCGTATTTTCTTGACGATCAAGATAAAACAAAACATCCTAACTTCTCAAATTTCGTTGCCATGCTAAGCCTACTACTTTATACAGCCCGAAAACGACATTTTTAAAAATAGATCTTCCTTGAAATTCGCTTAACTTTAAATCGAACATTAACAGAAAAAGCCAGGTTTATGAAAATCGCAGTCGCTTCTCCCCCAATCATAAAAGGTTTACAGGATGGATTATACTGGCTGCAACAGCTGGTCGAAGATGCTGCAGCGCAGCAGGCTGAGATCATCTGTTTTCCAGAATCGTATCTTCCAGGTTACCCTGGCATGCCATACACGCAGGAAGACCGAACTGCAGAAAGTCTCCAATCGGCATTAGGGGAAGTATGCAGGATTGCGGCAGCCCATCATATTGCGATTGTCGTTCCCATGGACTGGCATCTTCCAGCTGGCTTATATAACCTTGCCCATGTGGTTTCCGCAACTGGGGAGGTCCTCGGCTATCAAACTAAAAACCAGCTGGACCCCTCAGAAGACAACATCTGGATTCCCGGAACCGAACGAAACATCTTCGAAGTAAACGGACTAAAGTTCGGCATAACGATCTGCCATGAAGGCTTCCGGTACCCGGAGTCGGTACGCTGGGCGGCGCAGCAAGGTGCCCAGCTGGTCTTTCATCCACATTTCGCGGGAAGCGATACGCAAGGACCAAGCTTGACAGAATGGGGGCATAAAGATAATCCCTACTACGAGAAGGCAATGATGATGCGGGCCTTGGAGAATACCATTTACTTCGCCAGCTCGAACTATGCTTCTAAATACCCCGAATCCGGCAGCGCTATCGTAGCGCCTGAGGGAACCTGCATTGCACATGAAGTTTATGGTCGTACAGGTGTGATCGTAGCAGACATTGATCTCCAGGCAGCGACGGGATTGCTGGCAAAACGGTTTAAAAACAATTTATATGCTTGATTAAGCAAAAAGCGATCGTCAAAAACAGAGATTCGTCTTACCAAGACGCTAACCTGTGATTCGATTTCTTAGCTATCCAGGTCTTTCGAATGGCCGAAAAGCCCTTTGTTGCCAAATATTATTTTTACAAACTAACACATCAGGGCTTTTAAAAAATAATATTTGGAATAGTGAATTTTAAAGCTATATTTGCCTAGTAATTTAGTAGACTTTATTATGTATTCAACACATGCCACAGAAAAGGATATGATCCTTGCGAAAAAAGTCCAATTGTTAGCCATTTCTTTCGAACCACAAGTTTGTGCTACCAATGCCTTTTTCCGAATGTGTATGTGCATGTGTTAATCTTCCGATAAGCGGCCAAGCCTGGCCTCCAACA
The DNA here is from genome assembly GCF_051965375.1 of Pedobacter sp. SAFR-022. Classification (NCBI taxonomy): domain Bacteria; kingdom Pseudomonadati; phylum Bacteroidota; class Sphingobacteriia; order Sphingobacteriales; family Sphingobacteriaceae; genus Pedobacter; species Pedobacter sp. SAFR-022. The sequence continues at coordinate 641,660 of NZ_JBQCME010000001.1, forward strand.
ACAACATTTCTTCCTGCCGATTAACTGCGCTGCAAAGCACAGCAGGAATTCTATTGCCTTAAAAATCAACCTAAACAACCATGAAATCTTTGTTTCCAAAAGGTTTCTGCGTAACCCTACTTGCCCTTTGGGTACAGTTGGGTACTGCGCAGGTAAACCCAGCCACCATCAAATCCAGGCTCCAGGGGACCGTCCTTGATGCCAAAACCAAACAACCTCTTGCAGGTGCCGTGCTCAAGATCAAGGGTACTACCCATGCCGTATCTGCCGATCAGGATGGCAAGTTCACTTTTTCCACCGGCCAGGCTTTCCCTTACACCTTGCAAGTCAGCTATATCGGCTACCTCCAGAAAGAAACTGTTGTAGACGGTACGCCGGTAACCATCCTCCTGGAAGAAAACCAGGTTCAGCTGAACGATATCGTCGTTACTGGTTACAGCACGCAGCAGCGAAAGTACATCGCTGGTTCCATCTCCAGCGTCAGCGGTAAAGTGGTACAGGATCAACCCGCTGGGGGCTTCAACCAACTGCTCCAGGGAAAAACAACTGGCGTTCAGGTAAGCTCCAATTCGGGCGTACCCGGTGGCGGCATCACCTTCCGCGTTCGTGGGAACAACTCCATCAATGCTTCCGTAGACCCTTTGTACATCATCGATGGCGTGTTTGTCAGCAATGCAGATCCGATTTCCGCCGGATTAGGTAATCAGCAGGCATCAAACCCCATTGCAGATCTCAATCCCTCGGACATCGAGGACATCCAGATCCTGAAGGATGCGAATGCTACGGCGATTTACGGCTCCCTGGGTGCCAATGGCGTAATCATCGTAACTACAAAAAGAGGTAAACGCAATACCAACGCCCGGATCAACTTCAACACCATACAGGGCTGGTCTACCGCAGTAGACAAATTTGAAGTTGCAAATGGCCCCGATGTTGCACGCTTAACCAACGAGTCGAGGATTAACACGGCCACCGACAATGGCATCGATCCCGGCACCATCACACTACCTTTCCCCGACCCTGCATCACTACCAACCTATGACCGCATCGAAGGTCTGTTTCGTACGGCGAAAACCAGGAATTACGAACTTTCCACCCAAGGGGGAACAGACAAAAGCACGTACTACATCAGCCTGGGCTACCTGAACCAGGAGTCCATTGTAAAGCCTTCGGATTACACTCGGTATGCCGGTAGACTGAACTATGATAATTTTCTGAGCGATAAACTTAAAGTAGGAACCAGCTTAAACTTCACCCGCTCGGAAAGGAACCTAAGCGGCAGTGATAACAATCCGACCGGGGTGATCAACTCGGCACTGTTTCCACGTTCCTATCTGCCGATTTACAATGAAGATGGCACCTTTGCCCGCTACGGTAGTTTCGACAACCACATTGCACTGATCGAAAATCTCGACAACAAAGCCGTAGGCTGGAGAACCATCGGCAACATTTATGGCGAGTACAGCTTTTTGCCAGAACTTAAACTCCGCAGCAGCTGGAGCATTGATAATACGAGTGAATACGATAACAGCTATGCTAATACATTGATCAGTGCGGGTATTGCGACCAAAGGTTCCGCTTCTTCCGCCGAAAACAAGAACCTGGTATTGACCAATGAGCAGGTGCTAACCTACATCAAAACCTTCGGCGAAAACAAGCAGCACAACCTGAATGCACTTATTGGAAACACCATCAACACCGTGCTCAATGAGGGCACCAGTGCCACGGGAACAGGTTTTGCCGCCAACAGCTTACGCTCCGTTGCCGTAGCCGCTACCAGATCCGGTTCTTCCTTCCGTACCTCCTCAAAGCTGCTTTCCTTTTTCAGTAAAGTGAGTTATACCTTCAAGAACAAATACATATTGGATGGAAGTATCCGCGCAGACGGATCCTCCAAGTTCGGCGCAAACAAACGCTGGGGTTATTTCCCTTCGGGAGGGGTGGCATGGCTGATCGGTCAGGAAGACTTTATCAAAAACCTGAACTTCTTCGACGACTTTAAGATTCGTGCAAGTCTAGGCTTGTCCGGTAATCAGAATGGTATTGGTGCTTACGCCGCCCAAGGCTTATGGTCCTCCGGCGCCAACTACCTCGAACAACCCGGCATTGCCCCAACACAACTTGCCAACCCCGATCTCACCTGGGAAACCACCCGCCAGTTTAATCTGGGCGCTGAATTTAGCGTATTCAAAAACCGGCTCGGCATTGTAGCCGACTACTACAATAAATACACCTATGATCTGCTTTTAAATGTACCTGTACCCTACCGTTCTGGGTTCGCCTCTTACCTGCAAAACTATGGCGCGGTACGGAATAAGGGCTATGAGCTTGGCCTCAATTCAACAAACATCCAGACAGAAAACTTTAGCTGGACCACCAATTTCAATGTCTCCTTTAATAAGAATAAAATTGAAAAGCTGGCATCAGACATCAGCCTGGGTGCTTCAGGCAGGAACATTTCCATCCTGAAACAAGGTTATGCCGTAAACTCGTTCCAGCTCTACAAACAACTGTACGTAGATCCAAAAACGGGCAATGCCGTATATGAGGACGTAAATAACGATGGCATCATTACCTCGGCCGACCGCCAGATTGTAGGCAATGCTTTACCCGATTATACCGGCGGCTTAACGAACAACATCACCTTCAAAGGCCTTGATTTCAGCTTCTTCTTTTACTTCCAGAAAGGCAACAAGATCATGAACATGAATGATTTCTTCATGGTACATGGTGGCACGCAGGCCAACATTGGCTTTCTGCCAAGACAACTCGATCGCTGGCAGCAGCCTGGTGACGTGACCGATATTCCACGCCTAACCACCTATTCAGGAAATCCAACCGAAAACGGTGGTGCAGCAAACAACTATGGCGGTAATGTGGCGAGCCTGAGCTCCCGCTACCTGGAAGATGGTTCCTTTTTGAGGCTGAAGACCCTGACACTGGGTTATACTTTCCCTTCAGCAGTTTCCAGAAAGATCGGAATGAATAAGTTGCGGATTTATGCGCAGGGCACCAACCTGTTGACTTTCACCAATTATGGAGGACTGGATCCGGAAGTGAGCTCACAAAGTAACAATCAGAATACGGCCGGTTACGACTGGGCAACGGTTCCACAACCAAGAACATTCCAGCTTGGTGCCAGCGTAACCTTCTAAACCATCAAAAGCAAAGCCATGAAACTACAACATATCAAAACCACCTTACTGCTTAGCATACTGTTGCTCAGCATATCTTCCTGCAAGAAGTTCCTGGAAGAAACACCGAATAATGCGCTTCCGACAGAAAGTTCCATTACAGATGCCAACACGGCAAGAGCAGCCATTATTGGGGCTTATGATCGGCTGCAGGAGTATTATGCCGCGAACTATCCTACACTGGGTACCATTACCACCGACAATGTGGTGTTTAATGGAACATTGAGCCAATACCTGCAGCTGGATCAGAACGCCATTCCTACCGACAATGTGATTACGGTCGCCACCTACCAGGGCATTTACCGGGCGATCAATTCGGCAAACAGCGTGATCGCCTATGTGCCGGCCGTAAGCGACCCTACCCTAAGCAGTGCCGAGAAAGACCGCATCCTGGGCGAAGCCTACTTCATCCGTGCGCTGGCTTACTTTGACCTTGGCCGCGGCTGGGGCGGCGTGCAGCTGCAGTTGGAACCAACGAAGGACCTTGGTTCCTTGAAAGGAGTAAAGCGAAGTACACTGGATCAGACCTATGACCAGGTGCTGGCGGACCTGATCAAGGCAGAAGCATTGCTGACTGAAGATGCGACAACCCGAAACAGGGCGCAGAAGAGTACCGTTTTTGCACTCCGGGCCCGTTTGCATCTGTACCGGAAACAGTGGTCCGAGGCGGAAGATTATGCCACCCAGGTGATCAACAATCCGAAGTTCGCCTTGGTGAAGCCTTACAATACCTTCTTTACGGCGCCTTTTCAAAGTACAGAATCTGTGCTGGAGATTGCCTTTTCAGCAAACGACCGCAATACCTTTTGGAACTTATGGTATCCAAGTTCTGCTGGCGGACAGTACACGCTAAAACCATCCGAAGCTTTGATCACCAAATTAAACGACCCGGCCGTAGGGGGCAGCAGAAAAAGTCTGATTGCCGGTACTGGCAATGCCGTTTATGGTGTGCTGTATAACACCGCAGGCACCAGCACCGACCCGGCTTACCTCATCCGTATTGCAGAACTATACCTCATACGTGCTGAAGCCAGAGCGCATTTAAACAAGCTCAGCGAAGCAGCTGCAGACCTGAACATCATTCGCGCAAGGGCAGATGTGCCAGTAACAGCAGCCAATACACAGGCCAGCTTATTGCAAGCCATTGAAGAGGAGAATGCAATCGAATTTGCCTTTGAAGCACACCGCTGGTTTGATCTGGCCAGAACGGAACGAGCCGCAGCTGTGCTTGGCCTGACAGACCGTAACTTCTGGCTCTTTCCACTGCCACTATCCGACGTACAATCCGACCCTGATCTAACTCAAAACCCCGGCTACTAATCTAAACCAAACGCATAACCATGAAACGAATTCTAAAAACCATCCAACTGGCGCTGCTGCTTATCATACTTGTATCCTTCAACAGTTGGGCGCAGAACAGTTACTTCTTTCCTAAAGCCACCAGCTTGAACCCCAAAATTCCTACGCCGGAGCAGTTTTTAGGCTATCCCATCGGAAGCTATTACACCAGGTACGACCAGGTTATTGCCTACTTTAAGGAGCTGGCAAAAGTATCTGACCGGGTGCATGTGGAAGGTATTGGCAAAACCTATGAGCAGCGCGAGCAGATCATTGTTACCATCACCTCTCCTGCGAACTACAGCAATCTGGAAAACATCAGAAAGGAACACCTCAATCAAATAGACCCCAGCAAAGCGGTACTTGGGACCAGTGCTCCTGTTATCATTCACCTGGGTTATGGTGTACACGGCAACGAAACTTCCAGCACAGAAGCCAGCTTACTAGCTGGTTACTACCTTGCTGCAAGTGACGATGCAGAGACGCAGAACTGGCTCTCCGCTTCGGTCATCTTCATCGACCCGGCGTTAAATCCTGATGGCAGGGACCGTGCGGCAAACTGGCATAATGCATACCATTCCTTCCCTGCCGTAGGTGACCCATTGGACAAAGAGCACCAGGAAGGGTGGCCAAACGGACGTACCAATCACTACTTTACCGACCTGAACCGCGACTGGCTGAATCTGGTGCAGGTTGAAAGCCGTAATCGCATTGCATTCTTTCACAAGTGGTACCCGAATGTGCAGATCGACTTCCATGAGCAGGGCACCAATGCCACCTACTATTTTGAACCGACACCCAAAAGCCACGAAAGCCCGATCATTCCGCAGTTCCTGTACGAGTTCCAGGTTACCCTGGCCAAGTATCATGCACAGGCGCTTGATGAGATTGGCTCCTTGTACTTTACGAAAGAAAATTATGATAACCTTTCGCCGATTTATGGCTCCACCTACCCGAAATTCTTTGGCTCCGTTGCAGCAACCTTTGAACAAGCCAGTTCACGCGGCATCTTGCAGGAATCTGCAAATGGCCCATTGTCGTTTGCCTTTACCATCCGGAATCACCTGAGCACCAGCTTCTCGACCATAAAGGGTGCGGTTGCTGAAAAAGCAGGTCTTTTTAAGGTGCAGAAAGACTTCTTTAAATACGCACTTGCCCAGGGACAAAAGAATCCCGCCAAAGCCTTCGTGTTCGGCGATTCCAGAGATAAAACACTAACGAACAAATTCCTGACCTTGCTGTTGCAGCATAAGATTGAAGTTTTCGAACTGCCTGCAAACCTGACGCAGGAGGGTAAAACATTTGAAAAGGGCAGCGCCTATGTGGTACCTTCCGCACAGCCAAACTTCCTGCTGGTACATTCCATTTTTGAGGAAAACACACTAAAAGACAGCATCTTTTATGACAACACCGGATGGAGCATCATCCATGCCTATGGCTTAAAGTATGCGAAGTTGAAAGGTTCCTTTTCGAAAGGAGAGCCCGTAAACGCAGTGCCTGCTACAGGGGGCAAAACTGTCGGAACCAAATCAGGCTACGCCTACCTGATCAATTCCACAGACTACAACTACACCAAGGCATTGTATGAGTTGCAACGCAGGGACGTGTTGGTAAAAACTGCTTTTAAAGGCTTCAGTGCAAATACAGCGAAAGGAAAAGCGGATTTTCTGCCCGGGTCACTGGTGATCCCGGTGGTCGGGCAGCGACTTTCAGCCGACTCCCTCTTCGCAGCTGTTAATGAGGTTGCCGGTATTGCCAACATTGACGTTACCGCGGTAAGCTCCGGTTTCAGCGCCGCGGGCATTGACCTGGGCAGCAGCAACATCAGGGCAACCCGCAAGCCCGAAGTGGCAGTTGCTTTCGGGCAAGGTGTAACCGCTTCTGAAGCCGGTCAGGTCTGGTTCCTGCTAAACCAACAACTTGACCTTCCTGTTTCCAAGCTTGACCTGAGCAACTTCGCCCCTGCGCCATTAGGGCGCTACAATGTACTGGTACTTCCTGCCGGAAACTACAGTGTCTGGGACAAAGCTACGATAGACAAGATTAAAGCCTGGGTAGAAGCTGGCGGAACTTTAATCACTTTCCAAACAGCAACCGCATGGGCAGTGGCAAATGACCTAGTGAAGGAAAAGCTTGCACAAACGGATGTGTTTCGACGTCCTGGAGAAGTAACTACCGCTGTACCGGCAAGCAAGGCAGATGATACGAAAGGCGAAGCCGCTAAACAGGCAAAAGCAAACAATTCTAAATCAGCCCTTGCACCAACAAACGAGCGCCTGGATTACGCAAGGCAAGAGGATGTAGAAGGCTCAAAAAGGATCAACGGAGCCATTTTTCAAGCTGACCTGGATATCACACATCCAGTTGCCTTTGGGATCACCGATAGAAAGCTGTTCATCAACAAGAATGGACCAACCCTCCTGCTTCCAAGCAGTAATAAGTACGCTACTGTAGCGCAGTACACCGCAGCACCTTTTATCAATGGCTATTCTTCAAAAGCAAACATTGCCAAGGTCGCCAACTCGGCAGCAATCATCGCAACCGCGAGCGGCATTGGTAAGGTCGTTTTGTTCGCTGATGACCCAACATACCGGGGTTATTGGCTTGGCACGAACCGTTTGTTCTTAAATGCCATTTTCTTTGGAAACCTGTTGAATAGTAGTTACAGATAACAAAAAAAAAATTGCCTAAGAAGCTCGGCATCATTGGGGTGCTGAGCTTCTTTATTAAACAAACAAATTTCTTATTCATAAGTGAATAACTTCAATTGAGTACTGCTTTTGCAGTCATCTATTCACTACTACAGCTTGAAAAACAGTATCTTCAAAATTCAAAACCAAGGACAATGAAAAAGGCCTTCATTTTTGTCGCATCAGCGGCACTTCTGTTCAATTTGGTATCATTAATCCTGTGGCTAAATGCCTTCTGGAGTACCAAAACCCATGAGCAAGCAGTCGCAAGGTTTGAAAATTACCTTCCATGGGTATATTCAACAGGCAGCTTTTACACCTTAAGCATCCTGGCAACGATTTTTTCAATAATCATCTATACCAGATACAAAGCTGCTCAGAATCATACGATCTTTACCTCGCTTACCATCATTCAAGCCTCTTTTCTGCTTTTGTTTACCTGGCAGCTGTTATAGGCCGGAACACAAACTTCACGCTATCAAACCTAAGCTCGCCCGGCTTGAAATATGGAATATTAAAATATTCCCCCTGCTCTCCCTCAGCCATATACAACGCTTGATCCTTCCTTAATAACGCAAAAGCAACCCGCTTCCATTCCAGACCATAATGCAGATAATGAAAGTCGCCTAGCAGGGTATCTCCACGAATAAGGCCTCTGACCTCCCCAGAGTCGGTAAACTTGTCAGCGAAGCTAATTGCACATTTACCTTTGAAAGTTGTCCCTTTGATGTTGAGATCTAACCACGCAGTGTCAACACCAGCAACTGCGATGTAAGATGCAGCGGTGCTTTCAATTCTTTTCAGTTCATTTGGCCTAGTACAACTGTAAAGTAGGCCAAACAGCAGCAGGAATTTAAACTTTAGGCTTGAATCTTCTAACATGTCTCGCCGAATATAGGCAGAATGAAGCATTTTGCGCTCTACAAGCATCATTTTCAGAAATTCTAAACATCTCTACGCTCAAAAGCCTTAATCAACACTAAACACTACAGGTTTGAAGGAGCAAGACAAGAAAAGATTAACTGAGCGCACACTACTGGACATCATTGCTTTATCAGCGGATGCAATGGCCATATATACTGGCGAGGAAATCATTATTGAATTTGCAAATGACGCCATGCTGGCACTCTGGGGAAAGGGCAGAGAAGTCATCGGTCTGCCCCTGTATGAAGCCGTACCAGCATTACAAGGCCGGCCTTTTAAAAAAATGATGCAGCAGGTATTGAAGACTGGCATCAGCGATGCGGGCATAGCAGTCATAGATACCCCGAAAAACGGAATTGTTCAAACGCGCTATTCCGAATATGAATACCGTGCAATTAAAGATGCCGCCGGAAATGCCTATGCAATTCTGCACCGTGCTGCCAACGTTACCGAGCGGGAGCTGCGCAACATCAGGTTACTTGCAAGCGAGGCGGAAATCCAGGCGCTGAACGAAGAACTTACCACGAGCAATGAGGAGCTCAGCACAAGCAACGACGAGCTTGCACAAATCAATAAAGAGCTGCAGACCTCTAACGTTGATATCAGACGGTTAAATAGAGAACTTAAGGAATATACGGCAAACCTGCGCCAGATGTACGACAGCCTGGTTGAAAGCGAAGGCCGATTCCGGGACTTGGTTCAGCAGGCCCCTGTAGCCTCATTCATCGTCACCGGTGAACAGATGATGATCGAAACAGCAAACCATCTGATGCTCACCATGTTAGGGAAAGATAAATCCATCTTAGGCAAACCAATAGTAGAAGCACTGCCGGAACTCAAGGGCCAACCATTTGAAGGACTTTTGAATCAGGTATATAGAACTGGTGAAACCTTCTATGGAAACGAACTTTCGGCGCATCTGGAGCATGATGGACAGCTTGTAAGTGGTTATTATAAATTCATTTATAAGCCATTGAAGAACCCAGACGGTTCAAGCCACAGTATCATCTGTATCGCACTGGACATTACCGAGCAGGTTAGCGCACGCAAAGCTGCTGAGCAGGCTGAAGAACGCCTGCAACTGGCGGTAGACGCTACTGAACTCGGTATATGGACGGTCGACTGGAAAACCGGCAAGCTTACCCTATCCGAAAGATCAAGGTTGATTCACGGTCTTCGTTCCGGCGATGCAATCACACTGAGCGAAAGTTTTGAGATGATCGATCCAAAATACCGCGATTATGTACGCGATCACATCAACCTTGCAGTAACAGAGAAAAGGAGCTTTCGGGTTGAACATCTGCTGCATCCCAGGGAGGGAAGTTCCTCAAGATGGCTGCGTTCTACCGGGAAGGCGACCTATGATGATGCAGGCGAACCCATCCTGATGACTGGCACCATCCTGGACATCACCGAGGAAAAACACAATGATCAGCGTAAGAATGATTTCATTTCCATGGTGAGCCATGAGCTTAAAACCCCGCTTACTTCCATGCACGGCTACCTGCAGGTGTTACAACGTAATGCCACAAGGAATGCGGACGACTCCAGTAAAAGTTTGGCTGGAAAGGCCATCCGGCAGGTAGACCGCATGATGAAATTGATTAACAGCTTTTTGAATGTCTCCCGGCTGGAAAACAACCAGATTCACATTGAGCGTAAATGTTTTGACATGGCCGAACTTATCCGGGAATCTGAGGAAGAGAGTATGGTGCAGGTGAGCAATCATCAGTTTGTTTTCGCAGCCGCTGAACGGATGATGGTTAAGGCGGATCGCGATAAGATAGGCCAGGTCATCAACAACCTGATCAGCAATGCGGTTAAATATTCGCCACAAGGCAGCACGATTCATATTGCCTGCAGAATCCAGGATGGTCACGCCATGGTGAGTGTAAGGGATGAAGGTAAGGGTCTGGCGGAGGCGGACCTTTCCAAGATTTTTGAACGCTATTACCGGGTAAATAATGCCGAAAGTCAGACGATTGCTGGCTTCGGCATCGGCCTGTACTTGTGTTTTGAGATTATTAAACGCCATGACGGCAGGATCTGGGCAGAAAGCAGCCCAGGTTCAGGCTCAACATTTTACTTCACCCTACCGATTGATCCGGAGGCGACATCATAAGGCCCACAAAATCACAAGGTAGATTCGTAAATTAGAAGGAGGTAATCTGTTCTTATGAAAAAGCTTTTCTTCCTGCTGCTCTGCATGTCAAGCATCTCGCTTCACGCCCAAGCACAATCGATAAAACGTATTGACGGCAGCCAAATCACTGCAGACAGCCTGACAGTTCGCATTCAGACCCTGATGAACACAGCAGGTGTAAGCGGTTTAGGCATCGTTGTTTATAATGATAACAAACCTTTATTCATGAAAGCCTTCGGTCTGGCAAATGTACCCGAACAAAAGCCCTTGAAAACCTCGCAGGTGATGTATGCCGCTTCATTCAGCAAGACCGTATTCGCCTATATTGTTGCACAACTGGTGCAGGAAAAGGTAATCGAGTTGGACAAACCACTTGTACAATATCTTTCAAAACCATTAACGGAGTACAACATACCCGGTTGGAAACGCGGTTATCAGGACCTCAAAGCGGACAGTCGTTATGAGCAAATTACCGCAGGCATGTGTTTGACACATACCACAGGCTTCCCGAACTGGCGCTGGTTTGAGCCTGACGGAAAAATTAAAATAAAATTCAATCCAGGCAGCAGGTATAGTTATTCTGGTGAAGGCTTGTATTTATTGCAGTTCGTAATTGAACAGATCACCGGGAAAGATTACGAAAGCATTGCACGTGAACGGGTGTTTATCCCACTCAAAATGGAACAAACCAGCTATGTCTGGCATCCTGAATATGCGAAAAATCTGGTACTGGGACATGATACCACTGGTAAACCCTACGAGTTTATGGAATGGAAAGAGGCGGGCTGCGCAGGTACCATGTGCACCACGCTTGAAGATTATAGCCGCTTCTTTACCGCTTTGATGCAGCATAAGGGGCTTTCTAAAACGACCTTCAAAAACATGATTGCCCCGCAGGTAAGAATCAGATCCCTCAAACAGTTCGGTCCACTTGCGCTTAAGGACAGTACCTTAAACGATAATATTCAACTGAGCTACGGACTTGGTGTGGGCGTATTTAAAACGCCACATGGGCCTGCATTTTTTAAGGAAGGGCATGATGAAGGCTGGGGACACTACAGCATTGCTTATCCTGATAAAGGGATCGGCGTGGTTATCATGACCAACAATGATGCTGGGGAAAGCATTTTCAAACAACTGCTGGAAGAAAGTATTGGGGATATCTATACCCCCTGGGAATGGGAGCATTACATTCCGTATGATCAGGTTCAACAATGACCGGTTGTGACATTTTTTTTTCTTTGCAGTCTAACAAATACGAGGGAAACCGTGGAAATCCCGAACTTCAGATGGTACGGGAAGTTGCTGTAAAATTATTCATATTTCTTCCAGCCAAATGAAGGATCGGTTGCAAATGTTTCTTTGAAAAAGGCAATTCCATCAAACGCTTCGGAGGGAACCGCAACAACCAGGCTGGCTGCATCATCACTTTTGCTGTTTGAAAACAAGGCGCCTACCGCCCGCATCGGCTGCGCTTTATTAAAAAATTCACCCGGGACATTAATGTTCTCCGCAAAAGAAAAATCTAAGTAGAAATTGGGCATAGTGCTGTTATGCAATGCAAATTCAAGGGACCGCCTGTTCGAATCGACACTAAACACCTTAGACTTTCCACTTACCCGGTCTTGCGCTCTGAATGCGCCTTCGGAAAAAATTAGTCCCAAGGAATAATACTTAGAGCCATAGGCTTTATGTAGAAGTGATCCGACATTCTCCCAGCCGCTTAGAATTGACTTCTTCGAGATGTGAAGATTATGCGCCAAAAAAATCACTTTTCCTTGCCTTCCAATATTGTATATCCAATTGATGTTATCAAACATCGCTTTATCCCGGATTGCAGACTGATTTTTGCCCGGTCCCATCAAACGGAATGAAACAACCTGCAAAATTGTCTTTAAGGATTGCTTGAACAAACTGGTGTCTTTGTACAGCGGCAATTGGCTGTTTAAGGCTGCACTTAGCTCCGTCAAACTTGTTTTCTCTTCTTTTGAGATAGACCTGCCAGACCACACACCGAGTATTTTCAACCCTGACATGGATTGCTCAGTTAAAGGCTGCTTCAATGTGTGCTGTCCACGCAGAATTTGTTCTATCACCCCAGGCACTGTCATATCACATCCAAAAATCTGAACTTTATTCTCGCCTGCGGCAGACGAATTGTATGCTCTAAGCCACTCGATCGTTCTTAAAAAATCGGGGTTATTCCACATCCAATATCCCATGCCCTGCAGACATTTCCTTACATCCCCCTGTCCATTAAGAATGTAGTCGTTCATGGCAATTGTGCTCGAAAAATCGCTTTCAGTGATAATGGCTCGATAGCCAAGCTCGAGTACAAGCTTTTTTATCATTGATAACCTGAAATCAACAAAATTTCTGGTGCCATGGGTTGCCTCCCCCAACGCAAATATTCTAGTGCCTGAAATAGCTTTTCCCAGGGCTTCCGTGTCCATGGTATAGCCATGCTGCTGATTGGAGTCTATACGAACAAAGCTCCCATTGATCGCCGATCCGAGCTTCTCTTGACCAAACAAACAAGTAGTGGATAAAAAAGCAACAATAGTTGCAGTGGCAAAAATCAATCTGATCTGCTGCATGGATGAAAATGTAAGCTTTAAAGATAAACTCCTTTTCAGAGCCTCATAGCCATTTAACAAAGTTTAACGTTAATCAGCGTTCATAAGGGCCTAGATACGCCCTTCTGCCGCCCGTTGGGCGAGTCAAGGGCGAGTTGACGCCGTCTCGAGGGCGGTTTGAGGCCGGTTCAACCCTAAAGCAGGTTCCCGTTTAACAGAAAGTTTTTGTAATTGCTTCGTTACCGAGCTAAATATCCGTTATTTTAGCATTAAAAACTATTGCATATGCTTCCAACAATTAACTTCACAGAAACACAAGCTTATAGGTATCTCGCAGATCACTTCATCGACATCAACTCGAAGAACATGAAGCAGCTATTTGCTGAGGATCCGGAACGTTTCCAAAAGTTTACCATCTTGTTTGATGATATCCTATTGGATTATTCTAAAAACCGTATCAATGATACCACAATAGCTTTGTTGGTGCAGCTGGCCAAAGAATGCAAATTGGATGAGGCCATCAAAGCCATGTACAAGGGCGAAGCCATCAACCAGACAGAAAACAGACCTGTGCTGCATATCGCACTGCGGAACCAAAGCAATACGCCAATCCTGGTTGAAGGAAAAGATGTAATGCCAGAGGTGAACCGTGTATTAGACAAGATGAAATCCTTCTCGGAGAAAGTTATCTCCGGCGAATGGAAAGGATATACCGGCAAAGCGATCACCGATGTCGTGAATATTGGGATCGGTGGTTCAGACTTAGGACCGGTAATGGTTACTGAAGCACTAAAAGCCTATAAGAACCACCTGAACATGCACTTTGTGTCGAACATTGACGGTACGCACATGGTGGAAACCTTGAAAGGTGTAGATCCGGAAACGACCTTGTTCCTGGTTGCATCCAAGACCTTCACCACGCAGGAAACGATGACCAATGCGCGTACTGCAAGAGCATGGTTCCTGGAAAAAGGTGCTGCGGAAGAAGATATCGCGAAACACTTCGCCGCTTTATCGACCAACAGCAAGGACGTTGCTGCATTTGGTATCAATACCGATAACATGTTCGAATTCTGGGACTGGGTAGGTGGCCGTTATTCGCTTTGGAGCGCAATCGGCTTGCCAATTGCCTTGAGCCTGGGCTTTGATAAGTTTGAAGAATTGTTAAAAGGTGCACATGCCACCGATCAGCACTTTGAAAGCAGCCCATTTGAGAAGAACATTCCGGTGATCCTGGGTCTGCTTGGCGTGTGGTACATCAACTTCTTCAACGCTGAAACTCAGGCCATTCTGCCTTACGACCAGTACATGCATCGCTTTGCAGCATACTTCCAGCAAGGTGACATGGAAAGTAACGGAAAACACGTGGACCGCAACGGCAAAGAGGTGGATTATGAAACGGGTCCGGTGATCTGGGGTGAACCTGGAACCAATGGTCAGCATGCATTCTATCAGCTGATCCACCAGGGTACAAGATTGATCCCTTGCGATTTCATCGCTCCTGCGCAAAGTTTGAACCCGATTGGCGAACACCACCCGATACTGCTTTCGAACTTTTTCGCACAAACCGAAGCCCTGATGAACGGCAAAACCGGGGAGCAGATCCATGCGGAGCTTAGCGCCGAGGGTAAATCTGCTGAGGAAATCGCTAAACTGGCGCCGTTCAAAGTATTTGAAGGTAACAGGCCAACCAATTCCTTCTTGTTGAAAAAGGTTACGCCTTACAGCCTGGGTGCATTGATCGCCATGTACGAGCACAAGATCTTTGTACAGGGCATTATCTGGAACATCTTCAGCTTTGACCAATGGGGTGTTGAATTGGGTAAACAACTTGCAAAAAGCATCCTTCCGGAGCTGAAGGGTAATGAGCAGGTAAATACGCACGATGCCTCCACAAATGGATTAATTAACCAATACAAAGCCTGGAGATCTTAAATCGTTCCCAGCAATATCCAATATTGAAAACTCAGGATCTTAAGGCACAACAGGTGTTTTAAGATCCTGATTGATCTGAATAAAACGCAAATCCAAATAAATGAAAAAACATTTCCTCGCAACCCTGGTCTTATCGGGCCTTTGCTTGGGCGCTACTGCTCAAAAAGTAAAATTTACCGAGTATGACCTCAATAATGGCCTGCATGTTATCCTGCACCAGGATAAAACAGCACCCGTTGTAGCTGTATCCGTCATGTACCATGTAGGATCTAAAGATGAAGATCCGCAACGTACCGGCTTCGCCCACTTCTTTGAGCACCTGCTTTTTGAAGGAAGTCCCAACCTAAAACGCGGTGAGTTCATGAAAACCGTGAGCAGCAATGGTGGACAAAACAACGCAAACACCAGTCATGACCGCACGTTCTATTACGAAATGTTCCCTTCCAATCAGCTGGAACTGGGCTTATGGCTGGAAAGTGAGCGCATGCTGCACCCTAAAATTGATGAGAATGGTGTTAGAACGCAGAACGAGGTTGTGAAAGAGGAAAAAAGGCTGCGTATCGACAACTCGCCTTATGGTAAGTTTGCAGAGAACATCTTCCGCCATCTATTTAAAGGTACGCCATACGAATGGCAGCCGATCGGTTCCATGGAACATTTGGATGCTGCTAAACTGGATGAATTTTTAGCGTTCTTTAAGAAATATTATGCACCGGGTAATGCCGTGTTAACGATTGCAGGTGATATTGATGTAGAGAAAACCAAAACACTGGTAAAAAAATACTTTGATGAGGTACCTAAAGGTGCGCCAGTGGTAAAAACACCTTACAAGCTGCCAGAGATTAACAAACAGATCATTGATACGGCCTATGATGCGAACATTCAGATCCCGGCAATTTTCACGGCCTACCGTGTTCCGGGTATGCGCTCCCGCGATTCCAAAGTGATGGAGATGATCAGTTCGGTACTATCTGGCGGCGGCAGTTCAAGATTAAACCGTAAAATGGTGGATGAGAAGAAAACCGCCTTGCAGGTGAGTGCCTTCAATTACGGCCTGGAAAATCATGGCGCCTATATCGCTTTAGCATTGCCGAACAACAACACGCCTTTGACCGACCTGTTGAATGACATTGACGCAGAGGTATTAAATCTGCAAACGGACCTGATCACGGAGAAGGAGTTTAAAAAGCTGCAAAATCAATTTGAGAACAGCTATGTAAGTGCAAACAGCAGGATGCTTGGGGTGGCGGAAAACCTGGCTTCAGGATATACTTTCCATAACAAAAACACCAATGACATTAACGAGGAACTGGATATCATCAAGTCCATTACCCGCGAAGAGATCAGAACGGTGGCGAAAAAGTATCTGAACAAGGATCAACGTGTAGTTCTATATTATTTACCGAAGAAATAGCGCATCCGCTAACATTAATTTTCCAGGAACATGAAGCCCTCAGGGCTTCGGCACCACAACAATATTTCAAAACACATGAAAAAAATATTCATACTTGCGCTTACCGGGCTTTTTGCACATTCGGTGATGGCGCAAAAGCTAGATAGAAGCCAGAAACCTAAACCTGGTCCGGCGCCTACCATAACCTTCGCAGATCCTGCGATTTATAAATTACCGAACGGCATTACCGTGCTCGTGGTTGAAAACCACAAACTCCCGAAAGTTACGGCAACCTACAGCATTGATGCAGGACCGATTACTGAAGGTGCTAAAGCAGGCGTAATGAGCCTGATGGGCGGCATGTTAAGTGAGGGTACGACCAAGAAAACAAAGGCACAGTTTGATGAGGCTATTGACCTGATGGGGGCTGACGTAAATGTGAGCTCTTCTGGTGGTTCTGCTTCTTCTTTGACCCGCTATTTTAACGACACCTTTATGCTGATGGCAGAAGCTTTGCGCAACCCATCATTCCCACAGGAGTCCTTCGACAAGCTAAAATCACAAACCTTAACCGGTATTAAATCGAATGAGCGCAGTGCAAAGGCCATATCAGGCCGGGTAGTGAATGCACTTAGCTATGGCGTAAATCACCCGATAGGCGAGTTTGTATCCGAGCAGTCGGTAAACTCGATTACCTTGGATGATGTAAAAGCAGCGTACAGCAAATATGTTACGCCTTCAAGAGGCTATCTGACCTTTGTGGGTGATATTACCCCTGCTGCAGCCAGGGCTTTAGCAACAAAAGCCTTTGGCGACTGGAAGGGTGCAAGTTTAACGCTACCTAAGCTGGCTCCGGTTAGCAACCCTAACCAGACAGAGATTAATTTGATCGATGTGCCTACTGCGGTGCAGGCGGAAATTACGGTAACCAACCTGGTTGATTTGCCTTTGAGCTCTCCGGATTACCACGCGGTACTTCTAGCAGATCAGATCCTGGGTGGTGGCGCAGATGCGAAGTTATTCACCAACCTGCGTGAGAAACATGGTTTCACCTATGGTGCTTACTCCTCGACAGGCTCAGGCCGTTTTCAGGCTAAATTCAGCGCCAGTGCTGCGGTAAGAAACGAGAAAGTAGATAGTGCCGTGGTGGAGTTTTTAAGGGAAATTAACATCATGCGTACGGAGAAGGTTAGCGCTGAGGATCTTCAGAATGCGAAGAACCTGTATAATGGCACCTTTGCCCTTGGCTTGGAGAACCCTGCCCGTATGGCTTCTTTCGCGTTGAACATCATGATCAACGATCTGCCTAAGGATTTTTACCGTACTTATCTGAAAAAAATTAACGCTGTGACGCAGGAAGACGTGCTGCGTGTAAGCCAGAAATACTTTGGTCACGATAATGCCCGTATAGTTGTGGTGGGCAAACAGGAAGACATTTTACCTGGATTGAAGAAACTCGGTTACGCCCTGAAGTTGTATGATAAATACGCGAACCCGGTTAACGAGGCTGTCGTTGCCGCAGTGCCGAAGAAAACACCTGCAGAGGTGATTTCGAGCTACATCAATGCCATTGGTGGTGAAGCAGAACTGAAGAAAGTAAATACCATTGTTTCTACCGGTGATTTCGAGGTACAAGGGCAACGGTTAAATGCTTCCTCAAAACAGATGGCTCCAAACCTGGAGAGCACGGTGATTGCAATGGGCGGCACCACGGTGATGAAAGATGTTTTTGATGGTACAACCGGTACTAAGGTGCAAGGTCCTTCAACCATTAGCTATACGCCGGAAGAACTAAAAGAGAAAAAGACAAAAAAAGGTATGTTTGAGCAATTGTACTATACTGCTGCACAACTGGAAGATGGCGGTATCAGCAAAGTTGGTGATGTACCAGCCTACAAGATCAACGTTACCCCAGCCGCTGGTTCAAAGAAAACCGAGTATTATGACGCAAAAACCGGCTTACTAATTAAGGAAGAGCGTGTTGTAAAAGGTGCCGGTAAGGATCTAGCGATTACCATGATTTACAGCGAATATAAAAAGGCAGGCAATGTACTGATGCCTTACAGAGTTGTTCAAATCGTGCCCATGGGCGACGCTACTCAGGAAATGACCATCGTGATTAAAGACGTAAAAATCAATACGCCTCTAACGGCTGCAGATTTTAAATAATCACAGCAACTAGCATTGCAATGCCGGGTCAATTTTATTTGATCCGGCATTTTTTATGGATTAAACCTTTTGATTGCATCCTTGTTTAATAGTTATTAACTACATAATTATGAAACCATTAACGAAATTATTCACCATCATATTTGCGGTTGGCGCACTACATGCCAGCGCACAAACCGACAAGGAGACTACTGCGAAACTTTTGAAGGAGCAGAACTTCGTGTTTAATGCCGTTACCGCCATTCCAATGGCAGACAATGCATTGAACCAGGTGTTAAATCAGTATCCAAATTCGAGGAACAACCTGCTGAACTTATCGGGCTCACAGTACGATGTACGGGTGACAAAAGACAGCGTAGTGGCTTACCTGCCATTCTACGGCCGTTCTTTTACACCTTCTTATGACCCGAAAGATGCTGGTACGAAGTTTAAGTCTAAGGACTTTAAGTACTCTGCAGAGAAAAAGAAGAAAAACTGGGTGGTAACCATTGAACCGAATGATATTAAAGACCGTCAGAAGTTAACTTTTAACATCACGGAGAAAGGTTATGCGAGTTTGTCGGTGCAGAACATCAACAGGCAGCCGATTTCCTTTAACGGAAACATTGAGGAGCCGAAAGAAAAGGCCGCTGAGTCTAAGGATAAGAAGAAAGATTAGCCTTTTCTCAGGTGGGTGCTACAGGGAGGATGGCCCGGGCACCAGATATAATGCCTCTGCAGGGCAGAAAAAGAAACAGCGGCTTGATATGGCCGCTGTTTCTTTTTTATTGACTTTTCGCTTCGGTTAGCTTGATTTCAAAAAGCTTGTCCCATCTTTTTCCTGTGATGAAAAGCCGCTTTCCTTTTGCATCCCATGCAATTCCATTTAAGACATCTGTGTTCAAGAAAGTGTCGCTCTTAGGCAGAATGCCAGTTGCATCGACGTAAGCTTCTACAGCGCCTGTTTTGGGGTCTATAATGGCAATCCTGTTAGACTGGTAGATGTTAGCGTATAACTTTCCATCAATATACTCCAGTTCATTCAGCTGGCTGACCTCGCCCTGGTCGTCGAACACTTCGATTACATGCTCTTCCTGATAGTTTTCTTTGTTCAGGAACCAGATCTTGTTGGTACCATCAGATTTCAACAACTGTTTACCATCAAAGGTAAGCCCCCAACCCTCACGGCTGTTCTGGTAGTTGAAGGAACCCAGTTGTTTAAAGCTTTTTGCGTCGTAAACGAAGCCCATATTGTGCTCCCAGGTTAACAGGATCACTTTACCGTCGATTAAAGTAGAGCCTTCGGCGAAATACTGCTTATCAATATCAATGCGCTGTATAGCTTTACCCGACTTCATATCTACCCAGCGTAAGGTCGATTTTCCATACTCTCCTGTACTTTCGAGGAAGCGCCCGTCGTGGTATTCTAAACCCTGGGTGTAAGAAGTGGTATCATGAGGAAAAGTATTGACTACCTGATAGCCGTGCACAGCTGGCTTAATCGCGGATTTGATCAGGATATTTACCATAAGGGTATCTTTACTGCTGCCATTATCAACGATTGCGGAGATCAGCTTGTAACCTAAAGAAAGTTCCTTTGTAGGAAAACGGAAGGCGCTTGCATCGTTTTTTGTGCCCAATTGCGTACTATCGAGCATATACGTTACAGACTTGATGGTCTGCCCTTCCGGGATGTCCAGTTGCACATCTATATCCTGCCCGGAAACAAAGGCTGCGCCTTGTTCTGGTGCTTTAAAGCCGTAACCTGGCGTGCTGCCGCCACTATCCTGCTTGCAGCTCATACATACAGTTGAAATTAAAAGAGTAACTAGAACAAGTAATGGGGTATTCTTTATGGTAATATTAGCTTGGCCAAAACGCATCTTGTATATGATTAATTTGATAAAGGTCTTTGTTTTCAAATATAATAGCAATTATGTCAAATCGTATCTCCCCCTGGTGATTCAGTCGTTCAATGTACGCTAAGGAGGCAAATTCGAGCTGTTTTTCTTTTTTCCAGTTCACGAAATCTTCGGGTTCTCCATGATCGGCGGAACGGCGGGTTTTCACTTCGACGAAGATGATCTTCTTGTCGATTGCGGCAATCAGATCAAGCTCCGCACGACCATAACGCCAATTCTGCTCTAATATTCTGTATCCATGATGGATCAGGAAGTCTTTGGCAAGTTGTTCGCCATGCCGGCCCAGGTCTAGGTGTACTGCCATTGATCAGAGTTCAGGTTAAATGAGCTGCTTGGTTTCAGCGTTCAGCAATTTAGGAACTTGCCATTGATTTCGAACCTGCCGGCATATATTTCTTGTGATTTCTAAATGTAAAATGCCAGGAGCCCTGGCATTTATTTGTTTATACTCAAAAGAATTGGGAACCTAAATGGTAAATCCGCTAAATACCCCCGGCGATTTCCGGCTATTTCAAAATCACAGAACCCAAGAACTTGGAGATCTCTTTTTCGACGTTCTTGATGTGCGCGTAGCGCTGCATCAGGATATCCTGGTTTGTAGCATCACGTTCTTCCTTAATCTCTTGTAAAAGGTCGAGAAGAATCTGATCTACCTTTCGCTTTTTCAGGTGAAAAATACCGCCTAGAACGGTTGCCTTTAGGTTCATCGTCTCATCGCGTACATAGATCTGGTGCCGGTTGTACCAGTTTTCACTCAAGGCATACGGAGAAGTAGAAAGGGTAATTGCCAGATCGGCGATCTCACGGTCCTCACTTTTGATGAACTGATTGGCAACTGGCAGTTGCCCATTCTCAATTTCATCACGGTAGGCTGCGATGATCCGCTTGCAGATGGGGTGCTTGAAGCTAACATCCGACAAGTTCTGGATGATAAAAGAGCCGATGAACATGTTGTCGATCTTGTCCCAGTTTACCAGTTCATGGCCGTAGGCCAGCAGCAATCGCACGATTTCCTTTTCTTGAACTTCCTCCAGATCCGCTTGAACCGGTGCGGGTTGTGCTGAGTCATCGAAGAGGTTTTCTGGCGGCTGGTCCGGGTGGAACTGCGAAGCCTGGAAGTTGGATTGCTGGTACTGCCCTTGTTGGTATTGTCCCTGCTGACTGCTCGCTTTTTTGAACTTGGCCGCACGCATGCTGTTGAGCTCGTTCAGCAGAATACGTTCTTCGACCTGCAACAGGTGACTACATTCTCTTATAAATACCGAGGCTTTGATGTTGTCCGGGATCTTGGCAATGCTTTCTACGATATCCCGGATGATGCCTGCCCGCTTGATAGGATCATTGCCGGCTTCTTTTAGCAGGGTATCTGCTTTGTAGAGGATAAAGTCTTTGCGGTTGTTCTCGATGTAGTGCTTGAAAGCGCCAGAGCCCACCAGGTGCATGTAGGAGTCAGGGTCATGTCCATCAGGGAAATTCACCACCTTCACATTCAGGCCTTCCTCCAGGATCATATCCAGCCCTCTGAGAGAAGCCTTTATACCCGCGGCGTCACCATCGTACAGCATGGTAACGTTCTGCGTGAAACGCCCAATAAGCCTGATCTGCTCTGTGGTAAGCGAGGTGCCGGAAGAAGCCACCACGTTCTCCACCCCCGCCTGGTGTGCAGAAAGCACGTCGGCATAACCTTCTACGAGGTAACAGTTATCCAGATCCCTGATCGCCTTTTTAGCGTGGTAGAGCCCGTAAAGTACATTCGATTTATGGTAGATGTCACTCTCCGGAGAGTTGACATACTTGGGTACGTTCTTGTCCGTCTTAAGTGTCCTTCCGCCGAAGCCGATAACCCTTCCCGTGAAGTTGTGGATAGGGAACATCACGCGCCCGCGGAAGCGGTCATACACCTTGCCCTGCTCGTTCTTAACCACCAGGCCGGTGCTTTCCAGATAGGCTTCTTTGTGCCCGGCTGCTTTAGAAGCATTGATCAGCGCATCCCAGGAATCTGGCGAATAACCCAGCTCGAACTTCTTGATCACGTCCTCACGGAAGCCACGCTCCTTGAAATAGCTCAGGCCTACCGCACGACCTTCAGAGGCATTCCATAGCTGGTCTGCAAAGAAGCCAGAAGCGAACTGAGATACAATGTACAGTGCTTCACGGGCATTCTGCGCCTCAATGTTCTGCGGGCTTTGTACGGTTTCCTCTACCGGAATGTTGTATTTATTTGCAAGAAACTTAAGCGCCTCCGGGTAGGAATACTTCTCGTGGTCCATGATAAAATGGACGGCATCCCCCCCTTTACCACAGCCGAAGCACTTGTATATCCCTTTGGTAACCGACACGTTGAAGGAAGGCGTCTTTTCATTGTGAAAAGGGCAATTCCCGATCAGGCTGGTACCGCGTTTCTTTAAAGCAACAAAATCACCGACAACCTCCTCAATACGGGCGGCATCCATGATCTTGTTAATGGTTTCACTATTTATCATTCAGTCGTGTAAAATCTAAGTCCTGGAAGTCGAAGCTAAAGTCGGTTAAGGGAGATATGGCCTCCATCTTAAAGCCGATCGGTTTAGCATCATGATCCAGGGTAAAGGTCACAAAAGCATCTGCATCCAGGCTTCGCTCGTTCCATTTAACGATGAACGTATTACCTTTATAAAAATACATATTGCCCTGTAACTTCGGTGCGTTTTTAGAAGTAAAGTAATAGCCTGTTTTACGGGCTTCAATGTTCACTTTCCCGAACCAGGGATCTTTGTAATCACCTTCAATCTGCTGCAGGCTGCCTTTTCCTTTAGATGCTTTCTGCTGCGCTGCGATGGCGGTCCATACTTTTGTCGTAATCTCTTTTGCTTCTTTTTCATTAGCGAGGCGTGAATCATTGTACTGCTTGATCCTGTCCTTGCCTTTAATGCCAAAATAGCTGTCTTTTATGGTGTTGGTGATGGCGGTAAATGCCGCGCCGGATTGTTGATTAGTCAGCACGATAATCCCCAGCTTCAATTCTGGAAGGATGGTCACCTGCGTCACAATCCCTGCCAGTCCACCTGTATGTGCGGCCTGAAAATAGCCGTTCACATCGCTTAAAAACCAGCCTAAGCCATAACTGTTGAAGTGCGTATTATAAGGCGAGCTGCCTTTCACCAATGTTTGTGGCGTCCACATTTCATCATGAACCTTCTTACTGTATAGTTGCTTACTCAGGTCCGCCCCATACTTACCTTCATTGATCTTTGAGATCACCCATTTGCTCATATCCTCCACGTTGGAATACATCCCTCCTGCAGCGTTGGCCAGTTCTGTGAAACTCAAGCCCACCGGTACCAGTTTATCGCCTACTGGCGCATGCCCGTCAATGATGTTGCTTTTATCTTTAAGCCTGTACCAGGAGGCAGCCGTCGCCGTCATGCCCAATGGTTGAATGATCTTTTGCTCTATGAAATCCTCAAAAGGCATCTTGGAAATTCTTGCCACAACCTCACCTGCCACGATATACAGCAGGTTGTCGTAATCGTACTTGGAACGGAAGGAAGATACCGGTTTCAGGTAGCGCAGGTTATGGATCAGCTGATCTTTGGTTACGGTGCTGGAGTCTGGCCAGATCATCAAATCACCTGCGCCAAGGCCCAGTCCACTGCGGTGGGTGAGCAGGTCGCGCACCGTAAATTCCTGCGTTACGTAGCTGTCATACAACTTAAACTCCGGGATTACGTCCGTAACTTTGGTGTCCCAGCTTAGCTTACCCTGATCAACCAGAATACCAACCGCTGCAGCAGTGAAAGCTTTGCTATTGGAAGCCACACCAAACAGCGTTTTCTCGTCAACTTTCTCGTTTGTTTTAAGGGATCTTACCCCGTAACCCTTGGCGTGGATCAGCTTTCCATCTTTCACAATGCCCAGCGCAATGCCTGGTACATTGAAGGTTGTAAGTGTTTTGTTCACCACGCTATCCAGCTGTGCGGCGGATAACTGCGCCTTAACTTGCGCACCTGTAGAAAGCAGCATAAAGGCTGCGATAAATAAGGAGTATCTAGTCTGTTTCATTCCTATTTTATGATACCTGATAAAGCTGATCTTTAAGCAGGTTATTTCTTTTAATTGTTGTCCCTAACCATTTGCTGCGCAAAAGCGAAATCACCTTTATAGCAGAAGCAGCAATAGCGTCAACATCATAATCATCGTATGCTTATTTCTTATCGTGTAAGCTGCAAGGCAGAAGCCTCAGGCGATGTGCTGTGCAAACCCTCGTGTTCTTAGTTCTTATAGTCTTTATGCAGGATCAGGAAGCTTGCGCGTTCTTCTTTCTTCAAAGGGATGTTCCAGTTGCCCTGGTAGGTGATTTTGCTTGGTAGTTTGGTTTCGTTAAAGTAGCTCATTTCAATGTTCATTTGTACATCAAAGTCGAATAAAAGATTGTCATATTTCATGTCGACGTACCGCCCGAGAATCTCGAAATTACGCTTGTCGAAGATGGTGGTCAGCGTTTTGATCATCAGTCCGTCCTTGGTCCAGCTGCTGAGGTCGGGCTTCACCTTCACTTCAAACCGATAAACCGGAATAGAATCCAGGTAAGTGGCACTGTGGAAGCTGTAATCATAGTACTGCCGCATGTTGGCGGAGAAGATCTCCGTTTTACCACCAATCAAAGGCAGTCCTTTGACGGGCCTGCCCGGCGAGAAGATCAGCGTTTTAAGTTTATCCTTGTAGCTGCCATTCTTCCCGTCCGCTGTTTTAGCGTTGAAACTGCCGTCAGAGAATTCCGACTGGTAGGCGTTCATGAAGATGTAGTCGAACATTTCCAAAGTATACAGCTGGTACTTACCGTTCTTCTTGAAAACCTTACCGCTGTCCTGTTTCAGCAGGTATTGCACCTTGTTGCCTTTAGTATTCAGGTGATTGATTTTACGATATATCTTACCGTTAACCTTATTCTTTTTGTCGTAAGTATAGAATCTGTTCTCGGCCAGGAACCGGTATTTCTTCATCTCCCGGAAAGCCTGATAGAAGCTGGTATCATTGATGATGGCCTGCACGAAAGACTCCACATTCAGGCGGCTCGCTTTGATGTTCACCACAGAATCCAGCTGAATGGTCTGGATGGTATCCGGATTGAAGCGTTCAATCTCCTGCGCAGACGCTGCCGTCCATGCCAGGGCAAAAAAGAAAAGAAAGAGTTTTTTAAGCATTACAACTAATTACCCAACTGCTTCAAAGCGATGTAGGCCATTAAACCCGTAGAGGTTTTCAGCGCATCTTCATCAATGTCGAAGTTTGGGGTGTGTACAGAGTTTGTGGTGTTTTTCGCTGGATTGCCGGTACCCAGGCGATAGAAGCAAGCGTTCGTTACCTGCGAGTAGTAGGCAAAATCTTCTGCCGCCATCCAGATGTCGAGGTCTTCAACGTTTTCCTTACCCAGGTAATCTTCTGCATAAGCCCTTGCGTTGGCTGTAAGCTGCTCCTCATTGATCAGGAATGGATAACCGTGCATGATGTTGAAATCACAGCTACCGCCCATGCTCTCCGCAATACCTTCTGCCATCTTCTTCATCCTGGCAAGTGCTTCCTTACGCCAGTCTTCGTTAAGCGTTCTGAAAGTACCTTCAAGTTTTACCTCATTCGGAATGATGTTCGTAGCACCGTTCGCGTTCACCTTCCCAAAGGAAAGTACCGTCGGTAAACGTGGATCTGCATTGCGGCTCACCACTTGTTGCAGTGCAACCAGAATATGTGCAGTAATCAACACCGGATCGATGTTCTGGTGCGGCTGTGCGCCATGACCGCCCTTACCATGAACTGTCACATACAGCTCATCCGTGCTGGCCATGTATATACCCGAACGGAAGCCTACCTTACCACTCTGAATCAATGGCATCACATGCTGACCCACGATATTATGGGGTACAGGATTTTCCAGCACACCCTCTTTGATCATGATACTCGCGCCACCCGGCAACACCTCCTCAGCAGGCTGAAAGATCAGCTTGATGGTACCGCCAAAAGAATCCTTCAGGCTATTTAATATAAATGCAGTGCCCAGCAAAGAGGAGCTGTGCACATCATGACCGCAGGCATGCATCACACCCGGGTTCTTCGAAGCATATGGTTTATCGTTGGTTTCAAAGATCGGCAGTGCGTCCATGTCTGCGCGCAGTGCGATCACCTGATCAGAAGGTAATGCACCTTCAATGATCCCAACCACCCCGGTATCAGCCATGCTAGAAAAAGGAATACCCCAGCTTTGAAGCTTATCCTTGATGAACTTTGAGGTTTCATACTCTTTGAACGACAACTCCGGATTTGCATGCAGATGCTGGCGGAAAGCGACAACATCATCAAAAACCTGGGCTGCTAAAGTTTGGATCTTTTCTTTAATCATTGCTGTATTCTAAGGTTGGTGCGTTTATCTTCTCGCGGAAAATAAACAGCGTCGGATAGGTAGATTTCAGTTCAGCCATCAGCTTTTGAGCTTCCATCCTGGTGCGGAAATCACCAACACGCAGGTAATAGTTTGGCTCCTTGTAGGTCACATAGGTCATCAGGTTAGGATATAGTGTCCTAAACCGGGCCTGCTCCTTGAAGATGGCCCTGCGGTCAGATCCATAATAGATCTGCACCCGGTAGCCCATCTGCGTCACAATAGGGCCAACTGCTCTGACCGTGCCAGTAGCTTCCTTCTTATTCAGTTGGAGCCTCTTGGCGATGATGGTATCTATTTTTGGATCTTTAACAACTGTCACCGTCCCCTTGCTTTGGGCCAGGGTCGTTAAACCAATTACAGTCAACAAACAGGTAAATAATAGCTTCATGAAAAGGTCCTAAAAAAAAGAATGCCGAAATTCTTTTACAAAAATCGGCATTCTCCATGGGTATTACAAATTACATTCCTGCGCCGTGGCAGTTTTTGAACTTCTTGCCACTACCACAAGGGCAAGGCTCATTTCTTCCGGTAACCGCTTCCTTGCGGATGGGCTGCTGCGGAACTGCCTCACGAGTGTCGTCCATAACGATGGCGTCACTGGTGGCCGACTGGAACTCCGCTTTAGAAGTTTTCACATTTGCCGGAACAGCTTTAGCTGGCTCTGGAGCCTCCTGAATCTGCTCTGGTTCCTGATGAACCGGAATTCCACCTTTGTATAAGAAACTTACCACCTCTTTATTCACTGCATTAAGCATGTTTTTAAACAGGTTGAAAGCCTCCATTTTATAAATGATCAATGGATCTTTTTGCTCGTAAACCGCATTCTGTACAGATTGCTTCAACTCATCCATCTCACGCAAGTGCTCTTTCCATGACTCATCGATTAAGCCCAAAACAATGGTTTTCTCGAATGACTTGGTGATCTCTCTACCGTTATTGTCAATCGCAACCTTCAAGTTCACTGGCACCTGAATGCTTCTGATACCATCGGTGAAAGGAATAACGATCTGCTCGATGTAAGTACCGCGCTCGTCATAAACCTGCTTCAATACCGGCAATGCCTGTTGGATAATGGCATCAGACTTTCTGCTGTAGTACGAAGAAGCTTCTGTAAACAAACGATCAGTCAAGTTATTGATGTTCTGGCTGGAGAACTCTGCAGCAGTAATCTCGGTATCCATAGAGAAGTTACGGATCACTTCAAGCTTGAAGCCATCATAGTTTGCAGCCTCTTTGTATTCCGTAACGATATCTTCTGCAACGTCGAACACCATGTTGCTCATGTCAACGTCTAAACGTTCACCAAACAAGGCATTTCTACGTTTCGCATAGATCACGGTACGTTGTGAGTTCATCACATCATCATATTCCAATAAACGCTTACGGATACCAAAGTTATTCTCTTCAACTTTCTTCTGCGCACGCTCAATGGATTTGGTGATCATGGAATGCTGAATCACTTCACCTTCCTCAATACCCATCTTAACCATGATGTTCGAGATACGCTCCGAACCGAATAAACGCATCAGGTTATCCTCAAGCGACACAAAGAACTGTGAAGATCCTGGGTCACCCTGACGACCGGCACGACCACGTAACTGTCTGTCTACACGGCGGGACTCATGTCTTTCGGTACCAACAATTGCTAAACCTCCGGCTTCTTTCACGCCTGGGCCTAACTTAATATCCGTACCACGACCAGCCATGTTGGTTGCAATCGTAACCGTACCTGCCTGACCAGCTTCAGCAACGATATCTGCCTCACGCTGGTGCATTTTCGCATTCAGTACGTTATGTTTAATACCGCGTAGCTTAAGCATACGGCTCAATAATTCTGAAATCTCTACCGATGTTGTACCCACAAGTACCGGACGGCCTTTTTGAGTCAACTGCTGAATCTCTTCGGCTACCGCATTGTATTTCTCCCTTACGGTACGGTAAACGTAATCCTGGTGGTCAATTCTGGAGATCACACGGTTGGTTGGAATCTCTACCACGTCTAATTTATAGATTGACCAGAACTCACCCGCTTCCGTGGTTGCGGTACCAGTCATACCACAAAGCTTGTGGTACATCCTGAAGAAGTTCTGTAAAGTAACTGTTGCGTAGGTTTGAGAAGCATCTTCAACTTTTACGTTTTCTTTTGCCTCAATCGCCTGGTGTAAACCGTCAGAGTAACGACGGCCGTCCATAATACGACCAGTTTGCTCATCTACGATCTTAATCTTGCCTTCATCGATGATGTATTCCACATCAGCCTCAAACAAGGTATAAGCTTTCAGCAATTGGTTCACCGAGTGAATTCTTTCTGCTTTGATCGAATAATCACGCATCAATTCATCTTTCGCCTGAACCTTTTCTTCACTGCTTCTGGTAGATTTCTCAATTTCTGCAATCTCGGTACCCACATCAGGTAACACGAAGAAGCTTGGGTCTTCACCAGATTTGGTGATCAACTCAATACCTTTTTCCGTCAATTCTACCTGATTGTTCTTCTCGTCGATGTAGAAGAAAAGCTCCTCATCTACCTTCGGCATGTTCTTAGACTGATCTGCCAGGTAGTGATTCTCGGTCTTAAGTAAGGTTTGTTTAACACTACCTTCACTTAAAAACTTGATCAAGGCTTTATTCTTAGGTAAACCGCGGTGTGCCCTAAGTAGCGCTAAACCACCTTCATCTGCACCGGTCTTACCTTCATTAATTAATTTCTTCGCTTCGTTTAATGCTCTGGTCACATAATCCTTCTGTGCAGATACCAAACGCTCAATACGTGGTTTCAACTCATAGAACTCATGCTGATCACCGAAAGGTACCGGACCGGAGATGATCAATGGTGTACGAGCATCATCAATCAATACCGAATCGACCTCATCGACCATGGCAAAGTGCAGCTTGCGCTGTACCAGCTGACCTGGGGTCTGAGACATATTGTCGCGCAGGTAATCGAAACCAAACTCATTGTTTGTTCCGTAAGTAATATCCGCCGCATATGCTCTTCTACGTGCTTCCGAGTTCGGCTCGTGTTTATCAATACAGTCTACACGTAAACCATGGAACTCGAATAAAGGACCATTCCACTCCGAGTCACGTCGTGCAAGGTAATCGTTCACCGTCACAATGTGTACACCCTGACCAGCCAATGCATTCAGGTATGCCGGCAGCGTACTCACAAGGGTTTTACCCTCACCCGTAGCCATCTCCGCAATTTTACCGCTGTGCAACACAATACCACCAATCAGCTGCACATCATAGTGCACCATGTTCCACACCACGTCATTACCCGCAGCATCCCAGTGGTTTGCCCAGAGTGCTTTATCGCCCTGAATGGTAACATTCGGCTTTCTCGCCGCATAATCGCGGTCGTACTCCGATGCCGTAACCTCCAGGAACTTGTTCTCTGTGAAACGTCTTGAGGTTTCTTTTACCACCGCAAATGCCTGTGGAAGCAAGTCCATCAGCACGGTTTCAAGTTCTTTATCCCGGTCTTTTGCTAATGCATCAACCTGATCATAGATGGCAGTTTTGCCTGCAAGATCAAGCTCAGGACCTTCGGCACTTGCTTTCAGGTCATTGATTTTGCCATCGATATCGGATAGCGCTTTTGAGATAACATCCTTAAAGTAAACGGTTTTTGAACGAAGTTCGTCGTTGGAAATCGACGAGAGTTTAGCGTATTCTTCGTTTATTTTGATTACAAGGGGTTGGATAGCCTTGATGTCTCTTTCCGACTTGCTTCCAAATACCTTGGTTAAAAATCCTAACATGTCTTATGCCTAATATTTTATAAAATTGAGAAAATTACAACAACCAGGCCACTGCGCCTATACAGGTCATTATGGCAGTTGTCGCCGCTAAAAATACGAAATATCCTGTACTTTGTTGGGGCGCCAATTGTATTATTTGTATTAATTAAACATAAACTGGATAAAGTTCCTCAAACCGGTATCTTTGTCCATATGAATATCTTAATATTAGGTTCTGGCGGCCGAGAAAGTGCTTTCGCCTGGAAGATTAGCCAATCTGAAGCTTGTACATCGCTATTTATTGCACCCGGAAATGCCGGAACTGCTGCATACGGTAAAAACGTGCCACTTAATTCCAATGATTTCGCTGCCGTAAAGGCATTGGTGCTCAAAGAAAACATTGAAATGGTGGTTGTCGGCCCTGAAGAACCTTTGGTTAATGGTATTCACGATTACTTTCTGGAAGACCCTAGCATCGCACATATCCCGGTGATCGGCCCGAAAAAAGAAGGTGCCATCCTGGAAGGCAGCAAGGATTTCTCCAAGCAGTTCATGGTACGTCATGGCATACCTACCGCAGGCTCCAGAACTTTCACCGCAGCTACGCTGGAAGAAGGTTTAACCTACCTGGAACACCATGCAACGCCGATCGTGCTTAAGGCAGACGGACTTGCAGCAGGTAAAGGGGTACTGATCCTGGACAACAATGCAGAAGCACAGGAAGAACTAAAACTCATGCTGAGCGGTAAATTTGGCGATGCCGGATCAACCGTTGTGGTCGAAGAGTTTCTCTCAGGCATCGAGCTCTCCGTGTTCGTATTAACGGATGGCGACAACTATGTGATCCTGCCGGAAGCGAAGGACTACAAACGCATCGGCACCGGCGATTCTGGCTTGAATACCGGCGGAATGGGCTCCGTATCACCAGTTCCTTTTGCAACACCGGAGTTCATGAAAGAAGTGGAAGACACGATCATCAAACCAACCATTGAAGGTTTGAAAAAAGATGATATCGACTATACTGGCTTTATCTTTTTCGGACTGATAAAAGTTAACGAGAAGCCATTTGTTATTGAATACAACTGCCGCATGGGCGATCCGGAAACCGAGAGTGTGATCCCACGCATTGAATCTGACCTGGTAGAATTGTTCCAAGCCACTGCAGCCAAACGCCTGAACGAAGTACAGCTTAAGATCAGCGATAAAAGTGCCGCAACCATCATGATCGTCGCTGGGGGTTATCCTGGCACCTACGAAAAAGGCAAAGCCATCACGGGCATTGAAAACATCCGCAAATCCATCGCTTTCCATGCCGGAACCATCACCGATGGTGCACAGGTTAAAAGTAACGGTGGCCGCGTAATTGCGATCACCAGCCTGCAGGATACCTTCTTTGATGCCTTGCAATCTGCGACCGCCGATGCCGCTAGGATCTACTTCGACGGTAAATACTTCAGAGAAGATATCGGCTTCGATCTTTCTTACGACCCAAAAGCTTAAATAATACATCCAAGTATAAACAAGAAAGGCCCGGAAAACCCGGGCCTTTCTCTATATCAGTAGCTTAACTATACAAGTTTTTCTGCCTCCAAGGCTGCGATAGCTTGATCCAGGCTCAAAAATATCTTATCAGCGATGCTTAACATCGAATGCTGCGTTTCATCATGCTGTATGGCATAACAGGTTACACCGGCACCTTTCGCCGCACGCAAGCCATTCAGCGTATCTTCAAAAGCCAGACATGCGGCTTTTTCTACGCCAAGGGCCTCTACAGCCTTCAGATAACTCTCCGGGTCTGGTTTACTCAGCTCCACGTCGCTGCGTGTAACCATGGTATCGAAGTAATGCCCCAGGCCATTGCGCCCAAAGATGATCTTCACGTTGTCTCTCGGACTCGCCGTTACCAACGCGATCTTCAAGCCTTTTTCTTTGAAGTAGGCTAAAGCTTCTGCTGCATAAGGCATGAGCCTGATGTCCTTTGTTGCAAAACCTTCCCGGCTCAGACGCTCCCGCCAGTCCATTAGCTCCTGCAGATCAATATCAAGCTTAAAGGTTTCTTTAATCACGCGGCAATTGTCAGGCAGCGGGTGCCCCGCATAGGTCTTCGCCCATTCCTCGTAAGATACCGAGATATCAAATGTGCCTAAGATATCCATCCAGCAGCTGTAATGAAAATATTCAGAGTCTATTAAGGTCCCATCCAGGTCAAACAATACCGCTTGTAGTTTTTGCATCAGGTCTATTTTAACTTTCTTTTTTCAACACCTTCTGTGGTGATTTTCACTGGAAGGATCATACCGTTTTCATCGAAATACATGCGATCTACACAGGTTTCACGATGATAACCGACTTTCGTGGTCAGCGGTCTGCGGTGATAAAAGATGTACCAGTCGTCCGTGCCCGGTGTGTTGATCACCGAGTGGTGGCCAGCACCTCTTGCAATCTCCGGATCCTGTTGCAGGATCTTGCCCACACGTTTAAACGGCCCCATTGGGGAGTCGGCCACCGCATAGGCTACACTGTAATCAGGCCCCATCCAGCCACCTTCTGACCACATTAGGTAATACTTACCTTTACGATGGATCATGAATACGCCTTCCACAAAGTTTTCAGGTGTAATCGACTTGAAAACCGTTCCATCATCAAAGGGAATAAAACCGGTGAAGTCATCATTTAGTTTTGCAATATTGCAGTGTTTCCAGCCACCATAAAGCAAATAATATTGTCCGTCTACGTCTTTAAACACGAACTGATCGATCGGCTGCGCACCATTATGGAACTTATCGATCAGCGGCTTGCCAATATGATCCACAAAGGGTCCCTCAGGTTTGTCGGAAACGGCAACGCCAATTCCACCCAGCTGCTCATCATTCTGGATATCGTTCGCCCCAAAAAACAGGTAGTACTTACCGTTCTTTTCTGTAATGGAGGGTGCCCAAATGGAATAAGCAGCCCATTTCACGTCTTTGATGTCCAGCACATTCGGGTGTTTTTTCCAGGTTACCAGATCTTTGGAAGAGAAAGCATCCAAAAACGTTTGTCTCAGGTACTGCGGATTGATGGTGTTTTTCTGCAATGCCAGCTGCTCCGGTGTAAGCTGCCGCGGCTTCTGGTTCTTTTTAGGTTCACCATATTCTTCAGAGAAGGTTGGATACACCCAATAGGTATTGTTAAAGATTCGGGCTTCAGGATCTGCGTACCAGCCTGGAAAAATTGGATTTCCAGACTTCGTGGCCGGTTTTTTCTTCTGCGAAAATGCAGTGGTACTCAGCAGGGCCAGGATCGTTAAAGCAATTAGCGGTTTAAAGGTCTTCATTTACAATTTAAGGTTTAATGTTAGTTTTCTCCAGGAGCGTCTCAGACACAAATGTGTCAATTATTTGCTTTGAATATATGGCTTTAAGTGTATACCGAGGTAACTTCTTTATCGCAAAGCCAGTAATAACCATGTGCTAAGCATCAAACATGGGGCACACAGGGTCTTGCCAAAGTGTTCACAAGGGGTTCAGCCGGCTGTAGCCTTGCCAAGGCCAGGTCAACGCCTTGTCAAGGCCTTGTCAACCCCTTGTTAACCTCAACTTTGGGCTGCAGCTGTTTCGCATAGGTTACGATCGGTTGGAAAGGTCCATATTTATGCTGTTCTGCAGGAAATGGATCTGGATAAGGGCCGTAGGGCGCATCGATTGGTTTCTTCGACAAGTCCGGATAATCCTTGCGCTGTTCCCGGTGTGGCCGCGGCCGGCTGTTCACATAGGCCGCAACATCCCAGGCTTCCTCATCTTTCAGCACGGGACTGTTATGGTCGATCCCATAAGGCATGTTATTTTTCACAAATCCGGCAAAATTGCTCAGTCGGCACATGCCCGCACCATCATTATAGCTGTTTTCACCCCATAATGGCGGATAGATATAGCTCAACTGATCTTCAGATTTCTGCCCGGCCCCATTTTCGCCATGACAGCTTTGACAATGCTTCCGGTACACCAGTAATCCCTTCTTCGGATCTGCAGGGCGATCCAGGTATGGGATCTTTTCGGTGGCCGTACCCTCAGGCTTCTCACCTTTTTTCGGCCCCTGTCCTACCCACTTGAAATAAGCGATCATCGCCTGCACTTCCTTGCTAGACTTGTCGGGCATCTTGCCATTGAGGCTGCGCTGAAAGCAGTCAGAGATGCGGTCTGTTACCTGATCGGTTTTCCCCGATCGCGCGCCTTTCTTAGGATAGTTGGCGAAAAAGGCGGAGTAGTTGTTTGCGAACAGCTTTGTGCCCGCATTCAGGTGACAGTTCTGGCAATTCATGCCATTGGAGATTGCCGCAATTTTACCGTTTGGCCCGAAGTACTTTCCGGTATTGGCAATCAGCTCCCGACCGTAGCGAATGGCCTCACCTGTTGCACCCGCGGGAATTTCTTCCTCCTGGGGAGCCTTCCATAAACCGGAATTGGCAGCTAGTTGTATAGTACCTTGATTACCGGCTGGAGCCGGTTTTGGTGTTGGAGATCGTACTACTTTGGGGTTTGAACCAGCCTCTGGGCCAAGAAGACAGGAACTGATAAAAATGAGTCCGCAGCATACAAACAGCAGCGAGAGCATCACCACTGTCTTTGCGGTATAAATAATGGCAAGTTGTTTTTCCTGCTGAAATTGCTGCATGTATAGGGATAGCTGCTTT
This sequence comes from Pedobacter sp. SAFR-022, assembly GCF_051965375.1. Classification (NCBI taxonomy): domain Bacteria; kingdom Pseudomonadati; phylum Bacteroidota; class Sphingobacteriia; order Sphingobacteriales; family Sphingobacteriaceae; genus Pedobacter; species Pedobacter sp. SAFR-022. The sequence continues at coordinate 676,753 of NZ_JBQCME010000001.1, forward strand.
AATCGGCCGCAAAGCCTCAAAAGTTATACCTCCCGTTTGATCCCTGGATGAATTGGGTATTAAGTCGTTACATTTTCTCGTTTAATGCCCTAATCAGTTGTTTCAAGATCACGATCTGGCCGAGGTGATAATGGACGTGTTCTACCGCACCTTGTAGACTTTTATAAGCGCTGGGGTAACCCGGGAGGATGGCTTGCTGCAATTGCTCATTACTAAGCCTGCTGATCGCCTCAGCGAGGACTTTTCCCGACTTGAAGCAGTCCTGTTTCAGGCTCTGTCAATGATCTTCATTGGCTAGCGGGGAATTATCAAAACCATTAGATTCGGGGATTTCGACCTTTTCACCGCGGCTTCGTTGTGCCATTACGCGGTTCCAGAAAGCCAGGTGATGCACCAGGCCAGCGATCGTGTTGGCAGATGCGGGGGTGGTTTGGGATGCCTCCTCAAAGGTAATGCCTTCAAGTGTAGACTTCAGGTTCACTTCGGTCCAGTTCGGCCCGGCATATACATCCAGCAAATGCCTGGAGATTAGTTCTGCGATATTCATACTTGAATATACGCAAGTTTAAACTTATTTCAGGCGGTCTACCGCTACATGATAAGTAGGGTCTTCATCAACATTCACATCGATCACTGCAGCGGCGTTTTTAAGCAGCACCTTACAGTCTTCGCTGAGGTACCGCAGATGCAAGGTTTTGCCTGCCTGCGCATAACGCTGGGTTAATTTATGCAGGGCATCTATGGCAGACATGTCCGTGATCTTACTCTCCCGGAAATTGATGATCACCACTTCGGGATCTCCTGCCACATCAAATTTCTCGTTAAAAGCAGCAACAGAACCAAAGAACAGCGGACCAAATATCTCGTAATGTCTTGCCCCCTGCTCGTCGATGTACTTCCGGGCACGGATGCGTTTGGCACTTTCCCAAGCGAAAACCAGGGCCGAGATAATCACGCCGATCAGCACGGCCAGGGCCAGGTTATGCAGCCATATTGTGATCAGCGCTACAAGTACACCGACAAAAATATCCTGCTTAGGCATCTTGTTGATGATCTTGAAGCTCATCCATTCGAAGGTACCAATGGCCACCATGATCATCACACCGGTTAATGCGGCCATGGGCAGGCGACCAATGATGGGCGCACCAAAAAGGATGATCAGCAGGATCGTTAGTGAAGCTACGATTCCCGAGAGTCTGGCGCGGGCGCCAGCGGAAAGGTTCACCAGGGTTTGTGCAATCATCGGGCAGCCACCCATGCCGAAGAAAAAGCCGTTCAGCATGTTTGCACTGCCCTGGGCAATACATTCCCGGTTCCCGTTACCCCGGGTTGAGGTAATCTCATCTACCAGGTTCAGGGTAAGCAAGCCTTCAGTTAACCCCACCGCTGCCATGATCAGCGCATACGGGAAGATGATCTGTAAGGTCTCCAGCGTCAAGGGGATGTTTGGAATATGAAAAGGCGGGAAACCGCCGCTCACAGAGGCGATGTCGCTGACGGTTTTGGTCTGAATACCAAAGCCGAGCACCACCGCAAATACGACGATTATGGCCACCAGGGAAGGTGGAACAGCTTTCGAAATTCTTGGAAAAATAAACACCACCGCGATGGTCAAAGCAACCAGGCCAGCCATGATCATCAGCGGCTGCCCCGTAAGCCAGACGGTTTCTCCGTTGATCAGGGTTTTAAACTGCTCCAGCTGTGCCATGAAAATGATTACCGCTAAACCGTTCACGAAGCCATACATGACTGGTTGCGGCACCAGCCGGATGAACTTACCGAACTTAAACACACCAATTAAGATTTGGATGACCCCTGCAAGCGCGACTGCAGCAAAAACATACTCAATGCCATTGGACTTCATTAACGCGATCAATACCACGACGGTGGCACCTGCACCACCCGAGATCAGACCTGGCCGCCCGCCGAAAATGGAGGTCACAAGGCCCATGATGAAAGCGGCATATAAACCGGCAAGAGGTGGAAATCCCGCCAGAATGGCAAAGGAAAGTGACTCGGGCATCATCGTCATCGCAACAGTGAGGCCGGCTAATATTTCAGTTCTGTAGTTTACTTTTTGGGAGAAATCGAAAAAACGGATGCTTGTCGCCATATCAGGTAGAAAATGCAAAAGTAAGCATTAAAATGATGTACAAGCCCGAATCCTTATCCCTTAGCCAAGACGGTGTTCCGTTGCTTAGCCATCAACAGCATACAAAAGCCAATACCTACTGCAGCAAGCGCTGCACCAACATACTGCGGCGCCGTATAACCGTAACCGGCAGCAATCGGGAGGCCTCCAAGGAAAGCACCTATGGCGTTTCCAAAGTTTGCTGTTGCCTGCAATACCGCTGAAGCGATCATCTCAGAGCCCTTAGCCGCACTGATCATCAGCATTTGCATCGGTGCGATCACGGCGAAGGCAATAGCACCTGTTACAAAAGTCATGACAATGGCCGCTGGCTGATATTGTGAAACCCCTGCAATCACGAACAAGGACAGTACCATCGCTGAAAGCAGTATTGTGGTTGTGATCAACGGTGAGAATTTATCTGCAAGACGGCCGCCGATGAAGTTACCCACAGCCATACCCACACCTGCAATGATCATGATCACCGTGATGTTGTTGTTGCTGAAACCTGCCACTTCAGTCATCAAGGGCGCAATGTAGCTAATCCAGGCAAACATCCCGCCAGTACCAATTGCCGAAATACCAATGATCAACCAGGGATCTACGTTTTTGAAAACTGCCAGACTGTCCTTGAAAGTACCTTCATTTTTGTTCTTTATTGCCGGTAACCACAGTTTGGTTGTGGCTGCAGTAATTAAACCAAAGGCGGCAACGATGAAGAAGGATAAACGCCAGCTAAAATTATGACCAATATAGGTTCCGATTGGAACGCCAATGATGTTGGCTATGGTTAAACCGGCAAACATCATGGATACTGCACGGGCTTCCTTTCCAGGCTCGGCCAGCTGACTGGCAACCACTGCTCCTATACCGAAGAAAGCACCGTGTGGCAAACCTGCCATGACACGGGTGATCATCAGAAATTCATAGGATGGCGACAAGGCGAAAAGTGCATTGACGATACCGAACATCAGCATCAGTCCGATGAGTACCTTCTTCGGCGGCAGTTTAGAAAACAAACCTACCATCAATGGTGCACCAATAACAACGCCGAGTGCATAGGCGGATATCAAATGGCCTGCAGTAGGGATGGAAATATCAAGAGATTTAGAGACATCAGGCAGTACGCCCATCATCATAAACTCGGTCATTCCCAGGCTAAAGCCTCCAATTGTAAGGGGTAATAATCGCTTGTTCATAGGATTTGAGAGATTTACACAAAGGTACGTGTTAGTGTACAAATTACACTAACAAATATGAGTCCAGATCCGCAGCTGAAGGCTTCGCGATTTAATATTGCAAACAGATGAAAAAAGACATCTCCACAATAATGCTTATCTTGGTTAATTCTTAACCAAATAGCCATGAGATTCGCCTATTCTGTGAAACAAAAGGTCAAGATAGCAGTGCTGCTGTTCTTCATCATGACCTGTTCTGTTCTGATCCGCATCTTGGAAGACAAGAGTGTTAAAAACATGAATGAATCTTTCATTACGCTATACAACGACCGGCTGATCCCGGCGATGGACCTTTACCACATTGTAGAGAACTTATATGCACGCCGAAACATCATTGAAAGTGTTCTGTATTCCAATGCGGTAGCGGACGAGCTTGGACTGAAGCATAATTTAAGCAGATACAATCACAACATCGATTCCCTGTTGCAGAAATACGAGAAGACCTATCTGGTACAGCAGGAAAAAGTACAGTTGCAGGATTTAAAGCAGAACCTGAGTTCCATCCTCCGCATGGAACAAGATCTGGTTAGCAACATTTACAACAACCAGGCAGCAGCAGCATTAAGGCTATATGAAGATCGGGGGAAAAGGATGTTCAGCAGTGCAACCATGCACCTGACCAAACTTATTGACACGCAAAAACAAGTTGGCAATGAGATCATCGAACAGACGGAGAAGATCGTATCCGGCACGAAGATTTACTCGAACCTGCAACTTGCACTTGCGATCTTAATCGGAATTCTAATTGTTGGTATCCTGTTCACGTCCAATGTGGTGAATATCCGGAACGACAAGTACAATCTAAACTAAAAATGGCCCCTAAGACAGGTTTAATTGTCTCAGAGGCCATAGCTTTTTCTATATTTTATATTTCGAATTTATTGATCGATTTCACCGCGTAATCTACCGCTCTGGCAGTGAGTGCCATGTAGGTTAAGGAAGGGTTCTGTGTAGAGGTTGAAGTCATGCAGGCACCATCAGTCACAAAAACGTTCTTACAGGCATGCACCTGATTCCATTTATTCAGGATGGAAGTTTTTGGATCATGCCCCATCCTGGCTCCACCCATTTCGTGGATATCCAGTCCTGGTGCTTGTGAGGAGTCATTAACCTTGATGTTCTTGAAGCCTGCCTCGGTAAACATTTCAGACAGCTGCTCGATATAATCCTTCTTCATTAAACGGTCGTTTTCATCGTAGTCTACAGAGATATTCAACAATGGCACGCCCCAGGCATCTTTTTTATCCTTGCTCAGGTTTACGAAATTGGACTCTTTAGGAATGGTTTCACCCATCATGTGCGAACCAACCTGCCATGGGCCAAGTGGTGCTTTGGCCAGGTTATCTTTTAAGCTTGCACCAACACCGCTGGAGTCGCGGTTTACGGAACGTCTGGCACTAAAGCCGGCAGCATAACCGCGCTTGAAGTCCGTTTCTTGCTTCAGCAGGTTACGGAATCTTGGCAGATAACCGCCACCAGCCGGGTTACGGCCGTCGGTAGACCACTCCAGCATGCCATCATATTCGGCGCTGATCCTTGCGCTGTAGTTATGGAAAGCCACAAACTTGCCCAGTTGGCCATTATCATTCCCAAGCCCATTCGGGAAACGGTTGGATTTGGAATTCAACAGGATCAGGTTGGTGTTTAAAGCCGCAGCATTAACGAAGATGATCTTCGCATAGAACTCCATTTCCTGCTTTGTATTGGCATCAATTACACGTACACCCGTTGCTTTTTCTTTTTTGTCGTCATAGATGATGGATTCTACCACAGAATCTGGCCTCAAGGTAAGATTTCCGGTTTTTGCAGCCCAGGGTAGCGTAGAAGCATTGCTGCTGAAATAGCCTCCAAAGGGACAGCCACGCTGACAAAGCGTTCTGTTTTGACATTTTGCCCTACCCTGATCCAAGTGAATCTGATTCGGCTTGGAAAGGTGTGCACATCGTGCACTGATGACATGCCGGTTCGGATATTTTTTACTTACCACGCCTTTGAAGTAGTCTTCCACAGCATTTAGCGGGAATCCTGGCAGGAACTCGCCATCGGGAAGCTCCTGCAGCCCGTCTTTGTTACCAGCGATACCGGCAAAACGTTCTGCATAGCTGTACCATGGTGCTAGGTCGGCATAACGGATCGGCCAATCTACAGCGAAGCCGTCGCGTGCCGGACCTTCAAAATCCAGGTCACTCCAGCGTTGGGTTTGTCGCGCCCAAAGCAGCGATTTACCGCCTACCTGGTAGCCACGGATCCAGTCAAAGGGCTTTTCCTGCTGGTATGGATGTTCGTTGTCTTTAACCACAAAGTGCATAGCATCCTCGCGGAAAACATAACACCTGCTGGCAATAGGGTTCTCTTTTTGAATGGCCAAAGGAATTTGTCCGCGGTGGTCAAATTCGTAGGGGTACATGTTTGTCGTTGGATAGTCTTTGATGTGCTGAACATCGCGTCCTCGTTCCAGAACCAGCGTTTTTAAACCCTTTTCTGTGAACTCTTTAGCAGCCCAGCCGCCACTTATTCCGGAGCCAATAACGATAACATCATAAGTATTCGTTTTTTGGCTATCTATATTAATATTAGACATTGTAGTTTTTAAGTATTAAGCAGATTTAACAGGGTAATATGGGTTCCATCTTCCTGGTACCAGTTCCCAAACAATAAGATTGGTCATCACATATTTTGAGCTCATATAGCCCTCGATGGTTTTAGACTTGGTGATGTCATAAAACTTCTTGATTGCAGCAGGTGCTTGCTCGTCTTTCTCAATGCCTACCAGCAGTTGCTCACGCTCCGGGACGGTCAGCTTTTGGAAGCTTCTGGAGAACTGTGCCTCCGAGCGGTCCTGCAGCGCATCCATCCCTTCAAAGAATAACTTTTGATCTTCCTTTTCGTAGCAGTCATCCAGCATCTTTAGCGTAAACAGATGCAGATTCAGGCTTTTAGCACCTGGTGTTTTCGTTTCAGGTATGATGGTTTCCGAAATATCGGCAAGCAGCTGTTCCTGATCGAGGCTTACGTCTATGTTGGTGAGTGCAATTGAGGATTTACCGGAGTCCCTTAAACAGGATGGGAGTAGTGCCATACCACCCGCCATGAATAATATTTGTTTGATCGCTAAGCGTCTCTCCATTTTTATATTTGATTTTATCTTGATTTGAGCAGCCTTCAATAGCGTGATTGCCAGGCTACAAGCTCGAATAACAAATAAAGTTATACATTTTCAAATATATACCATGGACACCGTGCAATTTCGTACAAAAGCTTGTAGTATTTTAGCTTAAAACGATGCCTCGAGGGGTAGTTTGATGCTCACCTTAGTGCCTGCACTGGCTTCAATATGGATTGTTCCATTGAGCAGCCGCACCTTATTCATGAGGGTAGCCAGACCGAGGCCCTGCTTTCCGGCTTGCTCAGGATTGAATCCAACACCATTATCCTGAACAAGGACCTCCAGCGTAGCGCCATCTTTTTTGATATCGATGATCGCTTCACTAGCCTTGGCATGGTTGATCACATTCATGAGCAGTTCCTGCACCATGCGATAAACGGATACTTCCACATAACCGTCGAGCCTGCTGGTTATACCAGTCACCCTGCAATTGATATCTATAACAGGCTGAAACTGTTTACAGAGCTCTATGATCGTTTCTTCGAGGCCGAAATCTTCCAGGATCGCCGGTGTCATCTGGTGAGACAGGCGGCGTATTTCCTTGATGGCCTCAGCCAGTATGCGGTCGGTATATTGTTTGGAGCGCTGAAAGGCTTCCGGGTCACTAATTGCTTTACCGGACTCTACATGTTTGAGGTTTATTTTTACGGCGTATAAGAGTTGACCGATGCCATTTCGAAGATCTTCGGCAATACGCTTCCGTTCCTCCTCCTGCGTGCGGATGCTGGCTTTGAAGATCTCTGCTTTCTGGTTATCTTCCATCGTGCGCAGCTTTGCTTCCGCTTCGCGGATGGGGCTGATGTCGAGGTTCGTGGCCACCAGGCTACCATCAAGCTTCACAAAGGTGCAGGAGAACCATTTGTTAAAGCCTTCAAAAGGATAATAATACTCGAGCTGCTCAGGTTTACCACTTTCCATAACTTTCAGCATCAGGTCGAACAAGCCGGCGGCTCTTATCCCAGGATATTCTTCCGTGTAGCACTTGCCAACAAGGTCGCGTCGCTGCGTTTCTTTTTCCAGCCCTCTACTAACCAGTATAATTTCAAAATCCAGGATTTCGCCCGCTGCATTACGGATCGGTTTTAGCAAGGACATCCCAATCATGGTTGCATCAAACACCGACTGCAACATGGCATTACTTTTCTGCAAATCCTCATGTGCTTTTTGCAGGGCCTCCCCAGAACGCTTCTGCTCGGTAATATCGTGTGACACACCAAGTACATACAAACTCTCCCCTGCCAGGTCAGTGATCACTTTACCCTTGCTAAGGATATAGCGCATTTCACCATCTGGAAGAAAAATTCGCCTGGTATATTCATATGGGCCTTTTCGGGCTATTGCATCTGCAATGGTGTCAGCTACTTTTTGGTCATCCTCTCCGTAAGATATCGACTTCAGGAATTCCGTCGATGGCACGAAAGCACCTGGTTCATAACCTAGAAGCCGGTACATACCGTCAGAAAAACTGATGCGCCCGGATTTCAGATCCAGTTGGTAACTGCCGGAACTGCCTGCTTCCTCAACCCTGGAGAGTAGGTCTATGGTGTCTGTGAGTCGCTTGATGTCCTGTTCGATGCGTCGTTCAAACTCAATCTCCTTTTTAATAAGCCGGGTGATGTCTAGCAACTTATGGACGATATAGGTTATTTCCTGCCGATCGTCCAATACCGGTATCTGGATGATCTCATAGTAGCGATGGCGGATCTGCTGGGCATCAACAATTCGGCTTTCCCGAGTTTCGATGACCTCGTCCAAGGATCTTAGAATGCGACTTGCGAGATATTCGTTGCTGGTGTTATACAGGTTGAACAAGGTGGAGACCTCAGCGATCTGAACACTTGTTCTGGATAGCCCCATAGCATTAAGCCAGGCATCAGATGCTGTGAGCACCTTCTTACCGGGAGAAAGGATCAAGTACAGTTCCGGTAGTTTTTCGAACATTTGCAACGAGCTTTCCCAATTCATGATCCCTGAATTACTAAAATCATTTCGTTCCATTTTTATCAATGCTATTGTAAAATGATAAACACCGGTCTACATCCACCTATACAAAAGTAAGGATAAGGTACATTACCTTCCCTTAAAAACTACCACGTTTATATACCTGTTTATTCAATATTTTACTCAATTTTGCCGCAAATATGGATTTCTTCGCAGTCATAACTACGCTACTTACAATCAGCTCAATATTCAGCTACATCAATGCTCGTTGGATAAAATTACCTGGCGCGATTGGTGTAATGCTACTCGCCATAGGTTCCGCACTCCTCACCATTTTTGCAGGTAAAACGCTGCCTGACTTTACACGGCTTATTCAGGAGCTTAGTAATTCGATCGATTTTTCGAGCACCTTGCTGGACATCCTTTTGGGCTTCCTCCTTTTTGCAAGTGCACTGCATTTCGACATCAAAAAACTGAAATCAAACCTGCAAGGTGTACTCATCATCAGCACCGTTGGCGTATTATTATCGACCCTAATTTTTGCTGCACTGCTGCATTATGCGCTATCATATGCGGGTCATGAAATACCTATGATTTACTGCCTGGTGTTCGGCGCCCTGGTATCCCCTACAGATGCGGTGGCGGTTGCAGCCCTGTTGAAAAACACCAGAATGCCCAGACGGCTGGAAACCATTATCAATGGAGAATCTTTGTTTAACGACGGGATTGGAATTGTGCTGTTCATTACTTTCTTGGGCCTTGCTGCCACTCCGGGTAGCCAATTCTCATTGACCCATACAGCCTCATTATTTGCGCAGGAGGTTTTTGGCGGATTACTGCTTGGACTGCTGCTTGGTACAATAGCCTACCGGATGATGCGGGTTATCCGCGATTTCCAGACCATCGTAATGATCTCCCTGTCCCTGGTGATGATGATTTCCCTGCTTGGCAGCATGCTGCATGTTTCCATTCCACTTGCTGTAGTTGCGGCAGGTCTGCTAATTGGCAGTAAACCTTTCAGTGACAATGAAGAATCCAGGCTTAATGAGTACCTGCAGCGTATCTGGGGTTTGCTCGACGAACTGCTCAACACCGTGCTCTTTGTATTAATTGGCTTGCAGCTGGTAATGGTATCTTTTAGCACAGACTACTTTGTTGCAGGTGCATTTGCCATTGTGATTTTACTCGTGGCGAGGATGATGAGCATTGTGTTGCCGATTGCATTCCTGAAGCGTTCGTTAAGAATACAGTACACCAGTGTGGGCATATTAACCTGGGCCGGACTGCGGGGCGGGATATCTGTTGCTTTGGCACTTTCGCTACCGCCTTCGCCCTACCGGGAGTTGATCCTGACGGCAAGTTTCTGTGTGGTGGTATTCTCGATCCTGGTGCAGGGATTAACGCTGAATAAGGTTGTGCATAGACTACTTCAAGAGAAAAACGAATAAGGACCGTGCACCATGCGCACCGATAACCAGGCTTTGTTCAATATCCGCGGTTTTAGATGGGCCGGCGATGAAAACGCCAAAAGCCTGGTTCGCACTGCCGATGCGATCATAAGCTTCATGCATGTTAGCAAGCAGTTGATCTTGCCTTATCACGATGGCCAAGTGCTGACAGATAAAAGGTAGCACCCTTATACCCAGTTGATCATCAGTAAGCCAAATTGCAGCATTCTCTGCGACCCCGAACTGCCCCGGCAAGATGGCCAGGCTAACATCTGCCAGGTCGTGTGGGTCGGCACCTGGATCTACACTTTCAAAAGCAGGCCTTAAATGCGCTATGGTGGTTATAACACGTTCATCACTTCGAAAGTGCTGATGTACATAGGCTTCAATCTCCTGCCAGTGCTCCACGCTTAACACCTGACCACCGACCTGGTTAACCATTCCCGAAAACAATTCTTTAAGGTCCTGCGCTTCCCCCTGCAAGGGCATGAATGCTGCAGGAAGTTCCATCAATGCCGGTTTATTCCTTTGAATTGCTGCTAGTATCTCTGCTTTACTCATTGTTTCGGTTTTTTTTATACCATGCTCTGAAAGATTGCGCTGGGGGTTCTGGCATCTCCCGTTGTTTGTACCAGAGGTTCAGGCTATTATTGACAGCAAAAGGTGCATATTTCATGACCATTCTTCCTGCTTTGCCTGCCAGCACGAACCGCTTCGTATTGGAAAGGGTGAAGCTCATCAGCTTCATTGCTGCGACCTTTTTGGGATCCACATGCCCGGCTTTTACAAGCACCTGCCGCCATTTATACAGTTGATTATGGATATCGATCTTCACTGGACATACATTACTGCAGGAACCGCATAATGTTGACGCAAAAGGCAGGTCCGCGTACTTTTCCATGTCCAGATTGGGTGCCAGAATGGACCCGATCGGACCAGCTATCGCCGTATGATAACTGTGGCCTCCGCTTCTCCGATAAACCGGACAGGTGTTCATGCAGGCGCCGCAGCGGATACATTTCAGCGAATTCCGGAAGTCTTCACGCCCCAGTTGTGCGCTTCTACCATTATCTACCAGGATCAGGTGCATTTCTTGTCCTGCTCTTGGTTTCGCATAATGACTGGAATAGGTGGTGATGGGTTGGCCCGTGGCACTTCGGGTTAACAGGCGTAAGAACACGCCAAGATGTTCTCGCCTGGGGATGATCTTTTCGATCCCCATTGCTGCAATATGTACCTCTGAAAGATGCGCTCCCATATCGGCATTACCTTCATTTGTGCAGACCACAAACTCTCCGGTTTCCGCCACCGCGAAGTTGACACCTGTAAGTGCAACCTTTCGCGTTAAGAACACCTCCCGAAGGTGGTTCCGGGCAGTTTCCGTCAGGATCTTAGGGTCTGAAATCCCTGCAGGTGTACCCAGATGTTCTGAAAAGATCTCGCCAATTTCTTCTTTCTTTTTGTGAATGCAAGGCAGTACAATATGGCTTGGCGGTTCCTTGGCCAGCTGTACAATGCGTTCGCCGAGATCAGAGTCAATAACTTCAACACCCTTTTCTGCGAGGAACTCGTTGAGATGACATTCCTCCGTAAGCATGGACTTGCTCTTGACCATTTGCTTCAGGCCCTTCTGTTGGAGAATGTCATAAACGATCTGGTTATGCGCAGCAGCATCTTTGGCCCAGTGCACAATGATCCCGTTCTTTTTAGCTTGTGCTTCAAACTTCAATAGATAAGAATCCAGCCTGGAGAGCACGTTTTCTTTGATTAAGGAAGCTTGGGTTCGCAGCGATTCCCATTCTGGTAGTTGCTGCGCCGCATTGTCGCGCTTGGCACGTATCCACCATAACGTTTCATCATGCCAATCTACCCTGGCGGTGTCTTTCGTAAAAACATCTGAAAGCGCTGCGTGATCTTTTTCGGGCTTACTCATCTTGTCAGGTTATTTTGCGTTCAGAATTTCTGCAATATGCAACACTTTAACAGCACTATTCCTTCTTCTTAGTATCCCTTCCATATGCATCAAACACGACATGTCTGATGAGGTGATGTATTCCGCGTGGTGTTTGAGGTGATCAGCGACCCGGTCCTGGCCCATCTTTGCCGATACAGCTTCTTCTGCAACGCAGAAAGTACCACCGAAACCACAACATTCATCGTTACGGGACAGGTTGATCAACTCGATACCTTCTACCATCTGCAGCAGCTGTAAGGGCTTGGAAAAAGCTGGCGCGACCAGTTCAGACATCTGCGATAAATGCAGGCCGCGTTGACCGTGACAACTTTGATGTAAGCCAACCCGGTAAGGAAAACGTGCCTGGAGTTTTTCCACCTTCAATACATCCGTTAGAAATTCGACCAACTCAAAGGTATGCTGACGAATACGTTTCGCGCGCTCTGGCTTTGCTTCATCCTTCAGATGTTCTTTAATATGAAGTACACAGCTGCCCGAAGGGGAAACGATATAGTCAAAATCCTCAAAGTTCTCTATAAAGAGCTTATTACAACCAGTGGAAAGATGTTCAAAACCTGAATTTGCCATAGGTTGTCCGCAACAGGTTTGTCCATCTGGATAAACCGGCTTAACACCCAGGTCCTGCAGGAGCTTTAGGGTGGCAATTGCAGCCTTGGGGTAAAACTGATCTACATAACAGGGAATAAAAAGGGCGACCTTCATAAGACTTGGTTTTTCACGGAATAGAACTTTAATGCAATAATATCATTTGCTAATGGTTTTTTGTTCCAATGTTTGTGAATTGCAATCGCTGTACCCAAAGCTGTGGCCTGTGCCATTGCTGCGGCATATACCTCGATGTCTGGAAAGGCCAGGGCTAGCAGGTTCATGTAGATGGCATTTTTACTGAACCCGCCATCAACAAATATTTTTTTTATTGGTGTGCCATTTATAATCAAGCTTGTGGATCTAAACTGCAGATCAACCAGGTCTAGCATAAGCTGATGATAGGCTTCCGTTGCATTACGGAATGTTTTCAAATCCCGGCTTTCGAAAGCAGAGGATTTTCCAACCGCTGAAGTAGAGGATCTATTTTGGCTTGTTAACCTGGCGATAATTTCCGGCTCATACGCCATATTTCTAAAAACCAGCACATCAACATCAAATGTGGCCGCAATTCTTTTCACGTGCTGCTCGTGCTCATTGCCTGCGAATAGACGCGAAGCTTTAACTGGCTTGCCATGATAGCCAATGTAGGCCAGACAATCATTTTCAAGCTCTTCGGCTGTTAAGGGTGAAGCGTTAAAAGGGTTCATACTGATGCACCAGGTACCGGTGCTCAGCAGGATAAATGGTTCGGAGAAGCTCGCCTGGTAGGGGATCAATGCCGCGGAACTATCATGAAGTCCGGCACCAATGATGTAGCGCTTGCCCATGAAGGTGGTTTCGATCACCTCATCGGAGCGCATGATGGGCGGCAGTAGCTTGTCCAGTTCTTCCCGGATTACCCAGTCGTGGTATTGCTGTTTTTTGAAATCCCACAAATGGGTATGACAACCGATGCTGGTCATATCGGAGTAGATCTTTCCCGAGATCAGATAACTTACATATTGCGGCAAGTGCAGGGCATACCTGATCTTCTGAAACAATTCAGGCAGTTGATACTTGATCCGGTATATTTGCAGCCCAGCATTAAGGCTGCCAGATGCCGGGGAAGATGTTTCCAATGCCATCTGTGTTTTGCCGCCATATTTTGCATAGAACTGCTGTTCCAGTTCGGCTGGATAATTTTTAAGGTAATTGTAAAGTGGTGTTAAAGGTTGCCCGTGCTCATCCAAATACACCAGGCTCGCACCGTAGGTAGAGAAGTTAATGGCTATCAATTCATATTCCTCATTCCGCAACACTTCATTCAGCGATTCGAAAATGGATATCCGGATGCTGTCGAGGTTTTCACACAGCTCACCATCCTCATCCCTGGTTTCCAGAAAACGTGCAGTTTTCTCGTAAACGATACGATAGTGCTCATCGAACAGGAAGAGCTTCTTGTTCGTTTTACCAACATCAAAAATTGCAATTACCCGTAATCCCGCCATTATAAACCTGTTGCTACCGTAACCGCACCTCTTTTTCGGATCAGTTCATTTCGAACCTGCAGATCCCGGTAAACTTTCAAGGGTTCTAAAGCACCGCCGGCGCGCCGCCTTGCTTCTGCTACCAGCGGACGGACATCCGTTCTGAACACGGCTTGCAGTAGCTCCTGCGCAACAACGGTATCGTTCTCCAACTGTGCTTTTTGTAGTGCCTGCCGATCCACCAGAAGCGCCTGCGCATAGGCGATCATGATGGCTTCCACAGACTGTAGCAGATCTTCCAATGGATCTTTAACGTTATGCGAAGCATCGATCATCCAGCCCAGATCGGTGTTGTGGTTCATATCCCTGGCATCCATTCCTTCCACTAGCTCATTGAAGATCAGGAACAGCTGGTATGGTTTTATGCTGCCTGTAGTCAGGTCATCATCACCATACTTGGAATCGTTGAAGTGGAAGCCGCCAAGTTTACCTTCCATCAGTAACAAGGCCACGATCTGTTCAATATTGGCATTTGGCAGGTGATGGCCGAGGTCAACCAGCGTATAGGCCTGCGGTCCCAGTTTACTTACATAGAGCAAGGACTGCCCCCAATCGCCAACGGTTGTAGAGTAGAAGTTCGGTTCAAAAGCTTTGTACTCCAGGAAAAGCTTCCAGTTAGCGGGTAATGCCGCATAGATCTCCTGAAGGCTCTCCAGCGTGTTTTCAAAAGCCCTTCTGAAGTTCAGCTGTCCCGGAAAGGAGGAACCATCGGAAAGCCAGACGGTCAGGGATTCTGAACCCAGTTCAACGCCATGCCTGATGACTTCAATATTATGCGCTATCGCCTGCTTACGCACTTTCTTGTCCACATGCTGCAAGGAGCCAAACTTATAGCTCAAGGCCTGTTCTTTCTGGTCCTGGAAAGTATTGGAGTTCATCGCATCGAAGCGAAGGCCCTGCTGTGCAGCAAGGGTCTTTATCTCCTGGTAGTTCCTTGGAATATCCCAAGGGATATGCAGGGAAATGGTGCCGCTGGAACGGTTAAGCTGATGTAACAAGCCGATGTCCTCGATCTTTTCTTCTAAACTTCCAGGCTCACCACCGCCGGAAAAGCGGCCAAAACGTGTGCCGCCGGTACCCAGGGCCCAGCTCGGAATGGCAACCTGAAAATCGATAAGCTTTTGAATGATGGTTTCCACATCCTGGAGCTCTGATGCCAGAAATCCAAAACGCTTCTCATGTTTGCTGAGCGCATCCCCATTTATTTGCTCAATCTGATATTTTTCAATGGTCATAACTTTGTGGTTTAAGGTTGATGATCTATCTTAAAAATGCATTGGCGATGCCACCATCCACATTCAAGACGTTGCCTGTAGATTTATTCAATAGTCCACCAACGAAGGCGAAACATGCATTGGCGATATCTACAGGTAGTATGATCTCGTTTAAAAGGGTTCTTTTTGCATAATAGGCGGGCAGCTCGGCGACGGTAATGCCATAGGCTTTAGCACGCCCTTCGGCCCAGCCGCCGGCCCAGATGTTACTGTCGGAGATAACTGCATCCGGGTTTACAACATTCACACGGATATGATCAGAACCAAGTTCAGCGGCATTTAACCTGCTGAGGTGCAACTGTGCTGCCTTTGCTGAGCCATAACCCGCATTATTAGGCCCGGAAACCAGTGCATTTTTACTTACAATATTGATGATATCACCGCCCAGCGCCTGCTTCTTGATAATGTCAACAGCAGCCTGCGTAATCTTGAACTGTCCATGTACCAGCACATCGTAAAGCAATTCCCAGTCGTGGTCGGTATGTTCTTCGATAGACTTCGAAATGGACAGTCCTGCATTATTCACCACCAGGTCTAGCCCGCCAAAGCACAGTGCCGCCATTTGCATCGCTTCCCTGATCTGCTTATTCCGGGTAACATCCAGCAAAATTGCGGTGAATGCATCTTTGCCATATTGGCTTTGAAATTCTGTAGCTGTTTCCGCAAGTCTTTCTGCATTCATGTCGTTTAGCACAACAACAGCACCTTCTTCAATAAACTTTTTCGCAATCGCTTTACCGATACCACCAGCGCTGCCCGTGATTAATGCCACACGACCCGAGAGCGGCTTAGGTTTGGGCATACGTTGCAGTTTGGCTTCTTCCAACAGCCAGTATTCAATATCAAACGCCTCTTGTCTTGGCAGGGAGGTGTAGGAAGAGATCGCCTCCGCGCCTTTCATCACATTGATGGCGTTAATGTAAAACTCCGCCGCGACCCGGGCGGTCTGCTTATCCTTGGAGAAGGAGAATAAGCCGATACCGGGATACAAGATGATCACCGGATTCCGATCCCTTATCGCCGGACTGTTTTCATGCTTGCAGCTTTCATAATATTCCTGGTACATCTGCCGATAGGCTTCAAACGCAGGTTCAAGGGCAGCTTTGATGGTGGCAGCATCCGAAAGGTCCTGCTCGGGTTGTAGTTCAAGCACCAGCGGACTGATCTTCGTACGAAGGAAGTGATCAGGACAGCTGGTGCCCATGGGTGCCAGACGCTCCAGATCATTAGAATTTATAAATTCAAGTACCCGGGCATCATCGGTAAAATGTCCGATCATCATCCGCTCACTGGAACAGAAACCACGTAGGATCGGCGCCAATGTCGCTGCCTGTGCTTTCCGCTGCTCCGCTTCCAGGCTCTCCAGCTTCTGTCCGCCGAATACCGGTCTTTGTTTGCCGTAGTTTTCTTCCAGGTAGGCCGCGCAGATTTCAATCACCTCCAGGGTGTTCACATAACTTTCGTAGGCCGTATCACCCCAGGTAAATAGTCCATGGGAACCCAACATAATGCCCCGGATACCCGGATTCTGATCCAGGCAGGTTTTCAGCTCCAAACCAAGCTCAAAGCCTGGGCGCCGCCAGTCTACCCAGCCTATCTTCCCATTAAACAGCTCCCGGGTAATACGTTCGCCATCTTTAGCCGCCGCAATCGCGATGGCAGCGTCCGGATGTAAGTGGTCGATATGTTTGAAGGGCAGAAATCCGTGTAAGGGCGTATCAATGGAAGGTGCCTTGGAAGAAAGATCGTATATGCAGTGGTTGAACAACTCAACCATTTCATCTTCATGCTCCGGGCCGCGGTAAACGTTCTGCAAACTGCGCAGGCGATCAACATAGAGCGCCGCGAGACCGCTTTTTTTCAGCGTACCAATATCCCCTCCCGAACCTTTGATCCACATGACCTCCGTTTCTGCCCCGGTAAGGGGATCTTTCGAGAGCACTTTACATGAGGTATTTCCACCGCCATAGTTCGTTAGGCGGAGGTCAGCACCAAGCAGGTTTGAGCGATAAATCAGTAGGCCTACTTCATCACCTGCATATCTTTCGGCCGCTGTCTCATCCCATAAATAACTTACGTGTTTAAATTTGTTGGTATCTACAGACATATTATTGTTCATTAAATAACTATTTGAGTGAATTTCCGTAACCGACAATCAGGATGGACAGAATGATAAACAAAATGCCTGTGATGACCGTGACATACGTCTTCCGGGTTACGCCTTTCCATTCTTTTAAAACCAGTCCCCACACGTTTGCGATCAGAATGATGAAAGCCATATGCAGGATCCATGAGCTGGCACCATTGCCGAGCCTGCTCTCGCCCATTCCATAGAAGAAGAACTGCAGAAACCAGGTGGTACCGGCAAGTGCCGAAAAGACATAATTCTTTAGCAGTGGGGTTTCTCCATTAACATAATCACCGAAGGTTTTGTTCCTGATATTGAGCGCCATACACCAGATGAAATTCGTGGTTAGGCCACCTAATAGAATGACTACATAGGAAACATTGTTTTGAAACAAGAACTCTCCTTGTCCCGGGTTTGCCGCTTTCCAGGCTGCATTCGCTGCATCGGCCATGTCTTTTCCGGCATCGATACCAAAGGCCATACAGGCACTCAGCATCCCGGAAACTACCGAAACAAAAAGCCCCAGGCCGATTTTAAACTCTGTACTTTCCAGCAGTTGGCCCTTATTGCTCAGGTCTCTTTCTTTCATCAAACCGGCTTTACCACAGATCACAATGCCCAGCACACAGATCAATATGCCGAAAAGCACCCACTGCCCCCAGCTGTTGCTGATCAAATCAGTGAAGGAATCCTTACCTGCTTTTGGATTGAAATTGTAGTAAATGGAAGGGATCAGCGCGCCAAACACAGAACAGAGGCCCAGTATGATGGAGCTACCCAGCGAAACGCCTAAATAACGCACGCCCAGGCCGTAGGTCAACCCGCCGATACCCCACAATACCCCGAAGAAGTAAGTAAGACCCAAGATGGCACCATCTGTCGCTACGATGATCTCCATAAAACCGGGAATGGTGAGGTAAGCTGCCAGCGGGGGTACGATCAGCCAGGAAAAAAGCCCTCCAATGATCCAGTAACTTTCCCAGGCCCAGCCCTTAACTTTCTTGTAGGGAATGTAAAAACTGCCGGAAGCAAAACCTCCAATGAAATGGAATAAGACACCAAAAAATGCTCCCATGTATGAAATATTTGATTAGAATTCGTTTGTAAGCACAAATTAGTAAAGCAAGGTTAATGAACTGTCATGCACCATCATGCATGATCGTTTTACAAAGAAGGTCTTAACGTAAGACTGAATGGCGCTTCCTGATCCTGCCGCCGCTGGCTCTTGATGATCTCCGCAGCAAGGGTTCCCATCAACTGGAAATCTGTAGATATGGTGGTGATACCGTTCAGCAGGAACTTCTTCAGCGGTGTTTCATTGTAGGATATTACCCCTACGTCCGAACCTAGATGCAGTCCTTGCGAGATGATCTTTTCAATAAGTACCACCAGATCATCTTCCATCAGGTTGATGTAGACTTCTCCTTCACCGATCGGTTCATTTTTGATGTCGTGTACGATATGATGCCCAAAGGCGTACTGCTGGCAGAATAACCGGAAGCCATTCATGATTTCCTTGGGAAAATAACTCCGCTTCGGAAATATTAACTTCAAGGTGTGGTACTTGGCCAGTGCCTCTTTGGCCTGGGTTAAGGCATTGTAAATATCTTTCTCAAAGTTTTCATAGATCGCTGAATAGTTGCCGCAAACCCCTGCAACCTTCTTATCAATGAGAATCAGCTTTTCTTTAGGAAGCGTATTGATGATCTCTGCGGCGGCATCGCCTCCTTCAAGAAAATGAGGGATGATCACGTAATGGCTATAATCTGTTCTACGATTCTGGATTAGCTTTTTGAAAATTGCGAAGTCATTGTTGTAAACATAAAAGTGAATCACAGCTTCCTCGCCCAAGGCGGCTACAAATGAGTCGAATATGATTTTTTTGTGCACGGAAAGCTTGTTGAACAACAGGAAGATCTTAATCTTCTTTTTAAAGTCGGTCTGGCCGATATAGTACCCTTTGCCGGGCACGGACACGATCACCCCCTTCTTCTTCAAGTACTTATATCCTTTCTCTGCCGTATCACGGGAGATCTCCAGGATATAACTTAACTCGTTGATGGAAGGCAGCACATCGTTCTTTTGCAGTTTTCCATCTTCAATGGCTTCAATGATTGAGTCACTTAACTGCAGGTACTTCGGCGTCGCAGAATACTCGTCTATATGGATCAAATTAAAAAAGTCAATTGTTTTCATCTTTAAACCCTTAATGTTATTTGATTACCTTAATCCCTCGCGGAGCTTTTACTTTCGTTTCGATCTTTCCGTTGTCCAAACGTGTATGTTTGATGCGCACCAGCCCTTTCGGTGTTGGGAATGTCCCTTCAACAAAGGTGAGCGAACCAAGATGCGGTTCAATCCGGATCAGCTTACTCCCTGGCTCCAGAACCTTAACGCCAAGCACATGTTCTGTTAACCATGCGGTTGGTCCGGATGCCCAGCCGTGGGATAAACTATGTCGCAGTTTCTTATAGCTGAAAGCACCATAACTTGCGTGGATATCGGTTTTACCTTCCGGCACCAGCTCATCAATTCGGGCTGCATTCCGCATCCAGCTGGTATCAAAGTCCTCCCAAAAGCTGGTGGCGCCCATATCCAGCATACCGCCCCAATAGGTTTTAATGTTCTCCATTGCACCTTCATAGTTCCCTGCCAATGCTTTTGCCTGCAGCATGTAATAGCCGTAGAAAGTTGAAAAGCCCTGGGTGCCGCCTACCGAGATCACTTCGGTGTTGGCCTTTGTTGCCGGCATCAGCCCGGCAAGGGCCATCAGTGATGCCGCCTGCTTGTTGTTTACGGCATCGGGCACTGTTTGTTTCAGACTCGCCACTGCAGCGTCACAGCTGCGGGCAGTTTCTTCATCACCGAGTATGCGGCTCAACTCGGCGCCATCAGTAAGCGTCATCACCATCATGGCCTGCAAACCCGCATGCACCGCCGCCTTGTTCTCGAAGGTTGGCCAATCCATGAAACGCATCCCATCCAGGTCCTCCTTATTGTCCTTGATTTTGCTGATCAAATGGGCTAACAAGCCTTTGAGGTAGCTTTGCTGCTTTTGCAGATAGTCCATATCGCCCTGGTACAAGAACCAGGAACGTTGTATCCGTATCCACCACATGGAATAAGAACTGATGCCATTCATCCATGCAGGCAGTGGGGTCACATCCTTGATCAGATCCAAACTTCGGGGCACCACTTCGTTGTTCCCGAAAACGGAGTTGATGGTCATCACCTCCGGATGCATGTCACCTACCCAAACCAAGCGGTCGCGCTTAATGCCATCCCAAAGGTATTGCTGCATGTTAAGGTGCACGGTATAAGCACCGGTAGCCCAGATTTGGTTTAAACGTTCATCACTGCTCTTAAAGGAGCCTAGATATGGGATGTCCCGGAAGATGAAAATAGCGCGTACCTCTTTTAGCAGCAGTGTGGTATTCGGATCTACCAGATCGATGCGCACAAAGCGGAAGCCGGTATTGCCGATGTCCAGTGTGCCCAGCCAGGGTAGCTCAACAGTAAAATCACGGATTGCATGATCGTTGGTGGCACCTGAGAGCGTATCTATATCGGCCATGGCCTCGGAGGCAGATTCACCGAAACGTATCCTGGCCTTCACCGGTACATTCTTCTCCATCATACCCGTCACCAGTTGCAGCCCGCCATGAAGCTCCTTACCAAAATCCAGCAGGATACCTGGTTTCGTATCTGCATCGCTTTTCAAGGTAATCATATCTTTATTGACCAGTTCAGCCTGACTGTTCCCCTGTTTCAAGAGATTTTCAGCACCCTGAACGTACTTACCTGACAGGTCCGACTGCCATAAGATTTTCACAGGCGAAAGAAATACCCGTGCACGGGTATCCCTTTCCGTTTTAAAGGAGGCATCACTAAAAATAGGTGGAAGTTGTCCGTAAGCATGCATACTGCATAATAAGATAAGGAATATAAATCCGTGCTTCATGTTCTTCGATTAGGTTTAGTACTTTATGTGGAGCAGCGTTACGGGGCCCTTCAAACCTGAAGGTTCCAGCTTACTGTCGGGACGGTAAGGATTTACACTGGTCCAGGTTTTCCGTTCTGCGGCCGGGAGTTTACTGTCCCCGATCAAGCGGTTCACCCAGGTGTTCACGATACTGATTTCAACCGTGTTCCTGCCAGCGAGCAAAGCATCGGTAATGTCTAGCTGCCATGGCGCTGTCCATACCCCGCCAACAGCTTTACCATTTACCTTTACTTTGGCCATTACCTTCACGTCCCCAAGGTCTAGCAAAATTCGCTCAGCTTTGCTGCGTTTATCCAGCTTGAAGTGATTCCGATATATGGCTGTGCCGGAATAATGCTTAATATTCTCTTCAGGCCGGTTGGTCCAGTCTTCCAGTTTATCGAAAATGACGGGCGTTTCAGGTCCCCGCATTTTAGGATCAAACTGAACTTCCCAGGGTGTATTGATGGTGGTCAGTGTTAGCTTTGCTGGAAAGTTCTCTGTACCGGCAACTGCCGGCATGTTTGATGTGGGCTCGTTATCGAACACCACAAACAGGCTTTCAAGTGCTTCCAGTGTTAAAGGCAGGTTGGTCAGTGAATCTTGAAAATTATATTGCGGTAGTGGTCTGATGTTGCCAGTAACAGGATCCCAAAGCTGAGGCTTCCTTCCTGACACCCTGAACCGAGCATCTACATCAACCTTGGCACTACTTTGATTGCTTACAAAATAAATATCGTTGGTACTGGTTCTTCGATGGATATACAAGAGCGAGTCTTGTTTTCCGAGATTCTGCTTTCCGGCATGAAAGTCCGGCTTGATCCGCAGTAGATCCAGTGCTTGCTGCATATTCATTCCGGTAATTACCCGGCCGCTTCCATAAGTACGGACCTGTGGCCCCGAAGCCTTAGAGGCTCCCCACATACGGGCTGCAATTTTTTGCACTTCCGCATCTGCCTCAGGATAGTGCTGTAAACTAGGCGAGCGCAGCGGTGCAGGCCCTAAAATCGTAGCACCCTGCTGCACCAGGGCTTCAAGTTTGCGTAGCAACTCCGGCCGCATGGTTTCCAGCTTTGGAAGTACTAATATGCTGTAGGACATGCCATCTGGCAGCACCAGTTTTCCGTCTTTTACTTGTACACGATCGCGAAGCACTTCTCCGTTGATGTAGTCAAAGGCATAACCTGCAGGCATTTCCGGATCAGTAACACCAGTCATCTTTGGTGCATCTTCACCAATGAAATATGCTATATCTGCAGTGTACAAGCCTTGTTGCAACATCAGGTTTGCACGTTTTAAGTATTTGACAAACAGGTCAGTATGGCTGTACCAGGTGTTGTGTCGATTGAACTCGTTGCCAAAGTCGGCGTTTATACCAGGCAGCAACTGATCATCAGGCTGCTGAATAAATACGTGCAATAAAGTATTATTGATCCCTTCCGTAAAAAAGCGATCGCCACGCTGCTTCATCAACGCCGGATAGCGTGCATAAGCCTTGCCTCCTGCAGTGAAGGACTCCGCCGACACCTTGTTCTTACCGTAGATGTGTGCTGCGGAAGAGGCGGCCCGGTTTTCAATATTACCGAGCTCGCCTTCACTCCAGAACTCACCACCAATTTCATCCGATTGTCCGCCATACTGTAAAAACTCGCCTGGGAAGCCCCAATGTCCATAGTTCTCCAGCCAGGTACGCAGCCCATGTTTGTTGCTCACGGCCTTCAATCCACCGACGTAATCGTAGGCAACACGATCCGCTATGAACCGCCTCAAATCCCATAGAAAACGGTCGGACACCTCGGGACTGCCGACAACCTTGCCTTTCAGCACCGGCAAATAAGGCAGCGGGTTATAGCCGAAAGCTTGTTCAAACTTCTCGAGCATCCCGTCCGTCCAGTTCTGTCCCCCGGTTTCATAACTATCCTCTACCGCAACCTTCCAGGTCTTCCGGTCCGCCGGGGGAATTCTTCTGATGATTTCACCCAGAAAGGTATTGAAATGACTTTCTACATGTGTTTTGCTCATCTTGTCGACTTCGAGGCCGGTACCCTCTGGTGAGGCCGGGCTGTTCTGCACTTTGGTAGGCACCATGCCCATGCGCATAATGGTCCAGTCCCCTGCCGGCGCATCCCAGTTTAACATACCAGTAGCAGAAAGCTTATCCGAAACGTCTATAACACCAGATGGATCGATCATCAGCCTGGAATCATTAACCATTGGCTGTGCAGCCCATTGATACTCCTGCCAATAAGGTAATGGTGATTGGTACATCTTGGCCAGGGTTTTCTCCGTATAACTTTCTACCCGAGGCGATGCTGACAATTCCACTTCAGCAATACCAAACTTCGGACTGCCCTTTGAAAACACCAGTCGGAAGTTTTTTGAGGTTGTTGCCGGAATTGAAATTGCCACTGGTCCGAATGGATCGAAACCGACGTTCAAATTGCTGTTGCTCCGGTCTATCGTAAATTCTTTTAGAGTCTGAAATGTACCACCGGTTTTGACCTGCAGGCGGAGTTCCGCTTTCGCTTCTTGCCTGGCCGGATAGATCACCAGACTCCTTGCTGTGAAGGGTTTATCACTGCTAAGATCTACAGTGAATTCCGCTGAGGCAGGAAGGAATACTTCCGTTGAAAGATCGCCGTCTAGAAGTGCTTGTATATCTTTTATGTCTGCACTCGTACCGATCTTGGGCTTTAATGCAGAAAGATTGCTTCTATAATTCGCTGGCGTTTTAAACGCAAGCACACGAACATCCTGAAAATCTCCTGTTGGGCTTGGTAACTGAACATTTATTCGCTTTCCACCACGAACAGCTGATTCTGTAGACGTCAAGTAGCGCATAGATTGTTCGGGCTTGATCCAGGGTCCTCCGGATTGGCTCCAGCCTGGACTATTGAAAATGCCAATTTCAATGTTAAGTGCTGTTGCTGTCTTTAGCGCGGTGTGCAAAATCTCCCACCACTCGTCTGAGAATAACTTTACTTTACCATAGGGCGTAGACGGATAACCAATGTTGCCAATGAATGCCCGGTTGATGCCAATCTGCTTCATCGCATGCAAATCTTTGATCACACCTTCCTTGGAGATGTTGTCCGACATCCAGTACCAGTAAATGGAGGTTTGTATGGAGTCTGGCGGATTTACAAAGCCCGCCGCCAATGAAGAACCGGGATTGTCCCGTTGAACAAAGCTTTTATGGCTCTTGCAGGCTAAACCAAGCAATACAGCCATAAAAAGAGCGGCAAAAACCCTTTTTTGATTCATTAAGTTTAATTTGGTTAGTATCCTTTTGAGCAGGAATTGCAATGTGGCGTAATGGATATGGCAGCTGCTCACTGCCATATCTCTAAAATAATCACCTTAGTTGGATGGGGCAACCTGTCCCATCCTGTAAATACCTATTTAACTTCAAACTGGTACGTTTCAGCCTCCAGCTTTAACACGGATTCAACTGCAGATTTACCTTGGTAAACTTGTTGCCCCTTTTGCAGTGGAAAATACACCGTTGCGGTTGAGTTTGCCGGAACCGTTACCGTATAGCTTACCTTTTTACCTTGTCTTTTCCAGAACGACCGGATCTTTCCATGAGGACCTTCATGCTCCGCTTCAAAATGATCCAGGCCTTGCACGAAGTTTGGCTTAAGCAGCACATGTTTAAAACCCGGCTGCTGTTCGTCGATCATAATTCCGCCAAGCCCCTTAAAGAACCAGCCACCGATTTCCCCGAACATCATGTGGTTTAAGGAAATATCCCTTTCGGCCTGGATGTTCCAATTTTCATACAGGGTAGTTGCGCCATTTACGATCCACCAGCCCCATGAAGGATAGGTATCCTGCACCGCCAGTTGGTAAGCCGCCTGTGCCTGTCCGTTTTCACTTAATGCATTCAGGATCGCCTTCGCGCCCAAAACGCCAACATCCAAATGGTTCCCATCTGCTTTAACCCTTTTGGCCAGGTTCTCTGCGACCCTTGTCTCCATACCTTCCGGAACAATCTTCCATTGTAAGGCCACACTCAGTTCCGTTTGCAGTCCACTTCCGTATATAGCGGTTTGTGCATTGAAGTATTTCTTGTTGATTGCTGTTTTGATCTTTTCGGCAAGGGCGCTGTAATAACGTTGATCTTCAGGCTTGTTGAATAAGGCTGCAGCTTTGCTTAGGATCACAGCGTCAACATAATAATAAACCGAAGAAGTATATTCTAGTGGTGATTCTGACTTCACTGGAACCCAGTCTCCACGACCAAAGGTAGTCAGACCTTCCGGGCTGATCCTTTCTACATAGTTTACATATTTCTTGATGGGCTCATAGCTATCTTCGAGCAGCTTGGAATCTCCGTAAAACAGATACACATTCCATGGAATAATTGCGATGGTGCTGGTCCAGTCTGTCCCATTCGCGGTCCCATAGCCCCAGCCGCCGGTCGGAATGATGTCCGGCAACACACCATTCGGCTGTTGTTCATCGCGGTGATCGGCGAGCCATTTCTCATAAACGGTAATGCCGTCGAAGTTGTACAAACCACTTTCTATGGCGAAATGACCATCACCGGTCCAGCCGTTCTTCTCCCGCTGGGGACAATCCGTAGGATAGCCATATAAATTGGACAAGTAAGAATTGTTGGTTGCCGCCCATAGTTTGTTAACCAAACTGCTTGAGGAGTTTACTTTACCAGCCACTGGTACATCGCTGTGCATGAAATAACCGGTGATACCAGATTTATCGATCTTAATTGGCTTGCTGCTGGTCACCTCCACATATTGAAAGCCCTTATAGTTGAATTTAGGCTTAAACGTTTCTATACCTTCACCTTTCAACGTAAAAAGATCTGTTTGGAAGGGATCAGAATTGTCCTTCGGACGGTAGTAAACGTCAATATTAGACAGGTCTACCCTACCATCCGGCAACAGTCGTTCCCCATGTTTAATGCGGACCACGGAACCTGCAGGTCCCTGAACAGAAATCTGCGTAACACCTGCAATATTTCTACCCAGATCAAATACATAGGTGGTATCATTAAAAACCTTCAGGCTTTGTGCAGGAATGGTTTCCACATCACGAATGGGATGCATCAGCTGAGAAACCACCTGTGTTGAAGGCGCAGCACGAAGACTTACCCCAGGCCATTTCTGATCATCAAAATCTGCTGTATTCCAGCCTTTCTGCTCCAGGCGGGCGTCATAATGCTCTGCGGTGTAGATGCTGTTAAAAACAACTGGTCCGGAGCTTGTCTTCCAGTCGCCATCTGTTTTCACCACTGAAGTTGTACCATCCTCATAGGTGATACGGAGGTCCATACAAAAGGTCGGTCTGGCCCGCCATGGTGCCGTATCGAAGTTCCAAACTGCTATAGACTGCATGTTGTACCAACCATTGCCCAGCAACACTCCAATTGCATTTTTGCCGTCCTTCACCTGGGCCGTTACATCATAAGTCAGGTACAAGTTCCGGCGGTCAAACCGGGTATACATAGGGTCCAGGCGGTGATTTCCCACCTTTTCACCATTTAAATAAAGCTCATATAATCCTGCTGCAGCAATGTACGCTCTGGCAGATTTAATCTTCTTATTTTCCGGATTGAAGACTTTTCTGAAATAAGGCGCCGGGCGCTTATCGATGTTGTTGCCATCACTGATCCAGGTGCCCTGCCAGTTGGCCATGTTCATCATGCCGGTTTCAAAGCTGCTTACCGTACTGCTTGCAGGTTTTCCATCTTTATCCCAGATCTGGACCAGCCAGTAGTACTTCGTAAAGGGTTGCAATGCTGTTCCCTGATATCGCAACAGGCTTTGACCTGCATTTACCTTTTGGGTATCCCAGGCATCTGCCTTACCTTGAACCACTGCTGCAGAATCCCGGCCTACATATAGCCTATAGGCTGTTTGTTTCGCACCCTTTCTGCTGTCATTCAGCTTCCAGGACAACCTGGGATTTGCCGCATCCACACCGATCGGACGGTCTAAATGCTCACACATCAATGCATATGGAGCAGTAACTTTATCATCAGCAGTAGCGCCAAAGGGCAGGAGCAAAACACACAGGGAGAACAGTTTAAAAACGTTAGACTTCATCATATTCAATTAAGGAGACAATCTACTACGTTTGGTTCTAAGTAGCAACCTGTGCCGTCCTGAAAGGGACTAGGATGGGCTGATCCTGTGTAACAATTTTAATCTCTGTTGCTAAACAACTGCGGCAACCACACTGCAAAAGTGGAGCTTTGCGAGCCGTTTCCAGCAGATGCATAATCTACCAGGTCGATCTCAATTGGATCCGCGGCAACTTCCATGTAAGACTCGGGCAGAAAACTACCCTTGTAGTGCATCCACAAATTGTCGCCACTTGAATTCGCCTCCGGACGCAGTTCAAAGTAACCTGCTTTATCCACTACCGGGCGATTCGCCGTGATCAGGTCCGGACCAGCAAAACGCGTATCGCGCGACAAGACCACCGGCCCGCGGTATATAGTGGCAAACCGGCCATTAGCATCATGCCACTCTACCCGACCACGCATGTCCAATTTCACACGGACTACGTCCTTTGAAGACCAGTTTCTTTTGATCTTCAGCGATGATCCAGCCTTTAAACCACTAACCGGTTCGTCATTAACATACACCTCACTAATTTCACTCCATGCCGGTATACGTAGCTGCAAGGTCATGTCTTCTGCTTTTGCAAGATCCATACTGAGCTTTATCTCCCCCGAAACCGGATAGTCGGTTTGCTGCTTGAGTACCACCTTTTTACCCTTTGGTGTAGTTAACGAATAGGCTCCCGCTACGTAAAAGTTCACAGCCATACCATCACTTGTACCCATTACCGTGGTTAGTGGCAAGGTAAACTGACCTCGTGGTCCACTGGCGTCGCAGCAATTCAGGTTCATGCCACACTGCCCACTGCCGGGCAATCTGCGTCCATTCAAGGGGGTGTACTTCGCCCACTCGGAAGCATCATGGTTCAATGCCCCAAGCAAAGCATTGTAGTAAGATTTCTCAATTTCATCTGCATATTTCGCGTCTCCGGTTAACCGTAGCAGCTGCTGATTGAGCTTGATCCAGGTGGCTGTTACACAGGTTTCCTGAAAGTGTGCAACTGGCAAGGTTTGCCTTTTCTGCCCGCCAAACCACATCTCTTCCGATGCACCGGAACCGGCAACATTAATCTCGGTGTCTTTGATATTTTGCCAGGTTTGTTCCACGGCCGCTTTGTACTCGGGCGCTCCGGTAATCCGATACAACTCCAGCAAACCTTCATAACAGGACATCATTTCATAGGCTTTCTGCCCCTGCTCCAGGCTGTACCAGGATGCCGGTCTTGGAAAGCGGCTGCTCACATCTTTACCCGCCTTGCTGATCAAATTCGGCCCTTCCGGCATTTCCCACTGACGTACAATCTCCTTGGCAAAATCTAAATATTTATCATTGCCGGTAAACCGGTACAACTTCACCATAGGCTCAAGTACCGAAGATGCAGCCATCCCACGATAGTTCCCTTTGTTTACAATAAGACCATCCTGATCGGCAATTTCCTTCATCAGATGATCTGCAACTTTAGCCGCCGCCGCCAGGCTTGCCTGATCGCGCGTCAGCTCATGATAATCCAACAAACCGAGCATAGAATACTTCCTACCCCAAATGTCCCATTGTTCCAGATGGTGCTCAGGACTATAATTGCCGATATAACCGTCGGGCGTTTGCGTGGCGATCAGCCCTGCGACAGCCTGCTTCAGAATGTTTATCATAGCCGGCTCAGGACGGTATTTATAAGCAAGCACCGCTGAGGTCACATATTTACCCCAAAATTCACTTTGCCACATGCGCGATTCATTACGGCTACGGAATGGTGCCACCAGATGTTCAATATCCTGAACCAGGATCCTGTTCTCATAAGACTGATCCAGCTTTTCACCAATATGACCTTTAACCTGACTATGGTTTGCAGCGAATAACTTATCCTGTATGCTTGGTTTAACTTTCTGTGCCTGAACTGCCGTACTAGCGCCGATAAGCAACAACATTGTATAAAAAACCTTCATTTCTATATCGTTTAAAAATTAATATTCATTCAATGACTTAGCAAACCTGAACAACGGGGATGTCCAGTATTGCGCCTAATTTTTTGATCTTATGCGCCAAGTGCCCGATGCCGATAGCGCAGTGGTGCGCCGGTCCATGGCTGTTCCAGGCCTCAACAAAATTTCTGATGCCACCCTCAAACTTGTACCGGCTATTGGTATTGCCAATCTCCAATATTGGTCCTGCAACAGAATGCCCTTCTGCAACTAAGAGCAAGAGCCCCGCATCTTTTTCTACAATCGAGAGTAAAGTCACAGGACCATTCTTTACCATCATTTCTATGGAAAGCCCGGAGCCGACTTTTCCATGGTAGACCCGCAAAGGCCTCACCTTGATCTTCCCTTCTGCAATCCGGATGTGACCAGGACCATCATGCCCCAGCAGGACTACATCATCTTTGTAATCCATGGCATAGAATTCGGAGAAAGATCCTCCTGCACCAAATGCATCCATGATCTTCATGGCTTGCACATTCTTGATTTCATATTCACCTGCAACAGGAATGCCCCGGGCGGTAAGTAAGGAATTCCCTAGAATAATGGAACTGATCGCTTCTTCATTGGCTGCATTACCAGTGCCTTTGTAGTAGTAGGCGATGGACCCGAGCTTGTATTTCGTCGCCATCTGGTCCAATGCAACCGACGTGCGCGCAGCCCTTTTCAGATCTTCAGCCAAACAGTCTTCCTGTATGTCAAACAAGCCATCAAACAGCTTAAGCCGTGCCTCAATCTCTTCCGAGTTTACCGCATCCCGTAACGTCGCAAGCTCCTCTACTTCGAGCAGCTCCATATGCCCGCCAAACGTCGCAAGTTGACGCGTGCAGTCCGTATAAATATCAAGCATACCACTGTAATAATGCCCCATACAGCCCATACGGTTATGCTCAAGCACATTAGCAACCCTGGCCGCCTGAACCCATGCCTCAACTTCATCCCAGCAGGGGTCCTCCGGTTTCAGTAACCCTGTAACCTGATGAAACTTCAGATTGGCCCGTTGAAATACATTTGCCAGTTCAGGAACGCTGCAGGAAGAACAGTAGGCCAGCCATGTTCCGGTTTGCTTCACCCGATCTTGCATGTCGTTGAAAGACTTGTAATCTATAGCCTGCTCGGGTGCCAGGTTGAGCACAATGACCGGTACATTCGCCTTCCGGATTACCGGAAGTACCGTAGCCGACAATGCATAGGTGGATACATAAAGAAAGATGATGTCTACACCAGCAGTCTTAAAGGTCTTCCCAGCATCAAAGGCCTTATCTATCGTATCGATTAAGCCCAGATTCAGCACCTCGGGATGAAAGCTGCGAAGCTGAGTTTCCACTTGGCCAAGGTAGCCCTCTAACCTATCTTTTAAGCCTTCAAATTGCGACCAGTAAGCTTCAAGGCCAATCCCGAACACGCCAACTTTGAAATTTAGCGGCTGAAACTTAAGCGGCTGCAGGCCCTGTTGGACTGCTATCTCATTTCCTTCAAACATATTAGTTAAGCGCTGTGATTTGAAAATCTTGTAAAAGACCATAATCATACAGATCATATTCAGTTCCGGAAGGAAAGCTTTTCACTCCCCGCCACAACCAAGGACTAACGAGACCGGGTTTAGGACGATTATGATGCGGACCCAAAGTATTCTTCAGGCTTCCGATTACCTGTATTTCTACAAGGTTATTACCCGGCTTAAGCCCTTTAAGCGTAGATGCATATGGTGCATAACTTAAATCAGCAACTTTTTCGCCGTTGACAAATAAGATTGCAGCTGTACCCTTCCATTCCTTTAAGCCTACTTGATAGCTTTTTCCAGCAACCGCCTTCAGTGTTTTACTGTAGCTCGTCAGCTTGCCGTACATCGGTCGTCCCATTGACTTCCAACTACCAATTTTTGCTGCTGTGGCAGGGATGATGTCAAATCCTTTTGCTGCTGCCTTAAGGTCGAAATTTCCGAGCACATAAACAGGCTCCACCTCCGAATATACACGCATCCGCTCAGACTTCAACCGCAGGGTATTTTGTCCAGCCTTCACCAGGGTACCAACATCAAATCCTAATATTTCCTTATCCAGATACCAGCTTCCAACGTTTGCCTTTATCGTCGTCCCATTTAGTTCAACAGTCCATAACCATGGTCTTTCGATAGCCAGCTGAATGGATTTAAGATCAACCTGCCCATCAACATTAAAATGGTAATCTACGCTGAAGCCGCCTGAGGTTAGTGTATCCCGTTTAATGATGTTATCCTTGTACTGTACTGAAGTGTTCCATGGATTACCGTCAGTAAACCCAAAGTGTTTAAATATGGTGTCAGAGGCGTGATAGACCTGCATACCTTTTAATGTCGCAGCACCTAAATTTACGTCTACAAAGTCGAGCGTGAGTACATTCGGTTCCATGTATTTAACTGTGGTCGAAGCGGTAACCTCCTTTCCTGAATTCGCTTTGGGCAGCTGATAAATAGGATAGTCATCCATTTTTGCATCCGAAAGAAAAAACAGCATACTTCCAGCAGCAGGAAGTTCAAATTTCACCTGCGTCGAAGCACCGGATGCGGTAGATGGGTAACGGTAGCGTTCACCGGTCATCAGGTCAAGCAACACGACTTGCTTTTGCTTCACCTGAAAACTGCCTTTTACCGGTTCCTCTAAACTCGAGTTTACCAAAAACAGCAGTTCACCATCGCTAAGCACTCGACGGTGGTGATACAACTTTCCCTTAGTCAGGCTAGCTTGATCAAAGGACAACGTTTTGCTTTTCAGGCTTTGCAACAATGCAGCATCATTCGACCCTTCCTGACATCGTTTATTATTGATGTCAGTAAGTGCTTCAGCTGCAGGGCTGCCGTCAATATACTTTACCTGCTCCAATACAATCAATTCGCCACCTTGCTGAACGAATCGTTTAAGTAAGCCAGCAGTACTTTGGTCCAGGTTCTCCATTCCAGGGGGAAGGATGACTTTGGAGTACTGCCGGTTACCTACCACAAACATATTTTTAGCTACTTTTCCATGATCTTTAATGATGTTTTCTGAACCCAGGTCATACTCCAGCTGTTGCTTTTCCAGTCGGGTTACAAAAGATTGGAATTGTTGTCCAATCTCGTTACGCCGCGCATTGGGTTTCTCATAGGCCGAATACATCCAGGTTGCCGTAGTAGGTTCCAGAATAAGGATATCATTAACCTGGTTTCCGCTGGACAGGGCCAGCGATAACCTGGAGAAGTACCTGTTTAAGGGTTCATAATGCGGCCACCAGGGATTATGATAAGAGAACGATTGCGGATAATCGTACTTCCTGGCACCAACCAGCGTCATATAGGCAAGATGCTGGTTAAGCGAATTCACACCAAGCACAAACTCCCAATCGCCCAACCGCTTGAGGTCTTGAAAAGTGAGCTCCCAGCCGCCGCCGCCGTAGGTTTCACTTAGCGTTCTTTTCTTCCCAAGCTGATTGGCGACACTGGCCAACTCTTTCACTGCCCGAACATTGCCGAACTGCGCATTCGCACTTTCCTCATCAAACTGGTTAAAAAGCATATCTATTCCCGGACGCTGGTGCCAGGCATACATTGCCATATTGTCACCGCCATGGTTCGGGTTTGGCCATCCATGTTCCCAGTAATGCCCCGTCCATTCCAGGTTTTTAGCATCGGTATACTGTTGCCAGGGTTTAGACCAACGATCTATGAAAAGCTGTAGCAACACCTGATAGTAGTTATGCCGCACCTTTTTCCAGTCGCCAATTTCTTCAAACAACGATGGCAAATGCGTCTCCAGGTCATAACCCCAACGGGCTTTGAACACTTCAAACAAATCTGGTGTCCAGCGGATGTTACCCGAGCCTTGCACCTCAATATTTGGCTCATCCGTAAAGATACCCGGAACGGTTTTTCCAAACTCATTTCCGAAGAACTGTTCATAGCCCTTCATCGTGACCTCGATAAACTTCTCCGTAACACCTTTTACCATCAGATCTACATAAGAATAACCTCCATACCAAGGCGTTCGTTCATATTGCTGTTTTTCAAAAAGATAGTAGGTTCCTTTGTCTTGTTTTCCCGCTGGATCTACCTTCTGAAAGCCCGAGCCAGTAGATTTTAATGCTAAGAACACCTTATCCGCAGGTCCTACTAGATCTGCTTTTCGCAGATGCAGCATTTGCCCCTGATTGTAGGACTCCGGCATGGCTTCAGGCACATGCCCACCTGCAAAGCCGCTTGGATAGGAGTTCTCATCATAGATCCACACTTCCAGCCCCAAGGCTTTCCCGCGTTGGACGGTGTATCGATACAAATCACTCCAGGTTTTGGAAAGATAAGGTGTGATCAGCCCCGGGCGTGGGTGCACGAACACACCACCAAAAGCATTTGCCTTGAATTCCAGCAGCATGCTGTCGATCTTGCCTTCCGTCACGTTGGCATTCCATACCCACAGCGGTGCAGAACCAAACTGTTTATCAGGCGTTTTAAACTGCTTCGCCAAGGCAGCGAAAGATCCTGGCGGTTTTACCGCTTGTTGTCCAACGGCGCTTAAGCCAACTGCCGTCAGCAATAAAGCGCTCGTCCACCGGAAAAGGCTATTTATTTTCATGACTGCTCATTAAAAGTTAATGAATATGTACCGGAGCTGATATCAAGAGCAAACTTATCGCCTTGCTTACCTGCAGCTTTTACATTTGGATCGCTCCCTATTGATTTGCCATTTTCACGCACAGCCTGCAAGTCCTTGGTCGGCAGGAGTACCCGTGCGGAGGTATTGGCGGGTATGTTCAGCGTTAGCTGGACCTGCTTACCTTCCTTTTTCCAACGCACCTTGATATCGCCATTTATCGATTGATAGCTTGCATTAACCCAGTCTAAACCTTCTACCAGCGCTGGCTCGATCAGGATTTTTTTAAAGCCGAAATCCCCTGGCTGCTGTTTAATACCTGCCAATCCACTATAAAGCCATTCCATCAAATGGCCGAGCATCATATGGTTGTTTGACACGTATTTCAATGCCGGCCAGGATTCGGTAAGTGCAGTGGCACCATGTTTTAATTGATAACCGTAGCCTGGCACATCATCACGATTATTCATTTCGTAGATCAGCTGAGAACCGCCATTTGCCTCAAGCGCACGCAGGAGGTAACGATAGCCAACATCACCCGCCGTAAGTGCCTTATTGGATGCCAAAATGGAATCTCTAAGGTTCTTAGACACTTTGCCTTTCAAATGTTCATCGACCAGCCCCATGTAAAGCGGCATGGCATAACTCGTCTGACTGCCTGTAGCATATATACCTGTTTTTTCATCCAGGAACTTGCCATTGAAAGCAACTTTAATCGCATCGGCCAGTTCCGCATACTTCCGGGCATCTTGTGTTTCGCCTATAGCGGCCGCGATCCCGGATAGTAGTTTTGCGTCATAGAAATAGGTTGCTGTAGCCGTTAAAGCAATCGGCGTAAGCTGTGATACACCAGGATCTTTCGGACCCAGATCAAACCAGTCGCCCAACCCATGATTAAGGATGTGTTGATCCGCCTTTGTTCCCAAATAAGCGAGATACCGCTTCATCATAGGGTAAGACTTCTTCAGTATCGAAGCATCACCATACCATTGATACAGGTACCAGGGTATAATGATCGAAGCACTGCCCCATTCCGGAGAATCGCGGAAGCCACCCTCAAAAGGCACATATTCCGGTACAATATCCGGAACCAGCCCATTCGGCAACTGCCCTTCAATCATATCATCAATCACCTTGTTATATAAGTTCAGGATATCATAGTTGTACTTCAGCGAGGAACCGATCAAGTGGGTCTGTTCCAACCAACCAAGCTTCTCCCGATGCGGACAATCTGTAGCCACGCTGGCCATATTGCTCTTTATGCCCCAGTTTATCAAACCATTGATCTGGTTAAACAAGGGGTTGGAACATTCAAAGGCACCAACCGTTGGCGAGCTGTTCCGGGTATGCAGTAATTGAATGTTCAACGCATCATCGGTCCATGTATTTTCACTTTCAACTTCTACCATAGCATATCGGAAACCATAATAACTGAATCTTGGTGTCCAGCTTTCAAGCCCTTGACCCTTGAGGATATAGTTGAAATAATACGGCCCACCAGATGCATTTTGGTAAGGTAAACCCTTTTCATCAAGCACCTCTGCAGGTGTAATCTTAATCTTATCGCCTTTGGAACCTTTAACTTCCAAACGAACAATTCCGGAGGCATTTTGACCAAAGTCGTACAGGAACTTGTTCTTTCCAAGCTTCTTTACTTCCTTGCCTTTAAAACTTTGCATCACCCTCAAAGGATAATCCGCTTGAATGAACATTTCCCCTTTAGGCCCATCTGTAACCAACACAGGCTTCCATTTGGAAGCCACAAAGCCTTTAGTTTCCCAGGCGGGTGTTTCCAGATTGGCATCATAATCTTCACCCCCATAAATACTACTAAAAGTAATCGCGGAAGCAGTGGTTTTCCAGCTTTCGTCTGTCTTAATTTCTGCGGTACTACCGTCATCATACCGGATCACCAGCATCATACGAAGCATGGGAAAGGCTTCTGCAATAACCAGTTTTCTATACCGTTCCCGATTGATATACCTAAAGCCGGTGCCAACAATTGCACCCACAACATTTTCCCCCTTACCTACTTGAGTGGTTACATCATAGGCATTATAGAGCACCCGCTTATCATAGTTCGTCCAGCCTGGTGCAAGGAAATCTTCGCCGACTTTTTCTCCGTTTAGTACTGCTTCATAGTGGCCTAGACCTGATACAAATAACAATGCAGATTTCACCTTCTTCGTTACCGAAAAGGGCTTTCGAAAGATAGGAATCACAGCACGCTGCAGGCCCTTCTCCCCCAGATGGTCTCCATTCATGTGTATACCTGGGAAAACCTTTAATGCAGGGTCAAGCACTTCATAGGCAATCCACTTCGCGCTACTCCACTTTGCTTTATCCAACACTGCGGAAATAAAACTTGAAGGTTCGCTCCAGTCAGATGCAGAACCATCGGCCGACCAGATACGAACCCGCCAATAATAGGAGCTTGCAGCTTTCAATGCAGTGCCCTTGTACCTGATAAAATGCTGGGCATCGCCTGCTACTTTCCGGGAGTCCCAAACGTCAGCTTTACCTGCTTTTAATAGCTGCAGGTCAGATGCGACCTGCAGCTGCCAGGCTGCTTGCTTATATCCACGGGTATCGGCAGTGATGTTCCAGCCAAATACAGGCTGCTGCGTGTCTATAGCCACAACCCCGGTTTTATTTTCGACGCTCAGCTTCGTAGGTTGTGCGCCTGCTTGCACAAATAGGGGCGCAAGCAGGCAGCACAGTAACAATAAGGTCCACCTCATAGTATCAATTTAATAACCTGGATTTTGAGTTAATGCGCCGTTAAGCTGCAGCTCCAGATAAGGTATAGGGAAAATCAATTTGTCTGGCGTTACATTATAGGCATTGGGTGAAATGAAGTTGTAAGTCGCCTTCATTTGAGTTCCGTGTGCGGTCATCACTTCAATTGCCTTTCCTGTTCTTACCAGGTCATGCCAGCGGTGATTTTCAAATGCAAGCTCCACCCGTCTTTCATGGGCAATGATGTCTGCCAGTGCAGCTTTACCAGTTTCAACAATGTTGGGAAGTGTTGCGCCAGCACGTTTACGTACCTGATTGAGATAAGTTAACGCGTCACCAGGATTACCCATTTCATTCAGGCACTCTGCCAACATTAAGAGTACATTCGAGTAGCGGTAAACCGGCCAGTTATCATCCGTATTACGCTCACGGCTATGTGGATGTAAATACTTTTTCACAAAAGGCTTCGCAATCTTACCTGCCGGAACAACATAGTCCTGAATACTTTTTGAAGCCTGGATCACGAAGCTACCATCACCCGCAATAACGCCCTCAGCAATACCGATAGAAGCATCTTTCCTGCTGTCGCCTGCTTCATAAGTGTTCAGCATATCGTCTGTAGGCACATTCCAGCCGCCATAGTTCAAGGTATTCGAAACCACACCGGTGATTAGTTCCACATTCGAAGCTTTTGGTATAAACCAATAACTAAACATACTTTGCTGTCCCTGGTCACCCATCATGAACTGAATTTCAAATACAGACTCACGACTGTTCTTGTTACCCAGTTGAAATGCATCCGCATAGGTTGGAAGCAGGTTATAGCCCATCGTTGTTACCGACCTTAATAGTGGCTCGGCAGCTGCAAAATCTTTGCGGGTCATGTAAACCTCTGCCAACAGTGTAGCTGCTGATCCTTTTGTTGCGCGACCGTTCTGAGGGAACGTTGGTGCTGCTAGTTTTTCAACTGCGTCTTTGGCATCACTGATGATCTGCGCATAAACCTCATCCGGCGTAGATCGTGCCAGGAAAGCATCTGCTTCTTTTTGTACTTCTGTCAGGAACAAAGGCACACCACCAAAATAACGTACCAGGTTAAAGTAGTAGTAGGCCCGTAAGAACTTCGTTTCTCCAATGATCTGATCCTTTGCCGCCTGATCAAAGTCTGCACTTTCAATACGGCTAAGAATGGTGTTCGCCCTGGCAATACCTACATAGCAGGTGTTGTAGTAGCCATTTGTCCATTGGTTCTGGGAATCATCCAGAAAGTCATCTATATTTTCTCTCCGGATGATGTGAATACCTCTATCCGGTGCGTAATAATCATAGTGGGTATTATCTGAGCGCATTTCGCCCATGATAAACCCACTTTCACCAACTGTCGCTCTTAACGGCTCATATACGCCATTTACCGCCTGCTGAAACTGCTCCGCAGTCTTGTAAAAATCCTCTGCATTCGCTTCCGAATCAGGCGTAAGATTTAAAAAGTCTTTTTTACAACCCGCCAGGATCATCAGGATTAAAGCGGCTGTATATAATATTTTTGTTTTCATGATTTCTGAGTTAGAAGTTAACGTTCAAGCCAAAAGTGAATGTTCTTGGTACCGGATAGGCAGTTTGGTCAATGCCCAAACTCAATGGGTTAACACCACTGGTACTTACTTCCGGGTTTAATCCTGGATATTTGGTTAACATCAGGGCCTCCTGGATACTTGCATATAGTCGTACAGACTTCAGGTACTTGCTTTCCGGCATTTTGAAGTTATAACCTAAGGTGACGTTCCTTAGCGACACATACGAGGAATTATAAACCCAACGGGAGTTCGTAAAGCGGAACAATTCTGTGGTTCCCGCCAATGTTCTTGGCACTTCACCATTGCCCGGGTTTTCCGGAGAACGCCAGCCACCTAAAACAACCTTTCTCACGTTGAACACTGCATCCAGGTTCTCGGTATTCTCGTAGGTAGCATTCATGGTCTTACCACCTACTGATCCGGCGATCATTAAGTTTAAATCCCAGTTTTTGTAGCTGAAGTTGTTCGACAATCCAAATACGAAATCCGGATTTGGATCACCAATGTAAGTTCGGTCGTTAAGATCAATGACCCCATCTCCATTGATATCTTTCATTCTGGTCGTTCCGATTTGAGATGACTTATGTTTCGGCTGCGTATCAAACTCCTGTTGGGTCATGTAAACGCCGTCGAAGATGTAACCATAAAACTGGCCGATTGGCATCCCGACAGCAGTACGGTTGAAGTCGCCCTGCTCCGTATAGCCACCAATAGGTGTATCATTTGTTCCAAGTTGTAATACTTCATTACGATTAAAAGTAATGTTCAAATCCGTGTTCCAGGTGAATTCACCGGTAAGATTCTTGGTGCTGATACCAATCTCATGGCCCCAGAACTTGAAAGCGCCGATATTGGTCCAAATGGAACCGAAACCTGAAGCACGTGGAAGCTCTACAGGATAAAGCATGCCGTCGGTTTTCTTGTTATAGTAGTCATAAACGATGTTCACACGGTTTTGGAATAAACCCAGTTCGAAACCAAAATCCCATTGTTTAGTCGTTTCCCAACTTAACAGCGGATTACCTAGTGAGTTGATGGAAAGTCCCTGAACCAGGGAACTGTTGAAAACATAGTTGGTAGGGCTCAACATCGCAATAGAGGTATAGTTACCGATATTGTTGTTACCCACCAAGCCATAACTTCCGCGTAATTTCAGGAAGGAGATCTTCTCATTGTTTTTTAGGAATTCTTCGTCACTGGCAATCCAGCCGACAGACACGGATGGGAAAGAACCCCATTTATTTTCACTTCCAAACCTCGAAGATCCATCACGCCTTAAAGCGGCAGAAAGCAAATACTTACCTTTGTAGTTATAGTTCAAACGTCCGATCACCGACTGCAAGGACCATGCAGAGGTGCTGCTTCCAGCACCTGTTACCGTTGCAGCGGCATTCAGCCATGGTATTTGGTCACTCGGGAAATCGGTTTTATTGATGCCGCTGTTTTCCTGTCTGAATTTTTGAGAAGTATAACCTGCAAGCACGTCAAAATGGTGATCTCCAAGCGACTTAGTATAGGTTAGCAAGTTCTCATTTAACCAGGAGTAATAGTTTTGTGTGTTATAGGCACCTGTTGCACGTTGCGGCGGCGCAACAAACAGACCGCCTCCAGAAGTAGAAGAGACAAAATTTTGTTGTGTTCTGGACTCCAGGTCAAAGTCTCCACGAGTTTTGAAAACCAAACCATCCAGGATTTTAACCTCTCCATAAACATTACCCAAGGTACGGGTACGCTTAAAGTTATCCATCTTCTCCTTCAGTACCCGATACCAGTTTGGATTCGGGAACATACCGAACGTATTGGTCGTCAGCGGCAAACTTCCATCCGGATTAATCGCCGGAGAGATTGGGCTGGTGATGAATGCACCATCGATCACTTGGCGTTGTCCGTCCGTATTCACCAGCGTGTTATGATCTAACTGCAATGTCGGCGCAATGTTGAAGCCCAACGTAATGCGGTCATTCGGTCTGAACTCATTGTTCGAACGGAAGGAGAAGCGCTGATATCCGGTATTCAGCAATACACCTTGCTGGTTAAAATAACCGGCAGTTACGGCAGAGCTGTATTTTTCGGTATTTGAAGTAACCGAAAGGGAATAATTCTGAATGGGAGCGCCTTGATCAAGCAGCACGTCATACCAGTTTGTACCCTCCCCATATTGAGACGGATTCTGGTATTCGGCCGGGATCTCTGCAAGGCCACTTGCAGGATTTACCCAATTCTCATACTTAATTTTATCTTCATAGTAGTTCTTTTGCCATTGGGCAAATTCTGTAGCATTCATCACATCAGGGCGGCCACGCTCCGGTACAGACTGTACACCACCATACGCGGAAAAGGAAACATTTACACCCTGGGTGCCAGTACCTTTTTTCGTGGTAATCAGCACAACACCGTTAGCAGCTCTGGAACCATAAAGTGCAGTGGCAGAGGCATCCTTGAGCACAGAGAAAGACTCGATTTCATCTGGATTGATGTTGTTGATATCTCCACTGATCGGTTGACCATCAACAACGTATAATGGACCATTCCCAGCATTCATGGACGCTGAACCTCTGATCCTTACCGCCATACCCTGTCCCGGACGCCCGGTAGTCTGGCTGATCTGAACACCTGGTATCCGACCCTGAAGTTTCTGTGTAAACTGCCCCACGGGAACATCTTTCATTTCTTTCGCCGAAAGGTTTGAGATTGCACCGGTAATATCTTTTCTGGTTTGGGTACCGTAGCCAATAACAACAACTTCATTCAGGTCGTTGTTGGAACTCGCAAGACTTACATTCATCGGTGTAGCCGAAGCTACAACAACCTCTTTAGCATCATATCCGATTATGCGGAATACCAGGACCTCCCCTTTCGCCGCAGCGATGGAAAAGGTACCATTTTGATCGGTAGAGGTACCCCTGGAGGTTCCTTTTACCTGAACTGTCACACCCGGGAGTGCTGTGGCATTGTCAGTCACCTTGCCACTTACATTGAATTGCGTCTGCCCAAAGGCGAGCGACACAATCAACATCATTGATAAAGTCAGTACACACCTGATTCTACCAAAAGTTGATAAATTAAATCCGTTCATGATGATATATTTGGTTATTCTGTAAATTAAAACATAAAGAAAAGCAGCGGCAACCCGTACTATCCTGCTGGTAATCAAAAGACTACACAACACATAGTCCTACATGCTACAGATCGATCTCCTGCACACCTCCTGTCAACGGAATGGATTTTCCATTCCAAACCAGATTACCCTTCAGATTCGCAGGAAGATTAACCTTCGCCTTCAAGCCTGTTTTGCCCTTCCTTTTCAAATCCACCTGTATCGTACCCTTTGGATGTGGCATGGACCCATTCGCATAGCTCAGCTCCCCTAAGGCAGGTTTAATCAGAACAGAGGAGAACCCGATGTCTTCTGGCATGATGCCACAGATGGTTGCCAGGAAATCGTAATTCGGACTTGCACTCCAGGCATGACAATCCGACCGTGCTGGTTCAGGCTTTTCTGCGAAGGTGGTGAGCCCCATTTTCAGCATATCGCGCCAAGGCGTAAGCTGCCCATAATACAGATCTGCGAGATCCGCAGCCTTAAGCGCCTGATTCAGGTAAAAACGATAGTAGAAAGTTGCCGGCCCCAGCGTGGTATCCGCAATAACCCTTTTCATCAGTGCTTGCTGCGCTGCTTTCGGAATAGCATCCGTTAACACGGCCATAATGTTGGCGTGCTGACTGTAAGCTTTAAATTCGGGGGTGTTAGCCATCAGCCCTTTAGATTTATCATAACAAAGCTCATAAGTCCGCTTTGCAATTTTGCTTGCCAGAGCCCGGTATTGCTCTGCTTGCTGGCTTTTACCATGATAATCAAAGATCTTCGCAGCCTGTTGCAGCGTATATACATATTGTAAACTGATCACAGAAGAATTCCCATCATCTGCGCCATCCGGAACGCCGTTTGGAAAAACATGCGTATAATCCACGAAGTTCCACCAGGGCATAGGTCCAAGAATGCCCTTCTCCGGATCCAGATGTTTCTTATACCAGGTGAGTACACTAGAGATGCCGGTCAGGAATTCTGCTGTAAATGCTTTGTCGTCCCGGTGCATGAAGTAATCGTAGATCATTGATACCCACCATAAGGAGAAAGGAGGAATGACCTGCAGGCGATTACTTGGATAGCGCCCTTGGGTTAATCCTTCGGGTACCATGGAGTGGTAGAAATCCAGGATGGCTTTTCTGGCTAAACGATCATCACCAGAAACATATAAGGAGATCAAAGCCTGAATACGGGTATCCGCTTCATACTGCAGCTGTTCGTAATAAGGACAATCATAGTAAGTCTCCCCGGCACACAAACGTGCGGTTCTCCAGCCTACATCCCAAAGGTTTTTCAAGGAAGCATCACTGCTGCTGAACTTTGCGGTTTCTTCGAAAGGATAGCCGGTGTACATACCGTAGATATCATCGATCTGCAGTGCTTCATCCTTGGTTTCAATATCCAGCTGCACATAGCGGTACGTGCGCATCCAAAGCGGACGGAACAGGCGCTTGTCACCACCATCAGCAACAAAGATGTCATAGTTGCCATTGATGTGCATACCCTCTACCTGATCCCGGTTCTTCTTATTGCCTTGTTCATCCACCAATGCTTCTGCGAAGGTCATTTTTACGGATGCACCTTTTCCCTTGCTAAGCAGTAGTTCCGGGTAGGCAATGGTATTAAAGGTTTGGTCAAGCAGGATGCTCACCTTCTTATTTGCCGGGATCGAAAACGCTTTTTTTCCAGTTAGAAAACCTTCATCTTTTTCAATGCCTTCCGCACGGCGCACTTTCAAAATGCGTTGCTGTGTTTCCTCCATTTGAGGGATGTTCCTGGGCACCAGTGTCCATAAATTGTCCGTGCCTTTACCGAAAGGTGCCGGCGAAGCAATGGCAGCAGCATTTACCCAGCCGCTATCGTTAAAATCAACAGACTCCCAGCCCCATGGGTACTGGGCGCCTTCAACTTTATCGCCTGGGCCAATAACCATATAGGCGCGTAACCTTGGTCCGTTATCTGTTGAAACTGGCGAATAAGCAGGATCACGTAATACTTTCCAGGTGTTGTTGGTATTAACAATGGATGCTTCTTTATTATCTCCCTGAACCACCAGTGCAGTCTGATTGGAAACCTGTGCCACCGGTGCATGCACCCCCATGTTCCAGACTTTCGCGGCAATAATGTTATCGCCAGCTTTTAAAAACGGTGCAAGATCTATGGTTTCATAATACCAGTTGTATAGATCTCCCCTTGCAGGACCCATGGACACTGCTTTCCCATTTACAAACAGCCGGTAACGGTTATCGGCGGAAACATGTATCACGAAGTTTTTCGGGACGCTTGTGAGCTGAAAGACTTTCCTGAAGTGGAAGACACCATAATCCCGTTGCGGGCCTTCAGGATGACTGATCCATCGGGATGGCCATTGCTGGTTTAGTAGTTCAGGATTGATTTGCTTCTCCTGCGCAGTCGCGGTGAACGCAAGAAGCCAATAGCATAAAATAATTAAACCTCTTTTCATTTTAATATATTTAAAACCAAGTGTTTGAATATATACAATGAAAAGCAGGCAACCGTCCTGAACTGTCATGGCAGCACAGGCAGGTTGCCTGATATGCTATTCCTCAATATAATCCAGGTCCTTCGAAAAGGTATCCTGCATATAGTGCAAAGCCCAGAATGCAAGGCCCAGCGACAATAGCCCCACAACTATTCCCGAGCCCACCAGCGAGCCATTAAAAACACCTATAAGGTATTGAAATAGCAGTGACATTGGTACGACCGAGCCCCGCACAAAGTTCGGTACGGTAGTAGTCACCGTAGCCCGCAGGTTGGTACCAAACTGTTCCGTAGCGATGGTCATGAATATCACCCAATAGCCAACCGAGATCCCAAGTACAAAGCAGATCAGGTAGAAGTTAAACAGGCTTGAACTACCCGATAAAAAGTAGATCGCAATGGATAGCATCGACAGAAAAAGGTAAATATACACAACCTTAACCCTGCTCTTCAGGTACTGACTGAGCAGTCCGCTGAGAATGTCGCCAATGACCAAACCACCGTAACAACAAGCTACTGCAGCACCGGCATTCACATCGCCTTGCACGTTTAACGCTTTTCCAAACTCCGGAGAAAACGTGATGAGTATGCCAACAACAAACCATAAGGGCAAACCAATAACGATACAGCGCATGTATTTGAGAAAGCGGCTTCGTTCAAATAGTGCGAAGAAATTACCCCGGCTTACCGTATCCTCCTTCGTCTTGTCGAACATACCCGATTCTGCAACCCCGATCCGCAGCAGCAGCAAAGAGAGCCCAAGTCCGCCGCCAATGAAAAAGCAGGTGCGCCAATCAAAGTATTGTGCAATGAAATAGCCTGCCACTGCGCCACTTACGCCTACCGAGGCAATGATGGTCGTAGCATAACCACGCTTTTCTTT
This sequence comes from Pedobacter sp. SAFR-022, assembly GCF_051965375.1. Taxonomy (NCBI): domain Bacteria; kingdom Pseudomonadati; phylum Bacteroidota; class Sphingobacteriia; order Sphingobacteriales; family Sphingobacteriaceae; genus Pedobacter; species Pedobacter sp. SAFR-022. The sequence continues at coordinate 721,605 of NZ_JBQCME010000001.1, forward strand.
AGGCATCAGTTCCGCCACCAGCGTAATTCCGGCACCGAGCTCACCCGCCAGGCCGAAACCTGCAATGAAGCGCCAAAAAGCATAACTCTCTATGGAATAGACAAACCCATTGGCAATATTGGCTATAGAATACATGAATATTGATCCAAAAAGCACATACAGCCGTCCCTTCTTATCTGCGAGTACACCCCAGACAATACCGCCCACCAACAATCCGATCATTTGAACATTTAGCAGAAAGATGCCTGAACTGGTCAGCTCCTGACCACTGAAGCCCAGAGATTGTAAACTTGCTACACGTACAATACTAAACAAGAGCAGATCATAGATGTCCACAAAATAGCCGAGAGAGGCCACCAGGATTGCAGCATTGATAAAACGTTTATTGTTGAGCGGTTCAATAGCTGCCGCCTGCAGGGTTTCTGCCTGGAGCGTTTTTTTAAGCGGTTTCATATCCATTAATTTCACGATTTAGTTTTGGATTGCAGCGACAAATAAATTTCTTTTAATAAGGTTCCCCGTGTGCTTTTCTTTCCAACTTTCAAGGCATTGTTGTTGGAAAGTTTAGCCCATAACTCAAGATCTGCAGCAGAGGCTGCAGTATTTAAAGAAGCCTCCCAGCCTGGTAAATACCCTCTCAGCCCCATATACTGCACCATTTTAAAATCCGGATCAGAGGGGTTTACGTCCTTGTAATAGATCAATGTCGCATTTTGCCCAATCAAAACATCCTGTAGCTTACTGTGGTCAACTTCCTGGACTTTCACAGTCGAAGCTTCTAAGGCCAAAGCAGCTGTCACACCTGCCGCTTGTCCCATGGCCATCCAGCAGGGCTCCATTCGCAAAGTAGAAAAGCCAATGTGACTTCCTGAAACGGGCACCGGCAGCAACAGATTATCAACTTCCTTGGGCATGATCACACCCAATGGCACCGTATAAACAGCGGAAGGATAACTCAAAAAGCCATCAAGATGTATTTTTCCCTGCTCACGTTTTCTTACCGCATGGGAGTCCAGGGCATAGTGGCTTGCCGTAATGCTGGATGGATGTATTGGAGGCCTTGCACCTTCCTGCATGGGCAGTGCATCTTTTGCCGTAAAGAAATACACTCCCTGAAACCTGCGACCTTCCCGAACATAAACCTGTCGTGGGAAGTTCGCGTTATCCTGATATTCATCTTTCGCAAGTCCCCATTCCAATGCTGCATTGCGGAAATGTTCCGGCAGCGCAGGGTCATTCTGTGCGAAGTAGATCAAGCCCAGGGTATATTCCTTCAGGCGCTGCGCGAACTTATCCCGCCAATCCCAGCCAGAGGTTGGCCAGGGCCAGTTCTCTTCCGGCAGGTCAGTGGAGATAAAAGCCATATGCTGATTATTGGCATCCGTCTTTTTGTTCGGCAGTGAAACCATATTGGTGATCTTGGCAATACCCCAGACATCCCCAGGAATCTGCGTTTTGCCGCCTTTCAACACATGTGCCCGGTTTTGCTCCAACATGGCATCCGTCACTTCCATCATACTGGCACCGGTATGTCGGCCAGTAAGCACGTCCTCCACCAGCGAGACATACTCCTCTCGATTGTACTTCTCCGGTTTTTCTACACGCAGGCTGTTCGCTTTATCATTGGTCAGGCATAGCCGGTAATTATACGACTGCACCGCATTGTCGCGCTGAAAGCTACTCTCTGCACTCTCCGGTCCGCGCCAGTATTTGTACACCTGGCCGGCACCAGGTTCATTGTATTCATCTTTTCCTTCCCGACCTACCACGAATGGAATTCCTGCGGCGGCACCCAGATCCCCCTCATAGGTAGCATCCAGGAATACCTTGCCGCTAAAGCTTTCCAGCGCTTTTGTTTCCCGGTTAAGTACCTTGATCATCGAAATGCGACGCCCGGAAAGACTGATATTGGTTGGCGCAGCATCAAACTGCATCAGCTTTCGTACTTCGATATGCTGCCGATGTGCAGCAAGCATATCCTCGAAAACCTGCTCCGCTACGGAAGCTTCAAAGTGATAGCCCTCCTGACTAGCTTTCACCTGTTCTGACTTGGCACCATATTTCTTGACATAGTGTGCCTTCACGCGGGCAACGAAATCGGTGAAAAGCCCCGTTGTAGCACCTCTTGTCGCTAGGTCCGTAGCGCCCAGCCCATTGGCAGGCAGCCCACCAATATGGGCGGTTCTTTCCAGGATCAAAGCAGTCTTGCCAAGCTTAGCTGCTGAAATTGCAGCCATGATGCCGCCTGGTGTTCCGCCAACGATGATCAGGTCATACTGCTTAGCCTGATTTTTATCCTGCCCATGTACGACAGGGGAAAAGGTCATTGTACAACAAACTACTATAGTTAAAAGTACCTTCTTACCTCGATTGTATCTCATATATAATTTGATCCTATTTTATGATTTCGATGGAACCAGCAGCACAGCATCTGCACTGGTCTCCCCATCTGCATTCTTGTTGGAGATCTGAACATACCCTTTCTTGCCTTTACTGAAAGTATGTGAACCCAGCGAAACCCATTCTCCCGAGGTTTGTCCTTCGACTTTAATCTCTGCATGGTCCACAACCTTTTCCAGCTTTTTGCCATTTGCCAACACCTCAATGGAAGTGCGTGCACTGGAATTAGCCAGCTTTGGAAAATAGACATACACATCATACTTCCCGGTTTTTACCACTGTCGGAATGTACTTTACCGTCTTTAAATGCTTCGAATCACCATCAGCCTTTAAATAGCTCGGACCGTATCCTCCCTTTTTTTCGGTTTTCCATTCACCGGTGACCTGTACGGAGGCGGTATGATCATTGTCCACAAGGATCTCTGGCGTACTTCCGTCAACCAACGGATTACTTTCCAGCAGCTGTTTGATCTTGTTTACGTTAACTTGCTGGACAGGGATCTTTTCATCTATCGCCAAGGCCGCCGCCACTGCTGAAGACTGGCTTAACACCATAAACACGGGCTCCATCCGGATCGAGCCATAGGCGATATGGGTTGCAGAAAGACATACCGGCACGATCAGATTGCTGGCTTCGCTTTGTTTTGGAACAATGGAGCGGTAAGAGATTGGATATGGCCCGAAGCCACCCACCTCAACGTTACCTTCATTTTTCACCATGCCATTCACCACCAGACGATCACAGTTATGCGAATCCATCGTATATGCCGCCATACCGACACCATCCTTCACCACTTCCTTCCCTTCACAGTGATGCTGCGTCATCACCAACTCACCCACCATCCGGCGTGCCTCCCGGATATACAACTGGGGTGTCCAGTTTCCATTATCTGTATACTCATCCTTTGGATAACCCCAGGATTTCATCTCCGCCCTGATCTTAGCAGGTATTCTCGGATCATTACCCAGAAAATACAGGAAGCCTTTGGTATAGTCCTCATGTCGCTTCCATATCTGTTGCCGGGTGGCATAGTCTGCTTCCGGATAATCCCAGTTTTCGCCGATCATGTCCGTTGAAAACCCATTCCGGTTGTTGATATCGGTCTTTCCATTAGGCATGTGGCTCAAAATAATTACGTCGTTAAGCGAATTCCAGGGCCGCTTTTCCTTAAGCCGGATGAGCAGCTCATATTTTTTGGGATCGTAGTTTTCTGGTTTTTCAATCTCAATACGATTCTCCGGCACCTTGCTGAGTGCAATACGGAAATTGTAGGCTTGCACCTTTTTATCTCCGCTTCCTATCGGTGCCAGTTCCGCATCCCGGATGCCCCACAACAAACCGCTGTTTTTATCGCCCGGTACAACATAGGGATCAATGCCATCTGGAAACTGATGACCATTAAGAAGCTGTACTCCATTGATGGTTTCGTTATATTCCTGATTAGCTTCTCTACCCACCACGTAGGAAACTTTGGACCGTGCCATCAAATCGCCTTCATAGGAACAATCCAGATATACCTTCGCCCGAATGATCTGGTCGGTCTGTGCGGAGGGCTTGGAAGCATCTTCTATCCGGATCTCCTGAATTACATTCCCTTCTTTTTTAACATCCGTAAGGCGGTGTTTGAACAATATTTCTAAGCCAGCAGCTTTTGCGTAATCATTAAAGATCCCTTCGGCAACTTTGGGCTCAAAGATCCACTGCTCAAACTTCCCATAGTGCTGCCCGATACGGCGGTAGAAATCCCTCGCCAGGCCGGTTACGACATACTTGTTACCGATATCGGTATAACCCAGGCCGCCTGAAGACATCCCGCCAAGGTGCCTGCCCGGTTCAATGAGCAGGACCTTTTTACCCATCTTTTTTGCCGTATAGGCGGCGATGACACCGGCAGAGGTGCCGCCATAGATACAGATGTCTGTTTCGATGACTTTATTGTAAACTGGATCTGCCTTTACGGTCCCACCAAAGGCAACGAGGCACAGCAGGATTAAGCGGAAGAATATTTTACTTGTACGCATAGCTTTCATATAATTTTAACAATGGACTTTTGCCGGATACCATTTAGTACCCGGGATTTTGTACGATGTTTGGATCAGTTACGATTTCGATGTTTGGAATTGGCCACAGATAATCTCTGCTTGGGTTGAACTGCCTGGTTTCCACCACGCGGAGTTCAGCCCTGTTCGGAACATTGTCGTAATGCGCGATACCATTGGCATCAATTACCGGAGCCGAAGCCAGCAGTCCTCGTGGAACACGACCATAGAATGGTCCATTCATAACCTGTTCTGCAATTTTCCAGCGACGGATATCAAACAACCGGTTACCTTCCATGGCGAGCTCATACATTCTTTCTTTGCGAACTATTGAACGGAGCTCTGCCTGCGACAATCCGGTTGGTATTGGTGGCATATTCACCCCTGGACGCTGGCGGATGCTGTTGATCGCATCGTAAACAGACTGGTCCAGCTCACCTTTCTCAATCTTGGCTTCCGCATAGATCAGTTGAACTTCGGCGTAACGGATCAGGATGATGTTGAGCTCAGATCGTGCGACGTCAGCCCGGTCAACCAGGTCCACATATTTCCGCCAGCAGTAACCGGTAAAGGTTGCAAAAGCGTTGGTGGCGTCCTGATTATCGATCCTTGAGGGCGGTGTGCTGTTGTAGTTAAAGCATTTCAGACTGTCCTTATGGGTTTCAAACTGAAAATTGAAGAAGTTTGAACCAGGCAGGGCTACCGTATAGCTCAATCTTGGATCCCGGTTTTCATAAGGTCTTGCCGGATTGTATAGCGGAGACTCATTGATCGGTCTACCATCGATACATTCGTAAGCATCAACGAGCGACTGTGAAGGCACTTTGTTAGATGTTCCCTGACCATTCCGCGAAAGCAGGTTGCGGGTAACGGCATGCGTTTTATTCGCTGTTCTAAGGTATTGCAGTGAAAGAATGATCTCTTTGGAATTCCGGCCATTGTACGAAAATAGTTCTGCGAAATTGTTGTGCAAACTGTAGACATTGCTGTTAATGACCTCCTGTGCTGCTGCTGCTGCGACATCCCAATTGCCAGCATATAATGCAGCGCGCGCTTTAATGGCCAATGCTGCACCTTTAGTGGCGCGGCCAAAATCACTCGCACCATAACTCGCTGGCAAGTCGGCTGCAGCAGCATCCAACTCCGACAAGATGAAAGCTAAAACCTCTTCTTTGGAGTTTCTGGGTAGTTGACCGTCGTTTAAACCCAGAGTCTTGGTTACTAAAGGAACGCCACCAAAAAGCTCAATGAGATTGTGGTAAGCGAAAGCACGGGCAAAACGCGCTTCTGCAATAGAGCGGGCATAGATCTCTGGACTGGTCGTACTTCTGGCCTTTTCCGCATTATCTAATATAAAATTACACCGGCCAATAAGCTTATAGAAATTGGTCCAGTAGGCACGGGCATAGTCGTTATTACTGTCCTGATTTCCTTTCCCCAGGGATTGCAGTCCGCTGGTATTCCGGTCCCAGCCGATATCTGTTGCAGCATCTATGGTCATCAGAAAGGGCATATCATCCGTCGGGTGAAATGCAAGAGCACTATAAATCCCATTTACTGCCAATAACAGTTCATCCTGGTTTGCAAAAAAGGTCTGATCCGAAGGACCGGAGAGTGGAACTTTATCCAGATAATCTTTTTTACAAGCCGACAGGCCCATTGCCATAAAAGCAACTATAAAACAGCCTTTTATATATTTTTTCATGATCTTCATATTAAAAGTTTGCACTTAGACCGAAGGTAAAAACCTTCACCTGTGGGTAAACATTTACGGTGCCTACCGGCGATTCCACATCAAATCCTTCCCAGAAGTTGTCAAAGGTGAACAGGTTCGAACCGTTCGCGAATACCCTCAGATTTTTCACCGCGATTTTGTTCATCAGGGTACCCGGGAAGGTATAACCCAGTTGAACATTCTTAACCCTCAGGTAGGAGGCGTCTTTCATCCAGAAACTGGATGCCTGCTCGTTGTTCGATTCTCCGAAAGCCAGCCTTGGAAACTTTGCATTTGGATTATCTGGTGTCCAGCGATCTTTATTGGGTTCGAGGATGGTACCGCCGAGGTTCCCCACACTAAAAGGCATAATACCAGGTCCATACAGATAACCATTGCCTTTCCCAACGCCTTGAATTTGAACACTCAGATCAAAACCTTTGTAAGAACCATTCAAGTTCGCACCAAAAATGTAGCGTGGAATGGTGGTATCCAGCACGATTTTGTCACTTTCATTGATGATGCCATCATTGTTTTGATCCTTATATTTTAAATCTCCGGGTGCAACTGCTCCAAACTGTCTGGCATGAGATTCCACATCTGCAGCATCTTTAAAAAATCCTTCAACCTGATAGCCGAAAATGGAATTTAATGGATGGCCTTCCCGACTTACCGTTAAGCCAGTTTGATTTACGCCTCGTAAGTCGATCACTTCGTTTTTGACATCCGAAAGGTTAAAGTTTATATTGTATTTGAATTCATTGATGCTACCTCGGTAGCCAAGCCCTAATTCCCAACCTTTATTGTTGACAACACCCGCATTTTGAACCGGTGCCCCAAGACCGATGATCAACGGAATATCCAGACCCAGCAGGATGTCTTTCGTTTTTCTAACATAGTAATCAGCCGTTAGTGTCAGGTTATTGAAAAGCACCATATCCACACCGATGTTTGACATCTCTGTAGTCTCCCAGGAAATGTCACTATTGGCTAATGCGTTAAGCGCCGCGATGTTGACTACCTGTCCACCCAGGGCCGAAGAACCTAAGGAAATTAAAGATGAAGCAGGGTATGTCCCGATGTTCTGGTTTCCTAATCGTCCCCAGGAAGCCCTTAGCTTCAGTTCATTGATGATTTTCTTGGCAGGCTGCATAAATGCCTCCTCAGAGATGCGCCATCCGGCCGATGCCGATGGGAAAAAGGCATATTGCCGGCCTTTCTTGAACCTTGACGAGCCATCGTAACGTCCGTTAACTTCCAGCAGGTATTTCGACTTGTAATCGTAATTAAGTCTCCCAAAATAAGACCTCAGCGCCCATTCTTCTGATGTACCGGAAGTACGCTGATTGAGTGCCGATCCTGCATCAATCACCGGATAGTCTGGCAAGATGTAAGTATCGCGGTATGCACTCACAAAGTCGTCATGGTAGTCTTCTTCCGATGCACCCAATAACAATTTGAAATTGTGTACATCGAAGGTCTTGTCCATCGTTACAGAGGCCCGGAGGTTGTTGTACATGGTTCTGTTGCTTGCTTCTGTTAAAGAAGTTAAAGCAGGGATCCGGTAACTTGGTGTTCCATCCGGCAGGTAGGTTTGAATGGATTTATTGAAGTTCTTTCGGATGCTCTCCGCGTATTTTGGCGCAACAGTAACCTCCGCACTAAGCCAGTCTAAAGGCTTGTAAATTAATGTGGCATTGATGCTTCCGAAAGGTCCTGTGGTACGGTTTGTTCCACCTTCACGACTTGCCGCAATTGGATTTAAGCCGTTCCAGCCTACACCCCAGGTGCCATTGGAATTCCGGCCAAGCTGGTTTGCTGGAATTCCATTCATGTAATTGAACGTATTTCCCGTTCCGATCGCGGGCTCTGTCGTAACAGCTTTAACATACTGCAGGTCGAGTCTTGCCCTAAGCTTATCAGAAAAGAAAATATCCGTATTGTTCCTGATGGTAAAGCGTTTGAAGCCAGAACTTTCAATGATACCTTTTTGATCAAAGTACCCAGCAGAGGCCAATACCCTTACTTTTTCAGAACCGCCATTTACCGTTACAAAATGACTCTGCTGGAAACCTGAACCTGTAAGTACCTCTTTTTGCCAGTCGGTATTCGGAAACTCATCAGAGCTTCTGCCCCCTTGTGCCTGGTATTGAGAAATAAGCTCATCGGAGTAAAGCTGGGTGCGCCCAACATTCGTGTAGGCCTCATTCATCAGCAGCATGTGGTCCAGGGCATTTACCACCTTGGGCATATTGGTAGGCTCCTGCCAGCCCAGGTAGTTGTTGTAGCTGATGCCGACCTTGGCACTGCCCCTTTTAGTCGTTACCAGAATAACACCGTTTGCAGCTCTGGAACCATATATGGAGGAAGAGGCCGCATCCTTAAGCACCGATACCGACTCGATCAGGTTGGGATCGATGTTGTTCATAGAACCTTCAATACCGTCGATGAGTACCAGAGGGTTTGCATCATTCAACGTTCCAACACCACGGATCCTGATGGTGGCGGCATCGCCTCCAGGACGTCCTGAACTTTGGGTCACCGTTACACCGGGTGCAATACCCTGCAGGGCCGCGGAAGTCTGCCCCACTGGCCGCATATTGATCTCCTCACTGGAGATCGTAGAGATTGAACCCGTTAGATTTACTTTCTTCTGCGTACCATAACCCACCACCACAACCTCACTCAGATCTGTAGTTTCCGCTCCTAATTGAACATCAACCGTTGTGCGCCCACCAACCTCCACGACTTTCGTTGAAAATCCAATATACCGGAATTCCAGCGTACCATTGCCGTCAGGGATAGTGATTTGATAGTTTCCGTCGGCATCCGTTGTGGTCACCACGGTGGTGCCTTGCAGACTAACACTCACCCCCGGAATGGGCTTACTACCCTGATCAGTGACCTTTCCGCGGATCGTGACCGGCGGTTTGCGCTCGGAAGCTGCCGGGCTGGCTTTTCTCCTGATTACGATGGTCTTGGCCTTGATCGAATACGTTAAGGGCTGATGCTGGAAAACCTTTTTCAGCGCATCATTAAGCGGCTGGTTCTTAAGATTTACATCTACAGCGTTAGCCTCTTTCATCATATCCCTGGTATACAGAAATTCGTACCCCGTCTGTCGATTGATCTCGGCAAGTACATATTCGAAAGAAGCGTTTTGCTTTTGAATGGTGATTTTCTGTGTCTCTGCTGCAAAACTGAGCTGCAGAAAGGTGATCATCAGAAAGATGAGGGCGTAATTCATCCGGAGCAGCATGGCGCAGCCGCGAAATACGCGGGCAGCAACTCCCTGTTGAGTAAACATTTTCATACATTAAATATTTGGTTAGTGTTGGTTATACTTGGTATGGGATGAGGTTGGGCAGGTTTACGGCATAACGATAATCCTCCTTTCTTTACCTTGGCTAGATAAGCTATCCACTTTAAAATGCAGGGCGCCCGTTAATTCAAGCATCCGCAGTATCTCTGATAACTCCTCTTTCTGGGAAATGGTGCCGACAAAATCTTCCTGGGTAGGCTGGCCGACATACTGAACATCTACATTATACCACCTGGACAGTTTCCGCATGATGGATTGTATCTTTTCGCCAGAAAAACTGAAATAGCCATTTTTCCAGGCTACCGCCGCATTCGTGTCAGCAGGACGTACCTGAACACCCCTGCTGATGGCGGCCAGTTGGCCAGGTTTCAATAACACCGCTTTTCTGGAACCCCTTGGCAGCACCCGGACACTGCCTTCGAGCAAGGTAGTGCTCGTCATGTGCTCATCTGCATAGGCGCTGACATTGAAATGTGTACCCAGCACTTCAACCCGCTGCTTCGTGGTTTCAACAATAAAAGGTTTGGTCCTATCCTTAGCGATCTCGAAATATCCTTCCCCGCTAAGCGCAACATTTCTTTCAGCAGCAGTAAAGCTTGAAGGAAATTTAAATGCAGAGGCAGAATTCAGCCAGACTTTACTACCGTCAGGTAAGGTAATCTTGTACTGCCTGCCTTTAGGGGTTATCAGCACATGATCTTGTAAGTCCGCATCCTGCCTGGTAGCCGTAATTAAGGACCTAAAAACAACTTCATCTTTCGCCGTTTTAATGATCTGTAAGTTCGACCTGACCACCATTTTATGGATCGGAAGCTCATCCAGATCAATCTCGTCACCATCGGATAGCCGAATGAGGGTATGGCCGCTTACCGTTGCCTTTTCTTTATGTACATTCAAAGCAACCCTTTCCAGGGCTTCCATGCTGGTCTGATTTGGGCTGGATAGAAAATAGATCGCAATTGAGGCCAGAAGCAGTATTGTGGCTGCAACGCTCCAGATCTGAAGACTGCTGATTTTAAAAGGAGCAGATACACTTTGGCTACCCTGAGCTTCCAGTTGGTCTAAGCTGCGTTCTATGCGATCCTGCAGGGTTGGATGTTTGGTTACTTCAGCGGTTTTCTGCGTTTTAAAAACCTTGTAGTACTGCCGGGAAACCTTGGCCTGATCGGCGGCTGAAAGTGTAGCCAGCCAATCCAGAAAGGCTTCATGCTCCTGCTCCGTACCATGACCGGTAGCATATCGCTCAAAAAAATCCTCAAGTCGTTTCTTGTCCTCCATTAACTAGAAGACGCACAATAACTCCAGGAGAACCCCTCAAAAGAAAAATTAACTGAAAAAACTTTTATAGTGGTCGGCAGAGAGTATGCCTTCAATCAGCGAAAGATTGATCGCAGCTAGAATCGTAGGCGTAAGTTCGCCGAACTTCTCCAGGTAAGCCCTGATAAAACGTAAACCAGCATACAGTTGCTTCTTCACCACGAATTTTGAAATAGACAGTTTCTCGGCAATCTCATCTAAGCTCAGGTCATCCTGTGTCCGGAGTTTTACAATTTCTTTCCGCTTTTCAGGGAGCAGCTGTATTGCCGAGTCAATGATGTGGCTGTATTGATTGCAAATGAGATTACTGTCTGAACGCTCATCACTTTCTTCGCTATGGGGCTGTAAAACGGCAACCATCTTGGCCTTTGCCTTTTCACTTCTAGCCCGGTCGATCAGCCGGTTTTTAGCACATCTAAAAATATAGGCCCGGAAGGATTTTACTTTGATCAACGTGTCACGATGTTCCCAAATATTTACAAAAACTTTTTGTACCAGTTCCTCGCTTTCTTCTTCAGACTTCGTGAATAAGTACACATACCGGAAGAGGTTGTCCAGATGAAGCGTATAGAGCACGGTAAATGCCTTACGGTCACCTGCGGCAACACGCTCCATCAATATCCGGTCATGAGATTCCTCATCCATCGCTGAGACATTTATATTTGGTTTATCTATACAATATAGGGAATTGTCTGCGAGAACGCTATTTCGAGATCACAAAGTTCCCGAAGTAAACTTTCGATTGGTTATCATAATCAAAGGGTGCACTTAGATAGAAGTATTTAGGAAGATCCGTACGCAACATTTTCGTATCCAACACTTTTGACTTGTTTACATACACCCGCATGTTTTCCCCTTCTACCGCCATAGCAACGTGCAGCAAGCCATTGGCATAGTTTGCAAACGGGTAAGTCAAGGTATTATGAACCTTGGTATCACTGCTGGCATTGTTGATGTCGCCGTTATGAAAATGCAGCTCTGTATCGGTTATGGCGTTGTCGTTATAAGCGTCAATAAGATAGTTTTTGATGGAATTATCCCTTGCAAAACCAAAAGACATCCTCCCGATATCTCTCGCCTGATCGCTTCTCGTTACCAGATCGAATTCAATGGTGAAATTGCCCGGCAGTTTAAGCAGGCTATCGATCTTGTAGGTGGTCCTGGGACTTAGCGCCAGCCAGTTGCCCGGCATATCCGGGATAGAAACAATGGCTCCGGCACTGCTGCTCTTCCACTTCTTTGGCATTAAACCTTTCGCATCACGCTTGAAATCAGACTCAAAAATGATGGTTGAACCTGGCGTAAAAGCATAGACTTCTTCTACAGCTGGCGGTACATCCTTTTCAACCTTCGCTTCTGCTGCAGGACTTGCAGCACTTTTTTTGCCATTCAGCACATCATCAACCTTCTGGCTGGCTTTGTTTTCAAGTGATTTCTGGAATTTCTTTAATAATTGAGCCTGGGCGGGGCTCACATGTACCAGCAGCCCTAAAATGGCGATCGCGGAAAGGTTTTTTATCTTCATGGTTGGTTGATTGTACTTCAAAAATAATCTTTTTTATCACATCACAATATTAAATTTCTAACCGTGTAAATAGCTTTAACTACTGCTGAACCGGGTATTGAACCATCATCAAAAGCTTGCATCTTTGCCTAGAGACCATCGCGTACGGCGTCATAAGAGGATTTTTAGGAGTTTTTATCAGGATAATTTCACACTTTTGAACAAAGTCTACTATTTCTATAGTATTTATCTTTTTACCGCTTATATTTGCCGCGTCGGTAAGATAAAAATGTAGCATTTAAACCTAAACCCCATGAAACTAGTATTGAACTCACTTGTGGCCATCAATCTCAGCTTGTTTGCAGTATTGGCTACCCCATCGATGTCTAAAGCACAAGGCCCGGCTGCAGCAGTCAGCAACGCTAAGCCTGCCGCCGCTGATGAGGATCGTGGATACCTGGTGAAAGTTGGAGATCAGGCACCTGATGATTTCGAACTGGTTTTGCAGGATGGGAAGAAAACGTCTTTAAAGGCCTTGCGCGGTAAAACCGTTGTGCTGCAATTTACCGCCAGCTGGTGCAGTGTATGCCGCAAGGAAATGCCTCATTTGGAAGAGCTGTGGCAGACCTATAAGGATAAAAATGTTGTCCTGATCGGTGTAGACCGTGATGAGCCACTGGAAAAGGTTAAGCAATTTCATAAGGATATGAAAATCACCTATCCGATTGCTTTGGATCCTGGCGCAGATATTTTCGGTCGCTTTGCCCACAAAAAAAGTGGTGTTACCCGAAATGTTGTCATAGATCCAACCGGAAAAATCGTATACCTCACCCGCTTATATGATGAAAAAGAATTTGCCGACATGGTGAAGGTCATCGATGGCCTCGCCAAGAAATCGTAGCCGAGACAACTTGCATTAACGCAACAACCTTTCTAAACTTTATATACACAGTCTTTATGAACAGAAAAATGAAGACAGGGCTACTGCTATGCCTTGTCAGCGGGCATTTTACCTTTGCCCAGAACGCGCCGCTTAAGGGTTTTGATTCGCAATCGATCAGTAAACAACAGCAATTGGAACAGCAGTTTGACAAGCATCTGGATGCTGCAAACATCGGCCAGACCATGAAGGCACTTTCAGCAAAACCGCATCATTTAGGTTCAGCAGAAGGCAAACGTGTAGCAGAGCAGGTATTGCAGAAGTTTAAAAGTTATGGCTGGGATGCCAAACTGGAGACCTATCATGTACTCTTCCCCACCCCTAAAACAAGACAGCTGGAATTAATAGCACCTACCAGGTTTACTGCACAGCTGAAAGAACCTGCCTTTCCTGAGGATGCGACCTCGGGGCAGGAAGGGCAACTTCCGACCTATAACGCCTGGGGCGCCGATGGCGATGTAACCGGCGAGCTGGTATTCGTGAATTATGGTCTTCCAGACGATTATGAGCAGTTGGCCAAACTTGGCATTGATGTGAAAGGCAAGATCGTGATCGCCAAATATGGCCGGTCATGGCGGGGGATCAAACCCAAAGTAGCCTATGAACATGGTGCCATTGGTTGTATCATATACTCCGATCCAAAGGATGACGGCTATTACCAGGGCGATGTCTATCCTAAAGGTCCTTTTAAAAACGACCAGACCGTTCAACGTGGTTCTGTAATGGACATGGTGATCTACCCGGGTGATCCACTTACACCGGGTACAGCCTCGACGGCGAAAGCAAAAAGGCTGGAGCGCAGCGACGCGACAACCATCCTGAAAATTCCGGTGCTGCCAATCAGCTACGGCGATGCATTGCCATTACTGTCGGCACTTGAAGGTCCTGTAGCACCTGCTGAGTGGCGCGGTGCATTGCCCATCACTTACCGCATTGGTACAGGCAGCGCCAAAGTACATTTGAAAGTTGAGTCCAACTGGGATATCGTTCCGGCATATAATGTGATCGCAACTATGAAAGGCAGTGAATATCCGGACCAATGGGTGATCAGAGGTAACCACCACGATGCCTGGGTGAATGGTGCGGATGATCCAATCAGCGGACTTGCAGCGCAGCTGGAAGAGGCCAAAGCCATTGGGCAGCTGGCAAAAGCTGGCTTCAGACCTAAGCGTACGCTGGTTTATTGCGCCTGGGATGGTGAAGAACCTTCGTTACTCGGTTCTACCGAATGGGTAGAAGATCATGCCGAAGAGTTGAAGAAAAAAGCGGTGGCTTACATCAACTCTGATGGCAATAGTCGCGGGTTCCTGCAAGCAGGCGGTTCTCACGCACTGGAGCTCTTCATGAGCGAAATCGCTAAAGATGTTAAAGACCCACAAACGGGAACCTCCGTGTTTGAACGTAAACGTGCAAAGGATGCTGTGTCAGCATCATCAGCGAAAGCACAAACCACAATACTGAAGAAAGATACGCTGACCTTGGGTGCCCTGGGTACCGGATCGGACTACTCCGCATTCCTGCAGCATCTGGCAATTCCGACGTTGAACCTTGGCTTTGGCGGTGAAGATGAAGGTGGCGATTATCACTCCATCTATGATTCGTACGATGACTATGTACGGTTCAAGGATGGCACATTCGTTTACGGTGTTGCCCTGGCGCAAACGGCAGGTCGTGCGGTGCTGCGCTTGGCAAATGCCCCGGTACTACCTTTCGACTTCTCCAACTTAAGTCAGACCGTAGGAAAATATGTGGAAGAAGTGAAAGCCTTAACCGGGCAGCTTAAAGAAAAATATGCGGCAGAAAATGCCCTGCTTAACTCGAAAAGCTATCAATTGGCCGCTAACCCTAAAGAAAAATGGATCGCGCCAGCTGCTAAACCTGAAGTGCCGAACATTGACTTCAGCCAGCTGGAGGAAGCCGTAAAAACCCTTCAAAAATCCGCTGAAAGCCTGAACAGCCAATTGAACAGCAAGCCTGCAACGGACAAGAAAACTGCTACACGTATCAATCAGGCCTTGTATCAGGCAGAAAGAAGCTTGCTGATCGCGGAAGGTTTACCAAAAAGAGCCTGGTACAAACACAGCATTTATGCACCAGGATTTTATACCGGTTATGGCGTAAAAACCTTACCTGGTGTGCGTGAGGCGGTCGAGCAAAATAACTGGTCGGAAGCCACAGAACAAGTGCAAACCGCCGCCAGCCGCATCAACGCACTTGCACAGACGCTGGATCAGATTAGCCAAGGAAAATAATTACACCATATATACTCATGAAATCGAAAATTCTCTACTTATTTATACTCTTCAGCAGCTTTTCCCTGCTCGTACAGGCGCAGACACGGAAGGTGAGCGGCCAGGTTACGGAAGCAGGCAGCAGTCAGCCGCTGCCGGGGGTAAGCATCAACATCAAAGGACTGAAAACCAGCACGCAAACCGGTCCTGATGGCAAATTCAACATCAGCATACCCGAAGGTTCCAGTACCCTCGTATTTACTTATGTAGGTTACGAAACGCGTGAACTTACACCAGGTTCCGGCACTTTAAATGTCCAGCTGAAGACCGCAGAAAACAACCTGAACGAGATTGTAGTGGTCGCTTATGGTACCGCCAACAAATCTACGTACACGGGTTCCGCTTCCGTGGTAAATGCAGCTGAACTGGAAAAACGTCCGGTAGCAAACGTAAGCCGTACGCTCCAGGGTATTGTACCCGGTGTACAATCCGTTGCTTCTGCCGGACAACCGGGAAGTGATGCTTCCATCCGCATCCGCGGTATTGGATCCATCAATGCTTCCAGCGATCCGCTTTATGTTGTAGATGGTGTGCCTTTTTCAGGGAACATCAACTCCATCAACAGCACCGATATTGCCTCGATCTCCGTCCTTAAAGACGCTGCTGCAAGTGCCTTATACGGCTCCCGCGGTGCCAATGGGGTGATCATCATCACCACCAAAGCTGGACGTTACAACAGTAAGCCAGAAGTAACGCTGAGCACAAACACCGGTTTTTCTACCCGTGCCGTAAAAGATTACGAATTCCTGAATACCAACCAGTATTTCGAACTACAATGGGAAGCACTGCGCAACAATCAGCTGGATCAGGGTAAAACGGCCGCTGAGGCGGCGCAATATGCGAGTACAGAGCTGGTGAGCAATTTGAAGATCAACCCTTATGGCACAAACTACCCTAGTCCGGTAGGCCTGGACGGGCGACTGGTTCCTGGTGCAGTACCATTGTGGCAGGATGACTGGTCGGAATCCTTAAGCCGCACCGGCATTCGTCAGGAAGTCAATCTTGGCGTAAGTGGTGGTAGTACCGACTCGCGTTACTTTGTGTCGGGTGGTTACCTGTCTGACAAAGGTTTCATCGTAGGTTCCGGTTTCAGACGTTTCAATACCCGTGTGAACTACAATACTAAGGTGAACAAGTGGTTTGAAGCAGGCATCAATGTGGCCGCGACATCAACCAACCAGGACTCGCCACCACAAAGCGACAGTGATCAGGGTAACTTCGCCAATTTCGGCAGGTTAGTATCGAACATTTACCCGGTTTATGAGCGCAATCCCGACGGCAGTTACAAGCTGGATGCCTCAGGAAACCAGATCTATGATTTCGGTAACTACCGCCCGAGTGCTGCGGCAACCGGAAACAACCTGCTGGGCATCGTGGACCTGAACAAATACAACAACAAACAGGACGCACTTCTGCTTCGCGGAAACCTGCAGTTCAACATCATCGATGGTCTGAAGCTAAAGAGCAGTGTAAATACCGACTACAACAACCGAAGCAATCTCTCTTATACCAATCCACTTTTTGGTTCAGGTATTGCTAACGGTGGGTCAGTAACCAAAGGAAGTGTTCGTACCGTAGGTTACACCATCAACAATTTACTGGATTATACCTTCGACTTAGGTGCTGCACACCACTTCAATGTACTTGGAGGACAGGAGATCTATGTTTTAAACATCTCCAACCTGTCGGGTAGCCGCAGTAATTTCGGCTTTGACGGCAAAACAGAGCCTAACGCAGCATCGCTGATCAACAGCTTCAACGGCAGTTCTGATGAATATAAACTTTCCAGTTTCCTGGGTAAGTTAGACTATAACTACAACCAACGCTATTTCTTTTCTGCAAGCTTTAGAAGAGACGGCTCTTCACGCTTCAGTCCGGAATCGCGCTGGGGTAACTTCTGGTCTCTTGGTGCTTCCTGGAATGCAAAAGCAGAATCTTTTCTTGCTAACACCAGCTGGTTGAACAGCTTAACCGTACGAACCAGCTATGGTGCGCAGGGTAATGACAACCTGGGCAGCTATTATGCTTATCAGGATCTATATTCTATTTACAACAGCCTTGGCCAGGCGGGTTTGGTTACTTCCCGCCTGCCGACACCCGGATTGAAGTGGGAAACAAACTTAAACTTCAATGCAGGTATTGACTTTGCCATCCTGAACAACAGGATCAGCGGTTCCTTTGAAGTCTTCCAGCGTCAGTCTAAAGACCTCCTGTTTAGCCGTCCACTGGCGCCATCATTGGGTTTCACGGCAATTGATGACAACATTGGTTCCTTAAGAAACAATGGCTACGAAGGGCAATTCAGCTTTGTACCGGTGACCAATCAGAATGTACACTGGACCGTTGGATTTAACTTTGGGCATTACAATAACCGGATCACCAAGCTGCCACAAAAAGAAATTATCAGCGGAAATGTGGGCCAGCTGGGATCAACCAAGAAACTTACCGTAGGTAGCTCCGTATATGACTTCTATATCCGTGAATGGGCAGGTGTGGATCCGGCAAACGGCAAGCCGCTATGGTATAAAGATGATGCAAATGGCCGCACCACGACGAGCGTTTATGCTGATGCTACACAGTACTACTCGGGCAGTGCCTTACCGGATTTCTATGGTGGTGTAAACTCTTCCATCCGCTATAAGCAATTTGAGTTATATGCTTTGGTAGCCTACAACATTGGCGGTAAAGTGCTTGACTTGGACGAGGTGATGATCATGCATACTGGTGAGAATACCGGAAGAACATGGAGCAGCCAGATCCTGGACCGCTGGACACCAGAAAACACCAACACCAATGTGCCACGCCTGACCACGACTTCAACAAACTGGAACAGCATTTCCACCAGGTTCCTTTATGATGCAAGTTATGTACGTCTGAAAAACCTGAGCTTAAGTTACAGCTTGCCGGAGAAGTGGGCCAATCAGCTTGGCATGGGTAGGTTGAGGTTGTACGCACGTGGCGAGAACCTGCTTACCTACTACAAACACAAAGGTATGGACCCGGAACAAGCCGTTGATGGGGTAACCTTCTACCGCTACCCATCGCAGAAAACCTACACCTTCGGTTTAGACCTCTCATTTTAATCGCAACAACTCATGAAAACAAAATACTTTACATTGAAACTTATCCTACTGGCGGCGATATTCTTATTGCCGGCCTGTAAGGATGAATTTTTTGAGACTTCTCCGGCAGGTGACCTTACCGGAACGGAGACCTATGCATCCACTAAGAACATCGATGCACTGATGAATGGTACGCTGCGCTACTTAATGGAAAGCAGCACTTCACAGGATAACCCTGGATTATCTGCCATTACCCTAACCCAGGAAGTGATGGGCGATGATGCGATTGCCCGTGATGGCGTTTATGGTTTCCGGGATTCTTACCCCTACCGTGATCCTTATGATAACACCACGCGAAGAGCACTTTTCTTTTGGAGCTTCCAGTACAAGGTGATCGATAACTGCAATAACATTCTGGCGAACATTGATGCGGCAAGCGGAACGGATGACGAACGCAGGTTCCTGAAAGGTCAGGCACTGGCCTTAAGAGCCTTCGTGTACCTGAACCTGGTAAGACAATACCAATTCACTTATGCGAAAGATAAAGCAGCCAAGGCTGTCCCGGTCTATACCGAGCCAACCAGTCCGACTACTGTGCCAAAATCACGTGCAAGCGTTGAAGAAGTGTACACGCAGGTACTGGGAGATCTTAGTCAGGCGGAGACCCTGCTTGCAGGATTCAGCAGGAAAGTTAAAAATCGTCTGGACCTGAATGTGGTTCGTGGACTGCTTGCCCGCACTTACCTGACACAGGAGAACTGGGCCCAGGCAGCCATGAAAGCGAATGAAGCACGTACCGGTTACGCGATCATGGAAGCAACACAGTACACACAGGGCTTCAATGATGTGAGTAACCCGGAATGGATCTGGGGACATCCGCAGCAGGCCGATCAGAACCTGGGCGGTGCATCGTACTTTGCATACATCGACGTTACCCCATCAACAGGTTACCGCAGCATTATGCCTGATCCGTATTTTAAAGCCTTGTTCGCGGAGGGAGATATCCGAAAAACCTTGTTCGAAACCGTGACGAACGCTACTGACCCACGCTATCGTTGGATCATGTACAAGAAGTTTGTTAATAAAGCAGATCGTGCAGGGCATATCGTGCTGATGCGATCATCGGAAATGGCTTTGATTGAAGCAGAGAGCAAAGCAAGATTGAACGACCTGCCAGGGGCTGTAGCCGCATTGAATGAAGTTCGAATAAAGCGGAACTTGCCGCAGCTTGCAGCTGGAGACTTCACGCAATCGCAGCTTGTTGAGGAGATCATCACGGAGCGCAGACGTGAGCTTTGGGGCGAAGGCTTTAGATTGCTGGATCTGCTTCGCTTGCAGCAGGCACCGGTAAGAAGAGAGTCCACAGAAACGTTCCGCGTTGGCACGACAGATGTGGGCATTAAAGGGCATTACGTGTTGAGGTTCCCGGATAACAGCAACCTGGTTTCGAATAGCCCATATTACCTGTTCTCGATACCGGTAAATGAGCTTAATACCAATCCAAATTTATAAAAGCCATAAAACAAAAAGGTCCGTTCTGCAAGCAGAATGGACCTTTTTGTTTTATGGCTTTTTTGCTTTGATGTTATAGAGTCGCTTGTCAAATCGAAATGGTGATATTGAAAGTATTTTCAGCGCAGCAGCTTCCTCATGAGCTGGATTAACAAGTACGTTTTTTGAAAAAGGATCACAAACACTAGGCACATAGAGTAGCAGTGAACGCATCGATGAAAGCCATGTATTGCCGATCTTTTCAAGTACCCGTGGAGCAGGATAATTGCTCCAGTTTACTGGTAAATCTTCTACAGCTACGCTTAAAAACGAAGCGGCATCTGGAACAAGTATTTCGACCATCTCTAAATCATGATGGATTTCATCTGGTTCAAGATGGACAAGTTTTTCAAGGATGCAAGTTGATGATTGTACAGAGGTGTAGAGGACAGGCATAAAGTTGTGCCACCGTGCCGGCGATAGCAAACCGCCTCTTCCGCTAAGGTCACCGGCGAATTCCGCTCGCGCAATTCTATATAACTTCATGAATAAAGACCATGTTCAATTCTAGTGAGTAAGTCGTCTACTAAACGCAGCCCCTCTGTTGTATCCAGTAAATCAAGGGGTATCTGATTACCAAGCGCTAGTTGTTCCCGTGATAACCAATGTTCCGCGGTACGCTGATCACCAAGAACATCTACTGTACGGGTATAGATACGTGCTAACTCGTATAGAAAATTTGATTGTTCGGGCGCTAATCGATCCTCAGGACTATACCTGTTCAGCTGCCTTACGCTAAGGTGAAGTACATGGGAGAGCTGTTCCCGACTGATATTTGTTTTCTCAACAAACGCATCAACACCAGCTTTAGGCAAACCACCCCGGATATAACCGATTAGACCATCAATATCATCCCCATGCTGAACGTATTCAGCCCAACTTTCGCCGTATAAAAATTTCCATACTACTGATGAGCCATCGTCTTGTTGAAGAATATTCGAAACATCGAATTTACTTTCCATACTCTGAATTGCCATATGTCCATTAATATAAGGACAAACGTCAGAAGAAACAAATAGTTTTTTATGTTTTAGAAGTTTAATGCTGTTCTGCCTTCGTTAGCTTCTTCTTTTGCTTGCGAAGTTGAGATCGTATCTCTGATTCATATCGGTTATGTTTGCCTCTGAATATCCCACTATTCGACTAAGTATTTTGCCTGATTCATGGGTAAATACAACTAGCGGTATGGCACGAGTATCATACGCGCAATTAAACTTCTCTTTGTCTTACTCTGCGACGGTAAATTGGTCCCGATTTAACATTTGATCCAAGAAAAACGCCTTTATGCAACCATTTTTTAATAGGAAGGGAAAGTGCTGTTAACATGACAACTACATCTTCGTGCCATAAAACTATTCAAAACTATTATGGTCAGAAAATTACTCTTTTCAATGTTACTCTTGTGTTTTTGCGTCAAGAATCCGTTGCTTGCACAAACCACACAAGCCTCTATTCTTGGTGTTGTTACCGGGCCGGATAAGCGAGCGATTCCGGGCGCTTCAGTCCAGGTAACGAACAGCTCAACCGGCTTTACCACCAGAACATCCACTGATGCCAAAGGTGAATACACCTTTCGCGAATTACCCTTAGGCGGGCCTTATGCCGTTAGGGTGATCTATATGGGCTATGGTGAACAAACCAAGACGGGCTATATGTTGAACTTTGGGGATGTGGTACGTGCAAACGTTATGCTGGAGGAAGCTTCACAGAACCTCGAAACCGTCCAGATCTTAGGCTCCGGCTTACAGAACAAGGTTCAAAACTTTGGTGCTTCAACTGAGATCTCTGCGAAAACCATGAACCAGTTACCGGTAAACGGACGTAACTTCTCGAACCTGATGGATCTTTCTCCATTAAGTCGCGGTGGTGGTATCGCTGGGCAATTGGGTTCCTCTACGAACTACACGATTGACGGTATGAGTGCCAAGAATCCGACTTCAGCAGGTAGTACAACCAGCAGAAGTGGTGCACCATACTCCATCTCAATCGAGGCGGTACGTGAGTTCAAAGTCGTAACGAACCAATACGACGTGACCATGGGCAGAGCAGGTGGTGGAACAGTGACGGCAGTAACCAAATCCGGAACCAATACAACCAGCGGAAGCGCTTTTGGTTACGGCCGTGCAGACTGGTTAGCGAGTCCGTATGACATCAGAGGGATCAAACGTGATAATGACTTCTCCACATACCAGTACGGCTTCACTTTAGGCGGACCGATCATTAAAAATAAGTTACACTACTTCGTCGGTTTGGATCACCAGAAAGATGCCCGTCCCTTGATCATTGCAGACGTAAATGGACCTGCAGACGAAGCACGTTTCCGTATCACAAATAATACCCTTAGCGACTTCCTTGCTATCGCCAGAGCAAAATATGGCGTTTCCGATGCGCCACAGTATGGGACCTTTGATAAGAAGCGTGGGAGTGATGCAGCATTTGCCCGTTTAGACTGGCAGATCAATGATCGTAATCTATTAACGATACGTGACAACTATACGAACGACAGAAATCCTCTTGGTCTGGGTGACAATACAGCCATCAACTTCTTCGAGAGTTATGGTAATGATAAAAACGTCGACAACAGTTTACTGGCAACATTACGTTCTACAGTGAGCAGTAAGGTGACGAATGAGTTGAAAGTACAGCACTTATACACTTATCAGGCGAGTACCCAAAACGATCAGCTTGGTTTTGCAATACCAAGGGCTGTTGTTGGCAACGTACAATCGACCTTGTCGGATGGCTCATTGGCAAACACCGCCATTCAGATCGGTGGGCACCGTTTTGGACAGGAAGGTTTCACCAACAATGTCCTGCAGTTGGTTGATAACTTCTACTACAACACCGATAAGATCAACTACACCTTCGGTATTGACCTGATGTACACAAATGCCAAGTCTCTTTATGGTAGCGAGGTAAACGGACGTTTTGAATATACCAACTCCACCACCGCCACTTCACTGGAGAACTTCAACAACCTGGTACCAAACCGGTTTTACCGCGAGGTGCCTTTAGTAGATGATCCAACCGTTAAGGCCAGCATCTGGAATACCGCACTATACGGACAAATGCAGACGAAACTGGCTAAAGGGCTGGATTTTGTCGGCGGTTTACGTATCGATTACAGCAAGTACCCAACATCTCCACTTAATCAGACCTTACTGGATGAGGTTGGCGTAAGAACAGACAACGAATTGAAGCAGTTTTTGATTCAACCAAGAATCCAGTTTAACTGGGACATCAATGAGAACCGGACGGACTTTGTACGTTTTGGTGCCGGTATCTTCGGATCAGATGTGAACAATTATGTCACCATCAATAACCTGACGTTCGACGGTAAACACCTGGCGACTGTAGATGTTTTCGGCTCAGACGTACCTACTCCGAACTTTATTGGATACAGAAATGGAACTGTAGATGCCCCTACACTGGCTGCCCAGCAGGTACCAACCATTAACACGTATGCGGAAGATGCAAAGATTCCAGTTGTATATAAGGCCAACTTATCTTACAGCAAGCTATTAACCGACAGGCTAAAGGTTGGTGTAACCGGTTATGCCTCTTTTGGCCGGAACAACTACATGTATGTAGACCGCAATATGGCTGCGAACCCTTATTTTACCTTACCTAATGAGGCAGATCGTGGGGTGTTTGTACCTGTGATGCCTGATAATGGCGCTCCAGACTGGAAAAGAGGTAGGATCAGCAATACCTTCGGGCGCGTATTGGAACTTAATAGTAAAGGTAAAGTAAACCAGTTTGCAGTAGTTCTTGATGCCACATGGCAGTATTTCAAAGACGGAGAGATAACGGCAAGTTATACCTGGAATGACACTAAAGATAATACCTCTTACAACGGTAACGTAGCCAACTCTGCAACCCTATCCTTGCCGGTAAAGGATGACCCTAGAAATTTGAGCAACATGACCTATTCTGATAACCATTTCAGAAATAAAATCGTGATCTATGGTACTTTGCCGACATTTTATGGCGTAACTGTTGGTGTTCGTTATTCGGGCATCGGTGGTACACGCTACAGCTTGTTATCCGGCACGAACAACAACGGAGATTTCGTTGCAACCAATGATTTAGCTTTTATCTTCGACAGGAACAACCCGAATGTACCTCAAAACGTACGTACTGGACTACAGACCATCTTAGATAATCCTGATGCAAGTCAGAGTTTGAAAGACTATATCAACAAATACTCAGGACAAATTGCGGAACGTAATGGTGGTATCAATGACTTCTTTGGTATTGTGGATGTACGTATCAGCAAGAAATTCAAGTTTCATAAAACCCATACCCTTGAGATCTCGGGTGATATCTTCAACTTTGCCAACCTGCTGAAGAAGAAATGGGGTGTGAATGAATCTTTAGGAAACCAGGCCTTGTATGCTTTGAACGGAAAAGCTGCCGTAGCCGCAACGCCGACATCACCTGCAATCCCGGCGGTTCCTAACTATGATGCCACGACCAGGAGCTTCAACTACCGCGTGAATAATGCCGGTATCGTTAACCCTTCTGGTAACCCATACCAGTTCCAGATCGGTTTGAGATACGGGTTCTAAATCCTGGAAATCTAATAAACAAAGAAGCCGTTTCCTTTCGTGAAACGGCTTCTTTGTTTGCTCAGGAACACTTATTTGAATGCACTGATCAATTTCTTTGCACCAGTGATGACGATAACAGCAATTAATCCGCCAACCAGGCCGTATGCAAGCTCCTTTAACGTCGAGGGTACTTTAGGATATAAATGGTGTACATATTCGATGTTGTGGACAAAAATACCGCCTGCCACCATAATCAATGCGATGGTACCTACTACAGCGAGGATTCTGATTATGATAGGTAATGCTTTAACAAGCAAGTGCCCTAGCGTAGACACAAAGCCTTTGTCACCAGATCCCTTTATAAGTGAGTAACCTGCATCATCCATTCTAACGATAAGCGCTACGATTCCGTAAACACCAACGGTGGCAAGTAATGCCACAACCGAGACGGTCAGGATTTGGATAGGCAGTGTTTCTTCCAGAACAGTACCTAAAGCAATGATCACAATTTCGACGGAGAGGATAAAGTCTGTCATCACGGCAGATTTCACCTTCGCCTTTTCCGCAGCCGGGCCAGTTAACTCAACTTCTTTAACCGCTTCATGGGTCGGCTTTTTTCTATGGAAGAAGAACTCAATAATCTTTTCCACGCCTTCATAAGCCAAATAAAAGCCACCTAGAATGAGTATGAATTTGATTGCAATTGGAAAAAATGCATTGAGCAATAAAGCAATGGGGACAATAATAAGCTTATTGAGAAAGGAACCTTTGGTGATAGCCCAAAGCACTGGTATTTCTCTGGATGCGAGGAAGCCTGTTGCTTTCTCCGCGTTTACCGCTAAGTCATCACCAAGGATACCTGCTGTTTTCCTGGTGGCGAGTTTTGCGGTTACCGCAACATCATCCATCAAGGCTGCTATATCATCTAAAATTGCAAAAAAACCTGAAGCCATATTATTCTATTTATTTGGGCGCAAAATATATATAGGAATTGAGATTATGATGATCATATTCCAAATAGTCTTTCTTGTAACAGCGCAGCATCTTCTGCATCTAAAAAGCACGCATATACCATATTACTGATATGACACCAAGAAAATTAAGCTGGACCCTCGTTGCGTTTCTAGCCGTTGTTGTTGGGATTTACCCCCTGTTTTACCTGTCTGCCGGGTTCCGGGCGGCAGGGTTCCTGAGTGGTAAACCGGCAGAACTGCAGCAGAGCACGCTGTACCTGGCCGTCTTCTATACCCATGTTGTTTTCGGAGGTATCGCCCTGTTAAGTGGCTGGTCACAATTCAGTGAAAAGTTCCGCTCGCGCCATCTGCAGACACATCGTAGCGTCGGAAAACTATATATCACTTCCGTTTTGCTGAGCAGTGTCTCCGGTTTTGGCATTGCAATGTTTGCTACTGGTGGCCTGATTAGCATATTAGGCTTTGCTGGCCTTGCTATAGCCTGGTTTTTCAGCAACATCAAGGCATATACATCTATTTTAAACAGGAATGTCCAGGAACATCAGAACTGGATGATTCGCAACTATGCGCTCAGCTTTGCTGCAGTGACCTTGCGGTTGTGGCTGCCATTCTCCCAAGCTGTGCTGCACATGGATTTCATCTTAGCGTACCAGATCATCGCCTGGATGTGCTGGCTGCCGAATCTGTTGGTAGCAACCTTGATCATTAACCGAAAACGGCTACGATCAGCTGCTGCTGCATAGCTTAGTGCTTTTGATTGCTGTCCAGTCCCCTACCTGTTTTATGTTGAAGCTCATCAATCCTTTTAGAGGCTTCGGATTTACTTAAGGTCTCATCAAATGGTTCCCCAGCTTCGTCAGAAAGTGTTTTCAAATAAGATTGTTGGGCGCCGGTCATAGGTTCGTTGCCGGTGGTCCATTCATCAGGATCTTTCACGGTATTAGATCCTTTAATTTCACTGTTTTCACTTTGATTGTTGTCCTGTTCATCGAACAGTTTATCTGCTTTGTTTTCCATATGGCTTTGTTTAGAATCTGGTAATGAACAGATAACCATGGGCTTTGTTTTGGAGTCCCGTTCGGGAGGTAACATAAAAATTCCTACTTTTGCACACCAAACGTTCATCCCTTGAAAATCAGCTTTCTCATTCTAACCTGGAACAGGTACAAATTTCTGGATAAATGCCTCGAATCTTTAATTCCCGCTATTGACAATACGAATGACTGCGAAATCATCGTCATGAATAATGGATCTACCGATGAAACCAGCGCAGTACTTGACAAGTACAAACATCATCCAATGCTTCGGATCATCCACCGCCGGAAAAACCGTGGACTAAAGGCTTATAAGCGCTTGTTCCTGTACGCAAAAGGAGATCATATGGTGGTGGTTGATGATGACGTACTATCTTTCCCAAAACACCTTGATACCATTTTCATTGACTACATGAAAAGCTTTCCTGATTTTGGATTTGTAGGGCTTAACGTGATACAAGATGAGTTCACCAACGGTGCCAAGCCAGGACCGGAACATTATACTGAGGTGGTTAGGAATGACAAAGTTATTCAGCAAGGCCCTACTGGGGGCTGGTGTACCTGCTTCAGAAAACAGGATTTTAGAAAGATCCGCCTGAAATTCCTGCTTGCAGATTTGAGCATGAAAAATGGGGAAGACGGCTTTCTGTCCATTTGCTTTGAACAGAAACTTGGCTTAAAGTCAGGAATTATCAAAGATGCCGTTTGTTTTCACGCCAGCGGACCACACTATGCAAAAATGTATGGGCACCTAGAGCGCGAAATTGAAAAATATGCCTCCGCCGAACTGGATGATTTCGTTAAAGTATACCGCGAGTACGAGTCAGTGGAATCTGATCCAGGTTTCTTCTGAAACTTTAAACAGAATTGCTTTGCCGCTGTTGCTTATCATCAGAGCAAATCAATCGACATGGATGCGGACCACCTATCACGAAAAGACTTTTTAACGCTAACTGGAAGAACTGTCGCCCTGGGGGTAGCGGGTACATTGGCGGCTAACGGATTGTTACATCAGAATGTGCTGGCACAAACCCGCCCGCGGGCCGTTTCCCCCCCTGCAAAAATCCCGGTTGGTGTAGAAGATCCTATTGTGCTGGAAGCCTGGAAATCGGATGTAGACCAGCAGTCGGGTGCTACCCCTACACCATTGCCCCAGAGCGCCGGATCGGTTATGCCGTCGTTGGCTTGGGACATCTGGCGCTGGAGGAGATCCTGCCTGCCCTGGGAAGTTGTGAAAAATCCAAGTTGGTGGCGCTGGTAAGTGGCAGTCCGGAGAAGATGAAGAAAGTGGCCGCCCAATACGGAATCAAGCCCCAGAATTGCTATAGCTACGAAACTTATGACCAGTTGAAGAACAATCCGGAGGTGGACGTGATATACATTGTGCTGCCCAATGCCCTGCACAAGGATTATGTGGTTCGCGGTGCAAAAGCAGGTAAACACATCTTGTGTGAAAAACCAATGGCCATTTCTTCTAAGGAATGCGAAGAGATGATCGCAGCGTGTGATCGTGCGAAGGTTAAACTCATGGTCGCTTATCGGATTCAATACCAACCACACAACAGAAAACTCCGGGAACTGGTGCAGAACAAAACCTTTGGCGTGCCGAAGCTCATTGAAGCCTGCAACTCGCAGAGCAGTGCAAATCCGGCACACTGGCGACATAAAAAAGCACTTGCAGGTGGCGGTGCGCTACCCGATATTGGACTTTACTGCCTTAACACGAACCGGTTTATTTTAGGTGAGGAACCAATAGAAGTGTTCGCCTATCAGTATAGCACACCAGGTAATCCTTTGTTTACTGAAGTGGAAGAGTTGATGAGCTGGCAGATGCGCTTCCCTAGCGGTGTGATTGCGAGTTCTTCTACGGACTACAATGTGCACGAAAGCCGACGGTATCGCGTGATGTGTGAAAAAGGTTGGCTGAATATGGACAAAGCTTATGCGTACAAAGGGCAGAAACTGACTACAGCCCGCGCGGAAGGCAAGATGGAACGTCAGGAAGAGATCGGGCTAGCAGAGACGAATCAGTTTGCTGCGGAAATGGACCACTTCTCTGATTGCATCCTAAAGGATAAACGACCGTTTACACCCGGCGAAGAAGGCCTGCAGGACCATGTCCTGATGGAAGCGATCTATCAGTCGGCCAAAGAAGGCAGGCCCGTAAAGCTTACTCATAACGTTAACCGGCCGCTGCGCGGTCCGGAACCAGAACTTGATTCGTAGTACTAGGCCTCGAATACAGCAATTTCTGCCCTGGAACCAAATCTGATCGGCAACAAACTTGTGCCAAGTCCTTTAGATACGTAAAGATCAATGTCTCCGACGGTGTACCATCCTTTGATGTATTTGCCACTACCTCTGGGCAAAAAAGGAATATACCCAAACAGGTTAATTTGGCCGCCATGGGTGTGCCCGGAGATAATTGCATTTGGAGCCATTTCGGGTGCCAGTTCATTGGAAATACTTTCCGCGTACTGTGGGCAATGATTGAGGATGATGTGGCAATCGCTGGCTTTGTATTCTTGCATGGCAAGGCTGATGCTGGCATTTCCACCGATAAAATCGTCCACTCCAGTTATCAGGACTTGATTGCCCCTTATCTGGTACTGCCTGGCCTGATTAACCAGGAGATCGCAGTTATGTTTCATGTATAGTGTCTGAAGATCGGAGAGGTTAACGTTACCCCAATATTCCCAATTTCCTAAGATTGCAACTTTCTGGATGTCATGGCGGAGAAGCCCTAAAAACGCCTCCAGCACAGGTAATTGCTCGTTACTTTCTACAGCATCTCCCGTCAGGAAAATGAGGTCAGGATTTTGGGCATTGATTTGTTTGGCCAGCCGTTTCAACTGGCTGTTTACAGACTTAAGGTGAAGGTCAGAGATTTGAATGAACTTCAATCCCAAACTCGATCTAGCCTTGGATTTCAGGGTAAACCGGTTCGTTTCTATAAAAAACTTCTCTATCCAGAACGCATCAAGCAAGAGCGCTGCCGTTGATAAAAAGATTCCACTTTTGATAAAAGTACGTCTGGTCCAGACAGTTTTCAAGCGCTATAATTCTTTAACTCGTTTACTCTAATAGTCATTCAGCTGATCTTATAAAAGCTCTGCTTTTCAGATAGCGGTTGTCCTTACCTGCAGTATAGTTGCTTCAGTCAGAATGATTTCAGGAAATTAACACAATTTATCGACCTCTACTACTCTTGTGCCCAAATATCATTATAAACTAAGACGGCTTAAGGTCTCCCGTGAAACGCCGAGGTAAGCTGCCAATTGCGTTTTCGGAACCCGCTGCAGTAATGCAGGATGCTGCCGGACTAACTGCTCATACCTTTTCTGCGCACTGGAGGTCAAGAGCGAAAGGATGCGTCGCTGTGCAGCAAGGAAACCATAGATTGTTTTTTCAAGGAAGAAATGCTCGATCTTGGGCAATCCGGCACATAGTGCGCGATAGTTCTCCAAAGAAAGGCAAAGGACTTCGGTATCTTCGAGGCAAACCAGCGATAATGTTGCTGGCGACTGGGTGTAATATGCCTGGAAATCATTGTCCCACCAATCTTCCATGGCGAAGGCCAGAATGTGTTCTTTACCGGTCTCGTCTAAATAAACCAACTTCGTCAGGCCAGACACCACATAGTAGTTGAAGTGCACAAACTCGCCTTGCTGTACCAAAAACTGGTGCTTTTTATATCGCTTAGGCAAGAAATGTTTGGCAACAAATGCAAACTCCTCGTCTGTAAGCGGCACAACTTTTTCAATGTGGCTTCTTAGCTGTTGATTCATGGCTTACAAACATACAAGTTTAACAGGAACCAAGGCTGCAGTAACGGACCATGTTGTGCCGACCTTAGATCAATAGGTCCTTAGACTTGTTTAGATGATAGTTTTCCAGCTTGGTTAGAATTCTGATCAACTCAAACTTTTCGTGCTCCGTGATATCACCCACGACATCGACACTTGCCTGTCGGAATTTATCCATACTATTTTCAAGTGCTTCAATGCCTTTCGCAGTGATGCTGATGATTTTGTTGCGTTTGTCCTGATCACCCGGAGATTGTTCAACCATTTCATTCATGATTAATCGATTGATAATCTGGATACCTGCAGACTTTTCATGCACATTAAGACGTATCAAAGCGGTTTTCGTCATATTGCCAAATGCCCTAAGGTTGATCAGATAGATTAACTCGTCCGGGGTAGCGAAATTCGAGTTTGAAATAGCGGCTTTTGCATGTAACCTGGCATAGCGATACAGGTGCACCAAAGAGGTGTTGATTACACTTTCCGGGCTGCGGCCCTTGCTCTTGCCTGACCATTCGGGTTCAGGTTGGCTGGCTAAGCGCTCCGCTTCGATCCGCGAGAAAAGCCAGCGTCCGAATAACGCTACATCCTGCTCAGAAGTACTGGCGGTCTTTTCGTACGCTTCAACCAGAAGTACCAATTGATTTAATAGTTTATACATCATCTTTAGGTATATACAAATCTAGTGCAAATAGTGCTTAACTGCACTATATACTACATAATTAATGGTTATGTGTTAAGCATCACATCTTAAAGGGCTTAGCTTACATAAAAATTAGTATAATAATATACTTTATGGCATCTAAATTGTTCCACATGCTACACTAATGGTTCATTAAAAAACTAAATTATGAAAACAATTTCTGCTTTAAAAAAGACCGCGATGGTGTTTGCTTTAGCTGTAATCAGCATCGCCACCTCGTGTAAAAAAGATGATGATGAAATGCCGGTAATTTCCGATCAAAACATTGTCGAGATCGTAGTTGGTGATAACGACTTTTCACTTTTGGAGGCCGCTGTTAAACACGCGGACCTGGTAGCAACCTTATCCGGCAACGGGCCGTTTACGGTGTTTGCGCCTACCAATGAGGCATTCGCTGCCGTTGGCCTGGATACGGAAGCCAAGATCAATGCGCTACCCAAAGAAACCTTGAAGAAGATCCTGTTATACCATGTTGCCAGCGCGTCTATTCCGGCCTCAACAATCCCGGCTACAGCAAACACTGCTGTTAAATCCGCAGCTGACCTTGATCTTTATGTAACCAAGACCGATAGAGGAGTTTTTATCAACGGCGCAACCGTGACTCAGGCCGACATCATGGCAACAAACGGCATTATCCATGTAATTAACAAAGTATTGATGCCACCAAGTGGTAACATTGTTGAAGTTGCACAGGGCAATCCAAACTTCAGCTTTTTAGTTGCCGCGGTGTTGAGAGCAAGTCAGGGCCCGACGAATGTAGCTAACGTACTTTCTGGCGATGGTCCGTTTACGGTATTTGCACCAACGAATCAGGCCTTTATGGATGCAGGTTTTGCTAATGTTGCTGCGATACAAGCAGCTGATCCTGCTGCATTGACCAGCATTTTAACCTACCATGTTGTTGCAGGTCGTGTATTCTCAACGGATCTGGTAGACAATAGTTCACCCGCTACGGTAAACGGCGCTAATGTGACCATTACTTTAAATGGTGGTGCAAAAGTGAAGGGTGCTAAAAATGCGAGTGCTGCTACCATCTCCCCTGCAGACCTGGTAACCACGAATGGTGTGATTCATGTAATTGATCAGGTATTGTTACCATAATAGCGTTTCCATTTTATACTTAAAGCCGCCATAACGAAATTTGGCGGCTTTTTTTTGAATTCAATGCTCCTGCAAGGACTGCGCTAGCATACTGGTTATACCCTGAAAGGGAGATGCTTTGGGGTTGACCCGCCCTCAAGCCGCCCTCTACCCGGGGTCGATACGCCCTTGGCCGCCCTGCTGCCGGATCAAGGCCTTGCAGATACCCCTGCAAGGCAGGTTCAAGCCAATAGCAATTATACTTTCATAACTTTTTCGCTACCGCGCGTAACCTTAAGGCGCTCCGCAAGCCGGTTCTGCTTTTGCTCCTCATCCCCCAGGATTATGCCCCAAGGTTTCATGCTTTCTATCCGGTCGAAGATGATCTTCAATACAGCAATGACTGGGATGGACAGGAACATCCCTGATATTCCCCAGATCATTTCCCCTATGATCACACCAAGCACCGTTATTAATGCATTGATTCTCACCTTTGATCCCACAACAACCGGAAGTAAAATATTGCTGTCGATGAGATGTATCACCACAAGTGCAATTACGACGAGCAGGACTTTACTTAGCACCGTTGCAGTGGCAAAAGTGATTAAAGTGCTAAGTACGATAGCTATAAATATTCCGATATAAGGAATGATGTTTAGAATTCCGGTAATCAGCCCAAGCAAAAAAGCATACTTGATGCCCAGTGCCCAGAAAGTCAGGCTTACCGCTAAGGCGATAACCCCCATTTGGATCAGCAATCCAATGATGTATTTGCGGATGATGTATTGCACCTGTTCGATAATATCATGCACCAAGGATTTATTCTCCTCCAGAAAGACGGAGACAAGGAAACGCATAATGAGGCTTCTATAAAGCAGGAAGAAAAAGGTGTAAATAAAGGTAAACACCAGGAACAGCAGTATGGAAGAAAGTGATAGAACTGTTGCCCCAACCACCATAGAGCTGGAGGCTAGTGCTTTTGTAGTTGCAGAGTGTACATAATTTAACTGCTTAGCTGCGTCTATATCAAACCTGGATTCTATCCAGGTTTGAAGGTCGTTCAGGGTTACGGCGAGCTGCTCCTTAAATTGCGGCCAGTCACTTGCAAGCCTGCTTAGCTGCGAACCGATAACGTATAAGACCAAGCATACCGCAGTAAGCATTAACACGACAGAAATCATGGATGCCGCGCTTCGGGGCAGCTTTAGCTTTCGTTC
The DNA here is from genome assembly GCF_051965375.1 of Pedobacter sp. SAFR-022. Lineage (NCBI taxonomy): Bacteria > Pseudomonadati > Bacteroidota > Sphingobacteriia > Sphingobacteriales > Sphingobacteriaceae > Pedobacter > Pedobacter sp. SAFR-022. The sequence goes on from NZ_JBQCME010000001.1 coordinate 755,112, forward strand.
AAAAAAGGCAGCCATCGGCAGGAGCAGGATGGAGAATAGACAAGAGAAAATCAGCGGAGATAAAATATCTTTAGCAATGATCACCAGGTAACCAAATGCGATAAGACTGACCAATACACACATGGTTTTCACGTAGAATGGCCTTTGGGGAATGTTTAGATCCATATTGTTCTTTAAGGTAACTTATGAACAACAAAACCCTGAACATAAAGTTGTGGATCATCAGGCGCAGTTTCCGCATGTTCCCACAAGCACACAGTTGAATTTCTCCACCTGGTAGGTTTCGGGAACAGAAAACTGAACCATCTCCCGCAAACATTCGATCGTCTGACACTTTATGCAGCGGAAATGGAAATGGTTTTCAGGTAAGGCTTGCTGGTCACATTTCTTGCACATGGCGAAATACTGCCTGCCATCATCAGCTACAACCTTGTGTACAATGCCGTCTTCGCAAAACTGGTTTAAGGCGCGGTAGACGGTAGCGCGATCAATCTCGATCTCTATCTTCTGCTCTATTGCTTCCTGACTCATCGCCCGGTTACTTGCACTAAGCACAGCGATCACCGCTTCCTTGGTTGGTGTATTCCTACGTTTCATCTTATTGCGACTATGTTGTAATAATTATTGCGATTTAGTTGCAATAATAGCAAGACTAATTAACTTTGCCAAACCGGTCTAAGAAAATAACGGGTACCTGTTCCACATATTTTTAAAACATTGCATATGAAAAGCAGCAAGAACTATGAAGTAATCATTATTGGCGGAAGTTATGCGGGTTTGTCTGCAGCTTTAGCTTTAGGAAGATCATTGAGGCACGTCTTGATCATTGATAGCGGCATGCGCTGCAACCGGCAAACACCGCATGCCCATAACTTCCTTACGCAAGATGGCGAAGCGCCTGGCGCAATTGCTGAAAAGGCAAGACAGGAGGTATTAAAATATGAGACCCTGGAATGGATCGATGACCTGGCGGTAAGCGGAAGCAAAACAGAAAACGGCTTTGTGATCAGCACCCAGCAAGGCGCCGAGTTTAACAGTCAGAAACTGCTGTTTGCATCAGGCATAAAGGATATTATGCCAGAGATTCCAGGTTTTGCCGCTTGTTGGGGTATTTCGGTAGTGCATTGCCCTTACTGCCATGGCTATGAATTCCGGAATCAGAAGACCGCAATTTTGGCGAACGGCCCCAGAGCTTTTCACCTGGCCTCCCTCGTGAGCAATCTAAGCAAGGAAGTCAGCATATTGGCCATGGGGAAAGCAAATTTCAGCGAGACAGAACGGGAGCGCTTGAACCGTCAACATATCGAGATTATTGAGGAAGAGCTTGCCGAAATCGTGCATGAAAATGGACATGTGAAACACTTAAGCTTCAAAGATGGCGGGGAAAAAACATTCGGTGCCGTCTATGCAGCACCCGAGTTTGTTCAAAGTTCAGACATCCCAGTAGCGCTGGGCTGTGAACTTACCGAGCAAGGTTTCCTTAAAGTGAATAACATGCAGGCTACGACCGTGCCCGGTATTTATGCTTGTGGTGATAACTCGGGAATGCTACGTTCCATTGCAAATGCTGTATACAGTGGCAATCTTGCCGGTGCCGTGTTGAATAAAGAGCTTACCGAGGAACAGTTCTGATGTAGAATGCTAAAGATCTGGGTAAAAACCGTACCGGGCATAGACATCAATGACCTTTCTTGCAGATTGCTCGATCAAAATCAACTTAGCTTTTCGAAGTTGAGCAAGTGCTTCCTCATCATGTATAGGATCATCCTGTGCGGCCTTGATCACCTTGTCCATATCCTCGATCCTGGACAAGTACCAGGTTTTAAATTCTAAAAGATCATTTTGCAGGTTGGAATCCATGGTAGATACATCGGGGCAAAAATGATCTCTAACAACGCGTCAGTTGCTTATATGCCTGCAGATCGTGTTGCAATTGTAATGCCGCCTTTAAAGCATTGTAAATTGAACCGTGGATGGCAGCATGCACTATTCTGTAACATAAACAGCAAGTAACGTTCACTTTACCTTAACATGCATGCCCCAAACTTTATTCATATTTGCAGTTCTAAAATATAGCATACTATGAAACGACTTTTAACACTTGGAATACTCGCACAACTGGCCTTATCAACCGCATCTTTTGCACAGACAAAGGTTGTTGCACACCGAGGTGCCTGGAAGCATACCGGCGCTCCTGAAAATTCCATTGCTGCGCTAAAGGAAGCGATAAAGATGGGCTGTGAAGGCTCAGAATTCGATGTCCATATGTCTGCAGATTCCGTGCTCTTTGTTAATCACGATGCGGACATCCAGGGCTTACCGATAGAAAGAACTTCAGCAAAGCAGCTGTCTGCCGTAAAACTTTCCAATGGTGAGACCTTGCCTACCTTGGAGGCTTATCTGAAGGAAGGTATCAAGCAAAAGAAGACAAGACTGGTACTGGAAATTAAACCTTCCGCTGTAAGTAAAGAACGGGGCATTGCTTTGACCCGCAAAGTAGTGGCTATGGTAAATGCGCTTAAAGCTGCTCCAAAGGTAGATTACATCAGCTTCGACTACGACATCTGCAAAGAGATCACCAAGATTGCTCCGAAAGCGACAGTTCAGTACCTCAATGGCGACAAAACACCTGATGAACTGCTGGCAGACGGTATACACGGTTTTGACTATCATTATAGCATACTGAAGAAGAACCCAAGCTGGATCAAGGAGGCAAAAAGTAAAAAGCTGATCACCAATGTATGGACGGTAAATGACGAAAAAGATATGGACTGGCTTATCAGCGAGGGAATCAGCCTGATTACCACCAATGAACCGGAATTACTTATTCAGAAACTGCGTAAATAAAACTTAAGAACCTTCAACGGAAAGAGTGATCTATTCAGGTCACTCTTTTTCATTTGAGGCATGCTGAACCTCGTTCAACTTAGCCATCAATCTTTCCTGTATCCTGCTGATCGTGCCCGCCTTATCACGCTGAAGCTGTTCTATCAGCGGTTGATCCAATCCCGGTGGATTATACAAAGATCCCCAAAGGCCGATCTCAACCAGCACAGGCACCAGGTCTATCCCCTTCTTGGTAAGATGATAAACGAACTTCGATTTCTCATCTGCCGCCATGAGCAATACTTTCGGCTTTGGCGGGCACAATGGCATCGTAATTTTCAAGAAGTTTATTTAATCACGATACGCTTTTTTACCAAATGGTAACTGCTGACTTAGTACAGGCCAATACATTTGTACTTTAAGAACACGAAAATGGCATGGCATGAACAAGCTTAAAACAGCATTAGCCTTTGGAGGGCTTCTTTCAGAGAGCAACATTGATCAACTCAGTATGCTTTTTAAACGGCGGACGCTCAAGGCTGAAGAATATGTACAGGAGTTCCGTACGATCGTGAAGGAGATTGTATTCATCCAGCAAGGTGCCCTCCGGGTCTATGGTGTGGACAACAACGGAAATGAGGTCACCAAATGTTTTATCCGGGAGAACCAGTTCTTTGCAAACCTCGAAAGCTACTATTCAGGCCAACCGACCTTCGATGCAGTTCAGGCGGTCATACCTACGGAAATCTACACCATTCCATTTTCGGTATTCGAAAGACAGTACGAACAAATCCCCAACCTGTTTATTTTCTCCAAGACGCTTGCGGAGATGACCTTATTAAATGGCATTAAGGACAACGACTTCCTGAACTTTGGAGATGCAAAAACTAAATATGCTGCATTTCTGCAACGGTATCCGCAGTTGGCCCAACAAGTACCGCAGCAGTATATTGCCTCCTACTTGAAGATTACGCCCCAATCACTGAGTAGAATCAGAAACCGCCTAGCCAAACAAAAATGAAAAGAACAATCTTAATCACTGGCTGCTCTTCCGGTGTTGGAAAAGCCGCCGCCTTATTGTTTGCTGAACGAGGGTTCAATGTAGTTGCAACCATGAGAGATCCCGACAAAGGCCGCGATCTTAGTGCTCTACCGGGTATTTATGTGCAGCGAATGGATGTGACCGATGTCGGTTCTGTTGAAAAAGCAATCAAAGCAGGTATTGCTTACTTCGGGAGCATCGATGTTTTGCTGAACAATGCCGGCATAGGTGTGCTCGGCGCTTTTGAAGCCGCAGATCCAGCTTTAATACAGCAACAATTTGACACCAACGTCTTCGGGGTCATGCGAACGATCAAAGCAATACTGCCACACTTCAGAGCAAAAAAGCAGGGCATGATCATCAACATATCCTCGGGTGTAGGTATCATTCCAATTCCCATGCAGAGCCTCTATGACTCGACCAAGTTTGCACTGGAAGGTTTCTCTGAGTCCCTGTATTATGAGCTTGCAGCAATTGGAATCAAGTTAAAAATTGTACTCCCGGGCGCTATAAAAAGCAACTTCTTCCATTCCATGCGCATTACAGATGTCACCGACTATCCGGATTACGGCACTTACCAGCGGACAGTGTTGCAGAACGTTAAGAAAAGTAACGAGCATTCCGGAGCAGATCCAAGACTGATAGCGGAAGTCATTTATCAGGCTGCGACCGATAACCGCAACAAGCTTAGATACCTGGCGGGTAAAGACATCAGGCTTTTTGCTAAGGTGAGAAGACTTCTTCCTGAAGGCCTATTTATGCGTATGGTCAAGAAGACCTTTGAAAAGTCCTGACTAGACATCTTGAGGCATTTGCCACCAAATACAAAAAGCTTAATATTGCCTTAACGGCATTCAAAATTGGGCATGTTAGTTTAGCGGTGTGAAAAAGAACCTAACCCTACTACTCGCCACAGGACTACTATGTTCAGGTGGCGTCTTCGGACAACAGAAAATCGATGTACAAGCGCATCGTGGAGGCATGGCCTTAATGCCTGAAAATACAATCCCTGCGATGCTCCATGCGGTAAAACTGGGCGTCAAAACCCTGGAACTGGACGTAGTCATTTCCGGCGACGGGAAAGTCGTTGTTTCCCATGATGCCTATATGTCTTCCGACTTCATGCGTAAGCCCGACGGCAGTGATATTAAAAAGGAAGAAGAGCGAAATATTGCGCTGTATAAAATGACCTATGACAGCATCAGCCGCTTCGATGCCGGCAGCAAACCACACCCACGTTTTCCAGATCAGTTGAAAATGAAAACCCATAAACCGCTGTTGGAGGACTTGATAGACAGTGTTGAAGCCTATGTGAAGACAAATAAGCTTAAACCCGTTTACTACAATATCGAAACTAAAATATCACCTGCCGGCGATGGTCTATATAACCCATCACCAGAGGTTTTTGTCAATACGATGATGGCTGTGATCAATTCAAAGTCGATCAAGGATAGGGTAATCATCCAGTCGTTTGATGTCCGTACACTGCAGATCCTCCATAAAACCGAGCCCTCGGTTAAACTTTCACTGCTAACGTTTGGAAAGCAAGATGCCTTAGCCAAACTAAGAACCCAGGGATTGTCTGCTGAAGATGAAAAGAAGCTGAAACAATCGCCCCTTTTCACAGGAAAAGGTGGCTTAGCGGATGACCTGGAAAGACTAGGCTTCAGTCCCGACATCTATAGTCCATACTATACTTCGGTAGATGCAGAAATGGTCGCTAAAGCACATGCCTTGAAGATGAAAATCCTCCCCTGGACCGTAGATGAAGAAAAAGATATGATTGCTTTAGGCGAGCTAAAGGTGGATGGCATCATCACCAACAGCCCCGACAAGATGATCAAGCTGTTTGGTAATTATCAAAAATAAATTTCAGGTCACACAATATAACTGGCATTTCTACGCTATATATCTGAGAGCGTTAATTTAGATAAAGGGGCTATGATCACAGATCATGGTCCCTTTGTTTTTAAATATGCTGATGCGAGCCCGCATGAACGCAAATTGATCTATATTTAAGGCCTGAAAGCAAACAGCATGAAAACAAGATTCCTAATACTCGCAATATCGGCATTGATGATCACCAGTTCATGTTATACGACAAGAACCGCAGGTAATAGCGGTAAAGTTCCTCCGGGACAAGCGAAAAAAAGATCAGGAGCAAAGTCTGCTAAACCTTTTGCACCCGGTCAGCGAAAGAAATAAATCCGGCAACACCGCCTTCAATGATGCAAAACACCTTCAATCCGCATCTTTCGCATTTCCTGAAAAAGTTAGCGGTCGGGTAGTTTGCAAGCTGAATACTATGGAATTCCAGATCCCGGTTCTGATATACGATAATGTTCATGTCCGTGCTTTTTAACAAATTACGCAGCAGACATTAATAGCATATCATGTAAATGTTAACGATTATGCGTACTAAAGAAATTAAGATGATTTCTCTATAAACGTTAAAGAAACCATCCCGATTTACCAGTGACTACGCTTGTAAAACGCTCCATGTAAACTGTTATGCGCGATCTACAGTAAGACCTGCAGCCTTTAGCATCAGGTTATGCAGTTCGAAGTTGCGTACAAATGGATTTAAAAGTTCAGCTCCCGGGCCAAGCATTGCCAATTCTACATAATCTGCGGAATGATCCATTGAACCCCAACCCACAGAAGTATAGGCGGTTTGCAGTTGTGCGAGCTCACGGTAGGGAAGTTTTCTCGGATTGTAAATGCCTTTTTCGTCCAGGGTCTGGTAATGTTTGAGTACTGCAGAAGCTTCTTCCTTAGTGATTGCATAACCTTGTGCCTCCACAATCTTCTCCATTAAAGTTGATGCACTCGTATTTTTATCAACCCCACTTAAGATCCACTCATTGGTGTGCTTAAAAGTCTGAATCCTGTCGAAGTTCTGGTTTGCCTTAGCGCCGGAAAACAGTCCAGGATTCGCATTTCCATGATCGGTTGTAATAACAACCAGGGTATCCTTATGCTTCGCTGCAAAGTCCAGAACAATCTTTAGGGTGTCATCAAAAGCCACCTGATCATAAAGTAATGCACCAATATCATTCGCGTGTGCCGCCCAGTCTACCTTGCCTGCCTCCACCTGTAAGACAAAGCCTTTAGGGTTCTGGCTAAGCTTCTTAATGGCTGTGGCAGTCATCTCGGCTAGCGTTGGAATGCTCTTAAGTAAGTTGGCATCATTCGCACGGTCCAGGGTATATGGCAGTCCGTCCTCGTTGAAAACACCAAGTAGTTTATTGCCGGTAGTATTTGCCTGCAGCAGGTCGTTTCTGTCTTTCAGGACAGCATACCTGGCATCACTAAACTTTTTAAACACGTCATCTTTATCCTCCCGAAGTGAGGAACTGAAGAATTCCAGTCCACCGCCTAAAAGAACATCGAAGCCTGAAGAAAGGTATTTCAACGCGATACCCGCCTGATCATTTCTACCTTTGCTGCTTACGCAGAAGCCCGCAGGCGTAGCATGAGTGATTGGCACGGTCGTCACACAGCCTGCAGATTTCCCTGCCGCCTTAAACTTCATCCAGATAGGTGTGTTTTCCGACCCATCGGGATTGGTGTTCAGCGATCCGTTATTTACCCGCTTGCCACCGCCCCAGGACGAACTTGCCGCCGCGGAATCTGTGACCAGTGAATTGGCGGAAGCGGTATCCATGAATGCGCGTTTAGCCTGGTTCTGCTCATAGAGTGAAATCCAGTTGCTCGGACGCCCTTCTTTTCTACGCAGCAGCATGTCCGTCATATTCAACGTACCGGTGCTCATGCCGTCACTGACCATGAAAATGATGTTCCTGGCCTGACCAGCATTCAAAGCTGTTTGCTCCTGTTCCTGAGCAAAAATTGCTGATGGTGAAATAAGTGAAGCACCGATCAGCGCTGAGCCTCCTTTAAAAAAATCTCTTCTTCTCATGGCGTAAAGAAAAGACTCTTATTTAACGTTAAATTAAAGTTATTGTAACCTAATCACACATATGGCTGCTACAGCGATGGGCTAGCCTACTTCACTGGCCTGTTCTTGTAGCGCTGGTAAGATACAATCGCCATGATCGCCACAACAATAACTGTGATATAAACCCAAGCTGGAATAGGTACTGGATCGCCCTGTGCATACGAGTGCAGACCACTCAGGTAATAGTTCACGCCAAAATAGGTCATGATAATCACCGAAAAGGCTAGTAGTGAAAGTAGATTGAACAAGTATTTGCCGCGTAAACCAGGAATCAGTCTGATGTGCAGTACAAACGCATATACAATCACCGAAATGAATGCCCAGGTTTCTTTAGGATCCCAGCTCCAGTAGCGCCCCCAACTTTCGTTGGCCCAGATACCGCCGAGGAATGTTCCGACGGTAAGCAAGAATATACCCACGGTGAGCGACATCTCATTCACAATCGTCAGTTCCACGATAGATGCTTTTACTTTGGCACTGATCTTTTTATGGTCAATGATGTACAGGATGAGCACCACGGTGCCCAGCAGTGCACTCAGGCCGAAGAAACCATAACTGGACGTGATAATGGCCACATGTATCATCAACCAGTAAGATTTGAGAACCGGAACGAGTGGCGTGATCTGCGGGTTCATTTGTGATCCACCATGTGCAAACCCCATGAGGATCACCGCGATTAAACATCCTGCCGCAGGAATAAAGGCATTGCTGTTGCGGTATAGTAACAAGCCCGACATCACCCCGATCCAGCTGATGAACATCACCGCCTCATAGCCATTGCTCCAGGGCTCATGCCCGGAAATGTACCAGCGTACGCCAAGCCCGAACATCTGCAGGAAAGCCGCAATACTAATCAGGGCTAAGACGAAATTCACGGTCTTAGAAAGCGCTTTCGAGTCTTTGAAGAGTCTGCCAAAGGCTAGTGCGAGAATCACAGTTCCTAGAATAGCATAGCTGATCATTAGGTTCAGGAAGATGTTCCAGGAATTATAACGCAGCTCCATCTCTATTTTGGTCGAAGACGGCACCACAGCTTTCCCTAATTCCGTCTGCACCTGTTTCAATGCTGTTAAACTTTGTTCAGCAGCATTCCAATCGCCGTTTCTGTTCGCTTGTAAAACGCTCATCAGGTACTGCGTGGCCGGATTTTGCGCCGCTGAAGCGTTTTCCGACGGTGTAGGTGCTACAATCCAGGTATTGTTCTTATCTCCTGCTACCGGAAAGATCCGGAGGTACTGCCCATTTAGCAGTTGCTGCATCACCTGCAGTTTATCGTTCAGGTCGATGACATCTTTGTCGTACGTATTCTGTTCAGAAGCTTTCTTGGCAAATGCCTTTAAATAATCCGCCTTAAGGCTATAATCCAGGCTGCCATCAGGTGTCAGTGCCAATAGGTTCACCATCGTCGTATAGCCTTCAGCATTTGCTTTAACGGTGGCAAGTAAACCAGGTCCACTTTTGCTGCCCACCTTAATCAGCGGCACATTTACCCAGTCGAACGGCAAAGTAGATATTGATAAGAAAAACTGGTTAGCACTAAGCCCATGAAACTTGTCCTTGTGGTACAATTTCCGAAGTATCTCCAGCGCCATTGTATTCACAGGCTCAATACGCCCGTCGATGTTCTGCACCAGCAGGCTACCGAAGCTATCCGCATGGGTAGCATCAATCTTAACAGCAGCTGCAAAGTCCTTCCCATTGACCATTTTACCCGCCAGAATACGTTCCAGGCTTGCTATGTGGTTATGATCTGGTGCTGCCGGTGCTTTGACCACGCTGTCCGGACCGTGATCATGATCATGACCGTCGCCATGATCGTGTGCATGGTCATGCTGAGTACCATCCTTGCCATGCATATCGATCTCCTGCCCGTGGGCTAATGCACCTGGCATCAGTAACAACAACACCAATAGCGTTTTAGAACGGGAGATTGTCTTCAGCTGCTGGTTTAGTTTAGAAAAGTGTGTTCCTTTCCAAAACAGTGTGACAAACAAGCCGCCGAAAAGCAGGATGTAGCCGAGATAGGTGATGTTGGTGCCCCAATAATCGTGATTTACGGAAAGCACGGTACCAAGTTCATCCTGATCGAAGCTCGCCTGAAAGAAGCGATAGCCATCCTGATCAAGGACATGGTTCATGAATATCTTGTAAGGACGCTCATTTGGCCCCTCTTGTATCATAATATCAGAAGAATAAGCTGCTGGGCTATTACTTCCGGGATATTTTTCCATTTTGAAGTCTACAAGCTTCAGGCTAAACGGCGTTCTGTATATTTTCGAACCATAACCCATGGCAATAGGCAATCCACCTACTGCGCCCTGATAATTGAAGTTCGTCAAACCTCTACCTCCATATATAGATACCGTATCTGTAGCTGAGGGGGTGGTGACTTCAACCCTAACCAGATCCAGGTCATGCTCGTGACTGCGTTTATCACCTTCATAATTGATGATATTTCCAGTTCGTGCAGGTTCAGGTATCACAAAAGCGAGGGCCCCATAGGTGTAAAGGCTCCGCAGGTGAAATTGCTGGGGACTGTCGGGCGCCACTGTTTTCCGCTCCTGAGTGGCCATAATCATGTAATTACCCTCATAAGGTGAGGTAATGGTATAACCTTCCCGGCCATCCGCAATATTAATTGCTCCGGTCGTCGGGGCATTATAACTAACCACCATCCCTGCAATCAGCTTTACACCACCACTTTGAATATATTTATTGACCCGTTTGCCTTCTTCCAGCACCACCAGGTGAAGTGTTGGCTTACCCGCAGGACTGAGTACAAGCGAATCCTGTGCCCTTGCGTAGAAGTCTACAACTTTCACTTTAACTCTGGAACCCTTGTAATCATATTCCGCGGCAAAAGTCTTTTTAAATGGCTTTAAATACCAGGGTATGCGGTTGGAAATAAGGGTAGCAGGCACATCATCATAGGCCAGGGCATCATCATTTTGCCCGATTTGAATTTTGAAGAAAGTGGCATCAGAAACCACCTCATCACTTGATGCACCCTCCCGGATATGCATGGAACCTTCGAAGCTGATGTACCGCGTTACAAAACCACCAATAAAGATCACGATAAACGCCAGGTGGAAGACCAGCAGTGGCAGTTTCTTGAAAGACATCAGCTGATATCTTTTAATATTTCCAACGAAATTAAGAATGAGGATGAGCATGATCAGCTCGAACCACCAGCAGTTATAAATCAAGGCTTTCGCCACCGGCGTACCATAATCATTTTCTACAAAAGTGGCCATGGCCATAGAAAATGCATAAAGAAGTAAGAGGGTACCCATCGTGCGGGTAGAGAAGAGAATTCGGGTCAGCTTTGCTATCATTTTCAGAAATCCTGCCGTCTACTTGCCGGCAAAGCCGCATAATAGATATTTTCCCCTAGGCGGGCCTAACTTTTCTTGAAAAAAGATAATCCTATGATATTTAACGGCAGGACATTATAGCCCTATCTAGGAAAAGTTATTTTTCTGATCTGATGATTTCCCCGATCGGTGATCAGTAGATTTCCGTCTACGTCGATCGCAATGCCTGATGGTTCAAAAAACGACGCCGAGTGCGCAGGTCCGTCAACAGCGCCATACTGGTCAGTTCCAGCGATTGTACTTACCAGACCAGCAGTGGATATCATCCTAATCTTATGGTTACCTCGATCCGCTACGTAGATATTTCCAGTCTTATCAATTGCCAGGCCCTGAGGGAGATTGAAGCTTGCTTCACTGGCCAGCCCATCCGCATGACCTGCCATACCAGAGCCGGCTACAACGGAAACTTCATCATTGGCGTTTATCTTCAAAATCTGGTGCTTTCCATAATCCGCTATAATCAGCTCCTTTTGGGCATTAATGGCAATGCCTAAAGGGAACCGGAATGGAGATTGTCCGTCGTCTATTCTCAAGCCGCCAGCTAAGGTCTTTATTTCTCCATCTTTTAGGCGCTTTACATAACTGGTAAACTGGGTTATATAAATAGAACCAGAAGCATCATCTATCGCCAATGCTGATGGCGAACTTAACCTGTTCGAGCCGAGTGGCCCATCTACATCGCCCTTCGTGGATCCTGCTATAAGTTTAATTTTCCCGGCTGGACTAATTTGTTTGATGTTATTATTCTCTGAATCGCCAACAAATACATTCCCATACCAATCTACCGCAATGCCTGAGGGCCCCGTAAATGCACTTGAAGCCAACTCGGTGTTTCCAGATCGCCCACCCGCAAGCGTTGACACGACACCTTCAGGTGTAACTTTCCGGACTGCATGATTAGCATAATCTGCGACATAAACATTTCCAAAAAGATCAATAGATATTGCTGTAGGGCTTAAGAACTTGGCTGTTTCACCTGTTCCATCCTTAAATCCGTGGTTAACACTGCCAGCAAATGTGGACACAACTGGCCCCTTCACTTCGACTTCTTCCGGCTCGTTCTTTTTATCCTTTTTACAAGCTACAAAGCAGGATAGAGAAATCAAAAGCAGGAACATTGCTTGCTGGCGTATTGCCGGATTGATATTCATAGATAGGTTTGGGTGTGAATTATTCGCTGTGCAGTTTACTTTCTTTTTCAAGATATGCAAGGATACTCACATTTCAAAGCGCAAGCGATTAATAGTCATCACGTTTCTTTCAATTCCAAATGTCAATCATCCGTTTTCCGTTTTCGTGTTCCTTTCTTACGCTCATTGATAGCCTTGTTAAGCAAGTATTCAATCTGTCCGTTGATACTTCTAAACTCGTCATTGGCCCAATCTTCGAGTTCTTTAAGCATCTCCGGACTTACCCTAAGTACAAAAGGTTTTTTATCAGCCATAACTATGTTGCTGCTGCCGCGGCATGTCTTTGTCTTGTTAAATGAATTTGCAAAGCTAAAAAGGCCAGTAAAAGCATCCAGCGATTTTGTTGAGCCTGCACATCAATATAGATCACCGGCATCTTAAAACCCCTGCTTTTGATGCTTAACAATGCTGTGCCATCTTCCGCTTTCCAAACCGTTGTATTCTTCCAAATGGAAGGTTTCGTAAAGGTCGCCCTGAACCCATCATGAGCACTGAAGGTAACTGTTGTTCCCAAAAGATTACCAGAGGTTGTTGCAGAAGAACCATCGGTAGTACTATTTATCTCGGCACCTGACCATCCCTTGCCCGTAATTACCCAATTTCCATCTGCAGTCTCAATGATCGACTTTGTACGCCAAAAACCTTCATGACGGAGTATGCCATAACTGTGTACCCCATCAGTGAGTTCATACCGAGGCCTCCACAATCCATGCCGTTTTACGTTGAGCTCAAGCGGCATGGCTGATTTCAATGTTAAAAAGTCGTTCATTATTAATGGTATAAGGTACCCGTATTTACGACTGGAGATACTGCCCGTTCGCCACAAAGTACCACAAGCAAGTTGCTCACCATTGCAGCTTTACGCTCTTCGTCAAACTCCACAATATTTTTCTCAGAAAGACGTGAAAGCGCCATTTCCACCATGCCTACCGCACCCTCCACGATCTGTTTACGTGCAGCAATAATCGCCGAGGCCTGCTGCCTTTGGAGCATCGCATTCGCAATTTCAGGCGCATAGGCCAGGTGCGATATGCGGGCCTCAAGGACTTGTATACCGGCACGTTCAAGCCTTTCATTCAGTTCCTGCTCTAACATTTCACTTACCTGCTCTGCCCCACCTCTCAAGGTAAGTGCCGCGGATTCGTCCTCCAAGTTATCATACGCAAAGCTATTGGCAAGATGCCTTACTGCAGCTTCGCTTTGGATATTAACATACTGCAGGTAATTTTCAACCGAGAAAACAGCCTTGGCGGTGTCTGTTACCTGCCATACGATGACGGCGGCAATCTCAATTGGATTCCCAAGCTTGTCATTAACCTTCAGCTGTTGACCGTTGAGGTTATAGGCTTTCAGGGATATATTCTTTTTAACCGTAAAAGGATTCACCCAGAAAAAACCGTCTTTTTTCACCGTACCAACATACTTACCAAACAAGGTAAGCACCTTGGATTCATTCGGATTAACAATAGTCAATCCAGGTAGTACCAATGCAATGTCAATGATCGATACCAGTATGCAAGCTGTGATGTACCGGTTCATACCCAGGTAAATCGCTACAGCTGCAAGTAGCAGAGATAAGATCAGGGCGCCGTAGCCTGATGGAGGATTCGTAGTCTTTTCAGTTTCCATATGTTCTATATTTGATTTAAAGTGATATCATAAAGATATCAAAATAGCAATAAAAACAAAGGATCAATCACCTATAAATTGAGCTACTATAAAAAAAAAGAGGTTGCACATCTTCCGGTGATACAACCTCTTTCTCAGCACTTTAATCTCTGTTACTGCGCAATCAATCGCGGCAACTGCGCTTCAAACTGGCGGGTAAACTCCTGTGCAGTCAAAATATGACCCTGTTTTTGTGCTTTATCAGCCACTTCATAACCCCATTTCGCTGCTGCCATGCGCTGCGTAGGCGTACCATGATGGCCGTCACTTGTAAATGAACAATCACCAATGTTGAAGAAGACGTTTAAGAAAAGTTGTACCCTTTTCCACTGCATAGAAGCTCCACGTGCATGCGACAAGTAGTAAGCAGAGTAAGCATCTGCCATTAGCTCTGTCCTTCTGGTTGCTTCCGGACCCGACTGATCTCCAAAAAGATTCAGATCGAACTGAATATGATGTCCAAACTCATGAGCCAGGATGGCTTGCGGAGCCACATCAGCATAACCGATCGCCGCAAAAGCATCCATGATGCCGTCGCCCATAATGATCTTATCTGGAATAACGCCGTAAGGTGGAAAATTGAATGACGATTGTGCAAATGCATTAAAAGTAAACATCGGATGATTACCCCCTCTAAGTTGAGGATAGGCATCTACTACCGCTAAAACTAAATCAGCATAGTAGTTCGCGCTTGCATCATCAAGGCCAAATGCCGCTTTATAAGTCCTTAAAATTCTAGCCCTATCAGTCAGCATCGTTCCATGCATGGCAGCAAGCACGATATTTTCGGAATCGATGTTCCAGAAGCGTTTCAAATCTTTGAACGCCTTGCTGAGCTTTTGTGAATACTGCCCGTTCGCCCCAAAGGTCTGATTTGCACTGCTATTCTCAAAAAGCAGTGCATCATAGGTCGGCAGATCGAGCATAGCTGCTGTTAACACATAATCGATGATCGTGCTGTTCCAATCGGAAAGTTGCTGATCTAACCACTGGCTGGACGCCGTATTATCGTCACAGCTGGTTTCCTCAAGCTTAAGCGCCTTTCTAACCTTGCCCCGGTATTCCGGGTGCATATTCAGCTGCAGTTTGGCTGTGCCACGCACCTTTGCTTTCGCTGCTGCGGGAATCTTAGCATACAAAGCCTCAATTTTTTGCTGAACATCAGGAGAAAGCGTAATGGACTGGTTTTTTACAGACTTTCCAAGTTCCTCTTGGTTCAGAATAGCGTTTGTACTTTCTTTTTTACAGCCCAGGAAGCACGCAAAGACAATTGCAGCACTGGCTACGAGTAGGTTGGTTTTTTTCATAAAGTAGGTTTAATGATTACTAACATTAAGATAGCAACATTCACCACTAAAAACCTGAACTTTTTCTTATTTATCCGACCAAACCCCGAGCTCGTTACCAGCAGGGTCAAGAAAATGAAATCTGCGGCCGCCCGGAAAGGAGAAAATCTCTTTTGATATGATGCCCCCGGCCCGAATTACTACATCTTGCAACTGCTCCAAATCCTCATGATAAAGAATCACCAAGGCGCCGTTTATAACCTCATCTGTGCTTTTCTCAAATCCGCCATCAAGCCCGGCATCTGCAAAAGCGACATAGTCCGGTCCATAGTCAGTAAAGCTCCAATTAAATGCAGCAGTGTAGAAATTCTTGATTGCTTCAAGGTCCTTTGCCTTAAATTCAACGTAGTTGATGTGATTGTTTGCCATGTGATTTAAATTCCATGAATTTACAATTTCAGGCACATATTACAACTGCTTCGAACTATTTCCCAGGCAAACAGGCAGCTTTATTGAAGCGTTGGTAAGGTAAACCAGAAGCTACTCCCAGCGCCCAGAACACTATCAACGCCGATCTGCCCGCCATGTCGCTCCACCAGCTCAGCACTGATATACAGCCCCAGCCCCAAGCCAGACACCTGCTTACCAGAAGCATCTGCCCGGTAATAACGATCAAACAGCTGCGGAATCTTGTCCGGCGCAATTCCAGGACCTGTATCCCGGACCGTTATTTTCAGAAACGAACCTTCATTTTTGATATGCGTAAAGATCCTATACGACTCAGGCGCATACTTGATGGCATTATTTACCAGATTTACGACAACCTGCTCGATGCGATGTTCATCCGCAAAAACAGATGCATTCAAGTCTCCTTCCAGAACAAGGGAATACCTGGAAGTTTCTTCGATATGGCTGAAGGCACGTTCGAGCATCTCGGCCACTTTGAACCAATCTTTACGCAGTTCCACCTGCCCTTGATTCATTCTGGACACATTCAACAGGTCCTCCACCAGCTCCGAGATCTTGTTCATACTTCGGGTTGCCTGATCCAGCAGTTTCGGAAACAGCGTATGATTTGGGGTTTCCCTGATCCTGGTTATGAGCTGTAAAGAAGCCTTTAGCGATGTGATTGGTGTTTTCAGCTCATGACTGGCTATCGAAATAAAATCATCTTTTTGCTGCTGAAGTGCCTTCTGCTGGGTAATATCTATTGCCGTTCCCAAAGTACGTTCGGGTTGCCCTTTGTCGTCAAAATAAACTTTAGCCTGGAATCTCACCCACTTCATTGCGTCCGTTTCAGAAACCAACCTGGCTTCATAGAAAACTCTTCCAGTCTTTCTAGCTTCCAACAGCGCCTGATCGCTTAATTTCTTATCCTCCGGGTGATACTGACTTACCAGTTCTTTCCTGGTGATGCCTGCTTTTAGCCCGACGATTTCATCAAAACGTTCCGAGGTTACAAAATCATCCGTATTAAAGCGGTATTCATAAGTACCAATGTCCGCAGCATCAGTAGCAAGTCGTATCCTTTCTTCAACTTCTTCTATAGCCTTTCTTGCATTTACTTTTTCAGATACGTCAATCCCGACAACCATCACGGCCGAAACATTACCAGTAATATCAAAGACCGGTTCATAGGTGAAATCTATAAAAACCTTCTCTGACCGGCCATTTCTTAGCAGGTTAACGTCAGCTTCTTTGGCCTTGAAAGCTTCTCCAGTACGAATTACTTCCTGCA
This sequence comes from Pedobacter sp. SAFR-022, assembly GCF_051965375.1. NCBI lineage: Bacteria > Pseudomonadati > Bacteroidota > Sphingobacteriia > Sphingobacteriales > Sphingobacteriaceae > Pedobacter > Pedobacter sp. SAFR-022. The sequence goes on from NZ_JBQCME010000001.1 coordinate 772,197, forward strand.
TAATTGGCGCATAGGATTCGGCAGCCTCCGGCACGCCCTCCCATATACTAAGCCCATCTAACTGCTCGAGTTTCTTTCCAACCAGTTCCAGATAACGCTCATTAACATCTGTGACCTTAAGATCACTGGCGCTAATCACGCAGATTGCAAATGGGGCCTGTAAAATAAGATTTCTAAAGCGCCTTTCGCTTAGCTCTAGTAAATGGTTAGATTCGGTTAATTCTTCATTTATGGTTGCAAGTTCTTCGTTGAAAGCCTCAAGCTTCCTGTTGGTAGAAGCGAGCTGTTCGTTCATTAACAACGCCTGCTCGCCGAGTTCCTTGATCTTCTCTTTAGACTCCACAAGTCCGGTAACATCCGTTGCATAACATACCACACCAATGATCTTGCCTCCACTATCCTTTAAGGGTTGATAAGAAAAGGTAAAGTACGACACCTTTACCTGCCCGTCAATGAGGAAGGTTGCGCGATCGTTAACGGCATAATAAGGCTCTCCAGTTGCCATGACCTGTCGTAATAAGGACTGAAAAGGCTGGTCCTGAAGCTCGGGTAGTGCCTCAGAAAAGGATTTCCCAACTACAGACTTATCCTTCCCCCAAGCCTTAAGCGTCGCTGCGTTGGCAACGGCTACAATAAGTTCGTCACCCAGGATCAAGTATATTGGATATGGAGAGCCTTCAATCAGGCCCGCCAGAATTTCATTATTAGGAATCATTATTCGATACTAGTTCGACATGCAGATTTGCTGCAAAAACGAAGTTAGAATAAGATTGCAGTTCCAAGAAATAAAGGCGTATAAATAAGTATTAATTCCAGACTGGTGTTGGAAACCACATTGATCCTATTCCCTGGATTTCAGCAAAGGCATCACCTGGGTTCCGATCAATTCAATAGATTGTACCAGTTGGTTGTGCGTTAAACCGGCGTTATCCATTTGAAAGGTAAAGCGGTCAACCCCACCAAGTGCTTCGCTATGCCTTAATAACTTTTCGGCAACCTGCTCAGGGCCACCCACCACCAACACTCCTCTAGGCGCGATAAGATTGTTGAACTGTGTTCTTGTTACCGGAGGCCATCCACGTTCCCTACCCAGTTTCGTCCATAACTCCGCGTAACCTGGATAATAATCTGCAATAGCCTGCTCTGTGGTAGCAGCAACATAACCTGGTGAATGCAGACCAACCTTCAGCTGTTCAGGACTAAAACCAGCCTGGCGTCCCGCCTCGCGGTAAAGGTCTACGAGTGGACGGAAGCGTTCGGTTTCACCTCCAATAATGGCAACCATCAAAGGCAAACCTAATGCGCCAGCCCGGGCAAATGATTCGGGGGTGCCACCTACACCGAGCCAAACCGGAAGTTTTTCCTGCAGCGATCTGGGGTATACCGGCTGATTTTGTAGCGCAGGCCTGAACTTTCCTGACCAGGTCACAAATTCCTGATCGCGGATCTGTAACAGCAATTCCAGTTTCTCCCTGAATAAGGCATCGTAATCTTTCAGATCATAACCGAACAGCGGATAAGCATCTATGGCTGATCCACGGCCAACAACCAATTCCGCTCTACCTTTGGAGATTAAATCCAGGGTAGCAAAATTCTGGTAAACCCGAACCGGATCTGATGTACTCAACACCGTAACTGCACTCGTAAGGCGTATACGACTTGTTCGTGCAGCGGCTGCAGAAAGGATTACCGCAGGTGCAGAATCTAAGAATTCTTTCTTATGATGCTCTCCAATACCGTAGACATCTAGTCCGGCCCGATCGGCCGAAACGATCCTATCCAGTAACTGTTCCATCGCATCAACACTGCTCAAGGTATTTCTACCGTACATTGCAGATGCAAAACTATCAATTCCTATTTCCATGACTTATCCTATTAGCTGGTGATTATAGAATCAAATTTACGATGCAGCACAAGGAAGAATGATGATCTATGATAAGAAATGAGGGAATGCTTTAGTGCGGAAATTCCCCTTCCTCCTGGCACACTTCTGCAATTATTTCTGTTTAGGATATAACATCCGAAAAGCATTAAAGACTGCCTGATGTGTGATGGTCGAATGGTCTTCCTCTGGCAAATAGTCAAAATAAACATTTACATGCCTGGAGAGTCCTTTCTGAAGTTTGTCGGCCAATAAACGGGCATCCTCTTCCATGATATGCTCCTTGGAACCATCAATGGAGCCTTCCTTGCCTACGCCAATATATATTTTTGTCGGAGCAGAATAATTAGAGTTTAGGATGGACGGACTGCTTCTGAGCAGATAACCATCCCGCCACCATAAACTCGGACTGATAATGATGTACTTGTCAAAAAGCTGAGGTTTGGTGAATAGTATCTCCGTGGCCAGCAATCCACCTAATGATTGACCAATAATGGTGTTACCTTCGCTAGAGCCATATTTCTTTTCCACGTAAGGCTGAAGCTCCTGCTCTATGAAAGAAATAAATCGAGTAGAACCACCATTTCTAGGAACCAGTTTATTGTCACTGCTACGATCACTTTTTGAAGTAAAATCATACTTGCGGTTGATATTGGCAATACCAATGACAATGGATTTTGGAAGTCGATTTACCCATGGAAAGGTGTTGAATTGCACAATACCAGCTACATGGATGAAATCCTCATCTGCGGAACCATCCAGCAAATAGATTATCGGGTATCTTGCTGTACTGTCATAGCCTTCCGGCAGATAGACATTGAGGATCCGATTTTCCGATAGGATGCTAGAATGTAATACCTCTACTTTACCTAAGACAAACTTTTGATCTGATCCAAGACTGTCATTGTTTTGAGCCGAAGCCAGGATACAAGTACTGATGTTTAAAAGAGATAAAAGTAATACGGAGCACAGTAATTTCATTTACCCGCAATCTAATGATTTCTGAGCCATTCCAACCGCCTTTGATCAGGAAGATGTTTGACAGAAAAGCTTTCGAACTTAGCCTGAAAGCCATCTCCATCCGGACAAGCGGCCATCAATCCGACCATAACTGGCGCATTATCCTGCAAAGGCGCATTCCGGGTCATGATGTATGTACGATCATCCAGTGAATAGAATATCTCGATGGCATCTAACCTCCGCACGACTTTAATCCAAATGAAAGGCGGTACTTTGTCTAATGTCGTAACACTCCAATCGCTTTTCTCATGGGTGACCACAGTACTTACGTTGAACTTACCGTCTACAAATTCCACCCCAGCTTTGATGTAATTCTGGTGATCCGTACGAACCATCAGGCCCATTTGATCGAAACGAGCTTTATATCCCCCGGTGAGTTTAACTTTAGCTTCAAATTCTCCTCCGTAATTCGCATAATAAAAAGGCGCATCATCTACGGTAAAACCATAATACGAGATCCGCCAATAATCACTTTTTGGGGTCACTTGCATGATTAAACTGTTATTCTTAATCTCCCAGCGCTCAGGCTCATTGAACCATTGCATCTTTTCAAGGGTTTGTGCCTCGACGGTAATCGCAGTGACGATAAAGCTTAATGTGAATAGAAACTTAGTCATAAAGATATTCTTTTTTAGCAGTTGAAAGCTTGTTCAACTTTGTAAGTTCGCAAGGTAATTAACCATCGGAATTCCCTCAATGGCGAAAAATAACCAATACAAAATGGAAAAAATCCGCAAGGAGCTAGACAGGAACTTGTTAACACAACCTTTTGCAGGATTGTCGCTTTACGAATCGCAATTGGAACATGGAAAACATATTGCCCGCTTCTATTCAAAATTAGAACATTGCATCAGTGTACTCAGCGACATGAAAGCAAGAAAAAGTTACATCTACTATGGATCATTGGCCAAGGAATTTGGCTTCCAACTGTATGAATCCTCGATAGACTCCATATGGGAAGACCAATTACTAAGTTTGATTAATTCCGATGATCTACAAAAAAAATACAAGGTCGAACTTCAATTTTTTAATTTTCTAAATTCCCTCGACATCAATGAACGCACCAACTATGAGGTGGTCACAAAGCTAAGGGCAAAAACCGCTACTGGCGAATTTGTATTACTGCAACACCGTTTACGCTATCTAGATGCAGCAGCTGAAGACTGCCTCTCGTTAGCACTTTGCCTGTATCAGAAAGTGCCCCATCACGCAGCATTCAACACTCCCGATGCAGTCATCATTAATAAAATTTCAGGGCAGGTCATTGAATGTAGCCAGAACAAGCTTGCTGAAATATTATCGCCCCGGGAAAAGGAGGTGATGCAACTCATGAAGTGCGGCTACCCAAGTAAAGAAATCGCCAGCAGACTAGCGCTTAGCATCCATACGATTCACCGGCATCGACAAAACATCTTTGAAAAACTGAATGTGACCAATGTTATTGAGGCCTGTAGAATTGCAGATGGCGCTGACCTACTTTAACAACAGAGGTATATAGCGTCTTAGTTACCTCTATAGGTTGAATATCCATAGGCCGAAAGTGTGATTGGCACATGATAATGCTTGTTATCTTTTATCTCAAATACAACATCAACAAAGGGGTAAAAGGTATCAGCCTTTTTGCTGGAGAAATAGTCTTTCACAAAAAATATCAGTTTATAGATGCCCCGGTTTTCCTGCCGCTGATCTAGAAAGGCCTTGATTCTACCTTGCTCATCTGTTATGTTCTTGTCTACAAAAACCCATGCCTTAGTTTTTTCATTTAACTTTTCCAACTGAACCGTAACTCCTGGAGCTGGCATACCCGAAGATACATCCAGAATATGAGTTGACAGTTGATAGGTTGGTGTTTGTCCATATGCAATGTTCAGGACTAACCCTAGCAGGACACTTAAAATAATCTTCTTCATTTTTTTAATCTTTTTTAACTGTAATCTCTTTAATTTTTGTTGCTGCAGATTTTGCAATCTGGTCATCAGCTTCTGCACTGCCACCTCCAGCTACACCAATGGCTCCAATAACTTTATTATTATACCAAAGCGGAACACCTCCACCAAGCAATAGCAATTCTGGTAAGTAAGCCAAGTTTTCAGTGTCTGGATTTGTCTTTGCCTTTCGTCCCAACAGGAGCGTTCCGGTTTTAGTTGAAAGTGCCGTAAATGCTTTTCTTCGGGCGGCCTCGGTATTATGAGGTCCTACCCCGTCACCGCGACTGAGGAGGATGGTAAGTCCGGATTGATCTACAACAGCAATACTAACTTGCTTTCCAAGGTCAGTTGCGGTAGCTCTTGCAGTCGAAGTTAAGGCATTGGCTCCTTCCAGGGTAAGTTGATAGCTTGGTGTCAAATTCTGGCTACGCTGAGCCATAACAAAGCCGGGTGTACTAAGAATGATTATTACATATAGCAAACGCTTTTTCATCACACAAATGTACCGGGGTATTGATGAAAAAACGTTGCTCTAGCGCAACGTTTTAGATTCTGGACTTTATCCGACTAAGCGTCGAAGGGGAGATACCCAGGTAGGAGGCAGCCATCTTATTAGACAGCCGAAGAAGAAAGTCAGGCTGAAACCTGATGATCCAGCGTACCTTTTCCAAAGCATCAAAGCCCTGAAAGCCATAAATTCGCTTTTGAGCATTAACAAAACCAAGTTCAAGAATTTCCCGATAGATCATCGCAAATTGGGGAACTGTATCAACAAGTTGATAAAAATCCCGACGATTGATGTACAACAACTCCGATTTGGCGACCGCTTGTAGGTATTCCTGAGTTACTGTTTGTTCAATGAAGCTGGGCAAAGCTGTGCAGAACCCACCTTTAAATCCAAAATATCTGGTGGATTCGTTTCCCTCGGAATTGTAAGTAAACAAACGTAAGCAACCATCATTTACAAAATAATAGCCTTTGCAAACTTCATCAGAATTAATTAGTATCTCATTCCGCTGAGCTTTCACCAGTGTAAAATGACTGCAAATTAATTCTAAAGTCCCAACAGAGACATCGCTCCTGCTTACGATATAGTTTTTTAATAAATCAAACATAGGTTATCTCTGGAACTAGCAAATAAAAATACCTATTTTGTCTTAAAAAATCATGGACCACAAACAACAGGCTAAATTCGATCTTACCATAAACGAATCTACAGTCACTCCAGCAATTCATTCCAAGGTTGACATCATGCAGTTTATCACAGATTGTTGCTCAAACTTTGCTGAACAAGTTAATCTAACTGATGATGGCGATGAACTTACCTTGATCATCAATGAAATTCAATCACAAGACTACAAAGACCTGGATAAGGAACTCAGAGACCAAACCTTCTTCACGGTTAACCATTCCGCTTTCGGATCGTAAGACTTGAAGTTAATGTATAGCAAGCTTTAAGCTTCTTTACAAGGCTGTGTGCCTTGAGTATTTCTATGTAGAACATCTCTATCTCTGGCAATTTCGCTGCGGTTGATACATTTGATCTTGTAGCCAGCTTTTTTGCATTTCTCCAGGAAAAGATCACTGGGAGGATTTTTCAGATCAAGTCGATACTCATTGCTCTTATCGTTGACGAACAGGACGTTGAACCCAGCTCCAGCGCTTTTAGGTATGCCTTGGTGCTTTAAGGTTAAGAGAAGATTGTACCGTTCCAAGAGGTCAATATACTTTTCCATCCAGGTGTTTATGACTTCCTGATTGTCGCTGGTTGAGGCGGATTCCGCTTTCGCATCCACTATGAAATCCTCAGGCAAGAATAGCTGTGGAAACTCCACAGAAAAATCGTGTCCTATTGCTTTACCAATTCTAAGAATGATCTCTGGTTTAAGTCTTGGTTGCAAAAACCAATTGTAGATGGAGCGCCTGTTTACGCCCATCATTTTCGCTAAATCTGTTAAGGAGTGTCCGCCTCGTCTAACCGCTTTCTCTACGATTTCTCCGTAATGTTCTGCCATCTTAATTTTGTTTTGTTTATCCAGGTAGGATGTGTTGTTTGTATTTTTCATCAGCAGGCAAGAATTACACACAATTGCTCGTTATGAGTAATTTATCTACATACTATATATCACATGCTATCGTATTTATGCAACAGAAGCGAATAAGCATGTTTGTTGCGCCTGTCCAATTCAGTGTTGCAAAACCTAATCCGCTTTCTTAACCGTGTATGATTTACACCATCTTTCTAAAAAATGTAACCATAGGATTGTACCCGAAGCACATTTTGTAAATCAATGTGCAACAACATGTAAACACATGTGAAATGCGTATTGCTTACATTTAGCAGTAGAAATTAACCTGCTTTAACCTGAAAAATTATGGAGTCAGTAATGCTCATTTTGCTAGCCTGCCTTGTTGTTTTTGCTATCGGACCTTTCGTCCGTATCGTTGATCGCTGGAATCAAAGGAACTCACTTTAACAAGCTGGAATTTCCGGAATATCCGTTCTCAAGTATTAAACCTGTGTATCACACCAAGCCAGTATTTCGGTATATAGGTCGGCTGCTGCCCGCGATCGATCCAACTGATGCAGACGCATCAACTCCTCGTTAAATGCTTTAAATCTGATGAAGCTTCTTCGCTCTTCCATGATTTTAACCCGATCTCCGATTATGAAATCTGCAGTTTCTTTATCGTAAACATCACTGATGTAGAGGCAAAATAACGCATGCGTCATGTACTCATTGAAAACTGCAGCAGGGCTCGCATAGGAAACGTTGTAAGCATCTTCCCGAACCCAGCCTTGTCGTTTTCCGAATGCCGCATTGATCCGACTGGCATATTTGTTACTGGTCGGATTTACATAGTTGTGGTCGATTTCCGTAAAAACAATACCAGACATCAGACCAGCGCGCTGTTTTTCCGTAAGATCAACATTTCGGTCATACCGATCAGTACCACAAACGAACATTACGTTTTCTGCAAACCTTTTATCGTCTACATAAGTCGTATACCGCTGCGTGCTATGCGTTCCGCCAATGAGTGGGGAGGAGACTACCTTGTAGGAATGATACGTGATTTTTGGAAAGTTGCGCTCCAACCAGGTCCACATCTGTTTAACAGGCAAAAGTTCACGCTGTCTGGAAAGTTGTTCCCGATAAAACTTAAGGTTTGCTTTATAAAATTTTCTGAAGCCGGACCTTGCCGCAAAATTTTCTACAGCTGGCTTGAGCTTCCCGAAGAGGCTGCTGTCTGCCAGCTCCCTGCCAAATACGTAATAGTATGGGCCGTTAAAAGTCAATGTTGTATGCTTTGAACCCAAGGTAGTATCCTGGAAATTAAAAGCAAAGCTGTTTTCCCTGAAGTCATAGTAATGCCCGGTGGCTATGCTATCGGGATAGTCCAGAAGTTTGAAGATGGGATCATTCATGTAAGGCTTAAACCATTTCATAACCCTCTGGTAATAGGCACCCTCCTTGTTTAGGTCTGTGGCTTTTTGACCGGCTGGAGAGATTGTCCAAAGGATATTTGCAAGTTCATAGGGCTCTGGAATATCAAACTGGACGTTTCCCGTATTGCGCATGATGTAGGACTTCGGAAACATCACCCGGAGATCGTTAAAGTGTAACTTCAACGTACTTTTTCCCTTAGGAGAGGCTAAGTTGACCAAAATGTAATGCGCATAAGGAATCTTGTTATGATAATTGAACTTTAAAGAATCCTTGCCAAAGTATAATGTTATGCCCAGCCCATAGGCTGCGTCTCCGCCAAGGCTTGTTTTAAGGGTACTAACCTGATAATGATCCCGCTCCTTCAGGTTCGAAAATTTCAGGCTGATGGTATCATTTGGACACCATAACGTTTTTGGATAAGTCTCCGTAACAGTCTGAGCAAAGCTGACTTTAATGCAGAGCATCATCAGCAGGAGAGCGAAAAAGCGCATAGTTTTTTAGATGAGTCGTTAAATAGATATCGGCTTTTAAGCTTTAGCCCTGCTTCTTCCCATCGGCGTAGCTGATCCTGAAGATCGTGCCTTTGACATCATCAGCTACATATAAGGCGCCGTCAGGCCCTTGTGCAATCCCCATTGGACGATGCTTGAAAGAACTTTTAGACTCTGCATCTACAGCCATGAAATTGTCGGCAAAAACTTCCCATGGACCAGATGGCTTACCGTTCTTGAATGGTACAAAAGCAACAAGATATCCTTTCTTCAGCGGTTGCGACTGTCCGTGAAAAACGATGAATGCTCCGTTTTTATATTTCTCCGGAAACATATTACCAGTGTAAAATAGCAGATCGTTGGGTGCAAGGTGTGCCGGAAAATCGGCAGCAGGATCAATGTACTTCTTGTCCACCGACTTCTTTCCATCGCCTCCATATTCAGGGGAAACAATTTGTTTGTGCTCAAAAGGATCGTAGTACACGTATGGCCATCCCGCATCATCGCCTTTATGCAGCTCATACATCGTCTCTGCTGGTAGGGTCATATCCTGTTCCGCGGTATAGATCTTAGGAAACTTATCATGCAGTCCCCCACGGCCATGCTGGGATGCAAAAAGTGATTTCGACACCGGATTCCAATCCATTCCAACCACATTCTTGAGCCCTCTTGCATAATGAACCCCGCTGGAGTAGCCTTGATTGAGCTTATTCGCACTGAACTGCCACACGCCACCCACGGAATCAAGCAGCGTACAATTATTCAACCCACGATCTGCTGCGTCGGTGCAGGTCTCATCATAGGAGCCAATGGCGACATACAGGTTATTTTCAGCATCCAGCGATAAGGCTTTTGCATTGTCCCGGCCTTTATCTACCAACCCCTGAACAATTAGTTCCGCTTTACCCGTATCGATTACCTGTCCTTGATCATCCAGCTGGTACCTGTATACATTACTGTTAGAAGATGAATACAACAGGTTCCCCTGAATGCGGATGCCTGTACCTGGATAATTTCCAAAGCCCATGGTTTTGTCCATCCTTCCATCATGATCCGTATCGCTCAGAAAAAGGATACCCTTTCCATCTTTCATTTTGCTAAGCTTAACATAGATGTCACCGTTTTTATTCAATGCAAGATGACGTAGCGGGCCTAAGGAATCTGCAACAACGCTGGCAGAGAAGCCTTGTGGCAAGACAAGCGCCATTGCGGCGCTGTCGGTTACGGTATTTGCGGAAGATTCTTTATTTGCACTTTGACAGCTTGACAGGAGATGGATACACAGCAGGAATGCGCAGCCTTTTTTAATTGGGTTCAGGATATTATTCATGGATATCAGGAGCATATTTTAAGATTCCGCTCGCTTTGTTAAGATAATACATCAGGAAGTAATTCAGTATTAAGGATATAAATTGTTACACAAAAGATGAATTGCTGGGGATTTGCATCGCAGCTTCGCCGGCTGTTCATCGCCTCTTGGCCGCCTATTGTTCGCCTATGCTTCGCCTGCAGCCGAACAAAACGCGCTGGAGAGGCTTTGAATACGCGGTACTTAGACAAACTTGATAAACATCAAATCTTTGTTTACCTTGAAGAATCAATAACGCAATCAGCATGGCAAGAATAAAGAATGGCATATTGGGTCCCATTGAGGGACCAGTATCGCAGGTTACTGGCTATATCCGTCTTGGAGTACCCGTACTTCGAAAAAAGCGCGAGCTTGACCCCACAAAACCCCGCAGCGAAAAACAGATCGCGGCAAATAACCGCTTCGGCTTTGCCATGAAGTTCGTTAAGCCTGCAACGCCTTTTCTTAACGTTGGATTCTCCCTGGGCCGGGAGAAAGGACAAACCGCCCACAATATCGCAGTCTCCAAAGTGTTAAGTGTTGTTGAGGGGCTAAATCCCGACTTCCACTTCAGGTACGAAGATCTTTTGGTTGCAGAGGGTAACCTGCAGGAAGCACTAGGTGCAAGGGTGGAAATGACAAGCCCGCGCACTTTAGAGTTTTTCTGGGAACAGCCGGACAAGCAAAGTTATGTGCGCAGCCAGGATCAGGCCATGCTACTTGCCTATATGCCGGAAGAAGATGTCGCATTTTACGTCACCAGCGGAGCACGGCGCAGCGCAGGGCAAGACCTGCTGGAAGTCTGCTCGGGCAAACCGGGGCAAGTATTCGAAACCTATATCGCCTTCATCTCAGACGACCGTAAAAAAATTTCTAAAAGCACCTATACCGGGCAGGTCGTTATCGCGTAGTTGCAATCTCAGCAAGACAAACAAAAAGGGCTGATCAACCCAATGACCAGCCCTTTTTTATATCAATTATATACGACTAAGATTTAGCTTTCTTCGCTTTAGAAGCTTTTGCAGCTGGAGCAGCGGCAGTAGTTGAAGTCGCAGCAGCCGTATTCGCACCTAAAAGTTCAGCAAGCTTGGTTTGTAAAGCCTCTTCCCTCAGGTTTCTGGCAACGATTTTACCAGTTGGATCTACCAGGAAGTTGAAAGGAATGGCCTGTACGCCATACATCTTCGAAGCAGCATTATCAAAATATTTTAAATCTGAAACATGGCTCCAGGTTAAGCCATCATCCTGAATCGCTTTAACCCAGGCTTCTTTCCCATCCGGACGGTCCAAAGAAACACCCAGCACGGTAAAGTTTTTGTCCTTATATGTGTTATAAGCTTTTACCACGTTCGGGTTTTCACGACGACAAGGTCCGCACCAGGAAGCCCAGAAATCAACCAGCACATACTTACCTTTGAAATCAGAAAGTTTGATTGGTTTTCCACTTGGATCATTTTGTGTAAAGTCTGTCGCCATGGTACCTACCTGCGATTTCTTTGCGCCATCAATTGCAGTCTGAATGCTTTTTCCAAGTGGCGTTGCTTTCAGCTCTGCAGAAAACTTATTGAAAGCAGGTTCAGCAGTCGTTGGGTCAATATCGTACCCCAACACCGAACGGAAGGCATTTAGAGCAACGTATGAATTTCTGTTGCCATCAATGAAAGTCTGGCTTAGGTCCTGCATTTCTTTTTCTATGGCATTGGAACGTGCATATACGGTTTCCATGTAACCCGGAGCCTTACGCTCTTCATCGGTTTTCGCAGAAAACTCCGCCTGCAAGGCTTCCATCTTCGCTACTGCTGGTTTCATCAAGACAGCAAGTTTCGCATTATCTTCATTTACCGGTGAGCCAGTGATCACCGCATTTTTCACGGAATCTTTGGCAGAAATGGTGATGTTTTTATTTTCGATATAGAATCCAAGTACATCCAGTGGTGTTTTGGCCGCTGTTGCTTGTGCATGTTTTACCCTGATGTTTGCACTTACCGGCATTTCCACCTGTCCTTTGAAGCTGAAAGCACCGTTGACGATATTAGTCGAGTCGGCGAACTGCCCAGCAGGGGTTCTATAGATCAGATAAGCTTTGGCTGGTGCGTTTAGTGCGCCTATTTTACCGTTGATGGTAAAGCCCTGCTGCGCCATTGCCGCAAAAGGCAATATCATGGCAGCAGATAAAATGAATTTTTTCATTGATTGTAATTTGGTTGGTGTTAATTAGATTGCGTTAGCTTATCAAATATAAAATATTGATAATACCATAACGATTCTTTACCAGTAAAATTACAATCGTAGCGCCGCTGGCTGACCAGGGATTATAGTAGCTTCTGGAAGGTGCGCCACCAAAGATCAGGCATTTCCCCATTCACAGCCATCGTATAGTCTTCATAGCGGCAGGGCACCAAGTGATAACGCTCATTCTTGGATACACCTGTCGGATAAGGCACCTGCATCCACCAGCGGTCAGACTTCTTGCTTTTCACGAAGAGCATCTCCCCTGTTCCATCGCTTAAAGTCGTGCGGTAGGTAATGTATTGCGACTTCGGACTTAATGGAAAATCTTTTTTTCGGTTGTAAAAACCATCTACGAAATACCAGACGATCTGTGCAAGTAAGAGTGCCGTCTGACTGTTATTATCATAGGCTGGATTGAACTCATAAAAACCGATGGACGTCAGCTTGTCGTTCATTCCTGCATACCGGGCAATCCTGCAGGCCTGTTCGCCATAGAAGCCGTTTGGCGTGGCATTGGCATTGGCTCCGGCATCGGATGAACGGATGGCAGAGATATCAAAGCTGATCATATTCGAGTTCCGGATGATCGGCTCTGTCAGGCTGATATCGGTTGTAAATTCTCCAAGGCGATGTGCATCGAAGTATAACTTGCTCATCACTTTCAGACTTTCCTGGTTAACGAAATAGGTTTGATAACCTAGGTTGCTGAAGTTGAACAGGTAATTTGGCTGATGTAAAAAGATCTTGTTCAGATAGGTATCTGAACGGGTTGCGATGCCCTCTTCATCATCTTCATCGAGGTCGAACTTGTTGTCGACCACAACCAGATCTACCTTTTGCTCCATGCTTTCATAAGCCAGATATTGCGGGTAAGTGAGGTCTTGTCCGCCACCGATAATCACCGGCAGGATGTTCAGCTTCATCAGCTCCGAAACAACCATTTTCACTGCAATATAGGTGTCGGAGATGGCAGCACCAGCCTTGATATTTCCAAGGTCGATGATCTTACATTGGAAATCGCCCTCATTTAAAAGGTAGAATTGTTCACGGAAAGCATCTGGCCCCAGTGAACAGCCACTGTTATTGACCGCTGCGCGATCATCCTGTACACCAATTATGGCAATATCGTAGGCATTCTCTTCCAGTTCAGGAAACCTGTCGGTATAAAAACTGGCTTTCATGCCCAGCTGGCTGGTCAGGAATCCGTTTTTAGGGCTAAGTTCTTCCAGTGATAAGGGAGAAAAGAAGTCGGAAAGGCTCATAAATGTCAATATGTGGGCTCAAATATCTATTTTTGAGCCCACATATTGATGCACAACCTTAAATTAATGAAATGATCCTGATCACTGGTGCCACCGGATTTTTGGGCGCTGAACTGACCCAACAGTTAACATCGCAAGGGCTCCGGGTGCGTGCTTTAAAACGCGAAACAGGAAGAATTCCCGATCTGCTGAAAGGGAATACCAACATTGAATGGTTCAGTGCAGACATCAATGATCTGGCAACCCTTGAAGATGCTTTCGAAGGTATCCATCAGGTTTACCATTGTGCTGCAGTCGTTTCTTTTGATCCAAAAGACAAAGCAAAAATGATCCATGTGAATATTGAAGGCACCAGTAATGTGGTTAACCTTTGCATGGAATATGGCGCGCGACTGCTACACGTGAGTTCGGTAGCTGCCCTGGGTGAACCGAAGAAGGGACAGGAAATTACAGAAAACGATTACTGGGAATATAGCGCGCATGTGCATACTTATGCCATTTCAAAGTACGAAGGTGAGATGGAAGTCTGGCGTGGCATTGCCGAAGGGTTGGAAGCGGTTATTGTAAATCCATCTGTGATCATCGGTGCAAATGCGGGTTATCAGGGAAGCGGCGCTCTATTTAAATTGGTACAAGATGGTCTTTCCTTTTACACCAATGGCGCTACAGGTTTGGTGGATGTCAGTGATGTGGCCAAAAGCATGATCCTGCTGATGAACAGCGAACAGCAGGCGGAGCGGTTCACCATTTCAGCAGCCAACCTGAGCTACAAAGAACTGTTCAGCCTGATCGCTAATGGGTTCGGGAGGAAAGCACCAGCCCGGGAAGCCAAACCCTGGATGCTGGGCATCGCCTGGCGTGCCGCAAGGGTGGCAACGTTGTTTACCGGCCGGTCATTCGGGCTCACCAGTGATACCGCGAAAAGCAGTACCAGCTACAGTTATTACAGCAATTCAAAAATAAGAAACACGATAGGCATCGCATTCAAACCACTGGAGCAAAGCATCTCTGAGGTTTGTGCTGCATTGACAAAAAACAATCCATGACACCTAAAAACTACTACATCATTGATTTCGATAGCACCTTTACACAGGTAGAAGCGCTGGATGAGATGGCTAAGATCTCCCTCAAAAATCACCCGCAAAAAGAAGAAATTCTAAAGCAGATTGAGGATTATACCAACCTTGCCATGGAGGGTAAGTTGTCATTTACGGAAAGTCTTGCAGCACGTGTCCGCCTGCTTAATGCCAACCAGGATCACTTGAAGCAGCTGATCACACGTTTGAAAAAGAAGGTTTCGGCCTCTTTCTCCCGCAATGCGGAGTTCTTCAGGAATCATGCAGATGAGGTATTAATCGTTTCAGGTGGGTTTAAGGAGTTCATTACGCCAGTAGTGAGCCAGTATCACATCAAAAAGGAGAACATCTATGCCAATACTTTCGTAACCAATGAGGAGGGTCAAATCATTGACTATGATCATGACAACCCATTGAGCGAGGAAGGTGGAAAGGTGAAACTACTTCAAGGCATGAAGCTGGATGGTAATGTTTATGGCATCGGCGATGGCTACTCGGATTTCCAGCTGCGCGAAAGCGGATTGATCAAGAAGTTCTTCGCTTTTACAGAGAACATCGCTCGCGACAGCATCGTTAGCCGTGCGGACCATGTTACGCCAAGTTTCGACGAGTTCCTGTATGTAAACAATTTGCCGAGCGCAATATCTTATCCAAAAAACAGGATTCTTTGCCTGGTGATCGGTGATGTACCGGAACTAAGCATCAACATGCTGAAAAGGGACGGGTTTTCCGTACGCCACAAAGCAGATTTCGAGGAGAAATATGTAGCTGACGTACACATGGTGTTGCTTGCTGCAGATGAAAGGATTGATCATGAAAAGCTGAAGCGTGCAAACAAGCTGAAAACGATTGGCCATTTGGGCAAGGCGAAGTCGCTGGATTTAACGGCCTGTACGGAGATGGGTATTGTTGTTTTTGACAATCCGAGGAACAATCCTAGAAGTTCTTCTTTCATCCCGCAGCGCATGATCGATTTCATGAACACCGGTGCAACGTATCTGAGTGTAAACTTTCCAAATCTGCAATTACCGAGAATGGAGAAGTCGCACCGCTTGATCCACATTCACCAGAATATTCCGGGCATTATGGCGCAGATCAATACCATTTTTGCTGCGCACGATATCAATATCGTAGGGCAGTTCCTGATGACAAATGCCCAGATCGGGTATGCCATCACGGATATCAATGCGGAGTACGATAAGGAGCTGTTCAAGTCGTTGAAGCAGATTGAACAGACGATCAAGTTCAGGGTGTTGTACTAGGCCGGGTGAAGGATTTTTATTTATCAAAAACCCATTATCAAAAACTGGAAAATAGGGTTTGATTAATGGAATGGGTTTTTGATAATTTGAGGTGAGGACCTGGTTTGTTTTAGCAGGTTACAGCTGGCGTTTTCTTAGGAATTATGAGGGAGCGTATGTTTTTGTGGGTTATCG
The DNA here is from genome assembly GCF_051965375.1 of Pedobacter sp. SAFR-022. NCBI lineage: Bacteria > Pseudomonadati > Bacteroidota > Sphingobacteriia > Sphingobacteriales > Sphingobacteriaceae > Pedobacter > Pedobacter sp. SAFR-022. The sequence goes on from NZ_JBQCME010000001.1 coordinate 788,321, forward strand.
ATAAAGGAGGGAATAATAAGAATCTTTCTTATTGTGGTTAACGGATTTGCAGGCTTGATAATTGCGATATTATTTTCAGAATCTCTGTCAGCCCGCACTCAATTTATTTCAATTTTATTGTGAGCTATCCAACGTTTTAAATTTCCAACCGTTCTTTTTAGATGATCTTCATTCAAGAAGATGTTAGTCCAATATTCAAATCGGTCGCACTGAACACTTATGTAATATGCCATAATTGCTAAACAAGCAAAAGGCAAGAACTTTTTTTCTTCATTGCTAATTTCAGTTACAGTTTCGTAACCTTTTAAAAAGCTGTCTGCTTTTATTTGATATTCCTCTTCGTTCAAATTGGTTGCAAGTAACTGAAATAGGAAATAAGAAATGTCGAAAGATAAATAACCGTTGCCACAAAAATCAAAGTCAAAAAATGTTATTTCTTTTTCATCGTCAATGTGCAAATTGTCAAACCAAACGTCAAGATGAACACTTCCATATCTCATTTTCTGACTGTCAATGTTGTCAATTTTTATCGTCAAAAAAGCCGACAGGTTTTCCAAAAACTCAATTTCGTTATTGTTCTTATTAAAGAACTCTTTTGTTCTTAGAATAGCACTATTAATCAAATTTTGAGTGTTGTAAGATATCCTCTTCAGTTCAAAGTTTTCCGTCGACTGATGAACTTTTGCTAATGCTTTTCCAATTAAAAAGCTTGTATGTTTTGAGAATTTTGCTGTCTTTGTGCCTTTGGCATATGAAAATAGAACACCGAACCTTTTTCCTTCTGGTGCTTCAATTTCTTGAATGTATTCGTTTGATTGGTCGGCAATTGGAAAAGCAACTTGTCGCTCAGCTTCTTTTAAATGAAGCAAAAGTCTTAATTCTTCTTCAATTTCTAATTTTGTCCGCCAATTGTAGGTATAAACTCTAAAAACGTATTTCTTTTCGTCATCGTGAACAAGGTATAAATGGTTCATTGCTAATCGAAATATACTACATTCTGTTTTGTTGCCAAGGCCATATTTTTGTTGGATACGTTTGCCAAGTTCATTCGGTGAAAGTGTACTATTTATTGTCGGAAATTTCTCTGTCATCAGTTCTTCTTTTGTCTATGGTTACGGTGGTTCTCCAATGACGGCTAACTTACATCTAAGTCTAACTATGTTATCCACCCAAATTAGGGCGGAGAGGTATTACAGTTCAAGTTTTTTTAATAGTCAAATCTAAAGATAAATTCTGCAACATTAATTGAAGAGGCTTTGTTGACGTATACACAGAGGCCGTTTTGGGATAACATGTGTGTTCGTTGTTGTAAAAGTGAAATTCTCATAAAACGGTGGAATAATGATAGTCCAATATCACTATATTTGGGGTGGATCACTTCACATTCGGCAGCTGCTACTAGCCAAGCTATCTATTTTAAGAAAGGTTATTTGATAGCACGTACAACATAACGTACATTTATATGTACTTAGGCGTTAATTATGAAAGCGGTAACTATCTCGTCCTTGAGGACAAACATGAAAAATTACTTTGATGAAGTAAGTGCAACACAGGATGTTTTGACTATTCCACGTAATAATAATGAGGATGATGCTGTTGTGGTAATTTCTATTAAAGAATATAATGCCCTTATTGAAACTTCACATCTAATGTCAACAGATGCTAATCGTAGGCGTCTTGAGCGGTCTATTGACCATTTAAAGCAAGGTGACACCAAATTGTTTACGCTAGAAAACGAACTTCCAGTGAAAGCATAAGGTATGAATCTAGTTTTTACACCTGAAGCTTGGGAAGATTTTGAGTTTTGGATGGATAATGATGAACAGGCTGCAAACAAAATTAGAGAGTTGTTAAAAGAGATTAAGAGAACTCCTTTCCATGGCATGGTTAAACCTGAAGCTTTGAAAAATAATTTAAAGAGCTTTTGGTCCAGACGCATTACGGGTGAGCATCGCCTTGTTTATTAAATATCTGGAACCAAGGGGAAAGACCAAGAATGCGCGATTGTCCAATGTCGATTTCATTATAGTGATTAATAGTCAATTTATAATCAACTGATAATCTGTTGCCTGACGAGCGCCATACCAGCCACTCAACCCTACCTTAGTGTACTCCAAACACCGGTAAATCTGAAATAAACCTGCATTGAAATATATTTTTCCCTAATATTGTACAGAATTAGAATTTACCGCAGTGATAGATACTTTAGATATTAAATTAACCAAAACCGGTCAGTCTAAACTTGCTGAAACCGAGTTAACAGACCTGCCGTTTGGGAAAGTTTTCACCGACCATATGTTCGTTGCAGACTACATTGACGGCGAGTGGAAAAACTTTGAGGTGCTGCCTTACGGACCAATTGCAATGAGCCCTGCGATTTCAGCGCTTCATTATGGCCAGGCAATTTTTGAAGGCATGAAGGCCTACCGCCTTCCTGATGGTAGCATCAGCGTGTTCCGCGCCGACAAGAACTTTGCCCGCTTTAACAAATCAGCAACACGTATGGCCATGGCCACCATTCCTGAAGAGGTCTTTATGCAAGGTATTGCTGCTTTGATTAACCTGGACCGGGATTGGGTTCCAAGTGCAGCGAATAACTCCCTTTACATTCGCCCTACCCTTTTTGCTATGGATGCTGTATTAGGCGTAAAAGCTTCTGCAGACTATAAGTTTGTAGTACTTACCACCCCTGCTGGTCCATACTACAACAAACCATTGCGTGTTAAAATTGAAACCCACTATACCCGTGGTGCAGACGGTGGCGTTGGTGCCGCGAAAACCGCTGGTAACTATGCCATGTCTATGTTACCTACACAGCAGGCGCAGGCAGAAGGTTACGATCAACTGATCTGGACGGACGCGAAAGAACATAAATATGTGGAAGAATCTGGTACAGCAAACCTGATGTTCGTGATGGACAATAAGATTGTAACCCCTGAGGTTCGTGAAACCATCCTGGACGGGGTAACCAGAGATACCGTACTTGAAGTAGCGAAAAGCCTTGGGTATGGCATCGAAGAACGTCGTGTTTCTGTGGATGAAGTACTGGAGAAGATCGGTACTGGCGCACTTACCGAAGCCTTTGCTGTTGGTACCGCAGCAACCATCACTCAGATTGCGGAAATTGGTTTTAATGGAACCATTCATACGCTGAATGATCCGGCTAACCGCCCGGTTTCTGCAGCAATCGCCAAGAAAGTAAATGACATCCGTTACGGCCTGGTGCCTGACGAGTTTGGCTGGAACTGGATCATCTGATCCAACCTATCTTAATATTAAGAAGCCGTACATTAAAGAAATGTACGGCTTCTTAAGTTTATGCCGATTAAGTCCTGGATAATATTGTCCTATATTTCGACCAAATTTAGCTTCATTGGCAATCATAAAAAACGCCGATAGAGGCTTCAAACCGCAAATGCCGGAAGTATGAATGTTCAGATTAGCTCATTATGGGTTAAAATAGTACTACACTGGGCATCCTATCTACTCTTAATTTTATAACCTGTTTAAATAACCAAATTTTAAATCTTATGAATAAAATTCTACGAGCAATCTGGCTTGTGATATTGTGTTTCGGAACATTAATGTCTATGGCTCAAACGCCCGCAACCAGAACCATCACGGGGACGGTTTATGATGATTCAGGTGTCGCCCTACCAGGTGCCGGCGTCATCATCAAAGGTACCAAAACCGCAGCTTCAACAAATTCTGAAGGCAGATACAGCATTAGCGTTCCAACTACGCCAACAGTCCTTGTATTCTCCTACATCGGTACAACTTCCCAGGAAGTGGAAGTTGCCGCAAACAGAACAACGGTTAATGTTACCCTCCGATCCTCAGCAATGGACCTGGAGAACGTTGTGGTTATCGGTTACGGAACCGCAAAAAAATCAGAGGTTACCTCTTCCATTTCATCCATTAGCGCTAAAGACATTAAAGATCTTCCCGTTTCAGGTGTAGATCAGGCTTTACAAGGAAAACTATCCGGTGTTAGTGTATCTACAAACGGTGGACAGCCAGGCGGCGGTGTTTCTGTACGTGTAAGAGGTATCACCTCGGTTAATGGAAACGAGCCATTGTATGTGGTTGATGGGGTGCCTTTGCAGACCACCAGAAACACGATTTCTCAGGATCAGTTAGGTGGTATGGGTGGCCAAACCACGCAAAGTCCATTGGCTTCGATCAACCCTTCAGACATCCTTACCATTGACATCCTGAAGGATGCTTCTGCTCAGGCGATCTACGGTTCATTAGGTGCAAATGGTGTGGTATTAATCACCACCAAAAGAGGTCAGGCTGGGGAAGGTAAAATCACTTATGAAGGCTATTACGGCTTACAGGAAGTACCGAAAAAACTTGATATTATGAACCTAAGCGAATTTGCGGAGTACAACAATCAAGTATTAAGCGAAATCGCAACAACAAACAATACTACTTTTACACCAATTCCGGAGTTTCAAAACCCTGGCATCTTAGGTGTAGGTACCGACTGGCAGGATGAGGTTTTCAGAAGGGGCGCAATGCAGAACCATCAGTTGAGCTTCTCCGGCGGCCATGAGAAAACCAATTACTATACTGCATTAAACTATTTTGATCAGCAAGGTACCATCATCGGATCAGACTTCAAGAGATTGTCCCTTCGCTTTAACATCGATCAACAGGTAAAAAGCTGGTTTAAAGTTGGTTTAAGCTCTAACTTAACCAGGAGTAATCAACGTGTATCCTTGACGAACGGATCAGATGCAATCGTAACCATCGCAACAGCAAACAGCCCTGCTTCTCCTGTTTTTGATCAAAACGGAGGTTATGCAACAACTGTAGGCATCGGCGGCTATAACTTCGGAAACGTCCGGAATCCGATAGCCCTTGCCCTTGCACGTGAAGTACGGAACATCCAGTCTAAAGGTTATGGAAACCTTTATGGCGAAATCACCTTCAACGAAAATTTCTCCTTCAGATCTGAGGTAAACTTCGACTATACTGTTGGCGACAATAGTGCTTTCCAGCCTTATATCGACAACATTCTAACCCCAAGCAGATTGGTAGAACAAAGGTCTACTAATGTTTACTATGGCGTAAGAAACTTCCTGAACTATAACCAGAGCTTCGGTAAACACAAGGTTACTGCATTATTAGGTCATGAATTCCAGGAAAGTGAATACGATCAGCTGGATGCTTCCAGACAAAATCTTGCACAGAACATTCCTGCAATTGGTGCTGGTGGAGAAGCCGGTCAATCTTTAGGCTCCTACCTGGGCGACTTCGCGATGGAGTCTTACTTTGCCAGAGCAGGTTATACTTACAATGACAAATATGCCTTAAACCTGTCCATCAGACGTGACGGATCATCTACTTTCGGACCGGATAACCGCATCGGTTACTTCCCTGCAGCATCAATTGGCTGGACAGTTACCAATGAAGATTGGGCTAAAAACATCAAGTTCCTGGATTACCTTAAAGTAAGAGCAGGTGCAGGTGCAGTAGGTAATCAGAACTCGCCTCAACAAAATGCTTATGTAACCCGTGTAAGGCTTGTATCTACCGCACCTTTCGGACAAGGTGGTATTCCACAGAACGTGGGCAACCCTGCTTTGCAATGGGAGTCTGTGAGAACTTACAACGCTGGTCTTGACTTTGGATTCCTGAACAGAAAGCTGGATGTTACCTTGGACCTTTACCAGAAGGAAACCACTAATATGATTCTTCCAAGTTCACTTCCAGTATTTACTGGTATCGGAACCGAATACAATGATATTCAGGCGCCAGTGGTAAACGCTGGAAAGATGACCAACAAGGGTATTGATATTGGCATTACGTCATATAACATGACCTCTAAGGATTTCGAATGGAGAACAAACTTTGTTTTCTCTAAATACAAGAACACGTTAAATTACTTAAACAGTCCATCTTCTACTTATCTGGAATTTGTTGAATATGGTAATGCAATATTGCTAACCAGAACCGCAGCGGGCCGTGCTGTAGGTGGATTCTATGGCTTCCAGACAGATGGCTTGTTCAGAACCATGGATGAATTGAACAATGGTCCGGATCAAGGATTGCCAGTTAGCCCTACAGGTACCTGGTTAGGTGATGTACGGTATAAAGATCTGAATGGCGATGGCAGGATTGATGATCAGGATCTAACTTACATCGGCGATCCAAACCCATCATTCACCTTTGGTTTAACCAATACTTTCAGATATAAAAATTTCGACTTATCAGTTTTCTTACAAGGAACCTATGGTAATGACGTTTTAAACTATACCAAAAGGACAACCGAGCAACTGAGCAACGTATATAACAATCAGTTGAATACGGTTAAAGACCGCTTTACACAAAGTAACCCTAATGGAGCACTTCCAAGGTACAACCAGTGGCACAACAACAACTTCAGGGTGTCTGATCGTTTTGTGGAAGATGGTTCTTACCTGCGTATCCAGAACGTGACCTTTGGTTACAACTTGCCACAAACCCTGATCAGCAAAGCTAAGATTGCGAATGCAAGGGTATTTGTAACTGGTCAAAACCTATACACGTTCACAAATTACACAGGATATGATCCGGAATTGGGTGCATTTAACAGCAGCGCTACCTTCTTTAACATCGACAACGGAAACTATCCTAACCCACGCACATTCACCTTTGGTGCAAACATTACCTTTTAAGAATTAAGAACATGAAAATGAAATTTATATATTCAACGGTATTGCTGTCGGCATTGACGGTAGTAACCAGTTGTAAGAAGGATTTTCTTGAAAAACCTTCCAGAAATGAACCCACCCTGGAAACCTATTATGAAAATGCGGAACAGGTAAGAGGGGCTACGGGCTTATTATATAATAGCATCTGGTACGAATATCAGGATAAAGCTTTCCATGCCATCGGCGAGGTACTTAGTGGCAACATGTACACTGGCGATCCAAAATATAACACCTACCTGAACTTCTCTATCTCCGGAACGGATGAGCAGGTAACCAGATCATGGTATGCCTTCTATAAAATAGCAGGTAACGCAACCGTTCTGATCAACACCTTTGAGCAGAAAAAGGCTCAGGTTTCAGATCCTTCTTACTTGAACCAGGGGATTGCTGAAGCAAGGTTCATGAGAGGTGTAGCTTATTTCTATCTTGCACGCGTTTTTGGTGATGTGCCTATTATTACCGATCCGGTTGACCTGGCTCAAAGTGGACAGTTTAACGTTCCACGTTACATCCAGTCGGACGTGATCAAGTTTGCCATTGAAGATTTGCAATTTGCTGAGGCAAACCTGAAAGCAAATGATGATCCAGGCCGTGTAACGCAGTTCTCGGCAAAAGGTATGATGGCAAAAGCTTACCTGTACCTGAAAGATTACGCAAATGCAAAAGCTAAAGCCGGCGAGGTAATCAGTTCCGGCAAGTATTCTTTATATCCGGACTACCAGAAAATGTTTACAGACCCTTCTGCAAACAACAACCCGGAAGTGCTCTTCGCCTTGCAGTGGCTTGCTTCTGGTGGTTACTCGATAGGAAACCCGATCCAGGCGTATGTGGCGCCTTCGACTTTGCTACTACCAACTACAGGTGCAGGCTGGTCGGCCATCATTCCATCGATTGACTTGCTAAACAGCTATGAGTTCAACGACAAGCGTAAACAATGGTCTATCATGGAGCATGGTTTTAAGAAAGAGAACTGGGTGAATGTGAATTTTCCAAATGGTTTTACTTACGATACAACCTATGTAACCAATGCGGATGAAAAGCTGAAAATTAAAACAGGTACACGTTCCAATGCTTTGAAATATGTTGTTGGTCCGGGTGGCAATGGTGTGAATGTAAATGGAACATCAACCGACATGAACACTTATATCTTGAGGTATGCTGATATCCTGTTGATCTATGCAGAAGCCACTTTAGGAACTGCAGCATCTACAAGTGACGCCTCTGCGCTTGAAGCATTCAATCAGGTGAGACATCGTGCAGGATTTGGCGTCTCAGCCGACAAGACCGTGCTTACCCCAGAGCTGATCCTGCATGAAAGAAGGGTAGAGTTTGCATTTGAAGGTGATTACTGGTTTGATATTCAAAGACAAGGTTTTGCCAAGGCTAAACAAATTGTTGACCAGCAGGAAAGAGGTATTTACAGCTCGGCTGGTAAACACCGCATTGAGAGTGTTAAAGCAACCTTGACTTCAGAAGCTAATCTGTTTATCCCAATTCCAACAACAGAGATCCTGACAAACCCAGAATTGGGTAAACCTGCCATTCCTTACTATTAGACCATTATAAAATATTCGATATGAAACGATTTAAATTAAAAAGCTTTGCGTTGGTGCTCCTGTTTGCATCCACCTTCCTTGCTGCCTGCACGAAGGAAGAGGAGCGGCCTGAAGCCTCGGAAAGTCCAAGAGCCAATGCGCTTGAAATAACTGAAGGTTCTGCAGGTGAGGTCATCACCGTAACGGGCGACAAATTAGGCGGCATAAAAACCATTTTGTTTGAAAAGGATAGTGTATTAGCACCGTTTAATCCAGTGCTAAATAATGATGGCGCAATTGTGTTCCGGGTGCCGGACGAGGCTGTTGGTGGTGAACAAAACATCATCCTGACCAATACCCTGAACAAGCAGATCATTATTCCGTACAAAGTCATTGCGTTGCCGACCGTTACTGGAGTATCTAACTATAACTTCGTACCAGATGGCCCAGCGATAACATTAACCGGTAACAACCTGGGTGATGTAACTTCTGTTACCTTAGAAGGCAGCAGCGCAGCCGCAACCATTGTATCGCAGTCGAAACGTGAACTTGTGATCACTTTCCCTGCAACAACGGTAAACAGTGCAAAACTTGTTGTTACAAACTCAACCGGTCCGATCACCACAAATCAGGAGTTCGTAAACATGAACAATGCCTTCAAGATCTTCACCGATGATTATGAGAATGGCTTTGTAAATGGCTCTTGGGGACCTGCAGATATTTCAACCGAATTCTTTAAGTCTGGTTCGAAATCATTCAAAGTTGGTTACAACAAAGGCAATTGGAGTGCAGATGGTTTTGCATATTGGGATGGCCTGGCAAACATGCCGGAGTACAAATTCCTAAGCTTCTGGGTTAAAGGTGGCTCAACGAACTACACCTTGTACCTGACTGGCGACCAACGTGCAGGTGGATACGGAAACTCCGATAAATCTATTCCATTGAACATCCCTGCCAATGTCTGGACCTACTTTAAAATCCCGATGTCGACCATTAAGTTCTGGGAAAAGGGCGCTCCGATGAAGCAATTTGGCTTCTGGATCGAAGGTCCGGATGCACAGGATGAGGCGTTTTACTTTGATGACGTAATCTTCATTAAATAGATCACTAAATCTTCTTTAGCTGGCTTGTAATTCATTTTACAAGCCAGCTTTTTTTTGGAGGTACCTGGCCGGAGTGGTCATCTATAATGCTGAGTCCAAATTGTGGAGGTCTAGGGTAACATCTATCAAACATATTTTGCAGCATGGCTTTAACTTCTTACTTTCAGCCTTTAAACTGTTTTAAAAATGAATAAAACTCTACTGTTTACCTTAACTGCCGGCTTGCTCTATATGTCGCCCGCCCAGGCGCAGCTTAAGCGATTAAGTCAGCAGCAAACGCTGGGAAATCAACCTTCTCTGACGACTCCATTGAACCCGGTTACGGGCTGGGCGGATGCACAGCATTACATTGAAATGGATATAAAGGACCGCAGCCTGAAAGCGGTCGACGTGAATACCGGCAAGAAGGAAAGCTATACCCCACCACCGAAAAGCAATGTTAGTGTGATGGTGAAAGACGCTGACGTTTTCATCCAGTATGGAAAAGATGCACCGAAGCGTTTAACGAACGATAAAGACGAGGAGAAGAACCCTACCCTTTCTCCGGATGGAAAATATGTTGCTTTTACCCGCAACAACGACCTGTATGCCGTTGATGTAACGACCGGCAAAGAGATTCGCTACACCAACGATGGTACAGACGTGATCTATAACGGTTATTCTTCTTGGGTATATTTCGAGGAGATCTTAGGCCGCGCAACAAAATACAAAGCTTTCTGGTGGTCGCCAGACAGCAAACACATTTCTTTCATGCGCTTTGATGATACCAAAGTACCGATGTTCCCGATCTATGGATCTACCGGTCAGCATGGCTATACGGAGAAGACCCGTTACCCTAAAGCTGGTGATGCAAACCCGGAGGTTAAAATCGGTTTTGTACCGGCAGTGGGTGGTGCTGTGGTTTGGGCGGACTTCAATGCTAAAGATGACCAGTACTTCGGTACCCCATACTGGAGCTACGACGGCAGCAGCATGATGGTGCAATGGCTGAACCGCGGTCAGGATAACCTGAAGTTTTACTCGGTTGATCCGCTTACCGGTGCCAAAAAGGAGATCTATGACGAGAAACAGAAGTCTTGGGTTGACCTGGACTTTGATGAGCGCATCACCTACCTGGAAGACAAAAAGCACTACATCCTGAGAAGTGACAAAACTGGCTGGTCGCACTACTACCTGTACACGTTGGGCGGTAAACTGCTGAATCCACTAACCAGCGGAAAATGGCAGGTAACCAAACTGGTGCATGTAGATGAGAAAAATAAAGTGGTTTACTTTATGGCCCGTAAAGAAGCTTCAACCCGTACCGACTTTTACCGCGTAAATTACAATGGTAAAAATCTGAAACGTTTAACTTTTGGCGAATACAGCAATCAGGTGGAGATGGCCCCAGATGGCAGCAAGTTCATCACCACCTACTCGAACGTTTCTACCCCACAGAAAAGAACTTTGATAGACAACAATGGTAAGATCATTAAGGAACTTGGAGACAGCAAATCTCCGGATTTCGCTTCTTATGAATTCGGTAAAACGGAGATGATTACCATTCCAACAGAAGATGGCTACAACCTTCCGGCCGTAATCACCTACCCTACTGGCTTTGATAAAACGAAGCAGTACCCTGTTGTGTTCAGCATCTATGGCGGACCAAATGCAGGTACCGTGACCAACACCTGGAAAGGTACTGCGCCCCAATACTGGGCGAATGAAGGTGTGATTCAGATTGCTGTAGATCACCGCGCCTCTGGCCAGTTTGGCAAGAAAGGTGTTGCTTTGATGCACCGCAACCTTGGTAAATGGGAGATGAAAGATTATATGACCGCAGGTCGCTGGTTGAAATCACAACCTTGGGTTGATGGTAAAAAACTACTGATCACTGGCCATAGTTACGGCGGCTACATGACTTGTATGGCTTTAACTTACGGTGCTGATGTCTTTGATTTCGGTTATGCCGGCGCACCGGTTACCAGCTGGGAATTGTACGACAGTCACTATACTGAACGTTTCATGGACACGCCACAGGAAAACCCTGAAGGTTACAAGAATGCGTCTGTATTGACCTACGTAGATCAGTACAAAGGGTTACTACGTGTGATGCATGGCGATATGGACGATAATGTTCACATGCAGAATACCATCCAGTTTATTGACAAGCTGCAGAATGCAAACAAGCATTTTGAGTTGATGATCTACCCTGGTGGCCGTCATGGTTGGGGTGGTGTGAAAACCCCGCATGATCGTGCTGAGCGCTTCCGTTTCTACTATGAGAACTTATTGAATAAGCCGATGCCGGCTTCCCTGGCTAACTAAAAGCCTTTGATAATGCAAAAAGCCCCTGGACTTCGTTCAGGGGCTTTTTGTTTTTAGTTCCGCTTTCGGCGGTTCTCGCGCCGTTGTTCACGATCTGCTTTCATCTTTTCAAACTTCTCGATCTGTGCCTTAATCTCTTTTTCTTTCTCCACGGTAAACCCTATGCTGTGCCGTATGCCTTGAAACAGGCTCTTATGGATAAAGCTAAAGAAGGATGCCTTTGCCGGTCGCTGGTAATTGATCTTCGCAGAGACAAACTTACCTTCCCGGTCGGGGTTGCCGGAGTTGATGATCAGGTTATTTGCAAGAAAGGACATAAAGCCTTTACGCACCAGACGGTCGGAATCTTCAGCGGGCTCCAGCAGTCTTACACCAAGGTTATGATACCGGAAGTCGAGCGTGCCTAAGGCGAGGCTTTCGTTGGCTCGAATGTCAAAACGGAGTTCATCAATAAATCCGCTCTTAATCTGCAGCATGGCTACCGGTCTGGTGATCTTATTCAGCAGCCGCCCATCCATGTTCCGCAACCTGCCTTTGTAATTGAAGAATCCATTTTTAGCCGAGAGGTGGAATTTGAAATCGACATCCAAGGCACCTTTTCCCATGAACCGGCTCTGCAGTTTCGCCGTCATCACCGGATTTAGTGCTTTGTACTTTGGAGCATTCGTCAGGTTGCTGATCGTTCCGGAGGTCTTGTTAAACGTGATACTCCCCTTCTGTTTACTGCGGCGATTGTAGGCCGAGTAACTGAAATCAATGTCATTCAGATGAAGCTTCTGCACGGTCACCGTACCACTTAGATTCTGTAGCAGCTGATGCGGAAACTGTCCGCTTTTAGGAAGGCCTTTGCCGGGTATAACATTGGAACTAAAAACAGCAACAAAGCCGTTATTGATCTGCATGTCCTTTGCAAATAGCTCCTGCGTCGAGATATAGAGGGGAAAATCAATGCCGCCCAGGCTGATCTCATTGAAAGAAATGTTGAAGCGGTCCTTAGCATAACCGGCGGCTTTTGAGAAATCCATTTCCGGATGTTGCGGCACTACGGTAAACTGCCTGATCTTTAAACGGCCAGTGGATGCCCGGAAGTCCAGTTTGTTCATCTTAATGTGGTACAGGCTATCCGGGCTTCGGTATACATAATCGTTCATGCTGAGCACAACATCTTTAAGCAGGTACAAACGTTTGGGGTCCTCCGCAGATTTGGGATCGATGAGCCAGTCTTTAAGCGTGATGTTCAGGTTGGATAGGGAGTCGGCTACTGGCTTTTCACCGTTGTTGTTGATGTACTTAAACTTGATGTCGCGCAGATTGATATTATTGACCTGCAGCTCTGCCAGATACTTGGAGATGTAGTCGTAAGGATTGTACCTGGGCCTTGGCGGTTTTCCTTCATTGTAGGGCTGTTGCTTATTGACCATCGTGATATCCGGTCGCAGCAGCAGCAGCTCATCAATTTGCAGTTTATTTTTCCTGTACAGTGTAAAGGGGTGAAAGCCCCGGATCATCACGCGCTTTACGCGGATGCTATAGATGTTATTCGGACCGGCGGCCCGGGCATTTAAGCGTTTAAGCGCCAGAGAATCGGGGATGATGTTTACGTCGTATAAGGAAGCATTACCGGTAATCCAATTGGTGCGGATGGTGGAGAACTCAACATGATAGAGGCTGTCTGTAGCGGTAAAAACCAGGTCTTTTAATTCCTGGGTAATGACCGGGCGGAGTTTTTCAGAATAGTACCAGGATAATGCAGTGGCGAAGATAGATACCGGCAGCAGAATGGCGGCGATATACTTAACAATCCGGAAGTTTTTATGCGCATGATCTGACATATCCGGCTAAAAGTTACTACTTTTTTTCCTCACGTGCTTGCTTTCTTTCCGCACGTTTTTGCTGCCGTTTTTCTTTACGTTCTTCCTTGCGCTCTTCGAGCTTCTCCTCTATTTTCTCGTGCGACTTCGCCGCACTTTTCGGTTTGATAAAGCCAATACCTACGGTTTCCCGGATACCGGTAAAAACACTTTTCCAGAGTAAACTGAAGAAAGATTGCGAAGGCGATCGGGTAAACTGTACCGCTGCAACGCGGAGTGGCTCTCCTTTTTCCGGATTGGCATCCTTAATAACCAACTTGTTCGCCAGGAAGGACAGCAGACCTTTCTTCTTAGGCGCCTCACCATCTTCAGCCTCCTTAAGCAGCTGCACTTTGAGGTTGTTGTATTGCATTTTCAGGCTACCTGTAGAACCCACAGCATTGCCCTTAATATCGAACTCCACCTTCTGAATATTTCCGGTTTCGATCTTGACCAATCCAAGTGCAGAAGCCAGTGGATTTAGGGCGGGCATATTCATGGAACCTATATTTCCCCGGAAGCTGAAGGCGCCATCTTTAGCGTTCAGGTTAAAACGAAGGTGTGCATCAAGATCTGCCGCCTTAATGATCTTCGCTTTTAGATCTGCCGCCATGAAGGCATTTTTGCTTTTCTGCAGGGAATCGTTCGTCACGTTTTTGATGGTACCGGTCAGGTTATCAATATGCACGGTACCTCGCTCCTGCGCAATTGGATTATACTCGGTATACGCTACATCAACGTTTTTCAGGTTTACCGTATCAATGATCAGGGGCAGTTCTACCCTTTGCAGTGCGATGTGTGGAAAGTTGCGGCTCTTGTTCTCCTTTGATGGTGGGAGTTCGCGGTTCATGAAAATCTTCACTTTGGCGGAAGCAATGGTCAGGGCCTCCGCATACAAGCGCCCCTCCACATTGAAGCGCTCCAGATCTAAACCACGAAAATTGATGGTCGGAAACTTCAGGTCATAGCGATCCCGTTGGGTCTTGTACTTCCTGCTGAACTCCAGGTCCGGATACATCGGGATCATCTGAAATCCCTTCATCCGGATATCCCCTTTGTTGGCAAAGCCGGTAAGGGTATCCACCTTCATGGTGTACAACTTATCTTTGCTGATCGACTTGTACCCGATCAATTCAAATGCAACGTCTTTGCTGTAATAAAACCTTTCTTTATCATACTGGGATACACTGTCAATAAGCACATCAGTAATGCTGACATTAAGCTTTTGCACCGCATTCAGAACTGTCCCTGTTTCTCCACGAATGTAATCGAAGTTTGCATTAAGCACTTTGATGCTCCTGATATGCACAGATTCCAATGATTTGGAGATCTTCTGATAAAGATTGGTTGCTGTTTTTGTAGTGTCGGCCTGCGGTTTAACATTGAAGCGCAGCATGTTGATGGAGGGCTCGTCTATCACAATTGCATTCATGTTGATCCGCTTTTTGAAGTATGCTTCTAAAATGCTGATGCGGGTAAGTTTAAGCTTTGCAAGTTTGATTTCGAACAGGTGCACCGGGGCAAGTTCTTTTTTTCTTAGTTCATGGAACACTGAGGTATCCGGATAAAGTCGTACACTATCCAGACTCACCGTACCGGTAAGCACGTTCAGGTTGAGGTCTGTAAAATCTATGTTGTATAAATGGTCTGAAGCCTCATATATGCCGGTCTTGATCTTTTCCGTAAGAAAGGGTTTCCACTTCGCTGCAATGTATATCGCGGAGGTTACGACAATTACAAGTAGTGCAATTAAGCTGCCTGCGATCCATTTCAGGAGCTTTCTTTTCTTCGGGTTAAGGTTCGTCATGAAGCAGCTTTCATTGGTTTATAGTATAATAAGGAAAATCAAAAGCAAAATGTTTGACACCCATTTAAATCTGACACTTTGTCATTTTAAAAATTAATTGCTTAATTTTGTATTTCAGTAATAAAGCATACAGCAATGATTGAATTAGAGCTAGCAGACAAGACACACGATGAAGCGCGCCAGGGTGAAGCTTTAATAATTGATACGCCGAAGCTTCAGAATGCACGTAAACTGTACATTGAAAGCTATGGCTGCCAGATGAATTTCGCCGATAGCGAGATTGTGGCTTCGATTTTAGGTGATAACGGTTTTGAAACAACCGGTGATTATAAAGAGGCAGATTTAGTATTCATCAACACCTGCTCCATCAGGGAAAATGCAGAACAAAGGGTGCGTAACCGTTTGTCGCAATTTGGTGTGGAGAAGCGCAGAAATCCAAAGCTTATTGTGGGTGTTCTGGGCTGTATGGCCGAAAGATTGAAGTCTAAATTCCTGGATGAAGAGAAGCTGGTAGATATGGTTGTTGGACCGGATGCTTACCGCGACCTGCCACAACTGATCGGTCAGGTGGAAGATGGACAAAAAGCGATCAACGTGTTGCTTTCCCGCGAGGAAACCTATGCAGATATCAGTCCGGTGCGATTAAATGGAAATGGCATAACTGCTTTTATCTCCATTATGCGCGGCTGCGACAACATGTGTTCTTTCTGCGTGGTACCATTTACCCGTGGACGTGAGCGCAGCAGGGATCCTTATTCCATAGTTGCGGAAGCGCAGGATCTGTTTGATCGTGGCTACCGCGAAGTGACCTTACTTGGGCAGAACGTGGATTCGTACAAGTGGAAGGGCACTGAAGGAACAGAATCAGCAGAGGTACAAGTGAACTTCGCTCAACTGCTGGAGATGGTTGCCTTGATTAGCCCGGATTTACGGATTCGTTTCTCGACCTCCCACCCTAAAGACATTACGGACGAGGTACTTTATACCATTGCCAAATACGATAACATCTGTAACTATATACACCTGCCGGTACAATCGGGCAGCACCCGCGTGTTGGAACTGATGAACCGCACTTACACCAGGGAGTGGTACATGAACCGTGTGGATGCCATCAGAAGGATCATTCCGGATTGTGCAATTTCTTCAGATATCATCGCAGGTTTCTGCACGGAAACGGAAGAAGAGCACCAGGAGACCTTAAGCATGATGGACTATGTTGGTTATGACTTCGCCTTTACCTTCAGCTATTCGGAGCGTCCGGGAACATTGGCTGCGAGAAAGCTGGTGGATGATGTACCTGAGGAAGTGAAGAAACGCCGCTTGGCGGAGATCCTGCAAAAAGCGCAGGAAACTTCCCTGTACCGCCTGCAACAGAATGTGGGTAAAACCCTGCGTATTCTGGTGGAAGGGACTTCTAAGAAATCAAAAACAGATTTTTGCGGTCGTAATGACCAGAATGCTATGGTGGTTTTCCCGGCAACGGCGGAAATTAAACCAGGGCAATATGTGAATGTAACTATTGAACGTTGTACATCAGCGACCCTATTGGGTAGAATTGCGGAGTAATTATGGACGTACAGGATATTAAAAACAGGTTCGGGATCATTGGCGGCTCACCGCTGCTGAACCGGGCGATAGATATAGCGAGACAGGTTGCACCTACGGATATGTCGGTTTTAATTACCGGTGAAAGTGGTAGCGGTAAAGAGGTGTTTTCGCACATCATCCACCAGATGAGTGCAAGGAAGCACGGTACTTTCATCGCTGTAAACTGTGGTGCCATTCCGGAAGGCACGATCGATTCGGAGCTATTTGGGCATGAGAAAGGTTCTTTTACCGGTGCGCATGAAGCACGTAAAGGTTACTTTGAGGTGGCCAATGGCGGAACGATCTTCCTGGATGAGGTCGCCGAGTTACCGCTGGGTACACAGGCACGTTTGCTGAGGATTCTGGAGAGCGGGGAATACCTGCGCGTGGGTTCTTCAAAGGTGCAGAAAACAGATGTACGCATTATTGCGGCGACAAACGTAGACGTTTATAACCGGGTGAAAAATGGCAAGTTCCGTGAGGATCTTTACTACAGGCTGAACACCGTGCCTTTGCGCATTCCTGCGCTGCATGAGCGTAAGGAAGATATCTATCTGCTGTTCCGCAAGTTTTCAGCAGATTTTAGTGATAAGTACCGCAGTCCGGGTATACAATTAGAACCCGATGCCATTCAGGTGTTGAGCAACTACAGCTGGCCGGGTAACGTACGACAGTTGAAAAACATCGCCGAGCAGATCTGTGTATTGGAGAAAGACCGCAACGTTACGGCGGCCGCATTGCTAAACTATATTCCGAATGAAAGCGGCGCTAACCTGCCGATGGCCATCAACGGCAATAACAACAAGGAAGATTTTACCGAAAGGGATATTCTATACAAGGTTCTTTTCGATATGAAAAAGGACATGGTGGATCTGAAGAAACTCGTTGCGGAGATCATCCAAAGCGGCGGCAACACGGCCCACATCATGGAGGATAACCCGCATTACATCAACCAGCTTTATCAGGAAATTGACCGGCCGAAGTTTGAGCCACAGGCATTAACAATTAACAAGCCTGCGCCAAATGCACCGATGGAATACAACTACGCACATGAGGCGGAGGAAGTAGAAGAATCACTGTCACTGGTGGATAAAGAATCTGACCTGATTAAGAAGGCACTGAAAAAGCATAAAGGCAAACGTAAGTTTGCAGCGCAGGAGCTGGGTATTTCTGAGCGCACCCTATACCGCAAAATCAAAGAACTGAACTTAAATTAATGATGAAGAAGATATATATCCTGCTTTTTGCGGTTGTTGCCCTGTTTAATTCTTGTTCAATCAAATTCAATGGAGCTTCAATCCCACCAGAGATGAAGACCGTAACCGTGAATTTCTTCGAGAACAATGCGCCGCTGGTAATCCCTTACCTGAGCCAGCAGTTTACAGAGGACCTGCGTACCAGGATCAGGAACCAGTCGCGCCTGAGCATTGTGCAGAATGACGGTCACGCGATATTTGAAGGCCGGATTACGAACTATGAGATCCGCCCGGTGACGCTTACCGACAACAACCAGATGAACTCCAATACACAAGGTTCAAACAGGCTATCGATTACTGTAAACGTGAAGTACACGAACAATATTGACGCTAAACAGAGCTTTGAAGAGTCGTTTACAAGATTCAAGGATTTTGTACTTTCCGGCTCTAGCTTGCAGGCACTTGAGCCGCAATTGATCAAAGACATCAATACGCAGTTGACTGAGGATATTTTTAACAGGGCTTTTGCTCAATGGTAATAATTGTATCTTAGCGACGTGGAGCAGGGAATAGACCATAATAAACAGCTTAGTTCTATCATTAATGATCCGGATAGCCTGCGGCATTCGGACATTCCTTTATTGCGGGAACTGCTGGAGCTGTACCCCTACTTCCAGCCCCTGCGGTTAATTCTGGCGAAGCTCTCCATGGAAACAGCGGAAGCGGAGCACACCCTCACCACCACCGCCTTGTACACCAACGGCGCCATGTTGCACCAGTTTCTGCACCGGAAGCCGGTAATGCAACCTGCAGCACCTGCTGTAGAAACCACGTTTGAAGATAAATCCATTTTTGAAGAAGCAACAGACCTGGAGGCGGCAAGTTTACTGGAAGAAGTATATGCCTTTGGTGCCGCTGACCCGGAACAGCCTGAGGAAATCAATAGCGTTGAAGAGGTAAATGATACCGTTACTGACGATCAGGCCACTTACGACGAGATTGCGGAAATCAATATCCACGACTACGACAATCCTATTGATCATCTTTCTGCAGCGCAGAGCGATGACACCTACGAAGAAATATCAGAGATAAATATTCACGACTATGACGGGGACGCTCCTGTAGAGCAATCGGCTGCAGTAGATAATAGCACCTTTATAGAAACTGCTGAGAATATTGACGGAAGCATTGATGACAATGATGTTGGGGTTGCAGATCATAGTTCAACGGGTGCAGAGGATAATGATGCCCAGGAAATATTTGAAGAGATTTCTGAAGTTGATGGCCATGACTATCAACAGCCTGCTACCGAACAGACCGCACCTACTCCTGTGCCGGTCATTGAGACTTTAGAAGATAACTTCGTTGAAAATATAGCCGCAACTGATTTCTTCACTTTTGAAGAGAAGTTCATCGCGGATGATGCGCAAAACAATAGCAAAGCAGTTTCTGCACCTCCAGCCCCGGCTTGGACGGATCAAAAACAGGCAAATCCAGGAGAGAAGGACACCAGTGAAATCACCAATTACGACGATGACACACTTCCTTACACCTTCCTGTGGTGGCTGGCAAAAACCCGGAAAGAGCATTCCACGATCTTCCAACCCTATGCTACGCCGAAGCGGCAAACACAAAGTGAGCTCCATCAGCAATATGTGGAGCACATTTTCCATATTCAAAGTCCCTTCAATGCAGAAGAGATCCTGAACAACGTTCCGGAGCACCAGGCAGATCCGAAGGATGCTAAGATCATTGACGAGTTCATCAAGAAAGACCCGCAGATCACGCCGCCAAGGCCAGAGCAGATCGACACGGAAAACAAGGCCAAGCGCAGCGCCGAGGACCACAATGATCTCGTTTCAGAGACCCTCGCGAAGATCTACATCGAGCAGATGCTTTACCACAAGGCCATAGATACTTATGAAAAATTAAGTTTGAAGTTTCCGGAAAAAAGCCGTTACTTTGCCGATCTTATCCAATCTATAAAAAAGAAAATTTAACCATATAACAGACTATGCTTTTTTTAATTATTCTATTGATCATTATTTGTGTCGCTTTAGCAATCTTTGTATTGATCCAGAACCCTAAAGGTGGTGGATTAGCAACAGGATCGTCAGCCAGTAACATGTTCGGCGTACAGCGCACAGGAGATGTTCTAGAAAAAGGCACCTGGATCCTGTTAGCCGTAGTTGTTGTAATTACTTTATCTATTACAACCATTGCTAAAACCGGTAACGGCGGTTCAACCGGAGCGTCGAAAATTCAGGAACAACTGAACAGAACACCTGCTCCATCGCCAATTGGAAATGCACCTGCTAATAACAATGCTGCACCTGCTAACAACAACACAGCACCTGCAGAAACACCAGCGCAGCCAGCACCATAGTTCTAAATAAAGATTTTAAGCCCGTTAAGACAACTCTTAACGGGCTTTTTTATGTCAATTCACTTAGGCATTTCAGCTTAGGTATACCTCTGACACTCTGACACGAGTTCACACAAATCTTTACGCCTTGCTGACAGCAAATGCAAATTTGTCAAGCAAAAACCCCTTGGCATAGAAACTGTGTATAGGCAGGTATAACATTTAAATTTTTACACTAAAAAATAATTAATATTAAGTTATGGCATTAAACCTTAAACCCATTTCAGGCACAGCGAACAGAGTTATCGTTGAACCTGCAGCGGCTGAAGAAAAAACTGCATCGGGTATCTACATTCCTGATACTGCAAAAGAAAAACCATCTAAAGGAACTGTAGTATCTGTTTCAGACGAAGATTCAGAAGGCAAAAAACCTACTGTAAAAGTTGGTGATGTTGTTCTTTACGGAAAATATGGTGGCACTGAGCTTCCAGTAGATGGTAAAGACTATCTGATTATGCGTGAGAGCGATATTTACGCTATAGTTCAATAATAATATTTTTTAAAATATATAAAAATGTCAAAACAAGTAAAATATAACGTTGAAGCCCGTGACGCCCTGAAAAGAGGTGTTGATATTCTAGCTAATGCTGTAAAAGTAACTTTAGGCCCTAAAGGTCGTAACGTTATTATCGATAAGAAATTTGGTTCACCAGCAATCACTAAAGATGGTGTTACTGTAGCAAAAGAGATCGAATTAAAAGATCCAATTGAAAACATGGGTGCACAAATGGTGAAAGAAGTTGCTTCTAAAACTGCTGATATTGCAGGTGACGGAACAACTACTGCTACTGTTTTAGCGCAGGCAATTGTTACTGCAGGTATTAAAAACGTAGCTGCTGGTGCAAACCCAATGGACTTAAAACGTGGTATTGACAAAGCAGTTGCTGCGATCGTTGATAACCTTAGACAACAATCTCAAACTGTTGGTGAAGACAACAACAAAATCAAACAAGTTGCTTCTATTTCAGCGAACAACGACGAGGTTATCGGTTCCTTAATCGCAGAAGCAATGGGTAAAGTTGGTAAAGACGGTGTAATAACTGTTGAAGAGGCAAAAGGTACTGAAACTGAAGTTAAAACAGTAGAAGGTATGCAGTTTGACCGTGGATACTTATCTCCATACTTCGTTACCAACGCTGATAAAATGGAAGCGGAATTAGAAAACCCTTACATTTTAATCTACGACAAGAAAATCAGCAACATGAAAGAATTGTTGCCAGTATTGGAAAAACAAGTTCAAACTGGTAAACCACTTTTAATCATTGCTGAAGACTTAGACGGTGAAGCACTAGCTACTTTAGTAGTGAACAAGATCCGTGGTTCTCTGAAAGTTGCTGCTGTTAAAGCTCCAGGTTTCGGTGACCGCAGAAAAGCGATGTTAGAAGATATCGCAATCTTAACTGGTGGTACCGTGATCTCTGAAGAAAGAGGTTATAAATTAGAAAACGCTGACCTATCTTACTTAGGTACTGCTGAAAAAGTTGTTATCGATAAAGATAACACTACTGTAATCAACGGTGCTGGTCAGCCAGATGATATCAAATCTCGCGTTTCTCAAATCAAAGCTCAAATCGAGACTACAACCTCTGATTACGATAAAGAAAAACTACAAGAGCGTTTAGCTAAATTAGCTGGCGGTGTTGCAGTGCTTTACGTAGGTGCAGCTTCTGAAGTTGAAATGAAAGAGAAAAAAGACCGTGTAGATGATGCTTTACATGCAACCCGTGCGGCTGTTGAAGAAGGTATCGTTGCTGGTGGTGGCGTTGCTTTCATCCGTGCTATTGAAGCACTAGAAGGTATGAAAGGTTCTAACGAAGATGAGACTACAGGTATCGCTATCGTTAAGCGTGCTGTTGAAGAGCCTCTTCGTCAGATCTGCCAGAATGCTGGTATTGAAGGTTCTATCATTGTACAAAAAGTTAAAGAAGGTAGTGCTGACTTCGGTTACAATGCCCGTACTGATGTATATGAGAACTTAATCGCAGCTGGTGTTATTGACCCAACTAAAGTAAGTCGTGTAGCATTAGAAAATGCAGCTTCAATCGCAGCGATGTTGTTAACTACAGAATGTGTATTGGCTGATGATCCTGAGGATAACGCCGGTGCTGCTGCAATGCCTCCAATGGGCGGTGGCGGTATGGGTGGTATGATGTAATCATCTTCCAACAAACCATATCAAAGAGCCCCGCAACTTGCGGGGCTCTTTTTGCGTTATTAATAGATAAACTGTTTAGCTTTATAAGCTTATGCTTCGAGAAGAAATCTCTGTTTTTGATATATTTAAGATCGGTGTCGGGCCGTCGAGTTCACATACCCTGGGTCCATGGCGTGCTGCGCAGCAGTTTACCCTGGCCCTGGAGGCGAATGATCACCTCAACCATGTGGTGCAGGTGAAGATCCTGCTGTACGGCTCACTGGCGAAAACCGGTAAAGGGCATGGAACCGATGTTGCCATACTCCTGGGTTTAACCGGCGCAGACCCGGTGACCTTCGATGTAAATGCCATCGACAGCAGCATTGCAAACATCAAAGAACAACAGATTCTTAATCTCGCAGGCATCAAACACCTGGGTTTTGATTACAACGAAGACCTGATCTTCCTGTACAACGAAAGTCTACCCTATCACCCTAATGCGGTAACCTTTCAGGCCTTTCTGGAAAACGGGAAAGCATTCTCCGAGACCTACTACTCCATCGGTGGTGGATTTGTGGTGAAGGAAGGTGAAGCGGGACGTGAGAAGACCCTTGTGGAACTCCCTTTCCCCGTTGAAAAAGCCGCAGACCTGCTGCACTGGTGTTTAACCACCGGACTGAAGGTATCTGAAGTGGTGATGGAAAACGAACTATCCTGGAGACCGGAGGAAGAAACCCGTCAAGGCATCCTGCAGCATTTCCATGTGATGAAGGACTGTACCTACCGCGGCTGCCATACCTCAGGCAAACTTCCTGGAGGGCTGAATGTTGGCCGCAGAGCCGCAGCACTGAATAAAAAGCTGCTGAAAGACCAGCCTTACCACGATTATGCAAGCTGGCTGGAGGCCATCCGTAAAGGCGGAAATGGTTTTAACTATATTCTTGACTGGGTAAGCTGCTTTGCGCTCGCTGTGAACGAGGAAAATGCCTCTTTTGGACGTGTGGTAACTGCACCTACCAATGGCGCTGCTGGTGTAATCCCGGCGGTACTGCAGTATTATATGGTTTTCTGTGACGGTTACAAAGAAGAAAAGATCATTCAATTTATTGCCTGCGCTTCGGAGATCGGCAGTATCTTCAAGAAAGGCGCCACCATATCGGCAGCGATGGGCGGTTGTCAGGCGGAGATCGGTGTATCTTCAGCGATGGCTGCAGCAGCACTGACGGAAGTTATGGGTGGATCCCAGCGGCAAGTGCTTATGGCAGCAGAGATCGCCATGGAACACCACCTCGGCATGACCTGCGATCCTATCGGCGGACTGGTACAAATACCATGTATCGAAAGAAATACCATGGGCGCCATCAAAGCCATCACAGCTAGCCAGCTGGCACTGCAAACCAACCCTGATCAAGCGAAAGTAAGTCTGGATGCGGTGGTAAGCACCATGTGGGAAACGGCACAGGATATGAACTCCAAGTACAAGGAAACTTCCGATGGTGGATTGGCAACAAAAAACATCCCGCTCAGTTTACCGGAGTGCTAAGCTTTTAACCCTGCAGCTCCATTTTAAACAGTGCGGCAATGTGCATCTTCAGCTGCTCTTTAACCACATTGATGTCTAAAGCTTGTCCAAGCTCACGCTCCATGGACGTTACATCCTTGTCATCAATGCCGCAAGGCACAATGTTCTTGAAGTAGTCAAGGTTCGCGTTTACATTGAATGCGAAGCCGTGCATGGTTACCCAGCGACTGCAGCGGACACCAAGTGCGCAGATCTTACGTGCTTTCTCGTTATCCGCATCCAACCAAACACCTGTATATCCAGGGTAGCGGCCGGCGATGATTCCATAATCTTTTAACGTTAAAATTACCGCTTCTTCAAGTGTTCTCAGGTACAAATGAATGTCCGTGAAGAAGTTATCCAGATCCAGGATCGGGTAACCCACGATCTGTCCAGGGCCATGATAAGTGATATCCCCACCCCGGTTTATTTTGTAGTAGGTCGCTTGCTTTTCCTGAAGACCAGCTTCATCAAGCAAGAGGTTTTCCGGGTGCCCGCTCTTTCCGAGCGTATAAACGTGTGGGTGCTCACAGAAGATCAGGTAGTTTGGTGTTTGCAGTTCCGTGTTATCCGTACGGTTCTTGCCCTTTAATGCGACAATGCTGCTGAAAATCTCATCCTGTTTATCCCAGGCTTCCTGATAATCAACCAGGCCCCAGTCTATATATTCTACTTTTTTATTCATCCCTAGCTTTTCTATTCAGGAATACTGCCTGCATTAAGCATGTCGAAATATTTCCAAGATCAGTGGCAGTTTAGCAGGTGCTTATTCCAGAAACAAAGTTAGCTAAATTAAGCCGTTCTTCTGCGGGTCATTGAAGCAGCTTTACAACGTCGCAGCCACGTAGCCCAGCATATAATCTGCTTCAACTTTAAAGTACTCCACCTCCAGCATCACCTCTCCCTCCGGTAACACCGCGCGTGCTCTGACCACTCCGGCATCCTGCGGCACAAAAGGATAGATATCGATGTGTTGTTTGAATTCCAGTCCTTTTTTACCGTACCATTTGTAGATCGCTTCCTTGGCACACCAGCAGATGTACAAAGCGAGTGTATTATCCTGCTCGGGCAGGCCGGAGAGCTCTTCAGGTTTCAGGAACTTGTTTTTGATCTTCTGGATCTTGTCTTTAATCAGCTCGATGTCCACGCCAACCTGCTTATCCTTGCTGATCATCACCGAAGCATAATCGAAAGAGTGGCTGAAAGAGATCTGGTAATCACCATTAACGAGGTAAGGTTTGCCCTGATCATCCATCCGGCTATCTATATAATCGTTGGTCTGCAGCATGGTCCGCAGCAGGAGCCTGGTACTCAGCCAGTGCAGCAGCCTTTTTCCATTGTTCAATGAGGCAATAAAATCAAGTTCATGCGCTTTCAACTGCAGCCCGCGGAAGAGTTCTTCCTCGGTTTCCTCAATTTTCCAAACGGCCAGTCTGGTATGTTCGTCAATGATCTTATTAAGAATTACAGGCATCTCTATTTTAGAAAATCAATGTAAAAGTATCTAAATTAACCATAATTTAGCGCAAATCTTATTAAATGATACTATCAGACAAGCGCATTCTTGAAGAAATTGAGAAGGGTACAATCATCATTGAACCCTTCAAGCCGGAGTGTTTAGGTACCAATTCTTATGACGTGCATTTGGGTAAATACCTGGCCACTTACAAAGACCGGGTGCTTGATGCCAAGGCGCACAACACGGTAGTGCATTTTGAGATTCCAAAGAGCGGCTTTGTATTGCAGCCAGGTACGCTTTACCTGGGCGTAACCGTGGAGTACACCGAAACCCATGCCCATGTACCCTTTCTGGAAGGCAAATCAAGCACCGGCCGCCTGGGGATCGACATCCATGCTACTGCCGGAAAAGGCGATGTAGGCTTCTGCAACACCTGGACGCTTGAAATCTCCTGCGCACAGCCTGTACGGATCTATGCAGGTATGCCCATTGGCCAGCTGATCTATTTTGCCGTAGAAGGTGAAATCGAAACCATGTACAACAGCAAGCAAAATCCGAAATACAGCAACAAGACCACCCGACCAGTGGAAAGCATGATGTTTAAAAACGAATTCTAAAAGGAAACCCTAAATAATCTTTAAGTACAATCAGCCTGAGCTCGTATTGAACTATTAAAACAAGAACTGCTATTGGAGCAGCTAACAAACCTGCTTATTCCTGATATGCATATAAAGCCTCGATAATTGTATATTGAGGCTTTCTTATTTAACCAAATATCATGAATACCATAAAAGTCACCGTCAAAGACCGCATGGCGATCATTACGCTGAACCGCGGGAAGTCTAACGCCCTAAACCGGGAGATGATCACCGAGCTCAACGACATGATCCTTAACATCGACAAGGACCCAAGCATCGGCGGCGCCATGATCACCGGAACAGGCCATTTCTTCTCCGCCGGGCTCGACTTAATAGAACTTTACAACTACAACGAAGCAGAAACCCGCTCCTTCTGGCAGCTGTTCTTCGAATTCACGCTAAACCTTTGCAGCTTCAAAAAACCACTTGTTGCCGCTATAAACGGCCACAGCCCTGCGGGCGGTTGTGTAATCGCCATTGCCTGCGACGCCCGCGTCATGGCCGAAGGCAAGTATATCATCGGCTTAAACGAAGTGCCAGTCGGCATTATCGTGCCTTTCAGCATCTTCAAGCTGTACGAGTTCTGGCTAGGCAAAGCCGATGCATCCAGAAGTTTACTCGAAGGCAAGCTGTTTAGTCCGGAAGAAGCACTCAAAGTTGGGCTTGTGGACGAACTCGTCAACCACGACAGCATCCTTACCGCTGCCGAAAGGAAAGTGCGCAAATACATGGCTTTCGAAGCCAATACCTGGCAGCAAAGCAAGTTGAACATCCGTCAGGAAGTGATCCAGACCCTTGCCGCAGACCAAACGGAAACCCTCAACAAGATGCTTGAACAGTGGTGGTCGCCAGCAACAAGGAGCATCCTGAAAACAATCATTGATAACCTTCAAAAGAAATAGCCCATGTACAACCAACCTATGCTTAGGGATGATGCCTTAAAAGGAAAAACAATCGTAATTACCGGTGGTGGAACAGGTCTTGGAAAAGCCATGGGCACCTACTTTCTAAAGCTCGGCGCCAACCTGGTCATCACCAGCAGAAAGGATGACGTGATCCAGCAGACGGCCCGGGAAATGGAACAGGCAACCGGCGGCAAGGTACTCGCTGTAGCCTGCGATGTCAGGGAATATACCCAGGTGGAAAACGTGCTTGCGGAGGCGATCAAAGCCTTCGGACAGGTAGACAGCCTGATCAACAATGCCGCAGGGAACTTCATCTCCCCAACCGAAAGGCTGTCGGCAAATGCCTTTTCTTCCATCATCGACATTGTACTGAAAGGTTCCGTGAACTGCACGCTGGCTTTTGGAAAACACTGGATCAAAGAAAAGCAGCCTGCAAGTGTACTGAACATCGTGACTACCTATGCCTTTACCGGCTCGGCCTATGTGGTGCCCTCGGCCTGTGCAAAGGGCGGCGTGCTCGCCATGACCAGATCCCTCGCTGCAGAATGGGGCAAGTACGGCATCCGTACCAATGCCATCGCACCCGGACCTTTTCCGACTAAAGGCGCCTGGGAGCGCCTGCTACCCGGCGATCTTGCAGAAAAGTTCGACTTCAAAAACCGGGTACCCCTAAAACGCGTAGGTGATCATCAGGAATTAGCAAACCTGGCGGCCTTCCTGGTCAGTGACTTCTCGGCATACATCAACGGCGAGGTGATCACCATTGACGGTGGTGAATGGCTGCAGGGTGCAGGTCAGTTTAACGGGCTGGAAGCCATTCCAAACGACATGTGGGACATGCTGGAGCAAATGACAAGAGCAACAAAAGGAAGTTAATACTTCCTTTTGTACAAGAATTTACCAGCGTATCAAGGCACTTGCCCAGGTAAAGCCCGAGCCAAATGCTGCCAGGCAAACCAGATCGCCTTCCTTAACTTTACCGGCTTCCCAAGCCTCACATAAAGCGATCGGCACGGAAGCCGCAGTCGTGTTCCCGTATTTCTGAATATTGTTAAACACCTTATCATCCGCCAGGCCAAGCAGCTGCTGTACATATTGACTGATCCGCAGATTCGCCTGGTGTGGCACTAAAAGATCAATATCTCCTGCCTGCAGGTTATTCGCTGCAAGCGCTTCCTTAATCACCTCCGGAAACTTCGCTACCGCTTTCTTAAACACAGCAGGACCATCCATATAAGGTAATGCAGCCCCAGTTTCCAGCTGTTCGCTGGTCATAAATAAACCGCCAAGCTCCTGATCCGGGTAGCCCGGTTTATCCGGCATCCACTTATTGGCATGTGCCCCAGGATAATACATCGCCAGCAACTCCGCATCGGCACCATCGCTATGCAGATGCGTACTCAAAATGCCCTGGCCTTGCTGCTGTGCAGGCTGCAAAACCACTGCTCCGGCACCATCACCAAAGATCACGGATACATTGCGGCTGCGCGTTTCAAAGTCCATCGCAAAAGAATGCTTCTCACTACCTACCACCAGAATATTCTTGTACATACCTGTTTTGATGTACTGGTCGGCAATGGAAAGCGCATAAAGAAAACCCGAACATTGATTCCGCACATCAAGTGCACCAACTTCCTTCATCTTCATCTCCCGTTGAAGCAATACTCCACAACCCGGGAAATAATAATCCGGAGACAAAGTTGCAAATACGATGAAGTCTACATCCTGTGCCGTAATGCCGGCACGTTCAATGGCAATTTTCGCCGCCGCTACACCCATCGTGGTAGTGGTCTCGGTCAGGCGATCCGCAAAGCGACGCTCCTGAATCCCGGTGCGCTCGCGGATCCATGCATCATCGGTATCCATAAACCTGGATAAATCATCATTCGTATAAACGTTTTCAGGCACATAGTACCCGATTCCGGCGATCCTGGAGCTTTGCATTTTAGCTGATTTATATTGATTTTTATGTTAAAAATACATTAACTGCCACATTAATTCGAATTAACCTTATTTTTGTTCTATGGCTACAGAAACAAAAGAAGAAACATTTACTTTAGAGGAGATCCTGAGCTCAATTAAAACGACCAACCGTTTGATTCTATGGAACGATGATGTAAATACTTTTGACCATGTGATCCATTGCATGATGAAATATCTGGACTATACCGAAAGTCAGGCCGAGAAAATTGCATGGGAAGTTCACAATAAAGGAAAGTGTTCCATTCTGGAAGGCTCCTACACCGAAATGGAGATCTATCGCAAGATTCTTCAGCAGGAAGGTTTAACCGTGACCGTAGATTAAATTTTCTTTTCACTAACAAGAATATTACCTGAATAAGGGGCTTTAAGGCTGTAATAAAATAGTTACCCTTCTGTTATTAAACTTAACCGCCGTTACTTTGTCAACCTTAAAAAAGACAAGATAAAGTAACCGTTTAAATGAAGAAGTTCTTATACCATTTTTTACTATTAACCTTAACCCTTTCAGCGGCTACGCTGGACACCCTGGCCCAGAGTGGCGGCACCGCACAAATCAACGCTAAAGTTGTTGATGCGAGCAACAACGAAGCCGTTCCTTTTGCTACCGCTGTTGTATTAAACAGCCAGACCAAAGCTACTGTACGTGCTGGTCAGACCGATGTTGAAGGTAACCTTTCCATTAAAAACCTCCCTGCAGGCAGCTATACCTTCAAGATTAGTTATGTAGGCTTTCAAACCATGGTACGCGAAGGCATTCAACTGGCCAACAGCCAGGTTTACAGCCTTGGCACCATCAGAATGAAAGCTGCTAAAGGCACCGAACTGAACGAGGTCGTTATCCAGGGTGAAAAAGCAGCCATGCAGCTGGGTATCGATAAAAAAGTATTCTCGGTAGATAAGAGTTTAGTGAGTGAAGGTGGTACGGCAACCGACCTGCTGGCCAACGTTCCTTCCGTTCAAACCGACATGGATGGTAACGTTTCCCTTAGAGGATCATCTGGTGTACGCGTGCTGATCGACGGCAAACCATCTCTTATTGGTGGTGGCGATGTATCTGTGATCCTGCAGTCTATCCCTGCAAGTTCTATCGAAAGCGTGGAGGTGATCACCAACCCAAGCTCCAAGTATGATGCTGAAGGTCAATCCGGTATCATCAACATCGTATTGAAGAAAAACACCAAGTTGGGCTTAAACGGTAATGTGGCACTAAGTGCCGGTAACCGCGAGAACTACAACGCAAACACCAGCTTAAGCTTTCAGAACAATAAAGTAAACCTTTTCGGTAACTACAGCTACCGTTCTGGAAACCGTCTTGGTGGTGGCTTTAACAACATCCAATACCTGAATACTACGCCAGAAGGTACTGCATTTGCAGATCAGAATACCGACTCCAGATCGCACGACCAGGGCCACAACGTAAAAGCAGGTATCGATTACACACTTGCGCCTAAAAGTGTGCTGAGCTTTTCAGGAGGCTTCAACATGCGTGATAATGATCGCAGGGAAACCTTGTTAATCAACCAGTTTAACACTGCAAATTCGCCGGTTAGATTAAGCAACAGGCGCAATGAAAATGAAGGTAAAGGCAATAGCTTTGATCTGAACCTCGACTTTGTACAGAAGTTTAAGAAACCTAAAGAAGAATTAACCTTCAACCTGAACTACTCCGAAGGTAACAACGATAACTTCCAGTTTTATAATACAGACATTTACTTTCAGACCAACCAAAGCTTGTCTAACCTGGTACTGGAACGTAACTTAAGAGATGGCTGGAACCGTAACTATAACATCCAGGCAGATTACGTACGTCCGATTGGTACAGCTGGCCGCATTGAAGCAGGTTACCGCTCGCAGTTCCGTGACTCTAAGAGTATGACCGATGCAAGCACCTTCCTGGATTCGCTGGATGCTTATCAGCAAAACTTCCTGGTTTCAAATGCCTTTGAAAGCGGGGAGCAGATCCACGCTTTATACCTGAACTACCAGAACCAAATTGGAAACTTCGGTTACCAGTTGGGCTTAAGAGGTGAAGATGCTGAATTAAACACCACTTCAGGCAGGTTCCAGGAAACTGGAAGCACCATTTACACCCCTGGAAAAATTGCTTACACCAGACTTTATCCAAGTGTCTTCGTGAGTCAGAAGCTTAAAAACGAACAACAGGTACAGCTAAGCTATACCCGTCGTGTAAACCGTCCGAGAGGCTGGGATACCAACCCATTCCTGGATGTATCTGATCCATTGATGTGGAACCAGGGTAACCCGAACCTTAAGCCGGAAGATGTACATGCCTTTGAATTTGGTTACAGCAAGTATTTCAAGAAAGTATCCTTCATCAGTTCACTTTATTTCCGTCAAACCAATGATCTGATCCAGCGCGTGCGCTCAGAACCTAATGCGCAGGGTGTAACGATATCTACCCCTCAAAACTTGACCCGCAATATTGCGACGGGTTTAGAGTTGATCAGCCGTGTTGACGTTGCAAAACCTTGGAACTTTACCGCTAACGTAAACTTGTACCAGAGCAAAATTGACGGTGCACCAGAGTATGGTATCATCGAGCGCTCAGGCTTTACCTGGAATGCGAACCTGACCAATAACTTCAACCTGCCATACAACATTACCTTGCAGTTAAGAGCGGATTACCGTGCACCAGAAGTAATGGCACAGGGTAAACGTAATGCGATGTATGGTGTGGATGCAGGTGCGAAATACGATTTCAAAGACAAGAAATCATCTTTGAGCTTAAACGTAAGAGACGTTTTCAGCACCAGAAGATGGAGCATGACCACCGAAGCAAACAACTCCATTGTTGATTTTGAAAGATACATGCAAGGCACCATGGCCAACCTGACCTATTCTTACCGTTTTGGTAAAACGACTTTTACCGCTAAAAAGCCTAAAAGAGATCAGGAACAGCGCGGCGGTGATGATGAGCAACAATTCTAAACCTCTTTAGATCCACAAAGCGGATGATCTAAAAAAAGCCTGCAGCACTCCTGCAGGCTTTTTTTATGTGTTAAATTTTGTAAAACCAGCATCCGCAGCCAGAACAGACTGGACACAGCTTTTCCATTGTGACGTACTTGACAGGTGATTGCGACGTACTTGCTACGTACTTTGTACGTATGGAGACGTAGCAAGCACGGGTCAACGGCCTTGCAAACATTGATCAAAATTCAAACAAATCGCTGCCTGGCTTAACTTCTTTACCCTTATTCCTGCGGATTGAATAGAATGTGATGATTTTGTATCTTGCGGCATGGAAGAAACGAACCCATGGACCATCACCGGTCAGCGGCAGGTATATGATAACAACTGGATCGGGTTAACCGAGTTTGATGTAATTAATGGTTCTGGCGGCAAAGGCATCTATGGGAAAGTGCATTTCAAAAACATCGCCATTGGCATCGTTGCACTGGATGAGGCCTACAACACCTGGTTGGTTGGGCAGCACCGCTTTCCATTGGATGCCTACAGCTGGGAAATACCGGAAGGTGGCGGTCCACTGGGGCAGGAACCCCTGGATAGCGCAAAACGTGAACTGCTGGAAGAAACCGGCATGACGGCCACGAACTGGCAGGAGATCCAGCGTATGCACTTATCTAATTCGGTGAGTGACGAACAGGCAATCATTTATGTTGCCACCGGCCTTACCATGGGCGAAGCACAACCCGAAGAAACCGAGCAACTCAGCCTGCGTAAACTGCCCTTTAAAGATGCATTTAACATGGTGATGAAAGGTGAGATCACCGACAGCATGAGCGTCGCCGGGATCATGAAAACCTATATCCTGATCCAGGAAGGAAAAATTTAAATCATTTCAGCCATTAACAATGAATAAAATACTGGGTTATATTCTTTCCCCGATCTTCTACCTCTTTTTCGGCCTGGCCTTACTGATCTTCCACCCCATCCAGTGGATCTGTCACCGCTGGTTCGGCTATGAAGCACACAAGAAATCGGTAGATTACCTGAACTTCTTTCTACAGTACTGCCAGATCTTTCTGGGATCATCTTTAAAGTTTAAAAACGAGCAGGACCTGCCTGTGGGTGTACCCAAGATCTTTATCGCCAATCACCAGAGCATGTATGATATCCCTGCTTTTTTCTGGCACTTGCGGAAACATCACGTGAAATTTATTTCGAAGATCGAGCTGACCAAAGGTATTCCATCCATCTCTTTCAACCTGAAGTATGGTGGTGGTGCAAACATCGACCGTAAAGACACCAAGCAAGCCGCGGTAGAGATCATTAAGCTGGGGCGCCGGTTGAAGGAGCATAACTGGTCGGCGGTGATTTTCCCGGAAGGTACACGTGCCAAAGACGGCAAACTAAAGCCCTTTAAGGTTGGTGGTATTGCCACCCTGCTGAAAGCGGCTCCAAACGCAATGGTGATACCTGTTGCTATTGAAAACTCCTGGAAAATTGTACAGTACGGGCCTTTCCCTTTAAGCGTGGGGGAGCAACTCCGCTGGACGGTTTTAAAGCCTATAGACACCATGGGTAAAACCCCGGAGGAGATTACCCGCGAGGCAGAAGAAGCGATTCACAGCGTCTTAAAACAGCCGCTGCTCGATTAAATATTATTCCCCTCGATGCGGCGGAAGAACTCATCACGATAAGTATCCCCTACAGGGATCATTTTCCCGCAAATGGTGATCCGGCTGCGTTCGATGCTTTCGATCTTATCTAACGATATGATATACGATTTATGCACCCTGATGAATTGCGAGGAAGGTAGTGTTTCTTCCATCTTTTTCATGTTTTGTAGGGTGATCACCCGCTCTGTTTTGGTAAAGATGGAGATGTAGTCTTTTAAACCTTCAATATAAAGGATGTCATCCAGCTCAATCTTCTGGATCTTATGTTCGGTTTTCACGAAGATGAAATCCTGTACCGGCTGTACAACTGTTGGTTTTGGCGTTTCTTTCAGCACAGGTTGTACTGGCGCCGCATAATCTTTCACTTTAACCAGGTTGTGTACCTTTTCTACCGCTTTATAAAAACGATCGAAGGCGATTGGCTTCAGCAGGTAATCGGAAACATTAAGGTCGTAGCTTTCCAGCGCGTACTGCGAGTAAGCGGTGGTTAAAATGAAGTTGGCTTTTCCACCCGCTATTTTAAGGAACTGAATACCGGTAAGTTCAGGCATCTGGATATCAAGGAATACCAGGTCAATACCTCCAGCCTGTACAAGCTGCAAGGCTTCTATAGCATTTTCAGTTCTTTTTACGAGCTCCAGAAAAGGCACTTTAGAGACATAATCTTCAATAATATCTAGCGCCAGTGGCTCATCATCAACGGCAATACACTTCAGTTTTATCATATATCAAGCATTAATTCGCTGGTATAATGGGTAGTCGAATTTACAATATTTAATTTATATCTGCCCGGGTAAAGCAGCTGCAAACGCCGTTCAACGTTGCTAAGCCCTACACCGCCCATTTCGTCTTTGTTGTGGTTGTGCTTCTTATTCGTGATGCTGAAATGGAGGATCTTCTTGTTTGCAATGATGTTGATCTTGATGGGATCGGCGGGATCGTTGGCCACACCATGTTTAAAGGCATTTTCAACAAAGGATATCAGGATCAGCGGTACGATCTTCTGCCCGTCGATTTCGCCGTTTAACGTAAATTCTACAGCAGCGCCATCTTTGAAACGCAGTTTCTGCAGCTCAATGTAGCTCTGCAGGTACTCAATTTCTTTGTTTAGGGACACCCAGCCGTCGTTACTTTCGTAGATCATGTAACGCATGATCTCGGACAGCTTGAGCACGGCATCAGCGGTCTTGTCCGACTTCTGGTAAGCCAGGGAATAGATGTTATTTAAAGAATTGAACAGGAAGTGTGGGTTAAGCTGCGACTTCAGGAACTGCAGCTCCATATCCTTTTTCTCGGTTTCCAGGTGCCGGTTTACACGTTCATTGGCAAACCAGTCTACCGCAAACTTGAGCAGGCAGCTTATGACCACGAAGAAGCCCGACATAAAGATCGCTTTAACGATATAGCTTGGAACGCTTTCGTAAACTTTCTTGTTGGTGGCTTCATTGGTATAGGTCAGGATGATATCGCTGTTCAGGGTGGCAATAGCCGTTTTCACCACGCACATCAGGGCAATCAGAATGGTGATGGAAAGGATATACATCCAGTACTGCTTGCGGATCTTGATGAGCTGCGGAATGAGCAGGGTATAGTTGATGTAAAAAATGGAAACGTTGATGACGCCATAATACCCGAAGGTAACCAGCAGATGGTAGCCCGACAGCGGGGTTTTGGAATACAGGATGGCAAGGGTGCAGAGGGTTGTAATGAACAACCAGAAAAGAACATTGACAATGAATGATCCTTTATTTTCCATTCAGTTTACATTTTATAATTAGATCCAAAGTAAAAAAACTATCAGCGGAAGGAATTTACATTCGACGAACAGCCATTTTTTTTCTACCAACGGGTAAAATCGGTTATTTTCTTCAAAACTATTCAATATTGCCATTGGTCGAGAATTTTTTCGGCTTGGTCTAACAGATTTTCACAGCCTGATTTTTATCTGAAAATTTGATTCAACAAAACGATACAGATATGAAAAGGTTGTCCAACATCTCGCCATTTATACTTTTACTAGTTCCTGTTTTCTTCATGATGATCTTGGCTTTCGCCGCTCCGGTAGCGTCAGAAGATCAAAACAATGAAGTGGCTGTTAAAGCTAGCAGCGTAAAAGTTGTGAACGTTTCAAATGTCTTAAGTAAATAAGATGTCTGAACTGGCCATTGAAACCAAAGGGCTAAACTACCATTTTGGAAATCAAAAGGTGGTTGATGAGCTGTCTTTGCAGGTACCCCGGGGTAGCATTTACGGGTTTTTAGGACCAAACGGTGCGGGTAAAACCACCACGATCAAGATCCTGCTGAACCTGCTGAAGTCGCCTGAAGATACCGTGTTCATCTTTGGTCAGGAATTAAACCATAATCGCATCGCCAGCTTGAAACGTATGGGTTCACTGGTGGAGCAGCCTGCCATTTATGGCCACTTGACCGGCAAAGAAAACCTGTACAACCGCTGCATCCTCCTGGGTGTAAACAGAAGTCGTGCATTAGATATGCTGCAACTGGTGGGTTTGTCGCAAGCGGCAGATAAGAAAGCTTCGGAATACTCCCTGGGTATGAAGCAACGCCTGGGTATCGCGCTGGCACTGTTGGCAGACCCGGAGCTGCTGTTGCTGGATGAGCCGACAAACGGGCTTGATCCGAATGGCATTATTGAAATTAGAAATCTTATGGTGGAACTGACCACCAAACGTCATAAAACCATCCTGGTGTCGAGTCACCTGCTGGCTGAAATTGAAAGGACAGCGACACACCTGGGTATCATCAATAAAGGAAAGCTACTTTACCAGGGCCGGATTGAAGGCCTGCAAGAGCTGAATAAACCACCATTAGAAATCGAGGTAGATCGTCTGGACAAGGCTTCTGCCTTTTTAATTGAACGCGGCATAGCCGTGACCCTGGCCGGCAATTGCCTGCAACTGCCTTTCGTTTCTGCGGCGGAATGTGCCAGAATAAACAGCCTGCTGATACTGAATGGCTTCAACGTTTCTGGTTTGAAACAGCAAAAGAAAGATCTGGAACATCTGTTTCTCGATATTACTAACCCCAATTAACATGCAGGCGCTCCTGATTTCACTACGATCTGAATTTTACAAGTCCAGAAAGACCCTGGCATTTTGGGCAGCCATCCTGCTGCCGGTTCTTATTTGCGGCATGATCACTTCCGGCACTTACCTGAAGTCGGAAAAGATCCTGAGCATGAACTATCCCCCAAACATCCTTTGGATGAACTTCGCTGGTGCTGCATTGGGTATCATGGGCAGCTTGATCCTGCCTTTCTATGTGATCTTTATGGCTTTTTCGGTGAACAACATCGAGCATAAGAACGATACCTGGAAAACGTTGTTCTCGCAACCCCTGAACAAGTTCTCCATTTACAGCGCTAAATACCTGTACGCGGTACTGCTGATCTTCATTTGCCTGGCTTTATTTCTATTGCTGACCTATGGTTCCGGGCATTTACTGCACTTGCTGAATCCTCGGTTCAGATTCGATGAATTCTCCCCTTGGGAGATGCTGTCCCGGGTATATTCCAGGTTGTTCCTGGCATCCCTGGGTATTCTTTCCCTACAGTTCTTCATCAGCTTGGTTTGGGCAGACTTCCTCAAACCAATGGGCTTAGGTTTTATCGGCCTGATTGCGGGTTTGATTTCTGCTTCCAAAGGCTGGGAATATGCGTATACCATCCCCTACTGTCACCCGGTGATGGCCTTGTCCATGAAAAAACCTGGTCCGATCGTGATTTTCACGCAGGAGATCTATTCGAGCCTGATCTATGCGCTGGTATTCTTCCTTATCGGATACTTCATTGTAGCGAAAAAGAGCATTAGGTAAAATTGTCGTGAGAGAATTATTATCCTGGAGATTTAATCTATCTTCCGATATTAATTTAAATGATAATGATTAAAAGATTTACTACGACAATTTTTGCTATTGGTTTCTGTTTTTCTGCCTTAGCGCAGGAAGCTGTAGACATGGCGGCGGTGCAGAAGATCCGTAAGGAAGGGCTGGAAAATTCCAAGGTGATGGATCTGGCTTTTCAGATGACGGATGTTGCCGGGCCAAGACTATCGAACTCTCCAGGTTTGAAACGTGCGCAGGAATGGGCAATGAAGCAGTTCAATGAATGGGGTTTGAAGAACGTTCACTTGGAAGCTTGGGGAACTTTTGGTAAAGGTTGGCAGGTAGATAAATACTATGCGGCAACCACTACGCCGTACTACAGACCGGTGATTGCATCTCCAAAAGCATGGACCCCTGGTACCAATGGCGTAATTAAATCTGAAATCGTGTTGATCAAAGCGGATTCGCTTCCTCAACTGGATCAATATAAAGGTAAACTAGCTGGTAAGATTGTAATGTTCGATAACAGCAGCATCCGAATGCTGGAAAACTCTTATAAAGCTGATGTAGTTCGCTACACAGAAGAAGAGTTGGACAAGATGGCAAAACAAGAGGCTCCAAAGCCTAATGCACAGGCTCCGGCCAGAGCTGCAAACCCTGCGATGGCGGCAATGATGAAAATGCGCGCTGCAAGAGCGGCAATGTCCAAGCGTTTGCAAGAAGAAAATGCAGGTTTGATCCTGACTTACGCTCGTGGTAGCTATGGTACTTTCTTCACCAGCAATGGTGCTTCTTACGCTTTAGATGCGCCTGCAGTATCTCCGGAGTTAGAGGTATCTTCAGAAGATTTCCTTCGTATTTTGAGGCTTTTAAGAGCTGGCCAGAAGGTAGAGATGGAAGCGGAGATCAAAACTACTTTCTTCGATCAGGATCCTCAGGGTTATAACGTGATCGCGGAAATCCCAGGCACGGATAAAAAACTAAAAGATGAAGTGGTAATGTTGGGTGGTCACTATGACTCCTGGCATGCAGGTACCGGCGCAACAGATAATGCTGCTGGTTCTGCGGTTATGATGGAAGCGATGCGTATTTTGAAAAGCATTGGTTTCCAACCGAAACGTACGATCCGTATTGCATTGTGGAGCTCTGAAGAGCAGGGCTTACATGGTTCAAGAGGTTACGTAGCGAAACATTTCGGAGATCCTAAGACCATGAAATTAACGGCAGACCAGAAAAAGGTTTCTGCATACTATAACCTGGACAACGGTACTGGTGCGATCAGAGGTATTTACGCACAAGGTAATGCGGGTGTAGCGCCGATCTTCCAGGAGTGGTTGAAGCCTTTTAACGACATCGAAGCAACAACGGTAACGATTGGCAATACTGGCGGTACAGATCACCTGGCCTTTCAGGCAGTGGGTATTCCGGGATTCCAGTTCATTCAGGATCCTATGGATTACAACACCAGAACGCACCACAGCAACATGGATACCTACGACCGTCTGGTTGCGCAGGATCTGAAGAGATCTGCAACCATCGTAGCGGCTTTCGTTTACCATACTTCTGAGCGTGCAGCAGCAATGCCAAGAGTAGAATTGCCGAAGGCAAATCCGGCTGGTAGATAATTTAATGTTGCTTTATTTTTAAGCAGATTAGTGGTTAATAATTCTGAAGCCTCCCCTATGGGGAGGTTTTTTTATGCGCTGCTTGAAAAATAATTCAAACTTTCCTTGGATAACTAAGTTGTTAGTTATATATTGTACTAAGGATTTAGTTATACAGCCTTTACAAGCGCTATGCTTTTGAGGATCAAGATGTAAGCGAGATAATCTAAGCGACCAAGACACAAACATAAACACGACATAAAATGGAAATTAAAGATTTAACAAAGGCGGAAGAGCAGATCATGCAAATCCTGTGGCAGATTGAGAAGGGGTTCGTTAAGGATGTAATTGACCACATTCCAGAGCCTAAACCGGCTTACAACACGGTTTCTACAATCATCAGGATCTTGGAAACTAAGGGTTTTATCGGCCATGAGGCCTTCGGAAAAGCGCATCAGTATCATCCATTGATCAGCAAGGAAGATTACAAACGCTACGCAACAGAAAAGCTGTTGGGTAACTACTTCGAAAATTCGGTGGAGAGCATGTTCTCCTTCTTCGTAAAAGAGGAAAAGGTCGACCTGAGCGACGTGGATGAAATTTTAAAAATGATTCAAAAACTTAAAAACAAAGCAAAATGACCTGGGCACACTATCTTTTGCAGGCTAACATTTACCTGGTAGTATTTTACGCCTTTTACAAGCTGCTTTTAGAGCAGGAGACATACTTTCAGCTGAACCGCATTTATCTGGTCGCCTCTGGCCTCTTTGCGAGCTGTATTCCGTTTATCAGGCTCGACTGGCTCACGCAGCAACCTGTTGCGCAGCAATTGTCCGTAACTGTTGGTCAACTGGACATGATGGTACTACCGGATGATCAGCAAGGTTCGGGCTTTTTAGCTCCTGGTAATGTGATTGCGATCGTTTATTCCGCAGGATTACTGTTCTTTTTGCTCCGGTTCTGCGTACAGCTTTGGTTTGTGATAAGAAACCTCTACTTCAGGGCCGGGCATCAGGCCGTTCAACAAGGCACAGCGTATTCTTTTTTCAGCCGCAAAGCGGTAGATCAGAGCTTGCCAGGCCAGGAGATCATCAACCATCACGAGGATGTACATCTAAAGCAGTTCCATTCCCTTGATATCCTCTTGTTTGAAGCCATCACTATCTTGAACTGGTTTAATCCAGTGGTGTACCTCTATAAAAAGGCTTTGAAGGATAACCACGAATTCCTGGCAGATGAAGCTGCTGCGAACTATCAAGGCGACAAGGAGACCTACTCTCTGCTGTTGTTAAGTGCTGCCTTTAAAGTTAGTCCCCAGGCGCTTACAAACAGCTTCTTTACTAAACAGTCACTCATTAAAAAAAGGATTTATATGCTACACAAGGAAAAATCAAAGAAAGCTGCTGTATTGAAATATGGCATCTACCTGCCCCTATTTTCAGGCATGTTGCTGTTGTCGTCTGCTAAGCTGCAGGATAACCCTTCAGTTGTTAAAGCTGTTGAGGAGATTCCATTCAATGACCCGCTTAATCTTGCCAGGCAAGCGCTACCAACAGCTGAACCAGCTGCTAAATCACTTGTCACCGGTGAGGCTGCAGCAAACCTGCCTTCAAACCTTAATACGAATGTGAATAGCACAGCCCTTCCTGCTATTCCTATGCAGGACAAACCCTACGATTTTGTATCGGTAGACCAGGTTCCAAAATTTCCGGGTGGTATAGAGGAATTCTACAAGTATCTGGGCGAAAACATCAAATACCCGAAAGAAGCTGCCGACAAGAAAGTTGAGGGCAAGGTATTCATGCAGTTTGTTGTGGAAAAGGATGGCAGTTTGAATCAAATTAAGGTTATTAGCGGTCCTGGATCTGGCACAAATGAAGAAGCTGTTCGTGTGCTGACAGCTTCGCCGAAATGGAATCCTGGAAAGATGAAAGGCAAACCAGTACGGGTAATGTATCACCTACCAGTCTCCTTTGCGCTGAGTAAAAAGAGCAATGGAACTCGCGATACCAACTCGACGACTGAAAAGACGACTACCATCAATGGAAAAGTGAGTAATGTCGTAGTTGTAAAATCTAATGGAGGCAGTGTTGAAACACAGCTGAGCTCCTTGAACCTGAAAAATGGCAAGGAACCAGTTTATATCATTGATGGCGTGGTTGCGAACAGAAATGCCATGCAAAAGGTAAATCCGAATGACATTGAAAGTATTCACGTAAATAAAGGGGAGACCACGGTAAACGGCAAATTGGAATCTTCGGGCACGATCAACATCACCACGAAGAAAGCCGGCAAGTAACTGAGCATCAACGACAAGACACTCCAAAAGAAAACCCCGACCAATACTGGCCGGGGTTCTTTATGTTAACCTTGTCTCGATGACTAAATTTACTAAACTTCCTCTTCAGAAACAAATTTAGCATGGTAAAAGTCTCTGTTCATTCTAGCGATGTTTTCCAGAGAGATTCCTTTAGGGCATTCTGCCTCACAAGCACCAGTGTTGGTACAGTTACCGAAGCCTTCAGCATCCATCTGCGCAACCATGCTTTGTGCTCTTCTATAACGCTCAGGCTGTCCTTGAGGTAATAGGGCAAGCTGAGAGATCTTAGCAGAGGTAAATAGCATTGCAGAAGCATTCTTACAGGTCGCTACACAAGCACCGCAAGCGATACATGCAGCAGCTTCGAAAGCTGCGTCAGACTGTGACTTAGGAATCGGAATCGCATTTGCATCTTGTGCATTTCCGGTATTTACCGAGATGAAACCACCTGCAGCGATAATTCTGTCGAAAGCAGTACGGTCTACCGCTAAATCTTTAATTACCGGGAAGGCCTTTGCTCTCCATGGCTCTACAACGATGGTGTCTCCATCTTTGAAAGAACGCATGTGTAGCTGGCAAGTTGTTACCAGCTCTTTTGGTCCGTGTGGACGGCCATTGATGTACATGGAACATGCACCGCAAATACCCTCACGACAATCGTGGTCAAACACAATCGGCTCATCGCCTTTTGTAATCAGGTCCTCGTTCAGAACATCAAACATTTCTAAGAAAGACATGTCTGGTGATACATCAGCAACCTTATAGTCGACCAAATTGCCTTGGGATTTATTATCTTTTTGACGCCATACTTTCAGCGTTAAATTCATATTTTCTGTACTCATGATATCCGAGTTTTTGTGCTTAGCAATTATTTATAACTTCTTTGAGCAACTTTAATGTTCTCAAATTTCAGTTCTTCTTTATGTAGCTTAAACTGGGTATCTCCAAAATATTCCCATGCTGCTACATATGAATAGTTCTCGTCGTCCCTTAGGGCTTCACCCTCTGGTGTTTGGTACTCTTCTCTGAAGTGACCACCGCAAGACTCGTTCCGGTTTAGTGCATCGATACACATCAACTCACCAAGCTCAATGAAGTCGGCAACACGGCCAGCTTTCTCCAGCTCAGGGTTAAACGACCCAGTTGTTCCAGGGACACGAACGTCTCTCCAGAACTCCTTGCGAAGCTCACGAATCTCTTCAATAGCTTCAGTAAGTCCTTGTGCGTTCCTGGCCATACCACATTTCTCCCACATAATCTTTCCTAACTTCTTATGGAAGTGATCCACGGATTTCGTACCGTTGATCGACAGGAACTTGTCAATGGTAGCTCTAACCTGATTTTCAGCCTCTACGAATGCAGGGTGATCGGTAGGGATAGGCTTGGTTGCAAGCTCTTTAGAAAGATAAGAACCAATAGTGTAAGGAATAACGAAGTATCCATCAGCAAGTCCTTGCATCAAAGCAGAGGCACCTAAACGGTTTGCACCGTGATCGGAGAAGTTCGCCTCACCTAATGCATATAGACCCGGAACAGTGGTCATCAGGTTGTAGTCAACCCACAGACCGCCCATGGTATAGTGCACTGCAGGATAGATACGCATTGGCAACTCATATGGATCTTCTCCGGTGATTTGCTTGTACATATCGAACAGGTTACCATA
This sequence comes from Pedobacter sp. SAFR-022, assembly GCF_051965375.1. NCBI lineage: Bacteria > Pseudomonadati > Bacteroidota > Sphingobacteriia > Sphingobacteriales > Sphingobacteriaceae > Pedobacter > Pedobacter sp. SAFR-022. The sequence goes on from NZ_JBQCME010000001.1 coordinate 831,548, forward strand.
TTTCTCTTTAATCACCTCACGACCTAAGCGCATGCAGGTTGCTTTATCAGGATTATGGATGTTGTGCTTGTTTGCCTCGATACGGCCGTAACGCTCCGTGTTGGCAGTGAAGTCAAGGTATACCGCTAATTTGGATTTACCTACACCATACCCTGCATCACAACGCTCTTTAGCGGCTCTTGATGCCACGTCACGTGGTACAAGGTTACCGAAAGCAGGGTAACGACGCTCCAGGTAATAATCTCTTTCATCTTCAGGGATCTCACTTGGCTTACGGTTATCGTCTTTTTTCTTAGGCACCCAGATACGACCATCGTTACGTAACGACTCAGACATCAGGGTTAATTTAGACTGGTGTTCACCAGATACCGGAATACAGGTCGGGTGAATTTGTGTATAACAAGGGTTACCAAAGAATGCACCTTTTTTGTGTGCTTTCCAGGCTGCAGTAACGTTACTGCCCATTGCGTTTGTAGAAAGGTAGAATACGTTTCCATAACCACCACTTGCAATTAATACGGCATGGCCGAAGTGTCTTTCCAACTCACCGGTGATCAGGTTACGTGCGATGATACCGCGCGCTTTACCGTCGATGATTACCACATCAAGCATTTCGTGGCGGGTGTACATTTCAACTTTACCCATACCAACCTGACGCTCCAATGCACTGTATGCACCTAAAAGCAACTGCTGACCAGTTTGTCCGGCGGCATAGAATGTGCGCTGAACCTGTGTACCACCAAAAGAACGGTTGTCCAAAAGGCCACCATACTCCCTTGCTAAAGGCACACCCTGTGCAACGCACTGGTCAATAATGTTTGTACTCACTTCAGCCAAACGGTGTACGTTGGCTTCACGAGCGCGGTAGTCACCACCTTTTATGGTATCATAAAACAAGCGGTACGTACTATCGCCGTCATTCTGATAGTTTTTTGCAGCATTAATCCCCCCTTGTGCAGCGATAGAGTGCGCACGACGCGGAGAATCCTGGAAACAAAAACATTTAACTTTATAACCCATTTCAGCCAGGGTAGCCGCAGCGGATGCACCGGCCAATCCAGAACCAACAACGATGATCTCGATGCCTCTTTTATTTGATGGATTTACCAAAGGCATAGAGGAACGAAGTTTCGTCCATTTCTCGGTTAAATCACCTTCTGGTATATTAGCATTCAATTCTGCCATTTTATTAAGCTTAAACGTTCTAAAATTATTTAATTAAACCTGTATAAATTGCCACAGGCATTAATGCGAAAAGCACAGAGATAATGATGGAATACCAAAATCCAAATGCTCTGATGATAGGCGAATACTTCTTGTGGTTCCAGCCTAAAGTTTGGAATGCAGACGCAAATCCATGTAATAAGTGGTATGCAAGAGATACCATCGCAAGTACATAAAGAATAACAATTCCAAGGTTCTGGAACTTGTCAACCATTACCGCATAAAGGTCTTCTCTACCTAAAGCATCCTCAGAAGGGATACCAGTGAAACGGGATACTACCCAGAAATCAGATAAGTGAACAATCAGGAAGATCAGGATTAAGGTTCCCAATAAACCCATTGAACGGGAATACCATTTACTGTTCGCTGATCCATTGTAAGCAGCATATTTTACCGGACGTGCAGCTTTATTTTCATACACCAACTTCAAGCCCTGGTAAATGTGTGCCAGTAAACCAACAAATAGAACGATCTCACCTGCTCTGATAATCCAGTTGTGCGCCATGAAGTCTGCACCTTGGTTAAATGTCTGTCCGCCATCGTTCAAAAAGATCAATGAATTCAGGAAAACATGCACAATTAGAAATAAGATTAGAAACAGGCCGGTAATACCCATTATTAGTTTTTTTCCAATAGAAGAGGAAAAAGCGTTTCCGAAACTAGCCATTTGATATTGTTTTTGTTTTTTGTTAGGCAAAAGTATTTAATAAAAGAATTAATCCGGTCCTAACACCTATAAAACTACCCATAAACTTCAATTTAGAAACATTCTAAGTTTAGTGTAAAAAAAAATGGGAGACAGTTTTCACCGCCTCCCATCATCGAATTAAAAAACCAATTAAAATTTGAACGTATAGTTACCGTTAGGACCTACAGCGACAACTGTAGTCATCCCGGTTTTTGAAGTCGGCAAGGCCGCTTTCACATCAGCGCTGCTGTTCACAGGCTTTCCATTTACCGACGTAATGATAATACCTTCTGGCAGATCCAAGGAGTCGAACAACTTGCCTGGGGCTACTGAGCTTACTACCACACCGTTCTTCACGCCATATTTAGCTTTCAGTGCCGTTGAAGCTGGCGCAAACGAAGCACCCAGTTGCTCAATTGAAGTTCCGGTAGCTTTACCTGCAGCAGCAGTTTTTGGCTGGTCAAGGCTTTCATCGCCTTTAAGCGTTACCGTCACATCCCTGGATTTACCATCTCGCATGATCGTTAACTCCACTTTATCACCAGGACTCATACGGCCAATTCTCTCTTGTAAGTCTGGCGAATCAAAGATTTCAATACCTTGAACCTTTTTGATGATGTCACCTGCTTTGATACCTGCAGCGGCACCACCGCCGTTAGGAACCACGTCGCTAACATAAAGGCCGCTGATTTCTTTCACACCAAGTTCTTTGGCATAATCTGCATCAAGTTCGCGGAAAGAAACGCCAATGTAACCACGTTTAACTTTACCATACTTCTTGAAGTCTTCCAGGATCTTTTTAGCCAGGTTAATCGGAATCGCAAAACCATAACCTTCATTACGGCCAGATTGCGAAGCAATTGCCGCGTTGATACCGATCAGTTCACCATTTGCGTTCACCAAAGCACCGCCACTATTTCCTGGGTTGATGGCCGCATCAGTCTGAATGTATGACTCTATACTTCTGCTTCCAGGACGTTCAGGCAACTTTCCAGTTCTTCTGTATTCTTCATATTCTTCTCTGGTTGGTTGTTGTGCCTGATCCAGAATACCTATTTTACGAGCTTTTGCACTAACAATACCTGCAGTAACCGTGGTTTGAAGATCCAGCGGGAAGCCTACAGCCAATACCCATTCACCCACCTGCACTTCATCAGAGTTACCCATTTTAACTACCGGTAAATTGGCTCCATCTACTTTAATTAAAGCTAAATCGGTATTCGGGTCACGACCCACAACAGTGGCTTCTACCTTTCTTCGGTCGGAAAGGATCACTTCTATTTTAGATGAGTTTTCCACCACGTGGTTGTTGGTCACGATATAACCATCCGGCGTTAGGATCACGCCTGAACCGGATGCCGCTCTAGGTGCGCTGCGCATTCCGCCGCCACCGCCAAAAAACTCCTCCATCATATCAAAAGGAGACTCCACTCTTCTTCCCGAGCTCGTAAATGTGGTCCGGATATGAACTACTGCCGGCGAAACCGCTGAAGCGGCTTGGATAAAATCTACAGATCCTGCTGACGATATCTTTATGGGGTTATTTGCAAACAGCACATTCTGCCTTTCAGCCAACGTCATTCCATCCGTATTGCGCTCTAAAAGTTTATAGGCGCCAATTGCTGAAGCACCACCAACAAGCGCAGCGATCAGTATTATTCCTATTTTTTTCATATATGTGTTTTAGTTAATTTTTATTATTTATCCTGACAGTTCAAATTTAATACCATATAAACGATATTTGTGCCATCCTAACCTGTTTGGTTTTGTTAAAAAATGTTAAAGGAAAATCCGGAAATGAACAATATACCCTTTTTTAAATACCAGGGCGCTGGTAACGACTTCATTTTGATTGATAACAGAGGACTGGATTTCTCCTATTTAACTGAAAAACAGGTAAACATACTATGTAACAGGCGTTTCGGCATTGGTGCCGACGGCCTGATGCTGCTCCAGAACCATCCAGATTACGACTTCGAAATGCATTACTACAATGCAGACGGCCGTCTGGGAAGTATGTGTGGAAACGGGGGGCGCTGCATTGTCGCGTTTGCGAAAGCGCTTGGCATCATTGACCAGGAAACGAACTTTCTGGCAGTTGACGGTGCACATTATGCCAAAATTTCAGCGACAGGTAACTGGGTAGAGCTACAAATGATTGACGTTCAAGAGATCCAGCTTGATGAGAAAGCCTTTGTGCTTAATACAGGATCCCCGCATTACGTACTGGAAGTTAGCAACCTGGAACAACTTGATGTTTTCGCTGAAGGAAAAAAGATCCGCAACAATGACACCTATAAAGAAAAGGGCATCAATGTAAACTTCATTGAAGATAAGGGTGATCACTATTTCATCCGGACTTTTGAGCGTGGCGTTGAAGATGAAACCTATGCCTGTGGCACTGGCGTAACTGCTGTAGCACTTGCTAAAGCGCATGAAGCGAAAGCAACAGGTCACTTTTCCAAAGCTATAAAGGTTCTAGGCGGCGATATGCGTGTGGAATATGACTACGATGGCAAATCGTTCAGCAACATCTTTCTGTGTGGCCCTGCTGAGCAGGTGTTCAGCGGCCAGATTCAGATCTGAACTTAATCACTGGTGAGTGTATATCCTGATGCTGACGCTGCAATTCAACACTGTTAGACCTTGCTTACAAATGCTATTCTGATTCCGCCAGATGCGCCGCCAGGCCGATCTTGATTTCCCCAAAACTGTAATCCCTGCCTAAATGCTCGCGGATTGGGTTAAGCTGCATGGTTTTTAGCTCCCTGATCGCAGACATGATCTTGCTCAACTTCCTTTTATCCATCAGCCCCGTAGCAGGAATCTCCTGAGTAGCTACATAATGTGCTAAATGCGCTTCTACAGTGCCAGCAACAAGCTTGCGCTCCCTGGCAATCTCCGCAACCGACAATCCTTGTCTATGTAGCTGCAAGGTAAGCTCTTTGGTATCCACTTTTGGAACCTTCTCCTTAGGCTCCGCTTTCTTCTTTGTCGTTCTGCTTTTTGGCTTTGCCTTGACCTCGTTAAAGTCGAGCGTGTTATTCGGCATGTTGAAAACCTTCTGCAACTGAAACGCACGATCTGCCTCGTTCAACAGCTTGTTTACATCATCCTTTGTAAACTCCTGCTGCTCCATCGTCGCCTTCAATAAAGCTGTCGCCTTGCGGATAGACTTGAACTTCTCATAAAACAAGGCCTCCATCTCCAGCAATTCCGTCAGAAACGCCACCACCTGCTTGTCTTGTTTCACCAGCTCCATGCGCTCGAAGATGTTCTTAGACATCTGCTGCAACTGCGGATTGAAGTAGTTCTCCGCAGCCAGCGTACGGTCCAGCAGTAATTGCATCCCTGCTTCAGTCCTATCCTGGTACAAACGCAAGATCTGCGACATGAACTTGTTCGCATGCTGCTTCAGCGCAGTAAGCTCCTTTAGCAGGGCTTGCGCCCATTTATGATGCTTCTGCTTGGCCGACTTACTCATGTCCTTTGTGTAAGAATGCACGTGCTCATACACGTAGTTGTCCAGCGCAGATAGATCGAAACACTTCAACAGGTAGTTCCTCAAGAAGTGCTCGCTTTCCTCTTTAACCTGTTCCCCTAAAGCATCCACCTGCTGTTTGCGACGCGAGAACAGATCTACATTCGGATCCTGACGGATACCTGAACCCGCAAGCAGGGAGGTTAAGATTAAGCCATCCAGCGACCGTAACCTCGACAGCGCTACATAGATCTGGCCAGGTGCAAAAGCACCTCCGATGTCAATATTGGCCTTATCGAAAGTTAAACCTTGACTCTTATGGATGGTTATCGCCCAGGCCAGCTTGATCGGGTATTGCGTAAACTTACCAATAACCTCTTCCTTGATTTCATTTGTGACTTTATCTGTGGTGTACCGGATGTTCTTCCAGGTATATTTCTCCAAGATGATCTTCTCATTTACCCCTTCTGTCTGCACCGTAATGGAATCCTTCTGCAGATCGGTAACTGTGGCAATCTTGCCATTGAAATATCGCTTCTCTGGTGTCGGGTCGTTTTTGATGAACATCACCTGAGCACCCACTTTAAGCTCCAAAACATGCTCTGCCGGGTAAGAAGATTCGCTGAACTCATCCTCCACCTCCGACTTATAAAACCAACTCGGAGCCTTCAGTGCTTCCAAACTGCTTCTGTTCATCAGATCAGCCTTTTGGTTATGCGTCGTTAAGGTGATGTATTTATCATTTAGATCCGGCACAAAGTTCTCGCGGTAGTAAGATTTCAGCAGGGCCATATCCTGCTCCGTTACGGAGTTGTTCCGAAGGTTGTTCAGCAGACTGATGAAAACCTCATCTGCCTGCCGGTAGATCTTCTCCAGTTCAATGTACACTGGTGGATTTTGCTGTAAAGCTAAAGCATCAAAAAAGAAAGCGCTCTTGTAAAACTCCCCAAGCAGGTTCCATTCTGAAGATTTTACCACGGGCGGCAGCTGGTGCAGGTCGCCGATAAAAAGCACTTGCACACCCCCAAAGCTCTCGTTACTCTTGCGCACATAGCGGAGCACCATTTCAATGGCATCCAGAAGATCTGCTCGAAGCATACTCACCTCATCAATGATCAAGAGTTCCAGATCCAGAAAGATCTTCCGCTTGGTCGCATTCATTTGCAGGTGACGGGTGATGGTTTTCGGCGTGTTGTATTGTTGATTGTAATGACTGTCGCCCGAAGATGGCTGCTTCGGCAGGTAAGTCCCGAAGGGCAGTTGAAACAGCGAGTGTATCGTTACCCCGGCAGCATTAATGGCAGCAATACCTGTTGGCGCCACAATGACCGCCTTTTTATGCGTAACCTGGATCAGGTTTCTAAGAAAGGTTGTCTTACCTGTACCCGCCTTTCCTGTAAGAAAAATATGCCTTGAAGTATAGTTGATAAATTTGGCAGCCAGTTCAGCAGGATTCGAATCAGTCATGCACAAATTTACAAAACTAAATCGGTCAACTGGCCAGAATTAAGAATACGTAAAGCAATATTAACTTCAATAACAGTGTTGCTTCCGAATTATTTAGTGCTTTTCAAACGAAGTAAAAAGACACCTTTGAAAGTTCCAGATTCACGTTCAGGATTGTCGCTAAAATCTATTGCTGTGACCAGAAAAACGCCACTTACATACTTATTCTCTATAGGAATCTCCATCCCCTGCTGCGGCAGTTCATAACCCTGAATACCCGTTTTAATAAACTTGAGTTGCCCTGCAGCAAAGGCGGCATCGACCCGGTCTTTCACCTCACTAACATCTATGGTATCTGTCATTTCCTGCATCTTAACCGAAAGCTTATAAGGCCCGAGCACTGCTACCTCTACTTGCAAGCCTTCAACTGCAAAGGAGAGATCATTTCTGTACTCCGGTAGTGGAATCGCATAATCAAAGCCCTTCACCTGAAGCGGCCGTTGAGATGTCGCCCGATAAACTTGGAAGTTTCCGGTGTTAAAGTTATCCTTAACCTTCAGAATTGCCAGTGCCGTATCAATTTGCCTGGCTTTGACATCATACTTTAATTCGCTGCCTCCTACCCGTTGCTCAAAACGATCTTGCAACGGCTTTAGATCCCTTGAAGTAAAGGACTGCAGCGACATTATACCATGATTTTGCACCAGATACCTGATGATCTGTGGCTTTTCTTTCTGGGCAAAAGCATCATCCTGCTTCAGCATCTTTTCCAATCGTTTCGTCTGTGAATACTTCGAAACCATAAAAGCACTCTGCGGTCCATAAACAGCAAACAAAGCCAGAATACATAAGCTCACCGGTATAAATTTGATGTTCTGCTTTTTACTGAACAAATTGTACCCCGTTACAATCGTGAGCCATAGCGCAAGAAGAATCAAAATGTACCTTGCCTCGGTTATTCCATAAACAGAGACCCGCTTCCATACTGCCAGCAGGAGTAGCACAACAAGGGGAACCATCATCACATAGAAGAACCTGGCGAAAATGCGCATCCAACCATTCCCTTCCTGGTCTTTAATCGGATAGATCAACAATAACGACAAGATTCCTGCGACAGCATAGCCTAGAATCAGTGTAGACACATAACCTTTGGGAAGCGACCAGCTCATGAGAATTTTCCCCTCGTAAGCCAGCAGAATAAGCAGGTAAACACTTAACAGCGGTATCAGTACATACTGTGTAAAGATCTTTAACCATTTAGGATATTCCTGCGGCACTTCGTTGATCGCCTTATAATCCTTGGGCACGCCAGATAAAAAGAATATGGTCATAAACCCGACCATCGTCAGGCACACAATATAGCCATACACATTGCCCGACATTTTCAAATCAAAGAGCGCATTGGTGGAACCAACAGCGATGTACAAGCCGATTGTAAGCACAACCGAAAAGATTCCGGCGGCTATGAGCTGCAGGAACAAGCGCTCATTATACGCCCAGAAACCATTAACATTACCCCGGCTAATGAAAGGCGCAAATGAAACCAACAGGTGAAAAGCAAAACCCAGTAACAGCATACGAAGTACATCCGCATCATATAATGCCGGATTTAGCATCACATACAAGAAAATACAAATCAGAACTGCAGCTAGCCGTAGTCCCCACTTTCTCATTGACGAAAAACCATGGCTTTCTGCAAACAAATCAGCAGCAAGTAGCAGTGTCAAAGCAAAGTTGCAGCACGCCAGCAGCTTATCGATAAAACCTAATGATGGTTTCTCAATGCGCAAAATGCAAACACCAACGGCAACAATCGTAACTAAAACTTGTAAGGGAAAGCGGCGGAACACCGCCAGGGCTTCATGCCAGAGGGATTGAAGTGAAGGTAATTTCATGCTGAATGCTGCTAATGTTCATCTATCTTTCCGGCTATTTGCAAAAGGATCACCCATTATTCAATAGCTCATCCTTAGATATCTTAAGGCTTGCCGCTACGTCATTCAAAATCGAAGATAACGTACCGATCTTTAGTGGATCATGATTTGGAATTGTAATATGATGAGTCGTGTTCCCAGTGGTTCTCGATAGACGTATATGGCTTCCTTTTTGCCTGGAAACTTCATAACCATATCGTTCCAAGATTTTTATCAAGTCAGACGAAGAAAGGTTTCTTATTGTCTTCAAATTATTAGAGGATCAAAATTTCTTCTTTTACCAAATGTAAACGAAGGATTTTAGGGAGCTTATCTTCTTCAAAATGACAGCGCACAGCCTCTTTGATGTTCACCTTCAATACCTCCAGGGTCTCTCCATCAGTGAAAATAGACTCACCTAAGGCTTTAGCGGCATAGCCGCCTTCCAAGTCTTCCTCAACCAAAAAGATTAGCTCATTCATAATTATAAAGCTAACAAATTGACATCAAACACGCTATCAGTTTCGAATTTAGTTGCAATATTCAACCTAATTAACCAATAATTTATACCCCTTACCATGAACATTTAAAATCTCGACATTCGGATCTTCTTTCAAATACTTGCGCAGTTTGCTCAAAAACACATCCATACTGCGGCCATTGAAGTAATTATCATCATGCCAGATGCTCAATAAAGCTTGCTCGCGGGTCAACACCGAATTCTTGTTCAAACAAAGCAACTGCAATAACGCCGCTTCCTTGGTCGACAACTTTTGCTGCTGCCCATTGAAGTAGATCATCTGTGTCGTGAAATCGAAAGTGTACTTTCCTATTTCGAACTGCGTCTGTACAGGTCCACTAGGTTCAGGCTCTTTTGCTGCCACACGTTTCAGCAGCGCATTAATCCGCAGCAGCAGCTCTTCAATCCGGAAAGGTTTGGTGATGTAATCATCACCACCCAGATTATACGCCGAGGCCTTATCCTCCATCATGGCCTTTGCTGTCGCAAAGATGATCGGTACATGTTCATCAATCGCCCGGATCTCTTTACCCAGGGTAAAACCATCCTTTTTCGGCATCATCACATCCAGAATACAGAGGTCGAACTTATGTTTGTTGAACGCCCGTAAACCTTCATCTCCATCGGTAGTTAAAACCACATCAAATTTCCCCTTCAGCTGCAGGTACTCCTGCAACAATATACCCAGGTTTGGATCGTCCTCTACTAATAAGATTTTTTTCATCGGTTTATATTCTAGTTAATGTGATGCATGCATAGACCTGGAAAACCCAGGAAGGTTTCATTTGATCAGCGGTAAAGTAATGATAAACACCGTACCCTTGTCTTTCTCGCTCTGCACTTTGATCGTACCACCTAGTTGCTTTACAATATCCTGAACATAGTTCAGCCCAAGACCGAAGCCTTTTACATCATGCAAATTCCCGGTAGGCACGCGGTAAAACTGGTCAAAGATCCGCTTGGAATGTTCCCGTGTGATCCCGATACCCTTGTCGGCAACCTCTACAATCAGGTTTTTCTCCGTGTTTCTCGTGCGACAAGTGATCTGTGGCGCATCAGCGCTGTACTTGATGGCATTATCGATCAAGTTATACATGACGTTCGACAAATGCAGTTCATCGCCCATAATGGTTGACTCCGTAGCATCCAACTGCATGGTTAACGTTGCACCATGTTTCTGAAGCTGCAAATGCATACTTTCAGTTACCGCAACCATAAGGTCATTCATGTCTACCGCATTCCTTTCCAGTTGCAGCTCATTTTTTTCCAGCCTTGCGATGCTCAACACGCGTTCGATATGGTTGCCCAATCGTACATTTTCATCATAGATAATGCCTGCAAGCCTGTTAATGCGACTGGTGTCTTCAACAACCTCAGGGTCTTTCAGTGCTTCACTGGCAATCATGATTGTCGCTACAGGCGTTTTAAACTCATGCGTCATGTTGTTGATGAAATCATTCTTCATCTCCGATACTTTTTTCTGCCGTAGGATGGTATACAAGGTATAGGAGAAAATAAAGATTAGCACCAACAAAAGGATACCTGAAGATGCCATCGTCACACGCATGGTGTTAAATATTGCCACATTCTTATCCGGGAAACTCAGGTACAACATACCGGGATCGCGGATGATATCATTAAACAAGGTCGTTTTGAAAGTATTTGCCGGCACCACCTCATCCATCGGATTAGAAGCCTTACTATAAAGTACCGAATCCTGTTTTGCCAGCTTCACCCAGAAGTCGTAATCCAGCGTAATATTTTTATTCAGCAGTTCCTTTCGGATCAAGGTATCCAGCACGTCTTTGGAAATCCGCTGGGTTAGTGGTTCATTCACATTGTGCATCTCCTTTGCCGCCTCTTCCACTACATCCACATCATCCGTATTGTACAGCCAGGAAGTATCAGATTCCAGTTGCTTTAAACTTTCCTGGTACCTGCGCTCCGCAATAGCCTCTTCACTTCTAAACTTGGCAGCAAGTCCCGCATCCACGCTGGGCAGGGAGATCTTATACGGGCGGCCATCAACCTTGCTATACGCAAGATAGCGAATGCTGTCTGGCAGCTTACTTAGCCCCATGGTGAAGGTTTTCGCATTCTCATGCTTCATGCTGTTCCGCATCTTACCGTTTACCATGTTGAAGTTTTCATCCAGGCCGATACTCACATCAAAGTTCAGTGGTGTTTTCTCCTGGTCGCCAAGGGCGATGAACTCCGCTTCAGAAACAATGGTTGGGTACAGGAACTCCGCGCGGATTACGCTATCCTGAAAGTTCAGGTCGGCAAGTATCCTTTTCTGCTGATTGAACCGGCGTTCACGTTCATCCTTCAGCTGCTGCTCCTTTAGTGCCGCAATGGCCTTAATCTGGTTTGCACGGTCCATACGGCGCTTGGTACGCCATTCTACGTCTTTTTTGTTGTAGTGCTTAAACGCATACCGGCGCTGCACCTTACTTACCACCTGACTGAGTGCCTGGTTCACATTCTGCTCAAACAGCTGAGAATTGAGACTATACGCCTGCTTGATGTAATACAACTGCATTACAACAACACCCAGCAAAGCTGCTGTCATCAGTCCTGTGATAAACCAAAAATTCCTCTTCTTCATTATACTCAGGTAAAATTAACGAAGCCCTGTGGGAAAGATTTTAATTTAACATTTTTTAACAGCATAAAAAAAACCGGGACCCGCCCGGCTTTCGCATTAAATTGTTTCCTTAAAAAGCTCTTAGAAAGGCAAGTCGTCGTCATCACCTGGCTTGCTGCTCAGGTCAATCGGCGGTGCATAATCAGGTGTAGCACCTGCGCCTGCATTATTGCTTATAGTATTGATTCTCCAAACAACCATACTGTTGAAGTATGATGTTTTTCCAGTTTTATCTGTCCAGGCACGTCCGCGAAGGTTGAAAGAAACTTCAACTTCATCTCCTACTTTTAAGCCATCAAACAAAGAGGTTTTATCCTGCATTGCTTCAAATCTTAAATATTCCGGATAGGTCGGGTTTTCTGCATACTCCACAATCAGGTCACGTTTTTTGAACGTTTCACTGATTTGTTGTACTGCTCCGATCTCGTGCACTCTTCCTTTAATTTCCATAACAAATACGCTTTTATTCTTCTTGCAAGTTCAAATCTCTATAATTTTATTGATAACTTCGCACAATAATTATGCAAGTTTTCCACACCAAAAGTAAGGTTATTATAACCTGTAACAAGAGGCTAGCCAGCTACCTTGCCGATGAAGTTTCCGCATTGGGTTACACCATCATCAGGTCTTTTCCTACCGGCGTTGAGCTTAACATTACCCTCACGGAATGTATAAAACTCAATTTAAACCTTCGCTGCGCAAGCCAGATCCTGTACCAGCTGAAAAGCTTCAAGATCAACAGCCCCGAAGAACTCTACCGCGAAGTGGTCGACATGCCTTGGGAAGAGCTGATCGATTTCGCCGGATATTTCTCTGTTACCTCAAATGTGGATAACGAAACCATCACCACACCACTGTTCACCAACCTGAAAGTTAAGGACGCAATTGTTGACCGCATCAAAGAGAAAAAGGGTATCCGCCCGAATTCTGGTGCCGACGCCAACAAGACCGTAATTCACCTTTACTGGAAAGACGAAAACGCAGATATCTTCATTGACACCTCGGGTGAAACACTTGCCAAACACGGCTACCGTAAGATTCCTGGAAAAGCGCCCATGCTTGAAGCGCTTGCTGCAGGTGTAGTCATGAGCACCAAGTGGGATATGAAATCGCCTTTCATCAACCCCATGTGTGGATCTGGAACTTTAGCCATTGAAGCGGCATTACTGGCCACCAACCGTCGCCCGGGACTGTACCGCATGAATTATGGTTTCATGCATATCCTTGGCTATGATGAGCAGGTTTTCTTCGCAGAACGCCGCATACTTAAAGATCAGGTAGTTAAAAACGTAGACCTGACCATTGTTGCTTCTGATATTTCAGAAGATGCTGTTGATGTAAGTCGCAAAAACGCGAAAACTGCAGGAGTGGATACGCTGATCACTTTCGAGGTCTGCGACTTCGCTGAAACCCCAGTTCCACAGGATGCCAACGGCGTTGTGGTTTTCAACCCGGAATATGGCGAGCGTCTTGGAGTGCATTCACAGCTCGAGCTTACCTACAAACGCATTGGTGATTTCATGAAAAAAGAATGTAAAAGTTATACCGGCTACATCTTTACGGGCAATCCAGATCTTGCAAAGAAGATCGGACTTAAAGCTGCACGTAAACTCGAGTTCTACAATGGTAAGTTAGATTGCCGTATGCTGGAGTACGAATTGTATAGCGGTAGCCGCAGACCAGAAGGCGAACGCCCGGTAAAAGACTAGAAACTTCAAAGAAGCATGCAAGAAAAGGAAATCATTCAGCAAACTATTGCTTTTGTAAAAAGAACACTGGCTGGTGCTGAAGCAGGCCACGACTGGTTTCATATCGAACGTGTTTACAAAACTGCATTAACCATAAACGAATCTGCACAGGCCGATACCCTGGTGGTATCGCTTGCGGCTTTGCTGCACGACATTGCCGACAGCAAGTTCAATAACGGCGATGAAGAGATCGGTCCACGCATCGCCGGTGAGTTTATGGCAAGCCTGAACCTTGCGCCTGAAATCATCCTGCATGTAAAACAGATCATCCTGAACATGAGCTTTAAAGCAAGCCTGGGTACCGTGAGTTTCCACTCCAAAGAACTTGAGGTAGTTCAGGATGCTGACCGCCTGGATGCTATTGGCGCCATCGGCATTGCCCGCGCTTTCACCTATGGCGGTTTCAAGAACCGCGTGCTTTATGATCCTGCCATTCCTCCGGTAGAAAACATGAGCAAAGAAGCTTATAAGAACACCACTGCACCGACCATAAACCATTTCTACGAAAAGCTACTGCTGCTAAAAGACTTGATGAGAACGGAAAAAGGCAAAGCAATGGCGCAACAAAGACATGACTTCATGCTCCAATACCTGGAACAATTTTACAAAGAGTGGGAAGGCAAACGCTAATATACTAAAATTTTTAGCCTGATATTTGCTATCTTTGTTAGTAAATATCATCCTATGTCTGAACGTATTAGAGAAAAGCTGAATATTCTTGCTGATGCAGCAAAATATGACGTTTCTTGTTCCTCCAGCGGCGGCACCCGTAAAAACGACAACAAAGGCCTTGGCAATAGCCATGCTTCCGGAATCTGCCATACCTACACCGAAGATGGCCGCTGTGTTTCCCTGCTAAAGATCCTGCTCACCAACCACTGCATTTTCGATTGTGCCTACTGCGTGTCCCGCAAAAGCAACGACATTCAACGTGCTGCCTTCACCGTAGAAGAAGTGGTAGAACTCACCATGAACTTCTACCGTCGTAACTTCATTGAAGGACTGTTCCTCAGCTCCGGTATCTTTAAGAATGCTGATTTTACGATGGAGCGATTATTACGTGTGGTTAAGAAACTCCGCCTGGAAGAGCGCTTTAACGGTTACATCCATTTGAAGACCATCCCGGGTGCCAGTGAAGACTTGATCCGTGAAGCGGGTATGTATGCCGACCGGATGAGCATCAACCTGGAAATGCCAACGGAAAGCGGACTTAAACTGCTCGCACCTGATAAATCACACCAGGAAGTGATCGATCCCCTGAATATGGTGCAAAAGCAGATCCTGCAGTTCAAGGAAGAAAAGAAGCTGATCAAAAGCGTTCCGAAGTTCGTACCTGCAGGCCAGAGTACACAGATGGTGATCGGAGCTACACCGGAAACAGATAAGGACATCATGCAAACCGCAGATACTTTCTACAAAAACTTTTCTTTAAAGCGCGTCTATTATTCCGGATACATCCCAATCAGTAACGATAACCGACTGCCGATGCTGGGCAGTCAGCCGCCATTAATTCGCGAAAACCGGCTCTACCAGACGGACTGGCTCATGCGCTTCTATGGCTTCAATGTCAACGAACTGCTGAATGATGCCAATCCACACCTGGACATTGATATTGATCCCAAGCTAAGCTGGGCACTGCGGAACCTGCATTACTTCCCGATAGACATCAATGTAGCAAACTACAAGATGATCCTGCGTGTACCAGGCATCGGCGTTGGCTCTGCCAAAAAGATTGTACAGGCGCGTAAGTTTGGCAAGCTGCGCATCGACCAGCTAAAGAAGATCGGAGTGTCCTACAACCGCGCAAGACACTTCATCAAATGTGCAGATACCCCCTATCAAATGAAGGATTATCAAAGTACCCAGATCAAGTCTTTCATCCTGGCCGAAAGTCAGAGTAAGTACCTGAAACACGACACCAATCAACTTATACTTTTTTAATGCAGACCTACCTCTTTGATGGCAGTATGGAAGGCCTGCTCAGCGCGGTCTTCGAGTGGTTCGAGCGCAAGCCCGGTGAAGTCAGCCTGCGCAATGAACGGCTGTACCAACCAGGTGCATTTGAACAATGTATGCAAATCCTGTCCAACGAGCAGCAGGCTGCCCGCGTATGGAAAGGCTTGCAGCAACGGCTGGATAAAGGCTGGGTCCGTCGCCTCACCTGCGCCTACCTTTCCGAAAAACCTGAAACACATGAACACCTTTTCCAGCTGATTTGCTACCTGTTTCAAAACCCGCCAGGGGCCGAAAACAACTACGGCAATGAACATGTGCTTGAAGTGGCGCAGATGGCGCGCAAGGTAGAACGGGAAAAGCATCGTATGGAAGCCTTCATCCGTTTTCAGCATGCCGCAGACGGGATCTTCTATTGCGGCATCGACCCTGATTTCAATGTACTGCCCCTGCTTGGTAAACACTTCCGCAACCGATATCAGGATCAGCAATGGATCATCTACGACCTGAAACGCCATTACGGGCTCTTTTTCGACCTGAACTCGCTGGAAGAAATCACCATGCAACGGGCAGAAGAGCACAACCTGATGAACACTAAGCCGGATGTACTATCAGAGAAAGAAAACCTCTATGCCCTTTTATGGAAAGACTACTTCAAAAGCACCAACATTCCTGCCCGTAAGAACACCAAACTACACGTACAGCATGTACCGAAACGCTATTGGAAATACCTTACTGAAAAACAGGTATAATTTTGATGAAATCATCATGTCAGCTTAATTTGAAATTTAAATAATACTCGTAGCTTACACACATGAAGTTAAGCGTCCTCGTATTAATCACTGCTTCAGCAGTAGCCATCTCCATTGCTCTGGTAAACTTCCATTTTCAGGGTAGCCTTTATTACATGCTGGTATCTTTCGGGGTATCATTCATCACCAGCTTTATCGTATTCTACTACCTGTTAGAGAAGTATATCTACTCTAAAATCAAGCTGATCTATAAGCTTATCCATAACCTGAAACTTGGTAAGGATCTCAAAGATGCTTTGGGTGAATACGTAAGCAGCGACCCGATCAATGATGTGGAACATGAGGTTAAAGAATGGGCACGCGAGAAAAAGAAAGAGATCGATGTGCTTAAAAAGCAAGAACAATTCAGGCGCGAGTTCCTTTCCAACGTATCACATGAATTTAAAACGCCATTGTTTGCCATTCAGGGTTATGTGGAAACCGCGTGTGACTGCCTGCATGATGACCCGGATACCGCGAAAAACTTCCTGAACAAGGCCGGCAAAAACGTAGAACGTTTAAGCTACCTCATCAATGACCTGGACTCCATTTCCAAGCTGGAAACTGGTGAGATCCCAATTAATTATGAGAAGTTCGACTTTGTACATCTTGCCCGTGAAATCATGGATGGCATGGAAGACAAAGCAAAAGCTAAAGGCATAGTGCTGTCTTTCAAAGAAAAATACACCACGCCGGCAATGGTCTGGGCAGACCGCGAGAAGATCCGTCAGGTTATGATCAACCTGATCCAGAACTCCTTAAAATATGGTAAAGAAAATGGCTCTACCGCCATCAAGATCTTTGAACTGCATGATCAATACCTTATTGAAGTGACGGATGATGGCATCGGCATCGACGAAAAACACCTGCCAAGGCTTTTTGAACGCTTCTACCGGGTAGACTCTCACCGCGCCCGTGAAGTAGGTGGCACAGGGCTTGGTCTGGCCATCGTGAAACATATCCTGGAGGCACATCAGCAAATCATCTCTGTAAGAAGCACCCTACAAATCGGGACCACATTTGCCTTTACTTTAGAAAAGAAGAGTTAGGTTGTCAAATTCTAAAAAGGTGCCCATTGGCTAAAACCAACAAATTAGTCTACTTGATCGAGCAGTCTCTTGGGACGTAAAGTATGGCGGTACCGGATCTTGGAATACATATCATCAATCATTTAATCATGAGTCGAGTAAGGTTCGCTTTTTTGCTATTCGTACTAACAATCTTTAGTTGTGAAAAAAAGGTTACCGAGGAGGAGTTTGAACAAGATGTTTTTAACGAGATATTTTTAAAGGTTGTTGATTCGACCTATAAGGATCAAAGACTCTATACAAGTTTCCCGGAAAGCGGGAAAGATGTTTTTGATCATAAGGGGAATTGGATTGGAAAAGACACCGTTGGCCAATATAGAAGAGATGTTGTTCATGAAAAAAGATTGAACGCCTTAAAAAATGACACACTTAACCTCATCATTGCTATTGGAAAGGGCGGCTTGATCGACGACAAAACAGAATTACAACGTTTTAATAGTCGGAAGTTCACGTTTAAGCACCTTTCCGAATTACAACCAGCAGCTGAATATGAGAACTGGATTGCTAAGTACCCTAAGTTTGCAGGTGTTTTAGTGTTTTCTAATATAAAGTTTAATGTTACCAAGGAACATGGATTCTTAGATGTAAGTTATTATTGTGGAGGAAAATGTGGTCTGGGCTACAAAATCACTATTAAAAAAATCGACCATAAATGGGTGATCAGCAAAGTTGAAGATACATGGATTTCGTGATCCGAAGCCGGAAGAAGGACTGACGCCCGACTGGAGACATAGAGCGATAAGCCATGTTGCTCAAGGAAAAAGGACATCAATAATCAAATAATCCAAAAAGGAAATCAGTGGGTTGTTGCTTACTGGGGAGAAGCTGAGCTTAGTAAGGCAAACTGATCGTACTAAGGCAGGAACAGCTTACTATTTTCGTCATTGGGAAACGCGCTGAAAATCGAAACAGAATAGTAAAAAATGATTAGTGACAAAACACTAACTCTTTCAACCTTTAGCTATTTTTATAATATGAGAAAGGTATCATTTTGTTTAAACATTAGTCTGGATGGCTATTGCGATCACACCATAGGCGAGCCTACTGAAGAGCTGATGGAATATTTTACCTGGATGATGGATGATGTGGATCTGCTTTTTTATGGCCGGGTCATGTATCAGCTCATGTTTCCATACTGGGCCGATGTTGCAAAAGACCGTTCCGGCTCTGCTGCGGAAATCCGGTTCGCGGAAAGGCTTGTCTCCATTGATAAGGTGGTGGTGTCTCGATCTCTGGAAACCATGGACAGCAAGACTACAATCATCAGGGATGACCCAGCAGCTGAACTACGGAAACTGAAAGCGCAGCCTGGCAAAACGATTTCGGTTGATACCGTAAGCATGTTGCCCGAACTGATGACGGCGGGCCTGATCGATGACTTTTACTTAGTTGTACACCCCGTCCTGGTCGGTAGTGGAAGACATTTACTTAATGCCGGCAGCCTCCCCGAAAAATTTAAGCTTGAACTGGTAGAAACGCGGACCTTCAAGAATGGCTGCATAGCCCTTTACTACCGTAAAAGGAATAATGTTAACTAATTAAAAGGTAATTATTCTAAAGTATAAAATATCTTAGCACCAGAAAACACAAAAATATCCGAACCAATTAATGAAATCACTTTATTGTTCTGTCATCTTCCTACTATTCTCTTTTTACGTTCAAGCCCAAGAAAATACTCGCTTCATCACTGGATTTTCAGATACCATACCTTCAAAGATCTTAAGACAGGATCGTGAAGTTCTGATCCATATTCCTAAAAGCAACGGTGGAGCCAAAATAAAAGATCGAGGTAATTATCCTGTGATTTACCTGTTGGATGGTATCGAAAATTTTAATAGTGTCGTAAGTATTACCGAGCACATGGAAGAAACAAGCCTGTGTCCTCCAATGATTGTCGTTGGGATAGCGCAGTCCGACAGGTTAGCTGAATTAACAACCGGGTCTGATAAAGATTTCAAAGGGTTTGTTGGTAATGGAGAGAAGTTTATGTCTTTTATCGAAAAAGAGCTTATACCTTACATTGATCGAACTTATCCTACCACAACATATAAAACCTTTATAGGCCATTCGGTAGGTGGCTTAACTGTGATGAATACGTTACTTCACAAACCGAATTTGTTTAATGCATATGTTTCCCTGGATGGTGCCTTGTGGTGGAATAAGGCGAAAGTTGTAGAAGAGGCAAAAACCATGTTACCTACTCACAATTATAAAGGAAAAACGCTGTATATGGCTATGGCAAATCGATTGGAAAGAGGAATCGATACGCTGACTGTCCAGAAAGATACAAGTGAAAATACAGACCTTATCCGGGCGAATTTAAGGTTCATAAAAGAACTCCAAAAAGCAAATCAAAATCAACTTCGTTACAAATTCAAGTTTTACGAAGATGATAACCACCCCTCTGTCAGGTTTATGGGGGAATATGATGCACTTAGATACATTTTTGATTTCTATAAACTTAGAATATACGACAGTGAAATGGCAGATCCGAACTTCAGTCTGGATTCGTTGTTAGTGGCGCACTATAACAATGTTTCTATGCAGATGGGTTATACCATAAAACCTGCTGAACGCCAAGTGAATAGTTTAGGTTACCAGATGATCGCTACCAAACAGTTTAAAAAAGCAGAATCGTTATTCAAACTCAATGTTGCAAACCATCCCAACAACGGGGATTGGTATGACTCTTTAGGAGATTTTTATGTTGCTGTCGGCAATAAACCCAAGGCTATAAATGCTTTTAGAACAGCTTTAAAGCTGAAAAATATTCCGGAGAGCAAAGCAAAATTGGAAAAGCTACTTAGTGAAAAGAAGTAATTTTGGAAATAGGCTTAACAGAAGATTACACCAAATCTCCCGATCCTAGCCGAACTTTGATAACCTACCTGTAGCCTACCAAGAATGTACCCCCAGCGTCACATTACCCAATCTGCCTTCAATATTCTTCGGCTCATATTACATTATTGTGAAGTGTTAACATTAACTTAACATTGCAAGGCTACTTTTGCAAGGTATTCAAGTTTCCAAAAACACATACAATGAACAACCTTTTTAAGTTCTTTACCCCAAAAGACAAAAAATTCCAACCCCTCTTCGAGCAGGCTGGCAGCAACATCCTTCGGATCTCAGAAGCTTTATTACTTGCATTAAGCACCACTGATCTTGAAAAAAGAAAAGAACACATTAAAGAGATAGAACGCCTTGAGCACGTGGGCGATGATATTACCCACTCTATCTTTCTTGAACTAAGCAAGAACTTTATCACGCCTTTCGACAGGGAGGATATCCACGCACTAGCCAGTGCAGTTGATGATATCGCAGATTATATTCACGCATCTGCAAGCAACATCGAACTATACGCCATCACCAATATTGGCGATGCCATGATCAAACTTGCAGAACTGCTGGTTGAAATGTGTACTGACCTTGAAAAGGCGATCAAAGAATTGAGAAGCTTTAAAAACATCAGGGTTATTGCTGATGCCTGTGTTAGAATCAACAGCGGCGAAAATCAGGCAGACTACGTTTGTAACCTGGCGATTGCACGTTTATTTGAGTTTGAAACCAATGCCATTGAACTGATCAAGCAAAAAGAAGTGCTGCAGACCCTGGAACTGGCAACAGATAAATGTGAGGATGCAGCAAATGTGCTGGAATCCATTTTGGTTAAAAACGCTTAAAACAAAGTAAAATGATAACTACCTTATTGGTTGTAGTAATTGTACTTGCTATTGCGTTCGACTATATCAATGGTTTCCATGATGCAGCAAACTCGATAGCAACCATTGTATCTACCAAGGTACTCTCCCCCTTCCAGGCTGTGCTCTGGGCTGCCGTGTTCAACATGGCTGCTTACTTCGTTTTCACAGACCATAAAGTTGCAAATACCATTGCCAAAACCGTTTTTGAAGAGTTTATTACCCTGGAAGTGATCTTATCCGGATTGCTTGCTGCAATTGCCTGGAATCTTTTTACCTGGTGGTTCGGCGTACCATCAAGTTCTTCGCACACGCTGATCGGTGGTTTTGCCGGCGCAGGTATGGCGAAAGCACTAACCATGGGTAGCAGCGCCTTTGCTGCGGTAAACTTTGCACCGATCTTAAAAGTAGTTGCCTTTATCGTGCTTGCCCCGGTAATTGGAATGATCATCTCCGTGCTGATCTCCATCATCATCATGCACATCTCCAAAAATGCAAGGCCCTCAACCGCTGAAAAGTGGTTTAAGAGACTGCAGCTGATTTCATCTGCGGCATTGAGCTTTACACACGGTGGTAACGATGCACAGAAAGTAATGGGTATTATCTATGTGGCCATGATCTCTGCCAATGCTTTATCTCCTGGCGATGCCATGCCAGAATGGATCCCAATAAGCTGTTATGCAGCCATTGGTTTAGGTACCATGAGTGGCGGCTGGAAGATCGTGAAAACGATGGGTTCTAAAATTACCAAGGTAAATGCTTTTGAAGGTGTTGCCGCAGAATCTGCAGGTGCCGTGACCCTAGGTATCACCGAACATTTCGGTATCCCGGTTTCCACGACCCACACCATCACCGGTTCTATCGTCGGTGTAGGCTTACTGAAAAGGGTGTCAGCCGTACGTTGGGGTGTAACCGTAAGCCTTTTATGGGCTTGGGTACTAACCATCCCGGTTTCCGCAACCCTTGCAGGCTTAACCTATGCCTTTGTACACTACGTGATCTTATAATGAAAAAACCTGCCGAGGCAGGTTTAAAAATCAATATTCAACTTCATTACAAAAGCTGGATCAGGCGGGATTTCCCAGTTCGGTCCAGCTTTTAACAGTCTTAGGGCTTCCGCATCGTAAGCTTTTCCCAGGCTCTTGTAAACCCTGACATTCTCCGGCCTGCCGTCTTTCCCGATCGTAAAAGACAACTCTACGGCCTTACCAATCGTCTCTTTTTTCGTCAGCTGATTATTTTCTTTTAAATAACTGAAATAGCCTGGCCAACCAACCGTTGGTTTAGCCTTGTCCATGGCATGTGCCGGATCGAGGTTTACCTCAACTACTGCCGGCACTTTTGCCTTTTGATTGTTGTTATACTTCATCCAGAAGATGATACCCCCCAGGATGAAGATCAACGCTGCCGTAGCAGCAATACTCAGGCGCTGCCCGGTAATCACTGATTCTTTTTTACTTTCTTCATGGCCAGCAATGCGGGTTTCAAGCTGCTTTTGCAACAACGATAAGGACTGCCTGGATCGCTTTGGCGACTGGCTCAATCCAGCCAAGGCCTGCGCAACAAAAGGGTCTTCCAGGGCTTCACGTTCCACCCGGTACATCATCTTGTCATCAAGCTTACCATCCAGGTAATCTTCAAGCACATCAATATCTAACCAGTTACTGTCCTCCACTATTTTTTTCAATACAGATTTTTAAATTTCTTTTGCCATTCTGGATGTAGCTTTTAACCTTTTGCAGGTCGTATCCGGTAATAGCTGCCACTTCTTTGTAGTTCTTCTCCTGCAGGTAAAACAGGTCTACACTGATCCTTTGTTCCGGGGGAAGGGTTTCCATGCACTTTTCCATGGTACTTAGCTGCGTTTCCTTAGCATTATCCATATCAAGATGCACAAAATCACTGTTTTCCACAAGTCCTTCCTCCAAAGAGACCACATTATTTTTGCTCAGCTTCCGCAGCGCCATTAAACAATGGTTCCGGGTAAGCACATGCAACCAGCTTTTGAAGTTCTGAATCTGGTGCAACTTAACTTTCAGCACGAGCTCCTCGAAGATCTGCATCACCGCATCTTTGCTTTGCTCCTCATCCTTGAAGTAATTCAGGCAAACACCATATACCAGGTGCATGTAGCGATTGTACAGCACACCAAGCAGTTCCAGGTCGCCCGTTTGCTGGTACCTGGATATTAATTCAGCATCTTCCAGCTGTTTTAATTTGGTGTTATCTTTTATAAACTTCAAAGCGTTATCTTATAAAATCAAGTATAAAGATAATTTCTCATTCCTCTTAGGAGAATCAACGACAAACCGCCCGAAAAAATTACTGGCTGAAAATTTGCAATTTTGCCGGTATGAAAAAATCATCTTTAAGAAATGCTGTGATGCTGACCATTGCCTCCTGCTTTCTATTTATCAGCAGCTGCGATGTGCAATCAAAAGCCCAACTGGGAAATATTCTGAAGCAGGCAGGTGCCACAGGCACGCCGAGCACGCTTGAGATCGCCTCAGGCATCAAACAAGCACTGGAAATCGGAACTTCAAACGGGGCAGACAAGCTATCCGAGAAAGACGGCTTCCTTGGGAATATGGCCGTAAAGATCCTTTTCCCACCTGAAGCGCAGAAAGTTGAAACCGCCCTTCGTGGTGTGGGTTTGGGCAGCGTGGCTGATAATGTAATCACCAGCTTAAACCGGGCTGCGGAAGATGCGGCGAAAGAGGCCAAGCCGATCTTTCTTGCCGCCATTAAACAGATGACCATTACAGATGCTACAAACATTCTGTTGGGTAAACAAGACGCTGCCACAGACTACTTCAAACGTGTTACCACCGCACAGCTGATGACGAGGTTCAGCCCGATCATAGGCTCCAGCCTCAATAAAGTAGGTGCAACAAAATACTGGACCGAAGCCGCGAACAGCTATAACAAGATCCCATTGGTAAAACCCGTTAATGCAGATCTTACAGCGTATGTAACTCAAAAAGCAATTGACGGCATGTTTGTACAGGTTGCCCAGGAAGAACTACAGATTCGCCAGAACATCAACGCACGCTCTACTACCCTGCTTAAAAAAGTGTTCGGTTACGCAGATAAAAACAAGTAATTAAGTGGCATAAATCGAGGTAGCACTTTCGGTTCCTGGTCGCCTCTTCGCCGCCTATTGTTCGCCTTTTCTTCGCCTATGCTTCGGCTCCAGGCGAAGAAAAGGCGCTAGGGAGGCGCTGAATAGCCGAACCAGGTCTTTTTGATATCCTGATTTTTTAGTATTTTTCAGAAAATTAACTGCTTATGTTATTGACGTTCATCAATCTGGGAGCAACAGAAATATGGCTCCTGATACTCTTCATTTTCTCTACGGTAGTCTTTGCTGCCTACAAAGTATTAAGAAACGAACGTGGAATTTCCATGATCTTTTGGCTGGTTGGGATCTTTGGTGTTCCACCAATCTTTGCAATGATCTATCTGCTGAAGACTTACGCATTCGGCAGCAGCTTAGCAAGAACTGGCGAACGATAAACGCCTATTTAGATCATATGATTGTTAAGGGCTGCTTTCAGGAAAAAGCAGCCCTTAACAATTAACTCAGATGCCCCTGAATTTTGGTAACCAGGTCATTCACATCGAATGGCTTAGCAATGAAAGCTGTAGCACCTGCTTCGGCGGCTATTTTATTTCCTTCAGTGCTGGCGGAGATCACAATAACCGGCAGCTCCTTTGTTCTGGCATTCTGGCGAAGTGTTTTCAGCACCTGGTCACCCGAAAGTACCGGCATCCATAGATCCAGCAGCACCAGATCGGGCTGTTTCTTTTCAATCAGGTTGTAAATATTCAAGCTATTCTGTTCAGGAATGACGTCAAAGCCGGCATCTTCCAAGATCAGGCCGAGCATGTCCAAAATGCCTTCATTATCATCACAAACTAGTATTGTCTTATTCGTCATTTCCCTTTTGTTTTAATGGCAACGTAAAACTGAATGTTGAGCCTTTTCCTTTTTCACTATCCACCCATAATGAACCTCCATGATTCTTCACGATCTGGTCACATAGGTATAATCCGATTCCCATTCCAGGAAAACGTTGCTGGATCTCTCCAACGCGGAAAAACCGTTCAAAGATCCGCTTTTGATTTTCATAACTGATCCCCATTCCAGAATCCATCACGGACACTTTAATGTAGTCGCTTACCAAGGATAAATAGACCACCACTTCCGGAGATTCAGGCGCGTATTTAATCGCGTTAGAGAGCAAATTTGTTATTACTTGAACGATGTGCGGTTCATCACCATTATATGCTATGCCAATTTTTCCCTTAATAACAATTTTCGGGCCTACAGAAGCAAGCTGCATGGCTTCGACCGTTTCTGCCACCATCTTATCAAAGTCAAAATAGGCCCTATGTACTTCTATGTTACCCGTTTGAATCCTGGAAACATCCAATAACTCAGCAATCAGGTTATTCAATCGGTCGATGTAGCTGGCAGTTTTAGTGACAATAGACCTGTACTTTTCACTTGCATTTTCGGGCATTAAGCGTTCTAATACCTGTACATACCCTTTTATGGTTGTAAGCGGTGTTTTCAGCTCGTGACTGGCGATAGAAAGAAAATCGTCCTTTCTCCGGTCTATCTCCCGGCGCTCCGTGATATCTTCAATTGCAAGCAGGATCCGATCTTTATAATTTCCCTTCAACTCCACCCGGTAGGCGTTCAGCAGCATTAGCTTCTTGCCGATGTATGGAAAGTCATGTTCCACCTCAAAATTCTCCACTGGATTGCTGGTTGGTAAAATGCTTACCAATAATTCTTTAAGTTTAGGGATATCCCACTGCCCATTACCAAGATCATAAAGGTGCTTTCCAATGGTATCTTCAATATTTACTTTGAATGTTCTCAAAAAATGATCATTGGCACTTAATACGTTGAATTTTTGGTCGAGCACAATTAAGCTCTCCCGAACGGTCTGGATAATACTTGCCAAATAATCTTCACTATCTTTCAAGCTTTGCGTACGCTCTTCGATACGCTTTTCCATCAGGTCCTGCTGCATCTTAAGCTCCTGCTCCGCTTTTTTGCGAAGGGTGATGTCATTCTGCACCCCTATGAAATGGGTTACTGTACCTTTTTCATCCCGGATGGCCGACATATAAAGCTCGTTCCAGAAAAGTTCTCCGTTTTTACGGTAGTTGCGAATTTCTACACAGCAGTCCTGACCATTCTGAACCGCGTCCCGCAATACAAACCTCATTTCCTGATTACGATCGTCTTTCTGCAAAAAGCGACAGTTATGGCCAATGATCTCAGATCTCACGTATCCGGTCATTTTTTCGAATGCAGCATTGCAGTAAATAATGGGATTATCCGGCTGTAGGTTATCGGTCAGGATGATACCGGAAATTGAAGCATCGATAGCCTTTGAAATAAGTTCAAAGTCCTTTTTGGTGTCTTGGTGGCTAAAAGAGAACTCACCGTTGTTGATATTGTCCAATGGTAATGTTTATTGAAAATCTGAGATTCAAAGTAAGTTATTATTCCGCTAACAACAAAAAAGCCGCCAAGGTTCTCCTGGCGGCTCAATTATAGGATGATGATCGTTAAGGAAGTAAGGTATCTTTGATATTTTCGATGATGCCTTTATCCATGCCACCTGTCATTTGTTGCTCTTGAGCAAAACCTTTAACATCCGGTGGGCCTAGTTGAGGCTCGCCACCAAATGGCTCAGCAGGCACGTATCTGAACTGACCTTTTCCATCAATCGATGGTCCACTAGCCCAGCGTGCATCGGGAGCAACAGTAGGTTTTTCGATGTTTGTAGATACAAAGGCATAGTCAAAGGCCTCGACATGATCTGCCATTGGGAAAGTGTTTGGTATCGGTAAGTTTGCACTTACGCCGCCTAAATCTTCCAATACTGCCAGCCACTGGTTCTGGTGCATGGCATCACGGGTAATCAGGAAGGACAGCATATCTTTCATACCAGGATCGTCGGTTAAGCCGTATAAGCGGGTAGCCAGCACACGGCCAGTAGATTCGGCCATCACGTTTGCATACATATCCGCAGCGATATTTCCACTACCTACAACCCATGAACCGTTGAATGGAACGCCGTTCGCATCAACAGCCATGGCCGCAAGTCCTGAAGACAGCACGTGTCTAGGATCCATTCCACCTAGAATATTACTCACCAATGGATTTTCTCCGGCAATTTTATCTCTCAACTCGTGCGTTGCACCTTCAAGGTTCAGGGCAACAGCAGTGCACAGCATTTCAATGTGCGCGATTTCCTCGGTACCAGTATCCAGTAGCATGTCGCGGTATTTGTTTGGACCACGGTTTCCCCATGCCTGGAAAAGATATTGCAGACAGACTCTGATCTCTCCTTCAATACCGCCAATGGCTTGTTGCAGGAGCTTAGCAAATGCGGGGTTTGGTTTTTCTACGCGTACCTGGTACTGTAGCTTGTTGTCATGATAGAACATAGTTAATTCGTTTTTGGTTGTTTAAAATAGGTTGACGGAGATTTCAACAAGTCAGCTTCCGCGGAGGTTTCAGAAACCGGAACTTCAGGTAGTAAGAGAAGAAAAGAAGGGTATATTTAATCGTACAAAGAGCAGCCAAGAAGGTAGAATACCCAAGCAGCTACATGGATTCCTGCAACTTAACGAAGCACACCCTCTGAGCCCTACATACATGATTAAAATTACACCCGGAGTTTGTAGGCATTAATCCTAAGGTCGGTTTGCTGATCTCCTTTGTTACAATAATCTTATGTAATTGTAATCCGCAGATTGCTTTATTGCTGATTGATAATCTTAGCTTAACATCGTTGTAATACTTGCTTGATAGTTTCGCCTCATCAAACAGCAAGTACATGATAAGACGATTACTACTACTTCTATTTATTTCCGTTTTGGGCTTAAGCGCCTCTGCACAAAAAACAGGGATTATTTCTGGTAAGGTCACCAGTCTGGAAGGCAATATCTCCATGCCAGGAGCAACCATCCGACTGTTAAATGCCGGAAATAAATACACCGTATCCAATCAGATCGGCGATTTTGAATTCCTGAATGTACAAGCTGGCACCTACCAGATTGAAGTAATGTATATTGGCTATGGGTCGCAACGGAAAGAGGTTGTTGTTGATGCTGGCAGAAATACCAGTGTCAATCTTGTATTGGGCAGTACCGCAGAAAACCTTCATGACGTGGTGATCCGCGGCGACCGTGGCCTTGGCCAGGCACGGGCACTGAACCAGCAGAAAACAAACCGTAACATCAGCAATGTCATATCATCCGATCAAGTTGGAAGGTTCCCGGATGCTAACATAGGCGACGCATTAAAGCGTGTGCCGGGCATCACCATGCAAAACGATCAGGGGGAAGCACGAAATATCATCATCCGCGGATTAGCACCTGCACTGAACTCCGTTACCCTAAACGGCGATCGCATACCATCCGCCGAAGGCGACAACAGGAATGTGCAAATGGACCTGATCCCATCTGATATGATCGCAACGATCGAAGTGAATAAAACACTGACCCCGGATATGGACGCCGATGCAATTGGTGGCTCAGTAAACCTGATTACCCGGGCAACACCGAATGCTGAGCGCATCTCCGCAACACTTGCAGGAGGCTATGGCCCCATTCGTAAAAGCGGCATTGTGACCGGCGGACTTGTTTACGGCAACCGTTTCCTCAACAACAAACTTGGTGTGGTGGCCAGTGGATCCTATAACAACAATGACTTTGGATCGGATAACATCGAAGCCGTTTGGGTGAAAGATGAATTCAATAACACTTATGTGCAGGAATCTGATATCAGAAAATATGATGTGCAACGGATTCGCAGGAGTGCCGCCCTGGCTTTAGACTTCAAGTTTAACGAGAACAACACCATCTTTGCCAATGCCATATACAACTGGAGGGATGACCGCGAGAACCGGTTCAGAACGACCTATGACAACCTTGTACCGACTTATAATGGAGAGACCATTACTGGCTTTACGGGGGACATTAAGCGGGAAACCAAAGGCGGCAGTGCAAACAGCCGGAATAGAAGCCGCAGGCTGGAAGATCAGCGCGTGCAAAACTATGCTTTAAGAGGTGAGCACCTGCTGAATGCCAAGCTGGATCTGGACTGGTCCGTAAACTATGCTACCGCCAGGGAATTCAGGCCAAATGAACGATATATTGAGTTTGAACAAGAGAATGCAAGCATGTCTGAGGACCTCAGTAACTTGCGGAAACCATTGGTATTTCATACCGGTAATGCCTTGAACTTATTTGAGCAATCTGCACTTTCGGAAAACAGAGACCATACAGAAGAAACTGAACTTGGTGGGAAGTTAAACATCAGGATTCCTTTTTCAGTGATTTCAGGTCAAAAAGGAAGATTGAGAACTGGTCTGCGCGC
Organism: Pedobacter sp. SAFR-022; assembly: GCF_051965375.1. Lineage (NCBI taxonomy): Bacteria > Pseudomonadati > Bacteroidota > Sphingobacteriia > Sphingobacteriales > Sphingobacteriaceae > Pedobacter > Pedobacter sp. SAFR-022. Next base: position 861,158 of record NZ_JBQCME010000001.1, read on the forward strand.
CAGGATCAAAGATAAATCCAGGAACAACATCTTCTATTCTTATGAACCTGAGGATGAGCGTACCCTTTCCGAAGTACCGGGGAACTATTATAGCGGCCAGGGTTTCAATCCTGGAAGCAAGTTCGTACCTGGTGCATTTGCATCCGCAAGCTACCTTGGCAACCTGAACCTGTACGACCCCGAGCTATTTACACCTGAACTTGATCCTTCGGAATTTCTCTCGCAAAACTATAAGGCCAAAGAGCACATCTATGCAGGTTACATCAGGTGGGACCAGGATTTCAATGATAAACTGTCTATGATTGTCGGCGCAAGGATTGAAAATACACGCATCAACTACACCGGGAACCGTGTACTGGATGAAGAAGAACTGGAAGCTGAAATCAACACCAAAAACAGCTATACGAATGTGATGCCCGGGCTTTCTTTCAAGTACGATGCAACCAATGACCTGGTACTTCGGGCAGCATTTACCACCGCACTTGCCCGCCCCGATTATTATGCGCTTGCACCTTTCGTGAATAACAATGCTGCAGATACGGAAATCTCGGCAGGTAACCCGGCCTTGAAGGCGACCTATGCATACAACTTTGACTTCATGGTGGAGAACTACTTCAAGTCGGTCGGTCTGGTCTCTGCAGGTGCATTTTACAAGAACCTGAATAACTTCATCTACACCTATAGCAACAACCAGTACACTGCTGCAAACTTCGCTGGCGACTTCCCTGATCAGGCAAACCCAATCCCTTCTACTGAAAGCTGGACCTTTATCCAGTCCAGAAACGGCGATAACGTTGATGTATATGGGTTTGAATTCGCTTTCCAAAGACAGCTGGACTTTTTACCAGGAAAATTTCTGAAGGGTTTTGGTATCTATGCAAATTATACCTACACCAAATCCAAGGCAAAAGGAATTGCAGATGAGGGAGGCACGGAACGATTGAATGTTACTTTACCTGGTACTGCACCACACATGCTCAATGGCTCCCTGTTTTGGGAAAACAAGAAGTTTTCTGCCAGGATATCTGCTAACTATACCTCAAGCTACCTCGATGAACTTGGGTCTGAGGAGTTCAACGACAGCTATTATGACAAGCAGTTCTTTCTTGACCTGAATGCTTCATACAAGATCCAAAAGCACATCCGGATTTTCGCTGAAGCCAACAACATTACCAATCAGCCCTTGCGTTACTACCAGGGATCCACTGCACTAACGAAACAACTTGAATACTATCAGGCACGTTATAACCTGGGACTTAAATTCGATTTCTAGGCTGCAAGACAGAAAACCCGCAGAACCCAGGCCTAAACTAATGCCCTCCGGGCGCCAAGATTATGATACAAAGAACAACAATATTATACCTCGCGATCCTTGCTGCACTAAGTTCATGCAGTAGCAGCAAACTGGCTTCCATCCAACCCAATGCCTTAAAACCTGTGGTGGTCACCCAGCCGACACCACATGATACGGATGACCCTGCAATCTGGATCAATCCAGCAGACGCCAGCCAAAGCCTGATTGTGGGAACAGATAAAGACAGTGATGGCGGACTTTACCTCTACAATCTTAAAGGAGAAATCATCAACAAATCAGAACCACTGAAAAGGCCAAATAATGTTGACATCGCTTATCAATTTCAGCTCGGCAACCGAACTTTAGATATCGCAGTGACGACGGAACGGGAAACAAATAAGATCCGCATCTTCTCCTTACCGGACCTGAAGCCAATTGACAACGGCGGGATCCCTGTATTTGAAGGCGAAACGGAGCGTGATCCAATGGGCCTCTCTATTTATACCAGGCCCTCAGATAAGGCGATATTTGTGATTGTGGGACGTAAGACCGGCCCATCCGGCAGCTATCTGTGGCAGTATAAACTGGAAGAAAGCAAAGGCGCAGCGACGGCTACGGTGGTTAGAAAGTTTGGCAGCTTTAGCGAAAAAAAAGAGATCGAAGCGATTGCTGTGGATAATGAACTTGGCTACATCTATTATTCAGATGAACAGGCTGGCGTAAAAAAATACTATGCGGATCCTGATAAGAAGGACGATGCGGAGCTGGCTTTCTTTGGACAGAACGACTTCAAGGCAGACCATGAAGGTATTGCAATCTATAAGAGTTCAGCAACGACAGGTTACCTGTTGATTTCGAATCAACAAAAGAACACCTTCATGGTTTATGCTCGTGAAGGCAGTGATGGTGATGCGAATAAGCATACGCTATTGGCCGAAATCCCGGTTTCTACCATTGAATGTGATGGTGCCGATGTGACTAGTGTAAACCTGGGCGGACAATTCCAAAAGGGCATGTTTGTAGCCATGAGCAATGGTATGACTTTTCATTTGTATGACTGGAGACCTATACAGGCTTTGATCGATCAGGCTGGTAAATAGCTTGTTGCTGCTCCCGTAACTAGTTTAAGATACATCTGGATTTTAAATTAATAAAGGTTACTTTTATAGGAGTAATAACAAAAAGTATATTGGATTTTAAAGATTTTAATTTTAACCCTGATCTATATGAGGGTTTATCGGCGATGGGCTTTCGAAATGCCACGCCAATACAGGAGCAGGCCATTCCTTTAATTCTGGCAGACAAAGACCTGATTGCCTGCGCGCAGACGGGTACAGGTAAAACCGGCGCCTATCTACTGCCGGTGATGAACAAGATCAGTTTACAGGAAAACCGTCATAATAACACCTTGATTCTGGCTCCGACCAGGGAACTTGCACAGCAGATCGATTTGCAGGTGGAGGCCTTGTCTTATTTCACCAACATTAGCTCACTGACCGTATATGGTGGTGGGGACGGGATCGCCTATGAGCAGCAAAAACGCTCAATGCGTGAGGGTGTAGACATCATCATTGCCACTCCAGGCCGGTTGATCTCCCACCTTTCCTCCGGATTACTGAAGCTGGATCAGCTACAACACCTGATCCTGGATGAGGCAGACCGCATGTTGGATATGGGCTTCTATGATGATATCATGAAGATCATCAGTTTCCTGCCGGAAAAGAGACAAACCATACTTTTCTCGGCAACCATGCCGCCAAAGATCAGAACACTTGCGGCAAAGCTGTTGCATAAACCTGAACAGGTGAGCATCGCCATTTCACAACCCGCAGCAGGTATTAACCAACAGGCGTATTTTATTCACGATAGTCAGAAGGTAAAGCTATTGACGGAAATCATGAACCCGGAGGTTTACCCAAGTGTACTCATCTTTGCTTCGACCAAGGAGAAAGTTAAGAATTTGGGTAAGGTGCTGCGAGGATTGAAGTTTAAAGCGGAAGCTTTCCACTCTGACCTGGATCAGAAAGAACGTGAAGCGATATTATCAGAGTTTAAAAATAAACGTGTACCTGTACTGATTGGTACGGATGTACTGTCGAGGGGAATTGATGTGGAAGGTATTTCACTGGTGATCAATTTCGACGTACCACATGACCCGGAAGATTATGTACACCGGATTGGTCGTACAGCTCGTGCAGCAACTACCGGAACGGCCATCACACTGGTAAATGATAAGGACAAGCGTAAGTTTGCCAATATTGAAAAGCTGATTGATAAGGCGATTAACCGTATTCCACTGCCTGAGCATTTTGGCCCTGTAACGGAAAGTGAGACCGCCGAAAAGCCGGCGCACAATAAGCCAAGGCGCAAGTTCTTTAAGAAGAAACCGCAAGCGAAATAGCCTATGCCGAACCTAGCTCCTTTAGCAGAGCGCATGCGCCCACAGAATCTGGACGAATATGTTGGCCAGAAACACCTGGTGGGTCAGGATGCGGTACTGAGAAAAGCCATTCAAAGCGGTCAGCTGCCTTCGATGATCTTTTGGGGCCCTCCGGGTGTGGGTAAAACCACCCTGGCCTATATCATTTCGAAAACACTGGACCGCCCTTTTTTTAATCTTAGCGCGATTAACTCCGGGGTAAAGGATATCCGTGAGGTGATAGACCGTGCTACCGCGCTGAAAGATAGTCTGCTAGGCCTGCCGATCCTGTTTATTGATGAGATTCACCGCTTTTCTAAGTCACAACAGGATAGTCTCCTGGGTGCTGTAGAACGTGGACTGGTTACGCTGATCGGCGCAACAACGGAGAACCCTTCTTTTGAAGTTATCTCGGCTTTACTTTCCCGAAGTCAGGTTTACATATTGAAGTCGTTGGATGAAGCGGAGCTGAAAGGCCTGCTGGAAACCGCCATTGCCGAGGATGTGGTGCTTAAGCAGAAGAACATCACCTTAAAGGAACATGAAGCGTTAATCAGGCTCTCCGGCGGCGACGCCAGGAAACTGCTGAACGTGCTTGAAATAGCCATAAACGGCATTGGCGGCGACAACATTGTGCTGACCAATGAAAGTGTGCTTGCACATGCGCAGCAGAACCTGGCCATGTATGATAAAGCGGGTGAACAGCATTACGACATCATTTCCGCTTTCATCAAATCCATCCGGGGCTCGGACCCGAATGCCGCCGTTTACTGGCTGGCGCGTATGATTGAAGGTGGTGAAGATCCGCTGTTCATCGCCCGAAGGCTTGTGATCCTGGCTGCAGAAGATATCGGCAACGCCAATCCAAATGCCTTATTATTGGCGAACAACTGCTTCCAGGCGGTAAATGTGATTGGATTTCCGGAATCCAGGATCATCCTCTCCCAGGCGGTGACCTATATGGCCTCATCTGCGAAAAGCAATGCGGCTTATGAAGCCATTAACAAAGCGCAGCAGCTGGTGCGGGAAACCGGCAATTTGCCAGTACCGCTGCACATCCGCAATGCGCCAACGAAGCTCATGAAGAACATTGGCTATGGTAAAGATTACCAGTATTCACATGGCTTTGAAGGGAATTTCTCCGAACAGGAGTATATGCCCGAGCAGATCAGTGGCACCAAGCTGTATGATCCGGGTAAAAACCCTGCAGAGGAAAAGCTACGGGAAAAACTGCGCCAGAATTGGAAGAAGAAATATAACTACTAAATATGCTGAATACATTTTTAAGTCACCAGTGGAAGGGCTTTTTCCGGGCCAGAGGTAAAGGAACGAGCATCGCTGTCCAGATCATTATGGGCTTGCTGATCCTCTACCTACTGCTTTGTGCATTAGCGGTCGGCTTCTTTATGGATAAGCTTATCCACCAGCTTTATCCCGACCGCGCGGTGATGGATGTATTCAACGGCTTGATCCTATACTATTTTGCACTTGAATTTTTATCCAGGATACAAATACAGGAGCTGCCTACACTGGCCATTGTGCCTTATCTGCATTTGAAAATTCCGAAGCGTAAGCTGGTGAACTTCTTAAACATACGGGCTATTTTCTCTGCCTTTAACATCTTCCCGCTGTTCCTGTTCTTCCCCTTCATACTGATGAACGTGATGGGAACATACGGTGGTTTTGCGGCCATGATGTACATGCTTGCAGTGGTATCCCTTTCGATTTTCAATAACTACCTGGCGCTATATGTAAAGCGACTTTCCATATCGAACACCCGCTTTGTTGTTATCGGATTCTTAGTGCTGATTATACTGGGTTTACTGGAGTACTTTAAAGTGTTCTCCATTGCTGCAGTTTCCAATCAGATCTTCAGCGCTGTAGCGAAACAACCACTCATTGCCTTGGTGTTCCCTTTGGCTGCGGTCGGGGTCTTTATTATGAACGCGAACTACCTGCGCAAGAACCTGTACATGGAAGAACTCCGTTCGGGCGAAGAAAAGAAAACCAGCACAGACTATCCTTTTCTGGATCGCTTTGGTGCTGCTGGTCAGCTTGCGGCCCTGGAGATTAAACTGATATTACGCAATAAGCGAAGCAAATCTACGGTATCTAAAGGCCTGCTATTTATTTTCTACGGATTGCTTTTCTACAAGCAAAAGGAACTGGATCAGAACAACTTTGGTCTGATGCTCTTCGCCGCAGTGTTCATGACTGGCAATATGGTGCTGCTATATGGGCAGTTTATGTTTGGCTGGCAAAGTGCTGAATTTGATGGCTTGCTGAGTAATAAAGTGCGCGTACAGACCTTCTTCCGGGCGAAGCTGCTACTGTTTACCTTGGCTTCTACGGTATTAACAGCGGTGGTGAGCTTGTATGGCTTCATCAGTTGGAAGATTCTGGTGGTACAGTTCGCGGCTTATTTCTTCAGCATTGGGATTGCTCCAATTGTGGTCATGTACATGGCCACGTTTAACTACAAGGCCATTGATATGAAAAGCGGTTCCAGCTTCAATTGGCAGGGTGTAGGTGCGACCTCCATGTTGATGAGCCTGCCGGTATTCCTGATACCATACCTCTTCTACGTGCCATTTAACCTGATGGGAAAGCCTTACTGGGGCCTCGCGGCATTGGGTATTGCAGGTTTAATTTGCTTTTTAAGCCGCAGCTTCTGGATAGACGTATTAGTGAATGCATTTAACAAGAGAAAATATAAAATCGCCGAAGGCTTCAGAGAAAAATAATGATTGTAGAAATTAAGAACCTAAAGAAGATCTACGCGGAACGTACCGTGGTGAATATTCCGCAACTGCAAATTAATGAAGGTGAAACCATCGGCTTGGTGGGGAACAATGGCGCAGGTAAAACCACGCTGTTCCGCATGCTGTTGGACCTGATCCGGCCGGATGAAGGTGGTATCTTCTCTAAAGGCGAGAATGTTGCTAAAACGGACGATTGGAAGAACTATACCGCATCTTTCCTGGATGAGAACTTCCTGATCGATTACCTGACACCGGAGGAGTATTTTATCTTTATTGGCAGTCTGCACAACATGACACGTGCTGATGTAGAGCAGTACCTATTGCGGTATGTGGAGTTTTTCAATGGCGAGATTCTGAACAGCGGCAAGTACATCCGTGACTTCTCTAAAGGCAACCAGAACAAGGTGGGCATTGCAGCGGCATTGATGCAGAACCCTGAACTGCTGATTCTCGATGAGCCATTCGCCAACTTAGACCCGACCACACAAATACGGTTAAAATCCCTGGTAAAAGGCTTAAGGACAACACATCAGGTTACGACGATCGTTTCAAGTCATGACCTCAACCACGTGACCGATGTGTGCGACAGGATCATCCTGCTGGAAAAAGGCATCGTGATTAAGGATATACAAACTACAGAAAATACGTTACAGGAGCTGGAAACCTACTTCTCGGAGTAATACTGTTTAGAAAACAGGGCAACTTACACAGTTGCTCTACACACTTTTTCTCACCTTAATTCTTGGTACTGCAATATTCTTGTTAGTTAACAATAAAAACTAATAAGCATATCTTGGCATCAGGTTTGATTTAGCCCCGGTTTAAAACATACATTATGATTATCTCAAAATTTAAAACAGCAACATTAAGTATAGCATTGGCTATCGGTGCAATGGCATTCCAGTCATGCGATAGTTTAACTAAAACACAAAAGGGTGCGGGTATCGGTGCAGCAACAGGCGGCGTAATTGGTGCCATCATTGGTAAAAAAGCAGGTAACACTGCAGTAGGTGCCGTATTGGGTGGTGCAATTGGTGGTACCGCAGGTGGTTTCATTGGTAAAAGAATGGATAAGCAAGCTGCTGAGATCGAGCAGACTTTACCAAATGCAGAGGTAATCCGTGAAGGTGAAGGTATCATTGTAAAGTTCGACAGCGGTATTTTGTTCGACTTTGACAGCAGCAACCTGAAAGAAGCTTCTAAAGACAACATCAAAAAGCTTGCAGCTTCATTGAATCAATATCCAGGTACAGACATTAAAGTTATCGGTCATACCGATAGCCGTGGTACAGAAGCTTATAACATGAGTTTATCTGAGCGCAGAGCAGCAGCGGTAAAAGCTTATGCGGTAGCTCAGGGCGTGCCAGCATCAAGGTTATCTACCGTAGGTAAAGGTTTTTCAGAGCCTATTGGTGACAACGCTACTGAAGCAGGAAGAGCAACCAACCGTAGGGTTGAGATTGTAATTGTTGCGAATGATGACTTGAAGAAAGAAGCTAAAGCACAAAGCTAGGCGAGTTTACAATGAGCATTAGAAAGCTTTTCCTAAGGGAAAGCGACCAAATATAAAAAGGCCTCCTACAATTCAGGAGGCCTTTTTATTTGAATAAGATTCTTGTATGATAAGGTTCTTCGCCTTTAGGCGTTGAATTCATCGCCGTAGATTTCCTCGAAATAGGTAACCGCCAATGATTTCAGCAGTAGCTCCTGCTCCATCATGGCAAATGCAGGCACTGGTTTAATTAGCTTCCAGTGCGGCCAGCCATCCTGATCGAGTCCTTCGAGTTCGTAAAAGCCCATTTCACTTAAAAGCCTGCAGGTGGCGATATGCATCAGCTCTTCCTTTTGGCGCTTGCTGTATTTTCCAGGGCCTTTTCCCAACTCCTGTACCCCGATTAGAAACAGGATAACCTTCAAGTCCGGCTCATCAGAATCAAATTCCTTAGCGATCTTTTGCTGCAAAATCTTCCATTTTGCATGAATTTCTGAAGGTTTCATACTGCAAAGATACGCTTATATGCTTACTTTTAAACTATGGAGAAGATCATCAACACTGCCCTGCTGGCTTATGGAATGTCTGGAAAGCTGTTTCACGCACCTTTCCTGTCCGTACACCCGGGCTTTAATTTAAGCGCAGTTACCGAACGTAATGAGAAGAAAGCACATAAAGATTACCCGGAAATTAATAGCTACGACAGCATTGATGAACTGCTAAATGATCCTGAAATAGAACTGGTGGTGGTGAATACACCAAACTTCACGCACTACGATTATACCAGACAGGCACTGCTGAAAGGCAAACATGTGCTGGTCGAGAAGCCCTTTGCTGCTACGGTTGAAGAAGCACAAGCTTTATTCGATCTTTCCCGGGAAACCGGCAATCAGGTGTTTGTGTACCAGAACAGGCGCTGGGATAGTGACTACCTTGCGGTAAAGCAGGTTATTGACAGCGGCGTATTGGGTAAAATTGCCGAGGTTCACATCCGCTTTGATCGCTACCGCAATACGATCGGCCCTAAAACCTTTAAAGAAGAGCTGGTACCCGCAACCGGGCTCCAGTATGATCTGGGTGCGCACTTGTTAGATCAGGCGATTAACCTGTTTGGTAAGCCTTTAAGCTTCTACAAGGTCTTGGGTATGAACCGTAAAGACACCAAGGTAGACGATTACTTCCATTTCCATCTGCAATACCCGGATAGCCTGCAAGTATTTGTATGCTCCACAATGCTTGCTCCTGATCCACAGGCAGCGTTTGTAGTACATGCCGAACAGGGCAGCCTAGTGAAGTACCGTGCGGATATTCAGGAGGCGCAACTGCTGAAAGCCATTCGCCCGGGCAGTGAAGGCTATGGCGAGGAGCCAGAGGAGCTTGCGGCGACCTTAACCCGCATGAACCCGGACGGCAGTAAAAAGGAAGAGCGGCTGGTTTCGGAGAAGGGCAGCTACATGCCGCTCTTTGAAGGCGTTTACCAAGCCATCCGGAACAATAAGCCCTACCCGGTAACGGAAGAACAGGTCATCACGCAGCTCCGTATATTAGAAGCGCCGGCAGGGTTCCAGGAGTTTAAATAGTGCATCTTTTCCAGTGTGAGGACATTAGTGGCAGGTTTACCGAAGGCCTAAACCTCTCCTGAAGGGCTTTATCGCTTTTCAAGCGTTAGGCTTGATTAAAGGTTTTCAAGCAGCGTCGCGGCAAAAGCTTTGGGTATTTCGAGGTGTGGTATGTGACCGCAGTTCTCAAACTCGATCAGCTTAGCACCGGGAATCTCGGCAGCAGCCTTTTTACCCAGCACCTTGTATTGTCCATGCTGCGCCTGCTGCTCTGGCGTTAAACTGGCTTTCCCTACAATGGTATTATCTTCCAGGCCGATGAACAACACCGTTGGCACTTTCAGGTTCTTAAACTCGTACACTACGGGCTGCTCAAAGATCATGGTATAGGTCATGGCTGCTACTTTTGCGTACCTAGGAAATTCCTTGCTGTAACTTACGCCTCCCGCAATGCGCACCAGCTCGTCGTACTCAGGCTTCCATTTGGTAAAGTAGGAACCCTGGTAGTACTTGCGTACGCTTTCTGGCGTGGCTTTAAGCTCTGTTTGATACTGCTTTTCCGTGTTGGTGTAGGGGATGAAGGTCCTGTAGTCTTCCAGGCCGATCGGATCTTCCAGCAGCAGCTTTTCTGTACGTTCTGGAAACATCAGCGCGTAGCGCGTGGCCAGCATACCTCCCATCGAATGACCAAGAATCACCGATTTCGAGATGTTTAAACTTTCCAGCAGCGCCTTGCTCCAACTGGCGAGCTGATGAAAGCTGTAGTGAATATAAGCTTTAGATGATTTACCAAAGCCAATCTGATCGGGCACAACTACCCGGTAGCCATTAGTGGTTAATGTCTTAATGACATCCGTCCAGTAGTAGCCAGCAAAGTTCTTTCCATGAAAAAGGACCACAGTTCTGCCGTTGGCATTCTTCGTTGGCTGCACATCCATGTAGGCCATCTTGAGTTGCTGTCCTTCAGTGGAGATCGGGAAGAATTTAACCGGATGAGCATAGTTTACATTTTCCAGTTTTATGGATATAGAATCTTTCTGCGCAAACAATGCCGTGGTGGTAAGAATTAACAGGCTTAGGGTAATCAGCTTTTTAAACATGAGTGGTGCTATCTGAATGAAGTACATATTCTATTACGAAAGTTCAAGTGCAAAATTCATACCTGCATCAAGGCTACACGACAATTGATGATGTACCATTGATGCCCGGCACCTTACCGGCCAGGACTTCCAATCGCAAAGGCTACGGGCAACAAAGCCCCTCTAACTTTAAGCTGAGGGGCTTTCTTGATCCGCTATGTTACTGATCGCAATATGATATGAAGTCTACATCAAATCAGGGGAGTCAATCCATCTGAAAAGTAATTACTTCCCTGTGGTAATGTTCAATGGTAGTCTAAAACCGAAAGTAATGTTTCTTCCAGCGTTGTAAATACCGAAGGTAGGATCTTCTTCACTAAGCCTTCCCGGTTTGAAGCGGCTCAAGTGATCATAGTAGGCTTTATTCAATAGGTTCCTTCCAGCTACGTAGATCGTTAATTCCTGCTTCTTGTTTAGCTTCAACGTGGTACCAACAGCGGCATTCAACAACGTGTATCCAGAGGTGCTGGTTTCAAAAGCATCTACTTTAGACTGCTTGAAGAAGTTATCCAATCCTACGGAAATGTACGAGTGTACTGTACCAGGGATTTTCGGCTCGTAACGGAACTCATTACGTAAGGTCGCTGCAGGAATGAATGGCAGCGACTGCTTAGTGCTACGGTTCGTTGCGCGCGTAAAAGCAAAGGCATTTTCGAAGTGAATGAAGCTTACCGGGTGCAAGGTAAGTGAAGCTTCAATACCTCTTAGCAAAGCGTCGTTCTGCACAAAGTTGAATACCGGGTAATCCGTGCCGTCCACTTCAATGAACTCCCCGTTGGAGTTGTAGTAAATATAGTTGTTGATGGAGTTCAAAAACCCGCCAACACTAGCACTCAGGTACTCATCTGAATATTCAAAAGAAGCATCAAACTGGTTACTCCGCTCCTGCTTTAAGTCCGGATTACCGATTTCGTAACGGAAAGCACCTTCATGTACCCCGTTAGAGGACAATTCCGCAATATTCGGCCCGCGGAAAGCAGTACCTGCATTCGCTTTAAAGCTCAAAGCCTCATTAAACTCGTGGGTATACCCCAGTGCTGCACTCAGGTTGGTGAATTCGTTATTAATGGCCGCAAAAGACACTTCCTCCCCTTCAAAAGCGTAGGAGTTCAACTTGCGGTAATCCACACGTGCACCAATGTTAAACGTATTTTTATCCCAGGTTTTCTTTACAAAGCCGAAGGCTCCGTAAGCCTGACTATCGAAGTCTGGGATCAGTTGTTCTTCAGCACTGGTGTTTAAGCTATGGATAAACTCACCGGAGATACCAAGAACAGATGCCCAGCCATTAATTTCCTTAAAGGTGTATTTGAAGTCGTAGCTGTAAGCGTAGTTGTTCAGGTAAAGTGCGGCGCCCTCGCCTGCACTTTCCAGCTCTCGGCGTTGGTTCTGCTGATAACCGATGGTGGATCTTAAGCTACCATTGTTAAACAGGATGTTACTGTTCAGCGCAAGTTTATAGTGACGCACATCCTGCTTTGGAAAAGCAAGGCTACGATCGTGGTTTTCCGCCTTTGTAGGTACCAGTCCGTCTTCATTGACTAAAAACCCCTCATCATTACGGACAGGTTCATAAAACCCGATGTTATTTCTGAAGCTTGATGCATCCAGATGCGCATAACCCCAGTTTTTGTTCAGGCCAATCTGCCCTTCAAAGCTGGTTTCATTGAATCCGGAGTTCGGTACATATTCTGTAGGAGTTTTATAAGAATAGGCATTGCGGTAAGAGCCGCGGGCACGGTAAACCAGTCCGTTGCTATTACCCTGCAGCATCAGCGATGTTCCGCTTAGGCCATTGTTGGTCGCATAATTACTTAGGAACTCCCCTCTCAGTGTACCATCGGGTGCTGGCAGTGCATCCAGGATATTGATCACCCCACCGAGCGCATCCGAACCGTACATCAAGCTGGCAGGTCCACGCAGGATCTCCACCCGTTCCGCACTGTACTGGTCAATCTCAATACCATGCTCATCACCCCATTGCTGCCCCTGCTGTTTAACCCCGTTGCTCAAGGTAACCACCCGGTTGGCACTTAAACCACGAATCACAGGCTTGGAAATCGCTGGACCTGTAGTGATCTGTGACACCCCAGGTACTTTAGAAAGTGCGTCAATGATGTTGGTGGAAGGATTGTAAAGCAGTTCTTCCTTCGTTACCGTGGCAATAGAAGTACTGTTCTGACGGTTGTCAGAACTGAAGGCCGATCCGGTGATCACGATCTCTTTGCCTTCAATCACACTTTCCTCCATTTCGAAAACCACAGCGGCTGATTTGCTGAAATCAACGCTTTCCGTCAGGGTTTTATAGCCGATGTATCGGATCTGGATCAGGAACCGCCCCCGCGTTGGGGCACTGCTGATGGAGAACTCGCCATTCGCATCTGTGATAACTGATATCCGAAGATCTGGGATGGAAACACTTGCGCCAGGTAAACCGGCTTTCGACCTGGCATCGATGACTTTGCCGCTAAAGGTGATGGTTTCTGCTGCAAACAGGGTAGTCGCGCTCAACGTAAAAAGGAGCACAACCATATAGAAGTATATACGCTTGATCATATTTGTAAAATGGAATTAATGGCCATAATGGCCCTGAAAACTTAACTGGGAGGTGTTAAGCTACAGGCGGACCCCGTAAGGAGGTGCTGATTAATTCCGAGTACAAACCCGCTTCCACAGGCTGATTTTTGATAAACAACCCAGGGCTATCATAGAAGCTGAAGAAGTTATGGGAAATTACATAAGTCTTTTCGAAGTGCGCAGCACAAACCAGACACTGCTCCGCATGGGTGCTAAGGTGTTGCTTATGGCTGCAGATCGTTTCACCCTCGCACTGATACTTAATCTGCTGGTGATGATGGAAAGATGCCCATGGGGTAAGCGCAAGAAAGAACACCCACAGCATAGCTGTAGCCAACATTCTCTCGATATAGCTGCGTTTCTGGTTCACCTGCATGCAAAATTAAACAAAAAGCCTTTTCTAATGATGCGCTAACGTAACAATAACGATGATGGGGCAGGTTTCCCTATAGTAATCAAGATAACGGGTCATTTATTACGCAAGCATGATGATCTACAAGGAATTAAACCGGGTTTTACAAACCAAGATGCCGAAATTTACGTTAATAAAAATAAAATCCTCATGGTTACAGCGGAGCAAATCAGAACGGCTTATATCGACTATGTTCTTACACATGGTGAAAAGCCTAAATCCATATACAGTTTTGTAAAAAGCCTGGACATTCAGGAATCGGAGTTTTACAACCACTATGCCTCCTTTGAGAGCATAGAGAAGAACACCTGGGCAGAGCTGGTCGCAGAAACCATTGATGCCGTGCAGCAGCAGGAAGTCTGGGCGGAATACTCCTCCCGTGACAAAATGCTCTCCTTCTTCTACAGCCTTACCGAACTGCTGAAAAGCCAGCGCAGCTTCATTGTGTACAGCCTGAAACAGAATGGCACCAATCACTACACCCCTGCACCCTTGTCGGCCGCCAGGGAGTTGTTCGAGCAGTTTGCCGAAAACGTACTCGGTGAAGGGCTGGAAAGCGGTGAACTTGCAGAGCGTAAGTTCTTCACTAAACGCTACAAGGATGCGCTTTGGGCACAGTTCGTATTCATAACCAAGTTCTGGATCAATGACGACAGTACTGGCTTTGAAAAAACCGATGAAGCGATTGAGAAAGGTATCAACGTGACGTTCGACCTGTTTCAACGTTCTCCGATCGACAACCTGTTCGAATATGGAAAGTTCCTTTCCCGCAATGGCGCCTTCAAAGAAAAAATGAGATTTTAAAAACCTGATGAGAGAACAAGACAGTATTCCTACTACCAAAACCCAACGTTCTGCTAAATTCGTAAAAACCGGCTTCCAGATTGGTGGTAACTACATCAAACACTATTCTAAAAAGCTTTTCAATCCAGACCTCGACCGGGAACAACTCAACGAGGATAACGCAACGGACATATACAAATCCTTAAGCGAGCTTAAAGGTAGCGCCCTGAAGATCGCACAAATGCTCAGCATGGATAAAAACGTGCTGCCGCGCTCGTATGTAGACAAGTTTACGCAGTCGCAGTACAACGCACCTCCCCTTTCCGGACCGCTGATCGTACGTACTTTCACGAAACAGCTTGGCAAATCCCCAGAGAAGATCTTCGACAAGTTCAACGCCTCCTCTACGCATGCGGCCTCCATCGGGCAAGTGCACGAAGCCATGCTCAATGGAAAGAAGCTGGCCGTGAAGATCCAGTACCCGGGTGTTGCAGACAGCATCTCTTCAGACTTAAAGCTGGTGAAACCTTTTGCGTTCCGCTTGCTGGGCATGAGCGAGAAAGAACTGAACATCTATGTCGCCGAGGTGGAAGAACGACTTTTGGAAGAGACAGACTATGAGCTGGAGGTCCGCAGGTCCATCCAGTTTTCCGAGGCATGTAAAAACCTGAACAACGTCGTGTTCCCAACCTATTACCCAGAGTATTCAGGCAAGCGCATCATCACGATGGACTGGATCAAAGGGAAGCATTTGAAAGAGTTTCTGAAAACGAACCCTTCACAGGAATTAAGAAATAAGATTGGACAGGCCTTATGGGATTTCTACAACTTCCAGCAGCATGAACTACGTGCTGTCCATGCTGATCCCCATCCAGGCAACTTCCTGATCACGGAAGATGAAAAGCTTGGGGTGATAGACTTTGGCTGTATCAAAGAACTGCCAGACGACTTCTATGAGCCCTTCTTTTCACTGGTATCAGCAGGGATCCTTCAGGACAAAGCGAAAACCATAGATGCCTTCCGTAAGCTGGACATGATCTTTAAGACGGATACACCAGCACAGGTGGAGTTCTATTACAAAGCTTACAAGGAGATGATCAGTCTGTTTGCCCGGCCATACCTAGACGAAGTATTCGACTTCAGTAAGCCCGAGTTCTTTGATCAGCTGTATGCCTATGGAGAGAAGATCGCGAAGATGCCGGAGTTTAAACAGCCCCGCGGCGTGAAACACTTCATCTATGTGAACCGCACCAACTTCGGACTGTACACGATACTGCAGGAATTAAAGGCCACTGTGAACACAGGCACTTACAAACCTCATGTAAAATAAAAGGTACAATCGCCACAATTGTACCTTTTATTAAACCTAAAAACTACTAATAAGACGTCTTACAACATAAAAGGTTTCAATTCGCTGTAAAAATAAATTTCAGGTACTTTTTTTGGTGAGTAGATGCCTGAAACCTCTATATATTTGTAAATAAATACTGATTCTGCCTTGAAGAAAAGCGCTACCAACTATAAGAACATTCTAGTTATTGAAGACAATCATGCGATCCTGGATGTGATTACGCTGATTCTGCAAAGTGAGGCATATAAAGTAAGTGGCCTCAGCAAGAGTGCAAACTTTATGGATCATATCGATGAGTTTAATCCAGATCTGCTGATCCTGGATATCATGCTGCCGGATGCTGATGGCCGTGTACTCTTACAGGAACTGCGCTTGAACGAGCGTACCCGCCATATCCCTGTGCTGATGATCTCTGCCAGGTATACCAAGGAAAACCTGCAGAACGTGGAGTTCAAACCAGATGCCTTTGTTGCCAAACCTTTCGACATCGACGATCTGCTCGACCAGATTGAAGGCTTGCTTGCAGGCGAAAAGTATCTGTAAATCCCCTAATAAGCCTCTTAGGCCTTTTTCGATAAGCTCTGCATCAACTGGCTATACAAATCAGAACCGGATTCTTCCCTTGGCTTAAGCTTTTTCACCGTAGCCCGCTTACCTTTTGCTTTCGCTTTAATGATGCGCAACAGCTCCTTGGTATATTCGTCTTTGAAGGCTTCAATGTTAAACGGAGAGGTATACTGCTTTATAAGCGCCAGGCCGACATCCAATTCTTTTTTGTTGATCGTGTCCAGTGAAGGCACGTTGATCTCCTCAGCGGAGCGGATTTCCTCCGCAAAACGAATCTTAGTCACCGTAAGCACATTGTTGAGCGGATGGATCACACAGAGATTTTCGGTATTACGAAGTACAAAACGTGCCACACCAGCCTTGCCCGATTTCTGAAGGGCTTTTAGCAGTAGCGCATAGGCCTTTTTGCCCTGGGTTTCAGGTTCTGCAAAATAAGAAGTTTCATAGTAGATGGGATTGATCTCATCAATGCTGACAAAGTTCTCCAGCTCGATCATTTTAGTCTTCTCGGGACTTGCTTCTTCAAAGTCATGTTTATCCAGGATTACATACTTATCATCCAGCTTATACCCCTTCACGATCTTGTCGAACTCCACCACTTTCTGCGTGTTCTCATTGATCCGTTGGAACTTGATGTGGGAGTGATCTTTGGAGTCAAGCATATCCAGATCAAGGCCGCTGTTCTGCACGGCAGAGTACAGCTTGATCGGTATGTTAACCAATCCAAACCCAATCGAACCTTTCCATATTGATCTCATCGCATCCTGCTTTTAGTAGCATGATAACAACGGGCTAAAGGGAATTGTTTATTTCGACTTAAAGGCCTTTGTCCTGCAGCATATCAATGATGGCATCAATGCCAAGCTTTTCCTGTACACCACTCTTCATATCTTTCAGGGTTAACAGACCACTTTCCATCTCTTCACTACCGATCAGGATCACATATGGGATGTTTTTGTCATCGGCATAAGACATCTGCTTCTTCAGCTTCGCTGATGATGGATATAGCTCTGCAGAGATCTCCGCCTGGCGCAAAGCCTGCAAAAGGGGCAATGCATAAGCCTCAGCTGCAGCATCAAAATTGCTAATCAGCACTTTGGTTCCTGCACTGGCAGATTCTGGGAAAAGGTTCAGTTCCAACAGCACATCATAGATGCGGTCGGCGCCAAAAGAAACCCCAACACCAGTTAAACCTTTGAGGCCAAACATGCCGGTAAGGTCGTCGTAACGGCCACCACCACCAATGCTACCCATAGCCACTTCGTTGGTTTTCACCTCGAAGATACAACCCGTGTAATAGTTTAAGCCTCTGGCAAGGGTTATATCAAGCTCCAGCTTGATCTCCGCACGCAGACCGGCACCTGCCAGTGAAGCCACATAGTTGAATACGGTTTCAATCTCCGCGATGCCTTTCAAACCGGCTTCAGAACCCGAAAGAACAGCTTTCAGCTGGTTGATCTTTTCGTCGTTACTACCTTCCAGTAAGATCACGGGTTTAAGCACATCGATATCTGCTTCCGTAAAGCCTTTTGAAAGCAGTTCTTTAGTTACACCTTCAAAGCCGATCTTGTCCAGCTTATCAATGGCAACCGTCATATCGATGATCAGATCCGGCTTACCGATGATCTCAGCAATGCCAGTCAGGATCTTGCGATTGTTAATTTTGATACTGAAATCCCTTAGCCCCAGGTTGCTCAAAGCTTCCTGATAGATCAGGATGAACTCTGCTTCATTCAGCAGGCTGTCTGATCCTACCACGTCCGCATCACACTGGTAGAACTCACGGTAACGCCCTTTCTGCGGACGGTCCGCACGCCATACCGGCTGCACCTGGAAACGTTTAAAAGGCAGCGTAATCTCATTCTGGTGCATTACCACGTAACGCGCAAAAGGAACCGTAAGGTCATACCTTAACGCTTTTTCGCTGATCGAAGAGATCATCGCATTGGAGTTCTTGCTGCTCAGCAGCTCAGGATCCACCTTTGCCAGGTAGTCACCACTATTCAGGATCTTGAAGATCAGTTTATCGCCTTCATCGCCGTACTTGCCGGTAAGCGTGCTTAGATTCTCCATGGATGGGGTTTGAATCTCCGCATAACCATACTTCCGGAACACCTTTTTAATGGTATCATAGATGTAATTACGCTTAACCATTTCAACAGGTGAGAAGTCGCGGGTACCTTTAGCTAAAGAGGGCTTGATGTTTGACATAGCCGCAAAAGTACAAAAAGTAAAAGGCATAAAAAAAGCTGCCGAAGCAGCTTTTAAGTATTTAGTAGGGTTGTTAAACCAATAATCTAACCGGTTCTTCCAATAAAGCCTTAACAGTTTGAAGGAATGCAGCACCAGTAGCGCCATCTACCACACGGTGGTCACAGCTTAACGTTACTTTCATCACGTTACCTGGAACAACTGCGCCGTTTTTAACAACAGGCACTTGTGAGATACCACCGATGGCAAGGATACAAGCATCAGGCGGGTTGATGATGGCTGTAAATTCATCAATACCAAACATACCTAAGTTAGAGATGGTAAATGTTGAACCTTCCCAATCTGCGGGCTGTAATTTCTTCGCTTTTGCACGTTGTGCGAAATCTTTAACCTCCGCAGAGATGCGTGATAAAGATTTGCCATCTGCAAAACGAACAACTGGTACCAACAGGCCGTCTTCAACAGCTACTGCAACACCGATGTTTACATGCTCATTGTAACGGATCTTGTCACCTAACCATGAAGAGTTAACCGCAGGGTGTTGTTTTAAAGCAACAGCAACCGCTTTTAATACCAGGTCATTGAAAGAAACTTTTGCAGCAGCAAACTCATTGATCTTGGTACGGGCAGCAATTGCGCTGTCCATATCGATAGACATGGTTAAGTAGAAATGCGGTGCAGTGAACAAGCTTTCAGAAAGACGTTTGGCAATAACCTTACGCATCTGTGTAACTGGTTTTTCCGTGAACTTCTCTTCACCAACATATTGAGGAAGTGGAGCCGCAGCTTTTTCGCTTTCTTTAGCCGGAGCCGATGCAGATGCCGAAGCAGCAGCAGCAGCTGGTTTAAAGTTCTCGATATCTTTTTTAATGATCCTTCCACCGTCAGCAGAACCTGCAACCTGTGAAAGATCAATTCCTTTTTCTTTTGCAATGCGTTTAGCAAGTGGAGATGCTTTAACACGGCCGCCTTCAGTTGAAGCCGCTTCAGTGCTTGCAGCAGGTGCAGCCCCTTCAGCTTTGTTCTCTGCAGGTGCTGCAGATTCCTGAGCTGCAGCTGCAGGTGCATCACCCTGGTTCAGGATGCCACTGATGTCGGTGCCTTCCGGACCAACGATAGCAATAATGCCATTTACTTTAGCAGCCTGGCCTTTTTCAACGCCAATATGTAGTAAAGTTCCAGAGGCATAACCCATAACTTCCATTGTTGCCTTATCGGTTTCAACGTCGGCAAGGATATCATCATCTTTAACTTTATCACCAACTTTTTTATGCCATTCCGCAATAACACCTTCGGTCATGGTATCGCTCAACAATGGCATTCTTACCACGGTTACGCCCATTTTCTCCAGGTCAGCATCGGTAACGGCAGGTGCAGATGCAGCAGCAGGTGCCGCAGGGGCAGCCTCTTCTGACTTACTTTCCGCAGCCGGAGCAGCAGGTGCAGCTTCATTATCCAGTAAAGCTTTGTAGTCTTCACCTTCTTTTCCTACTACTGCGATTACCGCATCAATAGGAACTGCTGCGCCTTCTTCAACACCAATATATAAAACAGTTCCATCCCAATATGATTCAAGATCCATGGTCGCCTTATCGGTTTCCACTTCGGCCATAACATCGCCGCTTTTAATTTTATCGCCAACTTTTACATGCCACTTCGCCATCACCCCTTCGGTCATGGTGTCGCTCATTTTGGGCATTCTAACTACTTCAGCCATTCTATATTATAAAATTGAAAACTGTTTAAATTAATCTGTTACGTAAGGATAGTCCGACTGAACATAAACGTCAGTGTATAGTTCAGAAGCTTCTGGCCATGGAGACTCTTCAGCAAATTTCACCGAATCATCAACAATCTCTTTCACTTTCTCTTCTATACTTTCGATCCAGGCCTGATCAGCATACTTCTCTTTAAGAATAACTTCACGTACCAGTTCAATTGGATCTTTAGTTTTATAATCTTCTAATTCTTCTTTTGTACGGTATTTAGCCGGGTCAGACATGGAGTGACCGCGGTAACGGTATGTACGCATTTCCAAGAAAGTTGGACCTTCACCGTTACGGGCACGTTGAGCAGCTTCGTCCATTGCATTGTGTACTGCAACTGGATCCATACCATCAACTGGTGCGCATGGCATGTCAAAACCTAAACCGATTTTATAGATATCAGTCATGTTTGTGGTACGTTGTACGGAAGTACCCATAGCATAACCGTTGTTTTCGCAAACAAAGATCACTGGTAATTTCCATAACATCGCCATGTTGAACGCCTCATTCAAAGCACCCTGACGAACAGCGCCGTCACCCATGTAGCAAACATTAACATTTTTTGTTCCTTTATATTTCTCTGCAAATGCAATACCGGCACCTAATGGAATTTGACCACCAACGATACCATGGCCACCATAGAAGTTATGTTCTTTGCTGAACATGTGCATGGAACCACCTTTTCCTTTAGAGCAACCAGTAGCTTTACCATACATTTCGGCCATGATACTTCTTGCACTTACACCTTTAGCCAACGCATGTGCGTGGTCACGGTAAGCAGTAATCATAGAATCTTCAGGTGTTAAGGCAGAAATAGCACCCGCAACTACGGCTTCCTGTCCAATATATAGGTGGCAGAATCCACGGATCTTTTGTTGTCCGTAAAGTTGCCCTGTTTTTTCTTCGAATTTGCGCATCAGCAACATCGACTCAAACCACTTCAGATAGGTATCTTTATTAATTTCTACTGCACTCATTTTTGGGGTCTTGATTGTTTTTTACGAGAGCAAATCTACTTTTTTATTATAATATATCGAAAGAAATGCTGTAAATTACACACTAAGGTTACAAGACACGATATCCACAATAGAGAATTATTTATTCACATTTGGATTAACTAAGTTTAATACATAGTTTTGGAACTCAAACAATAAGCCATATAACTGGTGTACGTTTAAGTGTAAGTACCTTTTACCCAAACTTATAGTATAACATGATTAAAAAGTTTTTGTTTTCTACCC
Organism: Pedobacter sp. SAFR-022; assembly: GCF_051965375.1. NCBI lineage: Bacteria > Pseudomonadati > Bacteroidota > Sphingobacteriia > Sphingobacteriales > Sphingobacteriaceae > Pedobacter > Pedobacter sp. SAFR-022. The sequence continues at coordinate 882,731 of NZ_JBQCME010000001.1, forward strand.
TGATTGCGCTGTGCAGCATATCCGCAGTAAACGCCCAGTCAAAAGCAAAAGAAACCAACAAATTAGAAGACCCGGATAACCTGGCCTCCCAATACTTCTCTCAGGTAATGGGCGTTGCAGTAGACGCAACATCAAACTTAAAGCTTTACAAATTTATATATGAATGGATTGGTACCCCTTACCGTTTTGGTGGTAACACCGAGAAAGGTATAGACTGTTCCGCATTTACCAAGGCCATCTACGATAAAGTATTTAATACGACCATCCTTCGTAATTCCAGAGACATCTTCAGCATGGTAAATCCACTGCCTAAAGACGAGCTTAAAGAAGGTGATCTGGTATTTTTCAAAATCAAAAGCAGAAGCATTACCCACATCGGTATCTATCTTGGCGATAACCGCTTTGCACATGCTTCCTCTTCAAGAGGTGTGGTGATCAGTAACCTGAATGAACCTTATTACTCCCGCTACTTCTATAAGGGTGGCAGGATCCTGGACTCTGTAAAGGACGAGTTGATTGAAGAATAAGCACACTAGATATTTTAGAAGCCGGTTGTTAAAACAGCCGGCTTTTTTTATGTGCCTAAGCTTCGTCTTTAGTATTCTTCACCAATCCGATACCGGAGAAAAAGAAGATGATGCCGATCACGCCGTAAACAATCAGCTGACGGGTAGCAGGATCGTTCTGCGTATAGCCATAGCCCGCATAAATTAACCCAATGATTCCAAGGATGGTAAGGATCGTTCCAAATGTGCGCTTTACGTTCATAACTTATATTTTCCAGGAATATGCAATATCTATGCCGAGCTGAAAAAAGGAACTAAGTCTTCAACTTCCCAGGCATACTCTTCTTTAACAAGATCCAGAGTAGCTGAACAACTATCAAAATCTTATGCTTACTCGAATGCGTATAATTGAAATTGAGATCTTTTAGTAAGGAAAAGGCGGTATGAGGCGCTCCACGCCTAAGTGCTGCATTTACAGCATACCACGTATTCATCGATATTTTTGATGCTACCAAGGAAATTAGATCCTTATTCATCAGTCTTTCCCTGATCGCATTTAATCCTAAAACCGTGTCCTCGTTTATGCGCCCTCCAGAACCAGTTAATCCATCTGGCGATAAGCGGTAAGCAAAGGTTCGACGATTAGCATACCAGACCTTCAAGCTAGAGTTCAAGAGATCAAAAACCCAGATGAAGTCTGCTACATGCCCAAATTTTGGATCGGGAAATATTCCATCGATTTTACTCCTTCTAACATAAAAGCCATCCAGGCATATCTTCTGATGAAGTGCAATCCCCAGGTTATCATATTGAATGCCCTCCTTCAAAGCGCTCCTACCATATGCAATGGAGTTACCTGTGGTTTTTTCAAGATTAATCTCTCCGCTTTCTTCACATATCCAATGATCGGTAAAGAACAAATCACATTTATATTCAAACTGCGCAGGAAAATCCGAATGATTGCCCGTCAAATAATCATCATCATGTAACAACAGAATCCATTCCATCCTGGAAGCTTTTAATAATCTTGTGACGTTAGTAGCTAAGGAACCTTTACCTTCAGGACGCAAATACCGGAGCGGTAATCGCGACGCAAATTGTCCACACACCATCCTGGTTTCCTCGTCTCCTCCATCATCTCCAACAACCACTTCATCAACTTTTACCATTGATTCAATGATAGATGCTAAATTTCTTCTAAGAAGTGCAGGACGTTTATACGTCGGAATCAATATGGATAAGGACATTTCTTGTTGCTTAGCATTTATGAACAGACGATTAACATAAAGCTAACTGAATAATCAAACATTGCAGCTGCAAAAACAACTTTATTTTCAAGACCAACCAAGGTCAAAACTAAGGGCCGATATCAAGGAAATAAACTGCAGCTAAACTCAGGTAAAACAAGTAACACATGCGGAGAAAACAGAAAGCAGGTGCACATCAGCACCACATCAAACACACAACGAATGTGCGTCTGATGTGCGCTTGGTGTGCGTTTGATGTGCGTTTGGTGTGCGTTTGACCCCAAGCTGGGCCGGACACAAAAAAACGGCTCTACCTGAATTGGTAGAGCCGTTAAAATTTGTCTTTGCTGGCGTATTATGCCTTCTTCATCTCGATCATGTCAACAATAACTTTCATGCTTTCATCTTCGATGAAATCGTAGGTCTCTTCCTTCTTTACCTTCTCACCCTTCTTAAGTGCTGGTAAACCTCTTGAGGTACGGATCAGGTTAGTGCGCTCCAGTGATTTAGCTTCAAGGCTATCTCGTTCGGCTTTCAGCTTGGCCTGGTTCAGCGTTATTGCGGTTTCTTTATCACGCTTTTGCATATCGGCGATGTCCTGCACCAACAGCTTGTAGTCTGTTGATTTTTCCATGCGCGCTTTATGACGGTTTACCAGTTCGGTTTTAACCGTAGACAGATCGGCTACCGGAGTAAAGTTAGATTGTGGTATTACATCCCAAGGCAATGCAGATGGCTCGGTATCCTCACCAATCTTGTCCAGTGGATAAATCGACGGAAACACGACGTCTGGCATCACCCCTTTATGCTGCGTGCTGCTACCATTTACACGGTAGAACTTCGCCATGGTCAGGTTTATCTGTCCAAGTTGTGGAGCTTCTTTAGGTGCCTCACCCTTAACCACTGCAGTCTTATTGATCAGGCTGGCAAGACGTTGCAACATGGAAGGATTTAACAGCTTATTCAGATCTATGGACGACTGCACTGTGCCTTTACCATATGTCTGGGTACCAATGACCACACCACGGCCATAATCCTGGATGGCACCTGCAAAGATTTCCGATGCAGAAGCGCTCAGGCGGTCTACCATCACGGCAAAAGGGCCATCCCATGCCACACCTGGATTGGTGTCTTCAGACACATCAATACGGCCTTTAAGATCCTTAACCTGCACCACCGGTCCACGATCAATGAAAAGACCAGTAAGGTCTATGGCTTCCACCAAGGAGCCACCACCATTTGCACGAAGGTCCATCATGATGGCATCAACCTTATCGCGGTTCTTCAAAGTATCAATCAGTAAACGCACATCACGGGTTGTACTTTTATAGTTTTTCTCACCAGCACTAGCTGCTTTAAAATCAGCATAGAAAGCAGGTACGGTGATCAGGCCAATTTTATAGGCTTTTCCATTCTGCTGGATAGTTTTTACCGACTTCTTAGCCGATTGGTCTTCCAGAATGATTTTCTCCCTTACGAGCGAGATAATTACCGGTTTTGAAGACAAGTCCTGTCCCGCAGGAATAACCTTCAGACGAACGGTGGTTCCTTTAGGGCCTTTGATTTTAGCAACAGAGTTGTCAATCCTCCAGCCAATGATGTCTTCAAACTCCCCGTTCCCTTGTGCAACTGCAACAATACGGTCGCCACTATTCAGCTGCTTGCTTTTGAAAGCAGGGCCGCCAGGGATAATCTCTGAGATTTTAACCACTTCGTTTTCCAACATCAATCGTGCACCAATACCATCAAATGAACGCGCCATATCTTCATTAAAGGCGGTAGCATTGGTTGGATTGAAGTAATTGGTATGTGGGTCGATACTTTCCGTAAAAGCATCCATTAAGGTCTGAAACACGTCCTGGTTGTTCACCTTGGCAACCTGTGACTTCAGGTTCTGGTACCTCTTGGTAAGTGTCTCCACATTTTTCGCTTGCTCGGTACCAGCAATTTGCAGATTGATCAATTCATATTTCAATCGCTTTTGCCAAACTTCATTTAATGCAGTACGTGTAGCTGCCCAAGGCATCTTCTCGCGGTCATAAACGTATTTGTCATTCCCATTGATGTCAAATTTATTCTTCACGTTCTGCAGGGAGAAAGCCACCCATTCATTATATCGTTTCAGGTATACGTTGAAGATGTAGAAAGGTGCACTCAGGTCGCCGTTTCTCAGATCATCATCCAGGCTGTTCCTGAACTGTTCAAAATCCTTGATGTCAGAAGCCAAAAAGTAATATTTGGAAGGGTCTAATGCTTTGACATAGCGGTCTAATATCAGCGATGAAATGGAATCGTTGAGCTTTATCTTCTTGTAGTTGTAATTTTCGATAAGCGTCACCACCTCTCTGGCAACCAGACTTTGCTGCTCATCAGGCTTTATATTTGCGATCCCATCTACCAGCTGTTGCGGCTTGGGAGCGGCACTACAGGCCAGCACTGCAGCGGTAAAAGTGACCAGTAAGATTCTTCTAAGCATCTGTTTAAATATTTTAAATTCCATTTGGGTTAATAGGTATCCAATATGATACCAAATTCTTTAATAAACAAAAAAGAGACAGTAATAATACGTCTCTTTTCTGTAAAAGTTATTTAAGTAAAATTCAACATTATTTTTTAGGGTTCTGACCATCAGCGATAGCCTTTCGGGCGTCACTGATCTGGCCGTTGAAATCCGTGTAGTTATTGGACTTCGCGAGGGTTTCAGCGCGGTTTACATCATAATTGGCCAGGTTAAATTCCTGCTTTTTGATCTTCACCTGTGCAAGTCCAAGCAGGGAGGCGATGTAAGCATTTTGGTTGCTAAGGCGCTGTGCCAGAATACCCTGCTGTGTCGAAAACCACAGGGCCTCTGTAAGTTTGTCTGCCGCAAGGTAAATTTTGGCAAGCTGCTGGTAAGCGTCCATCTCGCCCGAGATGCTGCCCAGTTTAGAATAATTCATTAAAGCGCCTTCCAGTACTAATTTCTCCGCTTTTGTGTAGTTATTCATCAGCATGTGCACGTTGCTCAAGCGCAATAAGGTCAGGCAGTATTGCGGCATCCTTCTAGACATGCTGAAGCCTGTCGCCGCTTTATCGTACAAAGCAAGTGCGATTTTAAGATCCCCTTTGCGCTCATTCTGATCGGCTTCATAGAAGTAATCATCTGCATTCAGCGTAGCGGGGTTGTAATAGGTGATGTTTATGGGGCCGCCAGGTACCGGGCGGGAAACGGTGATATCGGGTATCTGTGCCTTGACATTTACAGCAAGTAACAGCAGAATGATCAGGGAGATTTTTTGCATATCACAAAGATAGCAACAATTTAGTTAAACACCTGTAAACGACCGTCAAAAGCCGCCCATACCATATATGGATGGGAGTCTGTATGGTACATATCCCCATTGCTGCTGATTGCGATCACGCCGGCAAAGCCTTCGATCTGCTTCAGCTCTTCAAAGGATCTGTCTGTGGCCTGCTGTAATGGCATGCCATCGGTAACGCGGGTCACGATCTTCATAGCGAGTCCAACGTTCACGATGTCCTCTCCGACACCTGTGCAGGAAACACCCGCAAACTGGTTTGCATAATTCCCGGCTACAGTAGCAGAATCGCTAACCCGGCCAGGAAGTTCAAATCCCTTGCCGCCAGTAGAGGTTGCCGCCGCAATGTTACCCTGGGCATCCATAGCCACACAGCCAACGGTACCTTTGTTATTCTGCTGGTTGCGCTTCTCATCAAACTCCTGCTGCCTTTGCGGGGTTATGGGGTTATAATGTTCAAAGCCTTGCTGACGGGCGAAAGCCAATGCACCTGGCCCGCTTAACACCCGGTCTTCCTTTTCCATCAGCTTCAGCGCAACCTGAACCGGATTTTTAACGTCTTCTATATTAATTACCCCGCTAAAGCGCAGCGATTTCCCATCCATGATGGAAGCGCTCATCCGCAATTTGCCGTCGCTCTGGATCTGCCCGCCAGTACCGGCATTGAACAGTTCATGATCCTCGAGCAAGCCTACAACATAGGTGACCGTTTCCAGCGCCGTATGACTTTGCAGGTATTCATGACCCGAGGTTACAATTTCTGAAAGCGCTTTTTGCTTGGCAATCTTGGTTTCTTCGCTGGAGCTCGACTCACTAAAGAAGCCGCCGTGAATAATCAGTTTCATATCAGGATTCTGGTATTGCTTTAAGGTGATGGATTTTCAGCTGGTGCGTTTTCAGATCATAAACATCACCATCGCACATCACGTGCACGATCATGTTGTTGATTGAAACCGGTTGGCCCATCTGTACATCCGTTAGATTTGTGTCCGACATTTTACGGCCATCTACCAGAATAACCATGCCAGAGCCGATCGCTTCCATCCGTGTACCCTTACTAATGAACAATCCAGTATCTTCCCCTAGTCCGATACCCAAAATACCCGGATTACTTGCCGCAGCATAGAGTAATCGTCCTATCCGTCCACGTTGCACAAAGTGGGTATCTACGATCACACCGTCGATAAAACCCAGTCCACCGGTAATCTTTACCTCCCCTTTCAGCAAGGCGTCTTTGCTGCTGCCCTGATAGATCATGTTTTTTGAGCTTGCCGCAGCCCCCGCAGAAGTGCCGGCAATTACCACCTGCTCCTGCTGGTACTTCTCGAGCAGTACCTCATGAAATGCTGTACCGCCAAAAATAGAAGATAAACGAAGTTGATCGCCGCCAGTAAAGATGATCACTTCTGCTGCACGCAGGCGATCGGTATATTGCTTGTCATTAGCCTGCTCGCGACTGGAGATATTGAGCACGCCAACATTGTAAACATCAAGATGTGCGAAAGCTTTCACATACTCTTCGCCTACCCGGTCGGGAATCAGGGAAGCTGTGGTAATAATCTCAAATCTTGATAAATTATCTTTGATAGATTCGGTCGTAATTCGCTTTAAGATGCCCCGCTCGAAGAAGTTCATGTTATCGGCCTGACCAAACGTTGTTTCGGTAAAACTTCCTGTATTAATTGCGCCGCCAATTATTATTAATTTACCTTTTGGAGCCATTTAGATACTTTTTATTAGAACAAAGTTCAAATATATGGCTAATGAGGCTAAAAATCAGGTTTTTATACAAAACTTTCAGGTAAAAACCACATTCCATGCTGCGAAACGATAAAAATTTTAGAAAATGTATAAGGCACTTTACAGAAGTATACAAAAACCAAAGCAGCATCTATATAGTTTATAATTGACCAAACAATTCTGTTAATATGCTATTTTTACTGCCTGCAGCGCAGCTTAAAAGCGACCAAACCTTAACAACAATTTCAAATGAAAATATTAGGCATACAAGTGCTGCGAGGACCAAACATCTGGTCCATTACCCGTAAGAAACTCATCCAGATGCGTCTGGATCTGGAGGAGCTGGAACAACAGCCCAGCAATCTTATTCCGGGCTTTGCGGAGCGCATCCAGGCGCTTCTGCCAAGCTTATACACCCATCGTTGCTCCATTGGTGAACCTGGCGGTTTATTTAAGCGTATTGAAGAAGGTACCTGGATGGGCCATGTCATCGAACACATTGCGCTGGAGATACAAACGCTGGCCGGTATGGATACAGGCTTTGGCAGAACGCGGCAGACAAAAACGGAGGGCATTTACAATGTGGTATTCAGCTATCTGGAAGAGAAAGCTGGTGTTTACGCTGCTGAAGCTTCCGTAAAAATTGCCGAGGCGCTGATTAGTGGCGAGCCCTACGATCTGGAACAGGACATTCAACGCCTGCGCGAACTGCGCGAGCAGGAGCGCCTTGGGCCAAGTACAGGATCTATTGTTGATGAAGCCATCTCCCGGAAAATACCATGGATCAGACTGAACAAAAGTTCGCTGGTGCAGCTGGGTTACGGTAAAAACCAGGTACGCTTCCGCGCAACGATGACCGAAAGGACCAACAGCATTGCTGTAGATATTGCTTGCAATAAGGAAGAAACTAAACGTTTATTACAGGATGCTGCCATTCCGGTAGCTAAGGGCGTGACGATTTCAGACCCTGAAGGTGTAAGAGATGCCGTTCGCCACGTTGGTTTCCCGCTGGTGTTTAAACCGCTTGATGGCAATCACGGTAAAGGTGCCACCATTAATGTGCAGACCATGGAAGAGGCTGTTGCTGCTTTTGAGTATGCACAGAAATATTCCAGAAGGGTTATCATTGAGCGATTTATTTCCGGCTACGACTTTCGTATCCTGGTTATTGACCATAAGATGGTGGCAGCAGCATTGCGCGTGCCAGCCCATGTAACTGGTAATGGCCTAGACACGGTACAGGAACTGATCGATATTGAAAACCAGGATCCTAGAAGAGGTTATGGACATGAGAACGTGCTGACTGAGATCACCGTAGACCGCGATACCCTGGACCTGCTGGCTAAAAATAATTATACACTGGATTCCGTAGTTCCAAATGGCGAAACGGTTTACCTGAAGTCTACTGCAAATTTAAGTACAGGCGGAACATCCATTGACGTGACCGACCTGGTGCACCCGGAAAACGTTTTCACCTGCGAACGAATCTCCAGAGTTATTGGTCTGGATATTTGCGGGATAGACATTATGGCTCCGAACCTTACCCATCCTTTTTCGGAAAATGGCGGGGTAGTGCTCGAGGTTAACGCAGCACCGGGTTTCCGGATGCACCTGGCCCCTAGTGAAGGTTTACCGCGCAACGTTGCTGCACCCGTGATCGACATGCTTTATCCGCCGGGTAAATCTGCACGTATCCCTATTATTGCGATTACTGGAACTAATGGAAAGACCACCACAACCCGTCTGATTGCACATATTGTAAAAAGCAATGGTACACGCGTGGGTTTCACGACCTCTGATGGGGTATATGTACAAAACAACCTCCTCATGGAAGGGGATACCACAGGGCCAATCAGCGCGGAATTTATCCTTCGCGATCCAACGGTGGAGTTCGCTGTTTTGGAGACCGCTCGAGGCGGAATTCTACGTTCCGGACTCGGTTTTAACAGCTGTGACATCGGCATTGTAACTAATATTCAAGAAGATCACCTCGGTATTGCAGACATCCATAACCTGGACGACCTGACCCGCGTTAAATCCGTAGTTATTGGTGCAGTGAAAAGAAGTGGCTGGGGCGTGTTGAATGCAGATAATAAGTATTGCATCAGAATTGCGAACAAAGCGGATTGCAAGGTCGCTTACTTCTCGATGAATGAAGATAATCCGGTGATTAAGGAGCACTGCAAGAAAGGCGGCACCGCAGCCATCTACGAGAATGGCTACATCACGATCAAAAAAGGCGACTGGAAGATCCGGGTGATTAAAGTGACACACGTGCCTTTAACCTTCGGTGGAAGTTTGGAGTTCATGATAGAAAACGTGCTTGCAGCGACGCTGGCAACTTTCCTATATGGCTATAAGATTGAAGACATCCGGGTATCGCTGGAGACTTTCATTCCTTCTGCCGCACAGACGCCGGGACGGATGAACATCTTTAACTTTAAGGAATTTAAGATCCTGATCGACTTTGCACACAATCCGGACGGCTTTAACGGCATCAAGGGTTATTTGAGTACCATCGAAGCTACCGAGCATATTGGTGTAATTTCAGGCACCGGCGACAGGCGTGATGAGGACATCATTGAAACGGCAAAGATCTCTGCCGAGATGTTCGATAAGATCATCATCTGCCAGGAAAAATACCTTCGCGGCAGAACGCAGCAGGAACTTATCGATCTGCTTTTACAGGGGATAAGAGCAGTTAAGCCAGATATGAAGGTGATCATCAACAACAGTGGTGATGATTGTCTGCGCTATCTGGTAACGACCGCGCAGCCTGGTACCTTTATTACCATATTAAGCAACACGATTGACGATGCTATTTCGAAAGTGGCAGAGTACCGCGATAAAGAAGCGGGTGTTTAATTCCTTACACAAAAAAGCCCGGAACGATGGTTCCGGGCTTTTTTGTGTATTTATGGCTTCTTAAGCTACGGAGTCTCTTAAAGCTTTGATCTCATCGTGTGATACTCTTAGCTGCGCTTTTTGTTTAGTAATTAAAGCTCTTACATCTTCAGAAAGGTTGTCCATCTCTAAAGCCGTCTTGTACGCTTTTTGAGCCGCATCCTCACCGAATTCGCAGTTGTTCAAAACGGTTTTACGGTCGTGACCAGTAAAGATGGCTTTAACATCCATCCATGCACGATAGATTTTACCAGAGTTGGTGGTTCCAGTTTCGATGTCAGAACCATAACGCTGAACTTCTGTAGCAAGTTCCATTTTAAGTTTCTGGCTTTCTACGATCATCTGTGCAAATAATGATTTCAGATCGCTGTCTTCAGGCTGTAGCTCTTCAATTGCTTTTTCGTAACCTACGATACGGTCATTATTGATTTCAATCAGATCGTTTAAAGTTTCGTAGTTTGCTGTTTGATTACTCATAGTTGTAGATTTTTTGATGTACTAAAACAACAGCAAGAGGCCACAAAAGTTTTAAGCCTTGTATAATGGCATATAGCCAAGGGTTAAAGGATCTGCTTCCATATCGCTTGCCGGGGTGATTTCCAGCTGGTACGTCGCTTTTAAATCAGCAGCAAGAACATCGCTGATCTCGAAGGCATCATCCACATCTACCCCATATTTATCATCGATATGTGATGGTGCACCTGCGAAACCCGTATGCTTGTAAAATGCCGTTTGTTTGGCCTGCCTGGAAGCCTCTGCTTTGTCTTTTGCGACAATCAACAGCTTGTAATGTGGCTCGTCGAACTCCCCTTCGCGGTAGCCCCCAAGGTTTATGAAAAACAACTTCAACCCCTTTGATTCGCTATTGCTGCTTTTCGGCACCACCTTAATCCGGTAGCCGTCTACCGCAGTAACCGCCCGCCAGGCATCCATGTGTACGCGACCGTTTGCTTCCGGCCAGAAGTTGAGCACCTCAACCCTGGTGGCTGCGATCGACTCCGCAATAGTGAAAAAGATGTCATGCTGCTCGGTATGCCGGCCTGGCGGCTTACAGCCGAGCATGATCATGAATAAGGTTGCTTGCTTAGCTAGAGGTTCCATTAGCCGTAAATTTCGTTAATGATCTTTGCCAGACGAACACCACCTTTAAGCAATTGTTCGTTTAAGTGGTCTACAAAATCAAAGTTGTAGCGGTAGCTTAATTTATCATCCGCATGTGTCTTTGCATAGATCTTATCCACCAGCTGGTAAGATTCAAAAACATTTTCTGCCAATGAAATGCTTCTCCAGGCTTTTAACTGTGCTTTAGTTGGGTGGTTAATTGCAGTTGCATATTCCGTATAGCTCAGTTGTTGGTAGTCTACCAGACCTTCATCCCATACTTTGTGCAGGTTTGAACGGCCACCGAACCAGGATACATAAACCTTGTTACCACCAAGGTCTTCTTTTCTCGCGGTATGCATGGGTTGGTGCAGGTCGCCCACCATGTGTACCAACATGCGTAAAGCCATTTTCTTCTCGTCGGCACTGCTTTCCTTCTTTTTCAGGATGCTGATCATATCCTGGATCTTGTTGTAAACGTTTGGTTGTTTTTCTTGCTCCAGGAAGTTAATCACGCCTTGACGGTCGAGTTTTTCAGGCAAATTTACATAGTGCCATGAGCTCAGGTAGTTGTAGCTGCTGTCGGATTTGATGAAGTCGGCCCAGTTTGCGCTCATTGCCAGTGTTTCATCGCCAAGGATGTTCTTGATCGCTTTACGGGATTTTGAGCTCAGGTAAGATTCTGCGACCTGTCCAACAATGCGATGCCCCAACATACCCCATGCGGATGCATTCACAGGAATATAAGCGCAGATTGCCATGATCAGGCCTACTTTTAAGCTTTTACTAAGTTTCATTATTTGAATGTTGTTTTGAATGAATAAAACAGTCAGGACCAGGTTGATGAACATGCCTGATCATGACCGCTTAAGAATTATAAAGGTTTTGGATCGCAGACGATCTTTTCTTTTAACGTCAGCACAGCTTCACGCTGGTCGTTTACGCTTTGAATGATCAGCTGATTCGGTTTTGCTGAGGTAATGGAGAATGACCTCAGGTATTGACCGGTTTGGTAGCAGCCAGATACTTTTTGCTTGTAATTTGATTTGGTATAGGTGCCCTGAAGAAACAAGCTATCATTCCGAACCACATAAATTCCTTTGGCATACTCCTTCCACACGCCATTATTAAAGCAGGAGTCCTCATAGTAATTAACCTTGGAATGTGTGGTCAGGTCTACATAGAACGAGTCGCAGGTGAACTTAAACTTGTGCTCGGTGTAGTTTAACAAGGTGCTGGCATAAGGGATACTATCCTGTGTCCAGACACCTTGCATAAAGACCTCTCCTCTTCCCTGTACATCAGGCAGACGTTGACAAGCGGTTGCAAGTAACGCCAGTAGAAGTATAGGAAAGCAGAGCTGATATAATCTTTTCAATGGAATATGTATTTATTTAAGGCTTCCAACCATGTCTTCAGGTTTAACCCATTCGTCGAACTGCTCGCTGGTTAATAAACCTAGTTCCACTGCAGCACCTCTCAAGGTTTTATTTTCCTTGTGTGCTTTCTTCGCGATCTTAGCAGCATTTTCATAACCGATATGCGGGTTCAAAGCGGTAACCAACATCAGGGAGTTCTCTAGGTGCTTTTTGATCTCCGGCAGGTTAGGAAGAATACCTACCGCACATTTTTCTGTGAAGGAAACGCAGGCGTCACCAAGCAATCGGCCAGACTGTAATACATTGGCAGCGATCACTGGTTTGAAAACGTTTAACTCGAAGTGGCCGTTGCTGCCACCAATGCCTACAGTTACGTCGTTACCCATTACCTGCGCGCAAACCATGGTTAATGCTTCGGGTTGTGTCGGGTTAACTTTTCCTGGCATGATGGATGATCCTGGTTCATTATCCGGGATAATGATTTCGCCGATACCTGAACGTGGACCTGAGCTCAACATCCGGATGTCGTTCGCGATCTTCATCAACGATACCGCTACACGGCGGTAAGCGCCAGAAAGTTCTACCATAGCATCATGTGCTGCTAAGGCTTCAAATTTGTTTGGTGCAGTTACAAAAGGCAGGCCAGTAAGCTCAGCGATCTTCTGTGCAACAAGTACATCATATCCTTTAGGGGTATTCAAGCCAGTTCCTACTGCGGTACCTCCTAAAGCAAGTTCAGAGATCATTTGCAGGGCATTGTTGATGGCTCTTAAACCATTGTCCAGCTGCTGTACGTATCCGGAGAACTCTTGACCAAGGGTCAATGGTGTAGCATCCATGAAGTGCGTGCGACCGGTTTTTACGATCTCTTGAAACTCCTGTGCTTTTGCTGCAAGCGCATCTCTTAATTGTTTGATGCCTGGAATAGTGATCTCTATCGCTTGTTTATAAGCAGCGATGTGCATCGCAGTCGGGTAAGTATCGTTTGAAGATTGTGATTTGTTGACATCATCATTCGGGTGTAATACCTTTTTAGCATCCTCCAATGAACCGCCATTGATTACATGAGCACGGTATGCGATCACTTCGTTGGCATTCATGTTACTTTGGGTTCCAGATCCGGTTTGCCAGATCACCAATGGGAACTGATCATCCAACTGACCTGCGATAACCTCGTCACATACCTTTGCGATCATGTCCGCTTTATCCTGTGCAAGTACACCAAGCTCGGCATTTGCCAATGCTGCAGCTTTCTTTAAATATCCAAATGCGTGGATAATTTCCTTCGGCATAGAAGCCTCCGGACCTATTTTAAAATTATTTCTTGAACGTTCAGTTTGTGCACCCCAGTACTTGTCTGCAGGAACCTGCACTTCACCCATGGTATCGTGTTCTGTTCTAAAATTCATATAATTTCTAATTTTCAACAAAAATAGTCTTTCTCTTCTTAGAATGATTGTAAAGTAACTGATAATGTTTAAAACTCTTTTGCGTTTAGAACCATATAAATCTCTAAATTTCCGACTTTTTATAACCGACTTCTACCTGTCCATGATCTATCGTTATTCCTTTCTGGTAATTGCCATGATTACCTTGATGTTTGCCGCTTGCTCCAATACCAATAGTGCTAACACTGACCCAACGGTTCGTACACTAAGTGACGACAAAAAAGATAGCTTACTGCTGGTTTACAATCCTGCAAAAGAAGACAAGTTTATTGCAGATTTTGTACAGCGATTACATAAACGGGCTGGATTTAATGGCAATGTGCTCGTAGCAAAAGAGGGCAAGATCATCTATCAGAAAGCCATTGGCTGGGCAGATTATCTGCATCGCGACAGCTTAAACATTAAATCGGAATTTGAGCTTGCTTCGGTTACAAAGACCTTCACCGGCGTGGCCATCATGCAATTGATTGAGAATGGTAAACTGAGCCTGGAGGATAATGTAAAGAAGTTCTTCCCTGATTTCCCCTATGAAGGTATCACCGTACGGTTGCTCTTAACACACCGCAGCGGGATGATGAACTACGTTTATTTCACGGATAACATCTGGAAGGAAAAGATGAAACCGATGAGCAACATGGACGTAATGCGCCTGATTGCAGAACATAAACCTGCACGGTATGCTGCTCCCGACACGCGCTTTCACTACAACAACTCCAACTACATGGTACTAGCTTCCATCATTGAAAAGGTTACAGGTAAGCCCTACGCCGACTACATGATGGAAAAGGTGTTCAAGCCTGCGGGCATGAAAAACACACACGTTTACTCCACTACGGTTTACAAAAAACCTCCGGTTGACGTGGTTGGTCACGACCGCACTTGGAGGTATTCTGTGGTTCAGAACTTCCTGGATGGACCTGTTGGAGATAAAGGGATTTACAGCACCATACATGACTTGCTGCTTTACGACAATGCATTACGTAATGGCAGGCTGTTGAAAAAAGAAAGTCTGGACTCTGCATACAAGGGCCGCAATAAGCCGGTAAATGGGCACTTCAACTATGGCTACGGCTGGAGGGTGTTTGAAGGTGATAAAAACCGCCGTGTGGTGTATCATACTGGCTGGTGGCATGGTTTCAGGCACATCTATGTGCGTGATTTAGACAAGAAAATTGTGGTTGTATTTTTAGGCAACCTTACAAACGGAAGCCTGCTGCAGCTGGATGACTTGTACAAATACTTGAAGATGCCAGTGATCCGTAAAGGTGCTTATGCGGGCAATGGCTCGCTTCCGGGTAGTGACGAAGATTAAGGAGCGACAGACCTGTGGTCCCGAACTTCCGTTGATCTTCTAGGAAATTTTGTCGAAGGTGATACCTTGGTTTTTCTTGTGCAGGTATGATTTTAAAAGACTGTTCTTTGGAAGCTCCAACATTGGATCTTCATCAAAAAGGGCGATAATGGTATTTCTTGCCTCTGTGAGGATCACCTGATCTTGTGCCAAGTCGGCAAGTTTTAGGTCCAATACGCCGCTTTGCTGTGTCCCCTGAATATCACCAGGTCCACGTAACTGCAAATCTATTTCAGAGATCTCGAAGCCATTGTTGGTCTTTACCATCGTTTCCAGACGTACTTTACCTTCTTTACTTAGCTTATTGCCCGACATCAAGATACAGAAGGATTGCTCCGCCCCCCGGCCTACTCGACCTCTAAGCTGGTGCAGCTGAGATAGTCCGAAACGTTCTGCGTTTTCAATAATCATGATGGAAGCGTTAGGTACATTTACACCCACTTCAATAACGGTCGTAGCGACCATGATCTGGCTTTTACCCTCCACAAACTTCTGCATTTCGAAGTTCTTGTCGGCATTTTTCATTTGTCCGTGCACAATGCTGATCTGATAGTCTGGCAACGGAAACTGGTACCTTAACTGCTCTATACCGGCTTCCAGGTGCAGCAGATCGAGCTTCTCACTTTCCTTGATCAGCGGATAAACGACGTACACCTGCCGTCCTTTTTTGATCTCTTCACGCATAAAACCAAACATTCGCAGCCGTTGCCCTTCATACAGGTGTTTGGTGACAATGGGCTTTCTACCTTTTGGCAATTCATCGATTACGGAAACATCAAGATCACCGTAGAGGGTCATGGCCAGTGTCCTGGGAATTGGCGTGGCGGTCATGACCAGAATATGGGGCGGCACCTGATTTTTGCGCCATAACTTAGCGCGCTGCTCTACCCCGAAACGGTGCTGCTCATCAATAACCACCAAGCCGAGGTTCTGGAACTGCACCTTGTCTTCAATGAGGGCATGGGTACCCACAAGGATCTGGATCTCGCCGCTTTCCAGCGCCTGATGGAGCTTTGTACGTTGCTTTTTAGGCGTACTTCCGGTTAGTATGGCCACTTTTACCAGCTTATCGCCCAGAAGTTCTGTAAGCGACTCATAGTGCTGCCTGGCCAGAATCTCTGTTGGTGCCATCATACATGCCTGGTAGCCGTTGTCGTTCGCCAGCAGCATGCTCATAAGCGCAACTACGGTTTTACCGCTCCCAACATCTCCTTGCACCAGACGATTCATCTGCACACCTCTTTGGGTGTCCAGACGTACTTCCTTTATGACACGTTTCTGCGCATTTGTCAGTTCGAATGGCAGAATATCCTTGTAAAAGGTATTGACATTATGTCCGACTGTATTAAACAGCGCCCCTTTGAACTTCAAACTGCGCAGCTTTTTACTGTTCAATAGTTGTAATTGCAGGAAGAATAGCTCTTCGAATTTAAGCCGGCGTTGAGCCTTCTGCAATGCGGTTGCAGATGCAGGAAAATGAATGTTCAATAATGCCTCCCGCTTACTCATCAGCCGGTATTTTTCGAGGATGTATGCAGGCATGTTCTCAGGGATCTCTCTTAAATGCTGCTCCAATACAGCACGTTGTAACTGCTGGATACCTTTACTATCCAGGAAACGTTTTTTAAGCTTTTCCGTAGAGTTATAAATGGGCTGCAGGGTAAGGTTGCCGGTTACTGTTTGCGGCCTTGGGTAAGTCTCCAGCTCGGGATGCGATATGCTGAAGCTGCCGTTAAAAACATTGGGTTTGCCAAAAGCGATGTACACCTTCCCGCGCTCCACGTTGTCATCCACCCATTTGAGACTTTGAAACCATACCAGTTCAATGGTACCGCTATCGTCTGTAAACTTCGCTACAATGCGCTTTTTATGTTTTTCACCAATGATTTCCTTTCCTGTAATACGCCCTACGATCTGTACCAAAGGCAAGTCTGGATGAAGCTCGGAGATCTTATAGAATCGGGTACGGTCGATGTACCGAAAAGGATAATAATGCAAAAGCTGGGCATACGTATATATGCCCAGCTCTTTTTTCAGTAAGTCTGCACGCATAGGTCCAACACCTTTCAGGTATTCTATTGGCGCATCTATGGTTGCAGTATACAATTTCTAAATAGGATTATGCTTTATATGCTGTCGCAGAGATTTCCACGTTAACGCCTTTTGGAAGGCCTTTTACAGCTACAGTTTCCCTTGCAGGGAAGTTACTCTTGAAGAATGAACCATATACCTCGTTCACTTCATTGAACAAACTCATGTCTGACAGGAATATCGTTACTTTCACGATATGGGAGAAGTCGTATCCGGCTTCAAGCAGTACAGCATTGATATTACGCATCACCTGGCCGGTTTCTTCTTTGATAGAGCTTTGTTCCAATTCACCTGTGGTTGGATTGATTGGTACTTGTCCGGACAAGAATAAGAAACCGTTCACTGCTACCGCCTGGCTGTATGGTCCGATAGGCGCAGGGGCCTGGTCTGTGTTTATGATTTTCTTCATTACTTTAATATGATTAGGTCTATAAGTTTCCAGATTACACCTGCCAGAAAGACAATAATGGCCAAAGCATTAATAAAATGCATGATTTTGAGGTTTGTATTCTCAGGTCTGTTTGGATCTTTCTTTCTGAAGAAGTACATAAAACAAATGTATAAAATAAACCACATAAGCCACAAAGGGCATCTGGTAAAAATAGCGCATAAAAAAACAGGGCTCCGGATGGGAGCCCTGTTTTCTTGTATGTTGTGTTCTAATTAGTTAGAAGACGACTCAACACGACGGTTTTGGATACGACCTTCTTCAGTATCGTTTGAAGCAATTGGGTTAGCTTCACCATAACCTCTAGCTGCAACTTGGCTAGCGTTAACACCAGAGTTAACTAAGTAAGTTTTTACTGAGTTAGCACGGTCCTTAGATAACTTCATGTTATATGCAGCAGTACCTTCGCTTGAAGCGTAACCTTTAAGAGTTACTTTACTGTTGTTTTCACGTAATCTAGAAGATAATGCATCTAAGATTGGGTAAGATTCAGTTTTTAAAACTGAAGAGTTGAATTCGAATTGGATTGGCTCATAACCAGTTGCAGTTCCAGCTACGCTGTCAACTTGCATTTTAGGTAGTGGACAACCTGATCCGTCAACTGCAGTACCAGCAGGAGTTCCTGGGCATTTGTCGAATTGATCAGCTACACCGTCACCATCAGTATCTTTTTTCAAGTCTTCGATAGAACGCTCTACGTTAGATACACGGTTTTTAAGTGCCTCAACTTCTTGACGTAAAGATGGATCTTTCAATTCATCATACATTAAAGCTAGAGGGTTAACCCACTGAAGATCTGGTTTAGATTTAGAACCTAATGAGAATTCAAGACCAGCATATCCGTAAGAGAATTTATCTTTTGTAGTTGCTTTAGCGTATACTCCGTCTAAGTTATCTGCATCAACAAATGACATGGTGTAACCTAAGTTGAAAGCAACACGATCAGATACTTTGAATTTGACACCAACACCAACTGGGATGTAAGCTTCTTTCACGTAGTCTTTATCTCTGTCTTCGCCAACTGTACCTTTCCAATCAAATTCAGCACCGCTGGTAGAAACTGTTTTAGGCGCATAAGCGATTAAACCGTAACCTGCAGAAACGAAGAAGTTAACTGCATTCTCACGACGTAAAAAGTCTACAGTCGCAACGTTAACAACACCACTTAAGTCAGCAGCATAACCAACTTCAGTTTCGAATGATCTTAGACCGAACTGAGATCCGTTAACCGCATCCTTGTTAGTTCCAGAAATTTTTCCACGGAAGATATTACCTTGTAATGCGAAAGCATGACCTAGTTGTTTCTTCAACGAGATACCATAACCTAAGTTTAGGTCCTGGTTAGTGAAATCGTTAGATCCACCAATCACTACAAACGGAGATAAAACACCCGCGTTCACACCAACTGACCAAGTTCTGTACTGGCCTCTTCCGCCAAATACCTTGGCTGAAGACGAGGTACTTGTAGAATCCTGAGCACTAGCAAGAGTGGTAGCTCCTACTAAGGCTGCGAAGGATAATGCAAGACCCTTTTTTAAAGTAGAATAATTCATAATTTTCTTTTTTTAAGGTTAACAAATTTAAATAGTAATTCTTTTTTGTACAGCAAAACTAAACAAATATTTAATTTCTCAAAGCATTATACAAACTCTGTTCCAAACTTAGCCATGCCAATGTTTAAACGACATCCACATGTCATTCACCCGCCATTGTGAATAAAAATCAGCCTGCAGCGCACATTAGGAGAAAGGAAAATCTTAGGTTTAGAGCTTCTGAAGCGGGATTTTGGGCTAAAATAGAAACAGGTTCAGCGTATTATACAGTAAGTCCATTATTTAAGACAGAGTTATTAACATTATCTCCATGCATCAATAAACCTGTAAATATTGAAATTCTTTTCTTCAGAAGCCACCTTAATATCATTCAGTAAACGTTGCCGGTCAACATCCTGGCTGCGGTAGAATTGAAGTAACTTAAAGGCTTTTTCTGCAAGCAGGTAAGGTTTCCTGAAGTTATCATGGTGAATTGGGCTTGAAAGCCAGTCGCGTAGCGCTGAAATGCCTTTATTTTTGTCCGCTACAGTTTTAAAGACAGGAACCTGGGGTTCCGTTTGCCGAAGCAATTTTATTAGGTTGTTAGCGAATAGGTCTGCGCCTTCCCGATCAGATTTATTAACTACAAACGCCTGCGCAATTTCCATCAGTCCGGATTTGATATTCTGAATTTCATCACCGGACTCCGGAACAAGCACCACAAGAGTACGTTCGGCTAGGCCTGCAATTTCAAGTTCTGATTGCCCAACCCCTACGGTTTCGACGATGATGATATCGAAATTCGAGGCCGATAATACATCAACCATCTCCATTGTTTTTGTGGAGATACCGCCCAATGCGCCCCTTGTTGCAACAGAACGGATAAAAACATTTGGATTGTTGAACTGCTGAGACATTCTAATTCGATCGCCTAGCAGGGAACCGAAGTTAAAAGGTGAGGTTGGGTCCACAGCAAGGATGGCTACCCGCTTATCCGCAGCGGCATAATCGGCGGCAATAGCATTCACCAGCGTGCTTTTCCCGGCGCCTGGCGGGCCGGTAATGCCGATGATCGGTGCGCTACGCTGCACATCAAGAGCTCGCAGCAGTGCTTCGGATCCATGTAAGCTATTCTCCACGATCGTTAGTGCCCGAGCAATACTAATGAAATCACCTTCTTTAATGCCTTTAAGCAGTGCTTCTACTTTGTCCATCCGATCAGCTTTATTTACAAAGAAATATAATTCTCCGCATATTAGAGGTTATGGCGCGGAAAACTATTCTACAGATGATACCTTTGTAGCTCATCGCAGTTCAATCCATATGTCGATACCGAAAATCATTCATCAGACATTTAAAACAGATAAACTCCCGTTTATCACCAGGTGGCACATCGCGCGTTTCAGAAAACGGAACGCGGAATATGCTTATGAGTTTTACGATGATGATAGGATCGCCAGCTTTCTCCAGGAGCATTTCGATGCGGAAGTTTTCAGACAATATCAGCGGCTGAACATTGGCGCTGCGAAAGCAGATTTCTTCCGCTATGCAGTAATGCTTAAAAAAGGAGGGGTATACGTTGACCTCGATAGTGCTATCAATGGCCGCTTAGCTGACTTCATCAAACCAGATGATGTTGCGGTAATATCAAAGGAGCATAACCCAGGCTTATACGTGCAGTGGGCTTTGATTTATGAGCCAAACCATCCCTTTATGCAACGCACGATGGATATGATGCTTGATAATATCCGTCATAACCGCTACCCACACGATGTACACAAAATGACCGGGCCTCAGGTATACAGCGACGCTATAAACGCCTGCATTCAGGAAGACAACCAAGTACCCCACCGGATTTTTGGGTATGATTACAATGGTCACCTTAAGTTTAAATACTTCCTGAGTAAATTGATGTATACAAATCGTTCAGAACACTGGAAAAAAAAGCAGCTCACAACTCCGGTATTAAAAGCACTGTAGCGTTTCAGGAACTCATCTCGTTAATACAACTAAATATTGGCCTACCTTTGGCTTTTAATATTTAAATACTAAATGAAAGTCAGCGGATTTACTTTTATCAGAAATGCCATCGCCAACGATTACCCCGTGGTAGAATCTATTACTTCTGTATTACCACTATGCGACGAATTTGTCGTTGCACTCGGCAATTCTACAGACGGTACCGCTGACTTAGTCCGTAATATCCAATCAGACAAAATCAGAATAATCGATACGCTATGGGATGATACGCTAAAAGAAGGTGGGCAGGTATTTGCTGAAGAAACCAATAAGGCGCTCGATGCGATCTCAAAAGATGCAGACTGGATGATCTATATCCAGGGAGATGAATGTATTCATGAAAAGTATTTTGAAACAATAAAAAAAGAAATGCAAGAGAATTTAACAGACGATAATGTTGAAGCACTTTTGCTAAAGTACAAGCATTTCTATGCATCTTATGATTACATAGCCGAATCACGCAGGTGGTATAGACGTGAAATTCGCATACTGAAGAATCTACCCGGGATACGCTCCTACCGGGATGCTCAGGGATTTAGAATAGAAGGACGTAAACTCCGGGTAAAGTTGATTGACGCTTATGTATACCATTACGGATGGGTAAAAACCCCTGAAGCGCTACAGGGAAAAGTGAGAAACTTTAACAGGTTTTATCAAACAGAAGAATGGGTGGAGCAGAACTTTCCACCACAAAAAACTTTTGATATGCGGAATGCCGACCGCCTCGTAAAGTTCACAGACAGTCACCCTGCAGTAATCAGCAACCGTGTTGCAGCAACGAACTGGAAATTTGAAGACGATCTCACAAAAAAGACTAATAACATGAGCCTGCGGCGGCGGATACTTCAGCAAATCGAAGATTTTACCGGAGTACGGCTGTTCGAGTACCGCAACTATAAAATTGTCAAGTAATTTATTTAAACGTAAAAGTTATATGTTAAACAACCCAACAATAGCTTTATTGATTTCCACTTACAACTGGCCAGAGGCACTTGAGCTGGTGCTGAAAAGCATTTTGCAACAGAGCCGGATGCCTAACGAGGTCATCATCGCAGATGATGGCTCATCGGACGCTACCAGGGTGTTGATTGAACGTTTTAAAGGTAAATTCCCGGTGCCCCTTAAGCACATCTGGCATGAAGATAAGGGATTTAGAAAAAGTGTTATCCTCAATAAAGCAGTTAAAGCGGTGACAGCAGAATACATCGTCGAGATTGACGGAGACATCGTGATCCATCCAAACTTTGTGGCAGATCATCTTAAATCGGCAGAGAAAGGCTTTTTTGTGCAGGGAAGCCGGGCAATGCTCAGTGAATGGAAGACCAAAGAGTTGTTAAAAAGCAAACAGGTAAATCTTTCCTTTTTCTCTGCAGGCCTCAAGAATAGATTTAACGCGCTTCGTTTACCCTTCATGAAAAAGATATTTGAACTTGGGTTTTCGGATCCCTTTCATATCAAAGGCTGCAACCTTGCCTTCTGGAAAGAGGATTATATCAACGTGAACGGCTATTACAACAGCTTCGAAGGCTGGGGTGGTGAAGATTATGAGTTTGGCGCGAGATTGCTGCACGCCGGCATAAAACGTAAACGCCTGAAATGGGCTGCCTTGGCCTTCCACATCCACCATCACGATAATTGCAGACTAAACACCACCTCCAATGATGTGATCTATAAAAGAACCAGGAAAGAAAAACTATCGTACGCAAGTAACGGCTTTGCAGAGGTTTAGCATTAAACACAGGATAAATCTTACTTTTACACTTTATTCTGCTAAATGAAGACCTACTTTCGACTTTTATCCTTTGCCAAACCCATAGAGAAATTTGCTATTCCATATGCTATTGCAACCATACTGGCCGCTCTCTTCAATACCTCTCTTTTAACCTTACTCGGCCCACTGCTGGAAACTTTGTTTATGGACAGTGGAGATGTAGCTCAAGGCGCAACAACGCTTGACAAAGCCTCATCTTTTGACCTTGTTGGCCAGTTTAGTGAATTCATTAAGTACTCCAGCATAACCTATGGACGTACAGACACCCTGAAAATAGTCTGTGGGACCATCGTGGTGGTGGTGTTCATGGCCAACTTTTTCCGCTACTTCGCTCAGCGCTTCATGGAAGATCTAAGGGTACACATGCTCCTGAACTTAAGACGTAGTGTATTCAACAACATCATGGACCTCCAAATAGGTTATTTTACCAATGAGCGGAAGGGGGATATTATATCTAAAGTCGCATCAGATGTTCAGGTGGTGCAGTTTACGGTAACCAACACGCTTCAGGTCGTGTTTAAAGAACCTGTACAGCTGATCTTCTATTTTGCGGTTCTACTATCCATCTCCGTAAAGCTTACGCTATTCTCACTGCTTGTGATCCCGGTATGTGGATTCATCATCAGCAGGATTGTAAAACGGTTAAAAGCGCAGGCTACGCAAGCGCATGAGTCTTTCGGAAGAATGATCGGCTTTCTCGACGAATCACTTGTCGGTATAAAGATTATCAAAGCATTCAATGCTACACAAAGGATTAAGACCAAGTTTGACAATGAAAATGCTTTCTATTCAAATCTTACCAGAAAAATGGTTAGAAGGCAGCAGCTTGCTTCGCCGGTTTCTCAAACCTTAGGAGTACTGGTTGTTGTTTTCATTGTACTATATGGTGGTACCATGATCTTGAACAACCAGAGCGAATTGACTGCGCCGAAGTTCCTGGTATATATCGCTCTGTTTTCTCAGGTGATGCAACCGATTAAAGCCATCGCTGATTCTTTCAGTAACATTCATTCTGGTATTGCTGCGGGCGAAAGGGTGTTGGAAATGATCGACACCAAACCTCAAATGCTGGATAAGCCAAATGCTTTAGCATTGCCAGAGTTTAACAGCACACTCGAATTAAAAAATGTAAACTTCAATTACGGAGAAAAGCCCATCCTTTGTGGAATCAATCTGGCGATAAAAAAAGGGCAAACCGTGGCCTTAGTTGGCCCATCCGGTGGCGGTAAAAGCACAATTATGGATCTGATGTCCCGCTTTTACGATCCATTAGAAGGACAAGTGCTAATTGATGGACATGATTTAAGAGACATCAAGGTCGACAGCCTGCGCCACCAGATCGGGATGGTAAATCAGGAATCCATTCTGTTCAACGACAGCATATTTAATAATATCGCTTTTGGCAAGCCAGAAGCAAGCATGGATGAAGTGATTGCTGCAGCGAAAATTGCAAATGCACATGAGTTTATTCTGAACACCGAGCAAGGTTATCAAACCAATATTGGTGATCGCGGTAATAAGCTCTCCGGAGGCCAGAAACAGAGGATAGGCATAGCCAGGGCAGTACTTGCAAATCCGCCAATTATGTTGCTTGACGAAGCGACCTCCGCTTTAGATACAGAATCTGAAAAACTCGTACAGGATGCGCTGAATAACCTGATGAAAAATAGAACCTCCATCATCATCGCGCACCGTTTAAGTACAATTCAAAATGCAGATATGATCGTTGTCATTGATAAAGGGCAGGTGAAAGAATCAGGTAGTCACCGGGAATTACTAGCACAGAAAGGCTTGTATTACAGGCTTAATGCGCTTCAAACATTAAACGATTAGTTTTTAGCATGAAAGTATCTGTTATAATACCTAATTATAACCATGCGAGTTTTCTTCAGCAACGGATTGATTCTGTATTAAATCAGACCTACCAAGATTTTGAGTTAATTATTCTCGATGATTGCTCTACTGACCATAGCCGCGAGGTTCTGGCAGCTTACAAAGATCATCCTAAGGTAAGCCAGCTTATCTTCAATGAGCAAAACAGTGGAAGCCCCTTTCTGCAATGGGAGAAAGGTATATCGCTCGCAAAAGGTGAGTATATCTGGATCGCTGAAAGTGACGATTGGTGTGAGCCAACACTATTAGAGGTGCTTTTACAAGGCATAGAACAGGATCCTGCTTGCGTCATCAGCTACTGTCAGATGTATTGCGTTAATGATAAGAACGACATTAAATGGCAGTCATGGCACAGATGCTTGTCTGAAGTTGTCGATAGTGCAACGTTCATAGAAGATTACCTTGCGGTAAAGGTTTCTATTTACAACGCTAGTATGGCCATCTTCAGAAAAACTGCCTACGCAGCTGTTACTAAGGAATATTTAGCATATAAGTTTTCCGGCGATCACCTGTTTTGGATACAAGTAGCCATGCAGGGTAAAGTCCACATTAGTGGAAAGCTCCTGAACTATTTTAGGAAGCACGATGGCGATGTAAGCTCAAAAGCCTACAGCAGCGGTCTAAATTTCATTGAAGCGCTCCGCATCATCAACTGGATGTACGATAAAAAACTCATCTCTGATCGCACCTATGCAGCGGGCTTTAAGAAACAGTTTAAAGCCTATTGGCCGCTTAGAAAGCACATAAACGCTCAATATAACGTTATCGCAAAACAACTTTTTGATCATCCCCGCACATCCAGAGCCAGCAAGTACAATATGCTGCCTTCTGCTGTGTGGAACACATTTAAAAAACATTAGCCTTATCATGCAAAAGGGTGTTTCTGTAATCATAAGTACATATAATGGCGCCGGCAATTTGCCAGAGACCATTGAACATATAGCTAAACAACAGCTTGCTGAAGGCATTCCCTTAGAGCTCATCGTAGTGGATAATAATTCCTCGGACAACTCCGCAGCGGTAGCACAGGGCATCTGGAGCAAAGTAGGTTCTGCCCAAACATCCTTTCGGATATTGACTCAAAAAACGCCAGGTAAGTACTACGCGCTGCAGCTGGCTATAAAAGAAGCCAGCTATGAGTATATCATTATCTGCGATGATGATAACTGGCTCGCTCCAGACTATGCACAGCGGGTGTATGACATACTTGATGCCTATCCCGAAGTGGCTGCATTAGGTGGCCGCGGAATACCTGAGACAAAGGGAATACCTTTGCCAGACTGGTTCAAAGATTATAATTACGCCTACGCTGTTGGTCCCCAGGCCAAACAGAGCGGCATAATGAAGCCCCGTGCTGTTTTATGGGGTGCCAGTATGGCCACCAAGCGTTCAGTTTACCTCAAGATGTATGAAAAGTATCCTTCCTTTCTTCCAGAATATACTGATTTTGACGCAGTGTTTGCTGAAGATACCGAATACTGCATGCGCTTAATCTTGAAAGGATATAGAATATATTATGATGATAACTTAATCTACACACACTACATCCCGGAGCGAAAGCTGAATGAAAAATTCCGCGATGACAAGCTAATCTTCGAATTCAAAGGCTCCAATCCAATGCTGCGCAAGTACTACGCAGCCATGCGGGCAAAAGTGAAGACCAGAAATCGTCCCGATATCTGGTTGATGCTGTTGCTGATTGCCCCCTTCAATTACCTACTTTCCTTTTCAAAAAGAAGAGCAGATAAAGCGAAGCTGACACTCTACCATCTACTACCCGGAAACCTGATAAAGGTGGACCCAATATCGAAGAAAATAAAAGCTTTCATAGAAGATTACACGCTCGATTATAAACAGACTTAACTTATGCTGAGTAAATCTGCACCCCTGGTGTCCATAGCACTTTGTACATTTAACGGTGAAAAACACCTCAGAGAACAGCTTGATTCGTTAGTAAATCAAAGCTATCCAAACCTCGAAATTATAATTGTTGACGATTGTTCACTTGATGAGACACCGAAAATATTAGATGATTATAAAAAGCAATTTGCCTCCATTTCGGTCTTTTATAATGAACGTAATTTAGGATACGTTAAGAACTTCGAGCAAGCCATTAGGCTTAGCAAAGGCGAATACATTGCACTTTGTGACCAGGATGACATTTGGCGCACTGATAAGATACAAATCCAAATTAATGGTATTGGTGATCATGCGCTTTCCTATCACGATTCTGAATTGATAGATGAAGATGGCAGCATATTAGGTAAGTATATGTCAAATATATTCAACCTATATGAAGGTAAATCACCCCATCCATTTCTATTCTTCAACTGTGTCTCAGGTCATAGCTTAGTCTTCCATAGGCGACTATTACCTGATATACTGCCCTTAGACGAAAGCTATTTTCATGATTGGTGGATTGCATTGCTCGCGACTGAACGTGGCGGAATCACGTTAGCCAAAGGAAATCTGGTAAAATATCGACAACACCCCAACTCCTCTACAGATATTCTAAGAGCTCGAACCAAAGAAGCTCAGGTGGAGAAGTTCTTCACCACAGAAAAGCTAAGATGGATTAGAAAATTCGCAGAAAAATCAGTTCGTAACAGGACCTATTGCGAAGCGCTTTTAAATTGTTTTGATGCCAAAGGCCAGGTCAAAAATAAGTTTAAGCTCCTTTATTTATTTCTACTCAAGTACGATTCCATCCTATATGTGATAAAAAAATCAAGTCTAAGTAAGTTAAACTTTGTACGAAAGATCTGCTTACAGCGTAAATATTCTGAAGCCTAAACACCGATTATACAGCACAAAAAAATCCCTGTCTGATTAACCAGACAGGGATTTAAATATTATAGATCTTAAAGATTAGAGTTTTCTCTTAACCTCTACCTGTTCGTAAGCTTCAACGATATCCCCAACCTCAATGTTGTTGAAGTTATGGATGTTCAATCCGCATTCGTAACCGGCGTTAACCTCTTTCACATCATCTTTATAACGTTTCAATGAAGCTAGCTCACCTGTGTAAACCACTACACCGTCACGTACAATCCGGATCTTACTGTTTCTGGTGATCTTACCATCAAGAACCATACATCCTGCAATCGTACCCACTTTCGTGATCTTGAATACATCTCTGATCTCCACGTTCGCAGTGATCTTCTCTTCGAATTCCGGTGCTAACATACCCTCCATCGCCGCTTTGATCTCGTTGATCGCATCGTAGATGATCGAGTACAGACGGATGTCAATTTGCTCCGCTTCAGCAAGCTTTCTTGCACCTGAAGATGGACGAACCTGGAAACCGATGATGATCGCATCTGAGGCCGAAGCAAGAAGTACATCAGATTCTGAGATCTGACCAACCGCTTTACCAATGATGTTGATCTGGATTTCCTGCGTAGACAGTTTCAATAACGAGTCAGATAGTGCCTCGATAGATCCATCCACGTCACCTTTAACAATCAGGTTAAGCTCTTTAAAGTTACCGATTGCAAGACGTCTTCCAATCTCATCCAATGTAATGTGTTTCTGGGTACGTAAACCTTGCTCACGCATCAACTGCAGACGTTTGTTTGCAATATCACGTGCTTCATGTTCCGTTTCCAACGCGTTGAACCTGTCACCAGCGGTTGGTGCACCCTGCATACCCAATACCTGAACCGGTACCGAAGGACCAGCCTCGTTTACCTTTTGTCCACGCTCATTGAATAATGCTTTAACACGTCCACTATAGCTACCTGCAAGAATCGGATCACCGATTTTCAAGGTACCTGCCTGAACAAGTACGGTAGTAACAATACCACGGCCTTTATCAAGGGTAGCCTCGATCACGCTACCTGTAGCACGTTTATTAGGATTAGCTTTCAGTTCAAGTAATTCTGCTTCAAGTAATACTTTTTCAAGTAAAAGATCCACGTTTAAACCACTCTTACCAGAGATCTCCTGCGACTGGAATTTACCACCCCAATCCTCAACCAGGATATTCATCTGAGAAAGTTGTTCTCTGATGCGTTCTGAATTCGCACCTGGCTTATCAATCTTTGTAAATGCAAATACCAATGGTACACCTGCCGCCTGTGCGTGGTTGATCGCCTCTTTTGTTTGAGGCATCACCGCATCATCCGCAGCAACAACGATAATCGCGATATCCGCTACCTTCGCACCACGTGCACGCATCGCCGTAAAGGCCTCGTGACCTGGTGTATCCAGGAAGGTTACCTGTTTACCTGTTGGTGTAGTTACCATATAGGCACCAATGTGCTGGGTAATACCACCTGCCTCTCCGGCAACAACGTTTGCTTTACGGATATAATCCAGCAAGGAAGTTTTACCGTGATCCACGTGTCCCATAATGGTCACAACTGGTGCTCTAGGAATTAAATCTTCCGGATCATCTTCCTGCTCAATGATAGAATCGCTCTCATCATCAGGTTTAACAAACTGGATTTCGTATCCAAATTCGTCAGCCACAATGGTAAGGGTTTCTGCATCTAAACGCTGGTTGATGGAAACGAACATACCCAAACTCATACAGGTACCAATGATTTTCGTAACTGGTACGTCCATCATGTTTGCAAGCTCATTCGCTGTAACAAACTCGGTAACACGAAGTACTTTGGATTGTAATTCCTGCTCCATTGCAGCCTCTTCAGCTGTCATGGCAACATCGTCGCGTTTCTGACGACGAAGTTTAGCACGTTGTGCAAACTTACCAGATTTACCAGCACCACTCAAACGAGCAAGTGTTGCTTTGATCTGATCTTGTATTTCTTTCTCCGTAGGTTCTTCCTTAGGACCTCCTGAACCTAGCGCACCCGGTCTGGCGTTTCTAAAGTTAGGCCTGTTGGCAGTATTATTAGTATTGTTCCTGAAATCAGGTCTGTTGGTAAACGAAGGTGCACCTGCAGGGCGTGGAGCAGTACCAGGACCGCCATGCTGATTACCAGCAGCAGCAGTACCTTGTCCTTGTACAGGATTAGCACCAGGTGTTTTCTTGCGTTTACGCTTACGTTTCGCCTCTGCACTTTCGTTAGAAGAAGCAACTGGCTGTGATTTTCTTTCAGGCGTAGTTGGTAAAACAATTTTACCGATAATGTTCGGACCCGATAGTTTAACCGAACGTGCTTTAATAACCTCAACCTCTTCCGGTTTGTCCGCTTTAGGCGCTTCCGGTGCTGGCGTAGGTGCAGGTGTTGCAGGCTTAGGTGCTTCAACCGGTTTCTCCACTGGCTCCGGTGCCTCCGCAGCAACTTCTTTCGGTGCTTCAGGTGCAGCAGGTTGCTCTACTGCAGGGGCGGCAACTGGTTCAACCTTCACAGGTTCAGGAACTACAGCTTTCGGCGCTTCTACAGCAGCAGGCTGCTCTGCAGGTGCTGCAGGCTCATCCTTTTTAGCAGGTCTGGTTTTCGCATTGAAGTTGGTAAGATCGATTTTTCCAACAATCTTAACTCCTGGCAATGTGCCATCTTCATGCTTCTCCTCTGCTTTAGCAGCAGGTGCTGCCGGAGCTGGTTCTTCTTTTGCTTTAGGAGCAACCGCCGCCTCATCCTTAGGTTTTTCTGTATGCGGTGTATGTACGTTAAGGTTCTTAACTAATATACCCTCATTTTCAAACTCTACATTTTTTCTAGGTGCCTCCGCAACTTTCTCAGTTACTTCAGGCTCATCACGACGAATTTTACCTATAACAATTTGATTAGCTTCTTCTTTTACAATTTTGTCCCCCTGAAACTCTTTTAACAAAGAATCATACATCTCACGGGAGAGCTTAGTAGTGGGTTTATTTTCCACAGAGAAGCCTTTCTTTTCCAGAAACTCTACAGCCGTAGCGATTCCGACGTTAAGTTCCTTAACTGCTTTAAATAAAATTATTGGTTTGTCGTCTGACATTGATATCCTATTTTTCTTAATTCTTATACAAAAGTAACGTTTATTCTTGTTTATTTCATGTCCTTACAATTAGTTTTTAAAATTTGGAAGCACATATAACCTTATTTTTTAATCTGTTAAGAGAATATAATACAGGTTCAATAATTAACAAACGCCTATTCAAACTCTGACCTTAAAATACTGATCACTTCTTTGATCGTTTCTTCTTCAAGGTCCGTACGTTTAACCAGTTCGTCAACTGAAAGTGTTAATACACTTTTCGCAGTATCACATCCAATAGCTTTCAACTCATCAATGATCCAGCTATCGATTTCATCTGAGAATTCCTCAATATCCACATCCTCATCCTCTTCACCAGCTTCACGGTAAACATCAATCTCATACCCGGTTAACTTACCCGCAAGTTTAATGTTATGTCCGCCTCTACCAATTGCCAAAGAAACCTGATCTGGCTTCAGGTATACCGAAGCATGTTTGGTCTCATCATCAAGCTTAATGGAAGTGATCTTCGCAGGGCTTAATGCTCTTTGGATATATAAAGAAACGTTATTGGTGAAGTTAATTACGTCGATATTTTCGTTCTTCAACTCCCGGACAATACCATGAATACGTGAACCTTTCATACCAACGCAAGCTCCAACCGGATCAATACGATCGTCGTAAGACTCCACAGCTACCTTAGCACGTTCTCCTGGTTCTCTTACAATCTTCTTAATCGTAATCAGACCATCGAAGATCTCAGGTACTTCAATCTCAAATAATCTTTGTAAGAACTCCGGTGCAATCCTCGAAATAATGATCTTTGGTGTTGCGTTTACCATATCAACTTTGGAGATTACTGCACGTACAGTATCGCCTTTTTTGAAATAATCGGCCGGAATCTGCTCTGTCTTAGGCATGATCAACTCATTACCCTCGTCATCCAGAATCAGGGTCTCTTTCTTCCATACCTGGTAAACCTCACCAGTTACAATTTCTCCAACCCTGTCCTTATACTTCTTGAAGATCTCATCTTTCTCCAGCTCCAATACTTTGGAAACTAAAGTCTGACGGGCAGCTAAAATAGCCCTGCGACCAAAACTCTCCAGCGTGATCTGCTCAATGTAGTCGTCACCAACTTCCATATCCGGATCCAGTTGTTTTACTTCAGATAATTCTATTTCAAGGTCATCATCCTCAGAAAATCCATCTTCCATCACTTTCCTGGTGCGCCAGATCTCCAAATCTCCATTGTCAGGGTTCACGATAACGTCGCAATTCTCATCCGTGCCATACTTCTTCCGCAACATACTACGGAAAACTTCTTCCAACACACTGATTACCGTCGGACGGTCGATATTCTTGAAGTCCTTAAACTCCTGAAATGAATCGATTAAATTAATATTGCTCATTTTTATTTAAATGAAATTAAAACCTTTGTTTCTACTATTTGATCAAAGCTGATTACAGTTTCCTCTAATCTCGCTTTTTTACCTTTCTCTTTAATCTGCTCCTCGATGGTAATGTTATCATCTGTTACCGACAACAATTTACCTTCTTTTTTCGTGCCGTCCGAAAATTTAACACTTAAATCCCGGCCAACATTCTTGTAGTACTGACGCTTCAATTTCAAAGGCTCTCCAACACCAGGAGAAGATACCTCCAGATTGTAAGCCTGCTCAATAACGTTTTCCTCTTCTAAATGAAAACCCACATGCCTGCTTATGGCCGCACAATCCTGGATACTGATGCCTTCATCACCATCAACGTGAATAATTAGCTTATTGTTCGGAAGCATTTTAATTTCCACCAAGAACAGTTCCGGTCTATCCGAAATCTTTTCTTCAATTAACTCTTTTACTCTATTTTCTACTTGCATATCAAAATTTTAACAAAAGAAAAGAGGGGACCTTTGTCCCCTCCTATTCCTCTATTAGAGCACAAAGGTAATTATATTTTTTTTAATTTAAAAATCAAGTGGTTACAAGAATTCAAGTACCTTTTGATTTGGCGCCATATTGAATTTCGTCTTATTCTTTATAATCGACTGGAAATCGGCAAATTTTGAGTTGATATAAGTGAGCACCATATACTTCCTGCCCTTCGCAAAGGGTCTGGCCGGCTGAAAGATCAGAGAATCTCCGGCTGCCAGCAGCTTTCCTGACAGCTGCAGCTGCAAGCCCGCAGTATCTTCCGCCAAGGGAGATTCCATTACGGTTACCAGCTCCTGCAGCAAGGAATCGCCAAGTTCGCCATTTTTAATCTTAGCCATACCTACGGGATCAATGTTCTTGATCACAATCGAGGTACTATCGCCGGAGAAATCAATATCAAGCGGCTTATTTTTTGTAGAATTGCAGGCAGTAAGACTACAAAGCAGCATAAACACAACACAACAAAACGGGAACTTTAACATTCAACTAATATATTAAACGAAGGGCAAACAGATGAAAATTATAATCGACATCTTACTCATGGGCATCATTATGCTCCTGGCAGCTTACCTGGTACCTGGCGTTCAGGTTGATGGTTTCGGAACTGCAATTATTGCTGCGATCTTAATCGCAATTACGAATGCAACGATCGGATTTATCCTGCGCGTCTTAACGTTTCCGATCACCATCCTTACCCTGGGGCTGTTCTCTTTCGTGATCACCGTATTGATGATCCTGTTGGTAGATGCCATGCTGGATGGCTTTCATACCGCCGGATTCTGGTCGGCAGCACTACTCGCCATTGTCATAGCCATCATGAAGTCCATCTTTGGCGTTGTTGCCAAAAACGACTAGTACTATTTAAGGACCTCCCTGGAGATCACCATTTTCTGGATCTCAGAGGTACCTTCATAGATCTGGGTAATTTTTGCGTCGCGCATCAGACGCTCTACATGGTATTCTTTCACAAAGCCGTAACCACCATGGATCTGTACCGCCTCAACGGTTACATCCATGGCAACTTTCGACGCATAAAGCTTAGCCATTGATCCTGCAAGTGTATAAGGCTGTCCCTGATCTTTCAACCAGGCGGCTTTATAAACCAGCATTCTGGCTGCTTCAATCTGCGTAGCCATGTCTGCAAGTTTAAAGGCGATGGCCTGATGATCTGCAATGGCTTTACCGAAAGATTTTCTTTGTTTAGCGTATTCAAGTGCAAGCTCATAGGCGCCTGCAGCAATGCCCAATGCTTGCGCTGCAATACCGATGCGCCCACCTTCAAGGGTCTTCATCGCGAATTTAAACCCGAAGCCATCTTCGCCGATGCGGTTTTCCTTAGGCACCTTCACATCATTGAACATCAGCGAATGGGTGTCACTACCCCTGATCCCAAGTTTGTTCTCTTTAGGACCCACGGTAAAACCCTCCATCCCTCTTTCGACAATGAATGCATTAATTCCACGATGTTTTAGGGATCTGTCTGTTTGCGCAATGACCAGGTATACAGATGCAGTACTACCGTTGGTGATCCAGTTTTTAGTACCATTCAGCAGATAGTAGTCGCCCATATCCACTGCGGTGGTCTGCTGAGAAGTGGCATCAGAGCCCGCTTCGGGCTCCGAAAGACAAAATGCACCGATCTTTTCACCCGATGCCAATGGCTTTAAATATTGCTCTTTCTGGGCTTCTGTACCATAAGCTTCCAAGCCATAACAAACCAGGGAGTTATTTACAGATACCACAACAGAGGCTGAAGCATCTATTTTAGAAAGCTCTTCCATAACCAGAACGTACGACAAGGCATCCAGGCCGCTACCATGGTATTTTTCGTCTACCATCATACCAAGGAAACCCAGCTCACCCAGTTTTTTCACCTGTTCTGCCGGAAATTTCTGGTGCTCGTCACGCTCAATAACGCCAGGTTTTAATTCATGCTGTGCGAAATCCCGCGCAGCCTGCTGGATCATTAATTGTTCTTCACTTAATTGAAATTGCATAATATTGTATTTATGAGATATGGTCTGGCCAAATTTAGTATTTAAGAACTAAATATTATGGCAGCATAGCAATTTTAATACAATAGCTTTCAGTAACTTATTTCAATAAATGGTTGTTGTCGTCGGGGAAAACTAATATTGGATGGTATTTCTTTGCTTCTTCAATCGGCAATGAGCCGTAAGACATAATGATCAAGATATCGCCTACCTGCACTTTGCGGGCTGTTGCACCATTCAGGCACACCATTCCAGTGCCACGCTCGCCTTTAATCACGTAGGTTTCAAAACGCTCACCATTGTTGTTGTTCACGATCTGCACCTTTTCGTTTGCTATAATATGAGCAGCATCCATCAGATCTTCATCAATGGTGATGCTTCCAACATAGTTCAACTCAGCCTGAGTCACCTTTACACGGTGAATCTTAGACTTTAAAATTTGAATTATCATACCACAAAGTTAGGTATTTTTAAAACGGAAATAATACAATTAGCTCAACAGCATATTATCTATGAGCCTGGTATGACCAACCTTAGCAGCTACCAACGCAACCAGGTTTTTAGCGGTTTTATCGCTTTGCTTTTCCAGGGTGCTGCCATCTACGATGCTGAAGTAATCCAGTTCCACACCTGGTGTATTGCTGATCATCTCGCTGGCATGTAGCTCCAGCGCATCAATGCTTTCCTGTTCAAAGTGCTCTTTTACATACTGGAGCGCTTTACTTAATACCAGCGCATGGGTCCTGTCGGATGCAGAAAGATGGATATTCCTGGAACTCATGGCCAGGCCGTCCTGCTCCCGGATGATCGGGCAGGTCACGATCTCGATCGGCAGTTTGAAGTAATGAACCATATTCTGGATCATGAGCACTTGCTGATAGTCTTTTTGTCCGAACAGCGCTTTATGCGGCTGCACTGCATCGAAAAGCTTTTTAACGATTTGTGTTACACCCTGGTAGTGCCCTTTACGGTAAGCACCTTCAAGCAGGAATTCTGCAGAACCAAGGTCAATATGCCATTGTTCCTGCTGCGGATACATCTCCTGAACCGAAGGCATAAATACCAGATCACAACCTGCTTGTTCAAGCATTTTGATGTCATGTTCTACCGGGCGGGGATATTTTTCAAGATCCTTGGGATCTGTAAATTGTGTTGGATTAACAAAGACGCTGCATACTACAAAATCTGCGATTTCCTGAGCAGCCTTGATGAGCGAAACATGTCCTGGATGAAGCGCACCCATGGTCGGTACCAGGGCAATTTTTTGGTTTGCCGCATTTACCGGCTCGAGCTGCATTTTCAATGCCGCTATCGTATTTATTACTTTCAAAACAGCTTCTAAAATTTTAGGCGGCTAAGTTGGTTAATTATAATTTCCCAACAAAACATCTTGCCTAAGAAGTTGATAAATGGTATAATTTTGCTATCTTTGCGCCTTGATTATCTTTTCTTTAACATAATTTATCTACGAATATGGAGATGGCAAAAACGAAGCTACTGATTGTTACACACGAGATGTCGCCTTTCCTCGAACTAACCAAAATTTCAGAAATTACCCGCCAATTGCCTCAGGCAATGCAAGACAAAGGATTCGAAATTCGGATTCTTATGCCAAAATTCGGAAACATTAATGAAAGAAGGAATAGATTACACGAAGTGATTCGCTTATCAGGCATGAATATCGTTATTGACGATAATGATAATCCTTTAATTATCAAAGTTGCCTCTATTCCTGCAGCACGCATGCAGGTTTACTTCCTGGATAACGAAGACTACTTCCACCGCAAGTATGTTTTCAGGGACAAAGAAAGCAAATTTTACGAAGACAACGACGAAAGAGCAATTTTCTTTTGTAAAGGCGCTTTGGAGACCGTTAAAAAGCTTGGCTGGGCACCAGATATCGTGCATTGCCATGGCTGGATGACTTCTCTTGTTCCGGTTTACATCAAAACCAGCTACAAGAATGACCCGACGTTTAAAAGCGCTAAAGTGGTTTATTCTGTTTATGAAAACTGCTTCACTGAAACCCTTAACTCGAAACTTTCTACTAAGGCAGTGATGAACAACATGACTGAAGCGGATACTAAAGTGTTTGAAAAGGCAGATTGCAGTACCATGCATATTGGTGCGATAACTTACTCAGACGCAGTGGTGTTAGCAGACGAAAAGCTTGAAGACGATGTGTTAAAATTTGTTAAAGATTCTAACAAGCCAACTTTAGCTTATAATTTAACAGAAGATTTTGAGAACTTCTACAACCTGTATGAAGAGATCTCAACTGAAGAATTACAGTCAATAGCTTAACAGCATTATTAATTTATTATGAAATTTTACAAAATAGACTTATTAACCCTGTTGATAGGTCTTTTTCTTTTTGCGTCCTGTAAATCCTCGAATACCATTGGCCTGGACGTTGATCCGGAAACCGCTGTTCAAGGTGAGCTGATCGACACACTAACCATCAACACCCAGACTTTACTGGAGGATCCAACGACGACAAACAACCTGGCCCGGTACCCACTTGGCTTGTTGACCGATCCTGTTTTAGGAACAACCGAGGCCAGTATCGCCATGAGCGTGAACCTGCCAAGTTCCAACTACAAGATCCAGCTGGATGCGACACTTGACTCGGCCGTATTGCTACTACCCTATGCAAGTGGATTCTACGGCGATTCTACTTCCGTATACAGCGTAAATGTTCATCAGCTAACCGAGAATCTTTCTACACAGACCTCTTTCCCAAGCAATAAGGAATGGAGTGTAAACACCAGTTCTGAACTGGTTCCAAATGGTGTTATCGGTAACTTCACTGGCCGGCTTAGACCGAATACCGCAATTCGGGTGACCGAGGTTGTTAGCGGAAAAGCAGACTCGACGAAAAGCGTGAAAGCTTTAAGAATTAAGCTCGACAACAACTTTATCACCGAAAGCATCCTGAGAATCCCTGCAAATGCACTGGTTAACTCTGCATTTTTCAATAGTCGTTTTAAAGGACTTCGGGTAAGTGTAAACAAAGAAGGTGTTTCGGGAAAAGGTGCACTGGCATTTTTCAATGTATCAAACACCGAGGATGCTGGCCTTGAGGTTTATTTCAAGCAAAATAATGCTACCACTGCTTCCAAAAAAGATACCGTGTCAGCGCTCTTCCCGGTAAGCACCAGTCTTAATCCTGTCGCAGCAACAGTTAAACACGATTATACTGGAACCCCGGTGGAAACGCAACTTGCAAACCCGGGTGTTCAATATGAAACGACTTACCTGCAAGGAACCACTGGCTTAAGGAACAAGATCACTTTCCCACACCTGGCAAGTTTAATCCAGAACCTGGGCGGCAAAGTAATTATTAATAAAGCCGAGCTGGTTGTTGACCTTGCTGCCGGTACTGACGTTGCGCCATTTACACCTGCTGATCGTTTGGCATTATACCGTTATGACATCGCTGGTCAGCGTGCTTACATTCCGGATGATCCCTTAGGCACTGACCGAAGAAAATTAATAAACTACGGTGGTACTTACGACGCAACCAAAAAGAACTACTCCTTTGTCATTACGGCTTACCTGCAAGACTTACTTGATGGTAAAACCCAGGACTACGGAACCTATATTGCAACAACAGGTGCAACAGGAACAGAATCGACGCTTTTAGCAGTGCCAACATCAGGTGGCAGATCTGTAATTGGATCGTTCAATAATCCGAATAACAAGGTAAAGCTGAATATCTATTATACTAAGATCCAATAGTAGCCGCAAAACATAATTTAAGCCGCCTCATTTTTGTGAGGCGGCTTTTTTTTGCGCTAAACTTTCCTGCGAGGGTTAAGCTTGCATACGGGTTATACCTGGAAAGCCAGTGGCTTTGGGGTTGAGCCGCCCTCAAGCCGCCCTCTACCCGGCGTTGATACGCCCTTGACCGCCTTACTGGCGGATCAATGCCTCATGGATACCCATGCAACGCAGGTTCAAGCCAGGAGCAGTGGGCATTAAAAAAGCCGCTTTACCATTTTCAGGTAAAGCGGCTACAAAAATCTTTGAGATTATTTAAAACGGGATATCGCCTCCGATATCTGCAGAACCCGAGTAATCATGCTCTGGTTTAGAAACCGCAGCTGCAGGTGTTGTGTTTTCAAAATCACTCTTGCGGCCAAGTAGCGTGAAGTTCTCTGCAACAACTTCCGTCACATATTTTTTTACCTTTTCCCGGTCCTCGAAAGTGCGGGTACGTAATTTACCCTCAATATAAACCAGCTTACCCTTGGTCAGGTATTTGGAGGCAACCTCCGCCAGTCCCCGCCAAAGCACAATATTATGCCATTCAGTTTGTTCTACACGTTTGCCATCTTTGTTATAACTCTCAGAAGTCGCCAAAGGAAAACTTGCAACTGTAACAC
Organism: Pedobacter sp. SAFR-022; assembly: GCF_051965375.1. Classification (NCBI taxonomy): domain Bacteria; kingdom Pseudomonadati; phylum Bacteroidota; class Sphingobacteriia; order Sphingobacteriales; family Sphingobacteriaceae; genus Pedobacter; species Pedobacter sp. SAFR-022. The sequence continues at coordinate 921,647 of NZ_JBQCME010000001.1, forward strand.
CGCCTTCTAAATGCCGGACTTCAGGATCTTTGCCTAAATGTCCTACTAAAATTACCTTATTGATACCTGACATGGACTTATAATTTGGTTAGATAAAATTTAACAAAGTCGTTAATGACGTTGGGTTTTGGCACAGCCATCAAGGCCTCGCTGTTTAGCCATTTAAAACCTGCCTTTGTATTAAAGTTAGTGATATTATTGTCTAAAGCAAAGAACTGCACATATATTATTTGGTGCGTAAGTACATGTTTTTTGTTTATCACCGGACGCAAAACGGGGATTGATCCGAACAGTTCATGCATAGCTTTCTGGAACATTTCCGGATCAGCATAATGCTCCTGAGCGGTCTCTACCAGGGGGAAATCATAGAGCTGCTGCCAGACGTCGCCGGCACTGCGTTGTTTCATCAATACCAGGCCATCCTGCTCGATTACGAAGTAGTTGAAATGCCGGACACGTTTACCTGCAGCCTTCAGCTTCACTGGCAGCAGCTGTGTCTGGTGGTGCTTAAATGCGAAGCAGTCCGGGCGCAGGGGACAGCTTTCACACAGCGGCACTTTGGGTTTGCACTGCAAGGCACCAAACTCCATGATGGCCTGATTGTAAATGGAAGGATCCTGGCCCTGGATTAACTCGGTAGCCAGTGCAGCAAACTGCTTTTGGCCTGCAGGACTGTTGATCGGCAGATCGATACCAAAATAACGGGCAAGTACCCGGTACACGTTACCATCAACTACAGCACGTAACTCTTTGGCAGAGAAAGAACTGATTGCAGCAGCCGTGTAAGCGCCTATTCCCTTGAGCTTGACCAAAGTATCATACTGTGTAGGAAAAATGCCGCCATGAAGCTCCATGACAGCCCTGGCCGTATGCAGCATGTTCCTCCCTCTGGAGTAATAGCCTAAACCCTCCCAAAGTTTCAGGATTTCCGCTTCCGAAGCGGCGGCAAAATCTTTTACGGTGGGGAAACGGCTTAAAAAACGGTTGAAGTACGGCATACCCTGCTCCACGCGGGTTTGCTGCAGGATAATTTCGGAAAGCCAAATAATGTAAGCATCAGATGTATTTCTCCAGGGTAATTCACGTTTATTATTTAAATACCAGGTGATTATTTCCGGTTGAAAATTCATGCCTGCAAAAGTACATGCTTATTAATACTTATTTACAAAACTTGCATTCAGCTGATGCTTTAAACTACAAATAAATGATCTTTTATTTTCCTATCTCGTTAAAAAGCAATACTTTTGCAACCCCAAAACACTGATAAACATAACACACAATAAATTAATAATAACGAATATGACTAAGGCAGATATTATTACAGAAATATCAACAAAGACAGGAATTGAGAAAGTAGATGTGCAGGAAGCAGTTGAAGCTTTTTTCAAGGTAATTAAAAATAGCATGATCAGTGGCGAGAACGTATACGTCAGAGGTTTTGGAAGTTTTGTTGTAAAGAAACGTGCGCAAAAGACAGCCAGAAATATTTCTAAGAATACTGCGATCATTATCCCTGAGCATTTTGTGCCAAGCTTTAAGCCTGCGAAAGTGTTCGTGGAGAAAGTAAAAAACAACTCTAAAAAAATTACTGCTGTAGAAGCCTAATTAATCATGTCAAATACCCGTTCTAAACAAATCATCTTAGTTTCGGCAGTTTTACTGCTGGTTGTATTTTTGTTTACACGGGATATTAAGGGCCTGGTTAAACCGAAGGAAGATACCACCGCTGCACCTGCAGCAGGGCAAATGCAGGCTGAAGCCGCTGAGATTAATCTGGATGAGGTTTCCACGGTAGGGAAGAACTTAGTCGGCTCTGCCGTTGCGAAAGAGATCTCTACACTGGAAAACGAATTCAAGACTTCAAACGGCAGTAAAAAAATCAGCCTTGCAGCTTCACTTGCTAAAAAGTGGGATGCGGTAGATCAACCTGTTCCAAGTGCCTTGTACCTGGAAATGGTGGCACAGCAGGAAAAAACATTAAATAGCTGGCTTGCCTCTGGCGAGAAGCTGATGAAAGCATTTGATAACAGCAGGGACAGCACATTGTTGCAGCCCCTGTTGCAAAAAGCTAATGCTTCATACAGCGCAGCTGTAGCACTGGATTCTACGAATCTGGATGCGAAAACCGGATTGGGAATTACCATCGTCAATGGTATGGGTATGCCGATGCAAGGTATCGCCATGCTGATGGACGTGGTTAAAAAAGATCCGAAAAACCTAAAAGCAAACATGAGTTTAGGCATCTTTGCAATTAAGTCAGGTCAGTTTGATAAAGCCATCGCCAGGTTTAATGACATCATTGCCATCAAACCATCACCGGATGCTTATTTCTATCTGGCAACCTCTTACGAGAGCTTAGGAAAAAACAAAGAAGCTATAGATGCCTATTTGCAAAGTAAAAAGCTAGCCGGTAACCTTACCCTGTCTAAATTTATTGACAGAAAAGTAGCCGAGCTGCAAGAAAAAATTTAATCAACAGATTTTTAAAATATTAAACTTTAAAATTATGCCAAGCGGTAAAAAAAGAAAAAGACATAAAATGGCCACCCACAAACGCAAAAAACGTTTAAGAAAAAACAGACATAAGAAAAAGTAATTTCTTAACTCTTATATACGCAACAACATAGATCAAGCATATTCATGGTCTATGTTGTTGCGTATAGTGTTTTATTTTCAGTCCATGTATTAATAAGGTATCCGTACCTTGAAATCTCTAGCTTTTGGTAAAGGAATTAATTATCGATTCGGCTCCAACAGGAGTAACCATAGCTTTGATTGAAGACAAACACCTTGTAGAGCTTCATAAGGAACACATCAACAATAATTATGCTGTAGGCGATATCTATTTAGGCCGCATTAAGAAAATTATGCCCGGCCTGAACGCGGCCTTTGTTGATGTAGGTTATGAGAAAGATGCTTTTCTGCATTATTTTGATCTAGGCCCTCAGGTGCAGTCTTTAATAAAGCTCACAAAAATTAAGCGGAATGGATCAGTTACTGGAAATTTACTCGATGATATCAAATTAGAGCCCGATATTAATAAGGCCGGTAAAATATCAGAGGTCGTTTTCAAAAACATGGTGGTGCCGGTTCAAATAGCCAAAGAGCCTATTTCAACCAAAGGGCCCCGTCTAAGTTCTGATCTTTCCATCGCAGGCCGGTACATTGTTTTAGTACCCTTTTCAAATGTGATCTCCATCTCTAAAAAGGTTAAGAGTAATACCGAACGTAATCGACTTAAAAAGATTATCGAAAGTATTAAACCTAAGAACTTTGGTGTGATCATCAGAACTGTTTCCGAAGGGAAAGGCGTTGCTGAGTTACAAAAAGACTTGATGGACTCTGTTGCAAAATGGGAAAGCTTCATGAAGAAGTTACCTGATGCAGAGCCTTCAAAAAGAGTGTGGGGAGAAATGGACCGCACTTCAACTTTAATCCGTGATATTCTGAGTACAGACTTCACGAACGTTTATGTTAACGATCAACACCTGTACGAAGACATCAAATCGTACGTACATGAGATCTCTCCGGAAATGGAGAAAATCGTTAAACATTACAGACACAAAGAGCCCATCTTTGAGCATTTCGGGATCGAAAAGCAAATCAAAAATGGCTTCGGTAAAACCGTAAACCTACCCGGTGGGGCCTACCTTGTTGTTGAGCATACAGAAGCATTGCACGTTATTGACGTGAACAGCGGAAACAGAACGGCAAGCAAGGAAAACCAGGAAGAAAACGCCTTACAGGTTAATAAAGAGGCTGCAAAAGAAATTGCCCGCCAGCTTAGACTGCGAGATATGGGCGGTATTGTGGTGATCGACTTCATTGATATGCACAAACCACTGAACAGGAAGATCCTGTTTGATGATCTGCGTGAACTGATGCAACTTGATCGCGCCAAACATACCATCCTGCCTCCAAGTAAGTTTGGTTTGGTACAGATCACCCGCCAGCGGGTTAGACCTGAAATGAACATCGTGACAAGCGAGAAATGTCCGACTTGCGGTGGAACGGGAGAAATCAAAGCCAGCATCGTGTTGATGGATGACATTGAGAATAACCTGAACTACATCCTTCGGGAGCAAAATGAAAAGAACGTAACCTTGTGTGTTCATCCATACATTGAAGCGTACATTAAAAAAGGGATCTATTCCCTGCAATGGAAATGGTTCTTCAAATTCGGACAACGAATTAAGATCCGCGCAGTTTCCTCTTACAACCTAACCGAATTTCACATTCTTTCTTCCAAGGAAGAAGAGATCAAACTCTAAAACAACAACAAAAAGGGTATTCAATAGAGTACCCTTTTTGCTTGCTGCACTTTTCGGTTATTAAAAGCTAAATTCGTAACAACTAAATATTAAGCAATTGGCTAAAGCTAAATCCTCCTATTTCTGTCAGAGCTGCGGTTATGAATCCGCAAAGTGGCTCGGCAAATGCCCCTCATGTAACCAGTGGAATACCTTTGTTGAAGAGATCGTTGAAAAGAGCAGCGCAAAAGTGCCTTCCTGGAAGACCAGTTCTTCGACGCACCGCAGCAATGTGCCCAGTCAGGTAAGCACCATTGTTTCGTCGACGGAGAAACGTTTGAGCACGAGCGACCAGGAGCTGGACCGCGTACTTGGCGGCGGACTGGTAACTGGATCAGTGACCTTGATTGGTGGCGAACCGGGCATCGGGAAATCGACACTGATGCTGCAGCTGGCACTGAACATTGATAATAAAAAGGTGTTGTACATTTCTGGTGAAGAAAGTGAGCAGCAGATCAAGATGCGTGCAGAACGCATTACCAGTACACCACGGGCCGACTGTTACATCCTCACGGAAACCTCTACACAGAATATATTTAAGCAGATCGAGATCCTGGAACCAGAGATCATCATTGTAGACTCGATACAAACGCTGCACTCCGCACATATCGAATCCACACCTGGCAGTGTATCACAGGTGCGGGAATGTACCGCAGAACTGCTTCGTTTTGCCAAAGAAACGGATACCCCGGTATTCCTGATCGGGCACATCACTAAAGATGGCGCAATTGCAGGCCCAAAGATCCTGGAGCACATGGTGGATACGGTGCTGCAGTTTGAAGGCGACCGTCACCATGTTTACCGTATTTTGAGATCGATCAAGAACAGGTTTGGTGCCGCAGCAGAGATGGGGATTTATGCCATGAACAGCACGGGCTTGCGCGAGGTTTCCAATCCTTCGGAGATTCTGCTTTCTCAGCGGGATGAAGAGCTGAGTGGCATTGCGATTTCAGCCACTTTAGAGGGCGCCAGGCCAATGTTAATAGAAACACAGGCATTGGTGAGCATTGCAGCTTACGGAACGCCTCAGCGTTCTGCTACGGGCTTTGATACCCGGCGGATGAATATGCTGCTTGCGGTGCTGGAAAAACGTTGTGGATTTAAGCTGAGTACCCGTGATGTGTTCCTGAATATCGCAGGTGGTATTAAGGTGGAAGATCCGGCGATCGATTTGGCCATAATCGTGGCCATTATATCTTCCCATGAAGATATTCCGGTAAGCTCTAAAAACTGCTTTGCCGCAGAGGTTGGCCTTTCGGGCGAGATCCGTGCGGTTAACCGCATTGATCAGCGTATTCTGGAGGCACAGAAGCTGGGCTTCGACAAGATCTTTGTTTCGAAGTTTAATTTGAAAGGGTTGGTCATGGAGAAGTACAGCATCGAGGTGATTGGCATCAGCAAAATTGAAGATGTACTATCCATCTTATTTGGCTAAAAAGCAGCCTTAACTTGAATTAATATCTACATGTTGGGGAATCTGATACCCACTGTGGAATGTACCTAAGTATTGTGGCACATTAAAAAGCGTCTTTAAATGTAAATTAGGGGGTTTTTTGCTGGAATTCAAAGTTGGAGCATAAATTGACTATACCTAATTGTTCTAATCCAGAGGTGGGTTTTAACATAATTATAGGGATGATTAAAATCTCGTTACCGGAGGGTAACGAGGTTTTTTTTTGCGCCAGATTTTAGGGCATAAAAAAACCAGGCTTTCGCCTGGTCTTGTATTTAAAATTAAGAAGGAACTATTTACTTAAGTACATGGACTTGTCTTTAACCAGCTTAAGGAAGTATGGATCTTCCAGGTTTTTGATGAAACGGATAGCTTCACCCGTAGATTTCATCTCCGGACCTAATTCTTTGGTTACTTCAGGGAACTTATCAAAAGAGAACACAGGCTCTTTAATCGCGAACCCTTCAAGCTTGCGCTCAATAGTGAAGTCTTTCAGTTTGTTTACACCTAACATTACTTTTGTGGCGATATTGATGTAAGGAACCTGGTAAGCCTTCGCAATGAAAGGAACAGTTCTGGAAGCTCTTGGATTGGCTTCAATCACATATACTTTATTGTCTTTAACCGCGAACTGGATGTTTAGTAAGCCTCGTACATTCAACGCACGCGCAATCTTTTTAGAGTATGCCTCCATGTTTGCAATAACCTCTTCAGATAAACCAAACGGTGGCAATACTGCACTTGAATCACCGGAGTGAATACCTGCAGGTTCGATGTGCTCCATCAATCCTACAATATGTACATCTTCACCGTCGCAGATGGAGTCAGACTCGGTTTCTTCTGCACGGTCAAGGAAGTGGTCAATCAGTACACGGTTACCAGGAAGGTCACCTAGTAATTTCACAACCGCTTTCTCCAGGTCTTCATCATTGATCACGATGCTCATACCTTGTCCGCCTAGGACGTAACTTGGACGAACCAATACCGGGTAGCCCACTTCGTTAGCAACTACAATAGCCTCTTCAGCATTTTCAGCAACACCGTATCTTGGGTAAGGAATCTCAAGTTCTTTCAACAGGTCAGAGAAACGGCCACGGTCTTCCGCAACATCCATATCATTGTAAGAGGTACCAATGATCTTGATACCATGCTCATGAAGCTTCTCAGCCATCTTAAGCGCCGTCTGGCCACCCAACTGCACGATTACACCTTCAGGGTTCTCCAGGTCGATGATCTCACGAACATGCTCCCAGAATACCGGCTCGAAGTATAATTTATCAGCAATGTTGAAGTCTGTAGAAACCGTTTCTGGGTTACAGTTCACCATGATCGCTTCGTAGCCACTTTCTTTGGCTGCAAGGATACCGTGCACACATGAATAATCGAACTCAATACCCTGACCAATTCTGTTTGGTCCTGATCCTAGTACGATCACTTTCTTTTTCTCCGAACGGTGTGACTCGTTTTCTTCTTCGAAAGTCGAGTAGTAGTAAGGTGTTTTAGCGGAGAACTCTGCTGCACAGGTATCTACCATCTTGTAAACACGCTTGATGCCTAAGGCATGTCTGCGGTCGTACACTTCATCTTCAGTAACATTTCCCAACAAGTAAGCGATCTGAATATCAGAGAAGCCTTTCTGTTTAAGCGTTACGAAGAAGTCTTTCGGTATGTTGTTTAAGGAATATCTTTTTAGTTCTGTTTCCAGTTGAACAAGTTCCTGGATCTGAGAAAGGAACCATTTATCAATTCTGGTTACTTTACGGATGGATTCCAATGGAACGCCCATGCTCATCGCATCTTTGATCAGGAATAAGCGGTTCCAGCTGGCATGCTCCAGGCCGTACATGATCTCGTCGATGCTACGGTTGTGTTTACCATCAGCACCTAATCCGGCTCTGCTGATCTCTAAACTCTGACAAGCCTTCTGTAAAGCCTCGATGAAGGTACGGCCGATCGCCATAACCTCACCTACAGATTTCATCTGCAAGCCTAGCTCCATGTTCGCACCTTTGAATTTATCAAAGTTCCAACGAGGGATCTTCACGATTACATAGTCAAGGGTTGGCTCAAAATAAGCGGAAGTCGTTTTGGTGATCTGATTTTCGATCTCGTCAAGGTTGTAACCGATGGCCAGTTTCGAAGCGATCTTCGCGATTGGGTAACCAGTTGCTTTACTTGCAAGGGCAGATGAACGGGAAACCCTAGGATTGATCTCAATGGCGATGATCTCGTCGTTCGCCGGGTTTACGGAGAATTGTACGTTACAACCACCAGCGAAGTTACCGATCGCTCGCATCATTTTGATGGCCTGATTACGCATATCCTGGTAGCAACGATCAGATAAGGTCATTGCAGGGGCAACAGTGATCGAATCGCCGGTGTGGATACCCATTGGGTCAAAGTTCTCGATCGAACAGATGATGATCACGTTGTCATTGCTGTCGCGCAAAAGCTCCAGCTCATATTCTTTCCAACCCAACACCGCCTGTTCTACCAGTACCTCATGTGTTGGAGAGGCTTCAAGACCACGTTTTAACGCATGGTCAAATTCTTCTTTTTTGTGTACGAAACCACCTCCTGAACCACCAAGGGTGTACGAAGGTCTGATTACAAGGGGATAGCCGATCTCTTGTGCAGCTTCTTTACCTTCAAGGAAGGAGTTTGCGATTCTGGAATTCGCAACGCCAACACCGATGTCTACCATCAGCTGGCGGAAAGCTTCCCTATTTTCTGTTTTTTCAATCGCAGCAACATCAACCCCAATCACCTTAACGCCATATTTTTCCCAAACACCGCGTTCCTCAGCTTCCTTACACAGGTTTAAGGCTGTCTGCCCACCCATGGTTGGTAAAACTGCATCAATGCTCTGTTCAGTTAAGATTTCAACAATGGAGTCAACCGTTAATGGCCGTAAATAGACATGGTCAGCAATGACCTTGTCTGTCATAATTGTCGCCGGATTTGAGTTGATAATGGAAACTGAAATGCCCTCTTCTTTGAGGGATAAAGCTGCTTGTGAACCTGAATAATCAAATTCAGCGGCTTGTCCAATGATAATTGGTCCTGAACCGATAATTAATACTGAGCGTATCGAGGTGTCTCTAGGCATAATTGCGTTTAAATATGAAGCGACAGGTTCTATGCGAAATGAAGTAATATCCCGACTATCCTGTCGGGGTGCAAAGATATGGTTTAAAGAGATACCGAGCAACAAAAAAGACCACTCTGGTTAGGAGTGGCCTCTAGGTTTAGGTTGATTGTTTATATATTATTGCTGTAGCTTAATTTCGCCCATATCAGTAGTGCTGCCCTCCACCACGGCGACCCCCTCAACTGGGGTGTCTTTAAACGGCGCCACACCTTTGAACCATACCGAATAGGTTCCCGGTTTTACTTTGGCTAAAAAGAATGTACCATCGGTTATCGGTGAACTGATGGTGTCCTTCCCCGAAATGGCCATCACGAGATTAGCACCTTCCGCAGGTACCACGCTACCTTTAATCGCACCTTCAAAAACATTTGTAAATGCAAATACAGCCGTAAGTGGAACAATACATGCTGCATATTTTAAAAAGCTCTTTACCATGATTGCCATTTTAAGTTCGACAAATAGACAACCTTCGTTCTAAATTGTTTTATTTTTTTAATTTAAAGTTTTTTCATTGTTACAATCAGGGCGCCTATTTAGCTGTAATTCAACACTCTGTAACAAAGACATTTTCTTTAAAACATTAGACGTCATAACAACGTCATGAAATATAAAGAAGGGTCTTTTCCTTCAGTTTGAACATACTTCATTAATCACTTTTCCGTTCTGTTCATAAACATTGCCAACGCGGTATTTGCTTTTGTCTGGAATAGTCAGACGCATGATTTCAGGTGTGGTTGTAACCAGCACCGAGTAGAATTGACTTAAAACATCCTCTTAATCGAGGGTATTCTTCATAAATAGTTTGTTTGGTTTATTATCCGGCAAGGAAAAGATTTCCCTGCCGGATTTTTTGTTGTATTTGTATTTAGGATATTTACTTTTGACCATGCTGTTATTTGCTGATGCCCTGAAAGAAAGTTTCCTGCAATTCTTCACGCAAACTAAACCGCTTGAATGGGCGGGTGTAATCACTGGCATTCTTTGCGTTTGGCTCGCGGCAAAGAATAACATCCTCAGCTGGCCGATTGCCATCATCAGCGTAATTATCTATACCATCATCTTTTTCGAAGCCAAGCTCTATGCCGATATGGGCTTGCAGGTTTATTTTTTCTTCATGAACCTTTATGGCTGGTACTTCTGGAGCAACAATAAAAACCTGGAAGAGGCGAAAAGCCCTGTGCTATCCATTACAAAAAAAGAGATCCTGCTTTCAATTTTGGCCGTAATTGCTTTCACCTATATTCTTGGCAACTTGCTTCATTACAATACGGATGCTTCTTTCCCTTTCATTGACAGCTTCTGCACGGCATGCAGTTTAGTCGCACAGGTTTTTCTTGCCAGAAAGGTGATGGAAAACTGGCTGATCTGGATCTTCGTAGACATCATCTACGTAGGCGTTTACTTTTCTAAGGAATTGTACCCAACAGCCCTGATGTATGCCTTGTACGTTTACATTGCCGCGGTAGGTTATACCGACTGGCGCAAAATTTACCGAACACAACATGATTAAAAAGATAGCGATCGTAGGGCCCGAGAGTACAGGCAAATCAACCATCTCGCAGCAGCTGGCCAGACATTATAATACTTTGTGGGTAGCAGAATTTGCGAGGTACTACTGCGCCGCACTTACGGAACCTTGCACCATGCAGGACGAGATCAACATGTTCCACGGCCAGGTTGCGCTGGAAGAATCGGTGCTCGCAATGGCGGATAAAGACTTCATCTTTTGCGACACCACCTTTGTTACGGTTAAGATCTGGAGCGATGCCATGCTGGGTCGCACACCACAGCTCGTGCTGGATGCACTACCTAAAAGAACTTACGACTTCTACCTGCTGATGGACATTGACCTGCCATGGCAGGAAGACCCTTTGCGCGACTTCCCCAATCAGCGGGAGCACTTCATGGAGGTCTGGCATAAGGAACTTCAGGCATTAAATGCCAATTATGTGGTAATAAGCGGCATCGAAGACCGCTTTGATAATGCTGTAGCTGCAGTAGATTCTTTCTTAGAACAATAGCGAACCACAACTAAGTGCGCTGAATTAGTGTCTGGGCACCTCTTCAAAACACCCCCCGAACTGCACAGCTGGACAACAGTTTCACAACTAAGCCCCGCTATTCAGCGTTTTGAAATAATTTCATACCTTTGCGACATCAAAAAGGGGTGCCTTGTTTTGCTAAGAAACACAAAAACAGGCTGAGAACATACCCATTATAGCTGCACACACAACCTGCCGCTATATGAACCTGATCCGGATAATGCCGGCGTAGGGATTGGAGTTATGGAGTTTAACTACACTGTAAGTACCCCTACTTACAGCAGGTTTAACTAAAAACGTTAGAAATTGAAAAAGTTACTGTTTACAGCCCTGGCTGTAATGTTACTGCCTTTATTTGTACAGGCACAGCTAAGCCTTCGCGGCAAAGTTTCCCAGGCGGGAACAAACAAAGTCTTACCCGGCGCAAGTGTCAGAATTCAAAGCCCAGCCAGAAACACGCAGACCGATGCTTCCGGAAGCTACCATTTCAATAACCTGCAAGCAGGAGATTACACTGTAGTGGTTACTTACCTCGGTTTCACTGCCGCCCAGCAAACCATTTCCCTTAATGCAGATCAAACCCTTGACTTCCAGCTTAGCGCTTCGGCGTTCCTGGCGGATGAAGTGATTGTGCGCTCCACCCGGGCTACCGAACGTTCTGCCACAACGTTCAAAAACATCGGTACCGAGGAGATCGAAGCCAACAACTTCGGACAGGATCTGCCTTTCATTCTAAACAATACTCCCGGCGTGGTGGTGACCTCCGATGCGGGTGGTGGCGTAGGTTATACCGGTATTCGCATCCGCGGAAGTGATGCCACCCGTGTTAACGTAACACTGAACGGCATTCCATATAACGACAGCGAAAGCCAGGGCACGTTCTGGGTGAATATGCCAGACTTCGCCTCCTCCGTAGATAACATCCAGATCCAGCGTGGCGTAGGTACCTCCACCAACGGCGCCGGGGCTTTCGGCGGTAGCCTGAACATCCAAACTACAGGAACCAGCGCTGAGCCCTATGCCGAGCTCAACAATACCTATGGATCCTTCGATACCTGGAAGAACACCGTGAAACTCGGTACCGGCCTCATCAACAATAAATGGAGCTTTGATGGGCGACTGTCCAGAATAAAATCTGATGGCTTCATTGACCGCGCTGCTTCCGATTTGAAGTCCTACTTCCTTTCCGGTGCTTACCAGGGCAAAAACGACCTGATCCGCCTGAACGTCTTTGGCGGATCAGAGCAAACCTACCAGGCCTGGAATGGTATTCCGGAATCCCGGTTAAATGGTGATCTGCCAGGCATGCAGGCCTACATTGCCAGGAACTACCTATCCGAAGCTGATGCCGCGAACCTGCTGAACTCCGGTAACCGCACCTACAACCCTTTCACCTACAAGGACCAAACCGACAACTATTGGCAAAACCACTATCAGCTGCTTTATGCCCGCCAGCTAAGCGACAAGCTTACCTTTAACGGCGCACTGCACTATACCGACGGCCGCGGGTACTATGAAGAATACAAGGCAGACCAGAAGTTCAAGAACTATGGCCTCGCAGATGTGATCCTTGGTGGTGATACTACTACGCGTACCAACCTGGTTCGGCGCAGGTGGCTCGACAATAACTTCTATGGCCTTACCTACAACCTGAACTACCAGGCAAACAGCCAGCTGAACTTTACCATCGGCGGTGCTTACAACGAGTATGATGGTAAACATTTCGGTGAGATCACCTGGGCGCAGTTCGCCTCAGACGGGAACCTGGGCGATCATTACTATGATAACACCGGCAAAAAGCAGGACTTCAACATCTTCGGAAAGCTGAACTTCAGTCCAAGTGAAAAGCTGAGCCTCTTTGCCGACCTGCAATACCGCAACTTAAACTATACCGTGCGTGGAACAGAGAAAAACCTGAACCAGCTGGACATTACCGATAAGTTGAACTTCTTTAACCCTAAAGTTGGCGCAACCTACTTCCTCAATCCGCAAAGCAACTTCTACGCATCCTTCAGTGTTGCCAACAAGGAACCCAACCGCGACGATTACATCAATGCAACAGCAAACCTTTACCCGCTCTCAGAGCGCCTGTACAATACCGAAGCAGGGTACCGGTTTAAAAACGAAAAACTACAGGCGGGCCTGAACATCTACCACATGCAGTACAAAGATCAGCTGGTACTGACCGGAAAGATCAATGATGTAGGTGAATCCATCCGCCAGAATGTGGATGACAGCTACCGCTTGGGTGTCGAGCTGGATGCATCTTACACCATCAGTCCAAAGTTCCTGATCAATGCCAATGCTGCCCTGAGCCGCAACAAGATCAAGAACTACATCGATTATCTTTATGAATATGATGACAATGGCGACATCAGCAACATCATCACGACGGATTACAAGGATACCGATATCTCCTTCTCACCTGCAGCGGTCGCCTTTGCGGAGCTTGCTTACGCACCAGCAAAAGGGCTTGCTATTGCTTTCCAGAACAAGTATGTAAGCAAACAGTACCTGGACAACACACAAGATGATACCCGCAAACTGGATGCATATTATGTGAGTAACATTCGCGCAGGTTATACGTTTACTGCTTTAGGCGTTAAAAAAGTAAACCTTAGCTTACTTATAAATAATATTTTTGACAGAAAGTATGAAAGTAACGGTTATACCTACAGCTCGTTGTACCAGGGTGTAAGAACCACGGAGAACTTTTATTTCCCGCAAGCCGGCACAAACTTTCTACTATCCTTAAACCTAAAGTTCTAAGCAATGAAAAAATACATTGAGCAACTACACTTCATCACCCACGACTTAGACCACCTGAGCCATGTGGAACAGGCAAGAATCGTGTGTGAAGCCGGCGGAAAATGGATCCAGTACCGTTGCCTGACCAAAGATGATGATGCACTTCTAGCAGACATCAATGAAATTGCGACCATCTGTGACGACTGGGGTGCCACGCTCATTGTTACCGATCATATTCACCTGCAAGGAAAAGCAGATATCCAGGGCTTTCACATGGAAGACATGAATGCCGACTTCCTGCGCATCCGTGCGCAAGTTGGCGAAGCCTGTACCATCGGCGGCTCTTCCAACACGCTCGAAGGATTGCTGCGCCTCGCGAAAGAAGGTGTAGATTATGCCGGCTTCGGTCCCTTTGCCCACACAGACACTAAACCAAACAGCTACCCACATCTAGGCGCTCGAGGTTACGAACAGGCCATGCTAAAACTCAAAGAAATGCAGGTAAACCTACCCGTCCTTGCTGTAGGTGGTGTAACCATCAATGATGTAGAGGCACTTATGCAGACCGGTATATTCGGCATAGCGGTTTCTTCGGCAATCAATCAGGCAGAAGACGTTGAAGCCGCATACCTGGATTTCTACCAGAAGTTGCGCTAAAACACTAAGCGGCTAATAAAAAATTGTAGGCCATAAAACACGGAAAAACAGCTAAAGAAAGGGGCTGGTTGTATCATAACAATCAGCCCCTTTTTCCTTTAAACAAATGGTTAGTTTTTAGCGATTAGCAGTTACCTTTGTTTAAAAATACACCTCTTGCAAAAAGCTACCATCATCGACAAGAAGGACCCCTACGCGGCCCTGCGTTACAAAGAATTCCGCTCCTACCTGGGCATGCGGTTCTTTTTCACCTTTGCTTACCAAATGCAGGCCGTAATCATTGGCTTTCACATATACCACCTTACCAAAGATCCGCTAGCCTTAGGGCTGGTCGGTCTCTGTGAAGCCATCCCGGCCATCAGCATTGCACTATATGGCGGCTACGTGGCCGATAAGTCCGAAAAGCGTGGCTTACTCTTAAAAGTCTTTATAGGCGTATTCATCTGTTCCTTGGTGATGCTGCTGGTAACCTCCAGTCAGATGCAGCCCTATGTACCCGTAAACTATATCGTGCCTATCATGTACCTGATGGTATTCGGAATCGGTATTGCGCGGGGTTTCTTCAGCCCGGCAACCTTCTCCCTGATGGCTCAGATCGTACCCAAAGAGATCTATCCAAACTCCAGCACCTGGAACAGCTCCAGCTGGCAGGCAGCTTCCATCATCGGCCCTGCGATGGGCGGGCTGATCTACGGTTTCTTTGGCATCACCGCCACCTATTCCCTGATCCTGTTTTTCATTGGTGTTGCACTCATCTGTATCTTTTTCCTGAAACCACATCCACCCACATTCATCCCCAAAGACAGTATCATCAAGAGCCTTACCGAAGGCGTAAAGTTCGTATTTAACAACAAGATGATGTTGGGTGCCATGAGCCTGGATCTCTTTTCGGTATTCTTCGGCGGGGCCGTGGCACTATTGCCCGTATTTGCAAACGACATCCTGAAAGTTGGCTCTGAAGGACTGGGATTCATGCGTGCAGCAGCATCCAGCGGTGCAGTGATCACCATGTTCCTGATGACGCGCTTTTCGCCGATGAACAAGCCATGGCGTAACCTGCTGATCGCGGTAACGGGATTTGGAACCAGTATTATCTGTTACGGCCTTTCTAAAAACTTCTATTTAACACTTGCATTCCTGTTTATGGAAGGCGCGTTCGACAGTGTAAGCGTGATCATCCGCTCCACAATCATGCAGCTGCTCACCCCTGATCAGATGCGGGGCAGGGTCTCTGCGGTGAATAGCATGTTCATCGGCTCATCCAACGAGATCGGCGCCTTTGAATCCGGGCTCACTGCAAAACTCATGCGCACCGTGCCCGCAGTGGTGTTCGGCGGTAGCATGACCATACTCGTGGCCGGCATCACCTACATGAAGACCAAAGGCATGACCAAGCTATCCCTTGAAGAGATCAACGAGCATACAACTTAGTTAGCCATTTACTTCAGGCACCCGTTCGCCCACCTGCTGGCGCCACATGGCATAGTACAGTCCCTTTTCATCCAGCAGGTCCTCATGGCGGCCCTGTTCGATGATCTTACCACGCTCCAGCACGTATATGCGGTCCGCATGGCGGATGGTAGATAGCCGGTGTGCAATCAAGATGGTGATATGACTGGTCTGTTCGGAAACGTCTCTGATGGTAGCTGTGATCTCCTCTTCCGTCAAGGAGTCCAGCGCAGAAGTAGCCTCATCAAAGACCAGGATATCCGGCTTACGCAGCAAAGCACGCGCAATAGATAGTCGCTGCTTTTCACCGCCGGAAACCTTAACACCACCTTCACCAATAACACTGTCCAGACCTTTATCTGCACGCGCAAGCAGATTCTCACAAGCCGCCTGACGTAACACGAACATACATTCTTCATCGGTTGCACCCGGTCGTACAAACTGCAGGTTCTCCCTTATGGTACCTGAAAACAGCTGCGTATCCTGAGTCACGAAGCCGATCTTCTCACGAAGCTGATCCAGATCAATCTCCTCTGCCGGGGTATCGTTATAGAGGATACTGCCCTGAACAGGTTTATATAGCCCTACAAGCAGCTTCACCAAAGTGGTTTTACCCGAGCCGGAAGGACCTACAAAGGCTATTGTCTCCCCATTATTGCTTCCAAAGGAGACGTCCGTAAGTGCGTTCTGCTGCCCGGTCAGGTGTTTAAAGCTCACACCCTTAAAAGCCAGACGAGTAATACGCTCCAGCTTTACGGGATTTGCTGGTTTCTGATCTACCGGAATACTTAGAATACGCTTGAAGTTATCCAGGGATACTTCCGCTTCGCGCCAGTATAGGATTACATTTCCAAGCTCTTGCAGCGGACCAAAAAGAAAGAAGGAGTAAAACAAGAACGAGAAGTACTGTCCCGGCGATATGGTGTTGTCAAAGATCAGGATCAGCAAAACCACCACCATACAACTCCGTACAAAGTTCACCGTTGTTCCCTGCAGGAAGCTCATGCTACGAACATATTTTACCTTCTTCAACTCCAATCCCAGAATCTTGTAGGTGGTCTTGTTCAGCCGCTCAATCTCCTGATTGGCCAATCCGAGACTTTTCACCAGCTCAATATTACGTAAGGATTCCGTGGTTGAACCCGCAAGCGCGGTTGTTTCCTTAATGATCGTACGTTGAATAACCTTGATCTTATTACTCAGCAACCAGCTCACCAGACTGATGATCGGGATGGCAGCAAAATAGATCAGCGTCACTTTGTAACTCACCGTTACCGAATAAACGATCACGAAGACCATTCCGATAAGACTCACAAAGAGTACAGAGATAAATGAAGTAATGAACTTCTCACTGTCCTGACGCACCTTTTGCAGCACGCCCAGGGTTTCCCCGCTACGCTGATCTTCAAAAACCTGGTAGGGCAACTCCAGTGAATGTTTTAAACCGTCTGCATACATCTGTGCACCTACTTTCTGCACAATAATGCTGGTAAAGTAATCCTGCAGGTTCTTAGCGATCCTGGAGCCCATTGCTGCAGCTACACCAAGGCCTACCAGGCCAAGTACGCCCCAAACAAATTCATTGCGGCTCAGGTCATCTTTGCGCTCAATAAAGCGGTCTACGATCAAACCGGTGATATATGGATCAAGTAAAGAAAAACCAATGTTTAAGGAAGCAAGCACAAGGGCCAGGATAACGATCCACTTGTATGCTTTTAGATAGGCTAAGAGTAATTTCATTCAGGCCGGAGATATGAGGAACAAAAATAAAAAAAGGAATACAGCAGCTGCCATATTCCCTTTTTTTTACTAGGAAAGATCAAAAAAATGACCTTAAATCGTCATGATGTCTTTCTCTTTTGCTTCCGCGTGTTTGTCAACTTTCACGATGCAGGCATCAGTGATCTTCTGAACTTCCGCTTCACCAACTTTAATGTCATCATCAGACACGGCTTCTGCTTTCAATCTCTTGATCTTTTCGTTTGCATCTTTACGGATGTTACGGATCGCGATACGGCCTCTTTCAGCTTCCTCTTTAACCTTTTTAACCAGGTCTTTCCTGCGCTCTTCTGTCAAAGGTGGCACAATCAGACGGATTACAATACCATCATTCTGAGGATTGATACCAATATTGGCTTCCATAATGGCGCGCTCAATAGGTACCAGCAGTTGTTTCTCCCAAGGCTGGATGTTCAAGGTACGCGCATCTGGCGTAGTGATACTTGAAACCTGGCTTAGGGGAGTCGGTGCACCATAATAATCAACCATGATCCCGTCAAGCATACCTACAGATGCTTTTCCAGCACGGATCTTGGTTAATTCAGATTCGCAATGGCTGATTGCCTTCTCCATAGTAGCCTGCGCATCCTGTAATTGTTTCTTTATCAGCTCATTCATATGATATTATTTTTGCAATATATATTCTTATCCTGCTACCAGGGTTCCAATTTCTTCACCATCGGTAACTTTCAACAGGTTACCTTTCTTATTCATATCAAACACAATGATCGGCAATTCGTTTTCCTCACATAAAGTGAACGCCGTCATGTCCATCACGTTCAGGTTGTTTGCATAAACTTCCTTGAACGACAGGTTAGTATAGCGTGTTGCGGTAGCATCTTTCTCCGGATCGGCGGTATAGATTCCATCAACACGGGTACCTTTAAGTACAATATCCGCTTTGATCTCAATTGCACGCAATGCTGCAGCAGAATCAGTG
This sequence comes from Pedobacter sp. SAFR-022, assembly GCF_051965375.1. NCBI lineage: Bacteria > Pseudomonadati > Bacteroidota > Sphingobacteriia > Sphingobacteriales > Sphingobacteriaceae > Pedobacter > Pedobacter sp. SAFR-022. Next base: position 940,176 of record NZ_JBQCME010000001.1, read on the forward strand.
GTAAAATATGGATTACCGGTACCAGCACCGAAGATCACCACACGGCCTTTTTCAAGGTGCCTTACCGCCCTGCGACGAATAAAAGGTTCGCAGATCTGCTCCATTTTAATTGCGGTAAGTAAGCGGGTTTTAATGCCCACTTTTTCCAGTGCATCCTGCAAAGCCATACTGTTGATTACCGTAGCAAGCATACCCATGTAGTCTGCCTGCGCACGGTCCATACCCGACTTCTCTGCACTTAATCCTCTGAAAATATTTCCCCCTCCAATTACAATCGCGATTTCCAGACCTTTATCATGCACGGTTTTAATCTCTTTGGCATACTGATTAACAATTTCATTGTCAATGCCATACTGTTTGTCGCCCATTAGCGATTCACCGCTAAGCTTTAATAAGATCCTTTTATACTTCATTTCTTCAAAAATACTAATTGTTTTAATTAATAGGGTTCAAATATTCAACACCTGCTACAAATACACGTTTAAGGGACAAGTCTTCCCCTAAAACCAACAAGTCTGCCGGCATACCGCTGTTCAGTGCTGTGAGCGCTTTACGCCCGATAACTTTCGCCGGAATGCTGCTCGCCATAGCCAGTGCACGAGGCAATTCAATACCACAATGTTTAACGCAGTTCTGTACGGCTTGCAGTAAAGTGATGTTCGAACCAGATAGCGTGCCATTTTCCGTAACGTACTTATCGCCTTGCAACCGGTGTTTATAGGGGCCGATTTCACATGCGGTCACCGCATCCGTAATCAGGAATAAGCGGTCCTGCATCAGCTTGGCGGCCATTCTTACCACCTCAAAGTTAACATGTTCGCCATCAGCGATGATGCTGCCATGGGCTGTTGGGTGACTGAATAAAGCAACCGGCAAATTGGGTGAACGGTGGTGGATCTGCGGCATGGCATTAAACAGGTGGGTAGTCGTGCTGAAGCCGTTATTATAAGCCGAAGTGGCTTGTTCATAACTGGCGTCGCTATGGCCTAAAGACAGCACTACACCTTTCGAAAGCAGGTACTCGATTACCGCTGCATCCTGCAGTTCAGCAGCCAGGGTCATCATCTTCACGGTACCATCAGCGGCTTCGATCAGCCCTTTAACTTCCTCCAGCGTTGCTTTTTTCACATACGCTGCCGGATGTGCACCCAGACATTTCGGGTTCAGGTAAGGACCTTCCAGATGAAGCCCCATAAAACCTTTCGCTTCCGCACGATAAGCCTTTGCAGCTTCGATGGCTTTATAGAATACATCAATGCTATTGGTTGCCAGACAAACCAGGAAGGACGTGGTGCCCTTCCGCGCCAGGTCCATATCCATCTGCCTCAGCGTTTCTACCGTTGGATAAGCAGAAAACAGGTTACCGCCAGAACCATAGATTTGCAGCTCCATAAACCCGGACGTGATGAGCTGACCCGCAGCATCGATCCGTTCGTAAGTTTCCGGAACTTCCATCGCTCCGATGGCCTCAATATGGCCATTACTGATCAAAAATGTCTGATTGTGCAGCAATTCGCTGCCCTTGTAGTAGCTGGCATTGGTTATGGCGATCATCCTGGTAAATTTAAGTCATAAAAAAAGTCCCTTGAACCAAGGGACTTTTTAAAAATCTATAAGAATTAAGATCCTAACTGAACGCGTTTAAATGCGGTAACAGTTAATCCGTTCGAAGTATCATTTAAGAATTTACGAACGTCTTTAGAAGAATCTTTAACGAACTCCTGGTTCAATAAAGTGCTGTCTTTGTAGAATTTGTTCAATTTACCAGCAGCAATTTTCTCGATCATGTTTTCTGGTTTACCTTCAGCGCGGATCTGCTCTTTAGCAATTTCAGTTTCACGCTCAATAGTAGTTGCATCAACACCGTCTTTATCTAAAGCAACCGGGTTCATTGCCGCAATTTGCATAGCAACATCTTTACCAGCTTCTTCCACACCAGCAACATCCTGGTTTAAAGCAACCAATACACCTAAACGGTAGTTACCGTGGATGTAAGGAACAACTTTCTCACCAACTACAGTCTCATATTTAGAGATACCAATTTTCTCACCGATTTTACCAGTGTTCTCTACGATGATCTCAGAAACTTTCTGACCATCAATTTCCAACGCCAAAAGCGCTTCAAGAGATGCAGGATTGTTTTCAAGTGCTAGATCAGTGAATTTATTTGCAAGTGCAACGAAGTCTGCGTTTTTAGCCACGAAATCAGTTTCGCAGTTCAATTCAACAACAACACCGCGTTTGCCATCAGCAGTAGCTTTAGCGATAACAACACCTTCGTTAGAATCACGATCTTGTCTGCTTGCTGCAACTTTAGCGCCTTTTTTACGTAGGTAATCTACTGCGGCTTCGAAGTCGCCGTTAGCTTCTGTTAATGCTTTTTTGCAATCCATCATACCGGCACCGGTTTGTTGGCGTAATTTGTTTACATCTGCAGCAGTAATTTGTACTGACATTTTCTTTTCTTTTTTAAAGTTTTCAAAAAAAATATGGGTTGTACGTTGCGTGCTGAAGGCAAAGCCTGCAAAACACAACATACAACCCAATTAAATTATTTAAGCTTCGCTGGTACCTTCTTCAGAATCAGCATTAACTTTTTTAGGTCTTCTAGCGCCTGGTGCAGCAGTTTCCGGAGCATCAGCAGCAGCTTTAGCAGCTACAGCTTCTTTTTCAGCTTCATCATCTTTCTCACGTTTACGCTCGTCTAAACCTTCTTCAATTGCTTTGATGATTACATCAGTAATTAAAGAGATCGATTTAGTCGCATCATCATTCGCAGGAATTGGGAAATCGATGTTAGACGGGTCAGAGTTAGTATCAACCATTGCGAAAGTAGGGATGTTTAATTTCAACGCCTCGCTAACCGCAATGTGTTCTTTTTTAACGTCAATTAAAAAGATTGCAGCTGGTAAACGGTTAAGATCCGCGATACCACCTAAAAGGCTTTCTAATTTAATACGCTCACGCTGAATCATTAAACGCTCTTTCTTAGAAAGGATCGTGTAAGTACCGTCTTTAGTCATCTTGTCGATGTTCGCCATCTTCTTGATCGACTTGCGTACGGTAGCAAAGTTGGTTAACATACCACCTAACCAACGCTCAGTTACGAAAGGCATGTTTACTTTTCTTGCTTGTTCAGCAACGATTTCTTTAGCTTGTTTCTTCGTAGCTACAAATAAGATCTTACGACCAGATTTAACGATTTGTTTAATCGCGGCAGCAGCCTCTTCAGTTTTAGTTAAAGTTTTATTTAAATCTATGATGTGGATACCATTGCGCTCCATGAAAATGTAAGGCGCCATTTTTGGGTTCCATTTACGGGTAAGGTGACCAAAGTGTACACCTGCATCCAATAAGTCCTGATATGTTGTTCTAGCCATTGTGTTGTCTCCTTAAGATTAACGTTTACTGAATTGGAATTTTTTACGAGCTTTCTTGCGTCCTGGTTTCTTACGTTCAACCATACGCATATCACGGGTCATTAACCCTTTAGCGCGTAATGCTGGTTTTTTCTCAGCATCTAATTCAACAATAGCTTTAGCAATAGCTAAACGAACAGCTTGTGCCTGGCCTGTGATACCACCACCTGCTACATTTACAGTAACATCATACTGACCAGCAAGTTCTGCAACTTCGAATGACTGGTTAACGATATATTGTAAAGGTAATGTTGGAAAATATTCTTTGTGATCTTTACCATTTACGGTAATAGCGCCGTTGCCTTCTTTTAAATAGATACGTGCAACAGCAGTTTTTCTTCTTCCTGAAGTGTTTGTAACTGACATTTCTTTCTTCCTTTAATTAAAGTGTAATGGTTGTTGGTGATTGTGCTGCGTGCGGATGCTCAGAACCTGCGTAAACAAATAGGTTGGTGTATAATTTAGCACCAAGTTTTGTTTTAGGTAACATACCACGAACAGCTTTCTCGATAACACGTGTAGGGTGTTTCGCCATTAACTCTTTCGGAGAAATGAAACGTTGACCACCTGGATAGCCTGTGTAAGAAATGTAAGTCTTATCACTGAACTTGTTTCCGGTCAATTTAACCTTGTCTGCATTGATAACGATTACATTATCGCCGCAGTCTACGTGTGGGGTGTACTCAGGCTTGTTTTTACCTCTAATGATCATAGCGATCTTAGATGCCAAGCGCCCCAAAATCTCGCCTTGTGCGTCAACAACAACCCACTGTTTGTTAACAGTTTTTGCATTGGCAGAGACAGTTTTGTAACTTAACGTATTCACTTGCTTGTATTTAATTTGTTAAACAATTTGTAATTCCCAGTATTTTAGGGACTGCAAAGATAGCCTAAAATGTGTAATTCTCAAATACTTGCTAAAAATAAAAGATCATCTGTTTACAGCCTGCCTTTTGCACTGCTAAGATCCGCCACTGAACAATCAGAAATACTTCGGGAATATTTAACAATAAAGCTAAGGACTAACGTTGCTTAAGCTTCGTTTTGCACCGTACTTGCGACGTACTTGCCAGGTGCTTGCGACGTACTTCCTACGTATGGAGACGTAACAATCTCCCATCAACCTTGAGGCAACATTAACGCAATTAGCAATTAGAACTCAGCCCATCTAAATTCATTTGCCATTCAATTGCGGCACAATCTTGGCTTTCCCTAAGCCGGAGATTTAAATCGAAACTATTTAAAAGCAACGTTGTTAATTTTTAAAAACCCTTAAACTATGACAAAAGAAACCAAAATCATCGCGGGAGTACTGGCAGGAGCTGCCTTAGGTGCCGCTATAGCACTGATCTTATCTTCAGATAATACTGACGACCTTAAAAACGATGTAACCGATTGGTTCAGCGACTTACTGGATTCATCGAAAGACAAACTTGCAAGTGTTTCTGAATCTGTTAAAGACACCGTATCACATGCTAAAGATTCGCTTTCTCACGCAACTGACTCGATCACACATGCTAAAGAATCAGCAACCGATGCTGTTAAAGATTCCATCTCTAAAGTAAAGGGATAGGAATAGAATGAAAATCACATTTCATGGTGCTGCACGTGCTGTAACCGGCAGCAAGCACCTTATTACGCTAACCAATGGCACCCAGGTCCTGTTGGACTGCGGACTATTTCAGGGTATGGGCGAAGTAACCGACAAACTGAACGGTTACTTCGGCTTTAACCCGGAAAAAATAGACTACATGATTCTCTCGCATGCCCATATTGACCATGTGGGTCTTTTACCAAGACTGGCGAAAGAAGGCTTCAACGGCAACATCTATGCTACCGCAGCCACAATGGACCTTGCCAGGATATTATTAATGGATTCTGCGAAAATCCAGATGCAGGATGCAGAATACCTTAGCAGCACCGGCAACAGTGATGATGATGACGGCTTATATAATGAAGATGATGTCATCAAAGCGCTGGGGCAATTTAAGGTTCTGGAATACAATGAGGAAGTTGAAATTGATCCCAGGATTCGCGTAACACTTACCGATGCCGGTCACGTGCTTGGTAGTGCGGCCATACACCTGACCATTATCGATGATGGGAAAGAATATAAGATCACTTTCAGTGGCGATGTGGGCCGTTATGGTGATCTGCTGTTGAAAAGCCCGCAGACCTTCCAGCAGGCTGATTACATCATCATGGAATCTACCTATGGCAATTCCCTGCACAAGGACCTCGAACCTGTTGAGGACCGGCTATTGGAGATCATCAACAACACCTGCAACATCAAGGGTGGTAAGGTGGTTATCCCTGCTTTCAGCGTCGGTAGAACCCAGGAAATTTTATATGCACTGAACAGTCTTGAACTGAAGAACAAACTGCCGGATGTACCCTACTATGTTGATAGCCCGTTATCTTTGCAAGCAACTCAGGTGATTAAAAACCACCCGGAAGTCTACAACAACGGGGTGAAAGAGGTGATGAAGGTCGATGATGATCCTTTCCATTTCAAAGGCCTTAAGTTTATAGAAAGCGTGGAAGAATCACGTGCGCTGGTAGACGACCCGCGGCCATGTGTCATCATCTCCGCTTCCGGAATGGCAGATAGTGGCCGGGTAAGGCACCACATTCGCAACATCATCAGCAACCAGAAGCATACGATCCTGATGGTTGGATACTGTGAGCCGAAATCGCTCGGTGGCCGGTTGATCGCCGGGCAGCCGGTAGTGGAAATATTCCGTGAGGAGTTTACCGTAGCTGCAGAGGTTATTGCCGTTAAATCCATGAGTGCACACGGGGATTACGAGGATCTGCTACACTTTCTAAGTTGTCAGGATCCTTCTTTGGTTAAAAAGGTGTTCCTGGTCCACGGAGAATATGAGGTGCAGCAGGAGTTCGCAAAGAAGATCCTGGAGAAAGGCTTCACTTCGGTTGAAATTCCGGAATACCACCAGGAGTTTGAACTTGAATAACACGAATGAATGATATTAGATAGCATATTAGGTTACGAGTTTCCCAAATTTCTGAACAATCTGATCATTGCAGCACTTGCATTGTTGACTGGCTATATTATAAAAGTTATCTTATGGCAGGTTTTTCATGTAAGTACCAGGATCTGGGACAGCTTTGTGGTTAAAGCAATCAGCAGACGTTTAAATAAACCTTTTACGTTTTTCTTCCCCCTATTTATACTAAACATTGCGACAGGGTTCATGAATTTGAACCCTGTTTTTCGCTTTGAATTCAAGCGGGTTATCGGGATTTGCATCGCTATTGTTTTTGCATTTATCCTGATCAACATCATCAAAGTGCTGGAAGATTATTTCTACCATCGCTTTGATCTTTCCAAAGAAAACAACCTTAAGGAGCGTAAGCTTAAAACGCAGCTGCAGTTCATCCGGAAGTTTGTGATTTCGTTGATCGTCTTTTTTACGGTCGCCATCATCCTGCTGAGCTTCGAAAGTATGCGAAAAATTGGCGCAGGACTGCTCACCGGTGTGGGTGTAGGTGGTATCATCATCGGTTTTGCCGCGCAGAAATCATTGGGCAGCCTACTGGCGGGCTTTCAGATTGCCTTTACGCAGCCCATCCGGATAGATGATGTGCTGATCGTAGAGGGCGAATGGGGCCGCGTGGAAGAAATTACGCTCACTTACGTCGTAGTCAGCATATGGGACCAGCGCCGTTTGATCCTGCCGATCACCTATTTTATTGAAAAGCCCTTCCAAAACTGGACCCGGGTTTCTTCTGAATTGCTGGGTACCGTGTTTCTGAATTTGGACTACAGCATCCCCATCCCACCCTTGCGGGAGGAGTTTACCCGCTTACTGAAAGAAAACCCGCTTTGGGACAGACGGGTAAATGTGGTGCAGGTGACCGACAGCAAGGAATCCATTGTGGAAGTCCGGTTCTTAATGAGCGCCAGAAATTCTTCTGAAGCTTTTGACCTGCGCTGTTATGTGCGGGAGCATATGATTGCCTTTGTGCGCGACAACTATCCACATGGCCTGCCGCGGGCACGTGTAGAGTTTCATAAGACACCTTAAATCTGTATTTTTGGCGCTATGGACGTATTTGGACAAGCGCTAACCGATCAGTTTAAACATGGCAAAGCCGACACCCTGCATCTTTACACCTCCCTGGGTGATTTAGAGGAAATGCCGCTCGATCTGTTTTTCCGCTCGGAAGAAGAAATGCCAGAGCTGGAAACCTATGCGCTTGAACTTTGCAAGGGCAAGATCCTGGACATTGGCGCAGGTGTAGGCAGTCATGCTTTGGCACTGCAGCAAAAAGGCTTTGAGGTTACGGCAAACGATATCTCTGAAGCAGCCTGTGAGATCATGCGGGAACGTGGGGTACAAAACATCCTTTGTGGTAACATCCAGCAGCTGCAGCTTGAAAAATACGACACCCTGTTGATGCTGATGAACGGTATCGGTGTGTTCGGAAAACTAAAGGGCTTCTCCGGTTTTCTGGAACGTGCAAAAGGCTTGATCAATGAAGGCGGACAACTGCTGTTCGACTCGTCAGACATCACTTATGCCTACGAAGATACTGTGTTGCCCAAAGGCAACTACTTCGGTGAAGTATCTTACCAGTACGAATACAAAGGCAACAAAGGCGAATGGTTCGATTGGCTGTTTATAGACCAGGCGACCCTTATTTCAACGGCATACCAGGCCGGCTGGACCTGCGAGATACTCTATATAGATGAAAATGATCAGTATCTGGCTAGGCTTTTTCTTCCCAGATCGTTGCAATATTAACGATCGTCTGCACCGCTTTTTCCATATCCTGTAAGGAAACCCATTCCTGTTTGCCATGGAAAGCATGTTCGCCGGCAAAGATATTTGGACAAGGTAAGCCCATCAGCGATAGTCTGGAGCCATCGGTACCACCCCTGATGCTTTGACGGATCGGGTTTAAACCTGCACGTGTTATGGCGAGTATACCGTATTCCATCACCTTTGGATGCTGATCCAATACCTTCTTCATGTTCCGGTATTGTGCCGAGATCGTAAGCTTATACGAGGCCTCAGGATATCTTTGCATAACTTCCTTAACTGTACGTTCCAGGGTTTGCCCGTGTTCAGCAAGTTTAGCATCATCAAAATCACGCAGGATAAACTCCACCATCGTTTCCTCTACATTACCTGCAACATCTACGGGGTGAATAAAACCTTCCTTTAAACTGGTCGATTCCGGTGATAAATGATCCTTTGGTAAGGCATCAATAATCGCAGCAGCAATCTTAATCGCACTCTGCATCTTACCTTTTGCGAATCCTGGGTGGGCACTTACCCCATAAATGGTTAACATGGCGCCATCTGCAGAGAAAGTTTCGTCTTCAATGGAACCACAGGTCTCCCCATCAACCGTATAGGCGTATTGCGCAGCGAGCTTTTCGAGGTTTACATTGTCTACACCACGTCCAATTTCCTCATCCGGGGTGAAGAGGATCTTAATTTCACCATGTTTAATTTCCGGATGGCTTAGCAGGAAAGCTGCTGCTTCCATAATTTCGGCTACCCCCGCCTTGTTATCTGCACCAAGCAGTGTGGTTCCACTAGCGGTGATGATGTCATTCCCGATCTGATTTTTTAAGTCAGGATGCTCCGCCATTTTCAATACCACCGTAGGATCATCAGGTAATACAAGATCCTGGCCCTGGTAGTTGCGGTGTATGATGGGTTTAACATCCAAGCCACTGCAATCGGGCGAGGTATCCATGTGCGAACAGAAGCAGATCACCAGTACTTGCTTTTCCGTATTTGAGGGGATACTGGCATATACATAGCCAAATTCGTCAAGTTCTGCATCGTGGATGCCCATGCTTTGAAGCTCCTCCACCAGCACTTTGGCGAGGTTCTTTTGCTTTTCGGTACTTGGACTGCTGGTGCTGCGCGGATCGGATTGTGTATCAATCTGAACGTACTTTGTGAAGCGAAATGCGAGGGAATCGGTTTGAAATTGATAATTTGGCATAATTATGTAGCGGTATAGGATTAAAGCCCTTTACGAACAAAACTAACAATAGATCTCTTGAAAAGAATATATATTTTTCTATTATGCGCCCTGGCAGGATTGCAGGCAAGTGCCCAATCGAACTTCTACAAATACTCGGTTGGTGCTGGTGGAGGGGTAACTGTTGGCTATGGCGACCTGCGGGGTCAGTCGCTTTCGCCTGCAGCATACGGTACGGCAGAATTTTACTTTACGCCCTATGTTTCCATGGGTGTAGAAGGACAACTTGGACGCATTAAGGGCGGAGATACGACAGCGAATTTTGCAAACTATAACAATAAATACAAAGCAGGGTCCCTTTACGCGCGACTTGCCGCTGGTGCTTTTATGAACCACACCTATCGGCATACCACATTGAAAAAGCTTATCAGAGGGGTTTATGTTGGTACCGGGATCGGTTTAATTCGAAATGATATCGTGGAGCGCTACCCAACCGTTAACGTCAATCCACGCGTTGATCAGGGTAAACGCCATTCCTGGGATGCACTTGTTCCATTGAACGTAGGCCTCAACTATGGCATCAGTGAAAGAAATGGGTACGAACGCTTTGTGATAAACCTGAATTTTCAGGGTAACCTTACCTTGGGTGAAGGCATGGATGGCTTTGACCGGAACCCATTATTCTCCCGGAAAACCAGCAACGACATTTATACTTTCAGTTCTATTGGTATAAAGTATAAATTTGGTCCTGTTGGATATTTTAAACGATAAACATTCATGAGGCGAGTATATTTGATTTTCCTGGTATGCCTGGGCATGCAGAGCTTTGGACAGCAGACACCATTTGAAAACAGTCAGAAACACGCGACAGCAACCTACCCAGAAGTCATCAAGTATTATCAGGCCTTAGATGCCGCCTATCCTCAAGCCAAGCTCATTACCTATGGCCCGACCGACTTCGGTGAACCATTACACCTTTTGGTATTATCTAAAGACAAGACCTTTGATCCGGAGCTGATCCGCAAGCAAAATAAACGCATTTTACTGATCAATAATGGCATACATCCGGGCGAGCCGGAGGGTATTGATGCCAGTATGATGCTTGCACGCGACATGCTTAAAGGCAATAAATTGCCAGATAATATGGTAATCTGTATAATTCCGCTGTACAATATAGACGGAAGCTATAATAGAACCAGCACCTCCAGAGCTAATCAAAATGGACCTGTAGCTTACGGCTTCCGGGGCAATAGCAGGAACCTGGATCTGAACCGCGACTTTATTAAAACTGACTCGAAGAACTCTGCAAGCTTCCAGCAGATCTTCAATATCTGGCAACCCGAAGTATTTGTTGATACGCATACCAGCAATGGCGCAGATTACCAATACACCATGACGCTGATCCCAACACAGAAGGATAAACTGAATGCGACATTATCGGCTTACCTGACCAGGCAAATGGTGCCCGCCTTGTACAAGGACATGGCTGCTAAAGGTTACGAGCTTATTCCTTACATAAACAGCGTGGAGGAAACGCCAGATGCAGGGATCACGGGATTTCTGGAGCCGGCAAGATTTTCAACCGGCTATGCGGCGCTACACAATGCCATCGGCTTTATGCCTGAAACCCACATGCTGAAGGCTTTTGATAAACGTGTGGATGCCACCTATAAACTTTTGGAAACCTATATCGCTATTGTTTCGAGAGACGCTAAACAGATCGGTCTGAACAAGCAAAAAGCAGATCAGGATGTTGCTGCGCAAACCGTTTTTCCATTGGAATGGAAGCTGAACAAGGAATTATATGACAGCATCCCTTTTAAAGGATACACGGCGAAGCAAAAGCCGAGTGCGGTAAGCGGAAAAGACCGGCTTTACTATGACCGGAATGCACCTTACGAAAAGTACATCAAACAATGGAACAACTTCGAGCCTGCAGTTACGGTTAAGAAACCCGTCGCATACGTGATCCCGAAAGCCTGGAGCCGCGTGGTGGAACTGCTGAAGTTAAACGGCGTGAAGGTGCAGCAACTGGATAGCGATACCAGGCTGGACCTGGAGATGTACTACATTAAGGATTATAAAACCGCTCCAGCGCCATATGAAGGACATTATATCCATTCGGCAGTACAGGTAAATCCAGTGAAGCAGAGCCTGCAATTCTACAAGGGCGACTACCTGGTATACGTTAACCAGCCGCAGAACCGTTATATTGTGGAAACCCTGGAGCCACAGGCAACGGACTCTTTTTTCAACTGGAACTTCTTTGACTCCATCTTAGGACAGAAAGAGCACTATTCTGCCTATGTTTTCGAAGATACCGCAGCGCAGCTGCTGAAAGATAATCCCGAACTTAGAGAACAGTTGGCGCAGGCAAAAGTGAGTAACCCTGACCTCGCGAAAAGCGCAGCAGCACAACTGCAGTTTGTGTACAAGAACTCTGCATATTACGAAAAAACACACTTGAGGTACCCGGTTGGTAGATTGCTGGAACCTTTAAAGGATAGTACAAAATAAAAGCATGGAATATTTAAACCAGACCCCAGTAGCAAGTCTCATTTTAGTTTTTACCGTTGTTACCAGCATCTATGCTTTCAACGATCATACGCTTTATGGCAAGTTTATGCTGCACCCATACAGTGTTTACCGGAAGAACAAGCTATATACGCTGATTACAAGTGGTATGATCCATTCGGACTGGATGCACCTGATCTTTAACATGATGACCTTCTTCTTCTTTGCATTTACGCTGGAAGCGCAGATCGGTTCATTTCGTTTTGGCTTAATCTATTTCCTGAGCTTGATCCTGAGTGATATCCCTTCCGTGTTGAAGCATAAGGATGACTTCTGGTACAACAGTCTGGGCGCGTCAGGTGCCATTAGTGGGGTGCTGTTCAGCTACATCTTGTTCTATCCGCTAAGCAAGCTGTACCTTTTCTTCATCCCAATTGGCATACCGGCAGTACTCTTCGGCGGACTATACCTGATGTACTGTGTTTATGCTTCAAAGCAATCCAGGGATAACATAAACCATGACGCACACTTTTTTGGGGCACTCACCGGCATTATCATCACCATATTGATCATTCCGGGTATTGTGCCGCACTTTTTAAGTGCCTTAGTAGGCGGGCGGTAAAGCTGGCGGATTGAAATAGCTCATTGGTGCCAAAGGATCTTTGATGATCTCAAACAGTGTATGGCCCCATCGTTTCCAGAAGTTCTCCAGCACCTGCGCATAGGTTTTATGCTGCCAATTATCGAACAAAGGTTTGCTTGAAGCGCCTTTCAGTGGCATTGGTGAGATGTAAATAGTCCCTTCTACCGGCAGAATGGTGTATTCCGGCAAACGGTTGAAGAGGTAGGCGGAGTAAAAGAACCTGGCGCAGAGCTCTTCAAACTGCTGCTCGAGCAAGGCTTTACCTGCAATCTGATCCAGAATTTCCTTGTGGAAACGTTTGTTCGTGCCATTGTCCTGCAGACACATGATGATACCGAAATCCTTTAGCTTAAGAGAGAAGGTCATGGTATTGATCTCATCACGGAAGCTGAAATAATGGTCCTGATCAGCAAGCGGTACAACCACGATAGACCATGGTTCGAAATCCTCAAAATCTACGTTCAGGTAGATGCTTTGGATCATGGTGTGCAGGTTACCAAACTTATGCATCAGGCCCTGCGACATATTCACGCCATCAGAACTTAATTGCTGCAGCTTAATGGCCGCATTCATTTCTATATAGATCAGGCTGTACATGAACTTGCCCACCCATTTGAAAAGATCGATTTCTTCCAGCTTGGACACGGCTGCGTAGCCTCCTTGAAAAGCTGTTGCGATTTTCGCTTCCAGCGGATCAACAAACTGTTCAAGAATCTCGGTGTTAACCGGCACTTTGAGGGTGTTATAAGAACGTACACTTTCATCCAAAAGCTTAATCTGCTCCTGTCCGGAAAAGTTGGCGAGGGCAAGAAGCCAATCCGGAAGCACATTGATTTCCGTTATGGGCGTTTTCAAAGTATCGCCACTCAGGAAGCAGTTTTTATACTTAAAATCGAAGTTTTTGAAAGGCTGGTAGATGCTGCTGTTCATAGAACCGGCAATATTATGGATATTATTTTTACATTCACCGGCGCAATCATATTTTAACTTTACGATTACCAATCCGCTTCAGCATCATGCAGGCAACCTATATTTCCTACCAGCTTGAACTCAAACACCCCTTTGCGATCGCTAAGTTCTCCAGGACGAGCACACCCTTATTGCTGCTGAAGCTCGACCATGAAGGGCATACCGGATATGGCGAGGCCTCTATGGTACCCTATATGGGTGAATCATACGAGTCCGCACTGCGATTTCTGGAACGGGTAGACTGGAGCCGCTTCCAGGCGCCATTCGACTTTCCCGAGATCATTGCCTACCTGGATGCTCTTGAAAGTGGCAATCCCGCTGTAAAAGCTGCCATAGATATTGCGCTGAATGACCTGCAGGGTAAGCTCCTGAACAAGCCCTGTTACGAGATCTATGGTGCTGAACCTTCGAAAATGCCTTTAACATCTTACACGATCGGTATCGACAGGCCAGAGGTGCTGAAGGAGAAGATCCTTGATGCAAAAGATTTCAAGGTGCTGAAGATTAAACTCGGCCGCGATAACGATCGGGAGCTGATCAATACGATCCGTAGTGTAAGTGACCTTCCGCTGTATATTGACGCCAATCAAGGTTGGACAGATCGTAAGTCGGCCATTGAAATGATCTACTGGCTGCATGAGCAAGGCGCGGTGCTGATCGAGCAGCCCATGGACAAGAACGACCTGGAAGGCAATGCCTGGATTACAGGTAGAAGTCCGATCCCAATTCTGGCCGACGAGGCCGTGCAGCGTTTAACAGATATCGACAAGATCAAAGGTGCCTATCATGGCATTAATGTAAAGCTGATGAAAAGCGGCGGAATGTATGAAGCACATCAGATGATCCTGAAGGCAAAAAGCCTGGACATGAAGGTGCTGATCGGTTGTATGAGTGAGACCTCTTGTGCCACGCTCGCTGGAATCGCGCTGGCACCGCTATGCAACTGGGCAGATCTGGATGGACCATGGTTAACCAGTAACAATCCATTTAAGGCCCCGCAACTGGTTGCAGGGCGCTATAAGATGAATGATCTTCCTGGTTTAGGCCTGGAAGGTATTAACGCTGATTTGTTTTATTCTTAATGGTTTGTCTGAGGTCCCTGATCAGTGTGATCTTCAGATAAATAAAGAAGATCGCTGAGGCGACGAACAAACATACCGCAGGCATATTGTGTATTTCCCATGCCCATTTAAGCCCGATGATCGAAATGAAGATCCCCAGGTAAAAAAATACGTTATAGGCAATTTGTTTCTTCATGATTAGTATACCGGCATGTTTGGATCAAACGCTTCCTGCCATGCCAGGATACCGCCTTTAAGGTTATACAGGTTGGTGAAACCCAGTTGTTCCAGCTGCATCACTGCCGCCGCGCTGCGTTTTCCGCTTCTGCACTGCACGATCACCGGTTTATCGGTTGCAATTTTATCAGCTTCTATTAATATGCCGCCTAAAGGGATATTTTCCCCATTTAGATTGGAGGTTTCATACTCGAAAGTCTCTCTAACGTCGATTAGCTGGAAATCTTCGTTATTATCCATCTTCTGTTTAAGCTCTTGTACAGTAACTTCTTTCATCTGTTTAGATTTTTATTGGTAATGAAATCATCATGACGAGATTTCATGGTTAAATTTTCTCAAAGATAAGCAATTAATATAATACGCATTTGTAGCCTGACGACCAGCTTCCTGTAAAATTTATCGACATTATCGCTGTAACAACGTTGCTCCCCAGGCGTTTAATAGATAGCTATATTAATACCCTGAACTATGAACTCCGTTAACCAATTCTTTTGGTTTTGCTCCGGTGTGCACCTGGATACGCTAAAAAAACATCCTACCGAACAGAACAAGTATGTCGGGATCGGCGCCACTATTTTCTTTACAGGACTCTTCGCAGCACTTTCGGGCGGCTATGCCATGTATTTTGTCTTTAAAGGCGATCCATTTGCGGTCATCTTTGCGCTGCTGTTCGGCATCCTCTGGGGGCTGGCGATCTTTAACATGGACCGCTATATTGTAGCCAGTATCAACAAGAATGCCTCCTTATGGAAGCAAATCCTGCAGGCCACACCCAGGATTCTGCTTGCAGTGATGATTGGGATTGTAATTTCGCGCCCGCTGGAGCTGAAGATCTTTGACAAGGAGATCCGGGAACGGCTGAAGGTAAGTTACCTGAACAACCAGCGTGCAAAGATCGATACGTTAAACAAGGCATTCAACAACAAATACGCCATTGAGCTTGCTAAGCTGAATGCTACCCGCACCGAAAGAGACTCCCTTGCCAGTGCGATCAAAGCCGACCGGCAGAAGCTTAACTTTGAGATCTTCGGCAATAAAACTGCGGAAACCTCGGGTGTAATGGGTTATGGTCCGTATGCCAAGCGCAAGGAAGCTGAGCTCATCCAGCGCCAGCAGAACCTGGATACGCTGAATGCTTATGTCCGGCAGCAGGAAGATTTCGTGACCCGACGTAAGGAATTCGATGGTATGTTCGCTGAAAAGATATACACCGGCAAACAGCTGGACAGCCTGGCCAGCATTGCAGGTTTCGCCGACCGCAACTGGGCGCTGGGGCAGCTGAGCTTTAATCCTAATGGTACACGTGATGAAAGTACAGCCATGGCCGTCACCTTCATTGGCCTGCTCTTCATTTTCTTCGAGTGTTTGCCTGTTTTTGTCAAGATGATGAGCAGCATTGGCCCTTACGATAGATCCGTCGAGTTCAGGGAAACTGCCGAGGTCTATACCGCTGAAAAAGACCGTGACTATGAGGTAGAAGTGGTTGATGGCGTACATGAAACACGCGTAAACACCAGCATCGAGCAGAAAAAGTTAAGGCTTAAAGAAGATAATTACTAATTTAACCCAAAAAACAAATAATGAAGAACAAACTCTTTTATGCCTTTCTTTTTCTACTCCTGACCGGACAAGTCAGTGCTCAGGACATCAATAAGATCATCACTAAGGACTATGTAGACCGACTCATCAAAACCCTGAGCAGTGATGAAATGGAAGGCCGTGCCACCTTCACTCCGGGTATAGATAAAGCAGCAAGCTTTATTGAAAAAGAATTTAAGGCCATCGGCTTGAAGCCTTTAACAGGCGCAAGCGGATACAGGCAAAGCTTCTTCAAATACCGCGTAGCACCCGCTTCGGTTGAAGTAAACCTTAATGGAACGACGGTAGCGCCGGAGAACATCCTGGTTGCTGGTAGTACCACAGCATCACTTACCTTCGACAATACTGCTGCAGAAAGCTGGATGAAATTAGATGCTTCTAAAGACTTTATTTCGCAGTTCCGTGGGCTATCAAGAAGTAAAAAGCAACAACTGGTACTGGTTGACCCTAAGATGGAGAAAGACTTCAATCGTGTGAAAGATGCGCTTAAGCGTGGAAGCATGGTTGACGAGAAAGACCTTCAGGCTGCGCAGGCATATGGGTTGGTATTTGTGCTAACGAGCGACACCGTAGCTACGCAGTTCAAGGCGAACGTAAAAAACGAAGTATCCAAGCTGCCATTGTTTAACGTTGCCGGTATGATTCCCGGTAAATCAAAAGCGAAGGAGTTGGTCGTATTCTCAGGTCACTATGATCACCTGGGCATTGTAAAGGCTGTTGAAGGCGATAGCATTGCCAATGGTGCTGACGATGATGCCTCTGGAACTACTGCGATGATCGCGCTGGCGAAATACTATAAAAAGCTAAACAACAATGAGCGTACGTTAATCTTCGTTGCATTTACAGCAGAGGAGATCGGCGGTTTTGGTGCTAAATATTTCTCGGAACAGTTGAACCCAGACGAAGTAGTGGCAATGTTTAACATCGAAATGATCGGTAAAGAAAGCAAGTTTGGTAAGAATGCCGCATTCATCACCGGCTACGAGAGATCCGACTTTGGAAAGATCCTGCAGAAGAACCTTAGCGGCACGGAGTTTACCTTTCACCCGGATCCATATCCGCAGCAAAACCTGTTCTACCGCAGTGACAACGCTACGCTGGCAGCTTTAGGTGTTCCGGCACATACCATCAGTACTGACCAGATTGATACCGATAAGTTGTATCATACAGTGAAAGATGAGTACAGCTCTATGGATATCGACAACATCCTTTCTACCATTAAAGCAATTGCAAAGAGCGCCATTACGATCGTTAAAGGCGCCGACACCCCGAGCAGAATACCTAAGCTGGCTCGATAGTTTTTTCCATGATATAATCATTCATATAGAATCCGTTGCCAATCTCATTGTCAACGGATTCTTTGATTTTAAAGCCAGCACTTTCATAGAAGTCCTTGGCTTTATTATATCTGTTTACGTTTAAACGCAGGTATCTGCCGCCTTCAGCGCGGACCTTGTTTACCACTTCATTCATCAGGAATTTCCCGACACCCTGTCCATGCGCTTCCGGCAAGACATACAGCTTGTGCAGGTGAAAAGCATCACCTTCATCCCTGGAATAAGCAGCAAAACCGACCTCTTTAGAACCCTGGCGCGCAATAAAGAACTGATGTCCTTGTGCCAGCTGCTCCTGCAAGGCCGGAAGGTTGTAGATCTTGTTTAATATATAATCAACCTGCTCCTGACCAATAATATGGGTGTAGGTCGGCCCCCAGGTTTCCTGTGCGATCTCCTGAATGATCGGCAGATCAGATTCTGTAGCTTTCTTAAGTAGGATCATAATATTCCCTCACAAACAAATAGGTACCAGCAAATGTAAATTCAACGAAACCATCTTTGATGACTTCAAAACGTTCTTTCTCATTAGGGAGCAGGTTCGAGGTTTCAAAGTAATTCGTCAGCGGAATCTGGAACTCCGTCCCTTTAGGCTTCCATACTTTAAACCCTGATTTTATCGCATAGTTTTTAGTATTTGTCGTAAAGATCACAATGTTGATTTGCGGGAAGTAGTCAATAAGGTCTGGCAGCTGCCCATCCTGATCGATGATGTTAACCGCCTGGTAGCCCTCCTCGATCAGGAAGTCGAGCACTTCCAGGATATCGGCTTTCATCTTTTCAATTAAACGGGTATTCTCCTGGTATTCCTGTCGGCTGGAGGGATTTAGTACAACATCGACCTTCAAGCCTAAACTCACTACTTTCTCGTATTCCGTGGAATTTACGATCAAAGTCGGGCTCCATTCCAACAATTGTCCAAGGTATTCTTCATTAAAGTCACCCAGCTGGTGAATGTATAACGCAGGTTCCTGCTTTTCTCTGATGATATGATGTGATGACATAAAACAAAAATATAAATATGAGTTTATTGACAAACCCTGATTATTTCAAAAGCGGAAGATAGTCAAAAAATTAGGGTACCCTTGTTCTACACACGTTTACAAGAAATATTGCGTTAATTAGTATATTCTTTTACATTTAAGCCGCAAATGATAACCGCTAAGATAGCTTAGCAATTTAGAACCAATAAAATCTTATGAACAAATTAAGAATGTACTTTTTGCCAGTTGCGCTGGGCATCTTGACACTAACCATGTACTCGTGTAAAGCGAAAAAAATGGTCACAACAACCCCTGCACCGGTAGTTAAAAAAGAAACCCCTGAAGTAACCAAAACTGAGCCTGAGCCAGAAAGAGCACCTGAGCCACAGAAAGAAGAACCGGTTGCAAAGCCTGACTATAACTTTGAGAACATCCTGTTCGAATTCAACTCTGCAGTGCTAAAAACATCTTCTTTCGCGATCCTGGACAAAGCTGTAGCGGAAATGAAAAAAGATACTTCTGTTAAATTTGAGCTAAACGGTCACTCTTCTGCGGAAGGTTCTCCGGCACACAACATGTCACTATCTATCGACAGAGCAAACTCGGTAAAATCTTACCTGGTAAATGCTGGATTTAGTGCAGATAACTTCAGCGTAAAAGGATTCGGTGAAGCGAAACCAGCATCATCAAACACCACTGAAGAAGGTAGAGCATTAAACCGTCGTGTAGAAATTAAAGTCGTTAAATAATAAGCCTTCTGGCTTTAGACTATAAAAAAAGGAGATACCTGCGTATCTCCTTTTTTTATTACCAGAAAGGGCATTAAGCTATGTTACCTGAGCGGTGTTGCCTTACAATCCGCAGGTGCGAATATAAATCTGGCATGTTCATAATCAATCGGCACCGTTTCATCGAAGGCACCTGTGCCCCAAACCACATTGATCTGTCCGATACCAAGTACCAAGCTGTCGCCGCGCTTTAGAGAAGCCATAGGATTCCGGTACCATTTGTCTAGTTTATTTATCTTGAAATCATAAGCAAGGATCAGCGTATCACCTTTCCCTTTTTGTTCACCCAATATGGTGCCGTCATAGACTTTGCCGTCACCATAGTTAATGCGCATTTTACCTTTGATCTTAGATCCGGTAAAGCTTAGGTTCATCATGGCCGTGTCCTGCTGAAAACTGGCAACGTAGCAGCGCTCCGTAGTGCTTAGCTGTGTTGTGGCTTCCGGCTGCGTCTGATTGCAGCTTGTTCCAAGCATTATCGCTGGTGCCAGCAAAGCCAAGACTCCCTTAGCGGATGCAAGCTGCAGGAGAAATCGCGGAACAATGGCCCGTGGTGAATAACTTTCAAGCATTGGCATGTATTTTAACCGACATTCACCGGTTTAAAAGGGGGCATATTGGTTTTATTCAGAACCGATGTTACGCTGGAGATCACACCTGCGATATCAGAAAGATCTGCCGGCACAATCATCGTGTTATTGGTTTTCGCCAGTTTACCAAACTCGTTCAGGTATTGCTCTGCAATACGCAGGTTCACGGCATTCATGCCACCCTCCTGATTTATCGCACCAGCGATTTCCTTTATCCCGATGGCCGTAGCAACAGCAACCATCTCAATTTCCGCAGCAAGACCACTTGCTTCGTTGATCTTACGCTGCTTTTCACCTTCCGAACGTGCAATCATCTCCTGTTTGTCCCCTTCAGCACGGTTGATCTTCGCTTGTTTATCACCTTCAGATTCGGCGATCAAAGCGCGTTTCTCACGCTCTGCACGCATCTGCTTCTCCATCGCATCGCGGATACTTTGTGGTGGAGAGATGTTTTTTACCTCATAGCGGGATACTTTGATGCCCCATGGATCACTCGCCTTATCTACCGCATTAACGATCGCGCCGTTTACGGTTTCTCTTTCCTCGAAGGTTTTATCCAGCTCCATTCTACCGATCACACTTCTCATGGTGGTTTGCGAGATCTGGATCACCGCAAAGCGATAGTTATCAATCCCGTAGGAGGCTTTCTGCGGATCTACAACCTGCAAGTACAGCACACCATCTACCTCGACCGCGATATTGTCCTTGGTGATACAAATCTGTGGCGCCACATCGATCGCCTGTTCTTTCAGGTTCTGCTTGTAAGCTATTTTATCTATGAACGGGATCAGAATGTGAAAGCCGGCTTCTAAGGAGCGGCTGTATTTACCCAAACGTTCTACAATGAATACGGTACGTTGCGGCACAACTTTAAAGGTGGACAAAAATGCCACGAGCACGAATAGTGCGAGGAAGATCAGAATAATAGTGGATGACGTCATATTGCTTTAGTTGGTTTTACATATAATAAAATACTGTCTATTCGGGTAATGATCACGTTTTCGCCGGGTGAGATGGTTTCTTCAGAACAGGCATCCCATTCGGTGCCCCTGAATTCTACACGCCCCTTTTTACCAGGAAGGATCATGGTTTCTGCTACCGCAATTTTACCAACGAACTCATCAGGAAGCATGCTGGCCACCGTTTGTCCCATGCCGAACC
Organism: Pedobacter sp. SAFR-022; assembly: GCF_051965375.1. Lineage (NCBI taxonomy): Bacteria > Pseudomonadati > Bacteroidota > Sphingobacteriia > Sphingobacteriales > Sphingobacteriaceae > Pedobacter > Pedobacter sp. SAFR-022. The sequence continues at coordinate 961,441 of NZ_JBQCME010000001.1, forward strand.
TGCGTTTCACCCAGTTGCGAAACAGCAGCACAGAAAGCACAGAGCTTACCAGAAAAACGATCAGTTGCGTATTGATGGAAATGTCAAAAAAGAAGGTTGCTATGGCTACGATCCAGGCACCCAGCCCAAAAAAGAACAAGATGAAACCCGGGAGCAGAAACTCCAGCAAGAAGAGCGCTAGGCCGAGGCCAAACCAAATTACCGCGTTATTTAAAAAACTTTCCATATTACAATTACCTTATTTAGTTTTGAAGGTGCCATTTCTTCAAAGGATCTTTTAATTGGCTATATATCCCTTAGCACTTTCTCTAAATATAAGTAATTTACGCGAAAAAATGAACTTAAAAGGCACTGAAAGCCTTGCAATCACTCGAAAATGAAAGAAATTCCGGAGCGAAATCACGATCTGTTAAGAAAGAAGATATACATCATTATCTTTAGGTCGGATACGCCGGCGGGGAGACTTTTTGATCTGAGCCTGCTGTTCTTAATTCTGCTCAGCATCTTTTCAGTTGCCTTAGAAAGCGTGGCAACTTTCCGGAGAGATTACCTGACCTATATTCACATCATTGAATGGACCTGCACCATCTTTTTTACCATAGAGTATGCCTTGAGGATTTATGTCATAAACCGGCCGAAACAATATATTTTTAGCTTTTATGGACTGGTAGATCTGGTGGCCTTTTTGCCAACCTACCTTAGTTTTTTCCTGGCAGGCACGCAGTTTCTGGTCGTTGTCCGCGCATTCAGGTTGCTAAGGGTATTCCGGATCCTGAAATTGAGCAGGTTCCTTTCCGAAGGTAATATTCTGAAGCAGGCACTACAGAATTCTATGCATAAGATTGTGGTCTTTCTGGCTACAGTACTCACCTTGGTAATCATCATGGGCACCATTATGTACCTTATTGAAGGTCCGCATAATGGCTTTGAAAACATACCTATTTCTATTTACTGGGCTATAGTAACGATTACCACGGTAGGTTATGGCGATGTATCGCCACAAAGCCCCTTAGGGCAGTTCTTCGCCAGTATCTTGATGATTATGGGTTACGGAATTATTGCTGTACCGACCGGGATTGTGTCTGTAGAGATGGCGAAAGCAACGGAGCTGGCAAAAAAACGCTGCCCCGCGTGCAGGGCAGCGATAGTTGATTCGGAAGCAAATTTCTGTTCCAATTGCGGCGTCGATCTGAAACAGATCCAAACCAATGCGGAAGCCCAGAAATTGCAGTAAAGCCCGCAAATCCACCTGATATTAGCTGGCTTGGGCGGTAGGGCGCAGAATGATCTCATTCACGTCAAACTCTTCAGGCTGCTCAATCACATACGCTACTGCCCTTGCAATAGATTCTGGCGATATCGCAATGTCCAATACCGGCTGCATCACTTCTTTAATCTTATTGTCCGTGATGGTGTCAGGTAACTCCGTTTTAATGGCTCCTGGAGAAATAATTGTCGTCCGGATATTATAAGGCTTCACTTCTTGTCTCAATCCTTCTGAGATGGCCCTGACCGCAAATTTTGTGGCCGAATAGACCGCAGCCCCAGGCCCTACACGGTGCCCTGCAACAGAAGATACATTAATGAAATGGCCGCTTTTTTGTTCTTTAAACACCGGCAATACTGCGCCAATGCCATATAACACCCCTTTGATATTGGTGTCAATCATCTTTTCCCACTCTTCATAGTGCAGGTTTTCCAGACGGGATAGCGGCATCAGCCCGGCGTTGTTAAAGATAACGTCAACCCTACCGAAAGCATCCAGCGTGTTTTTTACCAGGGCATCAAGATCTTCCTTTTTCGTGACATCGGTAATGAAAGCACAGGCAGATCCACCTGCCTGCTCAATGTCTTGTACAATCTGATCCAGCTTCTCTTTTCTGCGGGCGCCAAGACTAACTTTCGCACCCTGTGCTGTAAGATGTTTTGCTACAGCTTCGCTAATACCACTGCTGGCGCCGGTGATGATCACCACTTTTCCTTCAATATTATTTCCCATAGAAATTGTTGATAGCTAACAGGGCTACCTGCCCTGGAGCATTTATCTACAATCGGGAAAATTTAATGTTTTAGCAGGGGATGGATCTGTAATAAATATGACAATAACGAACTAGGCGTTTACTTACCCTGATCGTCATTCACCTCCAGCCAGTGGCCATCAGGATCCTGGAAATACACCTGCTTTACCCCGTCAACCCGAATGGTAGGCGCCTTTTCAGTACCAGGCCAGTTAAGGAATTCGATCTTTTGTTTATTTAGTACGGCAATAAAGTTGTCAATATTAGGTACGCTGAAGCAGAGGTGCTCATTTTTATCGTGCGTTGCTTTTGCATTAGGTCCCTGAATCAGGTGCAAAGCGCCTGCGGGTCCTAAGGTAAACCATACATGTCTTCCGTCCTTAAAGGGTTCATCGATCTTCACCAGGTTTAACAAGGTGTGGTAGAACTTTTCACTTTTCTCAAGGTCAGATACGTATACGGCAATGTGGTTTAGCCTGGCACTTACCGGCTGATTTTTTTCCTGGGCATTCATAGATTTACAAAACAGCGTGCTTATTGCGATTGTTAGAAGGACTGCAAACTTTTTCATCATTCGGGTATTTGGTTTAATGGTAAACTTAAACACAAATCGTTATTCCCCGTAGCTGTTATTGTATTATTTTTATTGCTCGAAAAACTAATCAGTCAATTAACCAAATATGAAGTACAAATCCCTATTCTTAGGCAGCATTGCCTTGCTGTTCATCACCTTTGCTACGGCAGCGGCCCCAGTAAAAAAGGCACCACCACGTGAGTTCTACCAGCTTATGGTTTACCACATCAAAGACAAAGCACAGGAAACACGTATGGACAAGTTCCTGTCGGAAGCCTACTTGCCGGCCTTACACCGCGCAGGATTCAAAACTGTAGGCGTGTTTAAGACGCTGAACATCGACACGGCCAGCGACAAGAAAATTTATGTTTTCATGCCATTCAAATCCCTGGCAGCATTTCACAAGACCACGAAGCTGTTGGAAACAGATAAGGAAATCGCCGCTAAAGGCGCAGATTATCTAAATGCAGCTTACAACGATACACCATACATCCGTATGGAGTCTATCCTGATGGAAGCTTTCAGCGGCATGCCAGAGATGAAAAAGCCGACGTTCAGCACGCCGAAGAGCGAACGTGTTTACGAATTACGCAGCTACGAAAGCGCTACAGAGAAGTTGTACAGGAATAAAGTGGCCATGTTCGACAAAGAAGAAGTCGAAATCTTCGATAGAATTGGCAGTCAGCCCGTGTTCTATGGAGAAGTAATTGCCGGAAGCAGAATGCCAAACCTGATGTATCTCACCACTTACAGCAATATGGAATCCAGAACGGCACATTGGAAAACATTTAGCGATGATCCAAAATGGAAAAGGGTATCGGCCATGCCGGAATACCAGCACAACGTGAGTAAAAACGACACCAAGTTTTTGGTGCCAACGGACTATTCAGACATTTAAACAGCAAGCCTCCAAAACGCACGCAGCCTGCATCCAGCTTGTACCTTAACAAGGCTTTAACAGGGGGTTGACAAGGGGTTGACAGGGCCTAAAGCCGGCCAATGCCTTGTCAACCCCTAGCTAAGACCTTTTGAACCTCTTGTCTGACTACTACTTGTATATATTTTTTAAGTCCTTTTCAAAAAGCGTGTATGGGTCCTTGTAAAATTTCATGAAATCCGGTACGCTTGGATGCCCGGGAAAAGGAGCATAGTAGTGGGTAGGGCTTTTCGTATCATTTCTCCAGACCAGTACATAAGATAACTCCATGTTGTTGCGCTTCATCACTTTGAGCAACACATCATTCCACCAGTTGGTATTGGGAATAGACTCCAATCCAGTTTCCGTAAATGCCGCAAGCTTGCCGGTTTTTTTAGCATAATCAGAAACGATAGTAAGCTTCTGTACTGCAGCCTCCAGGTTATAACGATTATCACGGCCCATATCGCCATAGTTGTCCATGCCAACCATATCTACCCATTCATCTCCAGGATAGCGTTCCAGGAATTCTGCTTCAGTGTTGAATTTATTATCCGGGGAGAAAGCATAAAGGATGTTATGAACGTTAGCGCTGTCTTTTAGATAAGAGACTGTAAAGCGCCACAGCGTTTTAAACTCCTCGGTGGTACAATGCGGTTTACCCCACCAGAACCACTCGCCATCAAACTCATGGTAGGGGCGGAAAATGATTGGTACCTGCTTTCCATCCTTACCTTTTAGGTCTTTAACCAGTCCGGCTACATTGTCCAGGATCTTCTTGTATTGCTCATGTGCTTTGCCCCCAGGAATGATGTATTTCACTGCTGGCAAGGAAAGTGAATCTACCCAGTAGAACCCACCTTTGGCAACTGGATTGGAGAAGTGCCAGGCTACAGTAGTAACCCCTCCACGATTATAGGTATCTACGATGTTTTTCTTTAAAGCAGCTTTGTTCTTTTCGATCTCCGCTTCGGGAAGGCCTGACAGGCCAGAGAAATCTACTCCAATTACTGCCGGATGAGAACCGGTAACCGATTTAACATCCGAGCGGTTTTCTTCACCAAACCAGCCATGTCCGTATTCGGTGGCATGCTGGTGCCCAAACAGCGTGTGCTTTTTAGAAAGCGTTTTCAGGTTTTTATACAAGGCCTTGGTTTCAGGGGTTGCTTGCGCGTCTATCGGTCCCTGCTGGGCAGATGCCGCGGTAAAGAGCAGCATCGCGATCGCGGATAATAAAAATGATCTCTTCATGGTGTTATACTTGGTGTTGTAATAATTTCGGTGTTTACTGCATCGATTAAATCAAAGCTATTGGATTCCGCCGCCCGCTTTCAATGCTATTTTATCGGAACATTGTATTAAAATGCGAAACAGGAATGGAATAGCGCAAATTGATGATGATATAAGAAATCCTTACCGGGGAAGGTACTTCGAGAACTTTGCATGCAGGTATTTTTTTTCTTCAGCCTGTTGTCGCCCATAAATACAAATATAGCCGCTAAACAGATACGCGGTAAAACACGCCAGGGCAAAGAAAAGCAGATGTTCAACACCAAACAGTTCAAGGCCCATAACCGTACAGGCTAGCGGGGTGTTGGTGGCTCCGGCGAACACGGCAATAAAGCCCAATGCGGCAAAGAGGCTCACTGGTGCATTAAGCAGGCCTGAGAGTGCATTGCCAAGCGTAGCGCCGATATAAAACAGCGGGGTCACCTCACCACCTTTAAACCCCGTTCCAACAGTTACGGAAGTATAGATGGTTTTCCAGAGCCAGCTCCAGTGGTCTGCGCCGCCTAGGTGGAAAGCTGATTGTAAGGTCACCGCAGCGGGATATTCCGGATCTACTCCAAGGCTCAGGTAATCTGTCTTGCCCAAGAGCTGTGTAAGTCCGATGATGATGAGTCCCCCAACAAAGGGGATCATCCATTTCAGCTTGAAAATGCGGTTGGATAAAGTCTTTATTTCATTGATCATACGGGTAAACAGGTAGCTGGCCAAACCAAAAGCGGCTGCAGCAGGAATAATTTTCAACGCCAGCAGCAGATCAAAATGTAGTGTACGGCTGAAATAATCGGCCTGGAGGGGCAGCTCATCGATGCGGTAATGCTGATGGTGGACCTGCCAGGCCTTAACCGTTGCATCTGCTAGCAGTGCTGCCATAAGGCCCGGGAGAAATGCTTTGTATTGGACTTTGCCCTTAGTGAGTACTTCAAGCGCAAATATGGCACCGGTGAAAGGCGTTCCAAATACGGCGGCAAAACCTGCAGCCAATCCTGCGCTAAGCATCAGTTTGCGTTCTTCCGACATGAGTTTAAACAAGCCATTGAACATGGAAGCAATGCTGCCACCCATCTGTACCGCTGTACCTTCGCGGCCCGCAGAACCGCCAAACAGATGTGTCATCAGCGTTGTAAGAAGTATCAGCGGTGCGATGCGCTTTGGAACAGGACCACCATCCTGTTGAATTTGATCCAGGATCAGGCTGTTTCCTTTTTCGGCAGACTGGCCAATCGACTGGTAAATGAGCTGGATCGCCACCCCGGCTAGCGGTAGCAGGAACAACAACCAGGGTTGTTCAAAGCGGAAGTGAATGGTCTTTTGCAAGGCCCATAAGAAGAAGGCAACCATGCTGCCAACTACAATCGCCATCGGTACAGTTAAGATCAACCAGCGTACAAGCCAGCGAAAAACAGTAAGCTGTTCGGAAAAGTAAAAGTTTCTTTTGGGTGACACCATCTCCTGCGATAAAACTAATGCATTATCCCAGGAAATGCAAATGCCTCATTTTTATTGATGCGGGGATATACTACAGGTTAGCCGGTTGCGTTATAGGTACCTGAGTATGAGAGAGACAAGTAAAAACATTAACGCTTGCCGCTTGCTCCTTACCCTCTTCAGCTTTCTATTTATCACCTTCAGTGCTTCGGCTCAAATCATCCTGACAGACGAAGCCATCCAACCAAAGCCTACTGGTTTTTACATTGCAGAAGTAAAGGATAATCGTGCTGAGAAAAGCAAGCCGGCAGAAATCATTATAAAAGATAACTTAAATAAACCACAAGCACAGTCCATGAACCTTCAGGGTGGCACGGCGGACGCTATTAAGCAGTACCTCGCTAAGAACCTGCCAAAATCAACATCGGGCAGGCCTATCGTGATTGGCATCGAACAGTTCAGGATTAGCGAGACCGCCGTCGGGACTAACAGCGTGGATGGGCAGATCAGTTTGAAGCTGTCCTTTGGCCTGGATAAAGATTATGGCGTAGAGCCGCTGATCAGCTATCCTGGATCCCTGCGCTACCGCAGAGGTTTGGCCGGTACGGCATCTGTGGAAAGGAACCTGCGTCAGCTCATCAACAGCGGGATCGGGTACTTCAGCTCCTGGATGGCATCGAACCTGGGTTCGGACCGCAGACTGGCCAAGTCGGTGAAGATCAGCTTTACGGATTATAAGGAAAGCAAGGAGGGCGATACCATTTATTACGATCCGAAGAGGCCCTTAACCTGGGCAGACTTTCAGTCCAAGATCAGGATCTCCGGTAATTTTCAGGCCTCAGTGATGCCCAGTTTCGGTTACACACAGGATGCTGATCTGGAGAATGGTGTACTGGATGTACGGGTAGCTGTTAAGGCATATGTCCCGAAGAGCGCCTGCTGGGCCAACCCCACAGACCGGAATGCCTACTACCTAAACCATGAACAACGGCACTTTGATATTGCCAAGATCATTGCGGAGCAGTTTAAAAAGAAGATGCTGGCAAAAAAGCTGAGCCCAGACAACTATGAAGCATTACTAAACATGCAGTATTTAGACTCTTACCGGGATATGAATACGATGCAGAAAGCTTATGATGATGAAACGAGCCATGGCATCAACAGGTTTGCGCAGGATGTGTGGAACGCCAGGATTGATAAGGAATTAAAGCAATAAAAAACCGGCAGGGATTACCTGCCGGTTGAATAACTATTTTTGGAATACCCTTACATAATCGACCATCATTTGCTGCGGGAAAGTCGTTGTTGCGTCCGGGTTCCCCGGCCATCGGCCACCTACAGCAAGGTTGAACAACAGGAAGTAAGGCTCCTGAAATTCCTTCCGTGCTGCAGAACTAATCTCCTGGGTATGGAATTCAACATCGTCTACAAACCAGCTGATCTTGTTTTCATCCCATAGGATAGAAAAGACATGGAACTTTTCTGAAAAATCCCCGGTTGGCAATGCGTAAGGTTTGCTGATGTTCGCATAAGTGCCGTTATCGTCAAAATGGATGGTGCCATATACGGTATTGTCTTTGCCAGGACCGCCACCTACTAGCTCCATGATGTCGATTTCGCCACTATATGGCCATTTTACATCATCGATGTTAGCGCCGAGCATCCATAAAGCAGGCCATATACCTTGACCTTTAGCCAACTTCGCCCGGATGTCTATACGACCATATTTAAAGGTCTTTTTGTACTGGGTTTTGATTCTGGAAGAGGTATACTGATACCCGCCAAAGGCTTCTTTTTTTGCGGTAATGGTGAGATAACCGTCCTTCACACTCGTGTTTTCCGCCCGATAATACTGCTGTTCCGCATTACCCCAGCCATCAGTGCCGTTTCCAGTTTCGAAGCTCCAATCTGCAGTGTTTAGCGCATTTCCGCTGAAGTCATCTTTCCACACCAAGCTCATACCGGGGTAGCTGTCGGCACTTTGATAGCCTTCATCTTTGACGGCAACCGTCACATCAACCTCCTTTGTCGCTACTGCAGAGGTGTTATCCGGTCCATATGCGGTAACTTTGATGGTATATTTTCCACTGGCCGTATAAGTCACAGAGGCCTTCCCGTCGGTGGAACGCAGGCCTTCTTCGTTATTACTTTTTCCGAAGGTGAAATAGTAACGGTCAGCATTGTTTGCCGTTGCAGTAGCCTGAACCAGGCCGGAACCATCATTGGAAACCACTACTGAAAGTTGCAAGTTCAGCGATGCAGGTGCATGTTCTGCTTTGGAACAAGATACCGTTAAGGTAAGGAGGAAAAGCAGCAATACCTTGGTCATCGTAGCTATTATCGATTTCATAGGATCTTAATTTAGTCGTTCTTTCTAGTTTACGTAAAAGGGAATATTTGCGGTTGCAACATTATTATTGCCGTCCTTAACGTACACAAACAAGCGGTAAGCGCCTTTCTGGGCTGGTGCAGTAATGGCCACCTGTTTAGTTTTAAGGTTATCCAGGTTCAGCGGGATCGCCACCGGGCGATCTTCATGATCTCCGCCTTCACCCACATTGGTTGCTTCAGGCAAGAGTTCATAATGATAGCTTAAGGGATCCTGATCCGGATCTGCGGCATCAACCAGAACCTGGTACTTTGTTCCGGCCTTCAACTGAATGCTGTTGACTGCTTTTTTCCCATCGAGATTGAAAGCGTAGATATGCGGCGCTTTATTTTTAGGGTAGCTGCCCGACCAAAGGTACTGCATAACGTCTACCACTTCAGATTCTTCACCTTTCTCCGTGAACACACCGTACCACGTTGGTGTCCTTTCCTGTTTCTGTCCCCATAAAAACACGTAGGAGCCCAGGCAGTTCAGCGTGTCGCGTTCTACAGAAAAGGCGTACCTGCTTTTGTAAACCGCAGCTTTCTCGCTGCTGGTCTCCTCGATAGGTGCCTTCCAGGTGGTCTGCAGACCTTCCCAGTGTCCTGTTGGTCCCCATTCGGTTACCATGTACGGTCCTTGCCAGCCAGTAGCTTTAACCTGCTCAGGCAATTGCGCCAGTCCACCATAGGTGTTGATCGACAAAATATCGATGGCCGGTGTATTGGTCTTAATATAATCGATCTCTCTTTTATTGATCCCTGCCAGTACGGTGCTCGCCGGGTGATTCGGGTCTTCCTTGTGGATCATCTTTGCAATATCGTTTACCGCATCCCATACTTTAGGGTTCTTGTAAGAAAGATTAAGCTCATTTCCAATGCCCCAAGCCAGCAAGGCTGGATGATCTTTAAACTTGATGACGTCTGCTTTTACGCGCTCAAACTGCTTTTTAACCGCAGCGGCGTCGTCATAATTAAAGCCATGCCTTTCCGGAACTACACCTAATCCCATCAACACCGTTAATCCGTGCTTTTGCGCCGAATCCAGAATTTGCTGGGCATCTTTAGTACCCCAGGTTCGTACAGAATTTCCGCCATAGGCCGCAATGCGGTCCATATAACTGGTGCCGCCGGCACCTTTGATGAAATAGGGTTGGCCATTTCGCAACAACTGATAGGTGTTGCCATTCTTTTCTACCTCCACTTTCACCGGCCCTTTGGAGGTCGTTTGCTGGGCGCTCAGTGCCAAGGGTAATGTGCATGCAACTGCTGCGAACAATAAGTTTTTAAGCTTCATAACTGTTTAAATATAGGGAAAAGAGGGTAGCGGATGCGACCCTCCGCTGAGCGTATTAATATCCTGGATTCTGAACCAATTTGTTATTTCGCTCCAGTTCGATCTGTGGGATTGGAAGCAGATTATAGTGCTCCCTGTAGCCCCTGTTCTCGAGGTTTTCATCGGTGTAGGTGAAGCTGCCATCGGCATTTTTCACGATCTTAACACGTTTTACTGGCTGATTGAAATAGGTCGAGCCCAATTTCCAGCGGCGTACATCAAAGAAGCGGTGTTCTTCAAATGATAGCTCTACCCGTCTTTCGTTTCTGATCTTTTCTCTCATCTGACTTTGACCCATTGCCGTTAGTGCAGGCTGTCCTGATCTTTCCCGGACTTTGTTTATAGCAGCTAATACCGTTCCATCAGCCCCGGCAACTTCGTTTTGTGCTTCTGCATAGTTCAAGAGGATTTCCGCGTAGCGCATGAAGATCCAGTCGTTATCACCACCCTGGTAAACGGCGTCTGCAGATACATATTTCTCGTCAATAAACTTCTTCAAGCCATAACCCGTTTTGGTACGGTCGCCATTGGTTGGTTTGTTTGCATTGCCACCTTCAAAGGTTTCTACGGTAACACCTTTCCAGCTGGATCCGTTTCTGAGTACGGATTTATCCAGGCGGCTATCGCGGTTTGCATAAGGATTGTTCTTATCGTAGTTGCTGGTCGGATCGGTGATCGATTTACCATCTTTCATCTCGTAAGCATCCACGAAGTTCTGGGTAGCATGGAAGGCACCCCAAGCACCACCAATTACTGAAGGTGCTTCGATGCTCATGGCTAGCTTCCAGGCTGTTTCATGAGTTCTGCCCGGTCTTGCGAATTTCTTTGCGAAGATCACCTCCCGGTTACCGGTTTTATCCATAAACAAACGGTAGTAGTCTGGATGGGTATCGTAAACACCTAAATCCATCACATCTTTAGCTGCTTTGGCAGCGTTTGACCAGCGTGTTGCATCGTTTGATGGGTTGTTTAACGGACTTGCATAATAAAGCAATACACGCGCTTTCAAGCCCAGTGCTGCACCTTTTGTCGCGCGGCCCAGATCTGCATCCGAATAACTCAAAGGCAGGTCTGCAGCTGCAGCATCACATTCATCCACAATGAACTTAACACATTCGTCGTAGCTGCTTCTTGGCACCGAAAGATCATCGGAGATCATTTGTTCCGTGGTGATCAGCGGCACGCCTCCGAAAGCTTTCACCAGTTCTTCATAACCGAAAGCACGTAAGAATCTAGCTTCAGCCTTTAAGCGGGCTTTTAGCTGCTCATCTGTAGTCGGAACAGCGTCTATCCTGGCCAGTAAGGTATTTGCCCTTCTGATCAATACATAGTTTGCCTGCCACATCTCCGTGCCGAAGTTGAAGTTGGAGGAGTTTAGGTCGCCTGCCTGAATCAGGTTGACGTTCAATGAAGCGTGTGCCTCAATATCGTCCGTAGCCATATCCAATAATCCGAAACCTACGGACCAGTCCTGACCCAATCCGGCATCCCGGCGTTCAAAACCACTAAGCAAGCTGGAGTAGATATTGGTTACGAACTGTGAGGTAAGTGTAATGTCCTTGAAAACAGCCTCATCAGACACAAAGTTTGTTGGCTTTACATCCAGGACTTTCTTGCAGGAATAGGCAGTAGACGCAAAGAATGCGATGCCCAGGATCCATGTTATTTTTTTAGTAATCATTATATGCTGATTTAATATGAGTAAATAATTATGCTAGCTTAAAATTGAACACTTAAACCAAAGTTGAAGGTCTTCTGCTGTGGATAGTACCAACCGTTAGCAGCTGTATTTTCCGGGTCAACATTCAGGATGTCGGTCAGGGTAAACAAGTTTTGACCATTGGCGTAAACCCGAACACCTGATAGCTTCAATTTAGAAAGGAATTCTGTTTTGAAGGTATAAGCCAGCTCTACGTTTTTAAGGCGTAAATAGGTCGCATCTTTAAGCCAGAAGCTGCTGGTTACATAGTTATTTCCGTTAGCGTTTAGTGATAGTCTTGGCAAAGTAGCGTCGAGATTATCAGGTGTCCAACGATCTAACCATTCTTCTGTTACGCGACCGCCATTATAGAATGCCCATGATGCATTTTGCGTAAGCATCTGCTGTGATCTGGTTGCTCCCTGGAAAAGGAAGTTTAACTCGAAGCCTTTATAGTTCAGCCCACCGCTGATACCATAAATGATCTCCGGTAAAGCACCACCACCTAAATAGGTTACGTCGAAATCGTCGATTACACCATCCGGAGCACCGTTAGGGCCACTAAGGTCTTCATACTTGATGTCACCAGGACCCGTTGTAGCCAGGAAAGCTGAGGTTTTAGCGGAGTTGTTGAAGTCGGCAGCATCTTTGAAGATACCGATCGCTTTGTAGCCATAATAACCACCATTTGGACGTCCAGTGATTCTTTTTCCTGCAGGCACATTGATCGCCTCGGCAGCTTCGATGATCTTATTCTTCGCATACGTAAAGTTTCCGCTTACATAGTAAGATAGATCATTTGAAATGGTGTTGTTGTGACTTAGCACCAACTCTATACCTTGGTTGGTTACACGACCAATGTTTTCTGTAGGCAGATTTGCACCAAATGATAATGGAACAGATAGGCTACGCGTTGCGAGAATATCCTTACGGTCTTCCTTGAAGTAAGTGAAATCTACACCGATCAGGTTTTTAAGTAATCTGGTTTCGAAACCAATATCTGTCTTGGTTGAAGTTTCCCAGGTAACGTTTGGATTGGCAATGGCACCTGGCGTTAAACCATTATACAAGGTACCTCCAAAAGGATAGTTGTTAGCCACCAGATCATACCTGTTATAGTAACCAAACCGGCTAGCGATTCTGTCGCTACCGAGTTTACCATAAGATCCCTTAATTTTCAAGTAATCTACTACGCTGATGTTCTTCATGAAATCTTCGCCAGTAACCAGCCAGCCAGCAGATACTGCAGGGAAATAGCCGGTTCTTTTGTTTGGTGCAAAGTTTTCGGACTCATCACGTCTTAAACTTCCCTGAATGAAATACTTGTTATCATAATCATAGTTCAGACGGAATGCAGCACTTCTTAAGCCTGTTTTATTTTCATCGTCTGAAAGCACTTCATTCTCTGCAGGACCAAAGTTGATTAGTTCCAGTGCTGAGCTTTCGTAAGAGTTCCTGGCACCACGGAGCCGGCTGTCCTGATTTTCTTTCTGCAGGATTAATGCTAAAGCGGAGATACCGTGTTTTCCAAAGCGGTTCTCATAATTGATATGTCCCTGGAACTCCAAACCCTGACCTTCGTTGAAAGTCTTGGATAAAGAAGATTGGGAAGGTGCCGTAGTTCCATAAGTGCCATCTGCATTCTTGACGTACAGAGGCACCCAGGTATTCCAGGTTTTATTGTAATTGAAGTTCCTGTCGAATGCCATCACCCCTTTTACCGATAGGCCTTTTACCCCAGGAATGTCCTGTGCCAATTGGAAATTGGTTAGAATGTAGTTGCCGGAGGTTCTGTTGTAACCGCTTTCCGGGCTAACTAAAGCTAGCGGATTAGGGTATGAACCCGGGCTAGCCAGATGTCCGTCTGCATACTGCGCCAGGAAGATTGGCGGGTTACGCATGGTATGTTCGAAGATGCCGCCTGAAGGTGGGGCAAGCTTGTTTTCTAACCTTCCGGATAGATCCACAGAGAAACGTGTGGTGTTCGTCACCTGTACATCCAGGTTGGTACGTACATTATAGCGCTTGTAGTTAAGCGATTTATACAAACCATCTTCGTTCAGATAACCTAATGAAGTGAAGTACTTAGTTTTCTCTGTACCTCCGCTTAAGGAAACATTGTGCTGCATTCTGGCTGCAGTTCCACCAAGCACAAGATCCATCCAGTCAGTATTCGGATAAAGTTCGCGATCAACACCGCTTCTGAAACCATCTAATCGCTCCAGAGAAAATTCAGGTGCTGCATTTGGGTTATCGTTTAGTTTGGCTTCATTGAAAAGCACGCCATATTCATAAGAACCCAGGCTTTTAGGCAATCTGGTTACCTGTGAAAGTCCGTAGTTGAAAGTATAACTTGCGGTTAACTTGCCCGCTTTTCCGCGTTTTGTAGTAACCAAAATTACCCCGTTTGCACCTTTAACACCGAATATTGCGGCAGAGGAAGCATCTTTCAGGATGTTTACCGATTCAATTTCATTAGGGTCCATCTGCGAGAAGTCACGGAAAGCACGCACAATTCCATCAACCACGAACAATGGCTCCATAGTAGAGTTGCCAAAAGTTGAATTACCACGGATGTAGATCTGTGCCGCATCAGAACCAGGCTCGCCTCCCGGCTGCTTGGTGATTACACCCACAGTTCTACCAGCAAGCGTATTACTTAAATCGCCTACCGGACTTTGGAGCATTTCCTTACTGTTCAGCGTTGCAATTGACCCGGTAACACTCGCTTTCCGCTGGGTACCGTAACCGACAACCACGACATCGTTCAACACGTTCTCCGAATCTTCCAGCACCACATTGATGGTCCTGGATGTGCCAACCACGATCTCCTGCCTGTTGGTGCCGACATAGCTGAATACCAATACAGCACCGCTTTCAGGAACACTGATGCGGTAATTTCCATCTGCATCCGATGAAGTGGCCGTTGTAGTGCCTTTTAGGAGTACGGAGGCGCCAGCGATTGCTGTCCCTGTTTTATCTGTAATCTTTCCGTTTACAGCGATGTTTTGTGCAACCGCCTGCTGTAGGAAACAGGAGGTGATCAAAAACACTATAATTTGTATAGTTCTTCTCATTTCGTTTTTATTTAAATCTTGAATAGATGATGTTATTGGGCTACAAACCTGAACTGGTGTACAGTTTCATTCGCTTTTCCGCTTCTTAGTACGAGTTCAGAATCTGTAATGGAGATGATCCTGTAGTTATTTGAACTTACGTCGGTAACACCAATGAACATTGCAGGTGGCGCACCTGGAAGGGTGATGGTAGCGAGACCTGCGCCAGATACCACGGTGGAGTAGGTAAAGGAAACATTGCTGTAAGAGCGATCAGCACCACATGCATAGTTCGGCTGAACGTTTCCGGCGTTGAACGTTGATCCATTAGCGTTGTAAGTTAACTTGAAATCGTTGTTAACGAAGGCGAAGGTGTAAACATCATCCATTTGGCAATCTGCCAGGGAACCACCGCCGAAGTATTCTGCGGGATTATTCTCGGTACCCACAATGATCGGCGCGGTAGATGTAGGGTCCAGTTTCCAGGAATGTGCGGTAAGTAATTTGAACTCCGGGCTGTTTAAGATGGGTGAAAGATCATCTTCCGCGACCACTACTTTTTGGGTAGCGACATCATAGCCACCATTGCCGTGCGCATACAACTTTACTTCGTACTCACCCTTTTTAAGAAAGTAAGCTTCTTTGTTTGCCTCAGCTGCAACGAGCCCCTGTCCGTCGCCAAGATCCCACTGGTACCTGTAGGCATTTTCAGAAGTACTCTCTAGCAAGAAGGTATTGACCTTGCCGCTAACCGGGGTAACTGTAAAAGATGCTTTTGCGGCCTGGCCAAGTTCACCTACGGTTTTCTTGCAGCCAAGGATTAGGAAGAAAGCCAGAAATACTGGCAGGTACAGGCACTTGAGCCTATACGAAGATTGTAGAAAATTCATACGTGTTTACATTTGGGTTAAACAGCTACAAATGTATTCACAGCTTTCAGATTTGCGATTTTTAGGGGTACATCAATACTACATCATACCGCCTAAAAACATCATTAAACGCGGTTTTTGTGTACATTGATTGAAACGATGAAGTTTTTGCCTACTTTTATCCAAATTGCTATGCGCAGATCGCTTCTCCTCATTTCGATACTCTACACGCTTACTTGCGGCAGGTTATTAGGGCAAAATCCAGTCGGATTACCAGACATCATCAATTACGAAAAAACCACTTACGGTGCCGGCACACAGAACTGGGCCATTCAACAGGACCGGAATGGCATGCTCTATTTTGCCAACAATGAAGGGCTCTTAACTTTTGATGGAACCTTCTGGAAAACTTACCCTATAGCAAATAAAACCATCGTCAGATCATTGGTTATCGCGCCAGACCACAAGATCTATGTGGGGGCACAGGGCGACTTCGGCTACTTCTCTCCCGCAGCAAATGGCAAGCTGCAATACCACAGCCTGCTGGATAAAGTTCCTGAAGGCGATAAGGTATTCGCTGATATCTGGGATATCGTAGCGCAGGGTAAGGATATTTTCTTCCGTGCGGAAAATAAAATCTTTAAACTGTCTGAGCATAAAATTACCGTGTACAACAGTGCTTCCGGCTGGCGCTTCCTGGGTGCAGCGAACAACCAGATCATTGCGCAGGATAAACGTGGATTGTTAAAGTATGAAGGCAATAAATGGGTTTCCTTCCTTCAAGCGGATATTCCAGGCGACTACATCGCGACCTCGCTCTCTCCCTACAACGGAGATACGCTGCTGCTCGCCACCTGGCAACACGGGCTGTACACCATCAGCAACAACAGCATCCGAAAGCTACAGGACTACCAGGCGGAGCGGTTTACGAATGAACAGCTGTCCCAGGCATTTAAGCTCAATGCGGATATGATGGTGATCGCCACCAACATCAATGGATGCTACATCGTAAACAAGAAAGGTACGATCGTTTACAATTTCTCCCGGAAATTGGGCCTGCAGAACAATGCGGTGCTCAGCATGCTCAAAGACAATCATAACAACCTCTGGTTGGGATTGAACAACGGCATTGATTTCATTGCGAACAACGACGCCATCAGGCATCTCAACCCCGAGGCCTTTAGTGAAGGCGTAGGTCATAGTTCCATGCTTTACGACAATGCGCTATATTTCGGACTATCCGGGGCTGTTTTTAGAATACCCATTGATGAGGCGAAAGATTTCAGCCTGCTGCAGCATGCCTTCGAATACATCAATTACAGTGCAGGACAAGCCTGGGGCATGAATGTCGTGAAGGGCCAGCTCTTGCTTGGTAAACATGAAGGTGCATTCCGGGTCGAGGGAAATAGTGCAGTAAATCTGGTTGCTGGCAAAGGATACTGGAATTTTCTTCCCTATGAGCTGAATGACCAACCAGTAGTATTGGCAGGTAACTATAACGGCATTGATATTCTGCACTACCAGAACGGGAAACTGGTGCCTGCTGGGAAAATTAAGGGTTTTAATGAATCTGCCAGGTTTACCGCAGTAGATCAACAAAAGGTGATCTGGACCTCCCATCCCTATCAGGGCGTGTACAAGATCGACCTCAGCCAAGCTGAAACACCTAAGATCAGGTTGTACACCAAGGCAGACAAGCTGCCATCAACTTATAACAACCATGTTTACAAGGTTAAAAACCAGATTGTGGTTACCACAGAAAGTGGTGTGTATGCCTACAACCCGGTAAGCGATAAATTTGAGCCTTCGAGGTTATTTAACGAGCTTTTTGACGGATTATATATCCGCTACCTAAAAGAGGACAAGGATGGAAACGTATGGTTTGTGCATGAGAAGAATTTAGGTGTATGTGATTTCTCCGGCAATAAGCCAAAGCTGATCTATATTCCCGAGTTAAACGGCAAACTGGTCAGCGGATTTGAACACATCAACCCGATTAATAAGAACAACATCATCGTAGGGGCACAAAAAGGGTTTTATCACCTGAACTATGAAAAGTATCTGCAGGCCTTAAACAATCCTCAGGTACGCATAAATGTGGTACGGGCAATAGGAAAATCCGACAGCCTGCTATTTGCGGGTTATCATGGAGAAGTTAATGATTCAAAAACTCAGCAGCGCATTCCCAGCATTAGATACAACTGGAACTCCTTCCACTTTGAATTTACAGCGATATTGCCCCAAAGCCAGGCCAATGTGGAGTACAGCTACTACTTGGAAGGCTTCGATAAGCAATGGTCTGAATTCAGTAAGAAAACAGAAAAGGATTATACCAATTTGCCGTATGGAGATTATGTTTTCCGGGTTAAAGCCAGGAACAACTTCGGACAGGAGTCTGCCGTAGCGGCTTACCAGTTTGTGATACTTCCGCCATGGTACCAGACCATTTACGCTTATATGGCTTATGCGGTTGTGGCGGTATGCCTGGTGATCTTGATCTATAAACGCCAGCAGAAGAAGTTTCGTAAGCAGCGGGAGGCCTTTGAGCAGGAACAAGAGCGCATGCGATACCTGCACCAGCTGGAAATAGATAAGTCGGAACAGGAAATCATCAAGCTGAAAAACGAAAGACTGATCACCGAGATTGAAATTGCGAACACTGCACTGGCATCAACTTCCATGCACCTGGTTCAAAAGGAAGAACTGCTGACCAAGATCAAGCACGATCTAAGCAAACTGAACACCAACATCCCTTCAGACGAGAACCTTTACAACTTAAGAAAGATCATCAGGTTACTTTCCTCCGAGGAGAAATCAGCGGAGGGTTGGGAGCAGTTTTCCATTTACTTCAATAAAGTACATGCAAACTTTCTGGAAGAATTAAAATCAGTTTATGGCAACTTAACCTCCAATGACATGAAGCTGGCCGCTTATCTGAAGTTGGGATTATCTACGAAGGAAATTGCCGAACTGATGAAGATCTCGCCGCGTGGGGTAGAAATAAGCCGGTACCGTCTTCGGAAGAAGCTGCAGATACCGGCTGAAGTAAGTTTATTTACGTTTTTCTCAGAATTTAAAGCGAACTAGCTACCAGGATACCACTGGAGCAGCTTCACCTCAACACTTTTATCGCCATCATTCACCAGCTTTTTAAACGCTTCCACATCTTGTCCGCGGAAATGGTATGGATATACAACTTTCGGTTTAAATTCAAGCACCGCTGAAGCCGCTGCATTAACATCCATGGTGTATGGCAGGTTCATACAAACAAAAGCCATGTCAATATTCTTCAAGGCACGCATTTCAGGGGTATCTGCCGTATCACCCGAGATGTACAGGCGTTTTCCGCCGATTTCCAGGATGTAACCATTTCCTCTGCCTTTCGGGTGGAACTTGGCGTTTTCTGCATCTGGAAGGTTATACATCGGTACTGCAAGGATAGAAATTCCGGCTTGGCTGGTCTTTGAACCGTTATTGAGGATCACCAGTTTCTTTTTGTTGATGGTTGCTGGCAGCGAATCCGCTACCGCCTGTGGGACCACCAAGGTCGCATCTGATTTATTGATTGCTTCAATAGTTTTTTTGTCGAAATGGTCTCCATGGATATCCGTAATCAGGATTACATGTGCAGCGCCTAATCCTGTGTAGGCTTCCGCACCACCGGTTGGATCGACGTAGATGTTCTTGTTTTGGTAGTTCAATACTAAACTCGCATGAGTTATGGGCTGAATGGTAAGCTCGCCGCCTTTAACACTTACACGCTCCGGAACGGGCAATTTAGCTTGTTGATCCTGTGCATATAGGCTGGCAGTAGAGAGCATTAAGGTTGCGAGTGCAATTTTCAGTTTCATAATCATCTGGTTTTTATATTGTAAACGATAATTCAAAGGCTTTGTTTGCTAAGTCATCATCAATGCTATTTGAATTTCAAAACAGAAACGATCGGCAAATGGTCTGAAGCATAGCGCTCTGGAACGACCTGATGACTAACCACTTCCAGATTACTGGCTTTGCTGAAGCCGATAAAGTCGATCGCCTTTGTTGGATTGATCTGCGGAATGGTGAAGGCACAATCACTGCAGGTACGAGTGAACTGTTCATCAAAGATCTTGATCACTGCGCTTTCTGGTGTCGCGTTTAGGTCGCCTGCAATGATGAAGGGCAGTTCTTCCTGTGCGGCGATCTTGTTGATCTCCGCAACCTGTAAAAGCCTGTTGGTATCATTCTTCTGGGCATCCAGGTGTGTGCTTCCGAAAAGTACTTTTCTACCTCCAGGCAGATTCACCTGTGCTGTGGCGAGTACGCGTGGTTCTCCTTTTGTACCTTCTTGTGTCGGCAGCCGGTGAATTTGACTATTTGATATCGGGTATTTGGAGAGTATCGCCACTCCGTAATCGCCGCCTTCATGATCAATGGCTTTAGCGAAAAAGAAGCCTTTAAATCCCAGTTTCAGGGCAAGTATACTGGCTTCATTGATCTTTCCGGAACGGGCCGTGTTTACATCCACTTCCTGTAAGGCAACCAGATCTGGATCCTGGTCCTTGATAGCCTTCGCAATGGCATCAAGGTCGATCTTGCCCGGTTCGGCGGGTGGGTTAGCGTGGTGAATATTATAGGACATCACCTTTAAGCTACGCACATTGGCGGGCGTGGCTTGTTGAAGCTTCGGCGAACAGCTGAGCAGCACCATGATGCTGCTCAGGAGGCCAAGTTGTTTTAATATGGTCTTCATGGATTATTTGGTTAATTCCAGCCAGGATTTTGACCTAAGTTAGGATTTCGCTGAATTTGATTCAATGGAACCGGCCATAAATAATGTTTATTTTCATCAAATTGCCGCCCTGTCATGACGATAATGTAGCCATCTGCGTCTGCAGCGATGTTACTCACCTGAGCAGGTACCAGCGCAAGAGATTTCTTCATGCCTTTTACGTCTGCTGCAAGCAATGCACCTTGTTTCCAGCGAATGATGTCGTACCAGCGCTGACCTTCACGGGCAAGTTCAACCCGGCGTTCTCTTCTGATCTCATTGCGAAGGTCAAGTCCATTTTGTGCAAGTTCAGCGATCACCATGTGGCGCATACCGACCCGGTCCCGCAGCTTGTTTATGCTGATGTCCAGATCTGCCTGGGTAAGTGTCCCCTGCTCCATTTTGGCTTCCGCGTAGTTGAGCAGTACCTCGCCTAAACGCATAACATGGATATCATTCTGATCCTTTGAGACCTGAGATACGGTACTCACCTCAACATATTTGGTAAAATAATAGCCGGTGATGGTAACACTACCAAGCTTGTCGGATACAAACTTTGGTGCGGTGAAGATGCTCGCATTGGTATTTGCAGGATTACCGTCTCTACGACCGCCCCAAGCGGCACCTGGCGCAAGAATGGTCTGCTTCATTCGTGGATCGCGATTCTCAAACAAGGCCGCATAGCTGTCTTCTTTATACAATGGTGATCTATCGATCGGCAGTCCGTCCACGCAGAGGTACGAATCAACGAGCGATTTGGTTGGATTGTATCTTGAGGCCTGATCGGGAACTTGCGATTCCCGGCTGATGTTGTGCATGCTTACATCGGTCAGGTTCATTCTGGCAACAATGGTTTCTTTGTTGGCGCCATTGGATAGCTTTCCCTTGTAGTTGAAGAGGTTGTTGTAATCTACTGCAGGATTTCCCGTCGAATACAAGCTGTAAACCCCCAGGTCCATAACCTCTTTGGCTGCTTTTTCCGCTTCAGCCCAACGGCTGTCGAATAAGGCAATCCTCGATTTGAATGCTAATGCAGCGCCCTTACTCAGGCGGCCCAATGTAGCACCGGTCTGCGGTTTTGCCTGCATCATTGCTGCAGCTTCATCAAGCTCCTTGATGATAAAGTCGATCACTTCCTTCCTGGGCTTTCTAGGCTCATATAGCTCATCAATATTCAGCGGCTTGGTTACAATTGGAAGATCACCGAAGTAACATACCAGGTTCATATACATGTAAGCACGGATGGTCTTTGCCTCACCGGCCATCTGGTCTCTTTTCTCCTGGCTTACGCTGGTGGCGTTATTGTATTTTTCTAAAAAGACATTGCACTGTCGGATGCCCGCATATTGGCTACGCCATTCGGCATCTACCGACGCCAGATCTGCCCCGAAGTTGCCGCTGCTGAAGATGCGGTAGCTATCGCCGGTAGAGGAGTTGATGCTGTTATCACCCATCTGGTCCAGAGCAACGGTATTGCTGTTTTTGATATTGGCGTATAAGCCATTGACGGCCAGGATAAGCTGCTCTTCGGTATTCCAGAAGGTATCATCTGAAATGGTATCCAGCGGCTGGCGATCTAAAAAGTCTTTTTTGCATGAGCTGGCAACTAAAGCCAGGCTGAGCATCATATAGGTAATTTGCTTCTTCATGTTATTTGAAATTGATGTTCAGACCAAAAATGAATGTCTTTACTTGCGGATAAAATCCGCCGGATGATACAGGGGTCTCGGGATCGTATCCGTAGAAATAATTAGAGCTGGTAAACAGGTTATCTGCCGAGGCATAGAACCTTAGCCGGTCAATGCGAAGTTTCTCTGTAAGGGCTTTTGGGAAGGTATAACCCACCTGCACGTTCTTTAAACGCAGGTAAGAAGCATCTTCCAGCCAGTAGGTGGATAGTCGCTGGTTGTAGCTGTATCCGTAGGCCAGCCTCGGATAACTCGCATTGGTGTTTGTCGGTGTCCAGCGGTCCAGGTGAATGGCCTGAGGATTGGAGCTGTCATTGATCAATGCGTGTCGAGCCCCACCGGTAATTAAACCATCAGCTTTCCCAACACCCTGGAAGAAGAAGCTTAGATCTACCCCTTTGTAGCCAATATTTCCCCTAAAGCCGTAGGTATAACGCGGAATCTGATTACCAATAACCTGGCGGTCGTCTGCAGGGGTGATCCTGCCATCACCATTAAGGTCGCGGAACATGATATCACCTGGAAGCATTGGGTAACTTACATCGTATGGGAAGTTCGGCGTGTATTTGTTGGTTACGGGATCAAGCGTATAATCAGAAACCTGGCTGATGCGTTCTGCGACGAAGCCATAGAAAGCATCTATTGGGTGGCCAACCATGCGCACCTGATCACCTACGGTGGCTGGTGCGTCGCCTAAGCTCAACACCTTGTTGCGGACATCCGACAGGTTAAAGTTAACGCCATAAGTAAACTCGCGGATGTTATCCTGCCAGCCCATTTGCAGCTCCCAACCTTTGTTTTCTACTTTACCGGCATTTTGTGGCGGGTAACTTGTACCAAGCACATCCGGAAGTGGGACTTCCAGTAAGATGTTGTTGGTGGTATTCTTGTAATAATCTGCTGTCAGGCTTAAGCGGTTGTTCAGCATGGTAAGGTCGATACCAATATCCTGCTTCACGACCGACTCCCAGGTAAGCCATTGATTTGGAATGCCCGTTTGTCTGTAACCCAGGGTGATCACGTTACCAATCGGCATGGTATTTACCGAATTGATTGCCGCCAGATAGGCGAAATCGGAACCTACTTTATCATTTCCCTGTGTTCCGTAAGATGCTCTGATCTTACCGAAACTGATGATGTTTTGCAGTGGTTCAAAGAACTTTTCTTTGGAAAAGATCCATCCGGCAGAACCAGACAAGAACGTGTTCCAGCGAAGTTCAGGTGCGAAACGTGAAGAACCATCATACCGGAAGTTACCCTCCAGCAGGTACTTTTCCTGGAAGCTGTAGTTTAATCGTCCAAATAAAGATTGCAGCGCATTCTGGGAGCCATTGCTATCATTCAACTGGTTCAAAGTACCCAGGTTTATGCTACCAACATCCTGTGTAGGCACATTCGTTCTGCTGGCCAGCAGGTAGGTGTTGCTGTTCTCTTCCGAAGATGCACCTGCCAGTGCTTTGATGTAGTGCTTTTCCGCGAAGGTTTTTTCGTATTCTGCGGTTGCGATAAAGGTCTGGTAGGTTTGTGTATAATCCCTGTTGTCGATCTTATTGGGATTGTTGGTCATGTAGATCAGCGAGTTATCAATCGGACTGTAATAGTTGATTGTTTTATTGAAGATCTGTCTTAAGGAATTCGACTTTACCAGCCCATATTGGCCTTTCAACCGCAAATCAGAAGTAATGTTTAAGGTAGCCTGAAGGTTGGCGGTGAGCTCTTGTGAGCTGAAGTCGTTGGTGCCCCCGTCCGTCGCAATTGCAACGGGGTTTGCAGATCCCCCCAGGTACCCCCAGCCGCCAGTGGTAAAACGCACAGGCACCAATGGGGATATTACATGTGAGGTGTAAATGACCCCACTGCCTGCAGCTACGCCGGCGCTGGAGCCGTTTACGGCACGGTCTACATAACCCAGGTTCGCATCCAGCTGCAGTTTGTCGAACAAGGTCGAACTCAGGCGCATTCTGGCATTATGTCGATTGGCATTGAATGCATCCCCGGTGATCAGTCCGCCTTCCTTTAGAAAGGAGTAAGACACGTAATAATTCATGTTGTTTCCACCGCCAGAGAGATTCAGGTTATGGTTCTGCTGTGGCGCTGAACTCTTGTACATTTCATTGATCCAGTTTGTGCTGGCGTAGTAGTTGGGGTCGCTGCCGCTTCTGGCGATCTCAATTTGCTCGTCGGTATAGGTGGGATTGGCTCCTGCGTTGATCTTGGCTTCATTTAGCAGGGTCATATAGTCTACTGAGCCCAGGAATTCAGGCAGTGCCGTTGGCGTCTGAATACCGAAGTAGTTGTTGTACGACAAGCTCGGTTGTGCATTGGCAGCACCTTTTTTGGTGGTTACCAGGATAACACCGTTGGCGCCACGGACCCCGTAAATGGAAGATGATGCCGCATCTTTTAACACGGTGACAGACTCAATATCAGAGGGATTGAGGATGTTAATGTTACCACTGGGCACACCATCAATCACGTAGAGCGGGCTTGCATCGTTCAGCGTTCCGATACCTCGGATGTTGATGGTTCCGCCATTACTGCCCGGGAGGCCGGTGGAGTTTACGACGGTAACACCAGGCATTTGCCCCTGAAGCAGTGCGCCCACCGTGGGTGCCGCGCGACTTTCGAACTCCTTGCCAGTAACCGTGCTTATGGCACCGGTTAGGTTCGCTTTCTTCTGGGTGCCGTAGCCTACCACAACAACCTCTTCCAGGTCCTGTTCGGAGGATTGCATCCTGATGGTAAGCGTGCTTTGTGTGCCTGGACTGATGGTTTGTTCGGCGTAGCCGATCATTCGGAGCAGCAGTTGCTCGCCACCGGCCACTTCAATGCTGAACTTTCCGGAAGCGTCGGTAGAGACACTGCGCTTCGTACTGCTGTTGGTTACCACGACGCCGGGTAGCGCCTGGTTGTTGCTTTGGTCTAGCACTGTTCCGCTGACCGTTCTGCTTTGCGCAAGCAATTGCATGCTGAAAAGAAGCAAAATGCAGGTCATGGCGAGCATTGCCTTGACATGCATGCTGCATGTAAAACGTAAGGGTTTTCTCATGGATTAACTATTATAGGGTGAATAATTAGTCGTCTTTAGTTAGTTTTTACTCGGCGGCAAAGTAACTCATAATGGAATTTTATGGGGTTAAGCTCCTGTTAAGCAATCGTGATGTTACTAGCAAGATATCAACTTGATTGAATTGAAGGGAAGCCTTACTCGTAACAAAACCTTGACTTTGAGCAATTAACAAGGAAGTTACACAGCCGTATACATGGTACATTTCGCTACAAAGAACCTTGAAGAAAAATAATGCTTGTACGGTTTTCCGTAAAAACAGGGACATAGCACTGCATACTTTTGAGACAACAAAAAGAGAAATGCTGAGAAAATGGTTGAACACCATTACACCGATAGTTAAGGCAGATGCTGTTGCTAAACACAGCTGCCAAAGTACAAAGCAGATCAAATATCATTCAGGTGAATGATCCTGGAGGCTGTAAACTCCAGGGATTTAAGCCTTAATCTGACGAATGATGCCGCTAGGCATCTATGAATAGATTTTGAATGGTTTGAGTGCGTTGCTCTCAGGAATTGCGGGGATTGTTTCTGGTTCGTTTCCATCAACCAGCCGGAGCAATCCTCCTTTCCAAACAACATACCTTTATATTTAAAGCCTGAAAAGAACCACATCTTCATGGTTCTGAAATAGCTTTAAACCAAAAAAGCACTCCGAAGAGTGCTTTTTGTGGTCCCGACGAGAATCGAACTCATATCTAAAGTTTAGGAAACTTCTATTCTATCCGTTGAACTACGGGACCAGTACTATTTGATAACGCTGCCGTTGTTATGCTTATCAACAGGCGCCACAAAAGTAAGTTTTCCATCCGAATTTTCAGACATTAAAATCATTCCCTGAGATAATATTCCTTTGATCTCTCTTGGAGCAAGATTTACCAGTAAACTCACCTGCTGTCCAATAATTTCCTCTGGCTTATAGTGTTCTGCAATACCAGATACAACCGTTCTCGTATCAAGACCAGTATCAAGCGTCAGCTTTAGCAGCTTTTTAGTCTTTTCCACCTTTTCCGCAGCAATAATCGTCGCAACCCGGATGTCTACGGCGCTAAAATCATCGAAGTTGATATTCTCTTTAGCAGGTGCCGCTACAGCATTTGCTAGGCTATTTTCGTCTTTACTTTTTGTCAGCTTGTCTATTTGGAACTGCACTTGCTCATCTTCGATCTTCTCGAACAATAGAACTGGCTGATTCAACTGATGTCCACGTGGTAATAGGTTCAACTGACCCGCATGCGCCCAAAGGTGACCACCGTAGTTAAGCATTTTCATCAGCTTGTCGGCCGTAAAAGGCAGGAAAGGCTCAATCAGGATTTCCAGGCTTGAAACGATTTGCAAACTGATGTTCAAGATGGTTCTAACACGATCCTCATCGGTCTTAATGACTTTCCAAGGCTCCATATCCGCCAGGTACTTATTACCTAAACGCGCAACATTCATCACCTCCATCAAAGCCTCTCTAAAACGGTAATTCTCTATAGAAGCACTGATCTTGGCTGGATATTGCGCCAACTCGTCAATCACAGCCTGATCTTCCGGCTTAATTTCCATGATCATCGGTACCTTACCTTCGAAGTATTTGTGGGTTAAAACCACCACCCGGTTGATGAAATTACCCAAAACCGCAACCAGCTCATTGTTATTTCTGGCTTGAAAATCCTTCCAGGTAAAGTCATTATCTTTAGTTTCCGGCGCAGTAGCAGTAAGTACGTAACGAAGCACGTCTTGCTTATCAGGAAACTCCAACAGGTACTCATTCAACCAAACCGCCCAGTTCTTTGAAGTAGAGATCTTCTGACCTTCCAGGTTCAGGAATTCATTGGCAGGTACATTATCCGCAAGGATATACTCCCCATGCGCCATCAACATCGCTGGGAAGATAATACAGTGGAATACGATGTTATCCTTTCCGATGAAGTGTACCAGTTTGGTGCTGTCATCCTTCCAGTATTCTTCCCAATTGCCTTTTTCTACGGTATTCTGATTGATGTAGTATTTCTCCGCTTTCGGGTTCCAGACATCAAGCTTCGCATAGTTAAAAAACTCCTTCGTTGCGGAGATGTAGCCGATCGGCGCATCAAACCACACATAAAGCACTTTTCCGGCAGCATCTTTCAAGGGCACCTCTACACCCCAGTCCAGGTCTCTGGTCATCGCACGAGGCTGCAAACCGGCGTTCAACCAGCTTTGGCACTGACCATACACATTCGGTTTCCACTCCTTATGACTTTCAATATATGCTCTAAGTTTATCTTCATACTTATCCAGTGGCAGAAACCAGTTTTTGGTTTCCTTACGTACTGGAGGCTCACCAGATAAGGTAGATTTTGGATTAATCAGGTCCGTCGCATTTAAAGTACTTCCGCAGTTCTCACATTGGTCGCCATAAGCATGCTCAAAACCGCAACGTGGACAAGTTCCGGTGATGTAGCGGTCAGCAAGGAACTGCTGTGCCTTTTCATCATAGTACTGTTCAGTAATTTCTTCCGTAAACACGCCCTTGTTGTACAGACTTTCAAAGAAACCTGAAGCGGTTTGGTGGTGCGTTAGTGAAGAAGTTCTATGGTAGATATCGAAGGAGATTCCAAACTCCTGAAAGGAATCGCCAATGATCTTATGATATTTATCGACAACCTGCTGCGGCGTGATGCCCTCCTTTTTTGCTTTTAAAGTAATAGGAACGCCGTTCTCATCCGATCCGCAAACGAATTTTACATCACGTTTATTAGAGCGGAGGAAACGTACATAAGTATCCGCCGGCAGGTAAACACCCGCAAGGTGACCAATATGTACAGGTCCGTTCGTATAAGGCAAAGCAGCCGTTACTGTATATCTCTTAATTTTACTGTTATCCAAAACTATTTTTATTAATTTGTCAAAGATAAGTGTTTTACCAATGATTAAACAGCCGCCCTATTTAAAAAAAGGTGACAAGATTGCTATAGTAAGTCCTGCGAAAAAACTACCTGGAAAGATAGACGAAGGAATCAGAATTCTCGAAAGCTGGGGCTTGCAGGTGCTGCTCGGTTCTAGTGTTTACGCTGCCGAGAACCAGTTTGCCGGTAGCGATGAACTTCGTGCAGGAGATCTGCAACAATTCCTGGACGATCAGGAGGTAAAAGCAATTATAGCCGCACGGGGCGGATATGGCACCATTCGGATCATTGACCAGCTAGATTTCACGAATTTTAAGGAGCACCCGAAGTGGATCATTGGTTTCAGCGACGTCACCGTGTTGCTCTCGCACTTACTGGCAAAGCATAATACCATGAGCATCCATGCGCAAATGCCATATACCTTCCCGGATGCCACTCCAGAATCCCTGGAATCTTTAAGGAAATCGCTGTTTGGAGAACCTTTAAACTACGAATACAACAGCAAACACCCAAATATCCCGGGCCAAGCAGAAGGTATACTGATTGGAGGTAACCTGATGCTTTTAGTGATGCTTAGTGGCTCGGAATCCGAAATGGACTATACCGATAAGATCCTCTTCCTGGAGGATGTGGGGGAACAGGAATACGCCATAGACCGCATGATGCGGATGCTTACGCGCAGCGGAAAACTTGCTAAACTGAAAGGGCTGATCGTAGGTGCTTTCAACGAGATCGAAGAAGAACAAGTGCCATTCGGGCAGACGCCCGAATCGCTCATTTACGATTTGGTGAAGGAATATGGTTATCCCGTATGCTTTAACTTCCCTACAGGGCACATTGATGATAATAAAGCACTGACCTTAGGTCAGCAAGTCACGTTGGACATTAACGAATATGCTGTCACTTTCACGAACAACAGCAACAAAAAATAGAGGCTATAACGCGTTGTAATAATCGAACAGTTTTTGAAGATCCTGGCCTGAGGAGAAGCTTACTTTGTTATCTTTCAGATACTTTTCGATTGCAGCAGATTGACTGCTCATGGCTGCCAGGATACTTTTCTTTGATGGCTTAAATAGGTCCAGAGACTTAGATTGCGTATTCTTAATATAGTAGGCTGATTTTTCTAGGATCGTTTTAGTGACAGTCGCAGAATTATAGGTCTTATCTTCCCAGACAACTTTCCAAAGCTTCTTCATCAAACTGAGCTTTCCCTCTGAAAGCACCAGATAACATGAAGTCTCCTTACCATCCCCATCAAAGGTATACCGCATCTTTGCCAGGCCACTGCTTAGGGTATCAATAACAAGCATTTCAGCAACGGGCTCAACAAAGGCCAGCACGACCTCCCCAGATTTCGAAAATAAAGGGGTGTTTGTTACCAGATCAACGTTTACAGGAATGTCTTTCACACTCCTGCCGTTTTTAAGCAGCACAGTGGCTGATTTAAAGTTTTTGAACAAATGGGGGTCACCAACTACATCCGACTGTTTACTGCCCCTAATAGGCCTGCCATTCACTTCTTCCAGATAATTCTGGCTAAAGCAAAACGAACTGATAAACATCAAAAACATTAAAGGTGTCAGGATCTTCAGGGTCATGAAAGAATTATGGTTTAACGATTAAGGACCAGTCCATAAAATGAAACTGGTCCTTGAAATTTAATAATTATTTTTCAAAATCGATGCTGGTCTTACTGCCATCCTGGATTTTGAGTAATTGGGTTTCTATCCAACTCAGAAAGTGGAATAGGTGCTACTCGGCGGAAATCAGTGTAAGGAATATTCTTTACACTACCACCACGTTCAGTGATATCTCTTTTCAAACGATTCAAAGTGTGAAGACGATCACCTTCAAAAGCAAGTTCTTTTCTACGTTCTGTGATGATTCGCTCAAATAAAGCCGGCCCAGTCTCATTAACTGTAGCTTGCGGGTCTCTTTGTGCCACCAAAGTTCGTAAGTAAGTGGTTGCCTCTGTCGGACGGCCTAAGTTATAAGCAGCTTCCGCGGCGATCAGATAAACATCCGAAATACGAAGTACTTTCTTTGTGCCGTAGTTTACCAAATCAGGATATTTCCTCACGATGTAAGCAGGATTCTCCGCGCGGGTTCTTGCACCTACCTGGATTAAAGATTTACGAACATCTGTATCTGAGTATGCAGCATATAATAACGGATTTGCCAATGCATCTCCATAACCTTGTTGGCCAAAGAAATAAGCCAGCTCATCAAAGCCTGCATTATCAATCTGATCTGAAACAATTTCAAACAAGCTCTCATTGGCAGCAGCAGCTGTTTGTGCGATGCTTGAGCTCCAGTAAGTATTGTAATTTGCAAGTGTCAGTAAAGATGTATTCGAGCTGTTTATTACTTCAACAGCCTGGTCAAACGCCAACTGGTTGCTTGCTGGTGTTCCTTTAGACAAGTTAACCTTTGCAGCTAAACCTCTTGCAGCATATTTATTCAATCTTGCTGTAGTAGGCTTCAAAGTCATCAACTCATAAGCTTTGTCAAGGTCAGACAAAATTTGCGCATATACCTCTTCAACTGTAGCTCTCGCTGGTTTGCCTTCAATATTGAAGTCAAGTACAATTGGTACACCCAATCCAGCAGGATTATCAGTGTATGGTCTTGCGAAGTGTCTTACCAATTCAAAGTACATTAATCCACGGATCGCATAAGCTTCACCTTGATATTGATTAACATTTGCCTGACTGGTTACGGTAGGCTTTGCGTTGATAATGTTGTTAGCTCTCAAAATAACGCGGTAAGCGTTTTCCCAAAGCCCTAAAACATCTGCGTTGTTAACAACGAAGTTGTTTAAGTTATGGCCTGTAAAACGGCCTGAGTTACGAGTGGAAATAAAAATGTTGTCGGCCTGAAGGTCGCCAAGCAATGGCAATGTACGACCGTACAAGTTTGTATTCCTCATACCTGCATAGGTACCGTTTAGTGCGGTTAAAATATCCGCGTCAGTTGCCAATGCTTCATTGGCATCAATTGAAGTATAAGGCGGCTGATCCAAAAAGTCCTTGCTGCATGAACTCAACAATGTTCCAAAGACCAATCCGCTATATATTAAGTATTTAAAATTTCTTTTCATTTTCTTTCTAGATAAAATTAAAATCCAACATTCACACCAAAGGTCACCGTCTTAGGAATGAACAACTCAAAGTTGTTTGTACCACCGGCACCACCAGCTTCAGGGTCAAATGCCAATTTATCATCCTTTACCCAAGTCCAAAGGTTTGAACCTCTAGCATATACTCTAACGCTGCCAACTTTTGCTTTCTCAAGAATGCTTTGTGGCAAGCTGTAGCTTAAAGTAACATCACGTAGACGGATAAAATCACCTTTGTTTAACAAACGATCTGAAACTGCGTATGAGTTTGTTCCACCATATACCAATTTAGGCACATCGGTAACATCTCCAGGTTTTTGCCATCTGTTCAACTCGTTTGCACTTTGGTTGTAATTTCCCAAATACGCACCACCGCTGTTTTGGTACTGGTAGAAACCATTATAGATGTAGTTACCAAAGTTGTAGTAGAACATCGCATCTAAACCAAATCCTTTGTAGTTAAAGGTCGTTGAAACACTACCAAACGCTTTAGGCGCAGCAGTTTTGTCTAACAGCACACGTTGAGCCTGATTATAGCTGGTCACAACTTCAGTTCTGCTTGCATCTTTGTACCACTGTGGCGCACCAGTTTCAACATTTACACCTGCATATTGTGGCAAGTAGTAAGTTTGATAGTTCTGTCCAACCTGGCGGATGAAAGGGCTAGAAACTGTTTTGTCGGTCACAAGGTTGGTGATTTTGTTTTTGTTCAAGGAGATATTGAAGTTCAATGTCCATTGAAAATCGTCTGTACGGATCGGTGTTCCGCCCAAGCTGAACTCCCAACCTTTATTTTGCATACCGCCAAAGTTGTTTACATAGCTAGGGAACCCTGTCGTGTAAGAAACTGGAACGGATAGAAGTAGATCATCAGACTGACGGTTATAGTATTCAGCTGTTGCAGTCAATCTATTTTTAAAGAAACCCAAGTCTACACCGATGTCATAACTTTTGGTTTTTTCCCAAGTTAGGGTATTCACACCATATTGGCTAGGACCGCTACCGATAGCACCATTGTAAACAAAGTTATAACCGGTTCTGGTATAACCATAAAGGTTTCTCCAGGCATTGTTACCAATGTTAGCGTTACCATTCACGCCGTAAGATCCACGAACTTTTAACTGTGAGATCCAGTCAAGTTGTTCGATGAAATCTTCGCGATCTGCATTCCAGCTACCACCAAGGGACCAGAAGTTACCATACTGTTTTTCTGAACCGAAACGTGATGAACCATCTCTACGGAAACTACCTGACAATACATAGGTATTTTTGTAAGAGATATCTCCGATCGCTAATAAGGATGCGAAGGCGTAACCATCATTATTACCGTTAGCAGTGATCGGCGTTGCACCAACACTTGGAACATTGTAGTTGATGTTCAAAGGCACGTTATATGCAGCAACTGACGAGTTATAGTTCTGAGAACGTTGTGCTTCGTAACCCGCCTTAATGTTAGCGACTAAGTTATCGTCTTTGGTGATGTCCCAACGGTAATCTACTAAGTTGGTCCAAACCCAGTTGAAGTATCTTGTGTAATCTCTGTAAGTACGACCACCTACGTTTCTACCGTCACCATAAGTTGGGTTGTTGTAGCTATCTTCTTCAAGATTGTTGTAGTCGATACCATATTTCGATGTTAACTTCAAATTAGGTAAAAGCTTATACTCTGCAAAAAATGAAGTAATTGCTTTTTGAGTATTGTTGTTCTGTTTATCCAATTGCAGGATTGCGATTGGGTTGAAAAGACCAGAACCCGGTGCCAGGGGCCCACTCATATTAGGGGTACCATCTGCATTACGGGCGGCAAGATCCGGCATTAGGAATAGAGAACCTAATACAGGGTTAGCAAAAGCACCACCGTTTGATAAACCTTTAGTATTGGTGCTTGACAATAAGATATTAGTACCAATAGTAAATTTATCGGTTAGGCTGTGTTTAAGGTTCAGGTTTCCGGAATAACGTTTGAAAGCCGAACGAGGAACAGTTGCATCTTGTGTGAAATAACCTCCACCAATGTGAAACTGTGTTTTTTCATTTCCACCATCGATAGAAACATTGTACTGCTGCTGTGCACCTGTACGGGTAACTTCATCATACCAGTTAGTATTTACATCCGGATTAATGCCAAAACCATCTTCGCCAGTTACAAAGTCTCTGATGTTTGCAGGGGTTAAGTTGTATTGCGTTACGTTAGCTGGGCTATTCAATAAAGCCTCGCCGATCAAAAGAATGTTTTCTTCCGTAGTTAATGGTCTGGTTGCATCATTAAAAACGCCTGGTTTTACAACACCATACTCAGCGTCAACACGGATTTTCGTTTTACCTGCTTTACCCGATTTTGTGGTAATTAAAACAACACCGTTAGAACCTCTTGAACCATAGATTGCAGTTGAAGATGCATCCTTCAATACGGTTAGACTTTCGATATCATTCGGGTTGATACCAGCTAAAGCATTCGCCGAAGTCGTATTACGAGATAAATCTCCAGAGTTAACCGGGATACCGTCGATGACGAACAAAGGTTCTGATGAACCAGAGATAGAACCAAGACCACGGATCCTGATTTGCTGCATTGCACCAGGCTGACCCGAGGCACCAGTTGATTGCAAACCAGCAACACGCCCTTGAAGGGCCTTATCTACTGAAGTAAATGGAGTGGCTTCGATGTCTTTGGCAGCAACAGTTCCTACAGAACCAGTCTGTCTTGCTTTAGTTGTAGTACCATAGCCCGTTACAATAACCTCCGTTAAAGATTGTGCATCACCAGCCAAAACCACGTTTACCACGGTAGAACTTGCAGTAGCACTCTTGGTCGCGTAGCCGATGTAAGAAAATTCAAGCACGCTTGAGGCAGATGGTACAGAAATCGAGTATTTCCCGTCTGAATTGGTCTGGGTACCAATGTTTACGCCTCGAACTCTAACACTTACCCCAGGTAATGGTTGTCCATCATCCTGTCCGGTAACTGTTCCTGTAATTGTTCTATTCTGTGCAAACCCCAACATGGCGGTAAGTACGAGAAAGAACATACTAAGTAAAAGTTTTTTCATAATGTGAAATTGATAAAAATGAGCACCTAATATACCCTTAATTGGCCATATGAGAAAAAATACATCAGATTTATTCTCATTTTGGCACAATATTCGCGTCGGCAATTCAATTTTTTCAATTTCACAGTTCTTCTCGCTATCTAGAAAAACCTGTACAAGGCACTATAAACAAGCCAATTAATTCATTAATAAGTAGGAATTCTACTCTAAAAATTCAAGTGATCTATTTCACTTCCATAACAAAACCTGAACCCGATATATTCTGATTAAGCAAACCGAACTCCATCTTTATCTATAATCACGGACGTGAATAACTGATACAGCAGCATAAAAGTAGATTATCTTACATCAATATAAGTCCTAATCGACATGAACTTGGGAAACTAGTTGCTATACCAAAAGCTGCATGATGGCTGACGAAGGAAAATAGGCTCAGCTAATTCAAACTTGTATTTGCATTAGGAATTTGTCCATCTGAATCGCTGTCTTCCAACATCATTACTGGAAAAATCAACGGACATATTCACCTTGAACACAGCTGCTACTGGTTTACCCGACATCGTTGCGGGTAGCCATTCGATGTTAAAGAGCTTTACGTCTGGTTTCAAGCGCTTCGTCATCGTCACCCCTTCAGCATTATAATTCCCGGTGTAAGTAGCCCTACCATTCTGATCAATGTTCGCAATTAGTTCAACAGGTACAACACCTTCGGCATTTTTGTTTTCTGCTAATATTAACCTTCGGAATTCGGAACCAAGTAGCGAAACATATTGATCAATTGAACACACGGGAACAGGAATGGAGCCGTTGGCGCTTTCCTCTTTGACACCCGGAAATTCCACTATCGCTCGAGCGACTCTCGCTGTGTCAAGTACAACTAGTTTCTTCTGATCATAGTTGTATCTCATGTATACACTTCCATCGGGATTGAAACAGTACCAGTTTCCAGACCGTTTATCGTCTTTATAGCTTCCTCTTAATAAAACTTTGTCTTCTCTTGTTATGGCAAAAGGACCGTTTAATTTTTTGTCCTCAGACACGTTATAAATCACTTTTGAATTGTCTGATAGTGTAGCAGAGATTTCTTTATTATACAGGAGGCCAAGGAAGCTTAAACCAACTACTAAGACGGATTTTGATATGGCGTACATATTGAGAATGTTTTTATTGTAATATAACAAAAAACGTAAAATAAAAAAAGGCCATCTAAACTAGATGGCCTTTTTTTAAAGGTTGATAATTATGGCCGTGGGCCTACATAAACCATTTTCTCTTTAAAGAAAGTACGATCACCACCTTGCACCATGACGTAACTCACTTCAAGTGTTTTAGTAGCCGGATCGTATTTATTGATCCCGGTCACATCAATTCTTCCAGATCTACCGTTCGACGAAGGTTGACCATAAAAATTGACAACACTTACTACATTATTCTGATCATCAAAGTTAAAAACAGGAGCGAAATTTCCATAGTATGACCCTCCTGTTGGAGTATTAAATAGGTGGCCATAGTTTCCTAAATTTTCATCATCATAGAAAGCAACAGATTTTGCGTTCTGTGTTACCAAATGAATTTCTATAGGATATGCTCCAGTAAATGTTGAATTTTGAGTGTCATTGAAAGTACCTGTTAACGTGTAAATTCCGTCATAGATATTTTTCGGGTTAACACTTAGCAAAATAGTACCGAAATTGCCACTCACTATGCCTGATGACGTAGATGTGATCTTCAAAGGTAAAACATAGGACTTATCAAAATCAAACCTTTCTGTTGCGAATAACGCATTGAAGGTGGCCTTTTTTTCACCTTTTTTGATGACAACGCTTTTTGTAGAAAGTGTGAAAATATCTGAAGGCATTAAATCAAACGCTTTCTCTTGATCCTCATTATATGCCGTCACCTCGGCTTGTGTCCCAGCGTCGAAATTAACAACAATATCCTCCGGTGCTCCACTCTCCGGTCCAGAATAACTGATTGTTATTGGAATTGGAACTGCGGAGCCAGATTCCAAAGCAAATGTATAAAGTGGGTGCACGCTGCCAACTACCCCGATTTGTGCTGGATTGGCGAACTCAATTACATTATGACCTTTTTCAGGGTCAAGAACCAAGCTGTCATCTTTCAAACAAGAAGTAAGAAAACTTACTGCTAACATGAAAGAAAGGGTCCTATATATATATTTCTTCATAATCTTTTTTTTAATATTAGTTTATTTCCCAGAAAATTTTTGCAGAAAAGATGTTAACGTTCTGTGGAACATTGCCTTGATTCAAAGTGTACTCCACTTGCGGATAAGGAAGTCTTGTGATTAACTTATCTGGACTTGTAGAGGTAGACAGAAGTGACGCGAATGTAAGTGTTGGATTAGTTGAACCATTCACAATTCGTGGGTAGTTGGTACGTCTGAATTCTGCAAATGCCTCATCACAGTTAATCACGTTCATAGCAATATATTTCTGCGTAATGATGGCTTCGATCCGTTGCTCTGGAGTGGTAGCAAGATCAAAATTCACCAAGAAACTATTATCATTATCATTCAGGTAAGTTGTAAATGCTTGGTCAACATCCCCTACTACCGCACCAGTTTGATCTTCAAATAAATAAGAAATGGAACTTCTGATACCTGCTTCAAATGCCGCTTTTGCATCACCAGCTAAATATCCTCTAGTAAATGCTTCAGCAAGCAAAAACTCCGCCTCTGCTAGGAGCATGATTACCTGGCCTTGAGCCGGTCCCTTAACTGCTCCTAAACCTGGGGTGTTGAAATCTCTGCCAGTGTACCAGGCAGTTGAGCCAGCGGGTGGAATAACATCACTTTTAAGATTCTCCTGACCTAATTGGTTTGTTGCAGTATTCGGATAATCTCTGAATACCACAGATCCTCTTGCCGAGTCTATAAGCTTTGTGCCATCATAGAAGGAATAGATCCAATCAGTAGGTAATGCCGAAGTCACCCTGCGGTTGTTATTTTCATCAGCAGCCAGTAGGTTGTACGTAGGGTTCAAACGTCCACCTTGTTTTGTATAACCTGGATTTACCAACGCATCATCATGAATAATACCGAGCGCGTTGTCAAACGCTGCAAATTCCGTTGTAGCGAAACCGCTCAATTCTGGAACGGGTGCCATTTTAATCAGAAGACGTAATTTTAATGTATTTGCAAAGCGTTTCCACTCTTCCATATCACCTCCAAACATTGGATCTGCTTCACCTGAAATCGATGCAACACCTTCAGCAGTTTCAGCCGCTTCAATTTGCTCAATTGAAAGATTTAGCTGTGCAACCAAGTCCTTGTAAATATCAGCCGCTTTATCATACTTCGGCGTAAGGAATTCAGCACCTTTTAATGCTTCAAAGTAAGGTACATCATTATATTGATCAACCAGCTTTGAAAACACAAAAGACTTCATAATCCGCGCTATCGAATTGGAATTTGCCAGGCTGGCATCTCCTGTAGTATTATCAATTACATACTGGTAATCTTCAGCCACGTCGTAAGCAGATGTCCAAAGCGCGGTAAAGTTTGCTGATGAATAATTTATGGTAACTGTTGCGCCGTAAGCACCGAATCCATACACATTTGCAAAAAAGCCACCAGGATAGGTTAGTCCATTGTTGTATGTGCTCACCATAGCTCCTGTTCCAACTAAGGATTGAGGAAGCACCAGTTCCGGAGTAGAAGAAGTGGGGCTATTTGGATTGTCATTAATATCTAAGGTCTTCTTACAGGCGGTAGCTCCAATTGCAAGTGAACCAATCATTATATATGTTAATATTTTTTTCATGATCTTTTAATTATAAGGTAACAGAAATCGTCGCTCCATACAGTCTAGATGGAGGAGTCTGGTTTAAGCTAGACAAACCTACAGCGTTGTTATCTGATCCACCTTCGCTATACTCCGGGTCGGTATAGATGTTGCTCTTCGGTGTCCATAGGAACAAGTTCCTTCCTTGAAGACTAACGCGAACACCTTTCACATATTTACCGTTTCCTAATACAGATTTTGGAATATCATAACCCAAAGATAATTCTCTAAGTTTCCAGAAAGCAGCAGAGTAAACAAAGTTTGTTCCTGCATCAGTATAAGTAGGTCCTTCTGTCCAGAAAGCAGTACCACCGCTTCTGGTTGTAATGTTAGTGTTCTCCACGTAAGTATTCGTAGCAGGATCTAAATAAGAGGAATTTGGAACCACAAAACGCTCACGGTTGAAAGAGGCTGTAGCGGCACCCGCACCCGAGAAAGCAAAACTTCCGGCATTGTTGTACATCATATAGCCGCCACGGTATTCAAATAAGGCTGCAAGACGTAAACCTTTGAAAGTTACAGCAGCATCCACCCCAAATTTGTGTTTTGGTTCTGTATTGCCTATTTCAATAAGTTCAGTTCCCGCAGTCGGCATTCCGGTAATCCGATCTACGATAACTCTACCTTGATCATCTCTGATATAATCTCTGGCTTTTAATAATGGAAATGATTTACCCTCTTCTGCAAAAATACCTGCTTGTTGATAAGAAAATAAGTTTAGTTGTTTTAAGTCCTGGCTGATTGATTCAACCGTGTTATTGTTGTAAGTGTAGTTTGCACCAAAACTAACCTCAAGATTCCCAGTTCTAACTGGAACAAATCCAATACGAGTCTCGATACCTTCGTTGGTTACTTCTCCAGTGTTGGTCAGGTAAGATGTGAAACCAGTCGTAGGTGAAATGTTTACTGGTACCGTTTGGTCAGTAGTACTTGATTTGTAGTAAGTCGCAGATAATGTTAAACGTGATTTAAACATATCTAAATCAAAACCGCCCTCCATTAATTTTGTCATCTCCGGTTTAATGTTTGGCGAAACAATTCTGTTTCCTAAAGTATATCCAGGATTTCCATTAAACGGATAGCCAAAAGCTTGTCCAAAAGTTGGAAGTAAGCTGTATGCACCGAAGTTTGAGCTGGTACCTAGGTTAACCTGTCCAACTTTAGAGATACCCGCACGAAGCTTTAAACTCTCCACAATGTTTGACTCTTTTAAAAATGGAATCGCATCTGACGCGATGAAAGCAATGTCGGCGGCAGGATAGAAGAACGAGCGGTTTTCAGGCGCCAAGATTGATCTCCAGTCATTTCTTGCAGTAGCATGGAAATAAAGGTAATTTCTGAAACCTACCCTTGCATCAGCATAAACACCGATTTGAGTAGCATGAAAATTATTTTCAGTAGCACTTGGAACGTTAAGGTTATTACTTAAATTGAATAAATCAGGCTGTACTAAGCCAGAAATACTAGCATTCAAACCTTTGTATTTATTATCCCTTAAACTTGCACCTAATATTACGTTTAGATTAAAGTCCTTAGAAACCTGTTTAATATACTGGGTCTGAAACTCAGGATTTAATTGGGTGTTATATTCCATACCATCCGCCACATTTCCGAGAATATTATTGAAGTTAGGTGTGATGCCTAAACGATATTCAGAATAGGAGAATTTGTTTTGGAAAGCTTTTGTTGAGTTATTCCTGGTTGAAATACCTACCCGGAATAATAATGATAGTTCTTTGATCGGAAACCATTTCAACTGAGCCGAGCCTGTCAAATAGTCATTACGGGTTGATCTACGACTATTAGCTAAAGCAAAATAGGGATTTTGATAGTACTCATTGTAATAACCATTTGGATTTGCAAAGGGATCAGTTTCCCAATCTGCATAATCTAGCAAAGGAATTTGTCCTGGAGTCTGCAAAACATTATCAAAAACTGCAGAAATTGCATTTGATTGATCATATCTGTTCTGTACATAGTTTGCAGTTATGTTGAAAGTCAGATTTTCTAATAAACTCCTTTCTCCATTATATCTGAAACCAAATCTGTTGTACTTATCGCCAGGAATAGTAGCTTCCTGAGTTAAGTACTGACCTGAAAGGTAAGTCGTGCTTTTATCATCACCTGACGAAATACTGAAATCTGATTGGTTAGTGAACCCAAGATCCCAAAACTTGTCCTTATCATCTCTATAAGCATAAGGAACAGTCTGAATAGATCCATCTTCTAAAGGCTTGCCAATCGGTTTCAGGCTGCCATCGAACTCAGGACCATATTGCTGGTTTTCAAAGGGTGTGTAAGATGGCACGTCATCATTACCTGTACCCGAACCGAATCTTTTTTGAAGTTTTGGCAAAAAGCTTACCTGTTCAATGTTGAAAGTGTTTGAAAAAGTAACACTAGTTGTTCCACGTTTACCTTTTTTGGTAGTTACAATGATCGCACCGTTAGAAGCATCAGAACCGTATAATGCAGCTGCACCACCACCGTTTAATACTTCAATGTTTTCAATGTCTTCAGGATTTAAATTACCAAGGATTGACGTTGGTACGATAACGTTATCTAAAACAACCAATGCCTGGTTGTTTCCTAATAACGACCGGTTTCCTCTTAATACCAAACGAACGTTCGGGTTAACACCAGAACTTACACCATTTATCTGCAAGCCTGGAACTTTACCTGTTAGAGCACTCGCTACGTTGAATGCTTTACCTTGAGTCAATTCTTCCGCTTTGATTGATGTAGCCTGGTTACCTTGCTGACGTCGCTGAATCGCAATACCACCAGCAGAGATAACAACTTCATCTAAACCGGTTGCATTAGATGATAACACAACATTCAGGGTTCCTGAGGCACTTGAAACTTCTCTAGTTTCGTAACCAACAAAGGAGAACACTAATGTTTGGGTACCTGCAGGAAC
Source organism: Pedobacter sp. SAFR-022 (assembly GCF_051965375.1). Lineage (NCBI taxonomy): Bacteria > Pseudomonadati > Bacteroidota > Sphingobacteriia > Sphingobacteriales > Sphingobacteriaceae > Pedobacter > Pedobacter sp. SAFR-022. The sequence continues at coordinate 1,002,269 of NZ_JBQCME010000001.1, forward strand.
TCTGAGGGAGTATTTACCGTCAGCATTTGTCTGCGTACCAACGTTCGACGTTGCTTTTAGCCGGATCGAAACCCCCGGTAAAGGCAAACCGTCATCTTGACCGGTAACTGTACCGGTGATGGTTCTTTCCTGAGCAATTGCAGAGGCTGCAACACACAAGAAAATGAACAAACTTAGTATAAGTTTTTTCATAAATTAATAAAATTTGGGTTAGTTAATGAGTTAATATTTTCTGAAGATACCAAAAGGTGGATAAATGCAAACAAAAAATTTAGATTTTTTTAACATTTTCGAAACAATTAACATTTTGCGGTGTTAGAACCACTTTAAATCAGGTTTCCTTCAGAGTTTCAAATATTTATGTCCATCATGCTATTTTAAGAATGATATTCTGAAAATAGCGTCCAGTTAAAATAATGTAAGTCAATTTCCCATTTAAATAATTCTTCCTTTAGTAAGGTTGAGCTCCCCCAAAACCATTTATTTTCTTTTTAACCACCTAAACCTCTATTTTTTGTAAGTTCTTGTATCATATACGAAGAACTAACACGTAAAGATTGCTCCCTAACAAAAAAAAACGCAGTAGCTAAAAAGCTACTGCGTTTTCAAAGCAGATTACATCTGCCAGGTTCGATGTTTAGAATTTATCCCAGAACAATTTCTTTTCCACGTCGTCACCACCAAGGGCAGCTGCCGCAGCGTCAACATTAGATCTGTTCAAAGTATACTCACTGGTCACATACGTGATACGCAACGGAATACCACTTCTTGCTTCATTAGCTGGTTGCAAGGTTGGGTAATCCAGGCGTCTCCACTCGGTCCATGCATCATAGCCTCTGTTATAAAGTGCGATGTACTTCTGCTCGCCAATTTTTTGTTTGTAAGTTCCTGCAGCTGTCGCATAGGCAACATCCGGTCTTTCCAGATAAGTAGCCGCGCTCGCAGCTGAACCACCCCATGAGGTGATTGAAGCAGTGATTGCATTGTTATAGTGCGTTGCAGCAGATCCCCCAATACTCCATCTTTCAGCTGCTTCAGCAAGGATGAACTCAACCTCTGCGTAATCCAAGAGAACAGCAGGGAAATCTGTTTCGGTAATCCGGTCTGCTGGTTTAGATAGATCTGCAAAGCTGTTATTTACACCTTGCGCACCACCAAGATAAGCGCCGCCCACAGTTGTAAAATAGAACGGCCTTCTTGGATCATTTTTAGCATTCATCTTGTCGATGATCGTCTTGCCTGCAACATAATCCTGTCTGCTGGTTAAGATAGGGTTTGTATTATTTGAAATCGGGTTGTTATTAGGTGTTGAGCCCTGATATTCAAAGATGGCATTATCTGCATTGCTGGTAAACCCTTTATCGAAAGAAGCCTGGATTGCTGCACGGGCAGTTGCATCGTCTGCATCAGCAACTGTGATCGCTAGCTTCATTTTCAAGCTATGACCAAACTTTACCCAGGCGGTTGCATCACCACCGTAGATTAAATCCGCACTACCAAAGGTTGCGTTCGCTGGCGTTAACTGCGCAAGCGCTGCATCCAAACGTGTAAACAGGTCTGCATAAATTTCTGCAGCACTATCATACTTTGGCTTATTGATATTGATATCTAAAGCCTCTGAGTAAGGAATGTCACCCCAGGTATTTACCAAAACTGACCAGGTGTAAACCGACATGATTTCAATCTGTGCAATTCTGTTTGCCTTAACTTCGGGTGTCAATAGAGCATCCGCCTCGGTTAGCTTTTTTGCTTCATTCAAGTCCTGAAGTACTTCACGATAGAAGGGTGTCCAGTAGTTTAAAGGAATATTTCTCGACGTGATGTCATATCGAGGCTCATCCTGATAAGTGGTTGCAGCCCATTGCTGCGTCCAAAAACGGAAGTTGTTGATGTTAACACTTGGAGTTGCCTGGTTATCAGAAAATGCTTTTAGGGCATTTGAAAACAGGGAACTTGCCGAAACCGCCTGCGGGTTCTTTTGATCTATATTATATTCTTCCAGATTCTTTGCACAGGATGCTAAAAGCAGGACCGGCAACAGGAACATTATTAGTTTTTTCATAATTGTAAATTTGATAAGTAGGATTAAAATCTGAATTTGAAGTTAAATCCAATTGTTCTAACAGCAGGATATGCACCACTTTGATATCCTGAAATGTTACCAGAGCTTAAACCTGCTTCAGGATCTGAATAAGGAACATTTCCATGAATTAACCAAAGGTTACGTCCAACAAGTGAAACATCGATACCCTTAATGGCCTTATCTCCAAGGAACTTTTGTGGAACAGTATAAGTTAACGAAGCTTCACGTAATTTGATAAAACCAGCATCGTAGACAAATGCCTCCTGTGGATTATTGGAATAACCGTACGGCGTTACCGAGTTATCATACGCTTCAACCCTCACGGTGTTTGGCGTTCCGTCAGCTTGCACGCCTGGAAGGATCACACCACCACCGTTTGCAATAGGTACACGTTTTGGATTGCCAAGATCATTCAGGCCTGCACTTTCAGGATATAAACCTGTAGCCTGTCCATAGTATTGGTCAAGCGAGAATACACTTCCACCTTTTTTGATGTCAACCAAGAAACTTAAACCGAAGTTTTTGTATCTGAAGTTATTCTGAATACCACCTGTCCAGTCTGGGTTGATGTCACCGATAACCTGGTTCGCAGGTCCGAATACATAGTATCCATCTTCACCCACAACCTTCTCGCCATTATTATAAACAAAGCCTCTACCTCTTAGCGTACCGAAAGGCTGTCCTTTCGTTGCATTCAAAGTAACACCACCTTGGAATGATCCTAATTGCAAGTTGTCAGCGTCTTCATAAAGGTCAATTACCTTATTTCTGTTTCTAGAGAAGTTCAGGTTTAATGTCCAGGAGAAATCTGTTGTTCTTACCGGTAGTACGAATGCCGAAACCTCAAAACCCTGGTTTCTTACTGTACCGGCGTTCACCCATTTGTTTCCATATCCGGTCGCAGTTGAAATGTTAACTGCCATGATCTGGTTTACAGAGTTCGAACGATAGTAACTTAAATCAAATCCAAAGCGACCCTGGAAGAAGTTCGCTTCCAAACCAGCCTCAATACTTTTCGTACGCTCAGGTAATAGATCCGGATTGTTTTTGCTAATTGGCATTGACGTCAATGGATTGCCATTAAACAACGGATTGATGTTATAGATGTCATATAAGCTTAATGCCGCAGCATCGCTACCTACTTCCGCGTAGTTCAATCTTGCTTTACCATAACTTAACCAAGTCGATTCTTTCATCAAGTTCGAGAATACAAAACTACCCGCAACTGATGGGTACCAGTAGGTATTATTATTAACCGGCAAAGTTGTTGATTGATCACGACGAATAGTACCGTCTACAAAGAAGGTTTCTTTATAACCAAAAGTAGCACTTGCAAAATAACCATCTACAGCTACTCTGGAGAACTGCTCAACCGGCGCATTGATCGGACTTGCAGAATTTGCCAGGGAGTATAGTCCTGGAATTACCAAGCCGCCATTGGTTACAGCCGAAATAGAGGAAAGGTCTTGTCTTCTTAAGTTGCTTCCTAATAAACCACGGAAAGTTAAATCTTCAGAAATGTTCTTGTTGAAGTTAACGATCAAATCGTAGTTGGTTTCAGAGAATGATCTGTTGTATCTAAAATATTCAGATACATCTGCACCACCAACTGCAACGCGCTCTTCCTGCATCTCATTTGAACCATCATAAGTAACACGGCCCATCACATCTAACCATTCCAATGGTTTCCAGGTTACAGCAACATTACCGAAATATCTATCTCTCGAATCATTTTCTACGTTGTTGTAACGTGTCCAATATGGGTTGTTAGAATAAATCGGACGGTTAGCGTTGATGTTTGCCCAGTTCCAGGTTTGGTTTTTACCTTCTCTTTCAAAGGCAGCTTTTTGTTCTTTGATGTCAACGTTGGTCTGCCACCATTGTCTGAACTGTTGATTTGGGTTATCACCACTATAACCAGTTCCATATCGGCCAAGGCCGGTGATTCCGGTATAGTTGGCTGAGGCACTTACAGTCAGATTTTTGGTGATGTCGTGGTCACCTGAAACGTTAAAGATGTTTTTAGTGATCTTACTGTTTGGCAAAACACCAGTTTCATCATTTCTTAAGTAACCGAATTTAAAGGTTGTCGCATCGCTACCACCTGCAACGTTTACACTGTGTGAGGAGTTTACACCAGTTTTGTAAAAATCTGCAGGCCCGTTCTTAGCAGCAACCCAAGGCGTTGCCTGTCCATAAGTTGGAGAAGCAGGATCAAAAGCATCCCATTGGTAAACTAAAGTATTAGGATTAAATGCCGCACCATATGAAGCATCCTCTGTAAAAGGAGTAACTAAACTTCTTCCTTGACCAAATACATCATTGTACCAGAAATTTCTGTCTGGTGAAGCGTAACCTTCAGGCTCGCCATCAGCATTCAGCGAGTATTCATTCACATAACCTGCCCCGTATTCATTCTGATACTTAGCAAAAGTCTTTTTGTCAATGTTACCAAACTGGACACCCGTATTTACGGTAATACCTAAAGAGTTCTTTTTACCTTTTTTGGTTGTGATCATGATCACACCATTTGCAGCTCTTGAACCATAAAGTGCAGTCGCAGCAGCACCTTTAAGTACGTTCACAGACTCGATATCATCTGGGTTAACGTCAGCCGCCGCACTTCCGTAGTCAAAACCACCTGTACCTTGCTGCTGTCCGCTGCTGTTTGTAATCGCATTACTGATTGGAATACCATCAATAACAAATAAAGCCTGGTTATTTCCTGTTAAAGATTTGTAACCACGCATAACCACGTTGGTCGATCCACCCATGGTATTAGATTGTGTAATGTTCAAACCGGCAACTTTACCAGATAAGCCATTCACGAAGTTCGCATCCCTGGTACGGGTAAGATCTTCTGCTTTAACTTCCTGAGCTGCATAAGGCAATTCGTTCTTGTTACGACGAATACCTAAAGCGGTTACAACAACTTCGGATAATGCCTGAGCATCGTTATCCAGAGCTACGTTGATCACGTTTCCAGTTCCAATGGTTGCGGTTTGCGTAACAAATCCAATGGACGAGAATTGAAGTACATTGGCAGTTCCTGAGGTTTTGATCAAGAATTTACCGTCAGAACCGGTACTTGTTCCAACTGATGTACCCTGCAGACGAACAGAGACACCCGGTATAGGTTGTCCGTCTTCTTTGCCTGTTACTGTACCAGTAATCGTCCGTTCCTGAGCCATCGCAGACACTGCGAGGAACATCATTAAGAACAAACTTTGTAGTAGTTTTTTCATAAAGTAGGTTTTTAGTTAGTCAATAATTGCCTAATATATAGGTTTTTACGCCGGGCGACAAGCGTTTTTTAACATATTTTAACAATGACAAGTTTCAAGGACATCTTTCGAAAAGAGAAACTCACCGAAAATATGCTACACACCTCGATATTAGCAATAGATTAACTAACTAAAACCATATTGTTATAAAATTATGTTTTGTGCCAAAATTTATCCTTAAATCTGCTATTTATCCCACCAAACTGGCTCATATATTGGAATAGTTCCAGGATAGTTCAAATTTGTCGTAATCTCCGTATTTGGATACAACATTCTTAAAGGCATCCTGCCCGCACCAATGATTGAAGCGGCAGAAGTAACCAGAAATTCCGGATATCCGGTCCGTCGCCATTCTGTCCAGGCTTCAAATCCCTGAAATCCACACATCGCATAATACTTCTGTGTAATGATCGCTCGGATATTACCTGCAGGGGTTCCAGGAAGTTTTGCATCCGGCGAAGCAGCGATATAAGCTGCAGCAGCATCTGGAATACCCACGGCATCAAAACTGGCCTCAATACCAGTGTTAAACAGGCTCGTTAGATTTGCTGCCGATCCGCCCCAACCCCGGGCAACGGCTTCTGCCTGCAGGAAGTAACTCTCCGCAGCGGAGATCAATTTAACCGGACTTACTGCCGATGCAGGATCTACCGCATTTCCACCCACCAGGGCTGAAGGCGAGGAAACATCCTTGCCGCTATTCGCCCGATAACTGCCTTGCGGTATATAGGCTACTGTATCCACCGCTGCTGAAGGATCTGGAAAGACATCATAATAGCGCTGCAACCTTGGATCATTATTCCGCATAAACTGCCGAACCGCAGTTCCACTTGCCACCAGGTTCTGGGTTCTGCCTAGACCAACCATCTCATTGTAGAGCGGGTTCTCATTACCCCCTGTGGTGGAATATTCGATACTTGCATCTTGGTTCAGAAACGGCGCCCCGGAGTTAAATAATGCCGCAACACCGGCCTGTGCTTTTGGAGCATCCACCTGCGACAACCTCATATAGGCCCTCAGCTTTAACGTGTTCGCAAATGCCGTCCAAAGCACCACGTCTCCCTGAAAAAGCAGGTCCTGCTCACCAGGATCGGTTGCATTCGGCGTACCCAGGTCTGCAAGTCCAAGATCAATGTAACGGAAGATACTATCATAAACCACAGCCTGTGCATCGTACTTCGGACTTCCATACTGGCTTGCGTTCAAGGCCTCAGACAGCGGTATGTCTCCATACGCATCAGTGGTTAGTTGAACCGTATAGGCTTTAAGGATATAAGCCATGCCCCTGATTCGTTCATTATTTGGCGTGCTACTATTAATGATGGTCTGTGCATTTTGCAAAGCATTCCGGTAGGTAATCAACCATGGGCGGTCAAAGGCCGTACTGGTAACATTATACTGCTCTAATGATCGATACTGAGAGGAAGAAGGACTTTGGGTCCAGTATTGCGCCCATATATTACCATTGATCTGGTAATTATTACCGACCAGTTGTCCTACAGCAGCTTGCACGGTTGGCAACAACAATACCGGCGTAGCAGTACTCGGATTATTTGGATTCTCGTTTACATCCAGGAATTTTTTACATCCACTGAAAGTCAGGAGCCCGATAATGAACAGGGCTAAAATTTCTTTAGGTATATATAGATATCTAGTTTTCATAGGAAGCTGAATTAAAATGAGACTCTTACGTTAAGTCCAAAATTGCGCACCGAAGGCAAAGCGGTATAATCGAAGCCCTGTGCATTTCCCGCACCTGCCGAGTTTACTTCAGGATCTGCGAATTGGTTTTGCTTTGGTGTCCAGATAAACAGGTTATTGCCGAACACGCCAACAGTCAACTCCCCGAAAGGACTCTTCTGCAGCTGTGCTTTGCTAAAGGTATAGGCTAACCCTAGTGAACGGAGTTTCACAAACGAGGCATCCACCATGTGTTGACCTGCAACCAGGTCAGAATAATAATCCTGCTTGTTATAACCAATATCGGTATTAACCACACTATTGCCATTCTCATCAAGATAAACCGAGTTCGGATAGATTACACCGATACGGTCACCCCCGGTTTCTGCGGAAGTTCCGGTAAAGCCCATGATGTCTCGTGTCCTGGAGTAAAATACACCACCTTGTTTGGTATCAAAAAGGAAGTTCATCGAAAAGTTTTTGTACCGCACATTTCCACCCAAGGATGCTTGATATTTAGGATTGTAACTGCCCAGATACTCCGCTGCTGAACTCGGCAATGGGATACCGGTTTCTGGATCTACAATCGTCCTGCCCTGATCATCGGTAGCATTGGTTACCGCGTAAAACATACCGTAGGGCATTCCTTTAGCAGCAACGATTGACATACCCGAGTAACCGCCCACGGTTACCTGTTCAATGCCGGGCAACAAGTCAACGACCTTACTCTTATTTCTGGTATAAGTAGCAAATAACTCTACGGACAGACCTGTACTTGTGCGCAGCGGTGTTCCTCTTAAGCTGAGCTCGATACCTTTATTCTGTATTTCGCCGGCATTAACCACACTAAAGCTGTATCCTGTAGAGTTCGGGATCGGGATACTCAGGATCTGGTTCTTGGAATTGTTAGCATAATAACTCACGTCTACTGACAAGCGGTTCTTTAAGAACCCCAATTCTGCACCGACTTCAAAGGATATTGTTTTTTCAGGTTTAAGGTTTGGATTTCCGATCGTGGTGCTGGACATCAATCCGGCCACGTTTCCAAAGGGAAAAGTTGTGCTGCCGAAGCCACCAAGGATTTCCGCCCTTGAAAACGTAGTCATGAGTTGATATGGCTCCGGATCGTTACCTACCTGCGCATAGCTGGACCTGATCTTTCCGTAATCTAAGAAGTTGGCGATTGAACTTTCTTTTAAAAGTTCAGAGAATAGGAAGGATCCGCTTACACTTGGATAAAAGAACGAGTTGTTGGCATCCGGCAAGGTAGAAGACCAATCATTACGCGCCGTGGCCTCGAAAAACAACATGTTTTTGTAAGCCAAGTTTAAGTCTGCATAAAGGCCTATTAAACGTCTGGTAGTAAGATTATCTACCTGAACATTTACCGGGCCATTACTATTTGCCAGGTTGTAGTAGCCAGGAACCACCAACCCGCCACTAGCATTTGTGGAAGTCAGGTTACGGTTGGTGTTGCGGATACGAATGTTATTACCCACCATCAATGAGCCTTCCAGATCATCACTAAACTTGTGACTTCCGGTGATCATCAAATCATGAATAACTTCGTTAACATTCATTAGATCAATTTCATAGGCACCATTGCTGTTTTGTAAGTTACCGGCATTGTAATTCCCCGCTTCATCTGCCGGGAAAAAGTTGTACTTAGGGGTGATGGATCGCCTCCGGTCACTGTAAGTGTCTACCCCTAGACGTTCTTTAATGTCCAGCCAGCCGTTCGGCTTATAGCCGATATTGAAATTACCGGTTAAACGGTTTACATCATTGAAGTTGTCGTAGTTCTCCAGGATCCAGTACGGGTTCATGTTGTAAGCACCATAGAACCCATATAGGTCATCATGCTTAATGCCATCAGCGGTTGTAATGCCATAACCATAATACTTATTGTTCAGATCCTTCATGTCACTCAATGGGATGTCCCTTGGTGTCTGCAACACGTTGTTATATACCGAGCCACCACCTTGTCCGCCACCAACCTGATTGCTGTTGATCTTGAAATAATTGAAGGAAATACCCGCATAGAACTTATTGTTAAACTCTGTGTTGCCATTAAAACGTACACTGTAGCGGTTATAAACGTCTTTGTTGCCAGGAAATATGCCATCTGAGTTCACCGCATTCAAGCCCAGATAAAAGCTTGTTTTTTCACTGCCACCAGAGAAGCTTAAGTTATTATCTGTAGAGAAACCTGTGTTGAAGAAATCCTTGATGTTGTTTTCTACGGCTGAATATGGTTTCATCTGCCTTACCCCATCAATCATCTGACCCCACTCCTGCATCTCACCGGTAAATGGCGCACCCCAGCTCCAGTTCTCTTTAGGATCATTGATATAGGTCGCAGTTTTCCCATCAGGTAAGATCTCGTCGTAATAGCCTTGTCCGTATTGATTCTGGAAATCCGGCATCTTCAAGATCGAGGATGCAGAATTTGAGGTACTGAAAGTAATTTCGGTCTTTTGGGCACCCTTGGTACCGCTTTTCGTGGTGATGATCAACGCACCGTTTGATGCTCTTGATCCATAAAGTGCAGCCGCAGCAGGACCTTTCAAAACGGTCACAGAGGCGATATCATCCGGGTTGATGTCATTACCGCGGTTACCGAAGTCTACACTGGCTAAGCTCGAAGGACCTCCAATCACACTGGAGTTGTCAATTGGGATACCATCAATTACAATGAGTGCCTGGTTGTTTCCAGAGATGGAAGATCCACCCCTTAGTACTACACGGGAAGAGGCTCCAGGGGTATTTGAAGTCGTAGTGATGTTCACACCGGCTACACGACCATTGATGGAGTTAATAACACTGGGCTGTTGTCCCTGGTTCAATTCTTCCGTGTTGATCACCGGCGCAGAGTAGCCCAGGGATCTTCGTTCCCGCCTGATGGCATTCGCAGTAACGACCACTTCGCCAAGCGACTGTGCACTGCTGGTAAGTTGCACATTTACTACATTGGAGGCACCTAAGGTTACTGGCTGTGTATTGTATCCGATGGAACTAAAATCCAGGCCGGTGGCTCCAGCAGGAACTGTAATAGAGTATTTACCATCACCTGCGGTTTGTGTTCCGCCTTGTGCGCCTCTGATTCTGATGCTCACCCCTGGAATCGGTGATCCATCCTCGCTATCCGTCACCGTTCCAGTGATTGTTCTTCCTTGCGCGGCAGCACCGACCGCAAATGCAAAGATCAGGAACAAACTGAGTATTAATTTTTTCATAGGGATGTATTTAGGTTGTATGATCAATTGGAAATTCGTCAAAAAACAATCCACAACAGCCCAACCAACACACGTGTAAATACCTGTTTTTCAATATATTGATGTAATTAAAAAACAAATAACAACAAGAAACTCCTCTTTTGCGAGATCAAAAAGTTGAGCCTAATAGTTAGAAATTTTAAGTATAGTTCTATGGTGTTTTCTGGCGTTTGAGTTGGTGTTTGGTTTTATCGACAGGATTAGGTTAATAATCCAAACCTTTGAATAGATTATTATATATAATTTTACTGCGCAAGTCCTAAGTTTATGAGCAATATCGATTCTATATATACCCGTTTTCTTCAAAACCCTTTTATCTGCACAGATACTAGGGCAATACAACCCGGATGCCTCTTTTTTGCTTTAAAAGGAGATAAGTTCGATGCAAATACCTTTGCTGCAAGCGCACTGGAGGCTGGTGCCGCTTATGCCATCATTGACAATCCAGAATATGCCACTAGCGACCGCTGCATTCTGGTAGACGACGTCCTTACCACCTTACAGGAACTGGCACGGTATCACCGCAGCCAACTTACCATTCCTGTTATCGGATTAACCGGCAGCAATGGCAAAACCACAACAAAAGAGCTGATCAACGCGGTACTTAGTACTAAATTCAAAACACTTGCAACCAAAGGCAACCTGAACAACCACATCGGGGTACCATTAACCGTACTCGCTATCGGCACTGATGTAGAAATTGCCATTGTGGAGATGGGTGCGAACCATAAAAAAGAAATTGAATTTCTATGCAGCATCGCTCAGCCTACACACGGACTGATCACGAACATTGGCCATGCACATCTTGAGGGCTTTGGCGGCTTTGAAGGGGTAAAGATCGGGAAGTCGGAGTTGTACAAATGGCTTGCCGCCGCTAAAGGCTATACCTTTATATATAAGGATAACACCATATTGATGGAGTTGATTCAGGAAACAGGCTTGAATGAGGTGGTTTTCTATGGCACAGACCCCATGAACCGGATTTCCGGCAGCCTGGAAAAGTCAGACCCATACCTTCAGATCTCCTGGAACACGGCGGGAAAACAGTATCACACCAAAACAAACCTCACAGGTACCTATAACTTCGAGAATATATTGGGTGCAATCTGCATTGGCGACTTCTTCGGTGTCTCTGCACTTGAAATTAATCAGGGACTGATGACCTATCAACCCAATAACAACCGCTCACAGCTTACCAGAACAGCAAGCAACCAGGTGATATGCGACTTCTATAATGCCAATCCAAGCAGTATGGAGGCGGCTTTAAAAAACCTGAAAGCACTAACAGCTGACAAGAAGGTTGCTATAATTGCAGATATGTTTGAGATGGGCGAAGCTTCTGCTGAACAACATCGAAAGGTTGCAGAACTTGCCGAAAGCCTGAACCTCGATGAGCTGATCTTGATCGGAAAAGATTTCTACGCGAATAAAGAAGGTTTAAAGGGCACTTTTTTTGAAAATACTATGGCTGCAAAAAATCATTTGGAGCAGCATCCGGTTAAAGACAGCCTGGTGTTACTTAAAGGTTCCAGGGGAATGGCTTTAGAGCAACTATTACCTTTATTATAGGCTAAAGCTGCTCAATTTCTTCAGTAGACAGGTCGGTGAATTTAGCGATTTGGTCGATCGGGAAACCTTCTTTCTTCATCTTCAAGGCGATGTCCAAAGCTTTTTTGTGCTCACCCTCTGCAAGTCCCTCTGCCATTCCCAATTCTTTCGCCGTAGACACAGCGTACTCCAGCACACTCTCATTATCCCACTTGTATTTCAGACTTTGATCATACATCGTTTTTTCCTCCTTCGTCAGATTTGAATATTCAGCGATTTCGAACAGTTTTTCAAAAATGGGCTTCCGAAAGTAAACCGGAATCTTATGCATTTTACTCATATTCTTAAGTACATAAAACCACTTCTCCAGATCCGTTTCTAAACTGTCTTCTGTTTTATCAAATTTACTTAATTCAATATAAGTATATCCAAGTTTGTTATAAAATACTTCACCGGTATCCCTGTTACACAGGCAAATATCATGCAAGTACTGCAAGCTCGGTACATCCTCTAAGCCGAAGTTCTCCAGCAGTGCAATTAAGTAAACCTCTGAGATGTTATAACCCCATGCCGCACGGTCTCCTTTTGGCGCCTGCTCACTAATGAGCCTTGAAGCATAGAATAACGCCCGCTCCTTGAAGCGCGTCTGCCTTGCTCTTTGTACTTCAATCAATATCTGTTCGCCGTTTTCGCCGGTACAAAGCAGATCAAAGATTGCTGAACCCTCATGTTTTAAGTCACCGGGATGCTCAATTTTATTAAAAACAAGATCAATAATATGCTTCCTTCCTCTAAATACCGCATTGAGAAAGGCAATCAGTAAGTCCTTATTAGGTTCCGTACCAAAGATCTTCTTAAATGCAAAATCAACTAAGGGGTCGATGTACTTGCCTACTCTGGGCACAGGAGGTTTGCTCATACTTAAAGATAAGCATTCATCAAACCGAAAACAACTGAAAGGAAATTGTTTTAACTTTTAGTATGAAACTGTAATGCCAGCATCACTGACTTCCTTAAGCGGATTGTCGCGCATATTCTGCTCAATCTCCAACTCGTACTTTCCATTCGCAGGGAAATGGTAATTGGTTAACATGTTCAGCTTGTAAGTAAACAAGTTTCCTGAACCCGAACCCAGCCACTGCCCATCCTTTTCTGCAAGCTTATATTCAAACCTGCGGGTCATTTTCTGCTGTCCCGGCGCCTTGATATGCAGCAACACAAAGATGTTGGAGTATCGGTAATCTGCGGTATGGCGGAGCTTGAAATACACCGTATAGGGCTTAGTATGATCTGTGATCTCTATGCTTGCTTTGACCTTGTTCACGTAACTCCAGTTGCGTTTAGGCATGGACACGTTAAGATCTGCCAGGTTATTTGTATCGCAACCGATGGCTGCGATACAAATAGTGGCTATCAATAGAAAATACTTAATCTTATTCATCTTTAGGCTTATCCTGGGCCGGCTTCCTTCTTCGGTTATTCCTGTTTCTGTTGTTCCGGTTGCCTGCAGGTTTTGCTCCAGGCTGCCCTTCAGCAGCTGCAGCGCCCGGTAAGATCACCAGGCCAGGCTCTGCCAAAGGCATATCAACCGTGTTCTTTTTCGGATCTGGACGTCTTTGTTCCGGCCGTTTACCCTCAGGTCTTTTCCCGTCCTGCGGTCTGCCTTCACGACGCTTATTTTCAGCTTTAGGAGCCTCAGTACGTGCTTGATCAGGCTTTTTCTGCGCATCATTTGCATGACGCTGCTGAACCGCACGTGGAGGACGTTCCTGTTTCTTATTATTGTTATTACGCTGATTCTTATTCCTTGACCGGTCATCCAGGCGGGTTAAACTATCCTGACCCACAACGTTTTCGTAATCCAGCACCTTTTCAACTGGTTTTGAACTTGCCAGTTCAAAAGCTTCCTCTTTCAGGTTAATTGGTTTCTGGCCTTTTTTATTCATGGCCATAATCTCTTTTACGCGATCTACCTTCAATGGTATCCAGTCTTCGGCGTTTGGATAGCTGAACCACATGATCTTCTTGAAAATATCGGTCTTTTGGTGACGGGCAACGCCGATCTCCGTCTGCAGACTGTCAATACGATCCGGAATATCCTTCAGGGCATCCAAATAGGTATCAAGCTCATAGTTCAGGCAACACTTCAGCTTGCCGCATTGCCCGGCCAGCTTCAACGTATTCAAAGAGAGGTTCTGATACCTTGCCGCAGCGGTAGATACGGTTTTGAAATTCGTTAGCCAGGTAGAGCAGCAAAGCTCACGGCCACAAGAGCCGATACCACCTAATCTTCCAGCTTCCTGACGCATACCGATCTGCCGCATTTCGATGCGGATTCTGAACGTCTCCGCCATCTTTTTAATCAGTTCACGGAAATCCACCCGTCCTTCTGCAGTATAGAAGAAAGTCGCTTTGGTCTTGTCACCCTGATAATCCACGTCACTGATCTTCATCGATAAACGCAGATCCAGCGCAAGTGTGCGGGCCTTGTGCATGGTTTCCCACTCCAAACCCTTGGCCATTTTCCATTTTTCAACGTCTGCTTCCGTAGCCTTACGGTACACTTTTCGCGTTACCTGATCCATATTGGTCTTACGGCGTTTCATCTGCATTCGTACCAGCTCACCGGTTAAAGACACGTGACCAATATCGTAACCGCCGGTAGGGCCTTCAACAGCCACCAGCTCACCAATTTCCAGATATATGTTCTCGCTGTTTAGAAAAAATTCCTTCCTTGCACCTTTAAATTTGACTTCGATTACTTGAAACGGTATATAATTGGAGGGCATATCCAGGTTGGACAGCCAATCGTAAACTTCTAATTTCTGGCAACCTCCAGTAAGGCATGAGCCATTACTTTTGCAGCCAGAGGGGGCGCAACCGCCACCTGTAGAACAACTTCCACATCCCATAGTTAATTATATATATATTGAGTCCCTTTCGGGAACGATTTAAATTTTATTGTTTTTACCAACTGCAAAGATACATCTAAAAAGAGTATTTTCGGGTTGGCATTCCGCTCGATATGGTAGTGCGCCAGCTCCAACTCCGAAATAATGGCATCGGCCATGTTCAGATCGAGCACGTGGGTACTTAGCTTTCGAGCCGTATCCAAGGTACGTGGGGGCAATTTTACCAAGGCGTCTGCACCACTCAGCAGTAGGCTGCATTCCCTCAAAAAACTGATGCCATAGCGTAGAAAATTCTTTTGATTCTCCCGCCCCCAAGACGCAGCTTTATCTACAAAACCCATCATTCCAGGTACATCACCTTTGAAACCCATGCGTAACCAGTCTGCAAACAGCTCGGCATTGTTGTTGGCCGCATTTTCGACCAGCAATCGCGCTTCAATGAGGTTTCCGTCTGCCAAAAAGCTGTATTCTGCAGCCTGCTCCGCTGGCAGTTGATGCTTTTCCATCAGGTAATCCTGGATATCTTCATCGGAAAGTTTAGGCACCTTGGTGATCTGTGTTCTGGATAAAAGCGTAGAAAGGATCTGGTCCTGATGGTTGGCCACCAGAATAAACAAGGTATTTTCAGGTGGTTCCTCAATGATCTTCAACAGTGCATTTGCACCCCGGTCCAGATACTCCGGAAGCCACATAATCAGCACCTTAGTGTCACCTTCGAAAGCTTTATAACTTAATTTTTTGATGATTTCGTGACACTCTGCAATGTTGATGTTCGCCTGCTTATTCTCCGCATTTAACCGGGCCCGCCAGCTATTCATATCCACGTAAGGGTCCTGAAGCAACATTGTCCGCCATTCTTCAAGCACATCTACCGCCACGCGGATATCCTTTGAAGCAAAGAAGGGATACGAGAAGTGCAGATCGGGATGAATGTAGCGTTCATATTTCCTGCAGGAAGAACAGGTACCGCAACTATCTGTAGCTGTTTTGCTTAAGCAGTTGATGTATTGCGCATAGGCAATTGCCAGTCCGAGCGCACCACTGCCATCACAGCTTAGAAAAAGCTGCGCATGACTGATCCGGTTCTCCTTTACGGTTTGAATCAAATGTTGCTTAACGGCTTGCTGACCTATGATATCTTTGAACTGCATTTTCTGCAAAATAGTGAATTTTTCAGGAACCTGTAGCATGCAGTCATTCTCGATTGAACCAACAAGGGATTTATGCCTTGAAAAAGCTGCAGCATAAAAGACGTACAGCGGAAATTGCCAGGTTGTTGCAAGGCACTTGATAGGGGCTTGCGACGTCCACATACGTAGCAAGTACGTAGCAACTACCTCGCAAGTACGTCACAAACACCCATCAACACGACAGATCAGCGAAATTGTTTAGGCCTCCGTTCAGTGTTCATCAGCACTGTAAAATACGCCCAAAAATTAATTCCTTACCTTTGCCTTTCAAACAAAGCTGCTTATTGCTTATATAAAAATCCTATGCCCAGAATACTAGCCTTTGATTATGGCACCAAAAGAATTGGCATTGCCGTTACCGATCCGCTTCAAATCATCGCTACCGGGCTGGACACTGTTCATCCAAAAGACATTATCGCTTACCTCAGCAAATACCTGCAAACCGAGCAGGTAGAGGCTTTTGTGCTTGGCGATCCCAAGCAGATGGACAACACACCATCAGACAGTGCGCAGCATGTAGTGGGTTTTTCCAGAACCCTGAAAAAGCAATTCCCGCATATACCACAGTTCTGGGTAGACGAGCGTTTTACCTCTAAAATGGCACAGCAAGCCATTATGCAAAGTGGATTTAAAAAGAGCGACAGGCAGAATAAAGAACGGGTGGATACCATCTCGGCGACCTTGATATTACAATATTTCATGGAAAGTCGCCGTTAATTCAAATACCAGCAAACACATGATCAACGAAGACCTGCAAAATTTACTACTACAATACTGCGAGCCGGAAAGCGAATTGCTGCAACGGATAAACCGCGAAACCAACCTGAAGGTGCTGATGCCACGGATGCTTTCGGGCCACTATCAGGGTCGTGTATTGAGTATGCTGAGCAAGCTGGTAAACCCCAGACGTATCCTTGAGGTAGGCACTTTTACGGGCTATGCTACGCTTTGTCTGGCAGAAGGACTGCAGCCGGAGGGTAAGTTGTTTACGCTGGATATCAATGTAGAATTGGAAGATATGGTTCGCCGGAACTTCGCGGATTCGGCATATGAGAAGCAGATTGTGTACCTTCTTGGTGATGCGATGCAAAACATTCCGCAACTGGACGAAGTTTTTGATCTGGTGTTTATCGATGCGGATAAAAAGAATAACGGCGCCTATTACGATCTGGTGATTGATAAAGTGCGTCCGGGTGGACTTATCATTGTTGACAATGTGTTATGGAGCGGCAAAGTTCTTAGCAATCAACAAGATAAAGATACCAGAAATATTATTACATTTAATGATAAGATTGCTAAAGACCCGCAGGTAGAGAAGTTGATATTACCTGTACGCGATGGTTTATTTGTCATCAGAAAAAAATAACTATGGTTAAAAAATTCCTGTTCGTACTGCTAAGTGTAGGATTGTTACACTTTGGGGCTTTTGCACAAACGACTCGCAATTACATTGAAGAAAACCTTCCATTGGCGCAGCAACTGATGCGCGAGAACAACATTCCAGCCAGCATTATCCTGGGCATTGCCATACATGAATCCGCAGCTGGGACCAGCAAAATTGCCCGCTACCTGAACAACCATTTCGGCGTTAAAGGCCAAAATAACAGCAAAAAGATTCGCTCCTCCTATAAAGGCTACTCCAGCGTTGAAGATTCCTACCATCATTTCATAGACTTTTTGCAAAGTCGTACGGCATTCAGTAATTTGTTCGCCAAATACGGCGGCAGCGACTATGCAAGTTGGGCAAAAGGGATACAAAAGGGCGGCTACGCACATAGCAAGGTCTGGTCTGCGCAAGTGATTGCTTTGATTAAAAAGTATGAATTGTTTAAGTACGACAATGACCCTGAGGCCAGCATGCGCATGCTGGGTCCCGTTGCACCATTAACCAAGAAACTAAAACCCGCGCCGGTAAGAAAAGTGAAATTGATCAATGAAAAATAGAATTCTACTATTATTGCTGGCCGTAGCATTTTTTTCGGCTTGTAAAACTGCCAAATACAGCCGCAACAACCGCCAGATTGAACGTAATGCTACAAAGGGCAAGGGGGAAATTCCTTCGTATACGACATTAAGCTATATCGATAAGTTCAAAGACGTAGCCATTGAAGAGATGAATGCCTATGGTATTCCTGCAAGTATCACGCTTGCACAGGGTATCCTTGAATCTGGAAGCGGCAACAGTACCCTGGCTAAATTCGCAAATAACCATTTCGGCGTTAAAGTAACTTCAGACTGGAAAGGTAAAGGATACTACAAGGATGATGATAAAAGGAATGACTGTTTCCGTGTGTATAATGATGCCCGCGAGTCTTATAAAGATCATTCTGAATTCTTAAAGCGCAAGCGCTACAGTGCTTTGTTTGAGCTGGATAAAAACGATTACAAGAACTGGGCATACGGCCTGAAACAGGCTGGTTATGCCACCAATCCGAAATATCCGGACTTGCTCATTAACCTGATTGAGAAATACAGGCTGTATGAGTACGACCAACCGGAGACGGAAGCGCAGAAGTTGAGACGTGAGGATCGCGTGTTTACGGAAATCAATGCGAACATCCCACAGGAAAAGAAGAAGTTTACGCCAGTTAGCGTGCCACCTTCACAAAAGGTGATTACCGAATCGCAGGTGATCGAGAAAGTTGCTCCGGCAACGGCGTCATCAGCAAGACCGACCGTCCCCGCAGCCCTGAATACCTCTACGACGGTGATTGATGGCAAGTATTACATGGTAACCAAAGGAGATACGTTGTACAACATCTCTAAACGTTTTAACCTGACGGTAGAGGAGCTTCAGTCGATGAATACCTTGCTTGATGAGGGTATAAAAATCGGGCAAAAGCTGCAGGTCGTTAAATAATGTTAAACTGCCGCAGGCATCTGGCGGATCATGTAATTTTGCATTAATGAAGTTTTACTGTTCCCTGCTCCTGCTACTGTTGTGCTCCGGATTATACGCCCAGAAGAAACCTGTACAGGGCTTTGTGATTGATAAAGACAGTAAACAGCGGCTTGCCAAAGTTTACATCTATAACTCGAGAACAGACCAGGGGCTATACAATAATACCAAAGGAGAGTTTTCTACGCAAGCGATGCTTGGCGACACCTTGTTCGCTGCATTGCAGGGCTATGCCGTGGATACGTTGATCTACAATGGGCAAAATTCGGTCTTCTTCCAGTTGCACCCGTTATTTATCCGTCTTAAAGAGGTTGCCATTGTAGGCAGTAAACCAATAACACCCGAAGAGCAGTATAAAAAAACACAGCAGGAATACAAATATGCAACCTCCCGTGGAAGTTCCAAAGACCTACTGAACCTGGGTTCCAGAGGTGTAGGCTTAGGCATCGATGCCATCTACAACCTGTTAAGCAAAAAAGGCAAAAATGCCAGACACCTGCAGGAAATTCTGGAGAGGGATTATAAGGAACAGCTCATCGACTTCAAGTTTAAACCCGAGTATGTACAGCAGGTCCTGGGGATTAAGGAACCTGAACTAACGGATTTCATGCAGCAGTACCGACCGAGCTACACCTTTGTGCTAAGCGCATCGGAGTATGCTTTTATCGTTTACCTTCGGAACAGTTATGCCGCTTACAAACGGAATCCCAAGGCCTTGAGGTTACAAACTTTACCCAATGTGAAGATAGACCAGCTTTAAAAAATTGGCTTTAAACTTTTTTAAAGCGACATTTTTGGTTTTCTTTGTAATAATGAAGGGCTTGTATATTGGTTTAATCTTCTTACTTACGTTGGCCTCCGGGTTAAAGGCACAGGAAATCGATACCGTTCCAATTAACACCAATGATTTAAATCTTCGCCTGAAACGCAGTCCACTGCCATCCAGGGTGGGTAACATTGAATACAAACCCGTTCAACTTACGCCAGTTGTCATTGATGCCAAAGTAAATTACTGGAATACACGCACCTCCGTGGGTATTAACCTGAACCAGGCGGCTTTCAGTAACAACTGGACCGGTGGAGGTGTAAATTCTTTGGCCCTCACCGGATTAATCAACCACAGAGCAGAATACAGTCGGGAGGGTTATAGCTACGTTTCGGAAGTAATTCTGAACTACGGGAAGGTGCGCAACAAGAACCAGTCGGAAAAGAAAACCGTTGACCGTATTTTCTGGGATAATAAGGCCGCCATTCAGTTATCTAAAAACTGGTACTTCTTCGGATCGCTAAGTTTTGAATCCCAGTTTGATGAAGGTTATCGTTTTTTCGACGATGGGAGCGGCAATGAACAACGAAACCTCCTTTCCAGATTCATGTCACCAGGCTATTTAACCGAGTCTATCGGTTTTGAGTATAAGCCAAGCAAGTACTTTTCTACGAGGATCGGTACCGGTACGGCAAGGCAGACCTTTGTACTGGACACCAGCCTGGTAAGAATAAACGCAGCAGCCGGGAATTCAGGCTTTAACAATTACGGTGTGCCTGCTGGTGCTACCTTCAAAAATGAACTGGCATTTCAAGTAGTATCAAACTTTGATAAGGAAGTTGCCAAAAACCTAAACCTCAAAGCGAGATACATGGTGTTCATTCCATACGATCAGCTGGATTATACCAACCACCGTCTGGATGTGGAGCTACGTGCCAAAGTGAACAAATTCATGAACGTAACCGTTACCGGCGTGGGCTTGTACGACAAGAATACGACAGACAAGATCCAGGCAAGTCAGACCCTTGCCCTGGGTATGGTATTCGTATTCCCGAGATAATTACTTCTTTTTGTGCTTTCTGAGGTCGAGATAATCTACATAGTAGAGCATCTTGATGGATAGACTGTTATTCTGTGGCCCGGAGAGGATATAATCCAGATTTCTGAAATACCGCTTGGTCAGGAAGCTGTCGTTGGTTTCTGACAGCTTTTTATAGGTGATACTAAGCTCACTTCCAGGTGCGAATTGCCAGGTATAGATCAGGTCTATGTTAAAGACATTGTAGTTCCGGTCGGTGTTTTGCAGTTCGGGTCCGTTGTAGTCTGCTAATCTGCCATCGGACTGAAGGTTGTAGAAAGTCTTATTTCTTCTATCCGACCAGTAGTGTCTCGCCCTAAGATTGATGCCCATTTTATTGGTAAAGTTGTATTTGGCATCTATGGCATTCTCTATGGTGTTGCGATCGTATCTGGAGAAAACACTCTGATCGCCATTGAAGGTTACCCAACTTACGAAATCATAACTTGGCGAGTAACTGAAGTCGGTTCCAAAGCTCAACCGGTCGCTAAGCCTGAAGTTCTGATAGAAATATAGATCGTACATCTTTGCATCAAACATGGTCCGTGTACTGTAGCCAAGATAGCCGCCGGCATTGTAGGCTTTGGCGCGGTTCGAGTTGAGGTACATCTGTATGGTGAAAGCGCCAGGGCTTTTATACAGTCCCCCGTTTCTAGACTCATAGAAGTCATTGCCTTTGGCAGTCCAATTGGCATAAATCTCCGCAGACCACAGGTTCTTGAACTGCACGTAAGGACCTGTTTCCAGCACCAGATTCTGGTATGCTGCAGGTTTATACCGCCTGGAGTAGTTCAGGGACATGAAGGTAGCGATCTTGTAGTACCACTTGCCTGGCTTGTAGATGTTGTAATGGATGGTTCCGTTTTGATCGAGGAAGTTATTGTTGGTGAAGAAACCCATATCGGAAGAATCAAATAGCCGGTCGGCAAAACGCTGACGGTAGCTCCAGGTGAAGTTTCCGCTTTGCTTACCCGTCTCCAGGTCATAGTAGTAGCCGCTACGCTGATCTTTATCGGAATTCGCCGTGATATAGCTCATCTTGCCGGCTCCGTTGAAGTAATATTCGTTTTTTTTGTCGTTTAAATTGAAGAGTATCGCGGTGACATTGGCATCATAAGCACTTCCCTGACGAAGCACATTGGTGTTGATCAGACTTATGGCACTATTGTTTTTGAGGTTCTGATCCAGCACGAACACGTTATAGTTGGTTAAGGGCTGGCTCTCGATTTCCCTTTTGTTGCCTTGTTCATCTTCAACCACTGCATTCATGGCATTGGTTACAGCATTGAACACACCGATACCGAGGCCTTTGGCCGTACGTCCGGATACCTTGGTGGCATTAATGACCTTACTTTCCAGCGGCGATTTGATGACGGTTTCACCTTGTTGGAGTTGCCCGCTCAGGTCTTTGAAATAGCTGGGTGAAACGCCGATACGACGGCTGTAGAACAGATCGCCTTTGTTGAATAACTCTGTGCCTTCGGTAAAGAAGGACCTGTTTTCATTGAATTTAACTTCAAAAGGCGTAAGGTTCAGGATGCGGTTATCGGATTGTACCTGGCCGAAATCTGGAATCAAGGTCATATCCAGTGTAAAGCTGTTACTAATTCCATATTTTACGTCCATACCTCCGTTGAAAGAGGTGGTGGTGTTCTTTACGCCGGGTACGTTGTTTGGATAGTGGTTAATCAGTGCCGAGACATAGGGTGAAAAGGACAGGCGAAGGGGCGCTTTAATGTTCTGCAGGCCCACCATGGTACCACTCTGGTTCAGCAGACCATTCACTTTCGGATCAACGAAATTCCAGAAGGTCTGTGAGTTTTCCATCGCGCGTTTGCGGATAAAGTTGATGCCCCAGTTCTGAATATCCTTGCTGGAGAAACGTAATGCGGAATAAGGGATCTTGATCTCGGCTGTCCAGCCCTGTTCATCCAGTTTCACTTCACTTTCCCATACGGCATTCCAGTTTTCATCTTCACCGCCTACCTGGGAGTATTTTGCGTCGAATTGCGAGCCTGCGGCAGTGACAATAAAGCCGTTTCCGTTAATGCGATCGAGGTAGGTGTCCAGGAACACGCCGAAGAAATCGGCATTACCGATCTGATCGCGGGATACCAGTTCGTGTGCGATGCTGTCTGGTTTGGCGAACATGCGGGCGGCCAGGTAGATTGCGTTATCATCATATAAGACCTTCACTTCCGTACGACGTTCTGCAGATTCAACTCGTCCTGGTATAGGGTTATTCTCAATAAAGCCAGTTACCATTGGAGCATCTTTCCAGACCTCATCATCTAGAATGCCGTCTATTTTAGGGCTGGCAGTGGTTCGCCTTGCGGGCAGTTTCTTTTCAGCAGCCGGTATTTGGGCAGAAAGGGTAAAGGAGAGAAAGACAAGGAACAGTCCTGGAACGAGCGATTTCATTTAAATGATTTCCCATAGGACTGCATCGGAATAGGAATGTTGCACGAATGTTCTATTTTTTTCGGACTAATTGCAATATCAACCCTGGCTTTGCCGTTCCGCATCTTACTAAGCCTTTCGGGATATTGCCACATTCATGGCCAGTAAGTGTTCGAAATCCGATGCTTGCTGCCGATACTGTCAATAAAAGATAAATGGGTGTAAAGCATTTACGCTCAAAAATTAATAACTTTGAGGCTACAAAAAAATTTAACAATAAGCATTAAAAGAGATGTTTGAGAATTTACAGGATAAGTTAGATCGTGCATTTAAAGTTTTAAAAGGTCAGGGAAGTATTTCGGAGATCAACGTGGCAGAGACCATGAAAGAGATCCGCAAGGCCTTGCTTGATGCCGATGTAAATTACAAAACAGCCAAGAATTTTACTGACGAGGTTAAAGAGAAAGCCCTGGGTTTAAATGTACTTACAGCGGTTTCTCCGGGTCAGTTGCTTACCAAGGTAATGAACGATGAGCTTACAGCCCTTATGGGTGGTGAGGTTACCGATCTTGATCTAAAGAACAATCCAACCATTATATTAATTGCCGGTCTGAACGGTGCGGGTAAAACCACCTTTTCGGGTAAACTGGCGAACTTCCTGAAGAGCAAAGGTAAAAAGCCGCTATTGGTTGCTGGTGACGTGTACCGTCCTGCAGCGATCGATCAACTTCAGATCCTTGGTGAGCAGATCGGGGTTCCGGTATTTGCTAACCTGGAGTTTAAAGATCCGGTGGGCATTGCTTTAGAAGGTATTGCGGAAGGTAAAAAGAACAACAATAACGTGATCATCATCGATACCGCCGGTCGTTTGGCGATTGATGAGGAGATGATGAACGAGATTGCTGCAGTAAAAGCACAGACTAAGCCGCACGAGATCTTATTCGTAGTGGATGCAATGACTGGTCAGGATGCGGTGAACACGGCTAAAGCGTTTAACGATCGCCTTGATTTTACTGGTGTTGTTTTGACCAAACTTGACGGTGATACCCGCGGTGGTGCAGCACTTTCGATTAAATCGGTCGTGAATAAGCCAATCAAATTCATTGGTACCGGTGAGAAAATGGAGGCACTTGACGTGTTCTATCCAGACCGTATGGCTTCCAGGATCCTGGGTATGGGTGACGTGGTATCCCTTGTGGAACGTGCACAGCAGCAGTTTGACGAGAAAGAAGCTGCGGAACTACAGAAAAAGATCCGTAAGAATAAGTTCGACTTCAACGATTTCTACAACCAGATTCAGCAAATCAAGAAGATGGGTAACATGAAGGACTTGATGGGTATGATCCCCGGCGTTGGAAAGATGATGAAAAACGTAGAGATCGAGGATGATGCTTTCAAGAACATTGAAGCGATTATTCAGTCGATGACCAAATACGAAAGAGAGAATCCGGATGCCATTCAGCAGAGCAGACGTTTACGTATTGCGAAAGGTTCTGGTAACAAGGTTGAAGAGGTTACCAAGCTGATTAAGCAGTTTGAAGACATGCGTAAAGTGATGAAGCAGTTTTCAAATCCTGCTGCAGCAGCTAAAATGATGCGCGGCATGCCGAAGATGCCACAAGGCAAGTTCTAAGTATTTTAAAATATATTACAACGGCGCTTCCAGGTTGGAGTAAACTGGCATATACTAAGAGAAGTATATGCTTGTTAAAACCTTTGGAAGCGCCGTTTTTGGTGTAGATGCACTGACCATTACCATTGAAGTAAGTATCGGGGGCGGCAATAAGTACCATATTGTAGGCCTGCCGGATAATGCCATCAAGGAAAGCCTGCGCCGGATCGAAAGCGCCATTCAGACCACCGGCCTTCGGATGCCGCGGCAAAAGATCGTGGTTAATCTTGCACCCGCAGATATCAGGAAGGAAGGTTCGGCCTACGACCTGCCGATCGCCATTGGTATTCTAGCCGCCTCAGGACAACTTGAGGATCGTCTGCTTGCAGATTACTTTATCATGGGAGAACTTAGCTTAGATGGCGGCTTACAGCCGATAAAAGGCGCATTACCAATCTCCATACAGGCTCGAGCTTCGGGCTTTAAAGGTTTCATTTTACCGAAGGATAATTCACGCGAAGCAGCAATCGTATCTGAACTGGATGTTTATGGCATGAAAACGCTGGGCGAGGTCATTGATTTCTTCAACGGCAAACAGCAGTTTAAGCCGGTTATCGTAAATACCCGAGATGAGTTTTACCACAATGTGAGTAGCTATGAACAGGATTTCGCGGATGTAAAAGGCCAGCAGAATATTAAACGGGCGCTGGAGATTGCGGCGGCAGGTGGGCATAATTTGATCCTGATTGGCCCTCCCGGTGCGGGGAAGACCATGCTTGCGAAAAGGTTGCCCACCATTTTACCGCCTTTAAACCTGCAGGAAGCCTTAGAAACAACAAAGATCCATTCGGTAGCAGGTAAGTTAAATGCGCTGGATGCTTTAATGACCGAGCGCCCCTATCGCAGTCCGCACCACACGATTTCTGATATGGCACTGGTGGGTGGTGGCGTGAACCCGCAGCCCGGAGAGATCTCGCTGGCGCATAACGGCGTGCTTTTTCTGGATGAGCTGCCGGAATTTAAACGTTCGGTATTGGAAGTGATGCGTCAGCCTTTAGAGGATCGGCAGGTGACGATCTCCAGGGCGCGCCTGAGCGTGGCTTATCCAGCCAGTTTCATGCTCATCGCTTCGATGAATCCATGTCCATGTGGGTTTTATAATCATCCGGAGAAGGAATGTATCTGCGGGCCTGGTATTGTACAGAAGTATCTGAGTAAGATTTCCGGGCCATTGCTGGACCGGATAGACCTGCATGTGGAGGTTACCCCGGTGAACTTCAATGAGCTGGCTTCGATGCAGACCGCGGAGAAGAGTGCTGTGATCCGCGAACGGGTGATGAGTGCACGGACCTTTCAGGACAGGCGCTTTGAGCAGCTTCAAGGCATCCATTACAATGCCCAGATGAGCCCAAACATGGTGCGCAACATCTGCGACATCAATGATGCGGGCAGAAGCCTGATCAAGCGTGCTATGGAGAAGTTGGGCCTGTCTGCCAGGGCCTACGACCGCATTCTAAAGGTCTCTAGGACCATTGCAGATCTTGCGGGTAGTGAGAAGATTGAACTGGAACATCTGGCAGAAGCCATTCACTACCGCAGCCTGGACCGGGAGCGCTGGACGGGTTAGGGTTTCTGGTTGAGCTTAGTACTCTTCATCGTCGAAGAGGTCTTCGTCTTCTTCTTCTTCCTCCTCCTCTTTGTATTCGGAAATTTCCTTTCCAATAAGGTTTACCTCTTCATTGGGCTCAAACTGTGGTAATGCTGTTTCGTCATCCAGCTTAAGCCACTGATTTTCCTCATCTTTCTGGATCTGCATGTATTCTTTTCCGCCTTTGTAGATCACGTATGTATCATTTCCTTCAGGGAAAACGGCGTAGTGCGTATTTGCGACAATGATATCAAATGGTTGTTGCATAATGCTGTTCTCGTTAATTATTGTTCGCTGTTCTTTAGTTGCAGCATAAATTCTATAAACTTCTTGTGCCCGTAATTAGCCGCACCTTCTTCATTGAAACTGATTCGACCTTTTTTGTCGAATACGATGGTCGTAGGCAGACTCCCTTTGAAAAGCTGTTCCGGAATGTTACTGGCTACCTCATAAACAGGCATGCTGTATTTCTTTTTTTGCATAAACTGTTGTGCTTCGGGCAATTTACTATCCGCATCTACCAGCAGGAACACAAAGTCAGGATCTGCTGCAAACTGCGTATGAAGCTTCTGGATTGAGGGCATCTCGGCCAGGCATGGCGGGCACCAGGTTGCCCAAAAGTTCAGGAACACAACCTTACCTTTCAAATTGCCTAGGTCAACGACCTTGCCATTGATATCCTTGAAGCGAATGCCGCTCAGGTCCACTGCCGGCGCTAACCGTTGTTCAGCTGTTACGGCTGATGTGCCGGGTTTGAAAAGCCCAATCTCCATTAACCCACGCAGCATAAAAGCCTTTGCAGAAGGCACAAAAACCATCAGCAACACGAAGCATAACAGCAGCATGTTGAAGTAGTGTTTCTTTAAAAAAGCTGTATTGAACATAGCGCAGATTTTCTTTCAAATATACCAATTAATGTAAAGGTCAGGCGGCCTCCTGCCCTCAAAACCATCCCTGAAGATCAATTGAAATGTAAAATTAAAACCAGTATGAGGTTTTATTGTTTAATATCCATCTAACTAATTGTCTGTCTATGAAAGAGGAAGAATATTTCCAGGTCGCGCCTGGGATTTGGGGAATGCGAATCGTGTTTGTGAACATATACATGGTCGAAACCGGTGATAAAGAGTGGGTGCTTATCGATGCAGGTTTACAAGGAAGTGGCGGTCGCATCAAGCGGATGGCAGCCTCTTTATTCGGCGAAGATGTACCTCCAAAAGCGATTATACTTACCCACGGGCACTTTGACCATGTGGGCGCCATACATGACCTGCTCTCGACCTGGAAAGTGCAGGTTTATGCGCATTTTTACGAGATGCCCTACCTCACGGGCCATTCCTCTTATCCACCCCCAGATTCAACTGTCGGAGGCGGTATGATGAGCTCCATGGCCTTCCTATACCCTAAGAAGCCTATAAATCTGGGCACCAGGATCCATGCCCTTTCGAAAGAAGGCACGATTCCGAATATGCCTGACTGGATGTATATACACACACCCGGCCATACGCCAGGGCATATTTCGCTATACCGCGGCCGTGACAAGGTGCTTATCGCCGGTGATGCGTTTGTGACGACAAAACAGGAGTCTGTGATGTCGATCATTTCACAACGTAAGGAAATCAGTGGACCACCGAAGTACTTTACACCAAACTGGCTTGCCGCGGCGCTTTCTGTGAAAAAGCTCCGGGACCTGCGTCCTGAAGTGGCTGCAACGGGTCATGGAATGCCAATGTACGGCGCAGAATTGATTGCCGGATTAGATAACCTGGTGAACAACTTCAAAGAGGTGGCCATACCAAGCAGCGGCCGTTACGTGAAAGAACCGGCCAAAACAAACAAACAAGGTGTACAGCACCTGCCACCTGCACCATTGAGTAAAACATTACTGGTAGCTGTGGTGGCACTTTCTGCTGTGGTGGCATTCAGCATCGTGAGAAAAGCCAAACGAGGATATTAAAACCTATGAAACATATCCCTAAATGCAAAAGGCCCCATAATGGGGCCTTTGCTATAGTTAAAACGTACTAAAAACTTCATTTGCTTTAAGGTTTAGACGCAGAACCTGCGTTTAAACCTGTCGTTACGACTTAGATCAACTCCACGCTTCTGCTAACGAACTCTGTTAACTCTGCACCGGTCAACATGCCTTGAGCAAGTAAAGCAAGATCTACGGCTTGTTTGGCAAGCTTAGCCTGGGCGTCTGCATCTTCGGTCTGAAGAATACGGCTTACCAGCTTGTGATTACCGTTGATCGCTACTTTGTAGTTGTCCGGCATACTTCCGTAAAAGCCCATACCGCCACCCATAGCAGCCATATCTTTCATCCTGCGCATAAATTCATCCATGGTTACCGTGACTGGTAACTCCTCTGGGTTTAATGCTACAATCTCCACGTTATAGCCTGGCTTGCTGATTGCCTTTTCGAATACTTCCTTAACGGTTTTCGACTGCTCTTCAGTCAATACAGACTCTAAGTTTTCATCTTTTTCAATTAGCTTGCTTGCAACGCTAGAGTCAACACGTTTTAGAGAAGTTTTCTCCAATTTCTGCTCTAAAGAATTGATGAAGTGATTGTCGATCGGAGAATCCATTACCAGCACATCATAATCCTTCTTGTTGGCTGATTGGATGAAACTATCCTGTTTCGCAGGGTCGTTACTGTATATCAAAACAACCTGACCATTTTTGTCGGTTTGAAGGTCTTTTACCTTCTCTTTGTATTCCTCAATAGTGTAGTTTTCTTTCTTGGTATTGGTTAGCAAGGCGAAGTCTTTTGCTTTATCGTAGAACTTTTCTTCACTCACCATTCCATATTTCACGAATAAACCAATGTCAGACCACTTCTCTTCATAACCTTTACGGTCTTTATTGAATAGCTCTGCCAGCTTATCTGCTACCTTTTTGGTGATGTAGCTATTGATCTTCTTCACGTTGCTATCTGCTTGCAGGAAGCTTCTGGAAACGTTCAGCGGAATATCCGGCGAGTCAATTACCCCATGTAACAACATCAAGAACTCAGGTACGATGTCTTTCACTTCATCGGTAATGAACACCTGACGGGAGAATAATTTGATCTTATTGCGTTGCAGATCAAAATCGTTCTTCACCTTAGGGAAATACAATACCCCTGTCAGGTTGAACGGATAATCTACATTCAGGTGGATCCAGAATAATGGATCTTCAGAAAAAGGATAAAGTTGTTTGTAGAAATCCAGGTAATCCTGATCTGACAAATCTGCAGGAGCTTTAGTCCAGATCGGGTTGGTGGTATTGATGATCTTATCTACCTCAACAGGTTTAGTCTTCGGTTTACCTTCTTCATCTTCACCATCTGGTTCCTGTACGGTTGTGGTACCAAACTTAATTGGAACAGGCAGGAATTTACCATATTTATCAAGGATTTCTTCAAGTTTATGCTTGCTTAAGAACTCCTCAGACTCCGCATTGATGTGCAGGATAATGTCTGTACCGCGTGTGGTTCTGCTGCCTTCAGAGATCTCGTAGGTTGTACTTCCGTCACAAACCCATTTCGCTGCTTCAGCACCGTCCTGGTATGACAAGGTTTGAATCTCCACAAGGTCTGCCACCATAAACGCAGAATAGAAACCTAAACCAAATTTACCGATGATCTCATTGGCATCTTTAGCGTCTTTAAATTTCTCCACGAATTCACTTGCACCGGAAAAAGCCACCTGGTTGATGTATTTTTTGATCTCCTCAGCAGTCATACCCAAACCATTATCACTAATGGTGATGGTTTTTTTCTCCTCGTCAACTGCAACTTCTACAAGTGGGTTGCCCAACTCGCCGTTGTATTGACCAAGTGCTGCCAATCGTTTAATCTTTTGCACTGCATCAACCGCATTCGAAACCAATTCACGCAAAAAGATCTCATTGTCTGAATACAGGAATTTCTTAATGATCGGGAAAATGTTTTCGGTGTGTATGGAAATGTTTCCTTTTTCTTCTATGCTCATAATAAATTAATGGTTTTAATAACCCGAGCATATCAAGCCTTGTTCCAATCTGTGAAATTGTCAATTTGACAGGCATATTGCGAAACAACAAATCACATTGATGGCTTTATCCTTATCTTTGAACCTTAATGGAATACAACGTACACACCCTGCCGAATGGCATCAGATTACTCCATGTACCCAGCGCATCCGCGATTTCGCATGCCTGCATCCTGATCAACAGCGGATCCAGGGATGAAGCAGCACACGAATCCGGCCTGGCGCACTTTATTGAGCATTTAGTATTTAAACGCACCGAAAAAAGAAGCACTAACCAGATCCTGAACCGGCTGGAAAGTGTGGGTGCCGACCTGAACGCTTACACCACCAAAGAATATACCTGCATCCATGCCTCCTTCCTGAACCCTTATCTGGATCGTACGCTGGAGCTGTTCAATGATATCATGTTTCATTCCACCTTCCCGGAGGGAGAACTGGAGAAAGAAAAAGGGGTCATCCTGGATGAGATTGCTTCGTATCTGGACCAACCTGAAGAAGCCATTTACGATGATTTTGAAGATTTGGTATTTGCCGGCCACCCGCTTGGAAGAAACATCCTGGGGACTACGGAGTCTGTTTCCAAGCTCTCCCGGACCGACATTCAGGCCTTCATGGCCAGAAACTACCATACCGACAAAATGGTGATTGCTGTACTGGGCAACTATTCGCTCAACAAGCTGATCAAAACCGGTGCGAAGTATTACGAAGGCATTCCTGCAAACCCGTACAAAGCCAACCGCAAAGCGCCAGAAAAGGCTAAGACCGTCGATATCGTGTCAGAGAAACCAATCTCCCAGGCCCACGTGGTTTTAGGCTGTCAGGCTTACGATCTGCATCATCCATACAAAACAGGCTTGCTCCTACTCAATAACATCATTGGCGGCACGGGCATGAGCTCTATTCTAAACCTGCAGATCAGGGAGAAGTATGGCATTGCCTATACCATCGAAACGGGTTACAGCCCACTCAGCGATACCGGCATTTTCACGCTCTACTTTGGCACAGACAAAGAAAAACTGGACCGGGCAAGAACATTGATCTATAAAGAATTTAAGAAGTTCAGGGAAAACCCAATGACCGAAGTACAGCTGCAGCGAGCGAAGAACAAATACATTGGGCAGATTGCATTGGGTGAGGAAAACCGGATTGGCTTGATCATTTCCATGGCAAAAAGCCTGATGGATTACAACCAGATCGATAGCCTTGAAACCGTATTCGCGAAAATCCAGGCGGTGACCACACACGATATGGCAGAAATCGCCAATGAAATGTTGGCGGAAAATAATCTTAGCGGCCTAACTTTTTATCCTTTAAGCTAATATTCGTACTTTTGTACGCGCAATAAGCGGCACCAATGGCCTTTTGCCTTAGTGTTACCAGTTGCGATCATCTAAAAAAGAAACACCAATGAAATTACCTATTGTTGCTTACGGCGATCCTGTTTTAAGGAAAGTTTGTACAGAAATTGACGAAAACTATCCTGACTTACAGCAGCTGATCTCGAATATGTTCGAAACCATGTATGCTGCAAGTGGTGTTGGGCTGGCTGCACCGCAGGTAAATCTTCCTATACGTTTATTCATCGTGGATACCGGCGAAGATGAAAACGGCAATCCAGGTTACAAGAAAGTATTCATTAACGCTAAGATCATTGAAGAAACCGGCGAACCATGGGCTTTTAATGAAGGTTGTTTAAGTATTCCGGATATCCGTGAAGACGTTTATCGTAAACCAAACATCCGTATCACCTATTACGACGAGAACTGGGCTTTCCATGAGGAAGAAGTAACCGGCATGCCTGCAAGGGTGATCCAGCACGAGTACGACCATATCGAAGGGAAACTATTTACCGACACACTAGGCCTGTTACGTAAAAGAATGCTGAAATCTAAGTTTGATGCGATTTCTAAAGGCAATGTGCGTACAGACTACAAAATGCGCTTTCCGCAGCAAAAGAAAGGACGTTAACACCGCAGCTACACGCTGCTGCAGTCATAGCGTTTTAATCATCTGAACGCCTGCTACGATCACCATTGTTGATCATTTGCATCAGCTTACCCCATGCAAATGGGTTCAGTAGCGGGTTGGTCTGCGTCATATTCTTATTCAATGCACGATCATGGTTCAGACGCCAGTTGATGCCGGAGATCTCTCCCGCATCCCTGGAAAGCGTCTGGATCATGCCATTGATGCTCTCTCCAGACAAGTTCTTCCGGGCAATCTCATAATCATCATCCGCAATTTTCATGGCCATAAAGTCCTTGGTAAACTCTTCCACGGTTGCCCATGGTGATACCTGAACGGTACGCAGATAAACGATCTCCGCCTTCATTTTCACCATCTGCGTGAACTTATTCTCCGTAATATCTTCGGGAATGGTAAGCTCAACCTTGGAAAAGCCTACTGCCGAAAACTGAAGAATATCCCCCGGATGGGCAATGAAGGAGAAATAACCTTTATAATTTGCAGAAAAGCTCTGCTTGGTCGAAACATTGGTAATGGTGACATAGGGCACCACAAGGTTGCTGTCTACGTCTGTAATAATCCCCGAATACTGAATCAGTCTTTTTTCAGCTGCTTGCTGCTGCGCAGAAGCACTAAGGGAAAAAACAAGAATAAACAGGGATAAAATATACTTCATACACAAAAGTACTTCGAATAACGATCCTATATCGTTAAAATATGTTAAATGCTTTAGGCAGGTTCTGCCAGGTTAATGGCTTGAACGCCAGTAATCTCAGGTACAGCTTTCATGATGGCCTGCTCAATGCCGGCTTTCATGGTCATGAAGCTCATTTTGCAGGAGCCACAGTTACCAAGCAACTTCAATTTAACAACATTATCTGCCGTAATCTCTTCTATTGCCACATCGCCACCATCTGCAATTAAATAGGGACGAATGGTATCCAATGCCTGCTCCACTTGTTCGGTTAGATTCATTATTACTTGAATTAAAAATTAAACTTACTAAAAATTTAGGAATTTGCAGTCACGCCATTGTTGATTGATACCTGTTGTGCCACACGGCCGGCAATCTCAGCAAAGACTGCGGCAAGTGGACTTTCCGGGTTCAATGCAATTGGCGCGCCGTTATCTCCAGCTTCCGTGATGCTCTGCACGATCGGAATTTCGCCTAAAAATGGCACTTCAAAGCCTGAAGCCAGCGCTTTACCACCGTTCCTGCCAAAGATGTAATACTTATTGTCTGGCAGCTCTGCAGGGGTAAAATAAGCCATGTTCTCTATAACGCCCAGAATTGGGATATTGATACCCGGCATTCGGAACATCTGCAATCCTTTGCGGGTATCTGCCAGTGCAACCTTCTGCGGCGTCGTTACAATCACAGCACCTGCAATTGGGAAGCTCTGTGTAATGGTGATGTGAATATCGCCGGTGCCCGGAGGCAAATCCACCACCAGGTAATCCAGCTCACCCCAATCCGCATCGTTGAACAACTGTTTGATCGCGTTTGAAGCCATTGGACCACGCCATGGCACAGGCTGGTTTGGATCAGCAAAGAAACCTAAAGACAGCAGCTTGATGCCGTATTTCTCAATCGGTAAGATCAAGGTCTTACCATCTGCCGTTTCACGGGCATTTGGTTTAGCGTCAATCAGGCCGAACATCGTAGGTACCGATGGGCCATAGATATCTGCATCGATCAGGCCGACTTTCGCCCCGTCAGCACCCAAAGCAATCGCAAGATTGCTGGCCACGGTAGACTTTCCAACCCCACCTTTGCCAGAAGAAACCAAAATGATGTTTTTGATGTTATTCAATTGTGAGGTATCCATCGGCTTGGTTACTCTCGACGTGATGTTAATTGAAATGTTTGCCGATGCATCTACAAAGTGCTTTATCGCATTCGTACAGGCATTTTTCAGCATGTCCTTCATTGGGCAGGCCGGGGTAGTAAGCTCCAGGGTAAAGCTGATGTTTTTATCTTCGATCTTTAGATCCTTAATCATGTTCAGGGTCACCAGGTCTTTTTTAAGATCGGGATCTTCTACATTTCTTAAGGCTGCTAAAACTTGTTCGTTGCTGATTATCATTACCCAAAATTAACAAAACATGGACACAATAGATTGATATAAGCCGTATTAACTGTAATTTTAACACGAAATAAACATTTGCAATTTGCGTTTGAGCAATAACCACCAAGAAAAAACATGCAATTTCCAAAAATAAACATCCCCAAAAAATACATTAGAATTGGCGCTTGGGTTTTAGGTATATTTCTGGTAATCTGCATGGTCACAGGCGCTATCGCCTATGGTAAACGGGAAGCTTTACTGAAGAAGATGGTTGCCAGAGCAATCAATAAAGCGAAGGTAGACTACAACCTGGATGTGAAGATCGGCAGCGCCGGATTCAGCGGTCTCAGCACCGTACACATGACCGATATCTCCGTGGTCCCTCAGGACCGCGACACCCTGACCACCATTTCCGACATGACCATTGGCGTAAAGCTGATGCCCTTACTGGTGGGCAATGTAAAACTTGCAGAACTGGGGCTGGATTCCGGCACCATAAACATCGTGGTTAAAGACTCCCTGACCAACCTCGACTTCATCCTGAAGCGGAAGAAAAAGGACACGGTAAGCACAGGCAAAATGAACCTGGCCGACCTGGCGCATAACCTGCTCAACCAGATGTTGTATAAAATACCTGACGATATGCAGATCAAGAACCTGATGCTGCGGGTGAATGACAACGATACCGCGAAACTCAGCTTCCTGACCACGGAGGCAACCATCGTAGACGGGGCACTAAAATCTAATATCCTGGTTAACGGAAACGAGGCCACCTGGCACCTGAACGGCTTGCTGGAACCTGCTGACAAGCAGATGGACGTCACATTCTTTGCCGACAACAAGAAGGTAGAACTTGCCTATCTGAACAACAAACTTAAAGCGCAGCTGAGTTTTGACACCGTAAGAACACAGCTTAAAAAGGCAGCATACAAAGGTGATGCATACAAGATCACTGGCTCCTGGGCCGTGAAAAACCTGCTGGTAAATCATCCTGCCATCGCATCCAATGACATCGTAGTACCCAATGCTTCCCTGGATGCAGACCTGCTGGTAGGCGAAAATTATGTGGCACTAGACAGCACTTCGACCATTTTCCTACAGAAAGCATCAATACACCCCTACCTCAAATACACCCTTTCGCCGCATAAAATCTACGAGTTGAAGATGCATACCGAGCAACAGGATGCACAAACCTTCCTCAATGCCCTACCACAAGGCATGTTCGAGTCTTTGGAAGGTTTACAGGTTTCCGGCCAGGTGAAGTACGACATGAACTTCTACCTGGACACCAAACAGCCAGACAGCGTACAATTCAACTCCACCCTTACACCCAAGGATCTGAAGATCCTGAAATGGGGTACCACAAACCTGCAGCGCATCAACGAACCTTTCGTTTATACGCCTTACGAATATGGAAAGCCAATGCGGAACATCACCATTGGTCCTTCTAACCCGAACTTTACCTCTTTAAACCAAATCTCCAACAACTTCAAGAATGCCGTGTTAACGGCAGAAGACCCCTCGTTCTTCAAACATAAAGGCTTTGTAGAGGAGTCTATAAGGAAGTCTATCGCGGTAAACTTCAAAGAGAACCGCTTTGTGCGTGGTGGAAGTACCATCTCCATGCAGCTGGTGAAAAACGTATTCCTTAGCCGTCAGAAAACCCTTGCACGTAAGGTGGAAGAGATCCTGATCGTATGGCTGATTGAGAACAACCGCCTGATCTCCAAAAACCGGATGCTGGAAGTTTACTTCAACATCATCGAAATGGGTCAGAACATCTACGGTATTGGCGAAGCTTCCAGACACTACTTCGGCAAATCACCAGCAGACCTGAGTGTCGGCGAAGGTATTTTCCTTGCTAACATTGTTCCAAGACCAAAGATCGCCATGTTTAAATTCTATGGCGATGGTACCCTGAAGCCATACCTGAGGGGATATTTCAGGTTCCTGGGCAACATTATGGCACGTCGCGGCCTAACACCGTCGGATACGAGCAGCTATGGCTTCTACAATGTAAGATTACGGGAGGGCTTAAGACAATACTTGCTTCCAGACACCATTGAGGTGGATACCACGGTCTTTGACAACGAGGATGATGCACTGCCAGTAATCAATACGCAGGATGAATCTAAAAACCTGTTCGACCGCCTATTTGGCCGGGCGAAAAAAGACACTGCTACGGTAAAACCTGCGCAGCAGGATACCACCAAGACCAGAAAGCAGCTTCGGGAAGAGCGCCGCGAAAGGCGCCGATTAGAAAGAGAGCTTGAAAAAGCAAAAAAAGACGATTGATCCAAAGAAACATGAACAACATACAGATCGCTGATAAGGAATTTGAGATCTTCCTGGAGCATGAAAACATTAATAAACGTACAAGACTGCTGGGCATACAGATCAATGTAGATTATGAAAACCGCTGCCCGGTATTCATCGGCGTACTCAATGGCAGTATTCTGTTTATCGCAGACCTGCTTAAAGAACTGAACATCTCCTGCGAAGTAGAATTCATCAAATTATCCTCCTACCAAGGCGGATTGGCCAGTACGGGTAATGTGAAAGAGATCTTTGGATTACCAAGTAACCTGCATAACCGCGATGTGATCATTGTTGAAGACATCGTAGATACCGGTCGCACCATTAAACACATCATTGAAAAACTTCAGGAGCAAGATCCCGCTTCCATCAAAGTATGCTCACTGCTGTTTAAACCATCAGCCCTGCTGGAGCCGATCAAGGAGCTGGAATATGTAGGGTTTGAAATCCCGAATGAGTTCGTGGTTGGTTTCGGTTTAGACTATAATGGCCTTGGACGGAATTTAAAAGACATTTACCGCGCCGCAGATACAGTTACTTTACCTCAATCTTAAATATTTTTCTCACTTTTGCAGAATACTTTTAAGATTTTATGACCATACATAAGGAAGGTTACACATCGATTGCTTTAACACTGCTCGTTATTTTTGTGTTAAACGCATTCATTGATTACAGATATGCCGACATCACCTGGTTGCGTTGGCTGATCTACGTTGTGTCGCTGGTTTTATTCATTACCGTTCTCCAGTTCTTCAGAAACCCACGCAGACCATTCCTGGCGCAGGATAAAATGATCATCTGCCCTGCAGACGGCAAGGTGGTGGTTATTGAAGAAACTATTGAAGAAGAATACTTTAAAGACAAAAGACTTCAGGTGAGCATTTTCATGTCGCCCGTAAACGTACACATCAACCGTAATCCAATATCCGGCATTGTGCGTTACTTCAAATACCACCCGGGAAAGTATCTTGCCGCCTGGAACCCGAAATCTTCTACAGAAAACGAAAGAACAACCGTTGTGGTGGAGCATGAGTCCGGAACCCCGGTACTGTTCCGTCAGATTGCAGGTGCATTGGCCAGACGTATTGTATGGTATGTAAAAGAGGGCGATGTGGTAGAACAAACCAAGGAGTTTGGCTTTATCAAATTCGGATCCAGAGTGGATCTTTTCCTGCCAATCGGCACCAAGGTTGATTTGGAACTTAACCAAATCGTACGTGGCGGAATCACCGTATTAGGCGAGCTTCCATAAGCTTTATATTTGATCAGCATTCAAGAACGCATCATTAGACAAAATAAGAGATCAAACACGATCAAAAAACAACATAACAAAAAAGCCTGCAATTCAACGTTGCAGGCTTTTTTGTTATGTTGTTTTCGCTGCTACTTACAAAGCAACAGCGAAACGATGTTTATATCAGCTGTTTTAAAGCGATCTCGAAGGCTGTTTTCGAAATACCTGTACGAGCCTCAGAAGCTACATAAACGGCTTTCAGTGCCTTCTCAATGGTCTGAGAAGCATCAGTAAAGATGGCCTCATCACTCATCTCCACATTTTTCTCCATCAGGTAAGCAAAAACGCGGGCCATACCGCAGTTTGCAATGAAATCCGGGATCACGGAAACATGCGCATCTGCATGCTCCATAATTGGTCCGAAGAAGATCTCTTTATCCGCAAAAGGCACGTTAGCACCGCAGGCAATCACTTCTAAACCTCCAGCGATCAGCTGGTCCACTTCAGCCTGTTTTACCAGCCGGGAAGCAGCAGCAGGCACGAAGATTTCCGCATTTAATTTCCAGATCTGTTCACTAGCCAGATCAAAAGGAATTAAAGCATCCGCAACGAGCGTGTTTCCTGCTCTGTTGTTAAACAGATCAGTGATCTCCTCCAATGAAAACCCTTCCGGTTTGATCAGACCACCCACCCGGTCGATGATACCAATTACTTTAACACCGTTTTTAGCCAGGTAATAACCTGCAGCAGCAGCCACATTACCCCAACCTTGTATAACCGCACGCTTTTGACTCAAATCGCCGCCCCAGATGTTATAATAATGGCGGATCGACTCAGATACCCCGTAACCGGTGATCATGTCTGCAACCACATATTTACTCTTGATATTAGGCGTATATTCAAGATCTTCCAGCACTTTGGAAACGCCATAACGCAGCTGGCCGATCTGGTGGATCCTTTCATTCTCCCTTGCACGGTAATGACCGTTGATCACACCCTCTTGCGGGTGCCATAAACCATAATTCTCCGTGATTGGAATCACCTCGTGGATCTCATCAATATTCAGGTCGCCGCCAGTACCATAATAGCTTTTCAAAAGCGGCATTACTGCTTTATACCAACGTTGAAGCACTTCTTTCTTCCTGGGATCTGCAGGATCGAAGTTGATGCCCGATTTTGCACCACCGATCGGCGGACCGGACACGGTAAATTTAACTTCCATGGTTTTCGCCAGGGATTCTACTTCCCGTTTATCGAGGCCTTTGCGCATGCGGGTACCGCCGCCGGCAGCACCACCGCGCAGTGAATTGATCACCACCCAGCCTTCGGCTTCAGACTCCTTGTCCTTCCATTCGAATACAATTTCCGGTTGTTTTTCTTCGTAAATCTTTAATAGCTCCTTCATTTGTGTGTTTGTTCTTTGGCGAATATGGAAAACAAAAAAACCCTCCCGAGGTGATCGGGAAGGTTTAAATATCTTGGTTGCGTGAAATTAAACTCTTCTGGATTTAATACGCGCAGCTTTACCAGTTAATGCACGTAGATAGTAAAGTTTAGATCTACGAACTTTACCGTAGCTGTTAACTTCAATTTTTTGAATGTTTGGAGAGTTGATTGGGAAAATACGTTCCACACCAACGCCGTTAGACATCTTACGAACAGTAAAGGTTTCGCTTGCACCAACGCTGTTACGTTGCAATACAACACCTTGGTAAATTTGAACACGTTCTTTATTACCTTCGCGAATTTTATAGTGTACACTCACTGTATCTCCTGATTTGAATGCAGGAACTTCATTTTTTGCGATTACCTGCTCTTCAACAAATTTTACTAAATCCATGATTTTAAGCTATTAAGCCGATCTTTTGTTGTATTAAAATCGGACTGCAATATTAAGAATAATTTTTAATTAATAAAAGCGATTTTTATTTTTTTCCACATTAGTTGATAATTCCACATTCGACGCTGTTGAAGCCGTTTTTTTGGTGGAAAGATCTGGCCATATGGTATTTACTCATCGCCAAGTAAATCGGGTCTGCGCTGCTGTGTCCGCAATAATGCCTGTTCATGGCGCCACTCGTTGATCTTTGCTTCATGTCCGCTTAACAGAATGTCTGGCACCTTATGTCCGTTCCAATCTGCCGGCCGGGTATACACAGGCGCATCCAGTAATTCGCCCTGAAAGCTATCCGATAAAGCCGAAGTTTCATCATTGAGCACACCGGGAATCAAGCGCACCACGCTATCCACAAGCACCGCTGCAGGAAGTTCCCCTCCAGACAATACATAATCTCCAATAGAGATCTCACGGGTTACATAGATGTCGCGAATACGCTGATCTATGCCCTTGTAGTGCCCGCAAAGGATCATCACATTGCCCAGGCTCGAAAGCTCATTAGCCATGCTCTGATTCAACGTCGGCCCATCCGGTGTCATGAAGATGATCTCGTCATAGCTACGTTCTGCTTTTAGCGCCTCTATACATTTCGCAAATGGCTCTATCGACATCACCATGCCACTGCCACCACCATAAGGATAATCATCTACGCTTTTCTGCTTGTTTGTAGCATAATCCCGTAGGTTGTGCACCACGATCTCCGCCTTGCCCTTCTTCTGTGCACGCTGTAAGATCGAATGTGCAAATGGACTCTCCAATAAACCCGGGAGTACGGTCAGAATGTCGAAACGCATCTTAGGAGTTTAAGTAAAGGTCTAACAAGCCATCAGGCAAATCTACCAGAATGGTTTCCTCATCCAGATCAATCTCCAGGATCATGTCCTCATTCAAAGGGAAAAGCACTTCTTTTTCCTTGTAATTCATGGTGGCCACAAAATGCTGCGGATACTCATTCACATCCAGGATCTCTCCCAGCTCCCCAAGGGTTTCATCACTTACCATAAAGCCGATCAGGTCATTGTAATGAAAATCATCATCCGAACGGTCTGGCATCTTTTCTAAAGGCAGGTAGATCTTCTTTTTAACCAAGATCTGCGCCTTGTCGATATGATCGATGTCATCGAAGTAGATGTTCCCGGTCTGGTTGTTCTGAAGCTTGCAGGAGGACACGAAATATGGAACCATTTTGCCGTTAATTTCGGCAAAAACCACATCCAGGTCCAGTAATTCCGGACTATCGTATTCGAAGTACAGCTGCACTTCCCCTTTTAGTCCTTTGGTTTTGGTAATATACCCGATGTAAAATGCTTCTTCTAATTTCATAATGTCTGTAAATGAAAATAGCGAAGCGTTCTTTTACAGAAGCTTCGCTATTTTGCAGGATAACAATCTTAAGCGTTGTTTTCCGCTGTTTCTTCTGAAGTACCTTCAGCAGCAGTTTCAGCAGTTTCATCAGCAGCTGGTTCAGCTACTTCTTCAACCGGTGCATTTTTAATTGCTAAAGCAGCAGCACGGTCCTGGTTTTTCTTGCTCTCAGCAGCTAAAGCAAGTTTTCTTGCTTCTTCTTTCGAAGAAGTAAGGCTTTCTTTTTTGCCAGCAATCTTACCACCTTTTGCGTCTAACCATTCCGCAAATTTAGCATCAGCTTGTTCTGCAGTTAAAGCACCTTTCTTAACACCACCTTCTAAGTGTTTTTTGTATAAAACACCTTTGTAAGAAAGGATAGCGCGACAAGTATCAGTAGGTTCAGCACCTTTGTTTACCCAGTCTAAAGTTTTTTCGAAATCAATTTCGATGGTTGCAGGATTGGTGTTTGGGTTGTAAGAACCTAAACGCTCAATGAATTTACCATCTCTTGGTGCGCGAGAATCCGCTACTACCACGTGGAAAAAAGGCTTACCTTTTTTACCGAATCTTTGCAATCTGATTTTAGTTGCCATTTCGTTATTGGTTTATGTATTCAACATAGTTCCCGGAGCTACATGCTTGCGGGGATGCAAAAGTAAGTAAATTACTCATGATTAACAAGATGCAAGTTGGGGTAATTGTTGATTATGGTAAAAAGCTGAGCAAAAACCAGCGGGCGCATTATGGAAAGCAAATTATCACGACGCTGTCGCTTGAACTTACCACAAAGTACGGCCGGAATTTCGAGGAAAAGAATCTTCGAAGAATCCTACAATTTGCTAAACAATTTAATGACGAGAAAATTGTCGTTACGCTGTCACGACAATTAAGTTGGTCGCATATCTTGATAGCACAAGAAAGAATCGAAAAAAGCAGACTCTATTGAGTATGGATCAGCACAGTTGTTATTATCTTTTCGATATTAGGCAGCTAAATTCAGTATATGAGAATAGCAATAGATATGGATGAGGTCATTGCAGACCCGATAACTAAATTTATAAAACTCTACAACCGTGATTGCGGTGTCCCTTTAAACCTGGTGCTGGATCCCGGAAATGAAATTTACCATCATGTACCCGAAGCGGTGAACATGAAATGGTTCGATTACATCAATGAAAAGGGCTTTTTTAGAGATCTGCCGGTGATTCCCGGTGCAATTGAAGGCATTCAGAAACTGCAGGAGCAACATGAGGTGTACATTGTATCCGCAGCTATGGAATTCCGCAACTCCCTGGAAGACAAATATGACTGGCTGGCAGAACATTTTCCCTTCATTTCCTGGCAGCAAATCATGTTTTGCGGCGACAAGATCATTGAAGCCGATATCCTGATTGATGACCGCATTAAAAACTTCAAAGATTTTAAAGGGCGTCCGCTCCTGTTTTCTTCCCCACATAACATGCTGATCACTGGTTACGAACGTGTGGATACCTGGGAACAGGTTTTGAAAGCCATTCTTTGATCCAACATCCAAACTTGAATAAACTGCAGTAGAATCAGCCCGATGCATGCGTAGTGGCAGATTTGATCCCGATTGGAATATAAATCGCCTTTAAAGCGGCTCTTAGTCGCGTTTTCTTCGGCTGGAGCCGAACAATAGGCGAACAATAGGCGGTGAAGAGGCGAAGAGAAGGCGGCCAAGAAGCAATACTGCCTGCCCGCCGAATTTAGCTTTGATGCGCTTAAAAACATCTGCAAAAAAAACGCCTGCAGCATTCAACATGCTACAGGCGCTCAATAATGATATGTTTTAGGTTTACATGGATAGAATATCCACCAGTTTCAGCCAGGTTGGTGTTATTTCCTCTGCGTCGATGTGTTTGATCGCGCTATCGAAAGGTGTAAAAACCACTTCACGGTTCACCTGTCCTGCCATTTCTCTTGTACGCCCATTTAACAGCCCTTCTACCGCAGCCACGCCTAAACGGCTGGCAAGTACGCGGTCCATACAGCTTGGCTTTCCGCCACGCTGAATATGGCCCAGAACAGAAACGCGGATATCGTAAGTCGGGAATTTCTCTTTAAGCGCTTCGCCAACGTTAAACGCGCCGCCAATTTCATCACCTTCGGCAACGATGATTATCTTTGAAGACTTGTCGCGGCGGCCACCTTCTAACCTGGTTACCAAACCTTCCACACCAGAATTTGCCTCTGGAATTAGAATAGATTCCGCACCCACGCCAATACCACTTCTTAAAGCGATAAGCCCGGAGTCACGACCCATCACCTCAACGATGAACAAACGGTCATGTGATTCCGCGGTATCCCGGATCTTATCTACGGCGTCAATTACGGTATTGATTGCAGAATCATAACCGATGGTGAAATCCGTACCCCGAAGATCGTTATCAATCGTACCTGGTAAACCGATGATCGGGAAGTTGAACTCAGATGCGAAGAGGTTGGCACCCGTAAATGTTCCGTCACCACCGATCACCACCAAAGCATCTATGCCAGCTTTTACAAGTCTTTCGTGGGCAATTTTACGGCCTTCCACGGTTCGGAACTCTTTACTCCTTGCTGTTTTCAGGATGGTACCACCCCGCTGAATGATGTTCGCTACCGACTTGGCATTCATTTCGATAAAATCGCCATGAATTAAGCCTTCGTAACCTCTTAAAATACCGGTAACTTCTAAATCGTAGTATATTCCTGCCCTGACGACCGCTCTAATGGCAGCGTTCATCCCTGGCGCATCCCCACCTGATGTTAATACACCTATTTTCTTAATCTTACTCATTTGTGTTATTGCGTGCTTTATATATGTCAACCCCACGCTGCAGGAATGCCGCATATTCCGCAGCATCAAAAATTGCACCCTGAGGCGTAACCATTGGCTCAAGATCCTGTCCTGCCAGGACGTAAAAGGGTTGTGAATTTGATTGATATCTGGTAGCCTGGAAATCGCCGTTCCAGCTACCGAGAT
Source organism: Pedobacter sp. SAFR-022 (assembly GCF_051965375.1). NCBI lineage: Bacteria > Pseudomonadati > Bacteroidota > Sphingobacteriia > Sphingobacteriales > Sphingobacteriaceae > Pedobacter > Pedobacter sp. SAFR-022. Next base: position 1,046,474 of record NZ_JBQCME010000001.1, read on the forward strand.
CTTTGGTTTCTTTTCTCAGTAATTTCGAGTAGTGAACCTTTTCTGCCGGCATTTTCACGGAACGCTCATCTACATATAACTGAATTAATACATATTCTTCTCTGATGATGCGACCAACTTCCGGATCTACCCAGACTTTGTCTTCCATCTTACGACAGTTTACGCAGGCATGGCCGGTAAAATCGATCAATACAGGTTTATTTACTTTCTTCGCGTAAGCCATACCTTCATCCAGATCGAAAAAGGCATTGAAATTACGTGGCGGATGCAATACATCATCGTACTTTACCGAAGCTGGAAATCCAGTATCCGAGGCCGGTGCAGCTGTTGCGCCTCCACCCAGAATAAAATCCTGCGTGTTCATTGGCGGAGCAATACCACTCAGGATATTCACCGGCGCACCCCATAAACCAGGTACCAGGTACATGGCAAAGGAGAAAGAGAAGATCGCAAAGAACAGTCGTGGTACGCTTACATAGGCCACATCACTATCATGCGAGAACTTGATTTTGCCAAGTAGGTAAATCCCCATTAAAACGAAGATCACGATCCAAAGGGAAAGGAAAATCTCCCTGTCGAACCATTCCCAGTGCCACACCAGGTCGGCGGCCGACAAGAACTTGAGCGCTAAAGCCAGCTCCAGGAAACCCAGGCAGACTTTAACCGAGTTTAACCAACCGCCAGATTTAGGCATGCTGTTTAGGAATCCCGGGAATACCGCAGATAAGGTAAAAGGTAGCGCTAAAGCCAGGGCAAAGCCCGACATCCCGATGGCTGGTGCAAGGATTTCCCCTTTAGCACTTGCCTGCACCAGGAGCGTTCCGATAATTGGTCCGGTACAGGAGAAAGAGACCAGCGCCAGGGAGGCTGCCATGAAGAAAATGCCGCCTAGTCCTTTGCCGGAATCTGCTTTTGCATCAATTTTATTGACGAAGGAACTTGGAAGTGTAATCTCGAAGGTTCCAAAGAAGGATATGGCAAATACCACCAGCAACAGGAAAAATGCCATGTTGAACCATCCGCTGCTGCTTAATTCGTTCAGCTTTGCAGAACCGAATAAAAGCGTGATCAACAAGCCAAAAGCCACATAAATCACGATAATGGAAGCACCATAGATCAGCGCCTGGAAGATTCCGCGTTGTCTGCTGCCGGCACGTTTGGTGAAATAACTCACTGTAAGTGGCACCATCGGAAAGATACAAGGCATCAGGAAGGCAATAAAACCACCTACAAGTCCTTCAATGAAGGTTTGCCATAAGGTTTTACTTGAATCCGCTGAGCTGTTTAAATCTGAAGCAGCATCTGAACCTGCGCCGATAGCTGTTGGAGCCGGACTTTTTGGAAGGGAATCTTGCAAACTTGAATCCTGAATAGCAGCGTTGTTAAGGCTGTCTTCAGCGGATCCGATTTCCGTAAATTGAAGATCATCAATTAATTCTGTAGAATCCTGCAAGGTGTTGCTTGCATAAGTATTCTGGCCTTGCAAGGCGAAAAAGCTTAGCATGATTCCAAGAATTATCACAAAATTTCTCATTGGCGCGGTTTAAAGGGCGTGAAATTAATGAATATTTTTTTATTCTGCTTTTTGAAGCAGGTGGCTTATGGCTTGGAGCGCGTGTGGAGCATAAAAAAAGAGCGCCTCGAAAATCGTGCGCTCTTAAAATACCTGTGTAGAGGGTTATTTTACCTGAACGCTGAAAGCGACTTCATTAGGCGGCAAACATTTACGGTCATTACAAACCATGAATTCTACGGTACCTTTAACTACGGTTGCGCCTTTAGCAAGCTTCACACGTTGCTGAAAGATCACATCGTTTTCAAAATAACTTACATCCATGTTGAAGGTGTCTTCGAACTTGGTGATTGGCTTCGGTTCCAGCGTTTTGCCCACTTTGGTGTAGCTTGCTGAAGGTTCAAACTTGATGGTGGTTTTGATCGGGCCACCTGGTTTAACATTCTGAGAATAGATGTGCCAGCCTTTTTCCATGGAGGCTTTAAGGTAAACCACGGCTTCTGTCGCGCTTACTTTTTTAGCGGCATACGACCAGGTAACCGGATCTTCAATCTGAGCAAAGGCGCCCATTGCGGTGAAAAACAAGAGGCTTAGGATTAAGGTTAGTTTTTTCATGTTCTGTTGGTTATAAATTCGATCTCTTTTAAGTTGAACTGTAGCTGCTTACCTTCTTTTTCCATGACCAACTGGCCACTGGAGGTAACGCCGGTAATTTTGGCTTCAAAAACAACATCGCCTTGTTTGTACCAGGCAATTTCATCATATTTGTAGAGCCCTGTCAAATACTGCGCCTGAAGGTCGGCATAAGCACCAGACTTCAATCTGAGGTACCCACTTTCAATCTGACTGCAAATTTCCGCTAATAGTTGAACTAAATTAACATCTTCTTGTAAAATTTGGGCTATAGAGGTGGCTTTACCTGCTAACAGCGGACTGAATTCCAGCTGGTTTACATTAATGCCAATGCCAACAATTGCAGACTTATACTTATTTCCAGCAAGCAGGTTCTCGATGAGGATCCCACCGAGTTTCTGATCGTTGTAGTAGAGGTCATTAGGCCATTTAAAGACGATGTTTTTACCCGTAAAGTTAGCTAAGGCTGTTTTTAAGGCATTACAGATCACCATGTTCAGTTTGAATTGATCGTTGATGGGCAGGAAAAGCGGATGCAGTAATAAACTGAAAGTTAAATTTTTCCCTGGTGCAGCGATCCAGGTAGAATTTTGCTGCCCGCGACCTGCAAATTGGTCATCTGCCATAATTACAGTCCCTTCGGCTAATGGCTCGGATTTTGACACCAGGATCTTTAAATAATTATTCGTCGAGTCGACCGTTGTTAATTTGATAAGATTTTGACCAACAAATAATGTCGAAAAAGTGTTATTTTGCAATGGTTGATTATATATTGTTGTTTATCAAACATAAAACATTTAATGATTAAAAAGAAAATCGGAAATCTCTCTACATACCTCTCAGAAATAGCCGTGCATGGCATCCAGGAAAAGAAAGGAAATGATATCGTTCGTTTAGATTTAAGAGCACTAAACAGCTCGGTGTCAGACTATTTTGTGGTTTGCAATGCTGATTCAGCAACCCAGGTTAAAGCTATCGCAGATAGCGTTGAAGAGGAAATATTTAAAAGTACCCAAACACATCCATGGCGGAAAGAGGGTTTAGAAGCCGCCGAATGGATCATCCTAGACTATTTCGATATCGTAGTGCACATCTTTAAAACAGAAAAACGCAACTTCTACGGAATAGAGGACCTATGGGGCGACGCGCAGACGACATCATATCAAAGCGCCTAATTTGTTAAATCCAGCAGACTAAAATGAAAGAAAAAGATAATAATAATAGCAAACCCAAGTTGATCAAGCGGATCCCGAATATACCTAAGAAGCCACAGAAGGGGTCTAAATTCAATATCTTCTGGGTTTACGCGGCAATCATCATCGGGTTGATCCTGGTTCAGTTCCTGATCAGCTCGGATTCAAGCAAGCCTATTGCTTACCGTACCTTCGAAACAGAGATGCTGCTTCCTGGAGACGTGGAAAAAATCGTTGCCTACAAGTATGAGGACCTGGTTCGTGCAGATGTTTTCATTAAAAAAGACAGACTAAAGGACCCTAAATACGCACCTTATAAGAACAAAAATAACTTTGGTGCTGCAGACGGGCCAACCGTTTACTTCAATTCAGGTTCCATGGACGGGCTTGATAATCAGTTGAAGGAATCGCAAAAGGATCTTCCTGAGGATCAGCGTATCGCAGCCATCAAAGAAACCAGACAGAGCACTTTAAACTCCTGGTTCTTTACGATCATTGTACCAGTATTGCTTTTCATCGGCTTCTGGATCTTCATCATGCGCAGAATGGGCGGTGGTGCAGGCGGTGGCGGTGGCCAGATCTTCAACATTGGAAAGTCTAAGGCCACGCTTTTTGATAAGGAAAGCCAGGTAAATGTAACGTTTAATGATGTAGCAGGCCTTGAGGAAGCTAAACAAGAGGTTATGGAGATCGTGGATTTCCTTAAAAATCCTAAAAAATACACCAACCTTGGGGGTAAAATCCCTAAAGGAGCGCTCCTGGTGGGTTCTCCTGGTACCGGTAAAACCTTGCTTGCCAAGGCCGTTGCTGGTGAAGCACAAGTACCTTTCTTCTCGCTTTCAGGTTCTGATTTCGTGGAGATGTTCGTGGGTGTAGGTGCATCCAGGGTACGTGACTTGTTTAAACAGGCTAAAGATAAAGCGCCATGTATCATCTTTATCGATGAGGTGGATGCCATTGGTCGTGCCCGTGGTAAAAACAGCATGATGGGTGGCAACGATGAGCGTGAAAATACCTTGAACCAGTTGCTTGTTGAGATGGATGGTTTTGGTACCGACTCTGGTATTATTATCTTGGCAGCAACCAACAGACCTGATGTTTTGGATTCGGCATTGCTTCGTCCCGGACGTTTTGACAGGCAGATCTCGATCGATAAGCCAGATTTGGTAGGTCGTGAACAAATTTTTAAAGTTCACTTGAAGCCAATTAAAACGGCTGAAGTGGTCGATGCTAAAAAGCTTTCTGCACAGACACCAGGCTTTGCCGGTGCTGAAATTGCCAACGTATGTAACGAGGCGGCGCTTATTGCAGCAAGACGCAACAAAGAAAACGTTGACATGCAGGACTTCCAGGATGCGATTGATCGTGTGATTGGTGGTTTAGAAAAGAAAAACAAGATTATTTCTCCTGAAGAAAAAAGGATCGTGGCTTACCATGAGGCTGGTCACGCGATTGCGGGCTGGTTCCTGGAGCATGCAGATCCATTGGTGAAGGTGTCTATCGTTCCACGTGGTGTTGCAGCCCTGGGCTATGCGCAGTACTTGCCTAAGGAGCAGTTCCTGTATACCACCGAGCAGCTGCTTGATGGTATGTGTATGACGCTTGGTGGCCGTGTAGCGGAAGATATTGTATTCGGTAAGATCTCTACAGGTGCTCAGAACGACCTGGAAAGAATCACCAAACTATCTTATGCAATGGTGACGATCTATGGTATGAACACCAATATTGGTAACGTTTCTTTCCATGATCCACAGAATGAGTACAACTTCAGTAAACCTTATTCGGACAAAACTGCTGAAATGATCGATGAGGAAGTACGTGCAATTATTGCAAATGCTTACGAAACAACTAAAAAGCTGTTGACCGATAAACGTGAAGGCCTTGAAAAGCTGGCGCAAAAGCTTCTTGAAAAAGAAATCTTGTTCCAGACCGATCTGGAAGAGATCCTTGGTAAACGTCCTTTTGACAACCGTACCACTTACGACGAGTTTGTGAACGGTACTGGTGATCAAACACCTGCAGCAGAAGGTCTGATTCATGAAGGCGTTGGAGAAACTACAGATCCAACTGCAATTATTAATCCTGCAAAATCGGAGTCCTAACAGACGAATTCCGAAAGAATAAAGACGGTTATATGCAGGAAAGCATCTCTTCAAAAGAGTTAATGTTAAAGAAGATAAGGAAAGCCCTTTTGGAAAAAAGGGACATTCCTTATCTTAATGTTGAGGATTCTGCCTTGTATAAAGCGACGGAAGAAATCCCTGAAATATTGTTTGCAGAAGAACTTACCGCCGTTGGCGGTAAGTTCATTTTCTGCGAAAATGGGATCGATTTTATCGAGAACATGCTCGACCTTGCAGCCAGATTTAAGTGGCGCAAGATCTATTGCTGGGAGCCTGAACTCCAGGAGCTCCTGAATCACTATGAATTTCCATTTTACGAGACCGACAAAGACTTTGAGATGGCAGAGGTAGGTATAACCTTGTGTGAAGCCTTAATTGCCCGTAATGGCTCTGTAATGGTATCTAATAAGAATGCTGCCGGTCGCCGGTTAAGCATTTACCCCAATCATCATATCGTAATTGCCCGTACCGGTCAGCTGGTGATGGACCTCAAAGATGGTCTTCAGCTCATCAAATCCAAATACGGTAGTAACATTCCTTCTTTGGTCAGTACGATAACTGGTCCCAGCCGCACGGCAGACATCGAAAAGACGCTTGTTCTTGGTGCTCACGGGCCTAAAGAATTATTCGTATTTCTTATTGACGATTTCGCCTAGTATTTTTCCGGGATTTGTATATTTAGCTAAATAACGTTAGATTTATACTTTATACCAAAACAGTATACGGTTCAAAATGGACAAAATCAGCCCTTTATACTCAACAATTACAGGTACCGGGAGTTACATTCCCAATAACGTCGTACACGGCAACTCGTTCCTGGAATCGGCATTCTATGAAAATGGTTTAAAGATTGAGAAAGACATCAAGGAGATCATCAGCAAATTTTCTGAAATCACGGAAATTACCGAACGCCGTTATGCGGATGCAGATCAGGTAAGCAGTGATATCGCTACGGTTGCTGCGCAAAACGCGATTGCAGACAGTGGTATTGACCAGGAAAGCCTGGATTGCATCATCTTCTGTCATAATTTCGGAGACGTTAAACTTGGGTCAAACCGGATGGACATGATCCCTTCGTTGGCAGCCAAAGTGAAACAGCGTTTGCAGATCGCCAACCCGGATTGTGTAGCTTACGATCTGATCTTCGGTTGTCCGGGCTGGGTGCAGGGTTGTATTCAGGCGGACTACATGATCAAGAGTGGTGATGCAAAGAAAGTTATGGTTATCGGCTCGGAAACCCTTTCCAGGGTGATTGATCCGCATGATCGTGACAGTATGATCTTTTCTGACGGCGCAGGTGCGGTAATTATGGAAGCTATCGCTTCAGACACACCGACAGGCATCATTGCACATAAAACGCAGTCCTATACGCTTCAACATGCATCGTTGCTAACGATGGGCAAGAGCAACAATCCAGGACATAATGCCGAAAATACCTACTTGAAAATGAATGGTAGAAAACTGTATGAATTTGCAGTGATCAACGTGCCGCAGGTAGTAAAAAAGGCAATAGACAAGGCTGGACTATCCATTGAAGACATCAAAACGGTATTCATTCACCAAGCTAACGGCAAGATGGATCACGCGATCATGAAGCGCCTGTTTAAGCTATATGAGGTAGATTGCATCCCGGAAAAACTTGTACCGATGACCATCTCCTGGTTGGGCAATAGCTCGGTTGCAACGATACCGACTTTACTGGATCTGGTTAAGAAGGGGAAGGTAGAAGGTTATGCGGTAAGAAAGGGTGAATATGCAGTGTTTGCATCGGTGGGTGCAGGTATGCACATCAATGCCTTTGTTTATCAATTTTAAGCCTATTGGTTGAACGATCTCTTACTTTACAACTAAGATTACATCAGACATAAAAAAAGCGATTAGAGGATTCTAATCGCTTTTTCTTTATCTAAGCTTTTATGACTAAGATGCTGCTTGTTCTAATGTTAAAGCCTCATCTACCAGAATTCTACCACAGTGTTCGCAAACGATGATCTTTTTGCGCTGACGGATATCTAATTGTCTTTGAGGAGGGATCTGATTGAAACATCCTGAACATGAATCACGGTCGATGGTAACTACAGCAAGGCCGTTATTTGCATTCTTTCTCAAACGTTTGTAAGCCGTTAACAAGCGCTCTTCGATGGAAGTTTCTGCAGTTTGTGCTCTTACGTTCAAAGTCTGCTCATCTTTTTCCGTTTCAGCGGTGATGGTTTCCAGTTCGCCCCTTTTAATTTCTAAATCTTTCTTTCTTGATTCCAGATCAGCTAATGCTTTCTCATAGATTTCGGTTTTTGAAGCGATGTCAAAGCCAAACTCTCTGATCTTTTTCTCGCAAACCTGGATCTCCAGGTTTTGGATCTCAACTTCCTTGGTTAAAGCATCATACTCACGATTATTTTTAACTTCTTTAAGTTGGGTCTCGTATTTCTTGATCAGGCTTTGCGCCTCTTTAATCATATTTTTACGGCTTACGATGGAATCTTCAGTATCATCCAGTTCACCTTTTAATTTTTGAATACGGGTTTCTAAACCTGCAACCTCATCTTCCAAATCCGCAACTTCCATTGGTAACTCACCACGGATCTGACGGATTTTATCGATTTTAGTATGAAGGGTTTGTAATTCGTATAAAGCTTTTAGCTTTTGCTCTACAGTTTGTTCCATTAAAAGAAGTAATTTATGGGGTTTGTATTTTGCGCTGTTAAACGGATCGCAAAGTTAGGAAATTTTTCTCTAATAATATTCAACAACAAATTCGACGTAAACTGTTCACTTTCAAAGTGTCCAATATCTGCAATCATCAGTTTTTGCTCTGCGTCAAAAAACTCGTGATACTTAAAATCTGCGGTTACAAAAGCATCTGCACCAGCAGCTATAGCGTCCTTCAGCAGGAAGCTTCCTGATCCACCACACACGGCAACTTTGCGGATGGGCTTCGGCAATATTTCGGTATGCCGCACTACGCTGGCCTTCATTTGTGTTTTAAGCAGCTGCAGGAATTCAGTGCCTTCCAGGGGTTCTTTTAGAAAGCCAACCATGCCTGCACCAACCTCCTGATTCTTATTATCGAGCAGGTAAACATCGTAGGCAACTTCTTCATACGGGTGGCTTTCCAGTAATGCCAGTAACACTTTCCGTTCATCTTGCGCCCGGAAAATGGTTTCTATACGCATTTCCTGCTCCTGATGGCGGATGCCAGGGGTACCCACAAAAGGATTGGTGTCTTCGTTACCGTTGAAAGTTCCGGTACCCCGGGTATTAAAGCTGCATTCGCTGTAATTGCCAATGTTGCCAGCGCCGGCAGCGAACAAAGCCTCACGGACGGTATCCGCTTCATCAACGGGACAGTAGGTGACCAGCTTTTTCAATTGTCCCTTTTTCGGGCTCAGTATCACCGGATCTTTGATGCCCAGCTTATCGCAGATCACTTTGTTTACCCCATGTTGTACACTGTCCAGATTGGTGTGGATGGCATACAGGGCAATATCGTGTTTGATCGCTTTGAGGATCACACGCTCGATGTAGTTTTTGCCGTTTAGCTTTTTTAATCCCTTGAAGATGATGGGATGGTGGGTGATGATCAGATCACAGTTGTGCAGGATTGCCTCGTCGACAATCGCCTCCGTACAATCCAGGGCTACCAGTGCGGAATTTACCTCTTTGGAAGCTGCGCCGACCAGCAGTCCTGAATTGTCGTAGTCTTCCTGGTAGGCTAGTGGTGCTATGCTTTCCAGGTGTTGTATTAACTCATTTAACTTCATTCTCAAATTGGGTTGCCCATTCGTACCATCTGAAGGCTCTCAAAAACCATGCGCTGATTGTATTCGAAGGCAAGACTTTTATAATTGATCAAATCTATGATGGTTCCGATGAAACAAAGTCCCAAAGTAAAGAAATAAAGCACGCCCATACCGATCTGGTTGATCAGGAATCTGGATAAACCTGGCACAAAGAAGCCCAGGATGCAGTAAAGCAACATATCATCGGGGTTCCTTCTTTTGCCCCCGTAAATCATCAGGAAGCCACGTAACTGGTTCTCACTGAAACCGGTAGTAGCGGTTTGCAGGTAAGAAAACTCCTGCGGGGTAATACCCGGCAGGGACATAAATGGTGAATTAAACATAATATTTCTCCCTTCCTATTAAACTTCTTTTAGTGAACAGCTGTTTGAACAATATGAAAATGCGGGACAACAGGATCAGCAATGCGGGTATTCCAAACCAGTGCATTCTAAAACTTTCCTGAATATGCCCATGCAGCAGCTGGCTTAAAGAACGGCCGATGCCGCAGCCGGGACACCAGGTAATACCCAGATTTGCCAGAGGGCAAAGGCTGAAATCCTGATGTGCTGTCGCGTCCGGCTGACTGGTTGTTGCCAGCAGGAGCAGGGCAGCAATCCAGAAGAGCAGTTCGAACGACAGGTATAACGGCGCTTTCATTTTCGTTTTATTTTTAGAGCCAGAAATGCCCTTTATGTTACATTATACACAATCTTAAATCTTACATTTGTCTGTGAACATCCGCGAAATTATCAATCAATATAAAACAGATGAGCGCATTGTAGCATTGGCAAAGGCCCTTAATATGGGCAAAGGCAGCAAGATCCAGCTTAAAGGGCTGGTAGGTTCTGCTGATGCTATGGCCGCTGTTGCCACTTACTTTCTACTCCATAAACCGCAGCTTTTTATCTTGCCAGACCGCGAAGAAGCAGCCTATTTTTTAGGTGATCTGGAAAGTATCCTCGATAAAGCGGTGCTGCTGTTTCCTTCTTCTTACCGCAAGGGTTTCGATTTTACACAGATCGATACGGCCAACGTGCTGGGCAGGGCAGAGGTGCTGAATGAGCTGAATCATGATTCGGAATTTGGAAAAATCGTTGTTACTTATCCGGAGGCATTGTCTGAGAAGGTGATCGACCGCTCGGTACTGGAGAAAAACACGCTGGAAATTACTGTAAATACGAAGCTCAGCATTGAATTCATTAATGAGTTCCTGTTTGAATACGAATTTGAAAGAACGGATTTCGTCTATGAACCCGGACAGTTTTCGATTCGCGGTGGTATCGTAGACATCTTTTCCTTCTCCCACGATCTGCCTTACCGGATCGAGTTCTTCGGCGATGTGGTAGAGAGCATCCGGACCTTTGAAATTGAAAGCCAGCTTTCGGTAGATGATGTAAAAACACTGACCATCATCCCCAATGTGCAATCGAAATACCTGACAGAAAGCAACATTAACCTGCTGGATTATATCGATAAAGACACGCAGGTCTGGATCAAAGACGTAGAATTTACGCTTGATATCATCAAAGCCGGGCACAAGAAGGCGGTTGAGCTGTGGAAGGCTTTGCCTGCACAGGAGAAGCAGGAAAATCAGAACTGGATAGACCCGAAATACAGCTTCTCCGATGAGAAAATGATTGCGGACATCCTGCAGGAATTCCCCTTGGTGGAATTTGGAAAGCAGTTCTTCTACAGAACGGATCACATCTTCAATTTCGACACCAAGCCGCAGCCATCGTTCAATAAGGATTTCAACCTGCTGATCCATAACATCAAGGAGAATGAGAAAGCGGGTATATTCAACTTTATTTTCTCCTCTTCGGCCAAACAAACAGAACGTTTATACGCCATTCTGGATGATATCGATAAAACCGCCAAATTTACTCCCGTAAATATTTCTCTTAGGGAAGGTTATATTGATCCGGTACGCAAGTTTGCCTGTTATACCGATCATCAGATCTTCGACAGGTTTTATAAATACAAGCTTAAAAGAGGCTATCAACGCAGTCAGGCAATAACCCTGAAAGAACTCCGTGACCTTAAACCGGGCGATTACGTAACCCACATTGACCATGGTATCGGTAAATACGCCGGACTGGAGAAGGTGGAAGTGAACGGGAAAACGCAGGAAATGATCCGTCTGGTTTATGCGGATAATGACCTGCTGTACGTGAACATCAACTCGCTGAACCGTATTGCGAAATACAGCGGCAAGGATGGTACACCACCAAAAATGAACAAGCTGGGTACAGAGGCCTGGGATAAGCTTAAGAAAACAACAAAAAAAAAAGTTAAAGACATTGCCAGGGACCTTATCAAGCTTTACGCTATGCGGAAGGCTCAGGTGGGTACGGCGATGGCGCCCGATGGTTATATGGAAACCGAACTCGAGGCTTCTTTCATCTATGAAGATACCCCGGATCAGGAAAAGGCTACGTTAGACGTGAAAAAGGATATGGAAGCACCTTATCCGATGGACCGTCTGGTTTGTGGTGACGTGGGGTTCGGAAAAACGGAGATAGCGGTGCGTGCGGCATTCAAAGCAGTGGCCAATGGTAAACAGGCAGCCGTGCTGGTGCCAACAACCATCCTGGCATTGCAGCATTATAAGACCTTTGCAGGCCGTTTAAAGGAGTTTCCTTGTACCATTGACTATATCAATCGCTTTAAGACCAATAAGCAGATTAAAGACACCCTGGCGCGTTTGGCAGAGGGTAAAGTGGACATCGTTATTGGTACGCACAGGCTATTAAGTAAAGATGTTAAGTTTAAAGATCTTGGACTAATGATCATTGATGAGGAGCAGAAATTTGGAGTAAGCTCTAAAGAAAAGCTTCGTGCACTTCGCGTAAACGTGGATACACTCACTTTAACAGCTACGCCAATCCCCAGAACTCTCCATTTCTCTTTGATGGGCGCAAGGGATTTGTCGATCATCAATACGCCACCACCAAACCGGCAGGCGGTAAATACCGAGCTTCATGTTTTCAATGATAAACTGATCCAGGAAGCCGTGCAGTTTGAACTGGACCGCGGTGGACAGGTATTCTTCATCCATAACCGGGTGAATGACCTTACACAACTCGGGGGACTGATCCAGACCTTAGTACCGAAAGCACGGATTGGAATTGCTCACGGTCAGCTGGACGGAGATGCGCTGGAAGACGTAATGTTAGACTTCATTAACGGAGATAAGGACGTACTTGTAGCCACCACGATCATTGAAGCCGGATTGGACATTCCGAATGCCAATACGATCATCATCAACCACGCTCATATGTTCGGGTTAAGTGACCTGCACCAGATGCGCGGCAGGGTAGGACGCTCCAATAAAAAGGCCTTCTGCTACCTGCTGAGCCCGCCATTATCTACTTTAACGAACGAGGCCAGAAAGCGCTTAAGTGCCATTGAAGAGTTCTCAGACCTCGGCAGCGGCTTTAATATTGCCATGAGGGATTTGGATATTCGTGGTTCTGGAAACCTGCTTGGAGCGGAGCAAAGTGGCTTTATCGCGGAAATAGGCTTCGATATGTACCACAAGATCCTGGATGAAGCCATTCAGGAGATTAAAAGCGATGAGTTTAAGGAGCTTTTCAAAGATGAGCCAGCCAGGCCATTCGTTACCTTCACACAGGTGGATACGGATGTGGAGTTATACATCCCCGATGATTACGTAACCAACATTACCGAGCGCTATAACCTGTATACCGAGCTATCCAAGATAGAGAACGAAACGGAACTCAAAGCCTTTGAAAAGTCATTACGGGATCGCTTCGGACCAATTCCTAGGCCTGTTACAACCATGATGAAGGTGTTAAGGCTACAGTGGGTAGGAAAACGGCTGGGATTTGAGAAACTAAGCTTTAAAAAAGGCATTCTCCGGGGGTATTTCATCGCGGATAAACAGTCGGCATACTTCGATTCCGCTACTTTTGAGCGGATCATCAATTTTGCGCAGCAGCACCCAAGATTGTGCAACCTGAAAGAAGTAAAAAACAGTCTTCGAATTGCTTTCGAAAACCTGAATACCATCGATGAAGCAGTGGAAATGCTGGAGCTCGTAGCACATTAACAATAAAAGAACCTGTGGTAGCAGTTTAGCTGCCACGATATGCATCATATGAATCCTCAACTGTTAAAAGACCTGGTTACCATGAAGATGCCGTTTGGCAAGTATAAAGGGCGTACCATGTGCGACCTGCCTGAATCTTACCTGGTTTGGTTCCATGGGGAAGGCTATCCTCCTGGCAAACTTGGTGAGCTCCTGGCCACCTTGTACGAGATCAAGTTAAATGGCCTGGAATACCTGTTGCAACCTATTAAGGCACAGTATGGAACCAGAAGCTAGTAAAAGCCGCGTAACGCTATTTATACAACATTACAGGGCTGCTTTATGATGGGCTTAATTCCCTCTCAACTTAGTTGAAAATCAGGTACAAGTAGACATAAACGATCGGCGCAGCAACAAGCAAGCCGTCAAAACGGTCGAGCAGGCCGCCATGTCCTGGCAGCAGATTACCCGAATCCTTAACATCCAGGCTTCGCTTAAGCATAGACTCCACCAAATCACCCAGGGTACCGAAAGTTACGATCAGCACGGCCATTCCCGCCCAGATTAAGATCGATATCTCGGTAAAAAACAGGGATACAATCCCGGCAACCAACACACTCATCAGGATCCCACCAGCAAAACCTTCCCAGGTCTTTTTCGGTGAATGCCGCTCAAACAGCTTGGTTTTACCAAGTTTACGCCCAAAAAGATAGGCGCCGGTATCACTTGCCCATAGCATCAGCATAAAGGCAAGCGGCAGATGGAAGTTAAACTGCTCATCTCGCACATAGCCCAGCGCGTAAAAGAAGCAGAATGGGACCACTACAAAGAGTAATCCGAGGAAAGTATAGGCGATGTTGTTAAAAGGGTTCTTAGCGGTCCTATAAAGCTCAAAGAGGAACACAGAAACGGCTATTGGAATACCTAAAAGCAGGTATTTGGTATCAAATGGAAAAAAGGGAAAGGCTGCAACAGCGCCAAACAGCAGAAATCCGGTCACCATACCAAGGATTTTGTGTGGTAGAATGCCTGCGGTATTAACCAGGGTATAGAACTCGTACAGGCCTGCAAGGCTCAGTAAAAGGTAGAAAATGGTGAATACTTCGGCACCCAAAAAGAAGGAGCCAAGCATTACAATGGCAAAGAAAAATGCGGTTATTGCTCTAGTCTTCATTCAGGTTATTCTCTATGATGTAAGCTAAAGCCTGGTCAAAGTTCTCCGGCTGCACGAGGATGTTTACGACGCCAAAGGCTTTATATGATGAATCCTGCTTGTTCATCACCACTGCAGGAATATCGTGCTCCACGAGAGCCTGCTTAATGATCTCCGCTGTAATGGGGTTCGTGGTGGTGTATACTTTGGTCCAGTTGTTTTCCATTTTCAATGTATCTTTTTCTAAGGTAAATGAGGAGCAATACGGTTAAAACCAGCCCTAAGACATAGCCCATCCAGTTGAATGCCGGCTGTTCATCTACGTTTTCCAAAGGTAGGTTATGAATTTGAAAGTACAAGGCCATACATACCGCATAAGCATTGTTCAGGAAGTGTGCGAACATTGGATACCACAGGCTTTTGGTCCAAACATAAAGGTAGCCGAACAGTGCACCGAGCAACAACCGTGGTATAAAACCGAAAAACTGTACATGTATGGCACTGAAAATGAAAGCAGTGATCCATATCGCTACATGCGGATTACCAAACATCCTGGAGAAAGCCCGCTGTACGCCACCCCTAAACATGAGTTCCTCTGCTACTGCAGGTAAGAAAGCAATCATGAACAGGTTTAAGAGGAAGTCCCCGGCGGTGTCCATCTTTAGCAGTGCTACCACCATCTTGGAAGCTTCCTCTTCTTTGTCCCGCATCCAGTTCTCCAGTGGCTTAAGCGCCTCGGGTAGTGTCATTTTCTGGTTAATTAATCCTGACAATTCCGTTATTGGCAGCGATACCATCATGAGCAAGAAGATGATGCCCAGCATGGCTAAAGTTGGCTTTTGCCAGTTGTAAAACTGACTGATCTTACTTCCTTCGGTAACAGCGAGAAATATCGGTGGCAAGAGAAAAAGCCCGATAGAACTCAAAATCTGCACGATTTTTAGGGAATTAATGCTGTTTGGATCTTCTATGGACAGATTCGTAAGCACTGCTATCGTCTGATGATCAGAGAACACGAGCAATACGATCAGGCTTAAAATACTACAAATGATGAGCCCTGCAAGTGCATATCCGGTGAGGATAAGTAACTGAACATAAGCACTACTTTCTGATCGGTGTTTCTGCAGGAAATCCATTGTATGTATGATTTTGTACCTTTGTGCCTGTAATTTGCGTTGAAGATAGAAAAATGTCCGTAAAAATAGGAAATATTGATCTGGGAGAGTTCCCGTTATTGCTTGCTCCAATGGAAGATGTGAGCGATCCGCCATTTCGTTACGTGTGTAAACAGAGTGGGGTGGATATGATGTACACGGAGTTTATTTCTTCGGAAGGATTGATCCGTGATGCCGCGAAAAGCAGGCAAAAGCTTGATATCTTCGAATATGAGCGTCCTATTGGCATTCAGATCTTCGGCAGTGAGATCGACCACATGCGGGAAGCCACGGAAATCGCCACGATGGCAGGTCCTGATCTGATGGACATCAACTATGGCTGTCCGGTTAAAAACGTGGCCTGTAGAGGTGCTGGTGCCAGCCTTTTGCAAGACATTGACAAGATGGTTAAGATGACCGAAGCGGTGGTTAAGGCCACACACCTGCCTGTTACCGTTAAAACAAGACTGGGCTGGGATGATAATACGAAAAACGTAGAAGAAGTGGCAGAGCGCCTGCAGGATATCGGCATTCAGGCACTAACCATCCATGGTCGTACCCGGGCGCAGCTGTATAAGGGACAGGCAGACTGGACACTGATCCGCGAAATCAAACGCAATCCAAGAATTAAAATCCCGATTTTTGGTAATGGTGATGTAGACAGCCCAAGAAAAGCGGCCGACTGGCGCCTGGAATATGAAGTAGATGGCATTATGATCGGTCGTGCTGCAATCGGTTACCCATGGATCTTCCGTGAAGTAAGACATTTCTTCAATACCGGAGAATTCCTTGCCGGCCCAACCGTAGAAGAACGTGTAAACGTCTGCAGGACGCATTTCGAAAAGTCTATAGAATGGAAAGGACCGAGGGTAGGTATCTTTGAAATGAGAAGACATTATGCCAATTACTTCAAAGGTTTGCCCGATTTTAAACCGTATAGAATGCTTTTGGTGAAGGAAGAGAACATCCAGACCATTCACGAAATATTGGACGAAGTGGCAGATAAATTCCGGAACGTGGAGCCTGTAACAGAAATGGCTTAATTTTTGAAAATAACACCATTTACAACAGCAATATGGTAACAGCAATTACGCAGGGAATCAAAATATCAGTTGAAACCATGTACCAGGATGAATATTCTAATCCTGCCAATGAACAATTTATGTTCGCTTACCGGATTGAAATTGAAAATCTTTCTGATTATACGATCCAACTGCTGCGCCGACAATGGTTTATCTTCGATTCTGCAGGCACCATAAAGGAAGTTGAAGGCGCCGGAGTAGTGGGTGTACAGCCCGTTCTGGAGCCTGGACAGGTTCATGCTTATGTATCCGGATGTCAGATCACAACGGATATCGGCAGTATGCGTGGCAACTATTCCATGATCCGGGTGGCCACAGACACCCCATTTCAGGTAGATATTCCAGAATTTGCTTTGATTGTACCTTACCGTCTAAACTAAGATTTAGCGGGTTCCCTTGCCGAAAAGCATACCCACATAATAGATCAGGTTACCTAACGCGCCTATAGCCGCAATAATGTAGGTCATGGCTGCCCACCAGAGTGCGTCTTTGGCTTGCTGGCGTTCCACCGTAGAAAACGATACCGAACGGTTATTACTAATCCACAATAACGCCCTTCTACTGGCGTCAAACTCCACTGGAAGCGTAATCAGGCTGAAAATAGTTACCAATGCAAGTCCAAAGACCCCGATGCTTAATACCACCGGATTACCGGTGAAACCGATCAGGAGGAAGCCAAAAATAAGGATCCATTGAAGCAGGTTAGAGGTTAAAGATACCACAGGTACCATCTCCGACCGCAAATACAGCCATTTATACGCTTTACTATCCTGAATAGCATGCCCACATTCATGAGCCGCGACCGCCGCTGCGGCTACACTACGCCCATGATAAACGTCAGTACTCAGGTTTACAGTTCTGTTTTGTGGGTTATAGTGATCTGAAAGCTGACCATCAGTACTCATCACCTGCACGTCGTAAATGCCATGATCCTGAAGCATCTTCTGTGCGACCTCCTTACCCGATAAACCTGAACCCAATTGCATTTCCGAATAGCTGGATAACTTGCTTCTGAACCGCCATTGGATAATCATGCTGATCATCAGCACCGGAATAATGAATATGATATAGGTAAGCATCTTAGCCAGTATGAGTTGTAGAGATCAAATCAAAAAGCGTTCCCTAATTCTGTAATGTCCAAAAAATTAACAACTTAATAATTATAAATCACCGCTTAGGGTGGCTTATTACAGGATTTTACCTTTATAATCCTACTATCCTACGATTAGGAATCCCAGTTTTTTACTAATATCTTTGTTATAAACAATAGAAAAGATTTAGAAATTATAAAAATATTAGCAAGATGGAATATATAATTATCGCACTGCTGCTGCTCATCTGTTTCCTGATGTTTCTCTTTTTAAAAAGACCAGCAGGCGACCAACTCAAGGCTCTATTGGAAATCAAAGAATTGGAACACCAGAAGCAACTCGAACGGCACCATGCCGATAAATCTCGAATAGAGGATGAGTTGCGGGATCTGCGTGAAAGTTTCATGATGGAGCGTAGCAGGGCCATTAAGGCCGAAGAAGCTTTGAAAGCCCAATTAAACCGTCAACTGGAGCAAGAACAGTATATCCAGGAACTGCAACATAAATTCAAGCTTGAATTTGAGCATCTGGCTACTAAAATCCTGGAAGAAAAGACCAGTAAATTTACCGAAAGCAACCGCATCAACCTGGATCAGATCTTAAACCCGCTTAAGGAAAACATCAAAGCATTTGAACAGAAGGTGGAAAAGGTCTATAAAGACGAATCTGACGAGCGGAATATGCTTAAAGGGGTAATATCCCAGCTGATGTTGCAAAGTAAACAGATACAGGAAGATGCGAACAATCTCACCAAGGCACTTAAAGGCGACAATAAAAAACAGGGCAACTGGGGCGAGATCATCCTGGAAAAAGTACTTGAACGTTCAGGATTGATCAAGGGACGGGAGTACCGGGTACAGGCTTCATTAAACCACGCTGAAGGCAACAGATTACAACCTGACGTCCTGATAGACCTTCCAGACGAGAAACACGTTGTAATCGACTCTAAAGTGTCTCTCATCGCATACGAGCGTTTGCTTAATGCGGAGTCTGAAGAGGAGCGTACCATTTTCATCAAACAACACGTAAGTTCGATCAAAGGGCATATTCAAAATCTTTCCGGTAAAAACTACCAGGATCTTTACCAGATCAACTCCCCGGATTTTGTGTTACTTTTCATTCCAATTGAATCATCTTTTGGCATTGCAGTGCAGGAAGACGCGGAGTTGTTCAATTATGCCTGGGACCGTAAGGTGGTGATTGTAAGCCCATCAACGCTGCTCGCCACACTACGTACCATCGCCAGCATCTGGAAACAAGAACGTCAGAACCGGAATGTACTTGAAATTGCAAGGCTTAGCGGTAGCCTTTACGAGAAATACATTGGCTTCCTGAACGATATGGAAGGTTTGGGTAAAAACCTGAAGAACAGCCAGGATTGCTATGATAAAGCTTTGAATAAACTGTCCAATGGTGCCGGAAACCTGACCACCACGGCCGAGAAGATCAAACGTCTGGGTGCAAAAACAAACAAACAGATCGACAGCAAGTTCCTCGACCACAGTTTGACCGGAGAGGAGCCAGCCGATGAAATTTCCAGTGAACTGCCTATAAACAATACAGCCAACTAGCACAAGCAAGGATTAAAACAAAATTAAAAGCCTGATTCAAACTTTTCCAAATGGATCTGTTTGAATCAGGCTTTTAAATTATCAATCTACTGGTCAGTTATTTATCGAACTACCGTTTAGCATTGATGGATCAAAACCAGCTAATTTGCTGCTTAAATCAGACCAAACAATTACAGCGGCCTGTTATAACTTGAAAGCATTCCATCCTTGAGCCTTAAGCTCATGTACCATATCTGATTTGGAGATCATTTTACAACCTGAATTCTTATCGGTGATATGCCCAATAACGCTGATGTCTACATCGTGTTTCAACTTTGTGTAGTCAGATTGTTTGATCGTGAACAACAACTCATAATCTTCACCGCCATTTAGCGCACAAACCGTGGGATCCAATCCTAATTCACGAGCAGTTTCATACGTCAAGGGGTCAATTGGAATTTTCTCCTCATACAGCGTTACGCCTTTTTCCGATTGCTGGCAAATGTGCAGGATCTCCGATGCTAAACCATCAGAAACATCGATCATCGAAGTTGGTACAATCTCCATTTGTGCCAGTAAATCAACGATATCCCTTCTGCCTTCGGGTTTTAGCTGACGCTCAATGATGTAATCCTTGCCCTCCAGATCAGGCTGAATATTTGGATTCTCTAAGAAAATCAGCTTTTCACGTTCCAGGATCTGCAATCCAACGTAAGCACCGCCTAAATCTCCGGAAACACAAACTAAATCACCTTCACCTGCCCCATTTCTATAGCAAACATCTTTTTTGTCGGCATAACCAATGCTCGTTACGCTGATCACCAGACCTTGTTTACTCGTTGAAGTATCGCCACCAACCAGATCAATGTTAAACTTATTGCAGGCAAGCTCAATGCCCTTATAGATCTCCTCTACAGCTTCCAGCGGAAATTTGCTCGATAAGCCGATGGAAACCGTGATCTGGGTTGCTATACCATTCATCGCGTAAATGTCGCTTAAATTCACTTGTACGGCCTTATAACCCAAATGCATCAAAGGTACATAAGCCAGATCAAAATGGATGCCCTCCAGCAGCAGGTCAGTGGAGATCAACACTTCCTTACCATCAAAATTCAGCACTGCAGCATCATCACCGATGCCCTTGGTACTGCTTTCATGACGGATTTTGAAATTATCCGTAAGGTGTTTGATCAATCCAAACTCTCCTAATTGCGCAATATCTGTACGTTCCTTATTTTCAAACATAATTTTCTTCTTTAGGGCCCTCCAGCCATTCTTAATCTTTAAACAGCGCGTATGCTGTACTAAAGAGCGTGTTAATGAATGCAAACATCAGCATTATATATTCCCAAATGCTGATACTTAAACACCAATTTACAAACCTAAACTGGCAGAGATTTCCAGCATTCTTTCAATTGGTTTTCTCGCCGCTACTATCGTTTCCATTGGTACAGTTACTTCAGGTGTTTCATTCTTCAAACACAAGTATAATTTCTCCAGCGTATTCCGCTTCATATACGGGCAATCATTGCAGGCACAGTTGTTATTTGGTGGCGCAGGAATAAACGTTTTATCCGGACATGCTTTTTCCATTTGATGGATAATTCCACTCTCGGTTGCAACAATAAATTCTTTAGCATCACTGTTGATTGCGTACTTCAATAATCCGGTTGTTGAACCAATATAATCTGCCATTTGAAGTACCGCTTCTTCACACTCCGGATGGGCAATAAACTTAGCTGAAGGATGACGTTCTTTCAAGCGTGTAATTTTCTCTCTAGAGAAGATTTCATGCACCATACATGCACCATTCCAAAGGACCATTTCGCGCCCGGTTTTCTTCGATACCCAGGCACCTAAATTCTTGTCCGGACCGAAGATAATTTTCGTATCCTTTGGTAAGCTTTCAACGATCTGCACAGCGTTGGTAGAAGTACAAACAATATCACTCAAAGCCTTCAATTCTGCACTGCAGTTTACGTAGGTAATCACAACGTGATCCGGGTATTTTTCCTTGAACTTTTTAAACAAGTGCGGCGGACAGCTATCCGCCAGGGAACAGCCAGCTTTCACATCGGGTAAAAGCACCCGTTTTCCAGGCGAAAGGATTTTGGCAGTCTCTGCCATAAAATGAACCCCTGCAAAAACGATGATGTCAGCTTCTGTTTTGGCAGCCTCCTGCGATAAACCTAAACTGTCGCCAATGTAGTCGGCGATGTCCTGGATATCCGGCTCCTGATAGTAATGCGCCAGAATGATCGCATTCTTCTCCTTTTTCAGTTTTTCGATTTCTTCAAACAGATCCAAGGTCGGATCAATCTTTTCATCTGCAAAACCTTTAATATTTATTTCCTCTAAGGTATCCATTTTCAACAGTTCAATAAATTATAATTATTTAATATAAATAGGTTTCTATTGTTTATTAGTGTGTTAGTAATGTTTATAATCTCCATAAAATTCTTTCGATTATTTGAGTTATTACAAAGTTATTAACAATTTATATAGGTTTTTATTTAATCTTTAGCCTGATCTTGAACGATATAAAAAACAACACCTAAACTTATCAATAGCTGAATGTGTATTATTTTTACGTTAAAAAAACGTTAATAACCCTGGCAAAGTTGCGCATAAATACTTTATAAAATTGTGTCAAATTGCCATTTTACCTTAGCTTTAAACAATCAAGAATAGTTGTTCTTTTTATTTATACAAATAATTAACAATGTTATCAACGTTGTTAACAATAGCCCGAATTACCATAAAGAATGAGAAAAGTAGATTTTTTAGTCATCGGATCAGGTATCGCGGGTTTGAGCTTCGCTTTGAAAGCTGCCCAACATGGAAAAGTACTGATCATTACCAAATCAAATGAAGATGAATCCAACACCAAATATGCCCAGGGAGGCGTGGCAGTCGTTGTAAATGAGGATGATTCGTTTGAAAAACACATTAAAGACACCCTGATTGCCGGCGATGGCTTATGTGATCCGGAAATCGTGGAAATCGTTGTTTCTGAGGGGCCTCAGCGGATTCAGGAGATTATCGACTACGGAACGCAATTTGACCGTGATCATCATGGTGTATACGATCTGGCGAAGGAAGGTGGGCACTCCGAGCATCGTGTACTACATTATAAAGATGTAACCGGCTATGAGATCGAGCGTGTACTCTTAAAACAAATTCACGAGAATAACAACATTGAAATATTAACACATTACTTCTGTTTGGAGTTAATAACTCAACATCACCTCGGTGAATTTGTGGACAAGAGCACAAAAGTTATTAACTGTTTCGGTGTATATGCCTTTAATACAGAGCGTAACGATGTGGAAAAGATCTTAGCAAGTGTAACGGTCATGGCTTCGGGCGGCGCTGGACATATTTATTCAAGTACAACAAATCCGGTGATCGCTACCGGCGATGGCATGGCCATGGTGTACCGCGCAAAGGGAAAATTGCGGAATATGGAGTTCATACAGTTCCATCCAACGGCACTTTACCACCCCGGAGAGTACCCTGCATTTTTAATTTCAGAAGCTGTTCGGGGCTTCGGCGGTGTGCTGCGGCGTAAGAACGGCGAGGAGTTTATGTATGAATATGACCCACGCGGATCGCTCGCTTCGCGTGATATTGTAGCCCGCGCAATCGATGCCGAGATGAAAAAATCCGGTGAAGACTTCGTCTACCTGGACATCACCCATCGCTCAAAAGATGACATTCTGGCACACTTTCCAAACATCTATGCGAAGTGTTTATCCATCGGAATAGACATGACCAAGGACTATATTCCGGTTACTCCAGCTGCACATTATATGTGTGGAGGTATATATGTAGATGCCTATGGGCGTTCTTCGATCAACAATTTATACGCCTGCGGCGAGACCTCATCAACAGGTTTACATGGTGCAAACCGCCTGGCTTCGAACAGTCTTTTAGAGGCACCCGTATTCGCCCATCGGATCTATTTAGATGCCATTCAGAAGTTCCAAAATAATGTGATTCCAGATAATATTCCGGAGTGGAATGACGAAGGGGTTACCCAATCAAATGAGGATATTTTAGTCACACATAATCTACGTGAAACACAAAAATTGATGAGCGATTATGTCGGTATTGTACGTTCGGATTTCAGATTAGATCGAGCAATGCGGCGATTATTTTTACTCTATGAAGAGACTGAAGAATTCTATAAAGCGAACAAAGTTTCCGTTAAACTTTGTGAATTAAGAAACGTTATTCAGGTAGCATTTTTAGTCATTAAATCTGCGAAGGCACGCAAAGAAAGTCGTGGTTTACATTATACGACAGACTATCCTTATCATGCCGAAACCATTCAAGATACCATCTTTTAAAAGACCACATTTATGCCAGTAATACTTCCCGTAGAAGACAAGAACCCCATCTGGGGAAACAACTGTTTTATTGCTCAAAATGCAACCATTGTAGGCGATGTAAAAATGGGTGATAACTGTTCAGTATGGTTCAATGCGGTGATCCGTGGTGATGTAAATTCCATTACGATTGGTCATGATACCAATATACAGGATGGCGCCGTGATCCACGCCACTTACCAGAAGGCTGCCACCGTAATTGGTAACCGCGTGTCTGTTGGCCACAACGCCATTGTACATGGCTGTACGCTTGAGGATAACATCCTCATCGGAATGGGCGCTATCGTAATGGATAATGCCGTTGTAGAGCCTTATTGCATCATTGCCGCAGGTGCAGTAGTCCTGGAGCATACACGTTGTGAGCGCGGCTTCTTATATGCCGGTATGCCTGCTAAAAAGATAAAGCCCATTACAGAGATGCAACGGGCTTTATTAGATAAATTACCTGATAACTATATTATGTACTCGGACTGGTTCCGCTAGCCGGCTCCTTAGGAATGGTCACCGTGGCCTTTCGATCCCAGTTGGCACGGATAGAAAGCTCCTGCAGTTCATTGTAGATCTGCTCCGGTAATTGTTTTAAACTTACCCTGCCGGTGTCCCAGATGCCATTTCCATTATTGTCGTACACCACGCGAAGAAAGTACTTGCCGGCACGGTAATTCGTGAAATTCAGCGTGGTGTCATGACGAATAACATGTTCTGATATCGTCTCTTTCTTTTCATTCGTAACCTGCACAACGTAACTTTTGTTGGCTTCCGGTACCTTTATGCTTAGCCCAAGGCTTCCATAATCATCTGCACTGGCCAGCTCAAAGGCCTTGGTAAACTCCTTGTTCTTGGAATCAAACATTCCTGTAATCGCACCTGGATTAAACTTCATTTCATACTCCGTGCCTCGGTCCCAGGGAAACTGAACATAGTAGCTCAGGAAGTCTGCCGAGTCCTTCAGCAGCTGGAAATTGGTTACTGCCACAGAGTCTTCCAGGAGTTGAATTTTAGTTCTGTCTATAGCTAACACCGGGGTAGGGAAGGTGAGGCGCAATCTTTTATTGGGGTTCAGTTGCCCGCCTTCAAGGTTATCTGCCGGCATCAGCGCCCGGGTATAAGTATCCTTTTTACCCCTGGTTAGCTTTACCGTTTGAAGCAGTTTACCGGCTTCCATGATCGAAACTTTGGTCGAATCAAAGCTTAAGTCATTTAACCACACGCGTACAGAATCGTTAGTCTTGCTGAACTGGAACTGCTTCGAAGCATCCAGATTTGAAGGCTCTGTGATCACTACAGATGGCTGCCGGAGCTTTTGGTTCCAGGTGATCAAAATCGTTCCGTCAGGCGCAATTTTGCGGTCTATGATCCGGAATTCCTGTGGATCTTCTTTAAAGACCTTAATTTTAAGATCGCTGACATTCGCGTTCAAAACGATGGAGTCCGGCAAAAATCCGATCTCATCAGATACCTGCTGGTAGATTTTATCACTGGTTTTTTCCTTCAACGCGTATACTTTATAAGTATTCTCCCGCAGGTTATTCAGTTGGAACCTGCCCGAACTATCCGTGGTTGCGTAGATTGAAGGTTTGGCTTTTCCGATGATGGTGTCACGATCTATCGGGACAATAAAAGCAAGTGCATCTAAAATCGGTTCACCGGTAAGTGCATCCACAACTTGTCCGCTGATGGATAGAGAATCCAGTTTCGGCCCGGTCGCGAAAACGTAAGTGAAATTCTTGAGTACGTTGTTCTCATTGATGTCTGCAATAGACTTTCCAAAATTCAAGGTATAAGTAGTGTTTTTTTCCAGTGTGTCCTGAAAGCTGATCTCTAAGGCACGTTTCTTTATTTTCAACTGTGGCAAGCGTTCCATATCAGGGGAGACACTGAATTCCCGAAATTGATCGTTCAGCTTGAAATATTCGTCGAACTGAATGGTAATCGTTTTAGCATTGAAATTCGTGGTCAGATTTTCAGGGAGCATTTTCAAAACCTTCGGTGCGATGCTGTCGCGGGGCCCACCTTGTATGGTTTTCTGACTTGCACAGCCTCCAACCAGGAAAATTTGGTAAAAACCATATATAAAAATCAAGAGGAACTGCCAGGTTTTAAATTTCATTGTTTTTAGCTGTTTTAAGACGTTTTTAGTTGCTAGAATATAATCTGTTTAAAAATTTCAGAAAGTGGCGTATATCGAATAAAAATAGGTTGATTTCCAAGCGCTACAAAATACCTTGTAGTTTACTGAAAATCAACCTGTTAGGATTTATCTGCTGATGTGGACCATCAAAACGGAGATATCTGAAGGTGAAACACCGGAAATTCTGGATGCCTGACCCAGCGTTCTCGGTTTAATCTTCAATAATTTCTCTCTTGCTTCCTTCGAAAGGGAATTTAACTGCGAATAATCAAAGTCAGGATTGATGTCCTTGTCTTCCATCTTCTGCATTTTCGCTACGATCTCCTGTTCTTTCTCAAAGTAGCTGTCGTATTTAATTTTGATCTCAGCTTGTTCAACCGTCTCCTGGTCAAACTTGCTTAGCAACTCATTTAATGGTGCACTGACTTTTCTTACATCTTCAATAGAAACCTGTGGGCGGCTTAGGAGACTGAAAAGTTTCACATTCTGGCTAATTGGACTCGTACCCAGCTCCTGCAACATGTCGTTCGCCTGCGACATCTCAATGCCTTGTTTCCGACTGAACGCAACGATCTCGTCCGAGTTCGCAACTTTTTGCTTTACAATATCCAAACGCTCATCACTGATCAAGCCAAGTTCGTGGCCAATAGGGGAGAGACGGATATCCGCATTATCTTGTCTTAGTAACAAACGGTGTTCTGCTCTGGAAGTGAACATACGGTATGGTTCTTCGGTACCTTTGGTGACCAGGTCATCTATCAATACACCAATGTACGACTCCGAACGCTTCATGATCAGCTCATGTTTGTCATTTACCTTCTGATGTGCGTTAATTCCAGCGATAAATCCCTGACTTGCAGCCTCTTCATAGCCAGTGGTACCATTAATTTGGCCGGCAAAGAACAAATTCTTGATTTTTTTGGTCTCTAAGGTTAAATCCAGCTGGGTAGGTGGAAAATAATCGTATTCAATCGCATATCCCGGGCGGAACATTTTGGCATTTTCAAATCCAGGGATTTGCGTCAATGCCCGGTATTGTACGTCTTCAGGCAGCGAGGTAGAAAATCCATTCACATAGATTTCTACGGTATTCCATCCCTCAGGTTCTACGAAGATCTGGTGACGGTCACGTTCTGCGAAGCGGTTTATTTTATCTTCGATGGATGGACAATACCTTGGACCAAGTCCTTTGATACGGCCGGTAAACATCGGTGATTTTTCAAATCCTTCTTTTAAGGTTTCGTGTACCTTGGAGTTGGTATAGGTGATCCAGCAGCAGCGTTGTTCTTTGGAACGTTCTACTTTTGTATAGGAGAATCTGCCCGGATTTTCATCACCCCATTGTTCTTCCATCACAGAATAATTCAGGGATCTGCCATCCACACGGGGAGGGGTTCCGGTTTTCATTCGACCCGCTTCGAAGCCCAATGAGGTAAGTTGTTCCGTTAAGCCTGTAGCTGATTTTTCACCAGTACGGCCACCGCCGAATTTCTTTTCGCCAATATGGATCAGACCATTCAGGAAAGTACCATTGGTCAATACTACGGATTTACCATGGATCTCTACGCCAATGGAGGTTTTTACACCACAAACAACATTATCTTTAATGATGAGGCTGCTCACCATATCCTGCCAGAAATCTACATTTGGTGTGCGCTCAAGGGCCAGTCGCCATTCTTCTGCAAAGCGTTTGCGATCATTCTGCGCACGCGGGCTCCACATGGCTGGACCTTTGGAAAGATTAAGCATTCTGAACTGTAGCGTAGTCTTATCAGCGATGATTCCGGAGTATCCGCCCATGGCATCAATCTCGCGAACGATCTGTCCTTTTGCTACACCACCCATTGCCGGATTACAACTCATCTGTGCAATGGTCTCCATATTCATCGTTATTAAGAGCACTGAAGAGCCTAAATTTGCTGCGGCGGCCGCGGCCTCACAGCCCGCGTGTCCAGCGCCTACAACGATGACATCATACGTTTTAAACATGGTTTTTTGGGTTATGTTTCACGTGGAACTTAGGTGAAAGTACATGCTTTTTAAGCCCTCGTTCCACGTGCATTATTCGATTTTAAATTCTTTAATAGGTTAAACAGGGATACTACAACCCAGACACTTTCCAAAATTACAAAGGGCATGAAGTTTATCATCCAGGCTGATATACCCGCTAAAGCGGCACCAACGAGATTCATTAAACTATACCAGTTGCTCTCTACTTTAATGACCTTTAAGATCTGTAGCAGAAAGGCGACCAACAGAATGGTTACGCCTGCAGTGGCTAAAATGTCTGAAGTGCTCATATCCTAGTTGTTTTTTTCTGATAGCTCGAGCCAACGCTCCATGACCTGATCCAACTCGTTGTTTAAAGACTGGATCTCTGCAGAAACGTTTTCAATTTCCTTGTAGTTGCTGCTGTCTATATCAGAAAGGGTGCTGGTAAGACTTACAATCTTATCTTCCAGCTTAGCGATCTTTGCCTCGGACTCTTCCAGTTCTTTCTGTTCTTTATAGCTCAGCTTCTTTGTATTTTCTTTAACTGCAGGAGTGGAGAGCGTAGCAGCAGCTTTCTTTTCAGTTTTCTCCTTCAGCTGCTCCAAACTTAAGCGGTATTCAGAGTAGTTCCCATTGTAGATATTAACCTCACCATTGCCTTCCATAATGAATAATTGCTCGCTCATTTTGTCCAGTAAATACCTGTCGTGTGATACCAGGATCAGTACGCCCGGGAAATTCTCCAGGAACTCTTCCAATACATTCAGCGTATCAATATCCAGATCGTTCGTAGGCTCATCCAGAATCAGGAAGTTTGGATTCTGCATCAATACCTTCATCAGGTGCAAACGCTTTTTCTCGCCACCGCTCAATTTCTCCACCATGCCGTGCTGCTTCTTCGGTGGAAACAAAAATAAGGTCAGCAACTGAGAAGCAGAGATCGTCTGACCATCGGCCATCTTGATGTATTCCGCATCAGATTTTACAATATCAATTACCCGTTCCTTTTCGTTGAAGGCTAAACCACCTTGTTTATAATAACCATAAACAGTTGTTTCACCGACGCTAACTTTACCTTTTTCCGGCTGAAGAAATCCGGTGATGATATTCAGTAGGGTAGACTTACCAGTACCGTTTTTACCAGCTAAACCAATGCGGTCTGCACGCTTAAAAGTATAGGAGAAATCATTGATGATTTTCTTTTCATCAAAACTTTGCCCAATATGTTCCAGCTCAAGAATCTTATTGCCCTGGCGAGCCATTTTAACATTTAACGTAATACTTTGATTTTCAGTATTCTGTTTCGTTCTGCTTTCCAGATCGTAAAATGCATCTATTCTGGCTTGTGATTTGGTACCACGAGCCTGCGGCATTCTGCGCATCCACTCCAATTCTTTTTTCAGGAGATTTTTATTCTTCTGGAAAGTAGCCTCATCAGAAGCTTCACGTTCAGATTTTTTCTCCAGGAAGTAGGCATAGTTACCATTGTAGGTAAAGGTTTTTCCTTTATCCAACTCTACAATCGTGTTGCAAACGTTATCCAGGAAATATCTATCGTGCGTAACCAGCAAAATGGTCTTGTTTCCAGAGGTCAGCAATTTTTCAAGCCATTCAATGGTATCAATATCCAGGTGGTTGGTTGGCTCATCGAGAATATAGAAGTCCGGATCTTCAATCAGCAGTTTCGCCAAAGCAAGACGCTTTTTTTGTCCACCGGAAAGGGTAGAGATCTGCTGCTGGAGATGCGTGATGCCCATACGACTGAGGATGGTCTTGATTTCATGTTCGTATTCCCAGGCATTATGCTCGCTTAGTTCTCCATACAAACGATTCAGATGATCTTCATCAGGATTTTCCTGCTCAATCAATTCCTCGTATTCTTTGATAAGCTGCTGTTGTTTGTTCTCCAGTGAGAAGATGAAATCACTGATTGAGAAACCTTCCGGGAAGGTCGGCTCCTGATCCAGGAATCCAATACGAACGGATTTATTCTTTACGATTTTTCCTTCCAGTGGAAGAAAGCGCTCGGCAAGCAATTTTAGCAGGGTGCTCTTACCTGCGCCATTTATTCCAACCAGCGCAACACGTTGCCCGGTCTGGATTCCTAAAGTTAATTTTTTAAATAGCCATTCATCATGATAAGCATGACCCAGGCCTTCAGCTGCAATTAATGTACTCAATGTGTGTTCTTAACGAAGTTTATATGCGAAATTACTACAAAAGTACACATTAAATTTTTGCATTCAGTTTCAGGCATTTAAGCAGAATGTAATTTTACTTCTGTCGCTTGTTGACCGACCTGTACCACCGCGCCAATAACCAAAATTGCGGGGTAACTGAGTCCTGCATTCTTCGCGGCTAACTCCAGCTTTCCAGCAGTGCAGATCACCTTCCTTTCCTGTGGCAAGGAGCCATGTTGAATAATCGCCGCAGGCATTTCTGAAAGTCCTGCCGAACGATAGACCTCAGCGATTTCACGCAATTTTTTCATGCCCATATAAATGATTACTGTAGCCTTGCTATTGATTGCACAGCTTAGGTCAGCAGATAAACAACCATCTTTTTTTGTACCGGTAATGACCCAGATGCTTTCACTTACACCCCGATGGGTTAAGGGAATACCATGCAATCCCGTGGTCTGCATACTGCTGATTCCGGGCACGTAAAAACTTTTAATACCAAGGGCTGCCGCATATAGAACTTCCTCATAACCCCGTCCAAAAATGTAGGGATCTCCACCTTTCAAGCGAACCACAACGCGATCCTGCGAACAATATGCGGCTATAAGTTGATGTATCTCTTCCTGCGGCATGTAATTTCCATAAGGTTGCTTACCTACATAGACCTTTTTGCAGCTTTCTTTCGCAATTTCAAGTAAATCCCGGTTAATTAAGTTGTCAAACAAGATCACATCAGCATTTTTCAGTACTCTTTGTGCCTTAACCGTTATCAATTCAGGGTCTCCCGGGCCTCCGCCAATTAAATATAAGCCATTTTCTAAGTTTTTATGCATGATATTCAAAGTTTACCGGTTTTAGAATTTATTTTACTCTAAAATTATGCCTTTAAATCTGTAAAACATGATTTATATCATATTATTTCGGGTAATTATTAAAAATAATTTGTTTTTATGCTTGTTAATGTCATAACTTACATTTAAAATCAATGGATTTTGAATTATTAGATGCTTTTTACCGCCATTTATCGGTTTAAAACTGATCGAGTAATGGATTTTAGGTGTAAATAACTGTGCTAAACCAAATATTTTCCTAATTCATGAACCAAAAGCCTGAAATATAAGGTCGGGTGAGAGAAATGTTATCATGAATGCTTTTTCAATTAAAAAATACTAATCAGATGAAAAAGGAAACTATAGTAGTTATCGGAAATGGCATGGTAGGCCATAAATTTTGCGAGAAGTTAATTGCAAAAACAACAGCTTTTAACATCATTGTATTTGCTGAAGAGTCCCGTCGTGCTTACGACCGTGTACATTTAAGCGAATTCTTCAATGGAAAATCTGCCGATGACTTAGCGCTTTGCAGTGCAGAGTGGTATGCAGAAAATGGAATCACACTGTTTCTGAATGATGCGGTTAAGCAAATCGAACGGACACAAAAAATAATTCATTGCCGTTCTGGCATGATCATCCAATATGACAAACTGGTTATCGCCAGCGGTTCTGCGGCTTTCGTTCCCAATATCCCTGGCTTATCTAAGGCGGGCGTATTTGTATATCGGAATCTGGACGATTTAGAATTGATTCGAAGTTATGCGGAGAATACCAAAAATGCAGCTGTTATGGGAGGCGGTTTGCTGGGGCTGGAGGCTGCCAAAGCCCTGATTGATTTGGGCGTCCAAAAAACCCATGTCATTGAATTTGCCCCTCGTTTGATGCCCAGACAAATTGATGCCGCCGGCAGTGAGATGCTGGTTGCTAAGCTAAACGACTTAGGTCTTTCCATTCATCTCAATAAAAGCACGGTTGCTGTACTTGGTGAGCATCACATCACCGGACTACAGTTTAGTGATGATACCACGCTGGAAGTTGATATGCTGGTGATCTCGGCCGGCATCAAGCCAAGAGATGAACTTGCCAGACAATGTGGGTTGGAGGTTAGCAGTAGAGGAGGAATCATTGTTGATGATAAAATGCAAACCAGTGATCCGAACATTTTTGCCATAGGCGAATGTGCCATTTACCAACAGATGATCTATGGTCTGGTTGCTCCTGGATACGAAATGGCGGAAGTGCTTGCCGAAAATCTTAGCAGCGGTCATAAAACCTTCCATGGTTTTGATATGAGCACGAAACTTAAACTCATTGGAATTGACGTTGCAAGTTTCGGTGATCCAGCCATCAAAGAACCTGCATGCAGAACCATCATTTTTGAAGATACCCATAGGGGTACCTACAAACGCATCAACATCAGCAACGACGGAAAGTACCTCCTGGGCGGTATCCTGATCGGTGATGCCAGCGCCTATAACCTGCTGCTGCAAACGGTAAACAACAAGATTCTCTTGCCACCAAATCCAGAGGACCTGATTCTTGGGGTCAGGGGTGCAGGAGCTGCAGATCAAGCGCATGCAGGTATTGCTGCTTTGCCAGATGAAGCACTGATCTGTAGCTGTGAAGGCATCACCAAACTTCAAATCTGTGATGCCGTAACCACAAATTCATGTGAATCGGTAGATGCCTTAAAAAAATGTACCAAGGCTGGTACCGGTTGTGGTGGCTGTATTCCGATGGTAAAAGACTTATTGCTCCATACCATGAAAGCCAATGGTAAGTACGTCCGCAACATCATCTGTGAGCATTTCAGCTATAGCAGACAGGAATTGTATGATCTGATTCATATTCATGAGATCAAATCCTACAATGAAGTGCTTGACCATCTGGGTACCGGCGATGGCTGTGAAGTTTGCAAACCGCTGGTCGCATCGATCTTAGCAAGCTTATGGAAAGAAATGATCCTGGAGCGGGGTAATGATACTGCGCAGGACAGCAACGACCGCTTCCTCGCTAATATTCAAAAAGGAGGCTCATACTCTGTGGTGCCTAGAATTCCTGCGGGGGAAGTCACGCCGGAAAAACTAATCGTTATCGGGCAGGTGGCACAAAAATATAACCTCTACACTAAAATCACCGGAGGACAAAGAATCGATCTCTTCGGAGCACACCTTACGGATCTGCCGCTGATTTGGGAGGAATTGATCGCTGCAGGATTTGAAAGCGGACATGCCTATGGCAAAGGCCTGCGAACCGTCAAAAGCTGCGTTGGCAGCACCTGGTGCCGCTTTGGACTGCACGACAGTGTGAGCTTTGCCGTCAGAATTGAAGAACGTTACAAAGGGCTGCGAACCCCTCATAAGTTCAAAGGGGGTGTGAGTGGCTGCATCCGGGAATGTGCAGAAGCACAGGGTAAGGATTTTGGAATTATTGCGACCGAGAAAGGCTGGAACTTGTATGTCTGCGGTAACGGCGGCAGTAAACCACAGCATGCCAAGCTGCTCGCAACCGATCTCGACAGCGATACCTGTGTTCGATACCTGGACCGCTTCCTGATGTTTTACATGCGCACCGCAGATCCACTGGCCCGCACTGCCACCTGGCTCAACAAGATGGAAGGTGGTATCGACTATCTCCGTAATGTCATCGTGAACGACAGCATCGGCATGGCCGAGGTCTGGGAAAAGGAGATGGAGCAACAAGTGCAGCTATACAAATGCGAATGGAAGGAAGCGGTAGAAAACCCAGCCATCCGTAAAAGATTTAACCACTTCGTTAACGCACCGGGAGAGAAAGACCCATCCATAGGCTTCACTGAAATGCGGGGTCAGAAAAAAGCAGAATGGACTAAAGCCTAAAAAATCAACTTCATTTTTCAAACCTAAAAACAGTATTATGAATGTAGCATGTGCCGAAGAAACCTATACCTGGATTGCAGCTTGCCAGGTAGATGATGCCGCCGAAAATGGTGGTGTATGTGTCAAATTTGGACAGGAGCAGATTGCGCTTTTCTATTTCACCCGCCGCCAGGAATGGTATGCGACACAGAACCAGTGTCCGCATAAGCAGCAGATGGCTTTAAGCCGGGGCATGATCGGCACCATGGGCGATCATCCCAAAGTTGCCTGTCCTTTTCATAAGAAAACTTTTTCCTTGGAAACGGGTGAATGCCTGAATGGCGATTGCGGTACCTTGAAGACCTATCCGGTAAGGGTTGAAGATGGTTTGGTTTACATCGGATTTACAAATTAGAACGACACCAGATGGATTATGTATCACCAAAAGAAGTGGCAGGCAACATGATGGCTGCTGCTGTATCGAAATCAGCACTTTCTATAAAAGACCTGCTGATCCGCGGAAGCATGTCAGGTGCCTTGCTGGGCATATCCGTGACGCTGGCAAATCTTGCAGCATC
Organism: Pedobacter sp. SAFR-022; assembly: GCF_051965375.1. Taxonomy (NCBI): domain Bacteria; kingdom Pseudomonadati; phylum Bacteroidota; class Sphingobacteriia; order Sphingobacteriales; family Sphingobacteriaceae; genus Pedobacter; species Pedobacter sp. SAFR-022. The sequence continues at coordinate 1,080,741 of NZ_JBQCME010000001.1, forward strand.
TCAAACCAAACTGCCTATGGCCGGCGCACTGGTTTTTCCAGTAGGGTTTGTCATCATTATTATCCTGGGTATGGAACTCGTAACCGGTAGTTTTTCGCTGATTCCACTCGCCTGGTTTGAGCAGAAGATTACGGCGAAAACGATGTTGAGCAACCTGTTCTGGGTCTTTACCGGCAATTTGCTGGGCAGCCTGGTATTTGCATTGTTGTTCTGGAGCGCCTCCTCAGAAACCGGAACGCTGACGGTTCTCGGCCCGATAGATAAAATGCTGGTTGCCGCCGCGGAACGGAAAACCACCGGCTTTGCCAGCCATGGCGCCGCGGGATTGCTTACCGCATTTGTGAAAGCCGTATTGTGCAACTGGATGGTCTGCATGGGTGTGGTGATGGCCATGACTTCCAAGTCGACCTCCGGAAAAATCATTGCGGCAAGCATACCAATATTCATATTCTTCGCGCTGGGTTATGAGCACGCGGTAGTCAACATGTTTGTTATTCCTGCAGGAATGTTATTTGGCGCCAAGGTAAGCCTGGCAAACTGGTGGCTGGACAATCAACTCATTGTTACCCTGGGGAACATCGTAGGTGGGCTGCTTTTCACAGGTATGGCAATCTACTATACGCATGGTAAGCCTGAGCAGAAAACAGTTCAAACACCATTAAACTTAAACTCCTGATAGATGAAGATTCTTACCCGGACGAGTGTTTTTGCTTTGCTGATCCTGTGTCCCGCGATAAGCCTGAAAGCGCAGTCTGCTGAAGGCATCAAGGCTAAAGCGCAATTACTCGATGGCTTGTTGGTAGCCGGATATCTGGATCATGGAGCCTTCATAAACTGCACAGGCCCCGCAATTAAGTTTAGCAAAAAGCCATATTGCGTAATGTTAGGTTTATTACCGGGCCTGCGGATAAAGGAGGACCAGGCTCCAGCTGAGGTTCCGAAAAATTCAGTGATTACGCCTTCTCTGGGCTTTGGATTAACAGCTTCCTTTAAACACCTTGCTTTGCAGTTGCCGCTGTATTACAACAGTAAAACGGCCACCAAGGACGGTGTCTGGAAGGCAGGGCTAGGTTTAGGTTATAAGTTTTAAGGATCGCTAATTAACTGGCTTTGCTAAGCAGTTGCAGCCCCTCGGCATTGATAATGCGGATTTTTTTACCAGACAGTTCAATCAGGTTTTCTTGGATCAGTTCATTCATGGTACGAAATACAGTTTCATAACTGGCACCGGTGAATGCGGCAAGATCCTGTCTACTCATATCAATGCTGATGCAGCCGTCCTCATCGACATCAAAGATGGATTGCAATTGAAGGAAAGCAGCCGCTAACCGGCCCTTCACAGACATGAGTGCCAGGTTTCGCATTTTCTCTTCCGATTCCCGAAGCTCTTCTGCATAGAACATCATGAGCTTAAAGGCGAAATCATGGTTTACACGCAGGGTAGACAGGAAAAAGTCTTTATCAATAAAACAGATGGTGCTGGCTTCAATTGCAGTAGCTGAAATGGGGTAAACAGAAGCGCTTTCACCCAGCGCCCGGTGCCCAAAGATCTTTCCTTTGGTTGCGAAACGGATGATAATGTCTTTGTCGCCCCACTGCTTATGTACTTTTACGCTGCCATCATAAACGAAATATACGCCGGTAACGGGATCACCTTCTTGAAAAATCGTTTCCCCTTTTCTAACCAAATAGTTTTTCTTGTGGGCTTGGATTGCCGGTTGCCATGCCGGCAGTGCAAGTTGGCACATCAAACAGCGCTTCATATCACAAGGTGGGCTCTTTTTCATTTCTTTTCGTTAAACCGATGATTTCTCAGGGCGCATTACAGCGCATGCCAAGCTAAAATAAAAATTTGTAAAGCGCGAGAGTTGCCTCTAATAATTTGAGGCCTCCTGCAACGCTGACTCAGGATAAAACAAGCACTGTTAATGGCAGGTACCAGTTGGGAGGTCGAGCCGCCCTCAACCCGGCATCGAACCGGCCTCCAACCGGGGTTGATACGCCCTGATACCGGATCGACCCCGGATTGAACCCAGATCGACACGGAATCAGCTATAATCCCTGTAGTTAGCGATAATGAATTTTGCAATGCCGGTATCTAAGACTTACATTTAGAGGTAAACTGCTTAATTTATGCCAATCAATACGCTCCCAAACCCTCATCTAACAATGCTCCTTCATGGCGAACCTTGCTGTAACTATCGCCTGATCTTTAAAAGAGAAAAGCAGGACCTATGAATGCAGGATCATTCAGGATGTGTGCTCTACGAACAGTACGGCATATCATAAAATCACTTTTATGCACCTTGCTGATGCTCTTGCCGGTCGTTGCCCATGCGCAGCAGGATAGTACGACAAACAAGAAAGGGGAAACCGTTGGACTTAAAAACCCTTTGGAAACTGGGAACGATGCGCTTGTAAATGCCCCGAAATCGAAAAGAGCTGACAAAATCGACGATAGTCAGAAAGGCTATTTTTATGCTGCTTTTAAGCTATCTGTTGAAGACCTTGCAACCTACGCTTTTGCCGATGAAGCCGAGGCACAGGATTATGAAACGAAAGAAGGCTTGATTTTAGATTTTGGTTACGGGAAGCAAATTAATAAACTCATGGGCATTGAAGCTGGCCTTGGAGCGTACTTTTTAAACCCACTTAATTTGTTCTATGATCACGAGGAAGATGAAGGATATGATGCCCTTGATATACAAAGCAGAGCCTTCTCTTTGCAGGTCAGGCCTTTTCTGACGTTTGATGTAGGGGCAGGTGCAAGCTTAAAACTTGGTGCAGGGCTGCTTTACCAGCAGTTGCATTCCTCAGGAAAATACTACCCCGATCAAGGGCAGGATAACACAAGCACGGCTTCGGGGCAGTCAAAGTCCAGTTATCGGTCCAGGTTCTTCCTGAATTACGAACCTTTCACCGGATTGGACTTCAAAATTAGCGATAAATGGGCAGTAGGGCTTAACTTAACCTATGTGCGGATCAACTGGAACAGATCACTCCATGGTTTGCGGTTCAGTAATCAACCGGGTCTTCAGCTTCCAGAACATCGTACCTCTATGGTATTCCTGGGGGCAAAGGTGGCTTTTAAGTAGTAGGCTTCAGTACCAGTTTCGCCAGGTAGAGATCTTCTTTCTCCGTCATGATCTTTTTGGCCGCTTTACCCTTGTCGGGGTAACCCAGCAGATGCAATGTTCCATGGACCATCACACGGCAAAGTTCATCCATAAAATCATGCTTAAATTCCTTCGCATTTTCTTTGATCCTGTCAATGCTGATAAATATATCGCCTACAATCGTTTTCGCAGCCTCTGAGTTATCAAAAGTAATCACGTCGGTATAAGTATCATGATCGAGGTATTGTTGGTTTATACCCAATAAATATTCGTCAGAGCAGAAGATGAAGTTTAGTTCTTCCAGTACATAACCTTCCGCACTGATCGTTTCCCGAAGCCAGTTACGGATGATGGTCTTGTTTTTTAAGGTGAAGGAGATCTCTTCCGTAAAGAAGTGTATGGCAGCTTTGCTCATGGTATGCTAAAAATGCAAAGATAAAAAAAAAGCTCCCCGGAATTTCCGGGAAGCTTGTACGAATATGTTTAATGAAATCTAGATTACTTTAACATTGATCGCGTTCAAACCTTTCTTACCGCTTTCTACATCGTATTCTACTTTGTCGTTTTCACGGATTTCGTCGATAAGGCCTGTTGAATGTACAAAGATTTCGCTATCTCCGTTTGTTGGAATGATGAATCCGAATCCTTTTGTTACATTAAAAAATTTTACTGTTCCTTCTTGCATTGTATTATGTATTAAAAAATTAAGTGTGCAAGGTAGTCATTATTTGTTATAAACAAGTAAATGCTTGAATTTTTGAGGAATATAGAAATTATGTGACTTTTTTCCTACTTTTTCCCACTCACATTTAGGGTGATTTCAGAAGAATGTGGGATGCCCAGCGTGCTGCCAGGTTTCACGATCAGCAGGTTCTGTAAGTACACGTCAATGATGCCCTCCAATACCTTTTTTCTTTGCTCATGATATTCAGGCATATCATCCCGGAAGCTGTTCAGGTAGATCTTACCATGCTTGTCGACCACCGCCGTAAATGAGTAGCCAAAATCCTGATAAGCTTTTTCTATTTTAATGCGGTACTCGGGGAACAAATAGTCGTAAGACTCCGTTCTGCCGACCAATCGATCTACTGTACTTAGCTTCTTTACGCTGATGATCTTACTTTTTGGAGTGAACTGCACAGGAATGCGGCCCGCAAAAGCGCTATCGGCATTTGCCGGATTGCGGTCGGCCCGCGCAACAAGCTTGCGGATGAAAGCCGTATCAGCCGCGGTAGGCTTACGCAGTTCTTCAGGGGTTTTGTTGATCTTCTTCAGGTAATCTTCCGAATAATAGGTCATGAAAACATCCGAGCGGATGTCTTTCTCAATCACCCGGTTGGTGAGTTGCAGACGCTGCATGCGGATGCTGTCTTTGCTGAACCCTTTGATCCGGAACCACTCACCGGCGAAATTATAGACATCCCCGTGATCGTACATGAAGTAGAAGGACTGCATGATCTGCTTTTGCGGACTCCAGGCTTTCACTGTATCATTCGAGGCAAACTGTATGATCCAGCTGGGTTCCTGCTGAAAGCCGATATCAGAAAAGGAAAGCCCGTTACTGAAGCGACGCGTCACCTCATGGTATTTTATGCCAACGATCGGCGTAAAATCCAGTCTTTTTATGTCTTCTTTTTTCTTCTTTTCTTTCTTTGCATTTTTTTCAGGTGTGGAGTTACACGCACTAATTACCAATCCAACAGCTAAAAAATAAATCAGCGTTTTGAAATTTAACATTCTCTATAAACGGATTACACGTAAAAATAATGCCCGCAAGCGGGCAGGAGCTCAGATTCTCTTTTTTAAAGTTAGGACTTTATAAACGATTTCGTCATTTTGGAATAGTTTAAGGACTACATTTTTACCGTCTCCGGCTTTAAGCAGCTGCACAATGGTCTGCAGGTCCAGGCTGGTAACGGACTTGAAATTGATCTCCAGCAACTCGGTACCAGGACGTATACCCTGCTTTTCTGCAGGTGAATTTTCTTCAATGCGTTCGATGAAAAAGCGGTTTGACTTACCTTCTTCCATATAGACTTCCATGCCTGACATATCATGATCAAACGCGTTTTTCAATGCGCTATTTGGTTTAAGGTAAACCACACTGTTCCGGTAATCGTAAGTGATGTGAAAACGCCGCAGCAGCTCCGCTCCGATACTGCCATTTCGCCCGGTGGACATTACCTTTGCCGCACCATCGGCATAATCCGGGTAATTTGTTAATACGTCACTTAAGGTCACCCGGCCGATACTCAAATTATGAACGCGACCGATGTGTCCGCTGATCAAACCACCGAAGCCCATACCTAAGTTTGCAGTAATGTTGCTGTCGGGCAGGGGAAACTTCTGACCGGCTAAACTCTCCAGGGAAAGGGCGAAGCTGGCGCCACTGTCCATCAGGAGCCGGGCATTGAAGAGCCCCACGTTAGGTGCCATGACGGAGAGGTGCAGGTAAGGCTTGTTAAGGATCATCTCCATCGGTACCGCAAAACCTTTGATCTTCCGCTTCAGCTCGTGCCGGTAAAATTTCATCGTATGGCTGAAATAGTCTACATGGACCACAAAGCTGTTTAAAAAATAGTAGCCAATTAGACCATGTACATGTATACCCAGGAAGTTTGACAGGTTGAAGATATCGCTCTTTAGAATGGCCGTAGGCACATTATCCATCCTGGAGGCACCAACACTGACATCAATGGTGTTTGAAGAATAAGCTTCAATCATCTCACCCTGCCCGAGCCCGGAGATCTTCATCGGCCGTAGCTGCGAAAAATCCAGCGTGTCCAGAATGCTGGGGTCTGTGATGAGCAAAGGGGATACGCCGGTGTCGAGAATGAAGTTGAAGGGCCCTTTGTCATTGATGTAAACCGGGATCACAATCAGGTTTTTGATCAGCTGGAAGTTCATGGTTTGCTGCTTCCTTTTGCCTCTGAACTCAAATTGTTGTCCTTGTACTTCTGCAGGAGGCCATAAAAGCAGCAGCCAGATGACAAGCAGCCAATGGCAAATCCGAACAATAGCCAAAAATCCTAAAAGCATTAAGTAATTTAAGAATTTCAAAGGATACTTCATCTGCCGCTTTCCATAATTCTGCCACGCGGTTAATATCAGGCTCCATAGGATTTCCGGATCATCCATAAGCTTCCATGAAAAACTTGCCTTGATTTCAATTCATTTCCAGCCAGGCTATTTGCTGTGTAATAGGGTGTAAATGCCTGTAAACGTAGGCGGAAGAATCTTGTAAATCTTTTTCTTCTGCAAAACTTGGAATTGTTTATTGTTTCATTACTTTTGTTTTGAAAGCTAAAACGAAAGATAACGAAGCTTTTTATAAAAGAATCGAAATGATATTAGATCGGAATTCAGCAATAAGCAAGCTAGAAGAACAGCAGGATTGGGACATCATTATAATTGGTGGTGGTGCAACAGGCTTAGGCACAGCGCTGGATGCAGCAAGTCGTGGATACAAAACTTTGCTGCTGGAGCAGGACGACTTTGCAAAAGGTACATCAAGTAGAAGTACAAAGCTGGTACATGGCGGGGTGCGATATCTGGCACAGGGTGATATTGCGCTGGTTTATGAAGCTTTGCATGAGCGAAGCCTGTTGCTGACCAATGCATCGCATCTGGTTCATGATCAGGAGTTTATTATTCCTTGTTATTCCTGGAAAACAAAATACATGTACCTGGTCGGCTTGAAATTCTATGATCTGCTGGCTGGAAAGAATGATTTCCGCAAGTCCAGCTTTCTTTCTGCAGCGGAGGTTATGAAAGCCATTCCCGGCTTAAATCCGGAGGGATTGATCGGGGGTGTAAGTTATAGTGACGGGCAGTTTGATGATTCCAGATTGGCAATTAACCTGGCACAAACGGCTGCTGAACATGGTGGCGTATTGCTGAACTACGCGAAAGTTACCGGCTTAACTAAAAAGGGAGACAAAGTTTGCGGTCTAAGCCTGGAAGATCTGGAAAGTGGAAAGACTTATAACCTGGAGGCTTCGGTGGTGATCAATGCAACCGGCGTTTTTGTAGATGAGATCTTAAAAATGGATGTGCCGAAAGGTGATCCGTTAGTACGGCCAAGTCAGGGTGCCCATGTGGTACTGGACCAGTCCTTCCTGAAAGGCAATAGCGCGCTGATGATTCCGAAAACTTCTGATGGCAGGGTGTTATTTGCAGTGCCATGGCATGGAAAAGTACTGGTTGGTACAACAGATACGCCGCTGGATACACACAGTTCCGAACCTCGCCCTTTGGAGGAGGAAATAGCGTTTATTCTGAATACCGCAGGCAAGTATCTGTCGAAGGCCCCTACACGGAAAGACGTGCTTTCCGCTTTCGCTGGCTTACGCCCACTGGCCGCACCAGGTAAGGATACCAATAAAACGAAAGAGATCTCCAGAAGTCATAAGCTAATTGTAAGTAAATCAGGGCTGATTACCATCACTGGTGGAAAATGGACCACCTACCGGAAAATGGCCATGGACGTTGTTGACAAAGCCATTGCCTTGGGTAAACTTTCCCCGGCGGCTTGTGTAACGCGGACGACAAAAGTACACGGTTATACTGCGACGGCCTCCAATGATGCCCTTGCGGTATATGGCGCTGATGCGGAAGGTATTCGCAAATTGGTTACCACGCAACCGGAGCTGGGGCGTAAAATACATGAAAAGCATCCATACATCGCTGCGGAAGTGGTGTGGGTAGTGCGGAATGAGATGGCACGCAAGGTGGAAGATGTGCTGGCAAGAAGAATCCGCATCCTGTTCCTGGATGCAGCGGCAGCGATTGAACTCGCACCGGCTGTAGCACGCATCATGGCAGGGGAATTAAAACAAGATGAACAGTGGATTAATAATCAGGTGGAAGCGTTCAGCATGCTGGCAAATGACTATCTCCTGCGACCTGCGGGATCCGGCAGCATCGGTAAATCTTACGTTACGAAGGCTTAATTAATAATTCCTTAACATACAACTTGACTGCAATCAAGATCTTCGTGGCCTTTTAAAAAACGAAATAAATTGAAATGCCACAACAAAAACGAAACCAAGTATAATACCTATAGTATGAAAAAAAGATTTACTCAACGGCGCAAGGCTGGGCAGTATATTGCTGGCGTTGCTTTGTTTATGTACGCTGCGCAAATGCCGCTGGGGTCGTTTGCGGCTCCCAGTGTCGCACTGGAATATCGCCAGCAGATGCAGGAGCTGGTTACCGTAAGCGGAACCATCGTAGATGACCAGAGCGGACAGGCGCTCCCGGGTGTAACCATTATGGATGCACAACGAAAAGTTTATGGCACGAGCAATAGCACCGGTGCTTTTACCATTAAGGTTCCAAAAGGTTCTGTGCTCAGCTTTACCATGATTGGCTATACTGCCACAACCTTACCGATCAACGCTAACCAGCCTAAATTAGCGGTCAGGTTAAAGGAGTCATCGAGTGAGCTGAATGAAGTTGTTGTAACCGCCCTGGGCATTAAACGGGAAGAAAAAGCGCTGGGATATTCGGTTTCAACGCTCGACAATAAAGATGTGACGAATGCCATTTCCAACAACTGGACCAATGCACTTTCTGGTAAAGTTGCAGGTTTAAACATGGTTAAGTCAGGTGGTGGACCCGCAGGATCCAACAAAATTATCTTACGTGGTGAGAATTCGCTATCGGGTGAAAGTGAAGCCCTGATCGTTATTGATGGGGTAATCACCAGCGGTAGCAGCGGCAGATCCACCGGAACAGGATCCGGTGCCTACCTTTCCAGCGAATCGCCGGCAGATTTTGGAAACAGCCTTGCCGACATCAACCCTGATGATATCGAAAGCATTTCTGTGCTTAAAGGACCTGCTGCAACAGCGCTTTACGGTTCAAGAGGTGGAAACGGTGCCGTGATCATTACCACCAAATCTGGTCGACAGGGACAGAAAGGTATCGGGATCAGCTTCAATTCAAATACCTCTATTGAGACCATTTCACGCTGGCCGGACTACCAGACAGAATACGGACAGGGTGATGTGGGTCAGGATCTATATTACTCCTACCTGGCAACTGCAGATGGTGCAAGTACCAGAAGTACCAGTTCAGCATGGGGACCTAAATTTGATGGTCAGAAGTTCTTTCAGTATGATCCTGTAACCCGGACCACAAGTGCGGAGCGTTTACCTTGGGTGGGCTATGAAAATAACCATAGGGAGTTCTTTCAAACCGGAACAAACTTCATCAATAGCATTGCCTTAGACGGTGCAAACGAGAAATCCAGCGCACGCTTGTCGATCACCAACCTGAAGAATAAATGGATCATACCAAATACCGGGTACACCAGGAATACGGTGGCACTATCTATCAGCCATAAGATCACCGACAAGCTACAGATCACCAGTAAAGTAAATTACACCAATAAATATTCTGATAATTTGCCATCTACAGGGTATAACAATCAAACCATCATGTATTTCATGCGCGGTCTTACGCCTAACATGAATATGGACTGGTTCAGGGATTACTGGATGCCAGGGCAGGAGGGGATCTTACAAAACCGCCCTTTCAGTAGCCTGCTCGATAACCCATACCTTATTGCAAATGAAATGCTTAACAAGTCTGACCGACACAATGTGGTTGGAAACGTTACAGCAACTTATAACTTCCTGCCAAACTTGAGTTTAATGGTTCGTACGTCGATGGATATGTCGTATGATGCCCGTTCGCAGCAACGTCCATTCAGTACCAACAAGTATGCAACGGGGATGTTCCGCACACAGAACATCTACAATCAGGAGGTAAACACGGACTTCTTGCTTCGTTATAATGATAAGATCGGATCGAAGTTTGAATATTCCATAACGGGCGGTGGAAGCAGGATGCACAACAAATATACCCGTGATGAACTTCGTGCAGAACAATTGTTGTATCCGGGCATTTACAACTTTTCCAACAGCAAGAATGTACTCGTTGCCTTGCCTAACCGGACACAGTATGCTGTAAACAGTTTCTATGCATTAGGTTCATTAAGTTACGACAACTTCTTGTTCATGGACTTAACTGCAAGGAATGACTGGGCAAGTACCCTGGCAACACCTACCTCCACAGACAACGTTTCCTTCTTTTACCCATCAGCTAGTTTCAGTGCTGTTCTGTCGGAGAAGATCAAAATGCCGGAAATCATCTCTTTTATGAAATTGCGTGCATCGATTGCAGGCGCGGGTAGCGGTTCGACGACAGCCTACCAAACGGCTTATGCCTATTCGCCAACAACTTTCCCGGGGAGCCTTTTGAATCCTACGGTCATCGCTAACCCGGAACTCAGACCACTGGCAACGACCAGTTACGAACTTGGTTTAGATACCCGTTTCTTCAATAATCGTCTGGAAATTGATTTTACCGCATATAAGAACAACACCAGGGATCAGATCATTTCTTCACCGGTTGACCGGGCTTCTGGTTATAATGCCACCATTCTGAATGTCGGAGAAGTACAGAACCAAGGTCTGGAACTTCAGGTAAATGGTACCCCGATCAAATCAAAGAATGGTTTAAACATGAACGTTTTCGGTACCTTCTCTTACAACGAAAACAAGGTTGTGGAGCTCGCAGACAGCGTGGGTACCATCGTGATGTCTACTGGTCCGAGAGGAACGATAGAAGCCAGGGTAGGCGGATCTATGGGCGATATCTACGGCTTGGGTTATCTAAGATCTCCTGATGGGCAGATTGTTTATCGTGATGGCTATCCAGTGTTGGATCAGAATAGCAAATATCTGGGTAATTCCACGGCAAGATACAAAAGCAGCTTAGGTGCGGGCTTCAGCTTCAGAGGTTTCAGCCTGAACCTATTGTTTGATGCACAGTTTGGTGGACGTGCCTATTCTTTAACACACTCCGTACTTGCTGACGAAGGTAAATTGCAGAAAACCGTACCGGGAAGATACAACGGTATCATCGGAAAAGGGGTGGTGCAGAATGCAGACGGAACGTACAGCCCGAATACCGTAGTTGCAGCAAGCACAGCTACCTATTACAAAACCCATTTCCAGCGCGACAACGTAGAAGCGAATACTTTCAGTACCGACTTTATCAAGTTCCGGGAAGCCAGGTTTGATTATAGCCTACGACCGAACCTGGTTAAGAAGCTTGGTTTGCAACGCGCAACAATTGGTGTTTACGGTCGTGACCTGTTCATGTTTACCGATTGGCCGGTGTTTGATCCGGAATTTGGTACCATTGGAAGTTCCGGTGAGATCACTGCAGGCTTCGAAACCGGGCAGTTCCCATCTACCCGCACCTTCGGACTAAACATCAGTATAGGTATTTAATCTTTAGCCAGGAATCATGAAAACTACATACAAAACTTTTTGCCTGATCTTACTTTCAGGCCTGCTCCTAAATACTTCCTGTAAAAAGGATTTTAAAGAGATCAATACAGATCCCAACCGCAGTGCGGCGGCATTACCCGAAGCACTGCTGACGCCATCACTTTGGGACGTTGTTACGCGAAATAATAATCGTGCGCTTAGACTTACCCACGAGTTAATGCAGGACCACGTTGCCATTTCCGATGGCGATGAAATACACCGCTACGTGGTGCGCCCGGGAGAATCCGATTACATGTGGAACAACTGGTACCTGCAGTTAACCAATTTCAAAGACATGTACACCCGTGCGAATGACCTGAAGAATAAGACCTTCATGGGTATTGCACTGATCTGTGAGGTATACGTAACCTCCCTGATTACTGATACTTATGGCGATGTACCTTACTCCGAAGCTGGAAAGGGCCGCGAAGGTTCTTACCAGCCAAAATTCGACCGCCAGGAAGACATCTATAAAGATCTTTTCCGCAAGTTGGAAGAAGCGAATACGCTGCTTGCAGAAGGTACCACCATGACCGCTGAGCAGTTGGCTTATGATCCGCTATACGGTCGCAATACCGGTGCAACTTCAGCAAGTACCATCACCAACTGGCGTAAATTTGGCAACTCCATGTATCTACGCTTGCTGATGCGGGTGTCTGGAAAGCCAGAAACAAACGCTGCTGCAAAGATCAGAGAGATCGTGGAAAGCAATGCTGCAAACTATCCGATCATGAGCAGCAATGAAGAGTCTGCGGTGGTAAGATATACCATGACGCCGCCATACACCTCTTCTTTCTACGGCGGAAGACCGTTTGACTTCAGCGGGAACAATGGTCTGACAGAATTTTTCATCAACACTTTGAACCAGTGGAATGATCCGCGCAGAACCAGATGGGCAACCATCGACGGTGGAACCTATATCGGCGTGCCGAGTGGCTATGCACGGGGACAAGTGCCGGAAAAGAGATCTACTTACCTTGATGCACTGATGAATGAGCCTTTATTAGGGAACATCATGAACTATGCAGAGTTACAGTTCTTATTGTCTGAAGCGGCTTTGAAAGGCTACATCAGCGCTGACGCGAAAACTTATTATGACAATGGGGTAATCAATGCCATCACTTTCTGGGGTGTTGAAGTGCCTGAGGGGCAGCTTGAAAATGAGTTCATCAAATGGAATCCGGAGGAGAGTATGGACAGGAAGATGGAGAAAATACACCTTCAGAAGTATTATACCTTGTTCTTTACTGACTTTCAGCAATGGTTTGAACACAGAAGGACCGGACATCCGGTGCTGCCAAAAGGTGCCGGGCTGGAGAATGGCGGACAGATGCCGTCAAGACTCAGATATCCGGTCAATGTACAATCGCTGAATTCGGCCAATTACGCTGCTGCGGTTGCTGCATTCGGGCCTGATGATATGAACACAAAGGTTTGGTGGAATAAGTAATCCTAATAGAAAGAACATGAAGAAGATTTATTCATTCATAACGGCGTTGACTTTATGCGCGCTGCTATTTAATGCCTGTAAAAAGGATGAAAGGCCTGCAGATGGAACCGTAAATTCCTTTGCTGCGCTATACGTAGTTAAAAATGCCTATAAAGGCAGTGATGTACAGTTAAACGCGGAGGCCCTTGGGGGTGCAACCCAGACCGGTGGTGTCGTGATTTCTAACCTGACGGGGAATAACTTTCCAAAGGGTGGCCTTATCATTCAGAATTCAAGCAGGGGACAGGTAAGAGGATTACTTGTCGAGCTTGGAGATGCCGCCTCGAACTATCTGCCAGGTGATTCCTTGCTGATCAATATTGAAGGCAGTACGCTGTCGAAGGTTGGTGCGTCGCTTCAGCTAAAAGGTATTAGCCCTGCAAACATTACCAAGGTGAGTTCAGCTAATGTGGTATCGCCAAGAACGGTTGCTTTGGGGGCATTACTGGGTAATTTCGAGCTGTATGAAAATACGCTGCTTAAGGTTACTGCAGATGCTAAGCCGTTGCCTCAAACAGGAGAAACCTATGCGGGCAATAAGATGCTGGATGATGGCTCGGGCAGTGCGGTTGCCTTGTATACCGCAGCGGAAGCCACATTTGCAAGCAATAGCTTACCAGCCAGTGCAACATACACCGTAATTCCATTGTTTGGTGACGAAGCCGGGAACTACGGGACAACCCCGCAGCTGCGGTTAAGAACTGCGGCTGACGTGGAAAATGCCAGCGGCCCGATCTATCCGAACTGGCCAGAGAGTTTTGAGGAACCCCTGGAGTCTGTAAAAGGTTCTTACAACATGAATACGCCTGCCGTTCCTGATAACAGCATTAACCTGAAAACAGGAAACTGGAAGTTGTACCAATCGATTCTGGCTGCAACCGCTGGACGCGACCGCATCAATGCTCCTGGCCTACAAAGCATCCGGATGCAGCAGAACCTTAAAGAATCGGCCTTCTTACAGATGAACTTTGACCTTCCGAACGGGGCTTCAAAGGTTACATTTTGGGCAGGCGCTTATTACACCGATGCGGTGAGTACCTTGCGCTTAGAATATTCAACCGATGGTGGTCTGACCTGGCTTGCTGCCGGTCCTGATATTCAGTGTCAGAGTGGTGCATCCAGACAGGAGACCTTCCTGTTAGACATTAAGGGTAACGTACGTTTCCGGATCAATAAACTAGGTTTGGGTACGACCAGCGTTCCAAATATTTTAAACGGCAGGTTGTGTATCGAAGATATCGCCATCTATTCTAACTAAGCATAAGATGAACAGAAGGTCATTTATACAAAGATTATCCTTGATTGGCGGGGCACTGGTTTTCAGTATGCCCGGCCAGTCTTTTTCCTTTTTTTCCGGGCAGAAAAAGCTGAAAGGCCGGGTTACCGATGGCACAAAGGGGATTGCAGGTGTTGTTGTCTCTGATGGTTATTCGGTGGTGAAGACCAATGCCGGAGGTTACTATTCCTTAAAGCCGCATGAACGTGCAAGCTCGGTTTGGCTGAGCACACCTGCAGGGTACGAGTTCCTGCACACGGATGGCATCTCCAGGCATTATCACCTGCTTGGCCGTGGCAAGAACCACGATTTCGTTTTGAAGCGACTATCAGGCACAGATTCGCGTCACCGGTTCATCGTATGGGCGGATCCGCAGGTGAAAACCAAAAATGATGTGAAGCAGATGATGGAAACGTCAGTTCCGGATGTGCAGCAGCTGGTACAGGGTATGGGTAGCGGCACGCTGGTTCATGGCATTTGCGTAGGCGATATCGTCTGGGATAAGCAGGAACTTTTTCAGGATTACAACCAGGCGGTGGCTAAAATGGGTATCCCGTTTTTTCAGGCCCTGGGTAACCATGATATGGACTACCGCAAAGGCGGTGATGAAACCTCGGATGTTACCTTTAAAGCGACATACGGGCCAACCTATTACTCATTCAATCGGGGGCAGGCGCATTATGTGGTGTTAGAGAACGTACGCTATTTAGGTACGGATCGTGATTATGATGGCTTTCTGGTAGAGGAGCAGCTGTCATGGCTGGCAAAGGACCTGGAGCATGTTGCAAAAGATCAGCTCTTGATCATCAACCTCCATATTCCGGTACATAGCGGAGTGAAAAATAAAACCGATTTGTACAAGGTACTGGAAGGTTATACCAACGTTCACATTATGTCTGGGCATACCCATTACAATAAAAATGTGATCAGCAACGGCATTTACGAGCACAACCACGGGACGGTGTGTGGTGCATGGTGGACGGGGCCGGTATGCGAAGATGGTACCCCACGTGGTTATGGCGTTTATGAGGTTGATGGCACCAATTTGAAGTGGTACTATAAGTCTACCGGGGAAGATCGCACAAAACAGCTGAGCGCCTACCTGGAGACTTTAGCGGGACAGAAAACCTTAACCTGTAACGTCTACAACTGGGATCCGGAATGGAAGGTGGAATATTTTCTAGATGGCCGGCCGATGGGTGTTCTGGGGCAAAAGGTAGGCCTTGATCCCCTGGCAACCAGGTTATATAAAGGGCCTGAGCTTCCTGCAGGGCGTCATTTCCCAGAACCACGTCAAACAGACCACCTTTTTGTTGCCCGTATCGAAAACGATGTAAAGCGAATAAAAGTAATCGCTACAGATCGTTTTGGCGAACAGTTCAGCACAGAAATCGACGCTTAATATGAAAAGTTTAAAATACATGGTTGGCATTGCCCTGCTATTTGGAACCGCATGCAAGACCGTTAAAACCGCTAGTAGCAATAAACCGGCTTTATTTCCAGCCTTCAGCACCGAGGCCCATCGTGGTGGCCGTGGTTTAATGCCTGAAAACACCATTATGGCGATGAAAAAAGCCATGGATCTGGGTGTGACCACACTGGAGATGGATACGCATATCACTGGTGATCACCAGGTTGTACTATCACATGATGAATATCTGAATCCCCTGTTTACGCTTAGCCCTGAAGGCCAGGAGATTACAAAGGAACAATCGAAGCAGTTGATCCTATACAAGATGCGGTATGAGGAGCTGAAAAAATACGATGTAGGCGCTAAATACTACAGTAAGTTTCCCGAGCAGCTGAAAGTTAAAGCACAAATTCCATTATTATCGGAATTGATTGACTCGGTGCAGCATTATGCCAAGGTAAAAGGCATCAAGCAGCCCTTTTACAACATTGAAACAAAGATGGGCAAGGATGGAGACAACGTGTTAAATCCTGCTCCAGCGCAGTTTGTGGACTTGCTCATGGAGGTTATACGCGATAAAAAGATCAGTCCGTATGTTGTCATCCAATCTTTTGATGTAAGGACCATTCAATATTTGCATGAAAAATATCCTGACATCCGCACCTCCTATCTGGTGGACAAGGGTAATGTGGAAGACAATCTGAAAAAGCTTGGCTATACACCTTTCATTTACAGTCCTGCTTACAAACTGGTCGATGCTGAGCTGGTGAAAAAATGCCATGATCTGAATATGAAAGTCATTCCATGGACGCCAAATACGAAGGCAGAGATTGAACAATTGAAGCGCCTGGGCGTAGATGGTATCATCTCCGACTACCCGAACTTGCTTGTAGACTAACACCTAAGCCCTATAAATGAATTTTGACTTACTAAAGCCGGCAGCACATAAGCCGCTCTTACCACAGGAACGAATTGATCCTGAATACAAATCACAACGACTGAAAGTTTTTCTTGGCATTTTCCTGGGTTATGCAGGTTATTATCTGGTACGGAAGAACTTTTCCCTGGGTATGCCCGACCTGATTGCTCAGGGCTATTCCAAGACGGAACTTGGGTTTGCGCTTTCGGGCGTTTCCATTGCTTATGGGCTCAGCAAATTTTTGATGGGCAACGTTTCCGACCGTAGTGATGCGCGGAAGTTCCTGACGGTTGGACTGGTGCTTTCGGCTTTTACCATGATCTTCATGGGGGTATTTCCCTTTGCCACCTCCTCCATTACGGTCATGTTTATCCTATTGTTTTTAAATGGCTGGTTCCAGGGTATGGGTTGGCCGCCATGCGGAAGGGTGGTGGTACACTGGTATTCCATTCGGGAGCGGGGTACAATGATGTCCATCTGGAATGTGGCGCATAATGTGGGTGGCGGCCTGGTTGGCCCGGTGACCATCCTGGCCATAGAGATCTTCGGAAACTGGCAGAGTAAGTTCTATTTCCCTGGTATGATCGCTTTGGTATTTGCCTTAATTGCTTACATCCTGGTGCGTGATACGCCACAGTCCTGCGGACTGCCGCCCATTGAAGCTTACAAAAATGACTATCCAAAGAACTATTCTGCAGAACAGGAGAAGGAGCTCAGTGCAAAAGAAATCTTTTTCACCTATGTTTTTAATAACCGGATGTTATGGTACATCGCTTTCGCGAATGCTTTTGTTTACCTGGTGCGTTATGGTATCCTGGATTGGTCGCCGACCTTTCTGAAGGAGGCAAAAGGCTTCACGATCAATGAATCAGGTTGGTCTTATTTCTTGTATGAATATGCAGGTATCCCGGGGACACTGTTGTGCGGCTGGATTAGTGATAAGGTGTTTAAAGGTCGACGAGCACCGGCAACCGTGATCTATATGGTACTGGTAACGGTAGCAGTCTTTGTTTATTGGAAGAATCCTCCGGGTAACATCTGGGTAGACAATGCGGCCCTGATCTTTATTGGATTTCTAATTTATGGACCGGTGATGCTGATCGGTGTTCAGGCCCTGGATCTGGTGCCGAAGAAAGCTGCAGGTACTGCTGCAGGGTTGACCGGACTATTTGGGTACCTTGGAGGCGCTTTATTTGCGAACATCGCAATTGGCATTGTGGTGGATGAATGGGGCTGGGATGGTGCCTTTGAGATGATCATTGCAGCATGTATCCTATCCATATTCTTTACGGCACTATCATGGAACCGTGAGAAACAGAACTTAGTAAACCTAAAATAATGAAGAACGCATTTAAGACTGGCTGCCTCTTTTTTATCTTGTTCCTGCTTGGAAGTAGCGCAGGAGCACAAAAGTTGACCTGGGACAGTACCTATCGTCCAAAAACCTATGCGGAGCAGGTTGCCAAATTCAGGAAGGCGGCCCACTCCAAAAAGGATGTTGTCTTTTTGGGTAACAGCATCACCGCTGGAACAAACTGGGCAACCCTGCTTGACTTGCCTAATGCTAGAAACCGTGGTATTTCTGGAGATATCAGCTATGGCGTACTGGAGCGCCTGGATGAAGTGATCGCATGTAAGCCGGCGAAGGTATTCCTGCTGATCGGCATAAATGATATCTCGAGGAACATTCCCGATTCCCTGATCATTGGAAACATCAAGAAAATTGTATCGCGTATACGTCAGGGCTCAAAACGAACAAAGGTCTATGTGTACACCTTGTTACCGGTCAATAGTTCCTTTGGAAAGTTCAAAAATCATTACAACAAGGATGAACATATCCTTTTGGTAAATGCTGAAATCCGGAAACTTGCAGGCTGCAAGGTCTCTGTTATTGACATCTATCCAGACTTTCTGGATGAAGAAAACCATTTGAGAAAGGCGCTGACCAAGGATGGATTACATCCAAATGCTGCTGGCTATGAAGTTTTTAAAGCAAAACTGAAGCAGGCTGATTATTTGAACTAGAAGATCTTTAAACGATGGTCACCTTAATGCTCATGCCTTCCAGCTGCTGTTTGATGTGGCTGGAAATGCCACTGTCGGTGATAATTTCATCGATCTCTTCGACACCGCAGATACGTCCAAAGCCACGTTTCCCGAATTTGGTGGAGTCGGCAAGCACAATTACTTTGTGTGATACTGCAATCATCTGCCGGTTTAGATGTGCTTCCAGGACATTCGTTGTCGTAATACCGAAATTCAGATCGATACCATCAACCCCCAGGTATAATTTGCTGCAAAAGAAGTCTGCCAGGATCTGCTCTGCATAAGGCCCCATAACGGAAGAAGAGCTCTTGCGGAGCAATCCGCCAAGCAATAGTACTTCCACTTCCGGGTGACGCAGCAGTTCCTGAGCAACGTTTATTGCCGAGGTGATTACCGTTAGGGAGTCCAGCGGTTGAATGTTCTTGGCTAAGGCGAGCACGGTTGTACCGGAGGCGATAATGATCGAATCATTCGGTTGAATAAGCTTCGCAGCCATTGACCCGATCTTCGACTTTTCTGCGGCTTGCAGTTTTTCTTTCTCGTTGACGTTCCGATCTACGGTGTAGGTGTCGGTTAGGGTCGCACCGCCATGGGTTCTGAATAGTAAATTCTTTTCTTCGAGAAGTTTAAGGTCTTTTCGGATGGTCACGGATGATACATCCAGTTCTTTACATAAATCCAGCACACTCACATGCCCTTCCTTCTGAATTTTATTTAAAATAAACTGGTGTCTTTCCGCTATATTAACCATGATTGAGGATTTGTCTGGCCAATTTAATACCCAGAATTGAATTCCAAAGCATTTTTATTTATGGTAGATCGGAACTGCAGGCGGAATCGGCTGTAAAATCTTTAATACAAGTTCTGGCGAACACACCAGGGTGAGTTTTTATGGTTCTTGGGATCAGTGCTTTAGCAAATTTGGTCTTTCGTTTTTAGATGCTTTTGTTTCTTTTCATATTTCATTTAATTTCATATACTTGAACAGGCGATTTCGTATTTTGTGATATTGAAAAAACCGAGACCAAATCAGACTGTATGAATAAATATATTTTAGCCTTTGATCAGGGTACCACAAGTTCCCGTGCGATTGTTTTTGATCGTACCGGTGCCATTATTTCCATTGCGCAACGTGAGTTTAAGCAGATTTACCCCCAACCAGGCTGGGTAGAACACAATCCTAAAGAGATATGGTCTTCACAGGTGTCTGTAGCTACGGAGGCCGTTCTAAACGCCAACCTGACCGCGGAGCAGATTGCGGCGATTGGCATTACCAATCAACGGGAAACGACGATTGTTTGGGATAAGGTAACGGGTGAACCTGTATATAATGCTATTGTATGGCAGGACCGAAGGACCGCAGATTATTGCGGATCGCTGAAAGCACAGGGGCATGACGTGCTGATCCAGGAGAAAACCGGCTTAATTGTAGATGCCTATTTTTCGGGCACCAAAATCAAGTGGATTTTAGATAATGTTGAAGGGGCACGCGATAAAGCAGCAGCTGGAAGATTACTTTTCGGTACGGTAGATTCCTGGCTGATCTGGAATATGACCGGCCGTAAGGTCCATGTAACAGATGTTACGAATGCCTCCAGAACCATGCTGTACAATATTCATACACTTTCCTGGGACGAGGACTTGCTTGCCTTGCTGGATATACCGGCGAGCCTTTTACCAGAGGTAAAATCATGCAGCGAGGTTTATGGTGAAACTTCAGGATCTGTCCTGGCTGCAAAGATCCCGATTGCAGGGATAGCAGGGGATCAGCAGGCAGCGCTTTTCGGCCAGATGTGTACCCAACCGGGGATGGTAAAAAACACTTATGGTACGGGCTGTTTCATGCTGATGAATATCGGAGAAACACCCATCCTCTCTAAAAATAATCTGGTAACCACCATTGCCTGGAAGATCAAAGACCAGGTTCACTATGCCCTGGAGGGCAGTATCTTCATTGCCGGCGCTGTAGTGCAATGGTTACGGGACGAGCTGAAGATCATCAACACTTCGGCAGATGTAGAACGGCTGGCGCTTAGTGTTGCGGATAATGGTGGCGTTTATCTGGTTCCGGCATTTGCGGGCTTAGGTGCACCACATTGGAACCAATATGCCAGAGGTACGATCTTCGGACTGACCAGAGGTACCAACAATGGACATATCGCCCGCGCAGCCTTAGAAAGCATTGCTTTCCAAACCATGGAGGTGCTGAATGCCATGGAAGCGGATTCCGGTAAAAATATTCTTGAACTCCGCGTGGATGGCGGGGCAACGGCAAATGATCTGCTGATGCAGTTTCAGGCTGATGTTCTGAATACTCAAGTGGTACGGCCTCAGGTGACAGAGGTGACTGCCATTGGCGCAGCTTACCTTGCCGGACTGGCTATTGGCTACTGGGACAGCCTGGAGGAAATACAGCAGCAGTGGAAGATTGATCACAGCTTTTCCCCGCAGGAAACGGCGGCTATGCCTGAAATGATCAAAGGCTGGAACAAGGCTGTGAAGGCCGTGAACATCTGGACAGAACTCGAATAAATTACCTTATCAACATAAATTATGAATCAATTTACGGCTGAACTTATTGGGACCATGTTTGTGATCCTGCTGGGCAACGGTGTTGTGGCTAACGTGGTGCTTTCCGGCACCAAGGGCGAAAGTAGTGGTTGGATTGTGATCACTACGGGTTGGGCACTTGGCGTGTTCACGGGAGTGGTGATTGCCGGACCTTATAGCGGCGCACATCTAAATCCTGCAGTAACCATCGGACTAGCCATTGCGGGCAAGTTCGACTGGGCAAATGCACCGATGTTTATCCTTGCGCAGTTCCTGGGTGCCATGCTGGGCGCGTTGCTGGTCTGGCTTACCTATAAAGATCATTTTAAGGTAACCCATGATCCTGGTTGCAAAGCGGCAGTATTCTGTACAGCACCGGCCATACGAAATACGACCTCCAACCTGATTGGTGAGATGGTCGGCACCTTTGTACTAATTTTTGTGATCTTTTATTTTACAAACCCCGAGATGGGCGACAAAACGCCATTTGGATTGGGCTCCCTGGGCGCATTGCCGGTAGCTTTTCTGGTCTGGGGCATTGGCCTCTCGCTTGGTGGTACCACAGGATATGCGATCAACCCTGCGCGCGACCTTGGTCCCAGGATTATGCATGCGCTGCTGCCCATCCCGAAGAAAGGCGATGGAAATTGGGGCTATGCCTGGATCCCGGTTGTAGGGCCTATTATTGGTGCCGCAATTGCCGCCTTGCTCTTTTTGTACCTGAAAAATTAATTAACTTGTCCGCCATACCCGGACAAGTTAAATTTACATGAAGAAAATCATCCTAGGCCTCCTCGCCAGTATTGTTTGCAGTGCCTGCTCCATGAACCAGAAAATGGCCAAGCAGGTTGCCAGGCAGTTTGACAAACCTGCTATAACCAACCAGTACCATACTGGTTTTGCCTTATATGACCTGCAGTCAAAAAGGATGATCTATGAGAAAGATGCTGATCGCTACTTTGTTCCGGCATCCAATACCAAACTCTACACTTTTTACGCTGGCTTGAAGATGCTGGGTGATTCCATTCCGGCTTTGCGTTATGTAGAACGCGGCGATTCGCTGATCTTTTGGGGCACTGGTGATCCCTCGTTCCTGGAGAACCAGCTGAAGAGTGATCGTGTACTGCGCTTCCTGAAGCATAGCCCCAAAAAATTGTTTTTCGCCGCCGGGCGTTATACCGGGAACTTCTATGGGAATGGCTGGTCCTGGGACGACTTTAATGACTATTACCAGCCTGAGATCAACGAATTCCCCATCAAAGACAATATGCTTGCCTTAAGCGGCAGCAATGGCAAGCTGCAGGTATTACCGGCATCGCTGAACAACTGTGTTGTCAAGGACACGAGTGCGGATCGTAAAGCTTTTCGCGTGGTTCGTGCTTATGATCAGAATCTTTTCAGGTACCCGGACCTGCCTGTTCCGGCAGATTTTACGCAATATGTGCCTTACAAAACAAGTACGGTATTGACGGTAAACTTGCTTACGGATACGGTTAAACGCTCTATTGGTGTGGTAAACATGAAAATGCCCGGGGATGCGAAAACTTTGTACAGTGTTAAAACAGATTCGGTTTTGAAGGCTATGATGCTGCCAAGTGATAACTTTATTGCTGAACAGCTACTGCTTGTTTATTCTAATAGCCTGGGTGCAGAATTAAATGGCTCAAAAGCGATTGCACATGTCCGAAAGCAGTACTTATCCAATCTACCGGGAAATCCTTCCTGGGTCGATGGTTCCGGACTGTCGAAAGGCAACCTGTTCAGTCCAAGGGATATGGTGTCGGTACTGGATTCCATTTACCATACGGTGAAGGATCAGAAAAGATTGTTTGATATGCTGCCGGCAGGCGGTAAGTCAGGAACATTGAAGAATGCTTATCCTAAGACAGATGATCCTTTTGTTTACGGCAAAACAGGGACTTTATCTGGCGTGCACAACCAAAGTGGTTACGTGCTGACCAAAAAAGGGAAAGTTCTGATCTATTCTTTTATGAACAACAATTATGTGCTGCCTACGGCCGAGGTCAGGAAAGAGATGGCCCGGGTGGTAAGTTACATCCATGAACATTTCTAGACTCAGGCTAGAAATGTTCCGTTTCTACCGGTTTTCCTTTATGGTTTGTAGCACGTTTTTAGTGTTTTCTTGCAGGCTTGCATAATCTTTTTCCTGTACCAGCGACTTGCTGATCAGCTTGCTGCCCATCCCTACGGCACTTACGCCAGCCTTGAACCAGGCACTGATATTTGCTGCGGTAAGGTCTACACCACCGGTCGGAATGAAGTGCTGCCCCGGGAATAGCTCCCTGATGGAAGCGATGTATTCAGGTCCCAGGATATTCGCCGGAAAGATCTTGATGAGCATTGCACCATATTGCTGCGCCAGATCAATTTCTGTAGGGGTCATGCAGCCCGGGATCCATAATAATCCCGTTTGTTGTGCGAGCTTGCCCACTTCAGGGTTGATGATCGGAGAAACCAGGAAATCGGCACCAGCGTTAAGGAATGTTTCAGCATCCTGAAGGGATTTTATCGTGCCAATGCCCAGATGTAGATCTGGCATGCTGCGGTTTTTAAGTTCGATCAGGTGTTTGAAGTTCTCCAATGCGGCAGGACCGCGGTTGGTATATTCAAACACACGTACCCCGGCCCGGTATAAGGCGGTGAGTATTTCGGCACTTTCTTCCTTGCTGTCCAAATAAAACAGGGGTAACAGTCCCTGCTCCAATAATGCTGCTAATATTTCTTCTCTGGTTTTCTTCATCTGTAAAATGTTGCTCAGGTTTTCTTAATGGAGGCATAGATCTCCGCTGTTTTGGTACTGGTCGCGTCGCTTGCAACGAAAAGTTTGTTGAATGCCGCTGCGGTGGCAAAATCCAGAATCTGCTGGTCATTGTGCCCCTGGAAATGGCCGTAAATTAAGCCGGCCATAAAACAATCGCCGCTCCCAACTTTATCAACGTAATCTGGTGTACTGTATACTGCGGAACGGTAAAACTGCTCGTCAGCATAAAGCGTTGTGTGATATTTTATACCACTTTCCATAAAATCGAAGCGATAGGTATTTGCGACCACCTTACACTTCGGAAATAGGCTGATGATGGCCTTGGAAGTGATTTCTGCCTGTTCAAGATAACCTTGTTCTGTATCGCGTGCTTTCAGGTCGGCGGCCAGAGGTGTGCCGAGCATCAGTTCTGCTGCCCATACATTGCCCATGATCAGGTCGACGTATCTTGCCAGTTGCGGCATTATTGCAATGGGCTGTTTTCCATACTGCCATAGCTTTGCACGGTAATTCAGATCCAGGGAGATAAAGATGCCGTTTTCGGAAGCATATTGCAGGGCTTCCGCACAAACTGCTACGACATTTTCAGAAAGCGCCGGACATATCGCAGAAAAGTGAAACCAGGAGATGCCTTTAAATACCTCGGGCCAGTTAATTGCACCTGGTTGCAACTCCGCAAATGCGGAATGTGCGCGGTCGTAGATCACGCCGGCATGTTTTACATCCTCGCCGGCGGTCAGGTAATAGATACCCATACGTTTACCCTGCAAGCTAATCCGGTCTGCGTTTACCTTTCTCGCTTCAATATAGCCGATCAGTTGCCTTGAAAGCATGTTGTCCGGGATAGCGGTCAGGTAAGCTGATGAAACGTCCCAGAGCGCAAGCGCTGAGGCAACGTTCAGTTCTGCACCCCCAACGTATACAGGTAGCTGGTTAGTCTGTAGCCAATCACCATTTGCATCCGGACAGATCCG
Organism: Pedobacter sp. SAFR-022; assembly: GCF_051965375.1. Classification (NCBI taxonomy): domain Bacteria; kingdom Pseudomonadati; phylum Bacteroidota; class Sphingobacteriia; order Sphingobacteriales; family Sphingobacteriaceae; genus Pedobacter; species Pedobacter sp. SAFR-022. The sequence continues at coordinate 1,105,649 of NZ_JBQCME010000001.1, forward strand.
CAGCAGCAGCTCGCCAAAGGATAATACGCCTTTGCCCGCTGGATTGAACCTGGGGTTTTCAGTTGTACTCATGGGCTTATCCGTTCTTTAAAGCGGGAAATGCAAAGTAGTTCTTCGCATTGTAATAGCAGATATCCTGGATGGTCTTTCCTATCCATTCGATGTCGTTCGGCAGTTCACCATTCTCTACATCGGTCGCATAAAGGTTGCACAAAATTCGACGGAAGTACTCATGCCGCGGGAAAGAAAGGAAGCTGCGTGAATCCGTCAGCATGCCGACCATACGGCTCAACAGGCCGATGTTGGATAGCGTGTTTAGCTGTTTGATCATACCTTCCTTCTGGTCGTTGAACCACCAGGCAGAGCCAAACTGGATCTTTCCGGCAAGGGAGCCATCGTTAAAATTTCCGATCATAGCGGCCATCACATCGTTGTCGGCAGGATTCAGATTGTAAATAATCGTTTTGGTCAGGCGGTCATCTGCATCAAGCTTATCAAGGAAGCGGGATAGGGCAGCGGCCTGGCTAAAGTCACCAATAGAGTCCCAGCCGGTATCCGGGCCAAGGTTTTGCAGTGCACGACGGTTATTGTTGCGTAAGGCCCCCAGGTGGTATTGTTGCACCCAACCTTTTTCGTGGTCCCAAAGCGCAAACTCGTAGAGCATGGCCGACTTAAACTTTAGGGCTTCGGAAGGGGTAAGTGCAATTCTGAGTCGTATGTTTTCGAAGATCTGCCGAATTTCTGCGGCTTCAAAATCTTCCGCATAGATCTGTTCCAGGCCATGATCAGACACGGTACAGCCCTTGGCGGCGAAGTAGTCGTGCCGGCTCTTTAAAGCTTTCAAATAGCTATCATAATCGGTGATTTCGATATCGCTGATACTTTCAAGCTTGTCAATATACTGGTTAAGCGTATCGAGATCATCCGGGTTCATGGCCTTGTCAGGACGGAAAGCAGGTGCTACCCCGATTTCGAACGCGCCATCCATTAATTGCTGGTGGAAGTTTAGCGAATCTAATGGATCATCTGTGGTGCAGACCTGTTGTACGTTCATGCGGCGCAGGAGGTTCCTTACGGAAAACTCAGGGCTTTGCAGTTGCTCATTACATTGCTGGTAAATGGTTGAAGCGTTTTTATCCGACAGCAGTTCATGAATGCCAAAATAGCGTTGCAATTCCAGGTGTGTCCAGTGATAAAGTGGATTACGCATCGTATAGGGGACGGTTTCTGCCCACTTACCAAACTTCTCTTCATCGGATTTATTGCCGGTGATGTAGGCTTCGCTAACACCGTTTGCGCGCATGGCACGCCATTTATAGTGATCGCCTGCCAGCCAGATCTGCGTCATGTTACCGAATTGCAGGTCCGCTGCAATCTGATCTGGTGGCAGGTGGTTGTGGTAGTCGATGATGGGCATTTCTTTCGCATAGTCGTGGTATAAACGTGCTGCGGTTTTCGTCTCCAGGAGGAAGTGCTCGTCCAGAAATTCTTTCATATTGCCGGTTTTAGGTCGTTCTTTTAAATTCAATTACTGTTATCCAGACTTCTGCGGATGCCCAGTTCCAGTCCCCGTAGTTCGGCCAGTCCGCGCAAGCGGCCAATTGCCGAATAGCCAGGGTTGGTTTTTTTATGCAGGTCGTCGAGCATTTTATGGCCATGGTCGGGCCGGAATGGCATTCTGGTGTCTTTTCTTCCTGCCGCAATGCGTTTCTGCTGTTCCTGAACCAGGGCTTTCACCACGGCATACATATCGACGTCACCATCCAGGTGATCGGCTTCATGGAAGTTGCCATCTTCATCCCGCCGGGTGCTTCGTAGATGAATGAAATGGATCCGGTGCCCGAGGCGTTCTACCATGCCTGGCAGGTCGTTATCTGCTCTAACGCCGAAGGAGCCTGTACAGTACGTCAGGCCATTATGGCTGGAGGGTACGGCTTCATACAGCGCCTGAATGTCGGCTTCCGTGCTCACTACCCGCGGCAGGCCCAGAATGGGATATGGTGGATCATCGGGATGGATACAAAGCAGCACCCCGGCCTGTTCTGCGGCGGGTACCACCTGCTTCAGGAAGTGGATCAGGTTTGCCTGCAGTTCCTTCGGACCGATGTGTTCATAGCTTTTCAGCACCTTGAGAAACTCGACCAGGGTATAACCTTCTTCAGATCCAGGTAATCCGGCAATGATGTTTTTAACGAGCAGCTTCTTATCCGTTTCTTTTTGCTCCTCCAGCCAGGTATGTGCTTTTTGTTGAATTTCTTCGCTGTAGGCTGCTGCGGCACCTGGGCGTTGCAGAATGTATAGCTCGAATGCGGCAAAGGCTAACGCTTCAAAGCGCAGCGCAGTGGAGCCATCCGGCATTTCATAGTCCAGGTTGGTGCGTGTCCAGTCGAGCACCGGCATGAAGTTGTAACAAACGATGTCTATGCCGCAGGCACCCAGGTTAAGTAAGGTGGTTTTATAATTTTCGATGTAGCGCTCGTAATTGCCGCTACGTTTTTTGATGTCCTCGTGTACGGGTACGCTTTCCACGACGGACCAGGTTAAGCCCGCTTGTTCAACTTCAGCTTTACGCTTTAGAATTTCTTCTTTAGTCCAGATCTCCCCGTTGGGGATATGATGCAGGGCGGTAACAACGCCAGTGGCACCTGCCTGCCGTATGGTTGATAGTGGCACCGGATCATTTGGACCGTACCACCTCCATGTTTGTTCTAAGCTCATAATTCTTTTAGCACGCTTATAATTTACCTTTTTTAAATGGCTAACGCTTGTCTTTAAACGCCGCCGAATACGGCAAAACCGCCATCCACACTGACTACCGTTCCAGTTACAAATTTGGAGTCGTCGCTCAGCAGCCAGATCAGCGCACCCTCAAGTTCCTCCGGTTCACCGAAGCGCTTAAATGGTGTTTGGCGGATGACAAGATTACCACGATCGGTCAGGCTCTGGTCTTCATTCGTCAGCAGTCGTCTGTTCTGTTCGGTAATGAAGAATCCCGGTGCGATGGCATTCATGCGGATCTTATCGCCATACCGATTGGCCAGCTCCACGGCAAACCAGCGTGTATAGGCATCAATAGCAGCTTTGGCAATGCTGTAGCCCATGACTTTGGTAATTGCCCGCTGAGCGGTCATAGAAGATATATTGACGATGCTGCCTTGTCCGACCTTTGCGATCTCAGGTCCGAATACCTGCGTCGGCTGGATGGTGCCTTGCAGGTTCAGGCTCATGACCTGGTTGAAGGCATTCATGTCCAGGCTGAAGAGATCCTGCTCCGGTGCGATCACCGCGCCAGGCATGTTGCCGCCTGCGGCATTCACCAAGCCGTCGATACGGCCGAACCGGAGGAGGATTTCAGCTTTCGCTGCTTCCAGACTGCTGATATCCATCACGTCGGCCATGACGGCAAGGGCGTTGCCTCCCTGAGCTTCAATTGCGGCTGCACGGTGCTGCGCGATTTCCAGCTTGCGACCGAGAATGACGACTTTACCGCCCATGCGGCTGATGCTGCTGACAAAAGAAGCGCCGAGCACGCCTGTTCCGCCAGTGACTACGATGACTTTATCTTTTAATGTTCCAAATTCCATATGGATGTGTTTGCAATAGTTTTAGATCAGTTTACTTCCTCTTGTATCATCGTAATGGGCTTCATTTTGCGGGTAAGGAGAGTGATGATTCCCCAAGCCAGAATGTAGGCGCAGCCACTGATGATAAATAGAATATGGTAGCCTGCGGAAATGTTTCCAAGATCTTTATAATAAGCCAATAATGTACCCACGAATATAGGGAAAAGGGCAGAGGCTATAGAACCCGACATCCCGCCGATGCCTACGACGGTACTTACGGCCGATTTCGGAAACATGTCTGATACGATGGTGAAGATGTTTGCGCTCCAGGCCTGGTGTGCTGCGGTTGCCAGGGCAACCAGGGCTACCACATTCCAGATGTTCGAGGCATATTGCACCAGAAAAATCGGCATCACCAGGATGGCCACAATGAGCAGGGTGGTCTTTCTCGCTTTCAATGCCGGCCAACCGGACTTGATGAAATGGGAGGATAGGTAACCGCCGCCGATACTGCCAAAGGTGGTCGCCCCATAAATCGCCGCCAGTTGCAGGCTCGGTTTAGTTAGATCCAGGGCAAAAGTATCGGCAAAAAAAGAGGGCAGCCAGAACAGGAAGAACCACCAGATCGGGTCGGTAAGTACCTTGCCGACGATATAGACCCAGGTTTGTTTCAGGCCCAGCAAATGAGCCCACTTGATCTTCATTTTAGCTTCCGGTGCTGCCTGGTCCACATCGCTCATGATGTAGTCGAACTCCGGCTTTTTAAGTCTTTTCTGCTTGGTCGGAATCTCATAGAAGATCCACCAGAAGATCAGCCATATAAACCCTATGGCGCCGGTGATGACAAATGCTTCCTGCCAGCCATACAAACCGAGGATCCAGGGTACAATGACCGGGGCAAGTACAGCACCCACACTGGTGCCGGAGTTGAAGATCCCGGTAGCCAGGGCACGCTCCCGCACGGGAAACCATTCTGCAACAGCTTTAATCCCTGCAGGGAAGTTTCCCGCTTCCGCCAGGCCCAGCAATCCTCGTACAAAGCCGAAGCCCAGGGTGCTTTTTGCCAGTGCATGCAGCACCGCCGCAATACTCCAGACGAGCACGGAGATACCGTAACCTATCTTTGACCCCACTTTATCGATGAAGGTTCCGAAGATCACATAACCTACGGCGTACATGATGGCGAACACCATCACGATATAGCCATAGTCGACTTCCGTCCAGTGGAATTCCTTCTCCAATGTGGGCTTAAGCAGGCCAATAACCTGACGGTCAATGTAGTTAATTGTTGTTGCGAAAAATAAAAGGGCGCAGACGATCCAGCGGTAGTTTCCTCTTTTTGCGTTTTCCATATTCAAAAACGGGTTTATATTTGGTGATTTTGGTTAAAGGGTGGTGATGGCGACTTCAGTGCCTTTCTGCTCCGCAGACACGTAGCCCGCGTATATGGTTGCCATGACGTCTGCAGCCAGACTGCTGTTGGACTCAATCGGGGCTCCAAATGCAGCGCTGCGGTAAAAGGCATCCATTTCATGCTGGTATCCATTGAACCACCCTTCATCCGGGGAAATGCTTGACCAGCCTTGTTTGGTTTCTGTTTTTTCGACTATATAAACATTCTTGAAGTACGTTTCATTTGGGGTATAGGCCTGCATGGCATCATTTGGTGCAATGTTGCAGACTGTGCGGTGGTTGTTGGCATTCACTTCCAGGCGGTTCTTTACTCCGCCGAGCACGAGCTCAGTCGCAAACAGGTTGGCAACCGTATTATCTTCAAACACGATGTGTACCATCGCCAGGTCTTCAATGTCTTTATAGTGGGTTTGCAGATGACCTTTATTGTCGTAAGTTTCCATGCGAGTAATGGCATGGGTACGCGCGGATACGGTTTTTGGTCGTATCGGGGAGCCATTACGGCTACGGCCTTCGACATGTTTGAGATAGATGGCCGCAGCGATCGGGTGACTGCCTTTGCCGATCATCGACCCACCGCCGGACAACTTCCATTCGCCATAAGCCAGGGAGTGTGATCCGGAATGCGATTGTTCGCCATGCATCCATAGAATCTGGCCGCCGGTTTTTTCCAGGACTTCACGTTCTTTCTGAATGGCGGGGGCGTAAACCCAGTTCTCCGCATACATGATCCGGCCTTGACTGGAGCTTTCAGCGTCCAGCATTCGTTTCAAGCTTGCTAGGGTATGGTCCAGTCCGGTTTGGCGTGGGAAGGTATCGCCGTTGAAGCTACTGCTGCCGTCACCAAAATAACCGGTAAAAGGCTTTTCGACAATTGCATGTTTGTGCTTTTGCAGAATGGCAAGCACCAGAGGTTCATGGGTCACCGGAGGGCTGCAAACATGCAGTACGTCGCAGGCATCAATAAGTGCTTCAAGCTGCTCAAAGGCCTGGATGTTTCGATCGCTGGTAAACTGCTGCAGTTTATCCATGTTCCTGGAATAGGCACCAACAACTTCAACCTTGGTGCTGAAAACACGTTTAAGGGCATCAAAATGAAATCTGGCAGCGAAGCCAGAACCGATGATGCCGGCCTTTATTACACTTTCGTTCATAGCTTATATTTGGTATTCTATTGCCGCAAGGATATGCAATCGTTTGCATTACATATTTAGAAATAATAATCCTTATATCAAAAGAAATCTTCGAAATAAAAGCTTAGTCCTTTTTGTGTCGGGTTGGTATCGTGCTACTGGACTCCCTGGTAATCAGCTCTACGGGCGTAGTCAGGGAAATGTAGCTCTTATTGTTAAGATCCTGTGTTTCGATCAGGTCCATGATCAGCTTGGCAGCGCCGTCGCCCATCAAATGGGGGAACTGTTCTACGGAGGTAATTTGTGGCCTGGAGATCTCCGTCCTGCTATCATTTGCATAGCCGGTGACCTTCAGTTGTTTAGGAACGCTGATGTTTTTGGTTCTCGCATATTCCAGTACTGCAAGTGCTGCAGTGTCATTACATGCAAAAACTGCATCCGGTACCTGAGGTTTACTGAACAGTGCTTGACAGCTGTTCAGCGTATTTTCTTTGTTGAGCTCATGAAAGTAGACCAGCGATTCATCATAAGGGATATTAAATTCCTTTAATGCTTCTTTATAGCCACTGAGCCGCTGCAGGTAGATGCTGCAACTTAAGGGACCGCTGATGTGTGCAATGCGTCTGCAACCTTGCTCCAGCAGATGCCGCGTAACCTGGTATCCACCAGTGTATTCGTCCCCAACAATTTTATGGCAGGTTTTATCAATGGGTACCCGGTCGTAGAAAACAACAGGCACATTGCCTAAGGTACTGCGATCAAAAATATGGTAGTCTTTGGTATATAAGGTCACAGAAACGATGAGTCCTTCCACCTGCGTGCCCATCAAAAGATTTACGATCTTTTTCTCCTGTTCTGGCGACTCATTGGACTGGAAGATCATGAGGTTGTAGCCAAAGGTCTGCAAGCGGTTCTGTATGGCGGTAATTACCGCAGCCTGAAAGGGCATGGAAATTCTAGGTACAATCAGTCCGATGGTCTTGGACCTACTGCTTCTAAGTGCGGCAGCAAGCGCATTATACCTGTAGCCAAGTTGTTGAGCAACAGCTTTTACTTTTTCTTTCGTTTCCTCACTGATGTGCGGGTGGTCGCTCAGTGCCCTGGAAACGGAAGACACCGACATGCCTACTTCGGTAGCGATGTCTTTAATAGTTACTTGTTGCTGTTTCTTTCTCATTTGCTGCAATCGTTCTCAAAAATAGCGGTAAATATGTTACACTGTCTACTTAATTTTTCCTTTCCATCTGTGAAGCTCGATTCCTCCCGATTAAAGCTGTTCCGGAGAACGTGCTTCGATGACCTCCTGAGAGCCTTAAAGCGAAATGCTTTACATCAGATGGGTTGATTTCTACCTTCGATATTTTGTTTATTCTAATTTTTTGTATAAATATGCATATGCAATCGTTTGCAGATGTATACCAAATATAGACTCATAGAATATGAAATCCCAAGTGGCTTACGATGTCATTCGTTTTTGCGCCAAAGAAAATACCACCGATGCTGCGGAGTTTAATGGCACCCTGCAGCATGAACCCGGATGCCTTGATCCCGATCCCGCAACAAGCTGTAGAAAATAGCTTTAAAGACGGGAAAGTTACATTGAAGCAGAACCCTGGTTATTAATTGTTCCTATTTTAGAGCTGCCGCCCCTGAGCCGGCAGAAAACCAAATATATCACCTTGTATGAACCTAAAACAGTGGCCTAAACCGATACGAGCCCTATTTTTCTTTAGCCTGGCTGCCATCAGTGTCTTGTGTAGCCAGTGTAAAACTGACCCGCTTTCTGCAGAAGCCTCACTGGATAACATGACCGTTGAAGAGGGCTTTGAACTGAAGTTAATCGCTTCGGAACCGCTAATTGCGGCACCAGTGGCGCTGACTTTCGATAATCAAAGCCGCATTTGGGCGCTTGAGATGAATGGCTTTATGCCTGATACCCTTGGTACCGGAGAAGATAGTCCAAGCGGAAAAGTAGTTATTCTTGAAGACAAAGACCAGGATGGCGAAATGGACGAGCGCAAAGTGTTTCTGGACAGCCTTCGTTTACCCCGTGCGCTTTGCCTGATCGAGGATGGCTTGCTTGTCGCGGAGCCGCCTTACCTCTGGTATTACGAGATCAAGAATGATAAGCCCGGTAAAAGGGTGCTGGTGGACAGCTTGTATGCCGATGACGGGAATGTTGAGCATCAGCCGAATGGCCTGTTGCGCGCAATGGACAACTGGATCTATAATGCGAAATCTGCCAAACGATACAAGAAAGATGGCGACCGCTGGATCATTGAAAAGACACACTTTAGAGGGCAGTGGGGCATCAGTCAGGATAATTACGGCCGATTGTTCTATAACCACAACTCTGCAAATGTGATCGGCGACTACTTCAGTCCAGGTTTAGGAGCAACCAACAAGAACCAGCGCGAGGTTGCGGGTTACAACATGGCCGTGGTGCCCGACAATAGGGTGTATCCTGCACATGCTACTCCAGGGGTAAACCGCGGATATCTTCCTGGTGTATTGGATACGACACAGCGGCTGGTGAATTTCACTGCCGCCTGTGGACCATTGATCTACCGTGGCGACCTCTTTGCTTCGGCTTACCGGTTAAATTCCTTTGTTGCAGAACCTGCAGGGAACCTGGTAAAGCGGAACATCATGAATTTAGACAGTGGTTATGTTGCTAAAGGGACTCAGGCATATCAGGAGAAAGAGTTTATCTCCAGCGTAGATGAACGTTTCCGGCCGGTGAACCTGCATGACGGCCCGGATGGTGCTTTATATGTCGTGGATATGTACCGCGGTATCATCCAGCATAAAACCTACCTTACGCCATACCTGAAAAATGAAATCAAAAAGCGGAATCTTACCTTGCCACTGGTTTGCGGCCGCATCTATAAGGTTGTGCCTAAAGGTAAAGCACCGAAGTTCAAGGCGATGCCGAAAGCGCCGCAGGCCCTGGTGCAGCTTTTAGGAGATCCGAATGGCTGGATCCGGGATCGCGCACAGCAGATGCTGGTAGACCGAAAGCAAAAGGATGTGGTTCCGGCGTTGAAAAAAATGCTGCAGTCGAATAATGTGCTTGCACGTATCCATGCCTTCTGGACTCTGGAAGGGCTGCATGCATTGGAAAGTCCTGAAGTGCTTGCCGCGCTGAATTCCAATGCATGGCCGGTAAAAATGCAGGCACTTAGTGTTATACCCGCTGTGATAAACCAGCGCACTGCGGCGGCATATGTTACAGCCCTGAACAGCCCTGCCATGCTGAATGATAAACTTGCTGCCCCATACCTGGCTCTACTTGCGCAAACGATAAGAGCCTACGACAGCAAGGCTGCTGAGGCCATGCTAAATCAACTGGTTAAAAACTATGCTAACGACAAGTTTGTAGCAGATGCGGTAATCTCCAATCTGGAGGGCAAAGAGGAAGCCTACCAAAAGCAGGTACTTAACCAGCTGCCTGATACGTCATTGATCATCAATAAACAGCTTAAAACGATTGTGACCAATAAGTTCAATGCGCTGAACAACAATGATCCGAGGGAAACAGAACGGAAGTTCCCAAGAGGTGCAGCTTTGTTCCGTACCAATTGCCAGACCTGCCACGGCGCAGATCTGAATGGCATAAAGTCACTTGCACCGCCCTTGAACAAGTCTGAATGGGTGACGGGCAAAAAAGAACGGCTGGCTGCAATCGTGCTTTATGGCCTTACCGGACCTGTGGAAGTGAATAAACATCTGTACACCAAACCGGAGATCATGGCTGATATGCCTGGAATTGGTAGCAGCATAGAATTTTCTGATGAGGATATCGCGCAACTGCTAAGCTACATTCGCGATTATGGCCGGAACAAGGCCGATAAGGTGAAGCAGCAGGAAGTCACGAAAGTAAGGGAACAATTCAAAGGGCGTGATAAGGCATTCACCGTTGAAGAATTGCTGAGCAATCCATTTACAAAATAACAACAAGTATTAGCAACCAAACCATAACGATATGAACATAAGTAAATTATTGATCCTGGCAGTGTTCTGTTATTCAGGAACCTGTACAGCCCAACAGAAGCAATCCAGTGGTGGCTGGAAGTCCTTGTTTAACGGAAAAAACCTGGATGGCTGGGAGCAGCTGAACGGAAAGGCCACCTATGAAGTTAAAAATGGGGAGATCATTGGAACTACCGTTCCTAAGGAACCGAACTCTTTTCTGGCCACCAAGGAAAAATACAGCGACTTTATCATGGAGCTCGAATTATTGGTAAACAATGATATGAACTCGGGTATACAGATCCGGAGCGAAAGCAAGGCAGATTATCAGGATTACCGTGTGCATGGCTACCAGGTGGAGGTCGATCCTTCGGAACGCGCCTGGAGTGGTGGAATATATGATGAAGCCCGCCGTGGTTGGTTATACCCGCTGGATATTAATCCTAAAGGACAGAAAGCGTTTAAGCGTGACGCATGGAACAAGTACCGGATCGAGTGTATTGGAAATTCTATCCGCACCTGGGTTAACGGTATTCCAACCGCGAATGTGGTGGATGACATGACACCTTCAGGATTTATTGCGCTGCAGGTGCATGGCATCTATGGTGATATGAAGCCGGGCATGCAGATCCGCTGGAGAAATATCCGCATACAAACAGAGAACTTAAAACCTTCAAAAATGGACGACATATTTGTAGTAAACCTGGTGCCGAATGATCTGTCTGCACAAGAAAAGCAGGAAGGGTACCAGATGCTGTGGGATGGCAAAACCACAAAAGGCTGGCTGAGTGCAAGAAACGGCACCAAGTTCCCGGAAAACGGCTGGAGCATTTCCAATGGAGAACTGAATGTACAGGAAGCCAATGGTCAGGAGTCCACCAACGGTGGCGACATCATTACCGAAAAGCAGTATAAAGCATTTGAGTTGAAGTTCGATTTTAAACTGACCGAAGGTGCGAATAGCGGGGTAAAGTATTTTGTAACGCTGGCCGAAAAAACCAAAGGTTCCGCAATAGGTCTGGAGTATCAAATTCTGGATGATGAACGTCACCCGGACGCAAAGATGGGTAGGGACGGAAATCGCACCCTGGCATCATTATATGACCTGATCACCAGTAAGAAAATTAACAATGCAAAGCGTAAGATCGGGGAGTGGAACAGGGGATTGGTGCGTGTATATCCGGATAATCGTGTTGAACATTGGTTGAACGGCTTCAAAGTGCTGGAATACAAGCGTGGCTCTGAGGAATTCAAGGCCTTGGTTCAGATCAGTAAGTATAAAGATTGGAAGGATTTTGGCCAGGCAGCGCAGGGACATATCCTACTTCAGGATCATGGCAATAAGGTCTCCTTTAGAAGCATTAAGATCAAAGAATTGTAGGTCTACTGAAGCCCAGCCTGTGTTGGGCCGGGCTTCAGTATATTCTTTTGTTACAAAATTTAGAACCAGATCTGTCGAATAATTGGTTAATTGGGTTTAGAAAACCAAATATATGCTGCTGACGATTCTGAACGTGATTTTCTGCATCTCTTTCATCGGCTTCGCTTACGTGAATCTGAATGATGGAGATTCCTGGCTTTGGGTGCCGATCTACCTGGTAGCCGCAGGCTTATGTGGGCTGGCTGCGATTCATTTCTATTACCCGCTTGGCTATCTGATTGCCATATCCTTTTACTTGATCTACGCGGTACGGCTGTTTTTCAGCAAAGACGGTGTCTTGGACTGGATTAAAGTTTATGGCCGGCCAAGTCTGGTCGAAAGTATGCAGGCAACAAAGCCTTACATCGAAAAAGCCAGGGAGTTTTTCGGGCTGCTGATCATCAGTGCTGCATTGGGAATCAATTATTTTACGACGTTGATATAGGAGTAACATGAAGACTGGAACGATGGAGGGCATTGAAAACCTGTTTACCTATCTGCTGGAAACCAGGTTGCGACCTGACGCATACAGCTCGCTGCGCAACATAGCGGCTACGTTTAAAAATACGGGTGATTTAAAGCCCTTGAACAGAGTTTTTGCGCAGGTGCCGCGTTATGCATCCAAGGATCTGCTCGGCGGGAATGACAAAGCCATACAGGAAATAAGCGTGCTTCTTCCAGGGTACGAGCTAGGTGACTGGACCATTGAAACGTTCTGTCGGGTGTGGCTGTTGCAGCAGCTGCCCGCAGGTGATCAAGACAACTATGTGAAAGCTGTAGACACCCTGTTTGTAGGTGCGGAACTCCAGGAGCTGGTGGCACTGTACAAAGCTTTACCCTTGCTGCAATACCCCACATACTGGCTAAGCCGCTGTGAGGACGGTATCCGGAGTAATATAGGTAATGTGCTGGAAGCCATCATGTACCATAACCCTTACCCAAGGCAGTACCTATCTGAAGCGGCATGGAACCAAATGGTTTTAAAAGCTTTTTTCACGGATAAAGATGTATTAAGAATAAGCGGATTGCAGGAGCGCCTAAACCCGGCACTTCAAGCAACATTATCAGATTATGTGCAGGAACGTCTGGCAGCAGGGAGAAGCGTTAATCCGGAGATATATAAATTAATAGAAGTATAGAAATCGCAAGAGATATGTGTTGTAATAACAATTTGAATGAACGTCATCAAGGTACAAGAACGCATACGCAACTTGACCTGACTGACATCTCCGGGATGCGGTTCTTTGATCCGCATGTACATATGACCTCGCGGACCACGGACGACTACCAGGCTATGGCCGATGCGGGCATTGTAGCGCTGATTGAGCCGGCCTTTTGGCTTGGACAACCCCGGACAGGCTTAGACAGCTTCCGTGACTACTACAGCAGCCTGATTGGCTGGGAACGCTTCCGCTCCTCACAGTTTGGTATCAAACATTATTGCACGATCGGCTTAAATTCCCGGGAGGCAAATAATGAAGCACTGGCGGAGCAGGTGATGGAGCTGCTGCCATCTTTTGTTTATAAAGAGGGCGTTGTGGGTATCGGTGAAATCGGCTTTGATGATCAGACCGCTGCAGAAGAAAAATACTACAGGTTGCAGCTGGAACTCGCAAAAGAGGCCGGGCTACCAGTTCAGGTGCACACGCCGCATCGTGATAAAAAGAAGGGCACCAGCAGAAGCATGGATATTGCCATGGAGCATGGCTTGTCGCCAGCTTCGATAATTATAGATCACAACAACGAAGAAACGGTAAAGGAAGTGCTGGATCGCGGATTCTGGGCAGCTTTTACCATTTATCCATTTACCAAGATGGGCAATGAACGGATGGTGGAGATCCTCAAGCAATACGGCTCTGAGCGGATTATGATCAACTCTGCGGCGGACTGGGGTATCAGTGATCCGCTGGCTGTACCGAAGTCGGCCGCCTTAATGAAGCAGCGCGGCATATCGCTGCGGGACATTGAGCTGGTAACCTACCGGAACGCAATTACCGCCTTTGGACAGAGCGGCCAGATCAATGAAAAAGATTTTGATCAGGTACGCGAGGTCGATCAGGCACAGAAATTTGAAAGCAACTCCATATTACGTGGCGGACAACAGCCGCGGATTGATAAGAACAACATCATCATCGCATAAAGGTATGGCTAAAGCATTGGGATTGGTCAGGTTGATGCGACTGGCAAATGTAGTTACCGCGATTGCCGATGTACTCGCTGGTATTGCCATTTCGGGTTATTTCAGTAGTTCGGAAGATTACCTGCCGGTGTTGCTGCTTTGTGTCTCTACAATCGGCCTTTATAGCGGAGGCATCATCTTCAACGATGTGTTTGATGCGGGCTTGGATGCCATTGAGCGGCCTGAGCGGCCCATCCCCAGCGGCATGGTCTCCCGGGCGGAAGCCATTGTTTTCGGAACGTTATTTTTCGGTATAGGCATTGGCGCAGCGGCTTTGTTCCAGCCAGAATCTCTGGTGATCGCCATATTGATTGTACTGGCCTGCCTAAGTTATAACCGCTGGGCAAAACATTATACCGTATGGGGGCCGCTGAACATGGGGCTTTGCAGAGGCTTAAACCTCATGCTGGGGATGAGTATCTTGTCGCATGAAATTGGAAACTGGTGGTTCCTCGGGCTCATTCCCCTGGTTTATATTGCCTCCATCACCATCATCAGCAGGGGCGAGGTTCATGGTGGAAATCGGAAGATGCTGCGCATTGCTGCAATTTTGTACGCAGTGGTAATTATCAGCATTCTCGGGGTTTCCGCTTCCTTGCATAATATTGAACTGACCCTGGTTTTTCTCATTCCTTTTGTACTGATGATTTTCAAGCCACTATTAAGGGCTTTCCGTCTGCCCAGCGCAGAAAATATTGGAAAGGCGGTTAAAGCAGGTGTCATTGCGTTGATCCTACTGAATGCATCCTGGGCCGGCGCTTTTGGCATCTGGCAGTTAGCCCTGTTCATCGTTATTTTATTACCACTCTCCCTGTGGCTGAGCAAATCTTTTGCCGTCACCTAATCAGACGATCATCATGAATTTTTTAGAGCAATCCTTTCATATCCGGTACGAATACAAGGTCTTTTTTACAGAGGGCCTGTTCGACACCGACAATCTCACGTTAGCAAACTTTTTCAGGGCTCAACCTTCAACGGTAAAAAAGAAGGTCCTGTTTGTGTTGGACGCAGGTCTGCTGGAAGCGAATCCATCCTTGAAAACGGCGATCACAGCATACTTTCAGGTACATACCGATGTGCAGCTCGCCGGGGAACTGTTGATCGTTCCTGGTGCTGAGGCCGCAAAGAACGACCCGGAAGCCTTTGAGCGAATTATTGACGCGGTGAATACCGAAGGGATCGACCGGCACAGTTATATTGCGGCCGTTGGCGGTGGCGCAGTGCTTGACCTGGTTGGTTATGCAGCTGCGGTGGCACATCGTGGTATCCGGCACATCCGCATACCCAGCACGGTGCTTTCGCAGAACGACTCCGGTATCGGCGTAAAAAACGGCATCAACTATAAAGGGAAGAAAAACTTTATAGGCAGCTTCGCACCACCGGCAGCGGTATTCAATGATAAGCGGTTCTTGCTGAGCCTGAATAATCGCGATTTCCGTTCTGGTATCGCAGAGGCTATAAAGGTAGCCTTGATTAAGGATGCTGCATTTTTTTCCTGGATGGAGGAACATGCCCATCTGTTGTTGAACCGCGATATGGATAGCATTGATTACCTCATCAAGCGCTGTGCGCAACTTCATATGGAGCATATTGCCGGAGCAGACCCTTTTGAAATGGGCTCTTCCAGACCGCTGGATTTCGGTCACTGGTCTGCGCACAAGCTGGAACAGCTGAGCAACTTCAGCATTACACATGGGGAAGCCGTGGCTATGGGAATGGCGCTCGACAGCACATACTCGCTTCATGCCGGGGTACTGACGGAAGAAAAACTGCAACGCATCCTAAATTTACTGGCCATATTCTTCGACATTACCCATCCACTAATCCGGATCACCGACCTCAAGGCGCCGATTCTAGATGGCTTAACCGAATTTCGCGAGCATCTCGGTGGTAAGTTATGCATTACCCTGCTCCGCGACATTGGTGTGGGATTCGAAGTTAATGAGATGGATCTACATACGCTTTTACAGTCCAGCCAGTATATCCTGCAATTCAAAATGTTCCAGTTCAAAACGAATACCCTCCATTGATGAAGACCAAATCAGGGCATTTAAGCTATTGTACAAACATCCATGCGGGAAAAGACTGGAGCGCAGATTTCGAGAATCTTAAAACCCACTTTCCGGAAGTAAAGGCCGCCATCTCGCCAACCGAACCAATGGGTATCGGCTTGCGGCTGTCGAACACAGCCAGTATTACGCTAGCAGATCCTGCCGCGCAGGATGAATTTAAACGTTGGCTGCAGGAAAATCAGGCATATGTGTTTACCATGAATGGCTTTCCTTATGGAGAATTCCATCATACCGTGGTTAAGGCGGATGTTCATAGCCCGGACTGGACCACAGCGGCACGAAAAGATTATACGATTCGTCTGGCACAGCTCCTAACTGGCTTGTTGCCGGAGGCTATGGATGGTGGCATTTCAACGTCGCCCTTAAGCTACCGTCATTGGTTCCACACAGCCGATGCACTAAATGCTGCGGTTGAAATGGCAACTATGAATATCCTTGAGGTCGTAAAAGAATTGATTTCCATCTACCGGGAAACTGGTAAATTAATTCACCTGGATCTCGAACCTGAACCCGATGGTGTGATTGAATCCGGACCGGAATACATCAGTTGGTACGATACCCAACTCCTGCGAATTGGTATACCGCTAATTGCGGGAACCTTCAGCCTGAATGATCAGGCAGCGGAAAGCTTGATTAAACAGCACCTTTGCCTTTGTTATGACGTTTGTCATTTCTCCATCGGCTATGAAGATCATGCTGCGGTACTCGAACAGCTAAAAACGAAAGGCTTAAAGGTTGGCAAAATACAGATCAGTGCCGCCTTAAAAGGCAAGTTTAGCGATGAAGCCCATAACCAGGCCATGCTGCAGGATTTTGAGAAGTTTAATGAGCCCACCTATCTTCATCAGGTTGTTGCAAAAGATGCTGCTGGCAAGTTAACGCGCTATCCGGACCTGGATGAAGCCTTAGCTGATTTTCATCCAAAAGCAGCAGCAGAATGGCGGGCCCATTTTCATGTGCCGGTTTCTACCGACCGGATCGGGCAGCTTTATTCCACCAGGGACGATATCGTCCAAGTACTGAAGCTTCAGAAACAAGCACCATTTACCAATCACCTGGAAGTCGAAACCTATACCTGGGAGGTTCTACCTGAAGGACTGAAAATACCTATCGCCCAATCCATCAGCAATGAACTGGAATGGGTGATCAATCATGCGATAAAATGAAGAAAACCGTAGTTATTGATGTTGTTGGACTGTCCTCAAACTTAATTGGGGAACATACACCGTTTCTCCAACGATACCTGGAAACACATCATATCAGCCACATCAAGCCTATGCTGCCTGCCGTTACTACAGCAGTGCAGTCGACCTATCTCACCGGGAAGAATGCCACGGAACATGGAATTGTGGGCAATGGCTGGTACGACCGTACGGACGCAGAAGTGAAGTTCTGGAAACAGTCCAACAAGCTGGTACAGCAACCAAAAATATGGGATAAAGCGAAAGCCATAGATCCCAATTTCACTTGTGCGAACATGTTCTGGTGGTACAACATGTACTCCAATGCAGATTATTCGGTAACTCCAAGGCCCAACTACCTTGCTGATGGTAGAAAAATACCGGATTGCTATTCCGCACCAGCAGCACTGCGTGACATCCTGCAGCAGGAGCTGGGTCAGTTTCCTTTGTTTCATTACTGGGGCCCCGGAGCGGACATTAAATCCAGCGACTGGATTGCCAAAGCCTCCATGTTTACTGACGAGCGTTATGACCCTACATTAACCCTGATCTATTTGCCACATCTGGATTATTGCCTGCAGAAATTTGGGCAGGATTTCTCCAGGATCGGCAAGGATCTCCAGGAAATCGACAATTTGCTCAAGGATCTGGTGAACCATTATGAGCGTAAAGGTGCCAGCGTGATCATCCTTTCCGAATATGGCATTGTGCCGGTTCACAGGCCAATTCACTTGAATCGTGCCTTGCGTGAACATGGCATTCTGCAGGTACGTGTGGAGCGAGGGCTGGAACTGCTTGATGCCGGTGCTTCTAAGGCCTTTGTCGTCGCAGATCACCAGGTGGCGCATGTTTATATCAACGACCCCACAGTAACGCAGCAGGTAAAAGAAATCCTGTCCAGCAGTCCCGGTATTTCCTTGGTGCTTGATGAAGCTGGTAAAAAGGCTTATGGCATTGCACACGAAAGGGCAGGAGACCTGGTATTGGTGGCCGAAGCAGACAGCTGGTTTACCTATTACTTCTGGCTGGATGATGCAAAAGCCCCGGATTATGCGCGTTGCGTAGACATCCACAAAAAACCTGGATATGATCCTGTGGAGATGTTTATGAGCTCTAAAGGTCGCGCAGCCTACAAGTTACTGCAAAAAAAGGCGGGCTTCCGGTATGTAATGGATGTGGTGCCTCTGGATGCCAGACTGATCAAAGGTTCTCATGGTAGCATTAATGTTTCCGAAGCATTCTATCCGGTACTGATTACCGATAAAGCACAACCTGTTGCGCAGTTGGAGGCGACGGAGATCCATGATGTGATCTGGCGTACGCTTATGCGGGATGAATAGGAAATGAATCCTCTGCTGGCGGGATTAAAGCTTTTCGAAGGGAATATCCATTAGCTCATATTTCTCCCAGCCGCGAAAGTCGTAGTGCCACCATTCGTTGTACATCACGCGGAAGCCATGTTTTTCCATTACCCCGATCAGGAAATCCCGGTTTTTCTTTATTGCGGGCGGTAAGTCCTGGTAATCTGCGGCAGCGGCCTTGCTGAAGCTGTCGTAAGGTGTCGGCATGGGCACATCCTTGCCCGTTTTCAGATCAATGATCGATAGATCTACAGCGCAACCACGGTTATGCTTGGAACCACTTTTTGGATGGGCTACAAAGTTCTTGTCGGATGCTTTCTGGTAAAAGGCTACGGTAATCGTGTACGGGCGGTAGGCGTCAAATATCTTCAGTCCATAACCTTTCTTCTTCAGTTCGGCCTGTATTTTCTTCAACTGTTCCACCACAGGCTTTCTCGCGAAAGCTCGGGCTGATGGATACATCACCTGCTTCATGAAGTTGTTTTTTGTGGCATAGCGGATGTCCAGCACCACGCCTGGAACTGCCTTTTTGATGTCTACCAATGCTTTTTCCGGATGTGCCTTAATGGATGCACGGTACGCCTGCGGACTGTTGATGATGTTCAGGCCATAGGGGTTCTTTTGTGCCCAAAGCACCGATACCTGAAAGAAAAGCAGCAAAGCAAGGATGTACCT
The DNA here is from genome assembly GCF_051965375.1 of Pedobacter sp. SAFR-022. Lineage (NCBI taxonomy): Bacteria > Pseudomonadati > Bacteroidota > Sphingobacteriia > Sphingobacteriales > Sphingobacteriaceae > Pedobacter > Pedobacter sp. SAFR-022. The sequence goes on from NZ_JBQCME010000001.1 coordinate 1,124,618, forward strand.
CATGATGCTATCAACGATTAGAAACCACAAGCAACTCTATGTCCTTGTATGGCAGGTTAAACTTGTTTGCAAGGTCTTTATTCGTCAGATGCCCTTGATAAATATACAGCGCCTGCCGGATACCCGGCTTGCTCCAGGCCAGGTTCACCATGCCACCCATCTCACCAATATCCACCAGAATTGGGGTGAAGATATTCGTCAGCGCATAAGACGCCGTACGAGGCACCCTAGAAGCAATGTTTGGTACACAGTAATGAATTACATCGTATTTCCGGAAAACCGGGTCTTTATGATTGGTTACTTCGGAGGTCTCAAAACAGCCGCCCTGGTCAATACTTACGTCGATAACCACGGAATCCGGTTTCATCTTGCTTACGGTCTCTTCGGTAACAATGCAGGGGCTGCGCCCATTCGTGGCACGGATGGCACCGATAACCACGTCGCAGGTGGTAATGGCTTTATTCAGCACAATAGGCTGCATAACGGATGTATATACCCGGTCGTGCAGGTTGTTCTGCAAGCGGCGAAGCCGGTAAATGGAGCTGTCGAATACCTTTACTTCGGCACCCAGAGACAGCGCAGTTCGAGCTGCATATTCACCCACGGTTCCTGCACCCAGAATAACGATCTCTGTTGGAGGCACACCGGTAAAGCCGCCCAGCATCAAACCTTTGCCACCCGTAACGTTGCTCAGGTACTCTGCAGCGATGAAAATGGATGTTGCACCGACAATTTCACTCATGGCCCGTACCACGCTCAGGCTGTTGCCTTCATCGCGTAAGTGCTCAAAGCTTAAAGCATTTATCTTCTTATCTAAGAGGGCCTTTAGGTAATCCAGTTTGATGGAGCCCATCTGAAGTGCAGAAATCAGCGTCTGCCCTTTATGCATCATCGCGATTTCTTCGAAGGTAGGCGGGGCAATCTTTACCAGGATATCGGCATCGAAAACTTCTTTTTTGTTAAACGTAATAATGGCACCCTGCTCCGCATAATCGTGGTCGGAGAAGTTCGCACCAACACCGGCACCACTCTCCAGCACCACCTTGTGCCCATGGTTCACCAGCAAGGCCACGGAAAGCGGGGTCAGGGCAATCCTGTTCTCCTGAAAAGAGATCTCCTTAGGGATGCCGATGTAAAGACTATTGTTCTTCTCTTTTATCTCTGACAAGGTCTCCTTTGGCTGTATTAATCCTTGCTGGGCAATAGAGGCCATTTCTTCTCTTAAACAAGTAGCCATGTTTATTTATTAAGTTCTTAGAATACTAAAGATAAGCAATAAGGCATTAAATTTTCGAAAGGCTGATCAGTCGCTGTTCCGGACCGGTGACCTGAATGTCAACTTTCACATGATGCTCGGGGATTAACAATGCAATGCGTTCCGGCCACTCGATCAGGCAGCGGTCGCCCGAATAGAAGTATTCCTCGTAGCCGATGTCGTAGGCTTCCTGTAAATCCTTGATCCTGTAGAAATCAAAATGATAGATCTTGCCATCCTTGGCCAGATATTCATTAACAATGGAGAATGTTGGACTGGAGACCAGATCATCAACACCCAGAGCTTCACAAATCACTTTAATGAAAGTGGTTTTCCCGGCGCCCATATCGCCTTCAAACAGAAAGATCTTCTCCGCTGCTGCAAACTCGAGTAATTGCCTGGCAGCAGATTTAAGATCTTCCTGACTATTTATCTGAATATTCATTTATCGTGAACTGTATGTCGCTACTGGAATAACCATTTCTTCAAGCGAGATACCTCCATGCTGAAAGGTCTCGTTGTAATAATTCACAAACTGATTGTAATTGTTCTGGTAAACGAAGTAGCGGTCTTCTTTCGCAAAAATATAATTTGAGCTGATATTGATCTTTGGCAGCTGCGCTTCATGCGGATTTTTGATCAGAAACACCTCTTTAGCGTTATAGTTCAAATTCCGTCCCTGCTTATAACGCAGGTTCGTGTTCGTATTGCGATCACCAATTACCTTACTTGGATGTTTTACCCGGATGGTACCGTGATCGGTTGTGATCACCAGCTTCACCGGCTTCTGTGAGATCTTTTTCAGCAGATCCAATAATGGCGAGTGCTCAAACCAGGACATCGTTAAGGAGCGGTAAGCTGCATCATCATTTGCAAGCTCGCGGATCATCTGCATATCGGTACGCGCATGCGAAAGCATGTCGACAAAGTTGTAAACGATAGCGTTAAATTCGTTTTGCATCAGGTTGTTCACCTGTTCCGTTAATGCTTTTCCATCATCATAGGTCAGGATCTTGTTGTAGCTGAATTTGCAATCCTTACGCAGACTTCTCTTGATCTGATCTTCCAGAAAGGCCGCTTCATGCAGGTTTTTACCACCGTCATCATCGTCATTCTGCCACATTGAAGGGAAACGCTTTTCCATTTCCAGCGGCATCAGGCCCGAGAAGATGGCGTTTCTCGCATATTGGGTGGCTGTTGGAAGGATGCTCGAATAAGTATCTTCCTCTTCCATACGGAAGTATTCCGTGATCAGCGGATTGATGATTTTCCATTGATCATAACGAAGGTTGTCGATCAGAATAAAGAAAACCGGAACATTGGGATTGATTAAAGGAAATACCTTTTTTTTAAGGAGCTCATTCGATAGCAATGGCGCTTTCTCTTTCCCATTTACCCAGCCCAGGTAATTGTCTTCAATGAACTTGGAGAACTGCATGTTGGCCTCAGACTTCTGCATGGTAAGAATTTCATGCATCTGCGGATCATCCAGCTTTTCGAGCTCCAATTCCCAGAATACCAGCTTTTTATATACGTCTACCCATTCTTCATAGCTCAGCTTATCATTTAGGGTCATACCCAAACGCCTGAAATCCTGCTGGTAGGCCATAGAGGTCTTCTCGCTCACCAGGCGCTTGTTGTCGATAATCTTTTTTATGGTTAATAGCACCTGTTTCGGATTTACAGGCTTGATCAGATAGTCATCGATCTTTGAACCGATCGCATCTTCCATCAGGTTTTCTTCTTCACTTTTGGTGATCAGCACCACCGGCACGTCACTCTTTATATTTTTTATCGCGGAAAGCGTTTCAATTCCGCTCAGACCTGGCATGTTTTCGTCAAGAAATACGAGATCAAAATGTTCTTTGCCAAACGCTTCCAGGGCATCATTACCATTGGTAAAAGTGGTTACATCATAACCCTTTTCGTTTAGCAGTAAGATATGTGGTTTTAATAAGTCAATCTCATCATCGGCCCATAGAATCTTAGTTTCCTGCATTATTTATCTAATTAGTATTCAAAAAGAACCTGCTCTTTCCAAACTATGGATAAAATTAGCAATTTTTGTACCGGATAAACGATTCGACCCATATTGAACAAGAAGAAAATCATAAATGATCCGGTTTACGGATTTATAAATATACCCTCTGCCTTACTCTTTGACCTGATCTCGCATCCGTATTTCCAGCGTTTGAGATACATCAAGCAGCTCGGCATGACCCACCTGGTGTATCCGGGCGCACTACATACGCGCTTTCATCACGCCCTGGGTGCGATGCACCTGATGAGCCTGGCCATCAAAGTGCTGCGCGACAAAGGTCATGAGGTGACATCGGATGAAGAAGAGGCTGCTACCATTGCCATTCTATTGCATGACATCGGTCATGGGCCTTTTTCCCATGCGCTGGAACATTCGCTGGTCAATGGGATTAAACATGAAGACATCTCCATGCTGATCATGCAGCGGCTGAATGAGGCCTTTGATGGAAAGCTGAGCCTGGCCATACGGATCTTCACCGGCAATTACCACAAGAGGTTCCTGCATCAGCTGATCTCCGGACAGCTTGACCTGGACCGTATGGATTACCTGAACCGCGACAGCTTTTTCACGGGTGTTTCTGAAGGCGTGATCAGCTTCGACCGCATCATCAAGATGTTCAATGTAAGTAATGGTGAGCTGGTGATCGAAGAGAAAGGGATATACTCCATTGAGAATTTCCTGATTTCAAGACGCTTAATGTACTGGCAGGTGTACTTGCATAAGACGGTGATTGCTGCTGAACAGCTGTTGGTGAAGATCCTGGAGCGTGCCCGTGAACTCGCGGCTGGCGGCGTAGACCTTTTTGCCTCACCTGCATTGAAGCACTTCCTGACCAATAATATCTCAGAAGCCGCTTTCTTTTCCGAGCCCTTACATTTGGCGCAGTTTACAACCCTGGATGATCAGGATATCTTTACCTCGATAAAGGTATGGGTATCGCACCCGGATCACATCCTGTCGGAGCTCTGTAAAATGCTTACCGCAAGGAACCTTTATAAGATTGAGATCAGCAATGATGAACCTGGTGCCGAGCGTATGAATATGCTAAAAGACACCACTGCTGCAGTTTACCATATCAGTAAAGCAGAAAGCAGCTATTTCGTGTTTACCGCCGCAATTATGAACCGCGCCTACAATGCCGGAACAGGAAACATCAATATCCTGTTAAAAAACAGTACGATAATTGATATAGCTAAAGCATCGGATCTATCGAATTTGGAATCATTGGATAGAACTGTAACAAAGCATATTTTGTGTTATCCAAGAACGATTTAAGAAATTTTAACAAATAAGTAACCATTTTATTCCGTCTTTAGTCTATTGGAAGGCTAACAAATACCAGAAGGGGTAATTTGTTCATATCAATTTAACATCTAACTTTGTAAAATGCAATTTACTGCCCGGCAGATAAGCGAACTATTAAATGGAACCGTAGAGGGGGATGAAAATGTTCTTGTAGGAGAACTTTCGAAGATTGAGGATGGTAAGGCCGGTTCGCTGTGTTTTTTATCAAATCCAAAGTATGAGAACTATCTGTACGGCTCAAAGGCTTCCATTGTAATTGTAGGAGCCGACTTTACACCTGCTCAGCCTGTTCAAGCAACCTTAATAAAGGTTCCCGACCCATATAGTGCTTTTTCCATCTTACTGGAGAAATATAATGAAATGTTAAATATGCCCGACGAGAAGTCTGGTATTGAGCAGCCGAGTTTTGTGCACCCCAGTGCCAAGATTGGTAAGAACGTTTTCATTGGCGCTTTCACGTACATTTCCGAACATGTTGTCATTGGCGATAATACCAAGATCAATGCACAGGTATTTGTTGGCGCTGAGGCCGTAATCGGGGAGAAATGTCTGATCCAGCCAGGTGTGAAAATTTATAATCGCTCCGCAATTGGTAACCGCGTGATCATTCATTCCAATACCGTGATCGGCAGTGATGGCTTTGGCTTTGCGCCACAGGCGGATGGCACCTATTCGAAGATCCCGCAGATTGGAAATGTGGTGATCGAAGATGATGTGGAGATCGGTGCCAATACCACGATCGACCGTGCGACCATGGGTTCTACCTTTATCCGTAAAGGGGTAAAACTGGACAACCTGATCCAGATTGCACATAACGTCGATGTTGGGGCACATACGGTTGTCGCTGCACAGTCTGGTATTTCCGGAAGCACCAAGCTTGGTGGAAACTCTGTAATCGGAGGCCAGGTCGGCATCGCCGGTCACCTGAGTCTGGCAAAAGGAACCCAGATCGGTGCACAAGCGGGCATCAACTTTAACACCGTAGAAGAAAACAAACAATGGCATGGTAGTCCGGCGCAGCCACTGCGTGACTGGATGAGGGCCTCTGTGATATTTAAACAATTACCAAGTGTCGAAAAGCGCATCTCAAAATTAGAGGCTAAGATTGCCGAACTAACAGCTTTATTAGATCAAAGTAACACTACACAGACTTCATAATGAACGTAAAACAGAAGACCATTAAAAGTGAAATCTCCGTAACGGGGGTCGGTTTACACACCGGAGCGAATGTGACTTTAACTTTTAGTCCTGCACCAGAAAATCATGGGTTTAAATTTCAACGTATTGATTTGCCTGAACAGCCAATTATTGAGGCAGATTGTGATTACGTGACCGACACTGCACGCGGTACAACCTTAACTCAAAATGGTGCAAGCATCAGCACGGTGGAACATGTAATGGCATCGCTTGTTGGTATGGACCTGGACAACGTTTTAATGAAAGTTGACGGCCCTGAAGTTCCGATCATGGATGGCAGTGCAATCCAATTCGTGGAGGCGCTGGAAAGTGTTGGAACGCTTTTACAAGATAAAGACCGTGAATACTTCCAAATCCCACATAACATCACCTATACAGAGCCTGATCGTAAAGTAGAGATCGTAGCCATGCCTTTGGATGACTACCGCTTTACCTGTATGATTGATTATAATTCACCAGTGCTGGGTAGCCAGCATGCCGGTATTTCCAGCATCGCTGAATTCAAGAAAGATATCGCATCCTGCCGTACCTTCTGCTTCCTGCACGAACTGGAGTACCAGTTAAATCATAACCTGATCAAAGGTGGTGATCTGAACAATGCGATCGTGATCGTCGATAAAGAGGTTACTGCTGAAGAGCTGGATCACCTGGCTAAGCTGTTCAACCGCAATGAGATCAAAGTTGCGCCACAAGGCATCCTGAACAATATGGAACTGCGTTACCAGAACGAACCTGCAAGACATAAACTGCTGGACATGATCGGTGACCTGGCCTTGGTTGGGGTACATTTGAAGGGCCATATTATGGCTGCAAGACCTGGCCATGCGGCAAACGTTGCTTTCGCAAAGAAAATTAAAGCAGCAATTAAAAAAGAAAAGAACAAAAAAGTACAACATACCTACGATCCAGGTGCTAAACCACTTTATGATGTGGTTCAGATCATGGACATTCTTCCGCACAGACAGCCTTTCCTGTTTATTGATAAGATTCTGGAGCTTTCCAAAACACACGTGGTGGGCGTGAAAAACGTGACCATGAATGAGGAATTCTTCAAAGGCCATTTCCCGGGTGCACCAGTAATGCCCGGTGTAATTCAAATCGAGGCTATGGCACAAACCGGAGGCATTTTGGTGCTCAGTACCGTACCTGACCCAAGAAATTACCTGACTTACTTCCTGAAAATTGACAACGTGAGATTCCGTGCCCAGGTGTTGCCTGGCGATACCATTGTGTTCCGTTGTGATCTGATGGAGCCAATCAGACGTGGCATCGCCCAAATGAAAGGTGTCGGCATGGTCGGTGAGAAAGTTGTGGTAGAAGCAGAAATGATGGCACAGATCAGTAAAGTAAAAGAAACACAGCCAACAACATGATACAACCGCTAGCATATATACATCCACAGGCTAAAATAGCTGATACCGTGGTGATCGAGCCTTTCGCCGTCATACATAAAGACGTCGAGATTGGTGAAGGAACCTGGGTAGGTTCGAATGTGGTCATCATGGATGGTGCGCGTATTGGTAAAAACTGCCGGATCTTTCCCGGATCGGTAATATCGGGTATCCCGCAGGATTTAAAGTTTGCCGGAGAGGTGACTACCGCAGAAATCGGCGACAATACTACCATCAGGGAGTGTGTAACCATCAACCGTGGTACAAAAGATAAATGGAAGACCGTTGTAGGCAGCAACTGTCTGATCCAGGCTTATTCCCATATTGCGCACGACTGTCAGGTCGGCAATCACTGTATCTTCTCCAATAGCACGACCCTTGCAGGACACATCACCATTGGTGATTATGTGGTACTTGCCGGATTAGTAGCCATCAATCAGTTTGTTAAAGTTGGTTCTCACGCTTTTGTAACCGGTGGATCACTGGTTCGTAAAGACGTTCCGCCGTATGTTAAAGCTGCACGTGAGCCGCTTTCCTATGCAGGGATCAATTCGGTAGGATTGCGCAGAAGGGGTTTCTCTTCCGAGCAGATCGATGAAATACAGGAAATCTACCGGGTACTCTTTGTGCGCCATAACAACGTGACCAAGGCGCTGGACATGATCGAAACGGAATTTAAACCTACAGAGATAAGGGACGAAATTGTAGACTTCATCAGGAACTCCAACCGGGGTGTGATGAAAGGTTATGGTTCGGGAAATTAACCTCAGGGTTAGATGCGGATCGAACTTAAAGACGCTGGACGTCGCTTCAATCAGGAATGGATATACAGACATGTAAGCTACCTGTTTGAAGCGCCCAACCGTTATGCCGTACTCGGTCCCAATGGCTCTGGCAAATCAACGCTGCTAAGCCTTCTTTTAGGCAATCTCGCGCCCTCCGAAGGTGAGATCAGCTACACCGCTGCAGATGGCAGCAATATCCCCGTAGATGAAGTCTACAAACACCTCAGCTTTGCTGCACCATACCTGGATCTCATTGAAGAATTCACGCTGCAGGAAACCATCGACTTCCACTTTAAATTCAAGAAAGTTCATCCGGCAATCGCAAAGTCCGAAATACTGAACTTACTGGGACTGAAAAAGTCGCAGGATAAACCCCTTAAATACTTCTCTTCCGGCATGAAACAGCGAACCAAGCTGATTCTGGCCTGCTGCTCCGACACGCCAATGTTGTGTTTGGACGAGCCCACCTCCAACCTCGACGTTCAAGGCATCGCCTGGTACCAACAATTGATCGAGCAATTTTCAGACAACCGCTTGGTAATTGTCTGCTCCAATCAAAAAAATGAATATTTGTTCTGCAATCATTTATTAGAAGTTACTGATTATAAGTAAACAAGTTTATATTTGTGTATAGTTTTTCGGGAAAAAGCGAGAAATAATTGGTTATTTAAAATATTTATATTTACTATTGTTTTATAAGTAATTTACTTTTACCTTTGCGGCACCAAATAGGGCCGATATTATAAGGTTGATTTTTAGTACAATGGCAAAAGCATCAGAAGTAAAAAGTGGTAATATTCTTCGTTTCAATGGTGACCTCGTACAGGTAGAAGAGTTCCTTCACCGCACACCTGGAAACCTTAGAGCTTTTTACCAGGCCAGAATGAGAAATGTTAAGACTGGAAAACTGGTTGAATACAGATTTCGTACAGATGAAGAGGTAACCATCTGTCGTGTTGAAACCAGCGATTATCAATACCTATATGAGGATGGAGATTTCCTTGTGGTAATGGACAACAATTCTTTTGAGCAGTTTAACATCCCGAAAATCCTTTTTGGAGATTCCGTTAAATTCCTGAAAGAAGGCATGAATGTGATTATCGCATTTGAAAGTGACGAGCCGATCATGGCACAAACACCTTCACATGTAGAGTTGGAGATTACCTATACAGAGCCTGCAGTTAAAGGTGACACTTCAACAAACGCATTGAAATATGCAACTGTTGAAACAGGTGTAGAAATTAAAGTGCCAATGTTTATCAACCAGGGCGATAAAGTTAAAGTTGATACACGTACTGGCGATTACATAGAAAGAGTAAAATAAAGATTTTTCATAGTTTAGTTTTAGGTTTAGGTTGATTGTGGCTTCGGAGTGGTTCCCGAAGCCATCTTTTTTTATATATAATTGTAAATGAAAAAATCAGCACTCCGGAAACAAGCCAATCTGTTAAGGGCGCAGCTTGATCCTGAAGGCGTTCAATCGCTGTCCAGACAACTCTTAGCCCAGTTTAGCCAGCTCAACTTCAATGGGGTAAAAGTGCTGCATACCTTTTTACCGATACAGGAAAAGAACGAACCCGATACCTTCCTTTTCATCGAATGGCTTCGTGAACACCAGCCCGACATCAAGATTATTGTACCAAGATCAGATTTCAGCACCTTCTTAATGACGCACCATGTACTGGGCGATCATAAAGCCCTGCAAAAAAATGCTTTCAACATCCTCGAGCCACAGCATGGAGAAGAACACAAGGGAGAGATTGACATGGTTTTATTGCCTTTGCTGGCTTTCGACAAAAGGGGATACCGTGCAGGCTATGGAAAGGGTTTTTACGACCGCTTTCTTCAGGGCATGGATACACTCAAGGTTGGTTTATCGTTTTTTGATGTTTCAGCAGACATTGAAGATGTAAATGAACACGACCTGAAACTCGATCTATGCATAACTCCAGGCAAGCTGCATGATTTTCGCCTGCCTGAAGTTTAGTCTGCATTTAAACGTTCAGTTCCAGTAATACCGGGCAATGATCGGAATGAATGGCATCCGGTAGAATGCTGACCTTCTTCAAACGCGGTAACATTGGTTCGGTCGCCAGGTGGTAGTCGATACGCCAGCCCAGGTTCTTACCCCTTGATCCCGCACGGAAGCTCCACCAGGTGTAATGATGTGGATCTTTGGTGAAATGCCTGAAGGTATCAATGAATCCACGCTTCAGGAACAGATCCATCCATTCACGTTCTTCCGGCAGAAAACCAGAAGAGTTCGCGTTGGACTTTGGATTGTGAATGTCTATCGGCGTATGGCAGATGTTGTAATCGCCAGAAATGATCAAATTCGAATAGATTTTCCTTAATTCATCAATGTAGCCGTCGAAGAACTTCATAAATTCATACTTTTTAACCTGCCGTTCGTCGCCGCTTGATCCAGATGGCATGTACAGGCTCATCAGGGAGAAGTCTTCAAAATCTGCCCTTAAAATGCGTCCTTCACGGTCGATCCATTCCTCCCCGCAGCCATATTCTACATGCAGCGGCTTAACCCGGCTAAAAATAGCCACACCACTGTAGCCCTTTTTCTCCGCTGGAAACCAGTAATGGTAGTATCCGAGCTGTTCGATCAATGCAATGATTTCTGGTATTTGTTCCGGCATGGCCTTTACTTCCTGCAAACACACCATGTCTGCGTCCGTAGCCTGCAGCCAGCCAAAAAAGTTCTTGGTAGCCGCAGAGCGAATACCGTTTACGTTATAGGATATAATTTTCATGTAAGGCTTTCTAAGGGTATTGTTATTAATATTCTTTATTGATCAGCAGTGGATTGCTGGTTTTAAGCGCCTTTTCCAACTTGCGGGCCTGGCGACGCCTCAAAATGCTAACCTCCATCTTTACGTCAGTTACCGGCCGGTCTCTTTCATCCGTTTTCAGCACAGCAATGCTGTCGACCAGTTCCAGCCCTTGAACCACCTCCCCAAACGCTGTATAGTTGCGGTCCAGGTGTGGGGAGCCACCGAGCGTTTTGTAAACGGCACGATGACTTTCCGGCAATTTAAACTGCAATCTTTTCGTTTCGATAGCATCCAGCTGCTCATCGGTGTAGGTTTTCCCCTGAACGATATAGAACTGGCAACCACTGGAAGCTTTCTCCGGATTATTGTCCCTTGCTGCAGCAAGTACGCCCTTTTTATGGAACAGGCTATCCCTGAACTCCGCCGGAACCTGGTAACCTACATCACCCTCGCCAAGGGCCGCACCAGTCTTTGCATTCCTCGAATCAGGGTCACCACCCTGGATCATGAAGTTTTGGATCACCCGGTGAAACAAGGTGCCATTATAAAACTTCTCTTTTGCAAGCTTCAGGAAGTTGTCGCGGTGTAAGGGTGTTTGATTGTAGAGCATGATGATACATTCCCCTTTATCGGTGCTGATGCGAACATACTGATGCTTCGGCTTTGCCGCATAACTGCCCAGACTCAAGCACAGCAGGGCTACTAAAAACAGGTTTTTCATTGCTAGAATATTGTTTGCGGTGATGCATGCGCATCGGCTATTTAGCCGCTTTTCAGCCTGGAGCCGACGTGTAAGCTCACCAAAATTATTTTTGCTAAGGTAATCGTTTTTCCGGAGGGATAGAAAGTCTTCGTTAGTAGTACTTTATGTATAAAAATTCTTGTAGTTTCAAGAAATTTATTATTTTTGGTCAGAATGAAAACAATGCGTACCATAGCAAAGGGATTGAGCGTACTGTGCCTGTTAGGCGCAGTTGGCGTAATGCTGGTTTTGCAGCTATGCAGTTCTAATACAGGGATTTTCAATAATACTGCCAGCGGTAATCGGAACAACGGCCAGGCAGAGCATAAAGCCACTGAAGCCAGCTTCTCGTGTAAGGAAAATGGCCCGGCTTCCAATGCTCCAGCGGATATGGGTGTTACCAGTATCCTGACACCGATCATCTCCGAATACCTGTCAGGATTGTTGCCGCGATTGCTGCGCTAAGCAATTCTCAAACATCAACACTTATATTCAAGACTAATATGGATCTGGGCTCACTGCGCTCCAGCCACCATCCACCAGGATCGTCTGCCCGGTGATCTGCGACGCTTCATCAGAAACCAGAAACATTGCCGTGCTGGCAACATCCTGCACCGTACCCGCACGCCCCGTCGGCGTAATTCTTGCCCATGTTTTTTCGTAATCCGGATCTTCCAGTGTGCGTTCAGTTGCAGTGGCACCGGGTGCAATGCAGTTCACGGTAATGCCAAACCGGGAAACTTCAATCACCAGGTTCCTGGCCAGCATCTCCAGCGCTGCTTTACTCATCCCATAGGCAGCCAGATTGCGGTGTGCCTGGTGCCCTGTTACCGAGGACATGAACAGCAGCCTGCCGCCAGAGGTTTGTGCCTTCATTTGCTTTGCCGCAGCCTGGGCCAAAAAGAAGGTGCCGTTTAAATTCACCTGCATCACCCGCGAGAAAGCTTCCGGGCTATAGCTGAAAAAATCACCAAAAAGCGTAATGCCAGCATTCGCAATGGCAATGTCCAGTTTTCCGAAATTCGAAACTGCGGTATCAACGATTTGCTGAATGATGCTGAGGTCGCTGGAATCGCCAGGCACCGCTATACAAACACCCCCGGCATTGTTCAATTCCAGGACTGCCTGCGCGGCAAGTTCAGCATCAACGTCGTTCAAAATCACCCTGGCGCCCGCAGCACAAAGCTTTCTGCAGATCTCTAGTCCAATACCTTGTCCGGCACCGCTTACAATAGCAACTTTATTTTCAAAACTCATATTCGCATCTATCTTTTAAAGCATCATGGAGATGCCATGTGGTAAAGTTAATGAGAGTCACGGGTAACCTGACTTCCGGATCCACCGCGAAGGAAATCCAGATCGGCACCCAGGTGTGCACCCTGTACATGCTCCTGATAGAGCCGTACATAACCTCTTGCTGCCGTTGGTGCTACAGGAGGCAGCGCCTTCTTGCGTGCCGCGATTTCTTCATCGGAAACATGTAAATGCAGTAGCCTGCCTTTTACATCCAAAGTAATCTCGTCTCCGCCGCGTACAATGGCCAGTGTGCCGCCATCCGCCGCTTCAGGAGATACATGCAGCACCACGGTGCCAAAGCCTGTACCACTCATCCGCCCATCAGAAATCCGTACCATGTCTGTCACGCCTTTCGCCAGCAACTTCGCCGGCAAACCCATATTGCCCACCTCCGGCATTCCGGGATAACCCTTCGGACCAACGTTTTTCAGCACCAGCAAACTCGTCTCGTCAACCTCCAGCAAAGGGTCATCGATGCGTGCATTATAGTCCTCGATATTTTCAAATACGACCGCCTTTCCAGTATGTTTCATCAGCTGTGCGGAAGCCGCAGAAGGCTTGATCACTGCACCCTGTTCACACAAATTTCCTTTAAGTGCAACAATGCCCGACATGGTGCTGAAGGGCTGGTCGGTCGTCGTAATGATGTTCGGGTCATAACACTCAGCGCTGCCGAAATTCTCGGCGACCGTTCGCCCGTTTGCGGTCAGGCAACCGGTATGAAGATGGGGCAGCAATTTATTGATGATGGCCGGTAAACCCCCGGCATAGTATAGATCTTCCATGAAGAAACTGCCGGATGGCTGCAGGTTCGCAATCAGGGGAATGTCTGCCGACAAGCGGTCCAGATCTTCCAGGCTGAGCTCCACGCCAATCCGGCCGGCTATGGCCAACAGGTGGATCACAAAGTTCGTCGACCCGCCGATGGCGGCATTCACCTTAATGGCATTTTCAAAGGCTTCAGGGCTCAGGATGTCCGATAATTTACGGTCTGCCTTAACCATCCTGACGATCTCGGCACCGGAACGCTGTGCAATGATCTTCCGTGCCGCATCAGGCGCCGGAATAGCGGCGTTCCCGGGCAAGGAAATGCCCAAAGCTTCTACCATGCAGGCCATTGTCGATGCCGTACCCATCACGGCACAATGCCCATCGCTGCGGCACATGCCAGCTTCTGCCAGCGACAACTCCATATCGTCCATGTGCCCGGCACGTTGTGCTTCTGAAAATCGCCAGAGGTCTGAGGTGCCGATGCACTTGCCCCGGTGCCTGCCAGTAAGCATGGGCCCGCCCGAAACCACAATCGTTGGCAGGTCCACGCTACAGGCACCCATCACCAATGAAGGTGTGGTCTTATCGCAGCCGCAAAGCAGCACCACGCCATCCAGGGGATTGGCACGGATCGCCTCTTCCACATCCATGGATGCTAAATTTCGGAATAACATCGCCGTAGGTTTCATGAGTGTTTCCCCTAAAGAGAGTACTGGAAATTCTACTGGAAAGCCACCTGCCTCGTACACACCGCGTTTTACGTGTTCCGCCAATTCGCGGAAATGCGAGTTGCAGGGGGTAAGCTCCGACCAGGTATTACAGATGCCGATGATTGGCCGCCCGTCAAACTCATGCGGCGCAATGCCCTGTTTTCTCATCCAGGCACGGTAGATGAATCCATCCTTGCCTTTACGGCCAAACCATCCCTGACTTCTTAATTTCTGCTCGTCCATACCATTCAAATTTTTGCAAAAGGTCAGCGCATAAGTATGCGGCGTCTTCAGCCTTACGGAAACGTTTACATTGGTTATAGCTAAAAATAGTTCTAATAAAGCAAGAAAAGAAAACCCGACCGTAAAGAGATTGTGGCGAAACTGCTAGCGCAAATTATTTTATCTTGCAGCAGCTATATAAATCCTAATTCCTTCATGAAAAGAATCTTTACCGCTTTGCTGCTGTTTTCTGCAGCCGCTGTTCATGCACAGCAAACCAGCACCCTGACCGTAGAAAAGATCATGCGCGATCAGAAGTGGATCGGTGTTGCGCCTACTAACTATCGCTGGGCAGATGATAGTAAAACGCTGTATTTCGACTGGAACCCACAGCAGAAAGCCAAAGAACAACTCTTCCGCGTACAAGCCGGTAAAAACAAACCGGAGCTTTCTCCTGATTCCACTACCGAAAAGGCCATCGGACCTGTTTATACTTTTAACCAGAATGGCAGCCTCGGTGTAGCGGAGCAGGATGGCGACATCTACCTCTTACAGGTAAAAACAAAAAAACAGAGCCGTTTAACCAATACCATGGATCGTGAAAGTAATCCTGGCTTCCTGATCAATGGTGCCATCTACTTCCTCAAAGGCGGTAATTTCTTCAGCCTGGATCCAAACACACAAACCTTAACGCAGTTAACCAATTTCGTACCCGGCAATAAACCCGCAGGGAACAAGGCAGTACCTTCTCCACAGGAGAGTTGGCTAAAAAACCAGCAACTGCAGATATTCGATGTGCTCAAAGAAAACACCAGCACCGCGGGCAGAAGGCCATCCCGTGCCACAAACAAACAGGCGCTGAAACCCATTTACCTCGAAAACAAAGGCATTACTGGATTAACCCTTAGCCCTGATGGCCGTTTCGTGACCTATCAACTCGTAACCCTTGCCAAAGGGAACACCAATACCATCATCCCTAATTTTGTAACCAAATCGGGGTACACTGAAGATATCAATGGCAGAACTAAAGTAGGCGAGATCCCTTCCAGTTATGAGTTCTTCATCTACGATAAACAACGTGATTCAGCTTACCAGGTTGCGGTAAGCAATATACAAGGCATCAAGGACCTCCCAGATTACCTGAAAGACTACCCTAAACAGCTCGAAGAGCGGAAGAAAAAGAACGAAGACCGGAAAGTTCGTTTTACACCCGTGATCTGGAACAGCAACGCCAGCGCAGCAGTGCTTACGGCAAAGGCGCTGGACAATAAGGACCTCTGGATCCTGAAGCTTGACCCTGCAAAAGGCAGCTTCAGCGTAGTAGACCGCCAGCGGGATGAAGCATGGATCGCAGGCCCGGGAATCAGCTCCTATATTGCAAACATCGATTTCATCGACCAGAATAAGATTTATTACCAGAGTGAGGCCAGCGGATACTCGCACCTCTATGTGGCGGATGTCAATACCGGCAGTAAAAAGCAGCTTACCAGCGGCAAATGGGAGCTGCAGACCTTGAACCTTTCCAAGGATAAAAAGACCTTCTATTTCACCGGTAACATGGAACACCCAGGTATCACACACTTCTACAGCCTGCCGGTAACTGGTGGTAAACCGACCCAGATCACCAGCATGAAGGGTGGTAACCAGATCACCATGTCACCAGATGAGAAATGGATCGCCATCAATTATTCTTACATGGACAAGCCCTGGGAGCTCTACATCCAGCCGAATAAAGCAGGTGCGAAGGCGATACAGATCACGGAGTCCAGATCTGAAGAATTTAAATCCTATGCCTGGAGGAAACCCGATTTGGTTGCCTTTAAGAACCGCCATGGCGATGATGTTTATGCCAGGATCTATCCTGCAAAAAATGGAGGCCAGAACAGCCCGGCGGTAGTCTTTGTACACGGCGCAGGTTACTTGCAGAACGTACATTACTGGTGGAGCCAATATTCCAGGGAATATATGTTCCACAACTTGCTGGCAGATAACGGCTATACCGTTATCGACATTGATTACACCGGCAGTGCAGGTTACGGCAGAAATCACCGTACCGGAATTTACAGGCATATGGGGGGTAAGGACCTCACGGATCAGGTGGATGGCGTTAAGCTCTTAGTCGATAAATATGGCGTAGATCCAAAGCGGGTAGGTATCTATGGTGGTTCCTACGGTGGGTTCATCACCCTGATGGGGCTCTTCAACGAACCGGATGTTTTCAAAAGCGGTGCCGGTTTACGTTCGGTAACCGACTGGGCACACTACAATCAGGGCTATACGGCTAATATCTTGAATGAGCCTTTTAACGATGAAATTGCTTATCAGCGTAGTTCGCCGATCAATTTTGCAGCAGGATTGAAGGGTAATTTGCTGATGTGCCATGGTATGGTTGACGTCAATGTGCATTTCCAGGACATTGTGCGCCTGTCACAAAAGCTCATCGAATTGGGAAAAGATAATTGGGAACTCGCCGTGTACCCGGTTGAAGATCATGGATTTACCACGCCAAGCAGTTGGACCGATGAATACAAAAGAATCTTCAAACTGTTCGAAACTACTTTAAAAGAAAAATAGTTTAACGCTATTTTCTGCTTTTATGTTTATAGTTATCCTCTATAACCCTATAGAGAATAACAATCTACAACAAGCCATTTGGTGTTGCTAATCAGGGCGCAGAGACATACCTTTGCGCCATAAAAAAACCAATATAATTATGATCAACTTAGGTGAACAATTTCCTTCATTCTCTAAAATTGCCGTTGTAAGTCTAGAAAAAGGTAAAGAATTTGAAACCATTACTTCAGAATCTTTCATCAATGACAACAACGAGTGGACTTGCATGTTCTGGTGGCCAAAAGACTTTACTTTTGTTTGTCCTACAGAAATCGCTGAATTCAACGCTAACTACAGCGAATTCCGTGACCGCGATACCAAATTAATCGGTGCTTCAACTGACTCAGAAAACGTTCACTTGGCTTGGAGAAATAACCATGATGATCTTCGTGGCTTAAAATTCCCAATGCTTGCAGATACTTCTAAGTCTTTAGCTAAAGCATTAGACATCCTTGAGCCTGTTGAAGGAATTGCTTATCGCGCTACTTTTATCATTGACCCTCAAGGTATCATCCGTTGGGTAAGTGCTAACGACTTAAGCGTAGGTCGTAACGTTAAAGAAGTATTAAGAGTTCTTGATGCTTTACAAACTGACGAACTTTGTCCTTGTAACTGGGAAAAAGGTCAGGAAACCTTAACCGTTTAATTAAAAAACGAAAATATTATCCCTGTAAATGCTTTTTGCAGGGATTTTTTATACCCTAATATTTAAAAAATATGAGCGCAAACACAGAAGTTATCCAGGAAGTTCTAGCCATTGTAGGCTTAGATGCAGATTACAGAAATGCAAGCTTAAACTTGCTTGAAAAAGGCAATTCAAGATATGTACGTGACCTTAAATTGAACTTTACCAGCACCCTTACTTCTTCTTATTTATCAGAAAAGGAATGTGCTTTAGTGGCTTTAAGCATCGCGGTAAACAACAACAATGCGGTTTTAACCAACTTCCTGGAGAAACACGCTTTAGAAAAAGGTGCTACGGCAGAAGAGATTGCTGAAGCAGCTGGCTGTGCCTCTTTATTGGCTTTAAACAACGTATTCTACCGATTCCGTCATTTCACCGGTAAAGAAAAATACACGCAGATCCCTGCACGTATCCGTATGCAACTGATGAGCAGCCCGGTAACCGGAAAAGAGTTTTTCGAGTTGATGAGTATTGCCGTTTCTGCCGTAAACGGTTGCGAAATGTGTGTGAATGCACATGAGAAGTCGATCCTTGCACTAGGCTCTTCAGAAGAGCGTGTTTTTGATGCGGTACGTATCGCATCGATCATCACTGCAACGGGAAAAGTAATCTACTAATCCTTTGATCAGCACCATGTAAATGGTTGATTATAAAAAAACGCTGCCCTGGTAATCAGAGCAGCGTTTTTTTATGCTAAACAGGTATGCTAAGCCAGGTTTCTGCCGGCATTAACGATACCGTAAACGGTACGGATCGCAAGTTTCTCATAAGCTTGCTGCTCCTCTTCGCCTGGCTGCTGCTGTAGCATGGCCATCGCGTAATGCTGGATCAACACCAAAGGCAGCACAATCTTTTCCCTCACCGCTATAGAGCGCTTCTCTACAGGATAATTTTCCATCAAGGACTGCTGGTCAGCCAGCTTCAATAACATCGCCTTAGAAAGCTCGTATTCTGCATGCAGCATCTTCCAGAAACCACCGAATTCCGGGTCTTCCGCGAAGTGTGCGGTGATGGAGAAATCTGTTTTACTCATAGACATCATGCAGTTTTCAATGATCGTCTTGAAATAGCCAGATTCCTGGTAGGTCTTGTGGACCTTATCCCAATTGCCTTGTTCTTCCTGATTTTTCAATGCGGTACCGATGCCGTAAAAGCCAGGGATATTTTGTTTCAGCTGGCTCCAGGAGGTCACGAAGCTGATGGCGCGCAGGTCTTCTAATTCCAGTTTCTTTCCGGAGTTTCGTTTTACCGGTCTGGAGCTTATGGTGATCTTCGACAATAACGTTAATGGTGAAAACTTCTCCAGGTAGCTTAAGAACAGTGGATCCTGACGTAAGGACACATAAGCATTATAGCTATCCCTGGCCATGGTATCCAGTACCTCTTTGTGCAGCGGATCCAGCAGGATGTTGTGCTTTTCCCGGATGCCCGCGGAAATACCGGCATTGATCAGCTGCTCAATGTTGAACTCCGCACTGGCAATGGAGCCATACTGCGAGCTGATGGTTTGTCCCTGTATCGTGAGCTGGATGTTTTTGTTTGCAATTTCCTTACCCATCGAGGCATAGAAGCGGTGTGTTTTACCACCACCTCGTGCAGGAGGGCCACCCCGGCCATCGAAGAAGGCCAGTTGGATATTATGCCTGTTGGACACTTCTGTGAGTGCTACTTTGGCGTTAAAGATCGACCAGTTGGCCATCAGGTATCCACCATCTTTGGTGCTGTCTGAAAAGCCCAGCATGATGTCCTGTTTATTGCCCCGGCGTTCGAGGTGCCTTTTGTAGAATGGATGGGTATATAGCGTCTCCATAATTTCGCCGGCAACAGCAAGGTCATCCACGGTTTCAAACAGCGGCACAAAGTCCATGCTCAGGTCTTCTTCTGTCCAGCCGTTAAACAGGAACAGGTCGGTAAGCTGCAGGATATCACTTGCACGCTGACAGTTACTGATAATGAAGCGGTGGCAGGCCAGTTCTCCATTGCTCTGCTGAATCTGTTTGATCTCTGCGATGGTACTGATCGTGTCAACCGTTAGCGGATCGGGTTCCGTGGTACGATCCAGACAGTAGGTATACGCTTTACGCAGCACCCGGCTGTCTTGGCGGATATCCAGCGAAGCGAAGTGGCAACCATAAAGGTTTACTTTACGGATCAGGTCATCAACCACATCTACAAACAACCCATCATGTGAAGTGATCAGGGTATTGCGGATCTCCTCCAGCTGTGCGATCAGGTCTTCATTAAGGTTCTCGGATTCAATGTTGGAATCAAAGGCATTTTTATACAATACATCCTGTATTCTGGCGATGGTATCTTCCACACCACGGAAAGTAATGCGGCGCTTCAAGTTCCTGAAATCACGATAGTAACAGCGGAACAGGATCTGACGAAGCAATTTGGCTACCTGCAATGTCGAGTCTGCGTGTACGTTCGGGTTGCCATCACGGTCACCGCCGGGCCAGAAGCCCAGTTCGATCACCTTCTTCGAAGGGATGTTGAACTCAGCAAGCGTTTCATCGATATCCTTCTGGATGTTCGCTGCGGCGAAGTAAAATACATTTTCCATGAACCAGGCCAGGCTCAAAGCCTCATCGACCGGACTTGGTGATTTCTTGTTGAAGAAAGGTGTTTTACCCAGTTGCTGCAACAATTGATTGATGGTGGAAATATCATTCACCTTCAAAGCAGCGGTAAGGTCGGTGATGATAGACAACACACTACCCGGATAGAACTGCGTAGGGTGGGCGGTTAATACCAATCGTAAGGAAAACTCTTCGATTAAGGCCTCTACCTTGGTCTGCAGCAACCTGTTGTCTATACCTTTCGACAAATAGGAGTGCAGTGAACTTTGATCATCCGGTGTATTCAGCTTGTTGAAGGATGCATCCTCTACCGCGTCAAATAACACAACCTGGCGTTCAATGTATTGGATAAAGCGGAACAGCAGGTCAATGCCGTCCTTGGTATCTTCGGTCTTGCTGAACTTTTCGAAAAAGCTGTTGATGATCTCGGTAGGGTTCTGGTGTTGCTTCACACCATCCTCGCAATGTTTAATAAACAGCGGCAATAACGTTCCGGTATCTTTTATCTTGTAAAAGGGAAGCGTAAGGAATAAGCTGTTATAAAGTTCAAATCTGGACACGACATCGTTCGAAAAAATTGCTTCTTTTTGTCCACTGATTTTTGGTTTATAGGTCATAGTTTTAGGTCATTAAGAGCCCTTAAGCTAAGGATTTTAAGGTAAAAACGCCTAAAATGCTTCAACAAAAATTTTGAAGAAATACTAAAAGTTATTATCTTGCTACCACAAGGTTATTAAATCTTACAACAAATAGTAGTAATGATGTCCGCAAGACCATCAGATTTATTGTGTTAATTGTTAATTTTTTGGGAAAAAAAGGCCGCTGTTTTCAGCGGCTTTTTTTTGTTCAAAATTTTCTGCCAGCGTTTTTTTATTAACTCCAAAACGTGCAGATAAACCCGGATGAGACATAACCTCGCCTTGCCGTTGACAGGGGGTTAACAAGGGGTTGACAAGGCCTTGACAAGGCTAAAGCCGAAGAACCGCCTTGTCAACCCCTTGTCAATGCTTTGTTAAGGTCTGCTCAGTGCAAAGGCAAATAGGTGTTCTTTACTGTTTTCTACTTGTATAATGCAGGAATTTAAAGATCTTTGGGTATGAAAAAGATAGTACTACTGTTATTCCTCTTTATAACGGGTAGTTATGTACATGCGCAGCAAAAACCTGCGGTGAAAAAAGACTGGATAGAAACCAAGGATCAAAAACGGAAAGCTTATACGATTCCCCGGAAGAAACTCATCAGTACTGCGGTGAAAGATGATTACCTGATCGTGGTAGACAACCGGATCTTCGACAATGATGCTGCAGCTTTCGCGAAAGTGCCAAAAGATTCGCTCCTGCTGGTGAATACGATCAGAGATTCTTTAAGCACTTCAAACATCAAGACCATCCGCATTTATAAAAGGAAATAAAAAAAAGAGATAAGGTTACCTTATCTCTTTTTTCATTGCCACCATTAACATGATTAGTGAACATCAACCGGGATGTTCGCATTCTTTTTAAATTTCTGCAGGTAAAGCAGTGGGATGGAGCAAAGCATGATCATACCTGCAATCCAGTAGGCATCGTTATAGGTAAGCAGTAAAGTCTGCTTCACGATGGTACCTTCCAAAGCTTTGGTAGCAAGCATTTTCGCATCCAGATACCCGTAACCTTTACCCATAAAGTTACGTATGAAGCCCTCAAAGCGTTCTGAAAATGCGGGGTTGTATTCGTTTACATTGGTCAGCAGGTTTGTTCTGTGGTAACCCTGACGTACGTGGATGAGCGTGGTTAATGCTGCGATTCCAAACGATCCCCCGAGTTGGCGACTCATGTTATTCAAACCCGATCCCTGTCCAATCTCTGCACCTTTCAGATCCTGTATGGCCAGCGTAGTCAGTGGTACGAACAATAGCGCCATACCGAAACCGCGGATCACCAGTGGTAAAAAGAAATCGCCGGTTCCGGATTGAAGGGTTGATTTGCTCAGCATCATACAAAATAGGTAGAACAAGAACATCCCAATGGTAGCCATAAACTGCGCTGGTACACCTTTCTTCAGCATGATTCCGATGAAAGGCATCATCAGGATGGTACACAATCCACCGGGGAACAGCAATTCTCCGGTTTGTAATGGAGAGAAGCCCAGCAGGTTCTGGCAAAAGATTGGGAACACGAATACGGAACCGTATAATCCGAAGCCAAGGATGAAGGACGTAAACATACCCACTGAGAAGCTCCGGTGACGCATGATCTTGAAGTTCACGATCGGGTGATCCGTCGTGGTTTCACGCCAGATGAATAACAGAATACCCAGAACCGACATTACCGTTAATACAATGATGTATCCGGTGGAGAACCAGTCCTCGCTTTCACCTTTCTCCAGTACGGTTTGCAAACTGCCGACAGCGACCGCCAGTAAGATAATGCCCCACCAGTCAATCGGCATACCTTTACCTTCTTTAGGCGTGGATCGCACGAAAGTGTAGGTGAGGTATGCGGCGAGAATACCGACCGGAATGTTCACGTAGAAGATCCATGGCCAGGTGCTGATGTCGAGGATGTAACCACCGATGGTAGGGCCTACAGTAGGACCCACAACGGCACCCAATCCGAATAATGCGGTTGCGATACCGATGTCTTCCCTTGGCCAGGTTTCAATTAAGATGGCCTGGGCCGTAGAGATCAAACCACCACCTGCAACACCCTGCAGGATACGGAACAAGATCAGCTCATCCAGATTTGTCGCATTACCGCACAAAAAGGAGGTAATGGTAAACATGATGATGGAGAATAAGAAATAATTTTTTCGTCCGAAGCGTGAGCCCAGCCAGCCCGACATGGGCAGGATGATCACGTTCGCCACGGCATAACCGGTGGAAAGCCAGGCTACGTCTTCGAGCGTGGCACCCAGGTTACCCTGTATCTGTGGCAGTGCTACGTTTACGATGGTCGTATCAATCAGCTCCAATAAGGAGGCGGTGATCACCGTGAACGTAATAATCCACTTTTTAAAACCTTTTTCGGCCATTTTATTAATCTTTTATGGAAACAGAAGCTTGTACACTCATACCCGGACGTAATTTGTCCATGATTTCTTTTGAGGCTTTTGTAATCTTAATTTTTACCGGAACGCGTTGTACCACTTTCACGAAGTTACCGGTAGCATTATCCGGAGGTAACAGGGATCCTTTTGCACCTGTAATCGGCGAGAAGTTGTACACTTCACCAATCACTTCGTCGTTTGGATAAGCATCAACTTCCACACGCACTTTCATGCCTGGTTTGATGTCTTCCAGTTGCGTTTCTTTGAAGTTGGCAGTAACATAGATGCTGCCTTCATTCACGATAGAGAACAAAGACTGACCGGCTTGTACCAGCTGCCCTTTCTGAATGTTCTTGCGGGAAACGGTACCTGTTGCAGGTGCCTTGATCTCTGCATAGGACAATTGCAACTTGGCGAAGTCTACATCTGCCTGGCGCTGATTAACGCTGGAGCTGCTTACCGCAAGTTGCGATTGCGTGGTGCCCACTTGTTTTACAACGGCATTATACTGGTCTGTAGCGGCCTGGAAGGCTGCTTCTGCAGATTCTTTTTGTGCTTTAGCCTGATCAAATTGTTGTTGCGTGATTGAACCGTCTTTTACCAGGTTTGCATAACGTTCGTAGTCTTTCTGCGCAAGGTTTAATCTTACTCTCGCTTCAGTAATGTTGGCTTTTGCCGTGCTGGTATTGGCAGAAGAAGCTGCAATTTGTGCTTGTGACACGCCTACACCTGCAGATGCACCTTTTTGAGTAGCAAGGGCCTGCTCTAATTTCACTTTATAGTCACGATCATCAAGTCTTACCAAAACTTGTCCTTCGGTAACACGGGTGTTTTCTTCGAAAAGGATTTCGTTTACATAGCCGCCAACACGGGCCACTACCGGACTGATGTCGCCATCAATCTGTGCATCATCTGTGTCTACGTGGGTACTGTAATATAAGTACTCCTTTACGCCAAAAATGGCGCCTATAAGGATCAATACCCCTAAGATGATAGGTACGATCTTGTTTTTCTTTTTTACTTCAGTTGTCATGTTAGTGGTTGTATGATTTATTGAGAAATTTTTCCTGTTGAGTTTAGTAAGGTATAGTAAGCCAGTCCTGCATCTGCTTTAGCGATTTCAAGGTTGATCTTACTTTGATATAATAAGGTTTCTGCATCAATACGGTCGATTGCGGAAGCCACATTGTTCCTGTATTTGGATTCCAGTAAGCGGTCGTTTTCAGAAGCCTGCTGAATAGAAGTTTCCAGCACTTTGATTCTGGCCAATGCGAGTTGGTAATCCTGGTAGTTCTTGTTGATCTCAGTTTTCACCTGATCCAGCTGCAGGTCCTTGGTTAGGGTAACCTCTTTCTGCTGAATTCTGGCTTCGCTTACTTTATTCTTGTTGTTCCATAGTGCGCCTATGTTCCAGGAAACATTCGCGCCGACAGTCATTGGAACGATGTATTGGTTGGCTGGTGGAATAAACTTGCCACTTGGATTTACATAGTACAGGTTCGCACCAACACCTACCGTAGGCAGCACATTCGCTTTCACATTCTTGATGTTGTTTTCGGCAACCTTGTTTTGCAGATCAAGGGAACGAAGTTCCTGGCGATTGGCAAGGCCCATTTGCAGGTAGGCATCCAGCTGCTGTGGCGTAGCCAGGCTCTCATCCGGATTGGCGATCTCCAGTTCTGTTTGCTCTGGCAAACCCAGGAGTACATCCAGGTTATAGTTGATCACCTTGCGGTTGTTTTCCGCTTCCATCTGCGAAAGGGTCACGTTAGCTTGTTGCAGCTGGAACCTCAACACGTCGTTCTTAGTTACAATACCTTGTTCAAAAAAGCGCTGCGCTTGTTTCAGCTGGCTGGCAATGGCCTCCAGGTTTTGCGCAATCACTTTCTTACTCTGCGTGATCTTGTGCAAA
This sequence comes from Pedobacter sp. SAFR-022, assembly GCF_051965375.1. Taxonomy (NCBI): domain Bacteria; kingdom Pseudomonadati; phylum Bacteroidota; class Sphingobacteriia; order Sphingobacteriales; family Sphingobacteriaceae; genus Pedobacter; species Pedobacter sp. SAFR-022. The sequence continues at coordinate 1,149,938 of NZ_JBQCME010000001.1, forward strand.
GCATAATAAGTGTTGATCACCGCATAACTTACATCTTTAGCGCTTTTATCCGCATCCAGTTTAGCCACTTCCGTAAGCAGACGGGTAGATTCTTCAGCAAGTCTGAATTTGCCACCGCCATAAACCAGCTCTTGCACGGCTGCCGTACCGATGAAGGCATCAGAGCGTTTTGGCAGACGCAGCGGGTCGGCACCGCCAAAGTCGAAGGTGCTGGTTGGAATTTCTGCGTGATTATAGGCAAAGGAGGCACTTGCCGTAGGCAGTTTCTCGTCTTTGACGGTTTTGAGCTGCGCTACGGCGCGGTCAATCCTGTTTTGGGACAGCTTCAGGTTCTTGCTGTTCTCCAGTCCCAGTTGTACCGCCTCAGGCAAGCTTAGCTTACGCACGTTCTGTGCATACAACATTCCGGGCAGCAGCAAAGCCAGGATGCTTAGTTTTAAGGTGTTCTGTATCATTGTTGGGGTGTTAAATACGTGGTAATTAAATCTTTCAGGTAGGTAATCAACCGTTCGGTCAAAATCTCACGGTCTGCAGGGATTTTGATATCCAGTTTAGAGCCCGCGGTAATCTTTGATGGTGCCGTAGCCACATTGGTGATCGTTCCCATGATGGTTGCGATAAGCATCCGCACATCTACCGGACGAAACTGCTCCCTGGCGATACCTTCATTGATGATGCGCTCAATAGCCATCAGGTTTTTGCTCATGGCCTCCTTAAGCTTGTCGTACATTTCCGGCCGCTGCGTTAAGGATAGCTCCCGGTGCATCATTTTATGAAAGGATATATTTCCGAGAATTCTGCGGGCATACTGATCAACAACCATGGTCAGCTTTTCCAGCTGACTTAAATCCTCAGCCTCAATGCTACTCAGCGCCAGGCTGAAGCCATTTATCCGGTTAGACATGATCTCCATGAACACACCTTCTTTGGAGCCAAAGTAGTAGTTGATCATGGACATATTCGCCCCGGCTTCAGTTGCGATCTGCCGGGTGGATGTCCCTTCGTAGCCCTGAGAGGCAAACAACTTTTCAGCAGCATTAAGGATACTGGTTCGTTTATCTGTTTTTCCCATTTCTTTATTGCGCGGCAAAACTAATCAATCGTTTGATTGATTAAAAGAGATTTAAAGAAAAAGCGCACAGATTACCGGAGTTTGACAGTTGCACTAGGTTGCTTGCATGCTACGGTAGAAAAACGAGTGTATGGAAACCGAAAGGGAATGAGTTTGTTAAGGAAAGTAAATACTTTTTAAAATAATTCGATACCTTTGAAGCATTAGCATTTATGAATATGAATACAGAAGAAAGCACACAGAATTTTGATTGGGTTTATTATGTATTAGGGATCATTGCCGGAATCCTTATTGCAGCAGCCGCTACAGGAAGTTTCTTATCGTCAATTTTAGGCGGTATTATTGGTTTGATTATTTCGTCTTTATTCTTGAATAAGATCGTTAAAGGCCGCACCTACTAACTAGTATTTTAGCTAACCAAATATTATGAGAAAATTAAGTTTAATGCTTGTATTTGCATTGTTTGCAATTACGGCTACTGCACAGGAACTGAAGTTCCCGGGATTGGATCCAAGTCCGGTTGATCTGGCTTATTTCCCTGCAAGGGCTACACAGATGGCGAAAAAAGGTGCTGAATCTGCTGCGCTGATCAAAGTTACCTATGCCCGTCCTGCTAAAAAAGGACGCGAGATCTTTGGTGCTTTGGAGAAATTCGGAGCGGTTTACCGTTTAGGTGCCAATGAGAGTACAGAGATTAAATTTTATAAACCCGTAGTAGTTGGTGGCAAAACCATCCCTGCAGGAAGTTACAGCTTGTTCGCTATCCCGAATAAAGACAACTGGACGATCATTATCAATAAGGATACCGACAGATGGGGTGCTTATTCGTATGATGAAAGCAAAGATGTTGCAAGGGTAGAAGCTCCGGTTAAGCCGTTGACGGAAACTGTAGAAAATCTTGCTATGGTATTTACTGGTACCGGAAATGATGCGGTGTTAAACATTGGCTGGGATAACACCAGTGTAGCATTGCCGATTCAGGTACAATAAAAAGAGCATAAAACGGTCCACAGCAGGACTGTATCAGATACAAAGCCGCTTAATCTTCATTAAGCGGCTTTTCTATTTTCTAGTGTGCTGGTTTGTGCATCTTCCTTCTGATCAGGCGATCCATGTACAACAGCAGTAATGCCAGGTCGAACATCAGGAAGATCTTCATGTACAATGGGCTGAGCATCTGGCTCAGATCCATTTTGAAGCTAAAGCTTGGCATTGTAAATTCGGTTCCACCAGGTGTGCTATTTGCCAATGCATAAACGAAAATGGCGGCAATGGACAGAATAAAGAATGCGGCGATGCTATAGATGATCTTGTTGTTGACTTTGGTCGTCAGCTTTTTTGGCGCGATCTCCAGGGCTACCGCTTCCATAACATTCCTGCTGAAAGACATGGAAGGTTCTTCCAGATCGTCTGCTGCCATCAGTGTATTCAGCTTCATCAGTTCCTGATAGCTGGAGGCATAACGCTCGTCGGTCGCGATCTTTGCCGCTATGCGCTCGCTTTCTGCGGCATCGCAGCTACCGTCTATATAGTCCCAGATTTCTTCGTCTATGGTTTTCATAACAATTCCTTTACTTCATCTTTTAACAAGAACTGCAGTTTTTCTTTGAGCCTGGTTCTGGCCCGGTGCAGTTTAACTTTCACGGTATTGGGTTCCATTTTTAGTGCCTGCCCAATTTCTTCCAGGCTTTGTTCCCCTTTGTAAAAGAGCGTAATAATTGCGGCATCATCGGGCAGCAGCTGCTCAATGGCCTGATTCAGGTATACATATCCGGAGCGTTGTTCTATGCCATTTGCCTGGTAGGCCGAGATATGGTTCTCCAATTGTATGCCACTTTCTTCATCATTGATGGAGTCGGTGAGCAGTCTTTTTTTGCGCAGGAAGGTCATGGCTGTGGTATAGGTGATGGTAAACAGCCAGGTGCTGAACTTGGAGCTTTGCTTGAAGGTTCCCAAGGCACGGTAGGCCTTAACAAAGGTATCCTGCGCAATCTCTTCGGCATCTTCGCGGTTTTTAGCATAGCGCATGGCCAAAGTAAATACATAACGCTGGTGGCGCTTCACCAACTCTGCATAGGCGGAAGTATTGCCCTCCAGAATGGCTGTAATTAAGTCGTTGTCGCTAAGCTTTTGCTGCATAATTACCCATAAGACGCAACTTGTCTTGCTGAGGTTACACTAAATTACCAATAGTTTGTTGCAAAAAAAAAGGATAGCTATGGGCTATCCTCGTGATTATTGAACGCGTGTTTTATTCCGGATGTTTATCGATCCAGTTTTTCTCAATGGCATAGGATATAATTAATCCGATTCCACCGAAGATGCCCAGAAATCCGAAGTATACTGCTACAGATTCTTCTTCTGTAAGGTTATTTAGCTTGGCCGCAAAAAGGGCTGCAATTAATCCAATGCCGAGCCCGACCAGCAACAATCCGAACTTTAGGCTGAGGAAGGGCCTTGGTGCTGCAACACTCTTGCTCATGCCTGGGTCCATGCCACGTTCGATCATGGCCATCTTTTCTTTGTTCGATAAATATCTGATGCCAAACACCATTGCGAATGCACCAAGAAACATTGTGATAGGAATTAGTTCTTCCATGATATTGTGTGTTAAAAAAGGTTAAAGTAAATGAACTCTTAACAGCTGTTCTGTATACTAAGACCACATGAATTTTTAACAGGTTACAGGTAAAATAAAAAAAACTAAACAGCGGGTGTTTCCAGGTAACGTTCCTTGATGATGCGGGTATGATGGATGATGTGTCCGGCCAATACAAACAGCATTGCACGGACCGTGATGTCCCGGTTGGAAGCATTGCCCATCTGATCCAGCTCCTGCTCCTGAAGGGATTTGAACAGGAACATATTGGCGCGCCTTAACAAAGAGAATTCTTCTGAAAAGCTAAGCAGGCTGCGGTCGCTGAAATGCGCATTGGCAACATAATCATCTTCTTCAAAGCCCGGCAGTGGTGTTTTTTCACCACGAGCGAAACAGGTCAGGCGATAGGTAAGAATTCGCTCCGTATCGATCATATGGCCGATCAACTGTTTGATGGTCCATTTTCCGGGCGCATAAGCGTAGTCGGCCTTTTCTACCAGGTTATTGATGAAATCAGCAAACTCCGTAGCTTGACTTTCCAGGATCTGCAGCACATCGTCCTCTACAAGTTTGATATAGGTTTCCGCCCATACGGGGTATTCACTAGGTTGTGGTCGGTTCATAAGTTATACTGCTTTTTAATACAATTCTGAAGGTGGTGCCTTTCCCGAGTTCAGACTCTTTTACGAAGATCTGTCCGCTATGGTAATTCTGAATAATACGTTTTGTTAAAGATAGACCAAGGCCCCAGCCGCGCTTACGGGTGGTATATCCCGGCTGGAACACCGCTTCAAACTTGGAACGCGGAATACCTTTACCCGTGTCGGTTACATCAATAAAAACCTCTTCTTTGGCCAGATGCTCAATGATGTTTACCGTAATGGTGCCTTCATTGCTGATCGCATTGGCGGCATTCTTAAGCAGGTTTTCGATCACCCAGTCGAACAGGGGTACATTCAGCAAGGCACGAACCTGGTCATCACCAGTGATTTTAAAGGTGATCTTATCGGAGGTCCGTAATTTAAAGTAGTCCACAAAGTTGCTGATCACCACATAAACCACGTGATCTTCCAGGATGGGTTTGGACCCGATCTTCGAGAACCTGTCGGTAATCACTTCAAGCCGTTTAATATCGTTCTCCATCTCTTCAATGAGCGGATCATTTTCGGCGTTAAAACGGGCTTTCATCAATTCGACCCAAGCCATAAGGGAGGATATTGGCGTGCCAAGCTGGTGTGCCGTTTCCTTGGCCATACCAACCCAAACCTGGTCCTGTTCTGCTTTTCTTGCAGAGCTGAAGGCCACATAGGCAGTGATTAAAAACAGGGCAATTACACCCAGCTGTATGTAGGGGAAGTAACGCAGTTGCGTAAGGATGAAAGAGTCTTTGTAATAAACCAACATTTTCTCGCCCATGTAGTTGATGGGTAATGGCGCATGCTGTTCTTTCATACGCCTCAACTCACGCTGGAAATAGGCCGGGTCGTAAGTGGCATCCGACTCTGCGTTCATGTAATTGGTTTTGGTACTATCAAGCCGCAGGTAGGTCATGATCTTTGTGCCCGTCGTATCGGTGAGGATCACCGGCACTTTACTACTCTGAATAATCATGTTAAGTACATCCGCATAGCGGACATCGTCGAAGATTTCGGAAGACTTTTCCGTTCCTTTAACCCAGAGTTCAAATTGGATCTTCTCTTCGCGCTCCATCTTTTTGACAAAGAAGTCGGAATAGAATACAGATGCCGTTCCAATAACGATGGCAAAAACAAGGAGAAAGATCTTCCAGCGGCGTTTCTTTTCGTAAGGATTCATAGGATAGAAACGCAAATTACAAATTATATATCTTTGCAACACAGTTATGGAAAAGAAAGTAAGAGTAAGATTTGCTCCAAGTCCAACCGGAGGACTTCATTTAGGTGGTGTACGTACCGCCCTGTTTAACTATTTGTTTGCCAGGCAACATCAAGGAACCTTCATTTTAAGGGTCGAGGATACGGATCAAACACGCTTTGTACCCGGTGCAGAAGCATATATTGCTTCTTGTTTGGAGTGGTGCGGAATAAAACCGGATGAAAGTCCTGATTTGGGTGGCCCTTTTGCACCTTACCGCCAAAGTGAACGCAAAGCAAGCTACAGGCAATATGCCGAGCGGCTTGTTGCAAGCGGCCATGCTTACTATGCCTTTGATACGCCTGAAGAGCTTGACGCTAAGCGCAAAGCAGCTCCAAACTTCCTTTATGGCCAGGCCACAAGAATGGAGATGCGTAATTCCCTGACTTTGGATGCGGCAGAAGTACAAGCGCTATTGGATGCAAATACGCCGCATGTGGTGCGGATTAAGATACCAGAAAATGAAACGGTTTCTTTCCATGACCTGATCAGGGGCCATGTAAGTTTCGATACCAACCTGGTTGATGATAAAGTACTATTAAAAGCGGACGGCATGCCAACCTATCACCTGGCGGTTGTTGCAGACGATCGTGCCATGGAGATCTCACATGTTTTCCGGGGTGAAGAATGGCTGCCTTCAGCACCGATCCACATCCTGCTTTGGCGCTACCTGGGCTGGGAAGATGAGATGCCCGCATGGGTGCATTTACCATTGATCCTTAAACCAGATGGCAATGGAAAATTAAGTAAACGTGATGGCGACAGGCTCGGCTTCCCGGTGTATGCACAGAACTGGACAGATCCTAAAACTGGTGATCTTACCAAAGGTTTCCGCGAGCTGGGCTTTATGCCGGAAGCATTCGTGAACCTGCTAGCCATGCTGGGCTGGAACGATGGCACGGATCAGGAGATCTTTAGCCTGGACGAACTGGTGGAAAAATTCTCCCTGGAGCGTATTTCGAAAGCAGGAGCAAAGTTCGACTACGAAAAAGCCAAGTGGTATAACCATGAGTGGATCAAGAAGACACCAGCGGCAACACTCGCACCGGCAGTAAAAACTGCGCTGACTGCTGCAGGGATTGAAATTGCTGATAACGAAAATTTATTCACTGTTATTGAGCTTGTTAAAGACAGATGCAACATAATCTCTGATTTTGTCACACAAAGTGCCTACTTCTTTGTTCCTCCTAAGGAATATGACGTCGCATCGGTAAAGCCGAAGTGGAACGAGCAGAAAACAGCATTCTTTGAAGCTTATGCGGCCAGCCCGATGGAAGGCACTGCACAAGCGCTTGAAGCGGAATTCAAGGCACTTGCAACAGTACACCAGTTAAAGCCAGGTGAACTGATGTTGCCTTTTCGTGTGATGCTGGTAGGCGGCAAGTTTGGTCCGGGTGTATTCGACATTGCTATTCTATTGGGTAAAGCTGAGGTAAAGAACAGAATAAAAGCTGCGCTAGCGGCGTTCATTTAAAAGACAACTATGCAATGGTTCGGTAAAGGAAGCGGAAATGTAGATGACAGGCGTGGTATGAGTGGAGGTGCCATCGGCGGCATCGGCGGTATCGTGCTTGTTGTACTCGGACTGTTGTTTGGTCAGGATTTTAGCGGAATCGTAAGCCAGTTGCCAATTGGCAATCAGGCAGCCGTTGAAGGTCGCAAAGGTGTGCCGGAAGATGCTGCAGGGCGCTGGGCATCCAATGTACTGGCATCTACAGAAATGGTCTGGACGGCAAAATTCGAAGAAATGGGCCGTCAATATGAACCACCAATCCTGACCTTGTTTGAAAATGGTGTTTCTACCAGCTGCGGAAATGCCAGTTCTGCTGTAGGGCCATTTTACTGTCCTGCAGACCGGCATGTGTATCTGGATCTGAGTTTTTATAACGAGCTGAACAACCGTTTTGGTGCTTCGGGTGACTTTGCAAACGCCTATGTGATTGCACATGAGGTGGGGCACCACATACAAACCTTGCTGGGTATTTCCCAAAAGATGGATCGTTACCGCTCGCAGCTTTCGGAAGTGGAATACAACAAGCTCTCGGTAAAGCTGGAGCTTCAGGCAGACTTCTTCGCCGGTGTATGGGCACATGACGCCCAAAAGCTTGGTCCGGATCTGTTCAAGCTCGAAGAAGGTGACATCGAAGAAGCATTGAATGCCGCAAATGCTATTGGCGATGATAAGCTGCAGCGGCAGGCACAGGGTGAGGTGAAGCCGGATACCTTTACCCACGGCACTTCTGCACAGCGTATGGCCTGGTTTAGAAAAGGGTTTGATACCGGCGACATGAGCCAGGGTGACACCTTCAATTCCGATGAGTTATAGGTGTAAATAACACATAATTAAGATTTTACTTTAACATTATAGCATAACATACAAAGTTGTATAACTTGCCTAGCAAATATACAGCTGCCTTTAAGGCTTACTTATAAAAGAATGATTCTAATTGTAGATGACACCCCGGAGAACTTGATATCCTTAAAAAAAGTTCTTGAAAAACATGATTTTGAAGTTGATACCGCCTCTTCGGGAGAAGAAGCACTGCGAAAGGTACTCCGAAATGAATATGTTTTAATCATCCTAGACGTACAGATGCCGGGAATGGATGGCTTTGAAGTTGCTGAAGCCATCTCGGGCTATAGCAAAGCAAAAGAAACAGCCATAATCTTCCTGTCGGCTGCAAATACGGAAACCAGGTTTATTACTAAAGGTTATTCCTCAGGTGGATTGGACTACATTACCAAGCCCGTGGATATGAGCGTATTGCTGCTCAAAGTGAAGACCTTTTACCGGATCTATGAACAAAGCAGAAAACTTATTGAAATACAGACCGCCTTACTTGAGGAAATTGAATATCGTAAACAGGCGGAATATAAGAAAGATGAGTTCATAAGCATCGCCAGTCATGAGCTTAAAACGCCCCTTACCAGCGTAAAGGGTTATGTTCAGCTGCTCGAAAGAAGTATCGATAAAGGCGATGTGGATACCGTTAAAAAGCACCTCCACAAGGCACAGACACAGCTGGAAAAGCTGAATAATCTTATCGCAGACTTACTCGATATCTCCAAGATCGAAAGCGGTAAGCTCAAGTTCAATAAACAAAACTTCTTTATCGGCGACCTGCTCAAGAACATTGTTGAGGTCATGGCGCAGTCCTTCCCGGATTATAAGATCACCGTAAGCGGCGCTGCAGAACATTGCATTTATGGCGATGAGATGCGAATTGAACAGGTGATCATCAACTTCCTGACCAATGCCATCAAGTATTCTCCCGGCACCAGCGAAGTGTTGATCAACGTACGGGAAGAAAACGAACAAATCTATGTTGGCGTGCGTGATTACGGCATCGGTATAGCACCAGAACAACAGAAAAACCTGTTCGAGAAGTTCTATCGTGTAGAAGAAACTGCACTTCATTTTCAAGGTTTAGGTATTGGTTTGTATATTTCTGCGGAGATTATAAGAAGGCATGGCGGAATAGTTGGCGTAGAAAGCACCTTGGGTGAAGGCTCCGAATTTTACTTTGAAATACCTTTAAACGCGCCTTCAGAAATCGAATAATATTTTAAGTTACTATGCAGAAATCACTAAAAAGCAACCTTCAGGTCGGTTTAGGTCTGTCATTATTAATTCTATTTATCACCTCACTCGCTTCTTTTATAAGCATTCGAAATCTGGTTAAAAGCTCTGAACTTGTTGCACATAGCAATGAGGTAATCTTTAAGACCAACCAGATCATTTCACACCTTAAAGATGCAGAAACCGGTCAGCGCGGCTACCTGCTTACAGGCGAACAGGTCTTTCTGGAGCCTACAGTGGGTGCTAAAGCAAAAGCATTAGACCTGATCAATGAGGTTGCTGCAGAAACAAAAGACAATCAATTTCAGCAAAAGAACCTGGAAAAGCTGCATGTTATTGTAGACCGGAGGTTGGATATGATCATGCGCCTTATTGATGTAAGGACAAAGGGTGGCGACATCAGTGTGAATGCCTTACTTGAAGGCAAGGATTTGATGGATGAAGCCAGATCGATCATAACGATGATGCAGACAGAGGAAAACAGGATTCTGCAGTCGCGTACGGAAGAACTCAATAAGTTTGCTGGTTATACACCAATCCTGATCATCATTGCGGCGATCATCTCTATCTTCATCACCATATACTTCTACCGTAAGGTCTACAAAGACTTTTACGCTAAAATGGAATTGCAGCGGGCGCTGGAAGAGAAGAACAGGGAAATTGATTACCGTATCGGGGTAATCAGAGATCTAGCCAGTCAGATTTCTGCAGGTAACTATGACATCCGACTGGACGATCAGCAGACCGACGGACTGGGCAGCCTTACCGGACACTTGAATGCCATGGCAGAGTCGCTGAAGAAATCTTTCAGCCTTCTGGAAGAAAAAGAATGGCAACAGGCTGGGATCGCAACTTTGAATGATAAAATGGTTGGCGAGAAAACTGTAGCCCAGTTAACCAGTGACGTTCTTGAAAACATTGTTGAACATACAAACAGTCAAGTTGCTGCTTTTTACCTGCTTGAAGACAAGGAATTACATTTGGTAAGCAGCTTCGCATTGGCAGCCGGACATGCTAAAACCAGGGTTAAAGTTGGTGAAGGCCTGGTCGGCCAGGTGGCTGATTCTGGCAAACTAATGGTATTAAACGATATTCCTCAGGATGAGCTGACGATCAGTTATACCTCTGGGGAGACTGTTGCCAGAAATGTGGTTGCCGTTCCGGTATACCGCGACAGAGCACTGATGGGGATCATGGAATTTGGCTCCTTAACCACTTATACACCGCAACAACTTGCCTTTTTACGCGAGGTGTCACATAACATTGGTATTGCCATCCATGTTTCACAGAACAGGAAGAAGCTACAGGAATTCCTGGAGGAAACGCAGGCACAAGCCGAAGAACTGCAGGCACAGCATAGCGAGTTGGAGGGCTTGAATGCTGAGCTGGAAGCACAGTCGCAGAAAATACAAACTTCAGAAGAAGAACTGCGCGTGCAGCAGGAAGAGTTGCTGCAAAGCAACCAGGAACTCGAAGAACGCACCAGTTTACTGGAAGAGAAGAACCAGATGATACAGGAGCGTAACCGCGACATTCAACTGAAAGCAGAACAGCTGGAACAGAGCACCAAGTACAAATCTGAGTTCCTTGCCAACATGTCGCACGAGTTGCGTACCCCGCTGAACTCCATTTTGCTGCTGTCCAAACTGATGTCGGAGAACAATGATCTGGACAAGGAATACATCGAGTATGCGGAAGTTATCCAGAGCTCGGGTCAGGGGCTGTTAGGCTTGATCGACGAAATACTCGATCTTTCAAAGATCGAAGCCGGCAAGATGAAGCTGGAATTCTCGGATGTGAACATTGGCGAAGTTGCCACGGATATGCGTTCCTTGTTCAACCCATTGGCTAAGAATAAGCAGCTGCAGTTGCTGATCGAGCTAGATGAGGATGTAAAAACGCTGAACACCGATAAGATGCGTTTGGAGCAAGTGCTGAAAAACCTGCTTTCCAATGCCATTAAATTCACCACTGCGGGTGAGGTGCGCCTGAGTGTTTCAAAAGATGAACGTGGTAGAAACATCCTGTTTAAAGTTACAGATACCGGGATCGGCATTCCAGAGAATAAGCAAAGCCTGATCTTTGAAGCTTTCCAGCAAGCCGATGGTTCAACCCGCAGAAAATACGGCGGTACCGGCCTTGGATTGTCCATCAGTCGTGAACTCGCCAAGCTATTGGGGGGTGAAATTGAGCTAACCAGTAAAGAAAACATCGGAAGTGAATTCACACTTTCACTACCGATTGAGCGCGGCACAACAACTGAAGATGCTTCGTTCGCCGAGCCTGTGGTGGTAAAACAGGTTTACCCGGAAAAGGTAGCTGAACCACTGCCGGAACGTTACACGGTACCAAACATCCCTAAGGATGTAGAGGATGACCGTGATGACATCCAGGAAGGCGATAAGATCATTCTGATTATTGAGGATGATACCAACTTCGCAAAGACCCTGCTGAACTTTACCCGTAAGCGAAGCTACAAGGGCATTGTTGCCGTACGTGGTGACGTCGGTATAGAGCTGGCCAACCATTACAAGCCGCTGGCGATTCTGCTGGATATTCAACTACCGGTAAAAGATGGATGGCAGGTCATGGAAGAGCTGAAGAGCAATCCGGCTACGCGTCCGATCCCAGTGCACATCATGTCTTCCATGGAAGTGAAGAAGGAGAGTCTGTTGCGTGGTGCCATTGATTTCATCAATAAACCCGTAGCACTGGAACATATGAGCCAAATATTCCAGAAACTGGAACATGCACTCAGCAGGTTTCCTAAAAAGGTGCTAATCGTAGAAGAGAATCGTCAACATGCCGAAGCGCTGAACTACTTCTTGAGTAACTATAACATCCAGACACAGGTTGCGAACAACGTGACGGAAAGTATTGGTGCCCTGAGTAAGCAGGAAGTGGATTGCGTTATCCTGGATATGGGTGTGCCGGATACCAATGCTTATGATACGCTAGAAACCATCAAGAAAACCAAAGGTCTGGAGAACCTGCCAATCATCATTTTTACCGGTAAGAACCTGTCGAAAGGTGAAGAAGCCCGCATCAAACAGTATGCAGACTCTATCGTGGTAAAAACTGCACATTCTTACCAGCGTATTCTGGATGAAGCAGGCTTATTCCTGCATCTGGTAGAAGAACAGGCTGCTGGCACTAAGCCAGGTAAAATACTACCGGAACGTTTCGGTGGATTATACGAGGTACTGAACAATAAGACGGTGCTTATTGCTGATGATGATGTACGTAACATCTTTTCACTAACCAAAGCATTGGAACAGCACAAGATGAAAGTGCTTGCCGCTACAGACGGAAAAGAGGCCTTGCAGGTGCTTAAAGAGAACCCGCTGGTTGATATTGTCCTAATGGATATGATGATGCCGGAAATGGACGGATATGAGACCACCAAGCAAATCCGTAAGATTCCTGCGTACAAACAATTGCCAATTTTAGCTGTTACAGCCAAAGCGATGATGGGAGACCGGGAGAAATGTATTGCTGCCGGCGCTTCGGATTATATCTCGAAGCCGGTGGATGTGGACCAACTGACCTCATTGCTGAGGGTTTGGTTGTATGACAAAGTTTAATGATCGCTTTCAATATGGCTAAGGATAAGATTTTAATCGTAGATGATGATAACAGGAACATTTTTGCCCTCTCAGCGGTGCTGAAGGCGAGGAAGTATCGCTGCGTCTCCGCGACCAGCGGAGAGGAGGGATTGGCCCTGTTAAAACAAGATAAAGAGATTGGCATTGTGTTGATGGACATGATGATGCCAGGCATGGATGGTTATCAGGCCATTGCCGAGATAAATGCTGATGAAGAACTTAAAGCTGTACCTGTAATTGCGGTTACTGCACAAGCCATGCTTGGCGACCGCGAGCGCTGCCTGGAGGCGGGTGCCACAGGATATGTGTCGAAGCCTATCAATGTCGATACACTCACCGCTTTAATCACTAAATACATCTAATTTGGAAGGTACTGTAATTACAGAAGATCAGATCGACATACTGCTGGCAGATTTGCTGGAGCGGTATGGTTACGACTTCACGGGCTACTCGAGAGCCTCGTTAAAACGTCGTATCCATCGCTTATACAGCATAGATAAAGCCCTGAGTTTTGCCGAGTTCAGGTTTAAAATTGCGAATGATCCGGTATACTTCAAGCGTTTTGTGGAGCAGATCACCGTAAACGTAACCGAGATGTTCCGTGACCCAACATTCTTCAAGACCCTGAGGAACGAGGTGCTGCCGAAACTTGGCACTTACCCATTAATCCGTATTTGGGTAGCAGGCTGTTCTACCGGCGAGGAAGCTTATTCGATCTGCATCCTGTTGCAGGAATTAAACCTGCTGCACAAGTCCTTGGTTTACGCTACAGACCTTAATCCCGCCGTGCTGGAAAAAGCTGCACAGGGGATGTTCGGCCTTAGCCAGATGAAGCAGTATTCGGAAAACTACATTCTTTCGGGCGGTAGCAAGGACTTCTCCAGCTACTACACGGCGAAGTATTCTTTAGCGAAGTTCAATGATGATCTGCGAAGAAAAATCATCTTTTCTACCCATAACCTGGTTTCTGATCGTTCCTTTAATGAATTTCAGCTGATCTTATGCCGCAATGTACTGATCTATTTTGATCGTGATCTGCAGCACAAGGTAATCAGCCTGTTCGACGACAGTCTTGAGGAGCTGGGCTACCTGGCCTTAGGCAGTAAGGAAACCCTGGAATTTTCTAACGTATCAAAACGGTACCGAAGGTTACCGAATGAGAAAATATGGAGGAAGATGACCTGATGAAAACCTGTGAGGCCCTGATCATTGGCGGCTCTGCGGGGAGCCTGGATGTACTGTTAAAGGTACTGCCGGATTTAAGGCCCGATCTGCCTTTTCCAATCATCATTGTGATTCACCGTAAACATGGCGCAGATTCACTGCTTCCGGAATTGTTGAAGGGCAGGACAACCTTGATTGTAAAAGAAGTTGAGGAAAAAGAACCGATACTTGCAGGTACCATCTACGTTGCTCCATCCGATTACCATCTCCTGATTGAACAGGATCTTACTTTTTCGCTCGACTCCTCAGAGAAGGTTAACTATTCCCGGCCCTCGATAGATGTAACCTTTCAAACTGCTGCAGAGGTGTATGAAGACAAACTGGTTTGTATGCTACTTTCCGGTTCAAATGCTGATGGGGTGAATGGTTTGAAAGCGGTTAAAGCCTATCGTGGCAGGGCGATTATCCAAAATCCGGCAGATGCACAGGTGCCTTACATGCCTGCGCAAGCCGCACAGAATGTTGTAATTGATGCATCATTAAACATTGAAGATACCGCAAAATTTATAAATTTGTTATCTTAGATTAAATTAACATACATGAGCAAGGCAAAAAAGGTGTTCGTCTTTGACGACAATGTTGACATACTCGATCTATGCACAATCATTCTTGAAGACGCTGGTTACGAAATCAAGACCTCCTCTACATCAAACAATATCATTGACCAGGTTTCATCCTACGTGCCTGATATTATATTCATGGACAACTGGCTTCCGGATGTAGGTGGTATAGATGCAACAAAGGAATTGAAAGCCCACAAGGAGCTTTCCCATATCCCTGTAATCTATTTTTCTGCGAATAATGACGTTAAATCCCTGGCTGAACAGGCCGGCGCGGATGATTATCTTTCCAAGCCATTTGATATCGAAGAATTGGAGAAGATTATAAGTAAATACTTATAATCCACCCAATACGTCTACACCTTGTTGAAAAACGATATCTACCGGAATTCCCTTCTTATTTAAATTATCCAAGTCCTGCTTAAGTTCGCTGCTGATGACTGCGTTTTCAGCTTGTGCTTTTGCTACAGCCGCGCGATCCCCGTCACCCTGTAAGGTGAGGATCATTTTACTCAGCGCATTCATTGCCTGTTCAAACTTTACATAATCAACTCTGTACGTTCCATTTGCAGTTCTTGTGAAAGCACCTTGTTGCTTAAAGAAATTGAAGCCCTGCATATTGGCCTGACCATGTGCGCTGGCTGCACCAAAACGAACAGAACGTAATAAGCCGGCCATGTAGGTCGTGTAATACGCCTTGATATCGCCCTGCAGCTCGCCTGCTTTAAGCATGTTGGTTACCATGTAAAGTCCTAAAACGTCTGCTTTACCCTCTTCCAACCAGGAAAACTGCTCTTTCAGCGCATCTTTAACCAGACCTTTGCCTTTTACAGTCTTTTTAATTCCCAGACCATGCGCAACTTCATGGAACATGACGTTGGCGAAAAACGCGTCGAAGTTGATGTATTGTTGTTGCTCCTTATCGATCAGTTCGTTAGCGATCGGAACCAGGATCTTGTCGAACTTCGCCTGCATGGCGTTCTTCAACTGCGACCTTCTGGTGCCTTTTTTCTGCTGTATCATCGCGTCATTTGGAAGGTTCACGGCGATCGTCTTTGAGCCCGCGTTGCAATCTCCGGCATAAAATACCACATCATAGGCATTAAGCTCCGAATCTACACCTGGTTTTTCCTGTTTATACTTTGCAGGCACTGGTAGGCCTTTTTGAAGCCCTGGAAGCAGGCTTACATATTTAGCCAGCCGTTTACTCCATTCCTTGTCTTTTACAAGCACATAAGCTTCGTATGATGCCCGTGCATTGAAGAGATTATCTTCATAGTTCTCAATCGGACCGATGATGATGTCCAGTCCATTATCTTTCATATCCATCCAGGCCAGGTCGCTGGCGGTATAATCATCCGAGGTAAGTGCATCTGCACGCAGGTTCAGGTACTTTTTCAGACCTTCATCTTCCGCAATCAGCGCCGCTTGTTTCAGCAGGCTCGAAGCGCGCTGTAACTGGGTTGCAAAAAGCTCGTGATAAGGAACGGTCATCAGTTTGCCGGTCGAATCTCTTTGAACAACACTGTACTGCCCATACTTATCCTTCAAGTCTGATTTTTCAAGTTCTTCCTTGGTCATGTCTGCCGGGTAAAATGTTGCTCCCGCTGGTTTTACACCGATGCCCGCAATAAAGGGTTTATTGTTGTTGAGGCGGTCCCATGGACCGTAGTTGATCCGGATAAATTCTTTGGCCCGGTCATCTTTAACCGCATTCAAAAGGCTGTCTCTTTGCGGATAAGTCTGCAACCAGAAAAGCTCGTCCATAATCTGAGCAGCCTGGATCAGCAATGGCAGCATTTTACGTTCCGCGGTGCTCAGCTGATTGAGGTTCGTTGTCAGTTTAACCGTTTCATAGGTCTTTATTCTGTCATTTACGTATTCCTGTAAGCTGTCTGGCAGTACAACAGTATTCGTCTTTTTTTCTGTATTACTGGCCGTATTGGTGCAGGAATGAAGGCTAGCTGCCAATGCGCAGCCTGTTAGAAATAAGGTTGTTTTATTAAATAATTTCATTCAATATAATTTCAAACGATTGGAGGGTCAAAACTACTAAATATTAGGCTTCTATAAAGAATCGCGATCCTGTTGGCTGCATTGGCGAATAAATCCTAATTTCACACTTTTGAAATCCAACATGATCAGACCTTACAAACTCTTCTATTTAATGCTTGCTGCAATTGCTTTTTCGGCATGTTCAAGCAATAAATACGCCGCAACGAATAAGATTTACAAACAGCAGGCAGAAAATTTCGCCAACAACATCAAAGCGATGCCCCCTCAAGGACAGTTCATTGATTCGCTTAGACCAGAAGTACAGTCCTTTATTGGCTCGGTGAACTTCGGCATCCGTAAGCCGAACTTTGTGGTGATACACCATACGGCACAAAATTCCCTTGATCAGACCATTAAAACCTTTACGCTGGCCAGGACGGGCGTTAGCGCGCACTACGTGGTGAGCCGCGATGGAAAAGTGGTACAGATGGTGAATGATTACCTGCGTTCTCAGCATGCCGGCTTGGGCAAATGGGGGAATGATACCGATCTTAACTCTTCCTCCATCGGGATAGAGCTCGATAATAATGGCTCGGAAGCCTATTCCACGGCCCAGATCAATAGCCTTCTGGGTTTATTGGCTACTTTGAAAAAGAAATACAACATTCCAAGGGCAAACTTTATTGGTCATGCGGACCTGGCTCCAAAGCGGAAGCCCGATCCAAACAACTTTCCCTGGAAAACACTTGCCGACCGTGGCTTCGGACTCTGGTACGACCAGGTGTTAAAGATGCCTCCACCGGAGTTTGATCCACTTGTGGCTTTAAGAATTATCGGTTATGATATCAGTAACGTCGGCGCAGCAGTAACTGCTTTCAAAAGACATTTTCTGCCCACAGAAACCGGGCCTACCATTACACCAGGTGTTAGGCTGGTGTTGTATAACCTGTACCCTAAATACATGTAACAGCCACGAATTGCCTTTTGGGGCAAATGTTATACAGCCTGTCTCATCCTGAATGAAGACAGGCTTTTTTGTACGTAGACATTGCTGCGGCAACGCAGTGCCGGCAGGTTCGGATCAACCGAAGGTCTGAGGCACACCAAGTGCACACCAAACACACAGCTGTGTGCGTTTGGTGTGCACTTGGTGTGCGCTTGATGTGGGTCAGGTGTGCGTTTGATCCAATGCTTCCGCAATACCGGGTCAAGCTTCCTGGGCGGAATACCTGCAAGGCATCAGACAGTTCCCGGACATGGAATCACCAGGATTCGGGCATAAAAAAAGAGGATGCTCAATTGCTGAGACATCCTCTTGGAATGATATGTATTTAAGGCTTTGCCTTTATTTCTTTGCCTTCGCCCAGGCGTCTTTCAAGCCCACGGTCTGGTTAAATACCAGCTTTTCCGCTGTCGAGTCTTTATCAAGGGTGTAATAGCCCTTACGGATAAACTGATATCTGGTGTCAGCAGTAGCACTCGCCAGATAAGGTTCAATATATGCTTCTTGAATGACCTTAATGCTGTCTGGGTTCAGGTAATCTTTAAAGTCGCCTTCTTCGCTGTCTGGAGATTCTACGCTGAACAAGCGATCGTAGATCCTGATTTCCGCCGTTTTAGCATGTTGAGCACTTACCCAGTGGATCGTGCCTTTTACATTGATGCCGCTGGTGTCTTCACCGCTTTTGGACTCTGGAATGTAGGTACAGTGGATTTCGGTAACGTTACCATTTTCATCTTTCACAAAGCTATCGCACTTTACAATGTAAGCGAACTTCAAACGTACCATGGCGCCAGGAGCTAACCTGAACCACTTCTTGGCAGGCTCTTCCATAAAGTCTTCACGTTCGATCCATAGCGCTTTGCTGAAAGGAATTTCACGTGTTCCGCCTTTATCCTCCGCTTCCGGGTTGTTCTCGCCGATGAGAACCTCCCCATTACCTTCAGGATAGTTGGTGATCACCATCTTGATTGGATCCAGCACAGCCATCACGCGATTAGCGGTTTTATTCAGGTGCTCACGAACACAGAATTCCAGCAAGCTAAGCTCGATCAGGTTTTCTCTTTTCGCAACACCGATACGGTCGCAGAACTCACGGATACTTTCCGGGGTGTAACCGCGTCGTCTCAAACCGCTGATCGTTGGCATCCTTGGATCATCCCAGCCACTTACCACACCTTCATTAACCAATTGCAGCAGTTTACGCTTGCTCATAACCGTATAGGTCAGGTTCAAACGTGCAAACTCATACTGATGTGAAGGGAAGATGTTCAGTTTTTCAATGAACCAGTCGTACAATTCACGGTGTGAAACGTACTCCAGGGTACAAAGGGAGTGGGTAATGCTTTCAATGCTGTCACTCTGGCCATGCGCAAAATCGTACATCGGGTAAATGCACCATTTGTTACCGGTACGGTGGTGTTCCGCATGTTTAATGCGATACATGATCGGGTCGCGCATCAGCATGTTCGGACTAGCCATATCGATCTTTGCGCGTAAAGTGCAGGCACCGTCGGGAAACTCAGCGTTTTTCATGCGGTTAAAAAGATCCAGGTTCTCTTCCACAGAACGAGAACGGTAAGGGCTATCCTTACCAGGCTCTGTAGGTGTGCCTTTTGCCTGTGCGATTTCTTCCGCAGTGCTGTGGTCTACGTATGCCAGGCCAGCCTCAATCAGCGTTACCGCAAATTGGAAAAGCTGGTCGAAGTAATCTGAGGTATATAATTCATTTTTCCATTCAAAACCAAGCCATTTGATGTCAGCTTGCTGGCTATCTACGTACTCGGTTTTTTCAGTTACTGGATTGGTATCGTCGAAACGTAGATTGGTATAACCGCCATATTTCTTTGTAAGTCCGAAGTTCAAACAAATCGCTTTGGCATGTCCTATATGTAAATACCCATTTGGCTCCGGAGGGAAACGGGTGATCAGGGTCTCGTATTTTCCGCTTTGTAAATCGTTTTCAATGATTTCCTCAATAAAATTCAATGATCTTTCTTCACTCATAAAAACTGTTAATTTTTCTCCAAAGTTAATATAAAACCGCTAATTTACTTACTTTTACCACCCGCTATCTTAACTATTTATGAGTAAAACCTTGAACAGGCCAATCCGTGTTTTAGTGGCAAAAGTAGGGCTGGACGGCCACGATCGTGGTGCTAAAGTGATCGCTACCGCACTCCGCGATGCGGGCATGGAGGTCATTTACACCGGCCTGCGACAAACCCCTGAGATGGTCGTAAATGCGGCCTTGCAGGAAGACGTTGATGCCATCGGGATCTCTATCCTTTCAGGTGCGCACATGACCGTCTTTCCGAAAATCATGGACATTATGAAACAAAAGGGGCTGGAAAATGTACTGGTAACCGGAGGCGGCATCATACCGGAAGCGGATATGCTAAAACTTAAACAGATCGGGGTAGGCGAGTTATTTGCGCCAGGAACCTCCATGCAAACCATTACCGAATATATTACCAACTGGGTAACCGAAAACCGAAACTTCTAACATGGAATATCAAAATCTTCTTACCGAAATCAAAGACAACATCCTGTATGTAACCATCAACAGGCCGCTCAAGATGAATGCTTTGAACCGTGAAACGTTGAAAGAGCTTGCTGATGTGGTAATCTATGCGAACACCACAGCGGAGGTACTTGGCGTATTGCTTACCGGCGCTGGCGAAAAGGCCTTTGTAGCGGGTGCGGATATTTCCGAGTTTGCCGACTTTGACGTTACGCAAGGTGAACAGCTTGCCAGAGATGGGCAGACTGCAGTTTTCAATGCCATCGAGCGGAGCACAAAGCCTTTCGTTGCTGCCATCAATGGCTTTGCACTGGGTGGTGGACTGGAACTGGCCATGGCCTGTCACCTTCGAATTGCTGCTGAAGGCGCAAAGTTAGGTCTGCCGGAAGTTACCTTAGGACTTATCCCGGGGTATGGTGGTACACAGCGCTTAACGCAGTTGGTGGGTAGAGGAAGGGCTTTTGAAATGATTGCTACCGCAGATATGATCACCGCACAGAAAGCTGCTCAGATTGGCCTGGTTAATGAGGTGGTGCCCGCCGGGGAACTCATTTCTACAGCCGAACGTATGCTGGGCAGGATCAAACAACGTGCTCCACTAGCCATAGCCCATGCAATTGCTGCGGTAAATGCAGCCGTAGATGTGGATGTAAACGGCTTTGATGTTGAAATTAAGGCCTTTGCGGCTTGTTTCGGTACGGTAGACTTCAAAGAAGGCGTTTCTGCCTTCCTGGAGAAACGGTCGCCACAGTTTTCAGGTAATTAACCCGGAGCTCCGGTGTAGCTTTACCTGAACTGTAGAAAATATTTCCCATTAACAATTTTTGCTTATCTTTACTTTTGTATTTAACGGGCTCTTGTAAGCATATGAAAAAGATCTTAATAATTGACGATGAGGTAAATATAGGTGTACTGCTTTCCAAATTTTTAACGAAAAACGGATTTGTAGTAGATGCTGTTACCTCGGGTGCTTCAGCGCTTGATCATCTTACCAGCAGACAGTACGATCTGGTACTTTGCGATTATCGGCTGGATGATACGGATGGACGTGAATTATTAATAAAGATCAAAGCTAAATATCCACAAACCTGTGTAATTATCATCACCGGTTACTCGGATGTCAAAATTGCTGTAGAGCTGATTAAATTGGGTGCCTTTGATTATATCACCAAGCCGCTTTATCCGGACGAGATCCTCGCTACCATCAATAAAGCCCTGGAAACACAAAGTGCCCTTGCAGGTACGCAAAATGCAGAACCGCAGAAAGATAAACAACCATACAATCAGGATGCAAACTTCGTAGCCGGGCAAAGCCAGGCATCAAGGGATCTGTTAAGACAGATTGAACTGGTTGCACCAACTTCATACAGTGTGATCCTTACCGGCGAAAGCGGTACCGGAAAAGAGTCGGTGGCCAAGGCCATTCACATGAACAGCCCAAGGAAGGATATGCCTTTTATCGCCATGGATTGTGGCTCGCTCACGAAAGAACTTGCGGGCAGTGAGTTTTTTGGGCACGAAAAAGGATCTTTCACCGGAGCACTTTATACCAAAATCGGACACTTCGAAATGGCTAATGGTGGTACTCTATTTCTGGATGAGGTGGGTAATTTGTCTTATGATATACAAGCGGCCTTATTACGTACGGTTCAGGAGCGTAAGATCAAACGGATTGGTAGCACCAAAGAGATTGATCTCGACGTACGCATTATTGTAGCAACCAATGAAAACCTGTCTGTAGCCATCCAAAAGGGTAAGTTCAGGGAAGATCTTTATCACCGTTTTAATGAGTTCTCGATCAGTTTGCCGCCTTTAAGTCAACGTGGCAAGGATATTCTTGTTTTTGCGCACACTTTTTTGAAGCTTGCAAACAAAGAACTGAATAAAGATGTTCAATCATTTTCAACGGAAGTTGAGGAGTGTTTTCTAACCTATAACTGGCCAGGCAATGTCAGGGAGTTGAAAAACGTGATCAGACGTGCAGCATTGCTCGCGGAAGGTTCGGAGATTCAGCTTAAAGCTTTGCCGCTGGAGATTTCAACTTATGCCAAAAGCGCGGTTATTGAAACCAGTATTCAAAGAACGGAACGCCCTAGGGATTTGAAGAATGCAGCTTTTGAAGCGGAATATGCTGCAATACTGGCGGTGTTGCGTGAAGTGAACTTCAATAAAACAAAGGCCGCTAAGATCTTAAATATAGACCGGAAAACACTTTATAATAAAATGAAAGCAATCAATCTGGATACCTAAACTTGTATGTCCCTATTTACCTATAAACAGCGTAATAATATAAATCTTGTCATTATTGTCGCTCTGGGGGGACTAATTGCATATTCACTTCTCGGGATATTCAGCTCCATATTAGGCACTCTGGTGCTTTATACCATACTTCGGCCGGTGTACTTGTACCTAGTTCAGGATCATCACCTCAATAAGCGCTTTGCGGCCATTCTACTGCTTTTTACCTCCATTGTGCTCATTGTACTCCCCTTCTATGGTCTGAGTAATATGGTCATCACGAAGATTCATGAGCTGCAGGGCGATCAGATCTATTACAAAAACCTTTTCTACAAAATCCAGCATCTGGTACCCGTAGGCGGTGATGCCGAACGTTTAATCAGTGAAGGATTAAGAAAGGCGGGCACCTGGGCCACAGAGCTCTTTCCCTCGCTCATTTCGGGCGCTTTCAACATCGTTTTAGGCCTGCTACTCATGTATTTCCTGCTATACTTCATGCTGGTAGAACATGAGCGTTTTGAAGCCGCTATGCTCAAGTATGCGCCTTTTCGTGAGCAGAACGCACTACGCTTTGCGGAAGAAATGAAGAACACCACCTTCGCCAATGTGGTGGGGCAGGGTTTGATCTGCCTGGTGCAGGGTTCGTTGGTTAGCCTTTCTTTCTTTGTACTCGGCTTCAGCGATCCCTTTTTCTGGGGCGTTATTACCACCTTTATTTGTTTTGTTCCTGTCCTTGGTCCACCGATCATCTTTGTGCCTGCTGCAATAATGCAGATCGCCAATGGCAATGAATTTGGGGGTTATGCCATGCTCATCTTCGGCTTTGTTGTGATCATCAACATCGACAATGTACTGCGTTTTCTTATCGCGAAAAGAGTAGGAAACATCCATCCGATCATTACGGTCATCGGTGTAGTCATTGGAATTCCGCTTTTTGGTATATTGGGCCTGGTCTTTGGTCCACTGTTGTTATCGTACTTTATCCTTGTGGTTAAAATATACGAAACGAGTGCCCTGGCCTCCGATAGAATGGAAAGAATTAAAACAATTTCAGAAACTCAAGAGTTATAGTCTTTGATAAACAAACAATTTAAAATTTACGGTTATGAATGATAGTTCAAAAGTATTAATAGGGCTTTTAGCAGGTTTAGCAGCTGGTGCAGCATTAGGTTTATTATTTGCGCCAGAGGCAGGTTCGGAAACGCGTGAGCGATTGGGACAGTCTTTTAAAGATCTGAGCGATACCATTAAAGAGAAAGCTGCTGAAGAGCTGGACCACCTAAGCAGCCTTAAAGATAAGGTCGTAGACTCCGTGAAAGGCAAAATGAACAATGATGACGAGTATGCCGACGAATTAGACATTGCTTAGTACTTCTTAACCTTACAACGATGCAGGAAAATCAAGAAAAAACGCTGGAAGAACTTTATGCTGACGCGAAAGTTTATCTGGAAACCCGGGTGGAGTATACCCGTTTTTATCTCTTAGAAAAAACATCAAAGCTCGTTGCAGATATCATCACCAATACTTTCATGATCATCTGCTTTATCCTGGCTTTTCTTTTTGCTATAATCACCCTGGCACTATTCTTATCTGAATTGATCGGCAGTTATGCAGCAGGATTCGGAATAGTGACTTTGCTTCTGGTTTTGATTGCAGTAGTTGTAATGCTTGCGAAAGAGAAGGTAGAAACAGCAGTCATAAACATTGCTATAAAAAAGTATTTCACCAAACTAGCGGACAAGGAAGATGAGGAGAAAGTATAACATCAAGAACGCAGAAGAGCTTCAGGCAGCAATAAGCGGCCTTAAAGCGGAATATACCATGCAGGAGGAGCGATTGGTCTCTGATGCCAAGGTATACGTTAAACAATATTCTTTTAAAAATCTCACTAAAAAGTACCTCACACCATCTACCTTCCGTAAGGCTGATGATCAGCTGAATATCAGCAGTAGGGTGATGTCGTTTTTACTTCCGGTATTAATGAACAACACCTTGTTCAGGGGCTCCGGATTTATCACCAAAACCCTTGTAGGTTTAGCAACCAGTAAGGTTGGCAAATCGCTGGATGCAGAACACCTCAGCGGGATCTTCAGCAATGTTAAATCATGGTTTGGTGGTGCCAAAAAGAAAATCGCAGCGAAGCGGCAGGTTGGTTATGTTGATTACGGCATCCCACCTGATAGCGAAACATATTAATAACATAAAAAAAGGAGCTTTAAGCTCCTTTTTTTATGTTGATTATTTTAAATCTGTTTTGATTCTCAGTTCCTTGAGCTGTTTATCATCGATTGTCGATGGACTGTCGATCATCACATCACGTCCGGAATTGTTTTTCGGGAATGCGATGACATCACGGATGGTATCCAGACCAGCGAAGATGGAGCACAACCTGTCAAATCCGAAAGCAATACCACCGTGTGGAGGTGCGCCGAACTCGAAGGCATCCATTAGGAAGCCAAACTGCTTTTGTGCTTCTTCTTTGGTGAATCCAAGGTGTTTAAACATCAATGCCTGCAGTGTCCTGTCGTGAATACGGATAGATCCACCACCAATCTCGGTACCATTTACAACCATATCATAGGCATTTGCACGCACATCACCAGGGTTGGTGTCTAATAGTGCGATATCCTCGGGTTTTGGAGAGGTAAATGGGTGGTGCATGGCATGGTAGCGCTCAGTTTCTTCATCCCATTCCAATAGTGGGAAATCAAGTACCCACAGGGCGCTGAAGGTGTTTTTATCACGGAGACCAAGTCTGGTACCCATTTCTAAGCGCAGTTCATTCAGCTGTTTACGAACTTTATCTTTAACACCGGCAAGGATCAGGATTAAATCACCTGGCGCTGAGTTAAATGCTGCAGCCCATTTTTTCAACTCCTCTTCGTTATAGAACTTGTCTACTGAAGATTTGATGGAACCATCTTCATTGTGTCTGTAGTAGATCAGGCCGTTAGCGCCAATCTGCGGACGTTTGATGAAGTCTGTAAGTTCGTCAAGCTGTTTACGGGTATAGTGTGCTGCACCCTTGGCGTTGATGCCCACAACAAGCTCTGCCTGTTCAAACACGGGGAAGTTATGGCCCTTAACAAGGTCGTTAAGTTCAACGAACTTCATGTCAAAGCGGGTATCTGGTTTATCTGAACCATACAAGCGCATTGCATCCGCATACTGCATTCTAGGAACTTCAGGAAGGTCAATGCCTTTGATATCTTTGAATAAGGTACGGATCAGGCTTTCGAAAGTATTCAGGATATCTTCCTGCTCGATGAAGGACATCTCACAGTCGATCTGAGTAAATTCGGGCTGTCTGTCGGCACGTAGATCCTCATCACGGAAGCATTTTACGATCTGGAAGTAGCGGTCAAAGCCCGATACCATCAACAGCTGTTTGAAGGTTTGTGGGGATTGTGGCAAAGCATAAAACTCACCGGCGTTCATTCTGCTTGGAACAACGAAATCTCTTGCACCTTCAGGGGTAGATTTGATCAATACCGGTGTTTCAACCTCAATGAAGTCTAAGGCATCCAGGTATCTTCTTACGGCCTGAGCCATCTTGTGGCGCAACACCATGTTATTTCTAACCGGATTTCTGCGCAAATCCAGGTAACGGTATTTCATTCTTAGATCGTCGCCACCATCGGTTTCATCATCGATCAAAAAAGGTGGGATTTTCGAGGCGTTCAGGATTTCTAAAGCAGTGATCTTGATCTCTATTTCGCCAGTAGGGATTTTAAGGTTTTTATTGGAACGCTCAACTACAGTACCGGTAGCCTGAATCACGAATTCCCGGCCAAGTGTACGTGCTGTTTCGCAAAGTGCCTGATTATCATCCATATTGAAAACCAACTGGGTGATTCCGTAACGGTCACGGATATCAATAAACGTCATTCCGCCCAAGTCTCTGGATTTCTGCACCCATCCGCATAATGTTACACTTTCACCGATGTTCTGAATGTTCAGTGCGCCGCAAGTCGTTGTTCTTAGCATTTTTTATCGTATTAAGCTGCAAAAATATTCATTTTGAGCCATATATCACTGCCAATCTCTATTTTAAGGACTTGCAGCACTGATTTCTGTACTTTCAAAAGACATCGTTTTGCTGCTATAGCGGGAAATTCTGAAATATTTCTGCAGCACATGCAACATTTGTAAAATCCGGCAGTCTTTTAATCAGAATTGAGATGGAGGAGATTGGGCAGCAAACCTTAAACTGGATAACCAGATATTACTTTGGAAGCGGTATACATAGACAAACATGTTTCTTTGATCAACGAATGCAGGCAGGGCAGCCGGCAGGCACAATTTGAGATTTACAAGTTGTACGCCAAAGCCATGTTCAACATAGCCCTCCGCATTCTGAATCACCATGGGGAGGCTGAAGATGTACTGCAGGAGTCTTTTCTGGACGCGTTTATGCGTGTTAAAGAGTTCCGCGCTGAAACCACCTTTGGGTTGTGGCTGAAGCAGATCGTGATCAATAAATCGATCACCTGCCTGCGCAAGCGAAAGATGGACCTGGTGCCAGTTGATGAAATTGATATCGCGGAACCTGTGGAAGATGATCATCAGGATCTGCAGTTACAGGTAGATCTGGTTAAAAAAGCAATCGCCTTGCTACCGGATGGGTATCGGCTGGTGTTAACGCTTTATCTGTTTGAAGGTTATGATCATGAGGAAATTGCACATATTTTGAACATCTCAGAAAATACATCACGCACGCAATATATGCGGGCAAAACAAAGATTACATCGCTTACTAGAAAAGAAAGGAGAAAAGGATGAGCAGAGAAATTGAAGATTTTATCAGGAAGAATAAGTCCGCTTTTGACACAGAAACGCCGGGAGAGCACCTATGGTTCAAAATGGAGCAGCAGTTAACAAAAGCCGAGCAAAAGCGGCCGAACAATCGCTTATGGATCAGCATTGCAGCTTCCTTACTGGTGGTCTTCAGCATCGGGTACATGTACACGCAAAAAGGACAGCATAGCAGTACCCTGGCGCAAGTGAACCCTGGTCAGGCGCAGAAACAGGTACGGTTTACCAGTTTGATCGAGAAGAAAACAGACAGTTTACAGGTGTATGCTGCAGAAAATCCAGAGCTCTATCAGAAGTTCAGTACAGACCTGGAGCGCATTCAGGCCGACTATGACCTGCTAAAGCAGGATCTGGCAAAGAGTCCTAATCAGGAGTTTATCATCCGGGCGATGGAGAAGAACTTGGAACTTCAGTTACAAGTTGTTTCGCAACAGCTCCAAATTATAAATCAAGTCAGACAAGTAAAAAAAGATAATCAACTATGAAAAACTTCCTTGTAACGCTCGCGGCAATTAGCTTGGGAACCATTGCTGTCGCTCAAAAGATACCGGCAGCACCGCAGTATTCTGCATTAAAAAGCACGGTGCCTACTGCACCAGCAGCACCATCAATGCCAGCTATGGAAGCTAGAGTGGCTACGCCGGCAATGCCCGAATTGCCAGCTGTACCTGAAACACCTTCCTTCGAAAGCTACAGCCCAAGCAACGATTCAGAGGATGATGGGCTGACAAAAACGTTCAGCAAAACCTTCTCTGCAGCTGCGTCTGATAAGATCAGCGTTAACAATCAGTTCGGTTCCATCACCATAAAGACCTGGGACCGGAAGGAAGTGAAGGCAGATGTTACCATAAGTGCTTACAGCAATAATGCCGGGGAACAACAGAAGCTCTTAGATGACACCCACATAGAGGCCGAGAAATCCGGCGATCAGATCAGCTTCAAAACGCAAATGAACACCAACCGTAATGGTAACTGGGGTAATGGCACCAGAAATGGGAAGAAATGGCGTAGAGAGGTGCGGGTAAACTATACACTTTATGTTCCCTCAAGCAATCCACTAAACTTATCACAGCAGTATGGAAATGTTGAGCTTGGTAGCCATGCGGGGCCTGTTAATGCCAAAGTACAGTACGGTAATTTCAACGCCCAAAAGCTAAGCAGTGCCAATAACAACCTCAATGTGCAGTATGGTAAAATGACGGTACAGGACCTGAATAATGCTAATCTTAAGCAGCAGTACGGGGGAGGCATAACTTTAGGCAGCGCCAGAGACATCAACGTGAGTGCGCAATATTCGAATGTGACGATTGAAAGGCTAACTGGAGAGGGCATTCTAAGCGTGCAATATAACAAGCTTAGAATTGGCGAGGTGGCTGAGAGTTCAAAGGTGCTGACCATTAACGCTCAATATGGCGGGGTCGACGTCGGTTTTAGTGATGGCTACAAGGGCCGGATGGATGTAAGAACCAGCTATGGCGGCTTCAAGTTTGGCGCAGGGGTATCTGCGAAAGTTGAAGGCGATGATGAAGGCCGCGTTTCTTTTTCGAAGAGTTATACAGGAAGCATCAATGGCGGCGGCAGTGGTCAGGTGAGTGTTAAATCCGCTTACGGCTCTGTTACCTTCCGATAAAAATAACTACAGCAATTCAGGGGTTTTTAAAACTCTAGCATAAAGAAGCTTGTTGATCATTCAGCAAGCTTTTTTCATATCTTAGCAGCAAATATCGACAACCCTATGGAACTCTTAAGTAATCCGGAAGCCTGGATCTCCCTCATCACCTTAACCCTTCTTGAAATTGTACTTGGTATTGATAACATCATCTTTATCTCTATTCTTTCTTCTAAACTACCGCAAAATGTGCAGAAGAAGGCCAGACAATGGGGACTGGGCCTGGCGATGATTACCAGAGTGTTGCTGTTGCTATCCCTAAGCTGGGTGATGACCTTAACTTCTCCTTTGTTCAACATTGGCGAGTGGATCAGTGTCGATAATGAAGAATGGTTAAGTAAACTGGCCATTTCCGGACGCGACCTGATTCTGATTGTCGGCGGACTATTCCTGATCTACAAGAGTACCCATGAGATACACCTCAAACTGGAAGGGGAGGAAGATGAAACCGGAAACCCTAAAGTGCACACCTTTGCTGGTGTACTGATTCAGATCTTACTCCTTGATATCGTGTTCTCCCTGGATTCCGTAATTACTGCCGTAGGTATGGCTGATCACGTGGAGATCATGATTGCGGCCGTAATAATCGCCGTGCTGATCATGATGGTTTCCGCAAACGCGATCAGTAACTTTGTAAACAACCACCCAACGGTAAAAATGCTGGCACTGTCGTTCTTGCTTCTTATTGGCGTTTCCTTGCTTGCAGAAGGCTTGGATCAACATATTCCTAAAGGATACATCTACTTCGCAATGGCCTTCTCTATCCTGGTAGAAATGCTAAACCTAAAGATGCGTGGCAAGGAACGGAAACCTGTAGAACTTAGAGATACGCCTAAAGAAGATCAGGTTTAGTACTTTTGTACATGATTTCTTTTTATGAGGCCTTCTTGGCTGAACTTGCTATCCACAGGATTGGAAACAAATCCCAGGATGAATTTTACGTGCTTTCTGATCAGTCGCTGCACATTCAGGACAACCTGCTGAAGAACCTGTTGCTTCAGTATTTTCTGAGTCCATACCAGAAGGTGAATGAAATATATCGGTTCACACACCCAAACAATGATCTGAACCTGAATGAGGTTTACCATTTCGCAGAGGCGATATTCGCGGATGGCTCAACCTTCCATGAGAATAGCCAGCAGCTGGCAAAATACCTGTATGAAGTATCTGGTCACCCGAAGATCAAGTCCGGAGAGTTGTACGTAGCCTATTTTGAGAACGTTCAGATTGAAGGTGAACTGCTGGATGCGATCGGTATCTTCAAGTCCGAAACCAAGGAGACATACCTGAAGGTCTACCCTGAACAGGCAGGTTTCAACCTAAGTTACGAGGAGGATGCCATCAACATCACCAAACTCGATAAAGGCTGCCTGATCTTCAATACCGACAAGGAAGAAGGTTTCAAAGTTGCTGTAATTGATCAAACCAATAGGACTGCGGAAGCCGTTTACTGGAAGGATGAGTTCCTCAAGTTAAAGGTGCGCAATGATAACTACAACCAAACCAACAACGTGCTGGGTGTTTACAAGAGCTTCGTAACTGAAAAGCTGGACGAAGAATTTGAGATGACCAAGGCAGATAAGATCGACCTGCTGAACAAGTCCATGAAGTACTTCAAAGAGAAAGAAAGCTTTGATCTGGATGAGTTTGCCAACGAGGTGATCGCCAATGAAGACGGCATTGAATCCTTTAAGAATTTCAAGAAGAGCTACGAAGAAGAGTTTGATACGGCTATTCCAGACAGCTTTGATATTAATACAGCCGCCGTTAAAAAGCAGGCAAGGGTATTTAAAAGCATCATTAAGCTCGACAGGAACTTCCACATTTATATTCATGGGGATAAAGAACTCATTGAGAAAGGCTTTGATGAGGATAAATCCATGAACTATTACAAAGTGTACTTCAAAGAGGAAGCTTAAGCAGTTCGTTTCTTCAGCTTATTTCAAAAGCCCCAAAAGTAAAAAGCCTGCGTGTCCATCAAAGGAACACGCAGGCTTTTTACAATTTATGGTGTATTACAGCACTCTTAAAAGCAAGCCTTTCAAATACTCACCTTCTGGGAAGGAGATCCTTACCGGATGATCTTCAGGCTGGCTAAATTGCTTCACAATCTGGATTTCCTTACCTGCATCTAATGCAGCCCAGGCGATGATCTGCTTGAAGGTTTCGATATCTACTGCGCCAGAGCAGGAGAAGGTAGCCAGCAGGCCTCCACTTTCCAGTAAACCCATGCCATGGCGATTTAAGTCTTTATAGGCGCGAGCAGCACGATCCAATGCAGAACGTGATGGCGCATATTTTGGTGGATCCAGGACAATCACATCGAACTTCCTGCCTTCTTCTTTAAAAGCACGTAGTTGCTTATTTACGTCAGATTGAACCACGGTGCTTTGTGCTTTGTCAAAGCCATTCAAATCAATGTTCTGTTGCAATGTTTCCAATGCCAGTGCAGAGCTATCTACACTCGTTACATGTGTTGCACCTGCTTTTAAACTGTTTAAAGAAAAACCGCCGCTGTAAGAGAAACAATCCAGTACCGCTCTACCGGCAGTATATGCTGCTAAGATTTGACGGTTATCCCGCTGATCGCAGTAAAAGCCCGACTTCTGTCCACCTGCAATGTTGATGTGGTATAGGATTCCATTCTCTTTTACTTCCAGGAATTCTGGTGGCTGCTCACCCCAAAGCAAGCCGTTGGCCACTTCCAGGTCTTCATGGCCACGTGCAGTCGCATCGCTTTTATCGAAGATGCCTTTTGGTTGTAACTCTTCACGCAGGATGCTGATGATCTCTTCTTTGGCATTTTCAATACCCGCGCTTAGGATTTGCAGGGAAAGGAAGTCCGCATAGCGATCTACAATGAGTCCCGGAAGGAAGTCTGCCTCGGAGAATACCAGGCGGCAGGTGTTGGTATCCCCATGCTGTAGCACATGTGCCCGCGAAGCAATAGCGGTGCGGATCTTTTGCTGGTACCAGCCGCGGTCAATGGTTTTTGCTTCATCCCATTCCAGCATACGCACCGCAACACGACTTTTTTCGTTGAAATATCCATAAGCCAGGAACGCTTTATCTGCAGCCAATACGCGCACCACTTCCCCGTTTGCCGGACTACCTTTTATGCGATCCAAAGCACCGGAGAATATCCATGGATGTCTTTGCAGTGCTGCTTTTTCTTTTCCTTTTTTCAGTATTACTTCAACCATGCCGCAAAGTTACTAAAAGCAAAAACACCAATACCTTTCTGCATGATATTTCTACCAGGCAGCGGTATTGGTGTTTTAAGATCTAAAGATTAGATCAGCTTATTTCGTAGCTTTTTCGAAACGCTCGCTAACAGCATCCCAGTTTACTACATTCCAGAAGGCCGCGATATAATCAGGGCGTCTGTTTTGATATTTCAAGTAGTAAGCATGCTCCCAAACGTCCATACCCAAGATCGGAGTACCTTTAACTTCAGCAATGCTCATCAAAGGGTTGTCCTGGTTAGGGGTAGAGCAAACCGCAACTTTCTTATCAGCAGTTACGATTAACCAAGCCCATCCGGAACCGAAACGGGTTGCACCAGCTTCAGCAAATTTGGTTTTGAAGTCAGCGAAAGATCCAAAAGCAGCATTGATAGCATCTGCTAAAGCGCCTTTAGGCTCACCGCCTTTGTTCGGACCGATAACTTCCCAGAATAGCGAGTGGTT
Source organism: Pedobacter sp. SAFR-022 (assembly GCF_051965375.1). Classification (NCBI taxonomy): domain Bacteria; kingdom Pseudomonadati; phylum Bacteroidota; class Sphingobacteriia; order Sphingobacteriales; family Sphingobacteriaceae; genus Pedobacter; species Pedobacter sp. SAFR-022. The sequence goes on from NZ_JBQCME010000001.1 coordinate 1,182,401, forward strand.
ATAGTGACCGCCACCATTGTTTCTCACTGCAGCAGGGAACTTGTCTACGTTCTTCATTAAATCTTCAATGCTTTGGCTAGCTTCTGGTTTGCCTTCCAATGCCTTGTTTAAGTTGGTAACGTATGCCTGATGATGTTTGTCATGGTGGATTTCCATGGTCATTTTATCGATATGCGGTTCTAATGCGTCAGTTGCGTATGGTAACGCAGGTAGTTCAAAAGCCATATTTTTATGATTTAAGTTTAAATTCTATACAAATATAACATTCAGCTGCAAAGTTTGTTCAGCCTATTGTCAAGTAGTTTAATCGCGTCTGGCAGCAAAGAACTTACGCATCAGCTCGCCACATTCTTCTGCCAGAACTCCAAATTCCATAACTGTTTTCGGATGTAAAATATTGCTGCATTTGCTTGTAAAGCCTCTTTTTGGTTCTGGTGCACCATAAACCAGTTTGCTGATCTGCGTCCAGTAACTTGCACCTGCACACATTACACAAGGTTCAACGGTTACATAAAGCGTGCAGTCCTTTAAGTACTTGCCACCCAAGGTTTCACTGGCTGCGGTAAAAGCCTGCATTTCGGCATGAGCAGTAACGTCGTTAAGCTGCTCGGTAAGGTTATGCCCACGACCTACCACACGGCCCCTGCAAACCACTACGGCACCAACTGGAATCTCGCCCAACTGGAAAGCTTTCTCTGCTTCCTGCAATGCCAGGCGCATGAAATACTCGTGTTCGGCCCTGGGGTCTTTATCTTCTGCGAAATTGTAAAAGCTCATGCCGCAAAGATAGGGCTTTAGATCAGTTTGCTGCCATCAGGAACAGGGCGTTCCAGACTCGTTAGTACGATGTCGCCATTTTCATCAGCGAATCCCGTCACCAGGAACTCCGACATGAACTTGCCGATCTGCTTCTTCGGAAAGTTGGTCACGGCAACAATCTGACGCCCCACCAGTGTTTCCTTCGTGTAATGCTTCGTGATCTGCGCCGAGCTCATCCGTACCCCGTAAGGGCCAAAATCAACCTTAACTTTAAATGCGGGTTTACGTGCTTCCGGAAAATCGAAAACTTCCAGGATGGTTCCTGCACGGATTTCTACTTGCTCAAATTCAGACCATGTAATCTCTTTCATGATATGCTTTACTATGCTTTTATTTTAATTCTAATTGCTAATTAATATCCCAAACTTAGATGCCAATTACATCCTTTTTCTTGCGCTGTTTCATCGTCTTTGGAATCACGGCGAGGATCTCTTCCCGAAATGCATTCAGCATGCGCTTTTTGATGAAATTCTTGTGGGTCACGATGCTGATCTCCCGCACGGGTTCCGGGGATTTAAATGACCGCACCTTACTCAGCTGTTTGTTGGTCAGCTCCGCAAGCGCCAGCTCGGGTACCAGCGTAGCGCCATCATTGCGGTCAACCATACGGATTAAGGTTTCTACACTGCCGGTGTTATAGGTGAGACCCTGCAGGCGATTATCCTTGGTGGTCCGGCAAATGTTCAGCACCTGAGAACGCATACAATGCCCCTCATTCAAGAGCCAGATGTTCTCCTCCTCCAGATCATCCGGGTCAATGTTTTTCTTTTTATAGAGCTTACTGTTCTTGCTGATATAGGTCACGAAAGACTCGTAGTATAAAGGAAGTTCTTCCGTAGCCGGATCACCGAAAGGCGTGGCCATGATGCCGCAATCCAGTACACCGGTTTTCAGGTGATGGATGATGTCTTCGGTGGTATATTCCCAAATGAGTAGTTTCAGATCAGGATATTTCTCCATCATCGCAGAGATGACCTGGGGAAGCAGGTAAGGGGCAACCGTTGGAATGATGCCTATGCGGAGCTCGCCAACGATGTCCTGTTGCTGGCTGTTGATGATCTCTTTAACCTTATGACTTTCCTGCAGAATAACCCTGGCTTGGGCGATGATCTGTGCACCAATCTCTGTTGGTACCACTGGCTGTTTGCTGCGGTCAAAGATCTTCACGTTCAGCATTTCCTCCAGCTTCTGGACCTGCATGCTTAAGGTAGGTTGCGTTACAAAGCACTTTTCCGCTGCACCTACAAAACTGCGGTAAGTATCAACAGCAACGATATATTCCAGCTGTACTAATGTCATATAATTAAAGTTTATATACTTTGATAAATATATAAACTTTAATTATTTATATTGCTACAAGGAGAACGATGTTGATGACTTGAAGGTTAGATTCTGATATTTAAGAAGTCTTCGTAAGCTAATTTGATACCCTGCTCCAGCTCAACTTTATGTTTCCAGCCAAGTTTGTGCAACTTACTCACGTCCATCAGTTTCCTTGGTGTGCCGTCAGGTTTGCTGCTGTCGAACGTTAAGGCACCCTCATAGCCAATTACCTTCTTGATCAGTAAAGCCAGGTCTTTAATGCTGATGTCCTCGCCGGTTCCGATGTTAATCAAAGTTGGCTCGTCATAGTTCTGCATCAGGTAGTAACATGCTTCCGCAAGATCATCGGCGAAAAGGAATTCGCGTAATGGCGAACCTGAACCCCAGATGGTCACCTGCTCCGCATTATTAATCTTTGCTTCATGGAAGCGGCGGATCAATGCAGGCAATACGTGCGAGTTCTGCGGGTGGTAATTATCATTAAAGCCATATAGGTTTGTCGGCATCACAGAGATGAAATTACAACCATATTGTGCACGGTATGCTTCACACATTTTGATACCTGCAATTTTCGCAATCGCATAAGGTTCGTTCGTTTCTTCCAGCAAACCGGTCAACAGGTACTCCTCTTTCAATGGTTGAGGCGCAAGTTTCGGGTAGATACAGCTGGAGCCTAAAAACATCAGCTTTTTAACGCCGTGTTTGTACGATTGGTGGATCACGTTGTTCTGAATGGCAAGATTCTCATAAAGAAAGTCAGCGCGGTAGGTGTTGTTTGCCACAATTCCACCCACTTTAGCCGCAGCAAGAAACACGTAATCAGGTTTTTCCAGGTCAAAAAATTCCTGCACAGCAACCTGGTCACGCAGGTCAAGTTCTTTCGAAGTCCGGGTTACGATATCAGTATAACCTTCTTTAGCAAGCTTACGGTGAATTGCGGAGCCTACCATTCCACGGTGGCCGGCGATGTATATCTTTGCGTTCTTTTCCAATGTATAGTCGTTTAGGTCCTCAAAATTACTAAATAGATGCCAACTTATTTAAAAGACTGATTTAATTGTACTTTTGTAAAAAAATTTCACAGGTGGGCAAAGATAAGCTAAGAAAATTCTCAGAGATAGACACTTTTCATAATGTATACCAGCTTGATGCAGGTAAGGAACTAAAAGGAAAATGGGCGGAAACGCACTTCAAAAACGATAATCCAATTGTACTGGAGCTTGCCTGTGGCAAAGGAGAGTACTCCGTTAATTTAGCGAAACTATTCCCGGAGAAAAACTTTATAGGCGTAGACTATAAAGGTAACCGGATTTGGAGAGGTGCTAAAACCGGTATTGAAGAAAACATTCCAAATGTTGCATTCCTGCGTATTCAGATTGAAGGCATCCTGGAGTTTTTTGCAGCGGGTGAGATCGACGAGATCTGGATCACCTTTCCCGATCCCCAGCCGCAGATCAGCAGGGAGAAGAAACGTTTAACCTTCCCAGGTTTCCTGGAGAAATACAAACAACTGCTTAAACCAGGCGGCAGGATTAACCTGAAAACCGACAATGACGGTTTGTACGCTTATACTGCAGAAAAAGTAGAAGAACTTGGGTTGATCTGCCACAAGTCTACTGATCAGCTTTACACCTCCGAATATTACGATGAGGTGCTGAAGATAAAAACGCATTATGAGCGCATTTATCTTAAACATGACAAAAACATCAACTATATTCAATTCTCCTTCGAGTAAGCTGGAATAATACCGCTGCTTAGGGACCTTAAACCAGTACTTATGGAAAAAACATTTTACGAAATGGTCTATGAGGTGGTGCGACTTATCCCCGCAGGAAGGGTAACTTCTTATGGCGCCATTGCAAAATGCCTGGGTTCAGGCGGTTCGGCAAGGATGGTTGGCTATGCGATGAACAATGCACATGGTATGCATCCGCCAGTGCCCGCGCACCGTGTGGTAAACCGCAACGGACTGCTTACCGGTAAGTTTCATTTTACACCACCAGAACTGATGCAGCAGTTGCTCGAAAACGAAGGCCTGATCATTGTTGATGACAAAATTCAAAACTTTAATAAACACTACTGGGATCCTTCAGTAGAAATTTAAGAACACATGGGAAAATTAGTAGAAGAATTTAACGACTACCGTTCTAAAATGAACGATAGGATCATGGAAACGGCAAATACCAATATCAAAAGGTTCTTTGCTTTAGATACCACCACCTATGCAGACGGTGCCTTGAACGTGAAGACCAAGGAGATGCTTGGCCTGGTTGCTTCAATGGTGCTTCGCTGTGATGACTGTATCAAATATCACCTGGAGAAGTGTTATGATGAAGGTGTAAGCAATGCAGAGATCAACGAAGTATTTATGATCGCAAACCTGGTTGGAGGTTCTATCGTGATCCCACACTACCGCAGGGCTGTAGAATACTGGGACGAGTTAAGTCTTTAAACTCCGATCTAAAGACAAAGACTGAAAAGCAAAGCCATAAAAAAAGCTGATGACCAGAGGGCATCAGCTTTTTTGTTATTTATGCATCAGGTTGTAGGCCTTCACGTAAGCTGCTACTGACTTAGCATCGAAGGACTCTGTTTCCTTGATCCGTTCTGCAAGATCCTCATCATTGTTTAATTTCTCCAGCAAGATCTGTTTCACCCGCTGCTGATCGCTTGAAGAGTTCAGCTGTATTTCTAACATCGGTCCGCTGCCAGGTTTCTCAATAAAGTACAACGCTTTTCTGCCAGCCGCTTTTTTGGCGTTATTCCTCCGCCCGCCGCCAATGGAAATACCACCGCCGATACCTACACCACCAAATCCACCACGGCCCATACCGCCCGAACCTAAGCCAATACCAACACTGGGACTAACCCGGACCCGCTTTTCCTGCGGCGCAGTGGGGTCGGCCGACTGCTCGCCAATGGCATACATGTTCACCGTACCCATTTCAATAACCTTAAAGAACCGTTGTTCTACTTTCTTATTGTTGATGATCGGCTTGCTTACATAGGTCTCGCCATTCCAAAGGAACTCCTTTACATCTTTTGCTTTATAAAGCACCTCCACCTGGTCGTCCTTCAGCAGCGCTACGGTACTATAATCTGTGCCTTTTATCGTTCCACGTACGAAATTCGTGCTGTCGAGCATCACCACATCCTGCGCAGCAGCGAGGAAGGAAAAGCTGATCAGGAACAATAAAATGGCCGTAATTTTCATAACTTTCATAGGTTACAAATAACGTAAATTATGGATTCTTTGATACAAAGCGGTTTACAATAATTAACTTTGATTATGAAAAAACTGTTCCTGCTCGATGGAATGGCGCTTATTTACCGGGCGCACTTTGCTTTAAGTAAAACTCCACGATTCACCTCCACAGGTCTGAACACTTCTGCCGTAATGGGCTTCGCAAATACCTTGCTGGAAGTGATCAAAAAAGAGAAACCAAGCCATATTGCGGTGGTTTTTGATACCAATGCACCTACCGAAAGACATACTGATTTTGAAGCTTACAAGGCACACCGTGAAGCCATGCCAGAAGATCTTGCAACGGCCTTGCCTTACGTGGTGAAGCTTATTGAAGGTTTCGGTATTCCGGTGATCACCAAAGATGGCTTTGAAGCAGATGATATTATCGGCACGCTGGCTAAGGAAGGTGAGCGACAGGGCTTCCAGGTGTTTTGCATGACGCCGGACAAAGACTTTGCACAGCTTGTTTCAGAGAACATCTTCATCTATAAGCCATCCCGCATGGGTAATGGCGTAGAAATCATGGGTGTACCTGAGGTGCTTGCCAAATGGGAGATTGAAGATGTAAAGCAGGTGATCGACATCCTCGGCCTATGGGGTGATGCGGTAGATAATATCCCGGGTATTCCGGGAATTGGTGAAAAAACCTCCAAGATCCTGGTTAAACAATACGGGTCGGTAGAGAACATCATCGCCAATGCGGATGAGCTGAAAGGCAAAATGCGTGAAAACGTGAAGATGTATGCCGAGCAGGGTATGGTCTCCAAAAAACTCGCCACCATTATTCTGGATGTGCCGGTAGAATTTGACCCCCATGCGCTGGAGCTTGGCGAGCCTAACCGGGAGTTGCTGGAACCGCTTTTCGCGGAACTTGAATTCCGCACCTTAGGCAGACGCGTATTTGGAGATAACTTCTCTATCGGGGAAGCGGGCAGTAGCGTATCACAACAGACCGACCTCTTCGGACAGCCGGTTTGTGAGCCGGAACAAGCCTCGAAAGTTTTTGTTGCACCACCTGCTTTATTCGAGCAGCCTGCATCAAAAACCATTGCTGATGTTCCACATGATTATAAATTAGTTGACACGGCGGAAGCTCGCAAAAGTCTTATCGACCTGCTTTTACAGCAGGAAAGTATTTCCTGGGATACAGAAACCACTGGTACAGATGCGAACCTGGCCGAGCTGGTTGGTCTTTCTTTCTGCATTAAAGTAGGAGAGGGTTATTATATTCCTTTGCCTCCGGAACGTGAAACGGCGCAACGGATCGTTGATGAATTCCGTCCGGTGCTTGAAAATGAGAAGATTGCTAAGATCGGGCAGAATCTTAAATATGATATCCTGGTGCTTAAATGGTATGGCGTAAACATTAAAGGTCGCTTATTCGACACCATGCTTGCCCATTACCTGATCGATCCGGATACCCGCCATGGTATGGACCTGCTTTCGCAGAACTACCTTGGTTATACGCCAATTTCGATCACCAGCCTGATTGGTACCAAAGGGAAGAACCAGGGCACCATGCGTGATGTGCCAGTAGAAAAAGTAGTTGATTATGCTGCCGAAGATGCTGATGTAACCTTACAGCTGGCCAATATCTTCGAACCGATGCTGAAGGAACTGAATGCGGAAGAACTGGCCAGGGACATTGAAAACCCATTGATCTACGTACTTGCGGACATCGAAAAAGAAGGTGTACGCATTGATGTAGATACCTTAAATAAATATTCCAAAGATCTGGAAACCGACATCGCAAGATTGGAGCAAAGTGTATTCGAAAAATGCGGTGTTACCTTCAACCTGTCTTCACCGAAACAGCTTGGAGAAGTGCTTTTTGATAAACTGGAACTTGATCCTAAAGCGAAGAAAACCAAAACCGGGCAGTACCAGACCGGCGAGGATGTGCTTTCGCGTTTAGCGAACAAAAGCGATGTGGTGCAGGATATCCTGGATTACCGCCAGCTTTGTAAACTAAAATCCACCTATGTGGATGCCTTGCCGCTATTGGTTAACCCGAAATCCGGACGCGTACATACCAGCTTCAACCAAGCGGTTGCTGCAACTGGCCGGTTAAGTTCTAATAATCCAAACTTACAGAACATCCCGATCCGTACGGAAAGGGGCAGGGAGGTGCGCAAAGCTTTCATTCCAAGAGATGAAAACCACGTACTGCTGTCTGCGGATTATTCGCAGATCGAGCTGCGTATCATTGCGGAGATCAGCAAGGAAGAGAACATGCTGGATGCCTTCAGCAAAGGCATTGATATCCATACTGCAACCGCGGCGAAGGTTTACGGAACCAGCATCGAGGAAGTTACACCTACACAAAGGCGGAACGCCAAAGCGGTAAACTTCGGGATCATCTATGGGCAGTCGGCATTCGGACTTTCTCAAAACCTGGATATCCCAAGAAAAGAAGCCGCAGACATCATTGAACAATATTTCACCCAATATCCTGGCATCAAGCGCTACATGAGCGACACGATGACCTTCGCACGGGAAAACGGCTTTGTAGAAACCATTATGGGGCGCAGGAGATACTTAAGAGATATCAATTCTGCCAACCAGACGGTACGTGGTTTTGCGGAACGAAATGCGATCAATGCGCCAATTCAAGGCTCTGCAGCAGATATGATCAAGATTGCAATGATCAACATCCATAAAGACATACAGGAACGTGGTTTACAGGCTAAAATGACCATGCAGGTGCATGATGAGCTTGTGTTCGACGTGCCGAAGCCGGAGGTCGAGGTGATGAAAGAAATTATTAAACACCGTATGCAAACAGCCATTAAAACCAATGTGCCAATCGAGGTGGAGATTGGTATGGGGGAGAACTGGTTGGCTGCACACTAGTTAGCGAAGAATGTATAAAAGAAAGGCCCGGTCAATCGATCCGGGCCTTTCTTTTATAACTCAATAGTCTCTCCAATTGCAGGAAGCAACAGGATCTTGCCTTCACGTTTAAATTTCGCAAGTGCATCTTCCTTGTCGATCTTAATCAAGTCGAAAGTATCATAATGTACGCCAATCACCTTATCGCATTCAATGTATTTGGTTGCAACAAGTGCATCATCGACGTCCATGGTGAAGTTACCCCCGATAGGCAGGATGGCATAGTCCAGATTGTACAAGTCTGCAAGCAGCTTCATGTCCATGTTTAAAGCAGTATCTCCGGCGAAATAGACCGTTTTACCTGCACTTTCCAATACAAAGCCGGCAGGATTACCACCGTAGCTACCATCAGGCAAACCACTGGAGTGCGTAGCCCATACCATACGCAGGTTACCGAATTCGAACTTGGTCTTACCGAAGTTCATCGGATGCACATTGCTTACCCCTTGTGACTGCAACCAGTTGGCGATTTCCACCATCGTGATCACCAGGGCACCGGTTTGTTTAGCAAGGTCTACGAGGTCGGCAACATGGTCGCCGTGGCCATGACTAACCAGTATATAATCTGCAGTAATGGATTTTGTATCAATCGCTGAGGCCAGCGGATTTGGGGTAATAAAAGGATCAAAAAGAAACTTTTTACCACCAAGTTCCAGCAAAAAGCAGGATTGTCCGTAATAGCTGAATTTCATATTTCTGAGTTTTATGAATTGAATTGTTAAGCGCCAAACATGCCACCTAAACCGCCAAGCATGTCTTTAGTTGCCGACTGCATTTCTACAGCGCTCACCTGGTCTGCCTGTGTCAAAGCTTTGTTTACAGCCGTTAGCAGCAGCTCTTCGATTTCTTCTTTATCCGCTTGCTTGAAAAATTCTTCCTGAATTTCAATGGCTGTGATGGTCTTGTTTGCGGTCGCAGTAACCTTGATCGCACCACCTTCAACCTCACCATATACAGAAACGTGATCTAAACGTTTTTTTATTTCCTCGGCCTTTTGTTGTGCGGCCATCAATTTATCGAACATAACTTTAAATTTATATTAAGACCCTAAATTATTGAATTTGTTTGTATCAAGTTTCATCTGCGTGCTTTTTGTCTCCCAAACCGGGATCGTAGCGTCACTCACAAACGGAAACCGAGCCCGGCTTAATGGTGTTTGCGGGGTTTAGCCCTTTCATATTGCACCGGCCATTTCAGCTCAACATCAAGCGCTTCTGCGGCATGCAGCGGGAAATATGGGTCACGTAAAAATTCACGCGCCAGGAAGATTAAGTCTGCCTTTTCCTCTTTCAGGATATCTTCTGCCTGCTGTGCCGAGGTGATTAATCCAACTGCGCCACTCAGTATGCCGGTTTCTTTTTTGATCTGTTCGGCAAACTGCACCTGATAGCCCGGGAAAACGGGAATCTGTTGTTTCTTGGTTAAGCCACCTGAAGAGGCATCAATAAGGTCTACACCTTTATCTTTCAGCAAGCCCGCGAGTTTAACCGATTCTTCAGCATTCCAGCCGCCTTCTGCCCAGTCCGTTGCCGAGATGCGCACAAATAGCGCGTTTTCTGCTGGCCATACTTGCTGAATGGTTTCTACGAGTTCTAACAGCAGTCGTACGCGGTTTTCAAAGCTTCCGCCATATTGATCCGTACGTTCATTGCTCAATGGCGATAGGAACTGGTGAATCAGATAGCCATGCGCTGCATGGATCTCAATCACCTTAAATCCAGCTGCGATGGCTCTTTGGGTAGCAGCTTTAAAGTCGTCCTTCACTTTTTGGATACCTTCAGCGCTTAGTGCTTCAGGGATGGTATCTTCCTCATTAAAAGGAATAGCACTTGGTGCTACGGTTTGCCAGCCGCCTTCAGCAATGCTGATCTGTTTGGGGTCTAGCCAAGGGGCTTTGAAGCTGGCTTTACGACCGGCATGTGCCAGCTGGATGCCTGCAACAGATCCATATTGGTGGATGAAGTCGGTGATGCGTTTTAAGCCTGCGATATGTTCATCTTTCCAGATGCCGATGTCTCCGGGCGAGATCCGGCCTTCCGGTGATACGCTGGCTGCTTCCGTGATGATCAGCCCTGCGCCGCCCATGGCTCGGCTGCCAAGATGCACCAGGTGGTAGTCGGAGGTAAAGCCATCTTCCGCGGAGTACTGGCACATTGGAGAAACCACAATTCTGTTTTTTAGGCTTAAATTCTTTATGGTAATTGGGGAAAATAGATTGGACATTGTCTGGTATTATTGATGTATTTACGTTTAGAAAGATTCGCTTCCTGGCCGCCTATTCTTCGCCTCTTGGCCGCCTATTGTTCGCCTATTGTTCGGCTCCAAGCGAACAGAAGGCGTTTAATAGCCAAGCAAGAGCCGTAGAAGGCCCGAATCTGAATTGCAATGATAACAAGTCTTAAGTTTAATTGTTCAATCTGGAATGTAAGGCAAACCTCATAAAAAAAGCGCTCCGGAAGGAAGCGCTTTTAATTACAATGTGGATATCTTATTTGCCTAAGACATAATAGAACGAGAATGATGTCGTATTATTCAAGAAGCCGAGACTAAGATCAGTTTGTTTGGTGGCTCCAGTGGACCTTTTGAATTCTGTCCGTGAATAGGCTAAGCTGCCCAGTGATGCAACAAGTCCAATTCTCTTCACTGGGAAATAGACAAATTCCAGATTCAAGCCTGCGCTGTAGCCTTTGAAGTCGAAATCACCGCCGTTATAGTCGTAGGTGCTTGTAGCTTTAGCTTTTTGGGTGTTATAACTCGTGAAAGGTCCTGTACGGACACCTATTTTATCTTCGAATAAGAAATATTTGTTCAGAGACAGTGACGCGAATAATCCGGTGTTAGTGGTTTCTGTAGATCCACTGGTCGCGTATTGATCCGAATGGGAGCGGGAATAACCAAGATTAGCAGTAAGCCCAAGTTTGTTTGCCAGAAAGTAGGTGTATGAAGGACCTATGCTAAATGCATTTTGCTTGTTAGTTGCTTCTGCTGATGGTGTGTTCGCGGGCTCACTCTTGTTATGATTTAAAGAGAAACTGCCCCCGAGCATGTGTGTTCCTTTTTCTGTTTGTGCGCTTGCGGTCAAGCCACTTAGTGCAGCTAATAAGAGTAACGTTAATTTTTTCATGTCTTGAATTTTCAGCGAATATAGAAACAAATCGCAGTTTCAAGCACTTCGAGTCTGGCCGTTTCCCCTGATCACCCATTTATAGCTGGTGAGTTCGGTAAGGCCCATTGGTCCGCGGGCATGGAGTTTCTGCGTACTGATGCCGATCTCTGCACCAAGCCCGAATTGCGCACCATCGGTAAATGCTGTCGAGGCATTTGCATATACCGCTGCGGCGTCCACCTGGTTAAGGAAGGTCTCCACGTTCGCTGCATGCTCAGAAATGATGGCTTCGCTATGTTTGGAGCTGTATTTAGCAATGTGCTGCAGCGCTTCTTCCAAATTGGACACCGTTTTTATAGCCAGCTGGTGGGAAAGAAACTCTGTTCCGAAACTTTCGGCTCCGGCAGGTTTCAGTAAATCCCCGGGATAATTACCCTTTAACACGGCATAAGATGCTTCATCAGCATGGATCAGGACCTTCGAGCCACTCAGTGCGATCACTAATGAAGGCAGGTCTTCCAACCGGTCTTTGTGGATCAGCAGGCAATCAAGCGCATTACATACACTTACCCTGCGGGTTTTGGCATTTAGCACAATGCCTTTACCCTTTTCCAGATCACCATCCAGGTCGAAATAGGTATGTACAATGCCGGCACCGGTTTCAATCACCGGGATCTTGCTGTTCAAACGAACATAGTCGATCAAAGCCTGACTGCCTCTTGGGATCAATACATCCACCAGTCCGCGGGCATTCAGCAGACTTTCTGTTGCCGCGCGTTCCGGTGGCAGCAGGGTAAGGACATTTTTGTTGATCCCGAACTGTTGCAGTACTTTCTGGATCACTTCTGCGATTGCGGCGTTAGACTGCGTGGCATCACTTCCACCTTTGAGCACGGCAACATTTCCCGTTTTAAAGCAAAGCGCAAAGACATCAGCGGTTACATTCGGCCGCGATTCATAGATGACCCCAACAACGCCGAGCGGCACGCGTAACCTGGAGATCTGCATGCCATTTTCTGCCTGGTGTCCATCAATTAGCTGGCCTATTGGGCTTTCCAGGTTAGCTACCTTGCTCATGTCTGCAGCGATATCCCGGATTCTATCTGGCGACAACCTTAGGCGGTCGTACTTAGGATCCGCTTTGTCCATGAGGTCAAGATCCTTCTTGTTGGCTTCCAGGATCTTGTCTGTATTCCTCACCAGCGCTTCCGCAACATCAAGCAGGGTGTGTGCAATAGTTTCTTTTTTAAGGATGTTCAGTTCTCTGCTGGCGGTAATCGCGGCTTCAAAGTAGCTTCTGTATTTCATAATCAGATCAGGGGATGAAAGTAGTTGTAGTGTACCAAAGGCCTTTGTTTTTGTTCGCCAATGCAGGCACGTGCTTTTTCTGCACCATATTCCGCAACACCCAACCCGATCAGGTGTTCCTGCTCATCGATGAGCTTTATGATGTCACCTTTTTTAAAATCCGCATGGATGTCTATGATTCCTACGGGTAGCAAACTGCTTGCTTTGCCCGACAGCAGTGCTTCTTTGGCACCCGCATTAAGTTGCACAATGCCGGTTGCGGCACCTTCCGAATGCGCAATCCATTTCTTTTTGCCAGACCTGATCTTCTCGGCCGCGAAGCGGGTATGGACAACCGTCTTGTACAGGAGATCTGTTATAATGTGCTCCCGGTTGCCATTGGCGATCATGACCGGGATGCCCAGTTTAGCGACTTTTTGGGCCATACTGAGCTTGGTAACCATGCCGCCACGTCCATGGCCGGACTTGCTTGTTGTAATGAAGTTACCGATGCCGCCTTCGGTACCCTTGATCTCCGTAATCACCTTTGACGAGGGTAATCTCGGATCACCGTTATAGATGCCGTCTACATTGGAAAGGATGATCAAAGCATCTGCATTGAGCATGGAAGCGATTAGGCCAGCCAGCTCATCATTATCGGTAAACATAAGCTCTGTAACGGATACCACGTCATTTTCATTGATCACCGGGATCACTTGATGCTGCAGCAGGATCTCCAGGCAGTTTTTGATGTTCAGGTAGTGCATGCGGTCACGGAAGTCTTCTTTTGTGACCAGCACTTGCGAACAGAGCATCTCATGCTGTTCAAACAGCTGCAGGTAAAGGTTGATCAGTTTGATCTGGCCTATGGAAGCGAGTAGCTGTCGTGCAGCAACAGTATTTTGCTTTTCGGAGATCTTAATCAGGCTCCTGCCGGAAGCAACCGCACCTGAAGATACCAGGACGACTTCTTTTCCATCTTTTTTTAGCTTTGCCAGTTGATCAACGAGGTGGCTGATGCGCTCCACGTTCGGCAGACCATCCGCTTTGGTAAGTACATTGGAGCCTACCTTAATGACAATTTTCTTGAATAGGGAAGTATCGGACATAGAAAAGGGTTACAGGACCGTGAGGATCGGATAAAATGAAGCGTTGGTTCTGCCATTTAAACGGACAGTGTTTAGTCCTTCTTGTCCTCGGGGACGGCTAAAGGAATTTTCTTTATCCGCATGGGCGTAGAAGTGGATCGCACCGATTTAAAGGAATTTGGGAGAGCAACGGGTTGATTATACTCGTTGTAACTAGGCTTTTTGACGAACTTGTTGGAGTCAATCAAGTAACTGTTAGAATCCAAACGAAGATATAAATGAGGGCTATCAATCCTGAATTTCAGACCTGGGCTTAGCTTATCAGCATCAGGTAACAACTTTAAATCTGTTTGTGCATTAGCATCTATGACCGACAAGGTCAGGATCATTGCCGTAGCAGAAAGGAAGGTAAATGGTCTCATGTCAGCAGCTTTGCAAGCAATTTAATGAAATTACGTCGCTGAGCAATGTAGAAATTTCATTACTTTTTTCGGGTACGGTGCACCATCGGGCATTTCAAAGCTGTTTATCTTCCACGTCCGTAGCGTTATGTTCCAGCTTGCAATCTGGCATCCGGCTGTTTGATGATGCTGAGGCCATCTGTTTATCTGTCCTCTGGCTGCATGGAAACTTGATCGCAAGACCTACGAATTAGGTAATGATCCTTTTCCTTTCGGATAAGATATTCATGCAATTTTTAAGGCTGTTTTTTTGGAACAAAACAGGTATGTTCCTGTTTGTTAAATAAGTTAAGGTTTTTTGGCAGTCCGGTTGAATATTTCGAAGTTTGATGCCCTCTGTAATAAATTGATATTCAGACCCTTCAATGATGTTGCCTCGAAAATCGATCACTTTAAGGGAAATGTAAAAAAAGCAAAAACGTTTTGCACAACTGAATATTTATTTAAACCTTTGCGCTTCAATTAATTTAAAGCGGGATCTAACACAGAAAATGAGTAAACAAAACACACATAAACTTTCCATTATAGCGGCAAAGGTTCTCGCTTCTAATAGTTTGTTTATCGAACGTTTACGACCCATATTTTTTGCGCCGTCCAACCGGCATGCCTACACGCCACGTCTTTGAGTAATTGCTACTCATCGCCCCCGGGACATATTCGTTCCAAACAGTTAAACAGTTATTTTATTTTTTCGTTATATAAATAATGAATATAAACGATTTTATAGTGCAGGTTGCACTACCTGAACATCGTGTTTTTGCAGAGGAAATCTGCAATGAAATGGCCGAATCTGCTAAGGCCCGCGGTACAGGAATTGCCAAACGTTCTCCGGAGTATGTTGCTGGCAAAATGGCGGATGGCAAAGCGGTGATCGCTTTCCATAAGGATGGCAGCTGGGCAGGGTTTTGCTACATCGAAACCTGGAGCCATGGTCAGTTTGTGGCCAACTCTGGACTGATCGTTAGTCCGAATTACAGAAAAGCCGGACTGGCGCATGCCATCAAAGAAAGAATTTTCGAACTCTCCCGTACAAAATACCCTAAAGCAAAGATCTTCGGTTTAACAACCGGTCTTGCTGTGATGAAAATTAACTCTGATCTGGGTTATGAACCGGTAACGTATTCTGAGCTTACGCAGGATGAGGAATTCTGGAAAGGCTGCCAAAGCTGTGTAAATTTTGAGATCCTGAAAAGTAAGGATCGTAAGAACTGCATGTGTACGGCAATGCTTTATGATCCGGCGACCCAAAAGCATGACGTTGCGAAGAAATTCGCAGAGGAGTTGAAGCGCAAGCCTAAGCTCTATGAACGTTTTATGCTGATGAAGCAAAAGATGATCATCAAAAAGAGTCCCTTATTATTTTTATCGCTGTTTAAATAGCAATTTCAATTTTTGAAATCGTCACTAGGATGGTTTCATCACCAACACAAATATAAAATAGATGAAAAAGAAAGTCGTTTTAGCTTTTAGCGGAGGGTTAGACACCTCGTTTTGTTGTGTTTACCTGTCTCAGGATCGTGATTTAGAGGTACACTCTGTCATTGTAAACACCGGTGGTTTTTCTGAAGAAGAATTACAGGAAATTGAGAGACGGGCATACGCACTGGGTGTAGCTTCTCATGCCGTGGTTGATGAAACCGACAACTACTACGACGGTTGTATTAAGTACCTTGTGTTTGGTAATGTGCTTAAAAATGCCACTTACCCGCTTTCTGTTAGCGCGGAACGTGTAAGTCAGGCCACAGCAATTGCGAACTACGTTAAAAAGATTGGCGCGGATTACGTGGCACACGGAAGCACCGGTGCTGGTAATGATCAGGTGCGTTTCGATATGATCTTCAACATCATCATTCCGGAGGTAGAGATCATCACGCCGATCCGTGACTTAAAATTATCCCGCGAAGCGGAAATCAAATATCTTGCAGAGCATGGTGTTGAATATAGTGCAGCGAAAGCGAGATATTCAATCAATAAAGGGCTTTGGGGAACTTCCGTAGGTGGTCAGGAGACTTTAACTTCTCATGAGATGTTACCGGAAGAGGCATGGCCGACCCAGGTTACCGAAAGCGGCAATCGCAGAATTGAGCTTACTTTCGAAAAAGGTGAACTCACCGGCATTGATGGCGAAACCTTGGCACCAGTTGCGGCAATCCAGAAATTGCAGGCCATTGCACAGCCTTATGGCATCGGTCGCGATGTACACGTTGGTGATACTATCATCGGTATCAAAGGCCGTGTAGGTTTCGAAGCTGCGGCACCGATCCTGATCATCAAAGCACACCATACTTTAGAAAAACACACGCTAACCAAATGGCAGCTAAGCTGGAAAGAGCAACTCGCTTCTTTCTATGGCAACTGGCTGCATGAAGGTCAGTTTCACGATCCGATCATGCGCAACATAGAGGCTTTCCTTGCCGATACGCAGAAAGTGGTTAGCGGAAAGGTTTTCGTTGAATTGATGCCTTACCGTTTCCAGATCATCGGTATCGAGTCTGCGCACGACCTGATGAGCAACAAATTTGGTAGCTACGGCGAGATGAACAACACCTGGTCTGGCGAAGATGTAAAAGGCTTCTCCAAGATTTTTGGAAACCAGGTGATGATCTGGCACAAAGTGAACGGCCATGAAGATTAAAGCAGGAATCGTTGGTGGTGCGGGTTATACCGGTGGAGAGATGCTTCGCCTGTTGCTGAACCACCCTGACGTGGAAATTGACTTCGTGCTGAGCAGCAGCAATGAAGGTAATCTGGTCTCTGACGTACATACTGATCTTTACGGGGATACGGATTTTCGTTTTTCAGGTACTTTAAAACAGGATATTGATGTGCTGTTTTTATGTGTTGGCCATGGTGATGCGAAGAAGTTTTTGGATGCCAATCCGATCGATAAAGGGGTAAAGATCATTGATCTGAGCCAGGATTTCAGGTTAAAAGCTGCGGCGGGTAACGACTGGGTTTATGGTTTGCCGGAGTTTAACCGTGAGCGAATCAAAACAGCGAATTGCATTGCTAATCCAGGCTGTTTTGCAACGGCGATACAGCTGGGTTTACTGCCGATGGCTGCGAAGGGATTACTTAAAAGCGAGATCCACATCAACGCGACAACTGGTTCTACCGGTGCTGGACAAGGTCTTTCTACGACCTCACACTTCAGCTGGCGCAATAATAATCTTTCCATATATAAAGCTTTTGATCACCAGCATCTGAATGAGATTGGAGAGAGCATGGTGGTGCTTGATCCTGAGTTCAGTGCACCGGTGACCTTCATCCCGCAACGCGGTGATTTTACCAGGGGGATTCTGGCATCTATCTATCTGGATACCGATCTTTCTGCCGAGGAAGCGCTAAAGTTGTATGAAGATTATTATGCGGATGCAGCCTTTACCCATGTAAGCAAGAAGAATATAGATTTAAAACAGGTGGTGAACACCAATAAGGGCTTGTTATACGTGCAGAAATATGGAAGTAAGCTCCATGTGATCAGCATAATTGATAACTTGTTAAAAGGTGCCAGCGGACAGGCGGTTCAGAATATGAACCTGATGTTTGGACTGGAAGAACGGCAAGGCTTGCGGTTGAAGGCTTCTGCCTTTTAATTTGAGCATTGTCTAATTTTTAAACCGGGCCTTCTGGTCTTTAAACCTTTTTAAAATGAACTTATTTGACGTTTATCCATTAAATGATATCGAAATTGTAAAAGCATCCGGCAGCAATGTATGGGATGCAAACGGACAGGAATACCTTGATCTTTATGGCGGCCACGCTGTAATTTCTATCGGGCACACCCATCCGCATTATGTTAGCCGTTTAACCGACCAGCTATCTAAGGTTGGTTTCTATTCCAACTCCATTAAAATTCCTTTGCAGGTACAGCTTGCGGAGAAATTGGGTCAGGTTTCCGGTAAGACAGATTACCGGTTATTCCTTTGTAACTCTGGTGCGGAGGCGAATGAAAACGCACTGAAGCTTGCTTCTTTCTATAACAACAAAAAGACGGTAATCGCCTTTAAAGGTGCATTCCATGGCAGAACCTCCCTTGCGGTGTCGGCAACAGATAATCCAAAGATTATTGCGCCGGTAAATGAAACCGATAATGTAGTTTTCCTTCCATTTAATGACGTGGCGGCACTTGCGCAAGCCTTTGAAGATCATGGTGAAGAGATATCATCCGTGATTATTGAAGGTATTCAGGGTGTTGGCGGGATCAAAGAAGCTTCAGTAGAATTCTTGAAATCCATCAGATCATTCTGTGACCAGTATGATGCGGTATTTATCGCGGATAGCGTACAATGCGGATACGGTCGTACAGGCTTGTTTTACTCGCATGATTATGCAGGCGTGGACGCTGACATCTATACCATGGCAAAAGGTATGGGGAATGGTTTTCCGATCGGTGCGATCTCCATTGCGCCGAAGTTTGTGCCATGGCACGGGATGCTGGGTACTACTTTCGGTGGTAACCACCTGGCTTGTGCGGCAGCATTGGCGGTTTTGGAGGTAATGGAGCAGGATCAATTGATGAAGAATGCTGCGGAAGTAGGTGCTTACCTGATCACAGAACTGAAGAAATTCTCTGAAGTGCAGGCGGTACGTGGCCGTGGTTTAATGATCGGTATCGATCTGCCTGCAGAACTATCGGGCGTGAAAAAGAACCTGCTCTTTAAACATCATATATTCACTGGGGAAGCAAAGCCGAATGTGATTCGCTTGCTGCCTGCATTAAACCTGACAAAGGCACATGCAGACTTGTTCCTTGAAAAATTCTCCCTGGCTTTAAAAGATTAAGAATCCGTTATGAAACAATTTACATCTGTACATGACGTCGCTGACGTTGAACAGTTGGTGAAAGATGCGTTAAGTTTAAAATCAAATCCATATAGCGATAAGCAGCTTGGTGAAAATAAGACCTTAGGTCTGGTGTTTTTAAATCCAAGTTTACGTACGCGTTTAAGCACGCAGAAGGCTGCGATAAACCTGGGCATGAGCGTTATGGTCATGAACATGGATAAAGACGGCTGGGCGCTTGAAACGCAAGATGGCGTGGTGATGAACGGCAGCACCGTAGAGCATATCCGCGAAGCGGCTGCGGTCATGGGGCAATACTGCGACATTCTTGGCTTACGTTCTTTTCCAAAACTGAAGGATCGTGAAGAGGATTACAGTGAGGATTTCTTTAACAAGTTTGTTTCTTACTGCGGTGTACCGGTAGTGAGTTTAGAAAGCGCAACGCGTCACCCGCTGCAGAGTCTTGCGGATCTGGTAACAATCAAAGAAACCTGGAAAGCTGAGGCAAAGCCTAAGGTAGTTTTGGCCTGGGCGCCGCACGTGAAAGCATTGCCGCAAGCTGTTCCGAATTCTTTTGCCGAGTGGATGTGCAAAGCGCAGGAGCTTGGTATGGTCGATTTTACCATTGCACAGCCTGAAGGTTTTGAATTGAATGAAGACTTTACGCCGGGTGCGCAGATCGTGCATAACATTGATGAGGCACTTCAGGGTGCGGATTATGTTTACGTGAAAAACTGGTCGAGCTACAGTTCTTACGGACAGGTGCTTCCTTATCCGGAAGGCTGGATGATGAACAATGAGAAACTTGCTTTGACGAACGATGCGAAAGTGATGCACTGTTTGCCGGTAAGAAGGGACCTTGAACTATCCTCAGAGATCCTGGACGGGCCAAATTCACTGGTGATCCATGAAGCTGGGAACCGCTTATGGGCTGCACAGGCGGTTTTGAAAGATCTTTTGCAAAGCCTATCTTAGGATTTCTTAAATTCTAAAGATGAAAAAGACACTCACCATAGTAAAAATCGGGGGTAATGTAATTGACAATTCGGAGCAGTTACATTACTTCCTGGAAGACTTCTCTGCATTATCGGGCGATAAAATCCTGGTACATGGAGGCGGAAAAGTAGCGACGGAGCTTGGGGTGTCTATGGGCATTGAAGCGAAAATGGTTGATGGACGGCGAATTACTGATATCCATACGTTAAGGATCGTGACCATGGCTTATGCCGGGTTGATCAACAAAAATATTGTGGCCCAGCTGCAGGCCAGGTATTGCAATGCGATCGGCTTAACCGGCGCAGATGGCAATACGATCAAAGCAGTGAAACGGCCAGTAAAGGCCATTGATTATGGCTTTGTGGGCGATCTTGATGAACATTCCGTTTCCGTTGAGACCATTTCCAGTCTTTTAGGGAGTAAGCTGGTACCTGTGTTCTGTGCGCTTACGCACGATGGGGATACCCAGCTACTGAATACCAATGCGGACACTATTGCTTCTGCCATCGCAGTTGCAATGTCTTCAGTTTACGATACTACGCTGATTTATTGCTTCGAGAAAAAAGGGGTGCTACGCGATGTGGATGATGAAAGCTCGCTGATCCGGGAGATCCGCCTGGAGGAGTTTACTTCATTGCAGGAATCTGGTGTGATATCCGGAGGCATGATCCCGAAGTTGCACAATGCTTTTGAAGCAATTAAAAGTGGAGTAAAAGAAGTGTTGATCGGCCATGCCGATGAACTTTTAAAGAATGGTGATGCAAAAGGTACACGTTTAACGCAATAATCATGGAGCAGTTTACAGGTCAAATCGCCATCATTGGCAGCGGAAATATCGGAACTTCATTGGCGCGTGGGTTGGTGAAGTCAGGCTATGCTTCTGCTTCGCAGATTACCTTAACCCGCAGGAATGTAGCAGGTTTAAGTGCTTTTGCAGAACAGGGTTTCGGCATTAGCGGAGATAATCCTGCTGCGGTTGCAGCAGCTGATATCGTGGTGCTTTGTGTGTTGCCACAGCAGTTAAATAAACTGCTGGAGGAGATTAGTCCGGTGATCGATGTGAGCAGGCACCTGGTAATTTCAGTTGCTTCCGGGGTAAGTTGCGCCGATATCCGGAGCAAACTTTCGGCGGGTTTAGAGGTGGTACGGGCCATGCCGAATACAGCCATCGCCATTGGGCAATCCATGACCTGTGTGGCTACGGACCGAGCATCTGAAGCAAACGTGCAGCTGGTAAGCCGTATGTTCGAAACCGTTGGTGCAGTGGTTAAGATTAACGAAGACCTGATGACGGCAGCTACGGCACTGTGTGCTTGTGGTATTGCTTTCTTTTTACGTGCCATTCGTGCGGCTTCGCAGGGTGGGGTAGAGATCGGCTTTCATGCCGAGGATGCATTGAAGATGGCGGTACAGACCGCTAAGGGTGCTGCAGATCTGCTCTTGCAGATGGAATCGCATCCAGAGCAGGAAATAGATAAGGTGACTTCCCCGAAGGGCTGCACCATTGCAGGTTTGAACGAGATGGAGCATAATGGCTTCAGCTCTTCACTGATAAAAGGCATAAAATTATCTGCAGTAAAAGCAGGTGAACTATATAAAAAAGAATAGCTATGATGGAGAAACTGCAAAATGATGCAGTAGCATTGTTGAAAGAATTGATCACGATTTCATCGTTCAGCAGGGAAGAAGATAAGACAGCTGATGTAATTGAACGCTTCCTGCGGGAACGAAATGTGAAAACCCAGCGAAAGGGTAACAATGTCTGGGCTTATAATGCTCAGTTTGATGCCAATAAGCCAACTTTGCTTTTAAACTCCCATCACGATACCGTAAAGCCCAATTCCGGTTACACCAGGAATCCTTTCTCTCCGGATGTAGAAGCGGGCAAGCTTTATGGCTTAGGAAGCAATGATGCAGGCGGCTGTCTGGTTTCCCTCATTGCAACCTTTCTTTACTACTACAATACCGAAGATTTAACGTACAACCTTTGTCTGGCAGCCACTGCAGAGGAGGAGATTTCTGGTCTGAATGGGCTGGAAAGCATCTTGCCTGAGCTTGGTTTGTTGGATTTCGCGATTGTCGGTGAGCCTACCCTGATGAACCTTGCCATTGCGGAAAGAGGTTTAATGGTGCTGGACTGCCAGGTGCATGGCAAAGCTGGTCATGCTGCACGTGAAGAAGGGGAGAACGCGATCTATAAAGCTTTGAAGGATATTCAATGGTTTAAATCCTATCGCTTTGCGAAGGTTTCCGAGCTGTTTGGACCTTTAAAGATGTCGGTTACCGTAATAAACGCCGGCACACAGCATAACGTGGTGCCCGAGCTTTGCAGCTTCACTGTTGATGTGCGGGTAACAGACGCTTATACGAATGAAGAGGTGCTGAAGATCATTAAGACCAATGTAAGTTGTGCGGTTAAACCGCGCTCTACGCGTTTGAAACCTTCTTCAATTGATAAGAACCATCCAATTGTACAAAGCGGTATCCGCATGGGTAAGGAAACTTACGGCTCTCCGACTACTTCAGACCAGGCATTATTAAGCATTCCTTCGCTGAAGGTTGGGCCTGGGGATTCGGCGCGTTCGCATATGGCGGATGAGTACGTTTACGTTCAGGAGATTCTGGATGGCATTGAAGGCTACGTGGAGATGCTTAAGCCCGTGATCACCGCTGGGTAACGGTAAAGCCTCGCCGGCACGGCTCTTATTAATTATTCCTATTTTTGTTTCAATTTAAATATATCGGTAAGCATGAAGATCTGGCAAAAAAACATTGACGTGAACAAGGACATTGAAACATTTACTGTTGGGCGCGACCGGGAGCTTGACCTGGAGATGGCGGCTTTCGACGTATTAGGCTCCTTGGCGCATGTGGAGATGCTTGAAAGTATTAACCTGCTTACAGCTGAAGAGCTTAAAACCGTGCAATCGGCTTTAAAGCAGATCTATAAAGAGATTGAATCCGGTGATTTCGTGATTGAAGATGCGGTGGAAGATGTGCACTCTCAGGTAGAGTGGCTCTTAACGCAGCGCATCGGTGAAGCTGGTAAAAAGATACACAGCGGCAGATCTAGAAATGACCAGGTGCTGGTAGACTTAAAACTTTACTTCCGTGCCTGCATCGAGGGCATGGTGACAAACACCTCCGCACTCTTTGAACAGCTGATCAGCTTGAGCAATACGCATAAAGATAAACTACTGCCGGGCTATACACACCTACAGATCGCCATGCCTTCATCCTTCGGGCTGTGGTTTGGTGCTTATGCAGAAAGCCTGGTTGATGATATGGACATGATGCTTGCCGCCTGGAAGATCACCAATAAAAACCCATTGGGTTCTGCTGCGGGATATGGTTCTTCCTTTCCTTTGAACAGAACCAGGACAACGGAACTCCTGGGCTTCGAACGGTTGAACTACAACGTGGTTTATGCCCAGATGGGCCGTGGGAAAACGGAGCGTATTTTGGCACAAGCAATGTCTTCTATTGCTGCTACACTGGCTAAGATGGCCATGGATGTATGTTTGTTCATCAATCAGAACTTCAGCTTCATTAGTTTTCCAGCGGAACTGACTACGGGTTCCAGCATCATGCCGCATAAGAAGAACCCGGATGTTTTTGAGCTTATTCGCTCACGCTGCAACAAAATCCAGGCCTTGCCTAATGAAATTGCCATGATGACGACCAACCTGCCTTCAGGATATCACCGCGATCTGCAGTTGTTGAAAGAAAGCTTGTTTCCAGCAATTACCTCCCTTAATGAATGCCTGCAGATGGCAACTTATATGTTACAGCACATTGAGGTTAAAGACGGCATCCTGGCGGATAAAAAGTATGCATATTTGTTCAGTGTGGAGTCTGTGAATGAACTTGCACTGAACGGTGTTCCATTTAGAGAGGCTTACAAGATTGTTGGCGAGACCATCGAGAACGGCACTTTTGAACCAGGTACTGCCGTGAACCATGTGCATGAGGGCAGTATCGGTAATCTATGCAACGAGGAGATCTCGGGCATGATGAATGAGGTGCTTGCGCAGTTTAACTTTGAAAAAGTAAAAGGTGCCATTGAAAAATTACTGGCACATTAATTAAATCAATTAGAAATGAATGTATCCTTATTAGCAAACGCCCTTGTAGGCTCGGAGATTATCAAAATTGGAAATGAAGTCAACGAGTTGAAACGAAAGGGCGCCAAGATCGCCAATCTTACGATAGGTGATTTTGACCCTGCTGTATTCCCAATACCTGAAGCTTTGAAATCGGAGATCATTGCGGCGTATAATGATCATCAAACTAACTATCCACCTGCGGATGGTATATTGCCGCTACGGGAAACGGTAGCGAACCTGCTGGATAAGCGAATGAACCTGAACTATAGCACCGGTGACATCCTGATCTCCGGCGGTTCAAGGCCATTGATCTATGCCACTTACCTGGCCCTGGTTGATCCAGGCGATAAGGTGATCTATCCGGCACCATCCTGGAATAACAACCACTACTGTACATTATCTTCTGCAAACGGTGTGGCTGTTGAAACGACCGTTGAGAACAACTTCATGCCTACTGCAGCACAGCTGAAGCCACATTTGAAAGGTGCAACCTTGCTTGCCTTATGTTCGCCGTTGAACCCGACCGGTACCATGTTCAGTGCAGAACAGCTGGAAGAGATCTGCGACATCGTGTTGGAGGAGAACAAATCCCGGTCAGCAGGGGAGAAGCCTTTGTACTTGATGTACGACCAGATCTATTCTTTGCTGACCTTTGATAAGGAACACGTTAACCCGGTGACTTTGCGCCCTGAGCTGAAAGACTACGTAATCTACATCGACGGGATTTCAAAAGCACTTGCTGCAACCGGTGTTCGGGTAGGTTGGGCTTTCGGACCATCATTGGTGATTTCTAAGATGAAAGCATTACTTGGTCACATCGGAGCCTGGGCGCCTAAAGCGGAGCAGGTAGCGGTTAGTAAGTATTTTGCGGACGATGCGCAGGTAGACACCTTCCTTGGAAACTTCAAAGAGCAGATCCAGTTGAGCCTCAATGCAATTTACGATGGTTTCCAGTCGCTTAAAGCGGAAGGTTTTAACGTCGATGCAGTAGTGCCAATGGGTGCAATTTACCTGACCATCAAGATTGATTATATCGGGAAGACAACGCCTGCAGGTGATGTTTTGAAGGATAGTGCGGATGTAAACTTCTACCTGATTAAGGAAGCGCAGTGCGCATTGGTTCCCTTCTCCGCGTTTGGCAACGAGCATAGCATGCCTTGGTTCAGGGCTTCTGTTGGCGGTTGTTCTTTAGAAGACATCCAGGCAATGATGCCAAGAATTAAAGCTGCTTTGAGTAAGTTGAAATAGTACTTCCGATCGATGGACTTCTGCTCGCGTGGAGAAATACGCCTGTTGCAAGTGTCATATAAGGAAAAAGCTCAATATAAATAGCATGAAAAAGGCGACCATTGGTCGCCTTTTTCATGCTATTTAATGCTGATTACTTAAACTCTGATGTTTTGTGGAATTCGATATCCGGATAATCGCGCATGGTCATGTTGATCATGAAGTCGTTATCTGCAAGGTACACCGGATTGCCGTCCTTGTCGGTACCAATATGTGCCTGTTTACGTTTAAGGAACTCTTCCAGCTTCTTCTTGTCTTTCGAAGTTACCCAATTGGAGCGGCTGTATGTCAGCGTACGGAAATGCGCTTTAGCGCCGTATTCGTGCTCTAAACGGAAAGCAATTACCTCGAACTGCAGTTCACCTACGGCACCAATGATTTTACGATTACCAGGCTGCTGTACGAAGAGCTGGGCGACACCTTCTTCGGTAAGCTGCTGTATGCCCTTTTCAAGCTGTTTGGTTCTAAGTGGATCTCTGTTCTCTACTTCCTTAAAAATTTCAGGAGAGAAGCTTGGAATGCCCTTAAATTGAAGTTTCTCGCCCTCAGTAAGGGTGTCTCCAATTTTGAAGTTGCCGCTATCATATAAACCGACAACATCACCTGGCCATGCCTCTTCCACAATACTCTTCTCATTGGCCATGAAGTCCATCGGGTTGGAGAACTTCAGCTTTTTATCCTGGCGGGTATGGTAGTAGAACTTGTTACGCTCGAATTTACCGGAGCAGATCCTCAAGAAGGCAATACGGTCGCGGTGTTTGGGATCCAGGTTTGCGTGGATCTTGAATACAAATCCACTGAAGTTTTTCTCTTCAACGGTTACCATGCGCTCTTCCGCTTCGCGGCTTTTTGGGCTAGGTGCGATATTGATGAAAGTATCCAGCAACTCTTTGATACCAAAGTTATTGATTGCACTTCCAAAGAATACGGGAGCAAGCAAGCCTTCGGTGTACATCTGGTTATCGAGATTGCCATATACGCCTTCCACAAGTTCCAGATCGTTCTTTAAACCATCAAGTTCTTTGGGTTTAAGGAAGTTGCTTAACTTTTCATCTTCCAGGTCGTTCACTTCTATCACCGGTTCGCTGATCTTGCTTTTATCCGGTTCAAACAGGTTTAGGTGTTTATTGTAGATGCTGTAAACCCCTTTAAAGGTATGTCCCTGCCCAATGGGCCAGGATAGTGGGCACAAGCTAATGTTCAGTTTATTTTCAATCTCATCAAGCAAATCGAAGGCATCTTTACCCTCACGGTCCATCTTATTAATGAAGATGATCACCGGGGTATTACGCATGCGGCAAACGCCCATGAGCTTCTCGGTCTGTTCCTCCACACCTTTCACACAGTCTACCACAAGGATTACGCTATCTACTGCAGAAAGTGTACGGTAAGTATCTTCGGCAAAGTCCTTGTGACCTGGCGTATCCAGGATGTTGATCCTTTTACCGCTATATTCAAATCCCATCACGGAAGTGGCTACGGAGATCCCGCGCTGCTTCTCAATTTCCATGAAGTCGGAGGTATTGCTTTGGTTGGCTTTGTTCCTTTTTACCGCACCCGCTGTGTTGATTGCACCTCCGAAAAGCAGGAATTTCTCGGTAAGTGTTGTTTTCCCGGCATCGGGGTGACTGATGATGGCAAATGTTTTTCTTTTTTCTATTTCTGGGTGGATCATAAAGGATTACGCCTGTTATTGAATAAGGCTGCAAAGATAACTATAATATAAATAAGAAAAACCGGCACTAAGGCCGGTTTTATAATGGTAGCGTCGTAATATTAACCTCTGCCGCCACGGGTTGCCCTGGTAGCTCCCGAGCCTCCGTTGCTGCTTCTTGGTTCGGCAGCACGTTGTGGCGCTTGTACACGCTCTGTACGTTGCGGGCTGGACATCTGCTGACGCTGCTGGCGTTGCTGAGATTCCCGCTGCTGGCGTTCCGCCTGATCCCGTTGCTGACGCTGTTGTGCCTCACGTTGTTGATTTTGCTGGCTTTCACGCTGCTGGCGCTGTGCCTGCTCACGTTGCTCCCGCTGCTGTGCATCGCGTTGTTGACGTTCTGCCTGGTCGCGCTGCTGGCGTTGTGCAAGATCACGCTGCTGCGCATCGCGTTGTTCCCTTTGCTGTGCATCGCGCTGTACATTTTCAACCTGATTCCGCTGTGCGGTTTCGCGTTGCTCACGTTGTGCACGGGCAGCAAGTGCCCTTTGTTCGCTGCTGCTGTTCCTGTCCTTGGTCGCTCTATCCAGCGTTACACGTTCAGAAGAGATCCGGTTATCGTTGTTTCTATCGGTCCGGTTCTCGATGCTTCTGGCAGAAGGTCTCACCTGGTTTTCAGTCCGCTGTTGCGGACGCTCATTCCGGACATCATTCCTGTTCCGGGTACTGCTTGTTGCGCCACGATCATTCCTCACAAGCGCATCCTTTTGTACAACAGTCCTAGGTGCCGCTTTACGGTTATCTAGGCCTCTAACAGGGCGTGGATTGTAAACGTTCACGGTGTTGTTTGAAATACCGCTTCTGCCTGGACGGTCAATTCTGTTGATGTTGTAAACCGGTACATCGCGATTGATGACCCTTCTGATCTCGTCCCTTCTTGGTCCGGTATAATAAGTATTACGGTTATGTACATAAACATTGTTGATGATCACCGTATTGCTGATGTACCTTGGATTTCTGTAAGATCGGTATCTTGGAAAGCGGTCTACATATATCCTGGTTTGCGGCACGAATACCCACCAGAAGCTTGGAACATTAAATCCAATGCTGATGCTTGGTCCGAGCGGTGCCCAGCCATATTGGCCAGCGCCACTGCGCCAGTTTACCCATGCAGGTCCCCAGGTGGTGTCTGGAATCCAAAGCCATTGATTATAGCGGTCGGTTACCCAGCGGCCATAGTGGAAAGGTGCCCAGCCCCAGTCATATTCTGATACCCAAGTGTTACCATATTCGGTCATCACCCAGCGGCCGTTGGTGTAGTAAGGCCGGAATTCGCGCTGATCAACATCCGGGCGCCATACGTACCCATACTGCGGATCCTGAATCCAGGTGCCATAAGGAGAAAGCTCATCGTAGAAAGTCTGTAACGAGATGTCCTCGTCTTGTGCAAACACTTTCTGGTTGATTCCGGTGAGGAGCAGTATGAGCCCCAGCACAAGCGCCGGTAGTTTAATCATGTGTTTCATGGTATTTAGATTTGTGTGTGTCTTATTGATTTCTAACCTAAAATCTATTGGTAGGAATGGATGAAAAGGCAATAGTTTAATTATGCTTGCATAATAACAATTATATTACAATTGCCCAGGTCTGGTCTTAAAAATTTGAACGCAGTTTTTAAAAGAACTATTCAATATACTGAATATTAGATGATCAATCAACTGAAAAGGTTGCATGTGACCTAAAGATTATACTTCAATTTGCTGGAATTCGCTTTACAAGTAATTATTTCGACCTTTGTGATCTAAATCATCATCATGGAAAAAGGGGTTCTGTTTCTTATACCTGTACCGCTGGCGGAAAACGCGGCGCATAAATCTTTCACGGCTTACAACATCGAAGTCATCAATGCCATCAATACTTACATTGTGGAGAATGAGAAGACTGCCCGTAAGTTTCTAAAAGAAGCAGGTATCAAGATCCCACAGAGTGAACTCGTGATCCATGACTATGGAAAGCATAAACGTGGCAACTCCATGGTGCCCTTCTTCAAAGAGCTGATGACCGGAAAAGATGTGGGGTTGATGAGTGAGGCGGGTTGCCCAGGCGTTGCTGATCCTGGTGCTGAAGTGGTTGCGGAAGCCCACAAACGTGGGATCAAAGTGGTTCCACTATCTGGACCTAACTCCATTCTGCTGGCCTTAATGGCTTCCGGATTCAACGGACAAAGCTTTACCTTTCATGGTTACATCCCGATTGACAAGGTAGAACGCGGTAAGCGGATCAAGGAACTGGAACAGCTTGCGGAGAAGAATCGCCAAACACAGATCTTCATTGAAACGCCGTTCCGTAACAATCACCTGTTTGATGATATCCTGAAGAACACTGCTGCGCAGACCTTACTTTGCGTGGCGAGCAATTTAACCGCTGAAGACGAGTTTGTAAAAACGCAGACCATCGGACAATGGAAGCAAGAGAAGATCGATCTGCATAAGAAACCAACCATCTTTCTGATCTACCGCCAGCATCTGCGCTAAGCGCTGCAAGCCTCCTGAACATCAAGCAATAAGCCTCAATAGGAGCATGCTGCAGTGATCACGCTTAAACACTGTCCAACCAGTAGCTAGCGGTACATATTCTTGCCTTCAATAAACTCCAACACGCTATCTGGCAGGAAGAACTGCACGTTTTTACCTTCCTTGATGGCGTTCCTGATGAAGGTCGAAGAAATCTCCATGTTTGGCGTATCCGTTACCCGGATCGCCGGATGATTGGCCCAGTCGCTAATGTCCGAGCCAGGTCTTGGGTACACATAGATCTTGTAGTTCGCCAGCAGTACCTCATAATTCTTCCATTTCTTGAGTGAAGCGAGATTATCCGCACCCATGATCAGCGCGAACTCCCTGCCAGGGTATTTCTCATTCAGGTAAGCCAGTGTATCCACCGTATAGGAGGGCTGAGGAAGCCCGAATTCGATGTTACTCACCTTCACGCGTTCCGCCTGCTCCGTCGCCAGCCTGGTCATCTCCAGCCGATCATACATGTTGGTCAGTTTACGCTTATCCTTTAAAGGATTGTGCGGCGATACCACCATCCATACCTCATCAAGATCCGTAAAGTTGGCCATGTAACTGGCGATGATCAGGTGCCCGGTATGTACCGGATTAAATGAACCGAAGAACAAACCTACTTTCATCAGCTGGGGTAACTATTTGTTTATGAAATCAGCAACCAACTGCTCTGCTTCCATGCAAGCTGTTTCAAGATCATAATTCTTCAAAATCACGTCGAACTTGTCAGCATACTGAAGCTCCTTTTCAGCCTTTACAAAGCGCTCTTGCAGCTTTTCAACGCTATCGGTACCTCTGCCGCTCAAACGTTCCTTAAGCACCTCTAATGAGGGTGGCTGAACGAATATTGCCAGGGCATCCTGCTCGTATTTGCGTTTCAGACGTAAGCCACCTTCAACGTCGATGTCGAAGATCACATGTTTGTCTTCATTCCAGATACGCTCGATCTCTGAGCGAAGTGTACCATAGAAAGTACCGCTGTAAACTTCCTCAAACTCTACAAATTCCTGGCGGGCAACGCGGTGTAAGAAGTCTTCTTTGGTGATAAAATAATAGTCGTTTTCATGAACCTCAGCACCTCTTGACTCTCTGGTTGTCGCAGAAATGGAGAAGCTTAAGTTGGGGAATTTCTTTAAAAGATGCTTTACGATGGTTGTTTTACCAGCACCTGAAGGAGCGGAAAATATAATGAGTTTACCTTGTTTCATTTGTGTATGTTGAGCCTGTTAGAGTACGTTTAACAGCTGTTCCTTAATCTTTTCCAATTCTTCTTTCATGCCCACAACCAATTGCTGGATCTGTGCATCATTTGCTTTGGCACCCATGGTGTTGATCTCACGACCAATCTCCTGAGAGATGAATCCAAGCTTTTTACCGTTTGCATCTTTGCTTTTCAGAGTCTGTGTGAAGTATTCACAGTGACTTCTAAGACGTATCTTTTCTTCTGTAATATCCAGTTTATCAATGTAATAGATTAGTTCCTGCTCCAGGCGGTTCTGGTCTATATTCACTTTACCTACGTTGTCTTCTAGAAATTGGTTCAGGCGTGCCCTGATCTGAGGAATCCGCGAAGGCTCCAACACTTCAATCTGAGAGAAAAGATCGAGAATGTTCTTTATCCGAAGCTCCAGGTCGGTTTTAAGCACTTCACCCTCGGTAACTCTAAACTGGTTGAAGTTCTGTAAGGCGGCCATAAATGTGCTGTGCACAATATCCCAGTCACCTTCATTTACCACTTCTTCCGCGTAGGAAATTACCTCCGGAAGGTTCAATACTGCCTGTAGCAGGTTGTTTGAATTGGCACCAAGATTTACGTTTATCGCTTCAAGCTCACGGTAATATTTGCTTAGTAAAGCGGCATTGATGGTTGCGCCTTTAAGACTTTCTTCGCCGCGTTCAATGTTGATGGAAACATTTACTTTTCCGCGTTCAATGTCTTTACTGCAGATGTTGCGTAATAGCAGTTCCTTTTCAGAAAAGGCTTTTGGCAGCTTCAGGTTGAGTTCCAGAAACTTACTGTTCAGGGATTTGATCTCGACAGAAAACTTGCTGTTTTCATGATCAGTAGAAGCCAGGCCAAAACCTGTCATTGATTTTATCATGTGCAAAGATATGATTTATTGTTAAAATGCTTAATTCCTGCGATTTTTTAAGCTCAATATTGCGCCGCTATTGGCATTTAACATAATTTAACTTCAAAGCTCCTTAACAAAATGTAATTTTGCACGTTACCACTTACATGATGCGTCGACTGATCTATCTTCTTAGCCTGTCTGCTTTTAGCCTTTTTCCAGAGGCCGAGGCGCTTGCGCAACAGGAGTTTCAGCTTAACGGTGTAGTCATGGAAAATGGCAGTAACAATCGCATCGCCTTAAGCGAAATTACCAATAAGCGGAACAAGTTCGTGGTAGGCAGTAATGATCTCGGGATCTTCCAAATTAAAGCGGCTATCGGCGATACGCTGGTGGTGGTAAAAAGAGACTTCGGCGACCGGGAAATCATCGTCACCTCACAGCAGGATGTGCTGGTAAGGATGAACCGTACCACGCTGAATACCGTAAATATCTATGGGCAGACCAGGAAAGAGGAGCTCAACGCCGTAAAAAAAGATTTCCGGAACAAGGGATCTTTTTACGCCGGCAAACCACCATTGCTTTCTTACATCTTTACTCCACTCACGGCCATTTATGAGCTTTTCGGCAAAACACCGAAAAATGCAAAACGCTTCAACAGGTACTACAACAATGAGATGCAGCAGTCTCAGATAGACGGCTTCTTCAATGAAGAACTCATCAAGAAGAATACGCCGCTTACTGGAAAAGACCTCGAAAACTTCATGTTGAACTACCGGCCTGAATACGAGAAAGCAAAAAACTGGACCACCTACGATGCCATCAAACACATCCGGGATTCTTATGCCCAATATGCCGATACACTGAATAAGTCAGGCAAATAAGCATCAGCTTAAGCCTGATAACAGGGAGCGGCAAGGCAATCTTAGGGGATCGGCTAAGCTACCCAAGCAAGAAAAGAGGGGAATGAAAATCTAGATGGCAAGCGCTTCACATGCTTTTTCGGCAGCAAGCTTCTCGGCGTTTTTCTTGTTGTAGTCTCTTCCAACACCTACAATATCACCGTCTACAATGGCATGTATGGTAAAAAGTTTGGAGCTTTCACCGGCATCGTTCTCCACCACTTCGAAGGTAAAATCTTTACCCTGGCGCTGGCACCATTCAATAAGTTTACTCTTGAAATTCGTTTCTGTTTGCTCCAGTGTATGGATGTCGATATAAGGCTTCACGATCCGTTTCAGCAGGAATTCTTTAGTGAAATCGTAGCCCTTGTCTAAATAGACGGCACCAACTAATGCTTCAAAAGCATCACCCAGCATAGAATGATGCTTTGACTGCATATTAACCATCTTTTGATCGAAGACGATCAATTGATCGAAACCCATTTTACGGGCCAGTTGGTTCAGATTTGCGCGGTTAACAATCTTGGAGCGCATTTCAGTCAGGAAGCCTTCTTCCTTGTAAGGATAGCTTTTAAAAAGCAGCTCAGCGATAACGGAGCCCAAGATGGCATCACCCAGAAATTCCAGACGCTCATTGCTGCTTCTGCTACCATTCTTTAACAATCTGGCAACAGAGCGATGTCTGAAAGCCATCTTATAGAGCACAATATTTCCGGGAATGAAGCCTAGAATATTCCTAAGCTTCCTGATAAAAACCTTATCAGCCGAGAAATAAAGCTTATAAAGTCTAAGCAACGCCTGTCATTGTTAAAGAAACCAACATTTTTTACGCTTCGTACTTTTTGAATACTACAGATGCATTGTGACCACCAAAACCGAATGTGTTACTTAATGCAGCACGAACAGTACGTTTTTCAGCCTTGTTAAACGTGAAGTTTAAGTTCGCATCAAACTGCGGATCATCTGTAAAGTGGTTGATCGTAGGCGGAACAATGTCATTCTTAACCGCTAATATCGCTGCAATGGCTTCTATAGCACCAGCAGCACCCAATAAGTGGCCGGTCATAGACTTTGTTGAGCTGATGTTCAGGTTATAGGCATGTTCTCCGAAAAGATCAAGAATCGCACTGATTTCTGAAATATCACCCAGTGGGGTAGATGTTCCGTGTACGTTGATGTAATCAATGTCTGAAGTGTTCATTCTCGCGTCATTCAAAGCATTGCTCATCACCATCTTAGCACCCAGACCCTGAGGATGTGGCGCGGTAATGTGATTTGCATCTGCACTCATGCCACCACCAACAATTTCAGCATAGATTTTAGCACCGCGTTTTTTCGCGTGTTCCAGTTCTTCCAGGATAATGGTACCGGCACCTTCACCCGCTACAAAGCCCTCACGGTCTTTGTCGAATGGACGGGAAGCGGTTGCAGGATCGTCATTTCTGGTCGAAAGAGCGTGCATAGCATTAAATCCACCAATACCAGCTTCGTTGATAATAGCTTCAGAACCCCCTGAAATGATCAGGTCAGTCATGCCCAGACGAATGTAGTTATACGCGTCGATCATGGCATTGGTAGAAGAAGCACAAGCGGAAACTGTGGCGAAGTTTGGTCCGCGAAGACCATATTTAATAGATATATGTCCTGGAACAATATCTATAATCATCTTTGGAATAAAGAAAGGGTTGATCCTTGGGGTACCATCGCCAGAGAAGAAATTACGCATCTCTTCAAGGAATGTCTTAATACCACCAATTCCAGAGCCCCAGATCACACCAATCCGGTTGGTGTCAAGGGTAGAAAAATCAAGTTGACTATCTTTAACTGCCTCATCTGTAGAAGCAATTGCATACTGGACAAATGGATCAAGCTTACGTGCTTCTTTTCTATCCATGAACTCTTCAGGATTGAAATTCTTAAGCTCGCATGCAAATTTAGTCTTGAATTTTTCGGTGTCAAAACCTGTGATTGGCCCAGCGCCGCTCACACCATTCAGCAAAGCGTCCCAGTATTCCGGGACGGTATTACCAATTGGAGTGAGCGCACCTAAACCTGTAACTACTACTCTTTTTAATTCCATTTATACGGATTATACGGAGACCGTATGTTTTACTTTACGTTTTTCTCTAAGTAAGCAACTGCTTGACCAACTGTACCAATGGTTTCAGCTTGATCATCTGGAATTGCTACATTGAATTCTTTTTCGAATTCCATAATCAACTCTACAGTATCTAATGAATCCGCACCTAAGTCGTTAGTGAAAGAAGCTTCTGGGGTAACTTCGTTTTCATCAACACCTAATTTTTCAACGATAATAGCCTTAACTCTTGAAGCAATATCAGACATAATGTTATAATTTAATGGTTAAATAATTCAGTGCAAAGAAAAATAAATTCTAACACATTTCAAATGTTTTTATTTCTCTGGGTTCCTATTGTTTTATTTCAAACGGCAAAGTTAGAATTAGTTTTATAATTTCGTGGTCTAAAGCAATTAATCTGATTTGACCAAGACTTACTTAAAATTATCCCTCGATCTAGACTTTACACTGATTGCAATAACGGCGCCTTTGAAAGATTATGTGCTTTGCCACAAAATTAATACAAGGCTCAATTACAACTTCAGTAAAATCGACGATCACGAAGTCTATTTCAACATAGACGAACCTGCCTTAGCCTTCTCCAAGTACCAATTTGAAGCCGAACAAGGCGGTAACGTTTACTTCATTGTTAACAATCGAAATCCTGAAGGGTTTTTAATTCCTGAAATGAACAAAGTCGATTATTTCCTTGTTGTACACAATTATATCGATGCGGAAGATCTGGATTTAATGTTGAAGGGTTTAAACCAAATACCTGATATACAGCTCGCTGTGCAGGTCGACCCATTAAAGCTGAAGTCGAGGGAAAACCTCGTTATGTAATTTTTACACCAGCGGTGTATTAAATACACTATATTTGAATCTTGCAATAAACAGTAAATTAACGAATAAGCAGCAGGATTTTAGGTGATCACCTTTTATTTTAGCGCTGTTTATCCAACATTAATAAAAGTAAATTCCAATGAAACCTTTTCATTCAAGAACAAAAATTGTGGCCACTTTGGGCCCTGCCTCAGCGAAACCAGAAGTTTTATTTAGTATGTTCAATGCAGGATTGGATGTTTGCCGCCTAAACTTTTCCCATGGCTCACAAGCTGTTCACCAGGAAGTTTTGGATACCATCAGAAGTCTGAACGAGAAATACGATTATAACGTTGGTATTTTAGCTGATTTACAAGGTCCTAAAATCCGCATTGGTATGGTACAAGACGGTGGAATTCACCTGGTTAATGGTAACCGTACCACCATCACCACTAAAGAATGCATTGGTAACGAGGAACGCATATATATTACATACGAAACTTTCCCGCAGGATGTAAAAGCAGGCGAAATCATCCTTTTAGATGATGGTAAACTGCAGCTACGTGTGGTGGAAACCAATCTTCAGGATGAAGTGGTTTGTGAGGTTGTTCACGGTGGTATCCTGACCAGCAGAAAAGGTGTGAACCTTCCGAACACTAAGGTTTCTATCCCTTCCTTAACTGTTGAAGATCGCAAGAACCTTGACTTTGTACTGGAGAACAACGTAGAGTGGATCGGCTTATCTTTCGTTCGTACAGCAGACGATATCCACGAATTAAAAGAAATCATCGCTTCAAGAGGCAAAACAGCTAAGGTTGTAGCCAAGATTGAAAAGCCAGAGGCGATTGCTAATATAGATGCCATTATTGCTGCTTCAGATGCTGTAATGGTTGCGCGTGGTGACCTTGGTGTTGAAATGCCAATGGAAGAAGTTCCATTGTTACAGAAAATGATCGTTAACAAATGTCGTGCAGCTTCTAAACCAGTTATCGTTGCAACACAGATGCTAGAGAGCATGATCACCACCCCACGTCCAACACGTGCAGAGGTAAATGACGTTGCTAACTCTGTATTAGATGGTGCTGATGCCGTGATGTTAAGCGGTGAAACTTCTGTAGGTGAGTTTCCATTGATCGTAATTGAAACCATGCAGAAAATCATCCAGAACATTGAGCAGAACAACTATCCGTTCTATGCAGATAAGTACCTTAAGTCAAGCGCTGAAACTTTCCTAAGTGATGCAGTATGTGATTCAGCAGTATTCCTGGCTAAGCAAACCAAAGCAGTAGGTATCGTATCTATGACTTTAAGCGGTTACACGGCATACGAAATCTCTAGCCACAGACCAGATGCATTGATCTATATCTTCACCAGCAACAGAAGTTTGTTAAACAGCTTAAGCCTGGTATGGGGTGTTCAAGGCTTCTACTACGATAAGTTTGAGAGCACTGATGATACCATCATTGATGTAAACCAGTTCTTGAAAGACAAAAAGCTGATCAAGAAAGGTGATGTGATCATCAACACCGCAGCGATTCCAATGGAGCGTAAGGGTAAAACCAATATGGTAAAGATTACAACAATCGATTAATCGGATAATATAAATTGCAAAATTTTTATAGTTTTGCAATCCG
Organism: Pedobacter sp. SAFR-022; assembly: GCF_051965375.1. NCBI lineage: Bacteria > Pseudomonadati > Bacteroidota > Sphingobacteriia > Sphingobacteriales > Sphingobacteriaceae > Pedobacter > Pedobacter sp. SAFR-022. The sequence goes on from NZ_JBQCME010000001.1 coordinate 1,219,529, forward strand.
AAAAGGAGAGGTGTCCGAGTGGTTGAAGGAGCACGCCTGGAAAGTGTGTATACCTCAAAAGGGTATCGAGGGTTCGAATCCCTCTCTCTCCGCAGTAAAAAAACAAAGCCCGTTGAGCAATCAACGGGCTTTTTGTTTTTAGTACTCCCTTAATCAATTTCCAGGAACTCATCCTGTTTGAAATCTGCAGCTTTCCATTTGTTTGTCGCAGGCCCCACCCAACACTTCAGCTGTAAATTTGCGTTATCAAAATCACGAACAAACTGATGTTTCAAATGACACAAACAAACAAAACCATTGAAGAAACAAAAGAATACCTAGGGATGTGGGTCACTGAAGACGGCTATATCCGACATGAACTATTATCGAATAACAGGTACGATGAAGCTAGAGGAAAGCGCAAAAACGCGTATCGTGGCAGTTATCAGGTTACCGGTAACCACATCGACTATCAAGATGACACCGGTTTCATTGCTGATGGAGAATTCCGGGAGGGCATCTTGTACCACGCAGGAATGATTCTGTACAAAGAAGGGGTAACAAAGCTCCCAAAAACTAACATGGCATAGAAAACAGGCAAGCACCTTCAACGCCTTTAAAACGCCTATTGTTCAGGTTTTCTCCGGCTGGAGCCGAAGCATAGGCGAACAATAGGCGAAGAATAGGCGGTCAAGAGGCGAACAAGGTCCGAACCTGTAGCAGCGCTATATGCGCTACTTTAAAAGTTTAACGCGGTACAGGTCTGAACGGCGATCCGTAAGGGTCTTAACCGTTCCGTAATGATGTAACTCATCAAGCAGGTGCAAGTCAACGTCCACCACAAGTACCATTTCCGTGTTTGGTGTTGCTTCCGCTTTCACGGCATTGGTTGGAAAGGCAAAGTCTGATGGTGTAAATACCGCGGATTGTGCAAACTGGATATCCATGTTATTCACCTTCGGCAGGTTACCTACGCAACCAGCAATAGCTACGTAGCATTCGTTTTCAATCGCTCTGGCCTGTGCGCAATGACGTACACGGGTATAGCCATTTTGGGTATCAGTTAGAAATGGTACAAAGAGGATCTGCATGCCCTGATCCGCCAGAATGCGGCTTAATTCCGGGAATTCCACGTCGTAACAGATCAGGATACCAACCTTACCGCAGTCCGTGTCGAACACCTGAATGCTATCTCCACCCACCATGCCATAGTATTTCTGTTCATTCGGGGTGATGTGTACCTTACGGTATTCCTCCGTCTTTCCACTGCGGTGGCAGAGGTAAGCGACATTGTACATCTTATTGTCCTCATCAACTACCGGCATGGTGCCTGTAATCACGTTCACGTTATAAGAAACGGCATACTCCTGAATCCTAAGCACGATATCAGGTGTCATTTCGGCAAGCTTACGCATAGCCTCCATTTCTGAAAGGTGGTTATAAGGTGCGAGCAGTGGCGTGTTGAAGAATTCCGGGAACACAACAAAATCAGATTTGTAACCACTTACCGTATCTACGAAAAACTCCACCTGTTCATAGAATGCGTCTATGTCTGGGAAGAGGCGCATCTGCCATTGTACCAGTCCAATGCGGATGGTTTTAGCGGAACGTGCCGAAGCGTCAATGCCTTGGTAGTAGATGTTGTTCCACTCGATCAGTGTTGCAAATTCATGCGATTCATGATCCCCAGGGAGATAGTTCTTTAGCACCTTACGCACGTGAAAATCATTGGAGATCTGGAAGGTCAGCGTTGGGTCGTAAAGTTCCTTTGCCTTTACCTTATCGATGTACTGTCTAGGGGTTAGCGTTTCCGCATGGGCATGATAGCCGGGGATTCGGCCTCCGGCAATGATGCTCTTCAGGTTCAGGTTCTCACAAAGTTCCTTACGCGCTTCGTACAGCCTGCGGCCCAAACGTAATCCGCGGTAATCTGGTGAAACAAAGATCTCTATGCCATAAAGGGTATCCCCATTCGGGTTATGTGTAGAGAAAGTGTAGTTTCCAGTAATCAGGCGGTACGTGTGTTTATCGCCATATTCGTCGTAATCAACGATAATAGATAGTGAGCAGGCCACCACTTTGTCATCAACGGATATACATAGCTGTCCCTCGGGGAACAGGTTCAGTAGTTTGGCAATGCTGTCCTTACTCCAGATCTGACCACCCATGGTATCATAGGCTTGTTCCATCGACTCTTTAAGGTCGTGGTAATCATTCAGGGTAAGTTTTCTAGTTTCAATATTCATATTGTAATGCTTTTATTTTCAGCAAACTTGCTGATGCATGCTGGCGAAGGTACTACACAATGGTCACAGATGCGCAGCTGATCAGCAGTTCTTCCTGTTTAAACAGCTTTTTAAGTTTTTCTTTATAGGCGAGCCAGAAGTCTTTGTCCAGTTCCGGGGCCAGCACCTCATAGATGAGGATGTCGTCTTTAACCGTCTTGTCTTGTTCTTCTTTCCAAAGGCCTTCCGCCGGAGACCGGGTGTACATGGTTAGTCCACCGAATTTCTCCGTAAGCGTTTCTTTGATCTGTTTGAAAAGACTTTCTGGTAAGGCTTCGCCTGATGGATCATATAGTGGCAGGTAGATCTGGATCAGCCGTTGTGGCTGCAATGTGCGGTCTGCTGTGGCTTCCAGCATTTTCCGCGCCTTCTCCGCAGCAACGCGTTCTAATACCTTAAACTTCTTTCCGGCCTGATTATTATAATTGGCGAAAAAAGCTTCCAGCTGATTAAGGGTATCTTCAGGCAGTTCCTCCAGGGAATCAATGCTTGCATACAGTACAGAGACTTCCGGCACGGCGAGATAGCGGTCATTGCGCATCTTCTTGCCATCTCTTTCCTGCTGTTCAGCCGTGATGGCGCCAATGACCCGGCAGTCCATCATACATCCCGGAAAAGTTTCGATTTCCGCAAGCACCAGCACATCCACCGGGTCACCATCGCCACCCACGGTACCTGGAAAAAAGCCGAAGTCGAAGGGAAATACCATACCCGCAGGCATGACTTTCTTCAGCATGAAATTGCCTGTTCCAGGATCGAAGTCGTACTTCTGACCCTGACCTTTTGGTGTTTCAATGATCACCCGCATAGGCAGTGTTTAAATTTTACGTTTATTTTCCAATGCATTGATCACTGTTGCAGCAACCAGTCCGCCAACAAGGTACCACGTTACCGTAAGTGCTTTGGTAGGGCTGGAATAGGTAACGGGTAGGTCGTCTAAGCCCATTGGTCCGGGCAACTCCAGTGCACCGATCCCTGCGGCAAGGCCTGCAACCGTACCTTTTATATATATGTTTTTGGTACCACCCATAGCGATGGCACTATAGTATAGGCCATTACTGATTACATCGCCTGCAAGTGTAGCCAGGTAAAGGTTTTCACCTTCCGGGGGTTCGGCGCCAACTGCTTCCATCGATTTCTCCAAAGCTTCCTCACCCAAAAGATCAATGCGGGGCGCTTTCTCGTAATAACGTTTTACCGTTTCATGCAGGATGTTCAGCGCAATGGCGCCAGCAAATCCACCTATTAATGCGTTGATTAGTTTCATACATATAAAAAGGTTCAAGGCCAGTAAATTGTTTCAAAAACGAGAAACCCCGCCAATTCAATTGGTCGGGGTTTCTCATAGGTTTATAAACGGCGGTGCTTAGAACTTATAACCTAAGCCAAATGACCATACCTGGTTTTTAAATTCAGGGGTGTTTGTAGTACCGTTTTCATTGTTTTTCTGGAAGTCCAATGCATAACGACCGTGGATATCAAGGTTCTCTGTTAAGCCGTAGCGCGCACCGATCACACCACCAAGTAAGCTCTTCTTAAACTGATCGCTGTTTTCATTTACGTCCTCTACAGAACCATAGCCAGTTTCAAACTTGTTCTTAGTAGACAACAGGAATGATACCTGTGGACCAACAACAAGGTCCAATGGGCCTGCTAATCTTACGCTGGCTAAAATTGGAATATCAATAAAGTTTGTAGTTTGTGAGTATTCGCCAAAGTTGTTGGTCAATTTATAACCTTTTTGAGCGAACAATACCTCCGGCGTAAAGGATACGCTTTCCGTTAATGGAATATCTGCAGTTACACCAGCGTTGAAACCAGTTTTACCTTCAGTATTGAAATTATCACCATCATCTTTGATGATATTTGCAATGTTAACACCTGCTTTAACGCCAAATCTAACCGGGCTTTGTGCATTTGCTGCGCCTGCGATAAACAGACCAGCAGCTAGAATAAAAATCTTTTTCATTTGCTTCAATTTTGTTGTTTGATGATTCTATCCTGATCTTAAAAGCTAATTCGACGCACTAGAAGATCATGATCGTTTCATGTTGTGTTCGATCATAGCTATGAAAGAAATGTGCCAAGCGAAGAGGCGGAATTTCAATAACAGGCCTAAAAACGTGTTCTAATAGTAATGGGTGGCATATTAGTGGAGATTGTCAGCGCTTTGAAGATGATATTTCTGGCATCTAAAAGTGTATCGAATTTGATACATTCTTGGTTTATTTTCGGCGTTTGGCGGATTCAGCAGCAGTTTAGACCGATAATTGCAGTAGCAGATCACCATAGCCGATTGTTCACCCGCTTTTCATAATTTAGCAGCTTATTTTAAACCCTGTAATGAAATTTAAGAGATACGCCTTACTTACCATGCTGCTATTTGGCGCAGCGACCCAGGTTAACGCACAGCAAAAATCTTATCTACAAACCTTAGCGGAGCCTAATGCATGGGTTGATTCCGTATTCCATAAAATGAGTAAACGCGAAAAGATCGCGCAGATGTTCTTCATCCGGGCATTAACCAACGCCGACAAAAACTATGAAGATTCTGTAGGCAGGTTTATCCGTCGTGCAAGAGTTGGTGGACTGGTGTTCTTTCAAGGTGGTCCCGGCCGTCAGGCGAACTTAACCAGCACTTACCAGAAGAAAGCGCGCACACCTTTGTTGGTAACGCTGGATGGAGAGTGGGGTTTAGGCATGCGTCTGGATAGCACGGTTTCCTATCCCTACCAGATGGCCTTGGGTGCTGTTCAGGATACCAGCTTGATCTATAAGATGGGACTAGAAGTTGCCAAAGATTTCAAAAGGATCGGCATGCACATGAACCTGGCACCTGATGTTGATGTAAACAACAATGCCGGCAACCCGGTGATCAACTACCGTTCATTTGGGGAAAACAAATATAACGTCGCGGCCAAGTCGGAAGCTTATATGCGCGGCATGCAGGATGGCGGATTATTGGTGAGCCTTAAACACTTTCCGGGACATGGCGATACCGATGTAGATTCACACCATGATCTTCCGCAGCTTAAGTTCACGAAAGAACGTCTGGATAGCCTGGAGCTTTATCCTTTCAAACATCTGATCTCAAAAGGTGCTTCAGGGGTAATGATCGCACACATGAGTATCCCTTCTCTGGATAATACACCAAACTTACCGTCAACATTATCCAAACCGATTGTTACGGGATTACTAAAGGAAGAGCTTGGCTTTAAAGGCATCATCATTTCTGATGCTATGGAGATGAAAGGTGTGGTAAAGTACTTTAAAGAAGGCGAAGCAGATATCAGGGCAATTGAGGCCGGTAATGATATTCTGGAACTTTCTGAAGATACCAGAAGGAGCATCAAGCTGGTACGCCAGGCGGTAAAATCCGGCAGGATCAGCATGGAAAGAATTGATGAGAGTGTAAAGAAGATCCTTACCGCTAAGTATTATGCTGGCCTGAATACCGAACCGGAGATCGGACTGGAAAACGTGGCTGCAGATGTTAATCGCCCGGAAAGCCACGCGCTGGTGCAGGAACTTGCAAATGCTTCTATGACCATGTTACGGGGCAAGCAATTCATCAAATCTTTTGACAAACAGAAGCGCACTGCAGTGATTAGTATTGGTACACCAAATGTCACGACTTTCCAGCATTCCCTGGCTAGCACCTATCCGAATGCCGTGATGTTCACCTTGGATAAAAATGCAAATGCTAATGCAATTGCCAAGGTGATGCGTGAGCTTGGTATGTTCGACCAGATAATTGTTGGCATTCATGATACCCGCAATCGACCCGGGAATGGTATGCCACTAAGTGCTGACTTGAAAATGTTCATGAAAGATCTAGCACAGCGCAACACTGCTTTTGCAATATTTGCGAATCCATATAACCTGGCAAGCTGGGCTGGACTGGAGAACAGCAAAGCATTGCTAATTGCATATCAAAAAGAAGATTTTATGCAGAAGGCAGCGGCTTCGGTACTTAGTCATGCTTTTGAGGCTACAGGCAAGCTACCGGTTTCTGTAAACACCTTCTTCAAATATGGGGACGGGGAATAACAGGCATTGTTAAACTGGTATATAAAAAAGAGGCCTGCACGATAATCGCGCAGGCCTCTTTTTTATATGATCTGAAATTGTTCCTTAAGATTTAGCAGGTGCTTTAACCGCTGCAGTGGTCCAGTTCTTTAGAAATCCCTGGATCTTTTTCACACTGTGACCAGGACCTTCAGCTTTAGCTTCTTCTGCATCTCTTTCCAGGTAACCGGAATCCTGAATGTGCAGCACCTCACCTTTATTGTTCAATACTACGAATACAGGATAGCCGAAACGGCCAGGGTTGCCCAATTTGGTTAAGACCGCTTTATTTTTTACCTCAGGGCTGTAGTTTACCAGTACCCATTCGAAGTTATCATTAAGGTATTTGTTCAGCTCAGGGGTTTTATTTACAAGGTCGTGGAATCGGATGCACCAAATGCACCAGTTGCCACCTACTTGTACCAATACGTTCTTGTCTGATTTTGCAGCTTTTGCAACCGCAGCATCAATGTCTGCTTGTGCGTTTGCCTGCGGATTATAGATGGTTACGGCTTCTTTTTTTGCAGCTTCCTTAGCAGGTGCAGGCGCATTCTGCGCGAATGCGCTGATGGAGAATACCGATGCAAGAGCCAGGGAAAAGATTAGTTTTTTCATGTATTTAAAATTTGATTTTATTGCTGAAGCAACCTGAATTGCTTCCTGGTTTTTTGTTGGTTTAGTTAATGATCAAAGGTAAATACAATAATAAAGCCGAGTGTTTCTATAGAGTAAATTTATTTTGATGGGTGTTGCTGTAAGCTGCTTGTAATGAGTGTCAATGGTGCCGCTCTAAAGGGCATTAAATTAGACGAACTTCGTTGGATCAGGGTTAATCTGCTTAATCACACGACAGGGGTTACCTGCAGCAAAAACATTGTCTGGAACATTTTTAGTCACCACACTACCTGCACCTATTGTCGTATTGTTGCCGATTGTTACACCAGGACAGATGATAGCGCCCCCGCCAATCCAGACATTGTCACCAATGGTAATTGGCGAAGCCAGTTCGGGACCTTTGATGCGCTCTTCAGCCGCAAGTGGATGATATGCGGTATAGATCTGCACATAGGGGCCGCACATGACGTTTTTGCCAATGGTAACCTGCGCGCAATCCAGGATCACACAATTAAAGTTCATGAAGAAGTTTTCACCAGCAGTGATGTGGGTTCCGTAGTCACAGAAGAAAGGTGGTTGAATATCTATGGTGCTGCAGGAGCCTAAGAGTTGTTTTAGTGTTTCGTTGCGTGTTTCCAAGGGCTGGCCCATTTGCTGGTTGTACTGTCCTAGCAGGCTCCTGGCTTTTTCACGCATTTCCACCAGGGTGGGATCATTGGCATTATATAGCTCAGCATCAAGCATTTTTTGAAGTTCTGTTTTCATGGGCCAAATTTAGGTTAATGAACAATGATTGATCTTCATTGTTCATTAAAATAGGCGATAATGCTAAGCGACGATGAGTTTTGAAGTTATTGCAATTCTGTTCCATGCGTTGATGGTCACAATGGCCATGATGATCTGCGCCAATTCTTTCTCTTCAAAAAATGCTGCGGCTTTAGCGTAGGTTTCATCTGAAACATGATTGCTTATGCGGGTTACTTCTTCTGTTAGCGCCAAAACCGCTTGCTCCTGAGCTGTGAACAAAGTTGTCTCGCTCCAGGCATTCAAAAGATATAAGCGTTGTTCGGTTTCTCCAAGCTTGCGTGCATCTGCTGAATGCATGTTAAGACAAAAGGCACAGCCGTTGATTTGTGAGGCTCTCATTTTAATGAGTTCGAGCAAGATGGGGTCTATCTTACTTGTCGATAGATATTTTTCTAGTGCAAACATGGCCTGGTATGCTGCCGGCTCTACTTTCTGGATGTTAATTCTGCTTTCCATGACTTTGATTTTTAGTTCGATTCAAAGGTCCGCAGTCAGGGCAAGAAAAAACTTAATGTAGTTTAAGAAAGCAGGGATGAGCGCATAAATCTCTGATTACTTCTTTGCACGGATTTTACTTAAAAATTCCGGTGTAAAGCCCAAATAGGAGGCGAGCATGTACTGTGGTACCCGTTGTACAAATTCAGGAAAGGAACTGCTGAAGTTGGTGTATCGTTCTTCGGCGGTTTGGCTATAAAGGTATTTGATTCGAATTTGGGAAGCCTGATGTAACTTCTGGTAGATCAACCTGAAGTATTTCTCCATTTTTGGAAGCTTTTCAAACAGTTCGTCATAATGTTGGCGATCTATTACGATAACTTCGGTAGCTTCTGCAGCCTGGATGTAGAAATCAGAGTGTTTCTGAAAGAGAAAACTGGTTAGATCTGAGATCCACCAGTTTTCAATTGCAAACTGCGTGGTTTGTTCAGCACCTTTGATGTCTATGAAATACAGCCTTAAACAGCCTTTAACTACAAAGTAGTTGGCGCGGCAGACATCACCAGCCTCATGTAGAAATGCTTTCTTCTTAAAAGAAGCGGTTCTCAGCATATTTCCAAGAACCGCCTGTTCCTCGTCATTCAGGCTGGTAAATTTATGGACGTGGTTAAAGAGTGGATTGTACATACGGCTGTTTGGCCTTAAGTTACAGCTTTTTCACCATCACGTTAAAATCTACACCTGCAACCGGCATTTTCTTCCACTCGGTGCCTTGGTACCGGTAAGTGCCGCCGTTGAACAAGCCTATCGAGAATATTGGATTATTTCCTGGTTTGGTGTCCAGGAACTCGATAGCTACCAGGATATCGCCCTTGGCTTGGATGTCATATTTAGCAAGGTCTATGTTCATGCGGCTTTTGCCTGCAGGGATTTTAGTGAGGATCGGGCCTTTAGCAAGGTTCTCTGTTGGTTGTTCCTTTTTAAACTGGTACACATTCACCTTGATGTCAATCGGCTCTTGTTTGCTGTTCTCGACACCAAAATCCAGGCTCAACAATTGAACATTCTTGCGACCAGCATTCATTTTGATGCCGATCTGATGTCCCCTATTTACGGCGAAGCTGGTGTTGCTGGTGCCGGTACGTGGTTTATTGCCGATCCTTTTGGTTTTGTCCTGCGCCTGTGTGGTAAGGCTGAACATTGAAAGCGCAATGATCAGGAATAGTGGAAATTTAGAAGTAAACGTTTTCATCATCATGTTTTTAGGTATGACGAAGCAAACAGGAGATTAGTTGCAGGCTAAGGTAAAAATATCTGTTAAGTTTTGCTTTTGAAAGCGCAGAAGTAACTATTGTACAGCACTTTTGAAAAACAATTCGAAAAATCTTTCGTTAATAATAGTAAATAATTATATTTAGATATGGCCGCGAAAAAGGGACTCTACAACCCAGATAAATTGACTAACAAGAAAGTAAACTCGAAGGTAGGCTCCTCTAAAGGTACTACTGGGCAGGCAGTCACATCAAAGAGCCATTCTAATCAATTATTTGAAGTTGAAGTCTCCTACCGAAATACAAGCCGAGCAGTTAGTTTGTTGAATTCATATAGGAAAGCCTTTAAATCACCAGTAGAAAAACTAACTACAATTAAAAAAGGGCTAGAGGCGCATGCAATTAGTGACTTGATCGAAATTACTGGAGCGACGCAAGCCACCGTGGCAAGTATTCTAGATCTTACAGAACCGACATTAAGGAAGCATATAAAGACCGGAACTGAACTTAACACAGGGCTTAGTGAACATATCCTTCAGCTCTTTCAGCTTTTCGACAAAGGAATGGATACGTTTGGTTCACTTGAGGAATTCAAGAGTTGGATGTCCCATGAAAGTATTGGGCTTACCGCTCGCCCAGTTGATTTACTAGACACAATTACAGGTATCAACATGGTCATGGATGAGTTAATCAGAATCGATTACGGCATCACGGTCTAGGAATGTTGGTCTATAGAATCACTCAAACTAAATATGCAAATTCATTAAATCCACCAGGTACAGCTGCACGTTGGAATTCAGCTGGCGTCCGAGTATTATATACAGGTGGAAGCCTTGCCTTGTCTTGCCTTGAGTCGCTTGTTCATAAAAATGGTGCGTCAATGTCTACAGGTGATTTTTCTGTTAGCATTATTAGTATAGATGATTCAATTTCAATCGAAGAGATTACCATTGAAGAACTTCAACATCTAAATTACGACTGGACAGCCATTGTAAATTACCCCATCACGCAAGAACTTGGGGAGAAATGGATTTGCGGAGGAAAGTCTGCCGTTTTAAAGGTTCCATCAGCGATCATCGACTTAGAATATAACTATCTATTAAATCCAGAACATCAAGCGTTCTCTAAAATTGAGATCGTTAAAATATCTAAATTCACGTTTGATCCAAGGCTAAAAGCAAATCCCTAAAAAGACGTTGTAAAAACTTATATTCCATAATTTAGGTTTTTCTTTGCATATGCTTCAACCCATAAAAATACTTCAGGCTTCGGCCGGGTCTGGCAAGACCTTTAGCCTGACGGTACATTATCTTACCTTACTCTTCAGCGCTGAAACGAAATACCGCGAAATCCTAGCTGTGACGTTCACCAACAAGGCTACCGAGGAGATGAAGACCAGGATACTGGAGGTGCTACAAGGGCTGGCAACCGGTGATCATTCCGGTAAGATTCAAGCTTACCGGGAATTGGTGCTGAAAGCGCATCCAAACTTAAATCCCCATAGTCTTCGTGAAAGCGCCGATATCATCTACCGCAAGATTCTGCATGATTACAGCCGCTTTTCGGTAAGCACCATTGACGGCTTCGTACAGAAGGTGATCCGCGGTTTCGCTTTTGAGCTTGGACTGGATTCTGGCTACGCGCTGGAAATGAACTATGATAAGGTAAAAAATGAGCTTGCCGACAGGCTGGACAAGGCATTAGATACGCAGCCACAATTACTGCAATGGATCATTGATCTGGCACTAGAACGCATAAACAATAATACGAGTTGGAACTATCGGAGGGAGTTGCTGGATCTCAGTAGCGAGATCTTCAAAGAGCGTTACCAGCCCTTTGAACAGGCTATTGATTCGCTTTCTGAAGTCGTTGATCTGGATGAACTGTTTAAGGATTATCAAACCCTCACCCGCGAGAACATCCGGCAGTTTGAAGAGTCCCTGTTGCGGCTTGCTAAAGACGGATGGGAGCTTTTCAATGTACTGGATGTGGATACGAACATGCTTAAGGGCAAGTCACGTTCTCCGCTGTTTAACCTGAAGCGTGTCGCAGAAGGGGATTTTAGCAAGGTGAGTAACCTCGGAAAACTGATCGACGACCCGGAACAATGGTTTCAGAAAGGGCTGAGCCATGAGTTGTATGACCAACTGAACCCTTTATTGAAGCAGCTGCAGGAGCATTACTCAGCTGGGTTGGCCGAATATGTGCTGGCGCAAAGCTTTAATAAAAACCTGTACTACCTAAGACTCATGCAGGAGATGGCGGCTTTGCTGAAAAGCTATCGTGATGAAAGCAAAAACCTGTTGATCAGCGATGCACAAAACCTGCTTAAAGGCATTACCGATGATGCTGGCGATAATCCATCCTTTATCTGGGAGAAGATGGGCGGGCGGTATAAAAACTTCTTGTTCGATGAATTTCAGGACACTTCATCTAATCAGTGGGGCAGTTTTAAATCGCTCTTGAGTAACGCGATTGCTTCACCAAGCAACACGCTGATTGACCACCTGATTGTCGGGGATACCAAACAATCCATTTACCGCTGGCGTAATGGCGACTGGAACATCCTGCACCAGCAGGCGAAATTGGAGCTTGGTGCACATAATGTTATGGACGACAGTCTGGAAGAGAACTACCGAAGCACGGAGAACATCATCAACTTCAACAACAGGTTGTTTAAGGACCTGCCGGAGGTGCTGCAAAGACAGCTAAACAATACCATAGATTGTCAGGAGGGGAATGTGGACCTGCCGGATTGGTGGCAACAACAGGGCTTTGACCGCATTGTTACCGATGTATATGCTGGCGCTGCGCAGAAGCTTACGCCGAGAACCTTAAAAGGAGGAACCATAAAGTTCCAGGTGATTAAAAATGATGCACTGGGTAATCCGGTGACGAAGAACAATTATACGACAGAGGCCATCAGCCAGATGCTGGCAGAAGTAAAGCTGTTGCTGGAAGAAAGGCAGTACAAACTTCGCGATATCTGTGTGCTGGTGCGGAAGAATGCTGAGGCGGTAGCTGCAGTAAAGGCCTTGCTGGAAAATGGTATCCCTGTAATTTCCGGGGAAGCATTGCTGCTGGCAAATAACAGTTCCATCAAGCTGCTGCTGAACACGCTGAACGTGCTTGCTGGCCTGCCTTCCAATACGGGCTTGTACAAAGCAAACTGTATTAGTCTTTATGCCCGGCTGCAAGGTCGCCAGGTAGAGACCTCACATTATTTCGCCTTGAAGTTTAAGACGCTGGATCAGCTTACGGCCGTATTGCCGGCCGACTTATGTCTGAATTGGCAAAGCTGGATACAGCAGCCTTTACCAGAGCTGATCGAACGCATCATGCGCGCCTATGGCCTTGATCAGTTGGAGGGGCATCTGCCATATCTGTTCGCTTTCAGGGACCTTTGCGGGAACTTCACCCGACAGGGGGAACGCGGCATAACTGCCTTCCTGAGATACTGGAATGAGGAAGGGGCAAGGAAGACCCTGCCGTCTTCGGAAAACGCTGATGCGGTACAGGTGGTAACCATACACAAAGCAAAAGGCCTGGCCTTTAAAGCCGTGTTGCTGCCATTTTGCAACTGGGATATCAATGGTAAAACCAACAGCATCTTTTGGGTGCCAGCTGAAGGTACGCCATACCACCATTTACAAAGCATTCCGCTGAAGTATAATAAAGAACTGGGTAATTCAAGTGTGGCTAAGCCGTACTTTGAAGAGTTGCTTTTCAATAACATGGATGCATTGAATATGCTTTATGTGGCAACCACGCGCAGTAAAGAATACCTATACATCAGCACCATGGGAAAGAAAACGGATTCCATCACAAACATCGGTGATCTGCTGATCAAGGTGCTGGAATTTGATCTTTCAGCAGAAGGCAGTTATGTACTGGATGAGGTGGTGGATTCCAAAGACGAAGGGGAGGTACTGAAACCTGCCATCAACCTGAAGGTTTACCCGACATCCGACCGGCTGAGCCAGGTGTTTGATGCAGATCTAAAACGCCGGGATTTCGATCTGCTAACCGGTAACACGGCGGGCCGTACGGGAAGTATCCTGCATGATGTGCTGGCGAATGCAAATACAGCGGAAGAACTGGATGCTGTACTCGGCAGTATGCTTGCCGCAGGGAACTTTAAGGCAGAAGAGCTGCCGCAGCTGAAGGTGCAAGCCAAAGCGGTATTGAAAAATCAGGAGCTGCAGCAATTGCTGGCGAACAGCACACAAAGTTTAACAGAACAGACCATTATTGATCGTCAGGGCAAGAGTTACCGGCCAGACCGGGTGCTCATCAATGAAAAAGGCCTGATGATCATCGATTATAAATTTACCATGGAGCAGAGTGATAAACATATTGAACAGGTGACGCATTACCGCGATCTGCTGTTGGATATGGGGTATAAAAACGTGCAAACCTATTTGTTTTACGCCGTAACCGGGAAATTAAAGCAAGTATGAAGGCCTTTTTAAAAGAAGTAGCGGAACATTTGGTATCGGAACTGGGCGACCAACTACAGCATTCAGCAATCGTGTTTAACAATAAACGTCCGGTTGCTTATCTGCAGAAACACCTGGCAGATATTATTCAGAAGCCTTTCTGGAGCCCCGCCTTTTATACCATACAGGAATTCTTTGCCTTATCTGCAGGTTTAAATCTAGCAGATGCATTTACACAGTTTTTTACTCTTTTTAAGGTGTACAACAGGCTGGTGATTGCAGAAGGTGGGCACCCGATGGAACCTGCTAACTTTTATCCTATTGCCCGGATCATCTTGAGTGATTTTGCGCAGATAGACAATGATCTGGTGGATGCAGTGAAGCTTTTCCAGGAGTTGGAGGATATCGCAGAGATCGACCTGCAGTTTGATTACCTGACCTTGGAGCAGCAGGAATTTCTTCGGAGCTTCTGGAGCTCGTATTCGGAAGGTAAACAGAAAAAACAGCAGGAACAGTTTATCCGTATGTGGCGCAGAATGCCGACGCTTTACGAGGAGTTCCATGCCGAACTTCGGGAGAAAGGTATGATCACCATCGGGCAGGTGTACCGTCAGCTGGCGGAAGGCCGACCCGCAAAGCCCGAGTTTACCGACGCTTTTGCTGCCGGTAAACTGGTGTTTGTCGGTTTTAATGCGTTAAGTCAGGCGGAAGCTGTAGTATTCAGGAGATTGCAGGAGCAAGGTAAAGCAGTGTTTTACTTCGATACGGATACCTACTACATGAAGGATAAGTCGCAGGAAGCGGGTTTGTTCCTTCGGAAGAACCTGGAGCGAAATGGCTTGTTAAATGCTTTTACCCAGGAGCGCTCTTTTTTAAAGGCGACAAATAAGATAGTGAACGTTTATCAAACACAGGGTCATGCTGCGGAAGCTAAAGTGCTGCATGAGACCCTGCAGCAGGACTATCCGCTGTTGCAGGATGCGCAGCATGCCGGACAAGTGGCCTTGATCCTGGCGGATGAAACGTTGTTACTACCGGTGCTGCAAACCATTCCTACACAGTACCATGATGGGCAGAAGAACCATAAGGTGGACCTGAATGTAACCATGGGTTATCCGCTTGCCGCCTCTTCGGTATATGGCTTGGCGGATCTCTGGCTTTGTGTGCAGGCACAGATGATCGAGGGGAAAAAGGATACGGTGAACTTCAAGGAAGTGGAAGCTTTCCTTTCCCATCCGCTGACTGGCGCTTCTGAACGCAGCAGGAACAAGATCATGGATAAGCTGATTCTGGAGCAGCTGGTGGAAGTGCCGGTTTCCAGGTTAATTGGTCAGAAGGGTTTGCTGGCACTGTTCTTTAATCCGGTGAAGCGGGTAGAAGATGCTACACTGGCTTTTCAAGCGGTGATAAAATATATACTGGAGCTGCAACTGGCACAGAAGACCTTGAAACAGACCGAAGCAGACCTGTTTATTGCTACCTTAAAGGAGCTGAACAGACTTCATGATACCTTAACCGAACACCTGCAGATCTCCAGAGCGGGATTCTCGCTGCAGTTTGTGCTATCGCTGATCCAGAAAGCAGTTCAGGGCATCTCGGTACCATTAAGCGGGGAACCACTCGAGGGCATCCAGGTGATGGGTTTGCTGGAAAGCAGGAACCTGGACTTCGAGCACATCTATGTGCTTGGGGTAAACGAAGGCATTCTGCCGCAGACCAGCATTGCGACGAGCTTCATTCCAGACAGCATCCGCCGTGCACATGGTTTACCGGTCATTGAGAACCTGGATGCCATATCTGCGTACATGTTCTATCGACTGCTGCAAAGGGCGGAAAAGATCAGCCTAGTGTATAACGTGCAAACGGATGAAAGCAACACTGGTGAGCCGAGCAGGTTCTTGCGGCAGCTGGAATATGAGAGTGGCTATCAGTTCAACTACTTCATTCATCAGCAGGAAGTTGCCACAGAAAACAAGGTTCCAGTGATGATCAAGAAAGACCCTGAAGTTATGGGGCTTTTAAATAGATATTTAACTGGTGAAAACCGGTTGTCGGCAAGTGCATTGACCACCTACGTGACTTGTCCGCTGCAGTTCTTTTATCGTTATGTTGCCAAGATTGAAGAACCAAAAGACGTGGTGGAAAATGTGGAAGCTAATGTGATCGGTTTGATGCTGCACTGGGTGCTGGAAACCTTTTACCGGGATCTGCTTAAAACGGATGCCATGATGACCAAAGAACGGATCAGCGACAAGCGGAAAGAGCTGGCCAGGTTGTGTGAACGGGCTTATGCGAAGATTGTTTTCAATGATGATCAGCATCAGGTTGAACATAATGGCATGCAGAAGGTGGTGCTGGCGATTGTTGCGGCTTACGCCAACATTGTGCTGGATCAGGATGAAGCGCATGCGCCGTTCCGCCTGCTTGGGCTGGAGAAAAAGGACGAGATCAGCTTTAAGTTTAAGGTGAAAGGAGAAGAGAAAACCATCCGTCTGCATGGCATTATTGACCGCATAGACGAGAAAGACGGCATGATCCGCATTGTGGATTATAAAACAGGCAGTGATGACCTGCGCTTCAATACCCTTGAAGATGTGTTTGAAACGAATGGTAAAAAGCAGAATAAGGCATTGATCCAGACGCTGTTCTATACGCATGTTTTTGAGCAGGCTAATCGCCATGCGAATGTAGAACCACATTTATATAGCATCCGTAACTTACGTACGGAAGGCGCGTTGTTTATGGAAGGTAAAGCGAAGATGCCGCTGGAAGGTGAAAGGCTTGAAGCCATAAAGCAGCAGTTTATCGCCTTGCTGCAGGATAAACTCGGAGAGCTGTTCAATGACGAGATACCTTTTACACCGACTACAAACGAAGAAAGTTTCACTTATTCACCTTATACCACGCTATGTGGTATGTAAAAATACAGTCATGTTACAAACAGCAATCCCCATTCTTGCATCGCTGGACGCAACGCAGACCATCGACTTCTACACAGGTAAACTTGGCTTCAAACTGGAGTCACAATGGGATGGTTATCTGATCTTTTCGAAAGACGAGATCTTCATTCACCTTTGGGCAACAACGGACCCGGAAGTGCCTAAAGCCACCGGTTGTTACATTCGGGTAATGGAAGTGGATGCGCTTTTTGCGGAATACGATGCGCAAGGTGTGGTACATCCGAATGGGCGTTTAGATGATATGCCATGGGGTATGCGGCAGTTCTCGATACTGGATAACAATGGTAATATCATCCATTTCGGGCAGGATAACCGCCTGTAATTGTAATTAAAACACTACTTTATAATTAAGTTACAATAGTTATATTTGCGCCAGTTAATACTTGAATAAACAATGAGAGAAATTCAGTTTAGAGAAGCCTTGCGTGAAGCCTTAAGCGAAGAGATGCGTAAGAACGAAAACATTTTCCTTATGGGAGAAGAGGTTGCGCAATATAACGGTGCTTATAAAGTTAGTCAAGGTATGCTTGATGAGTTTGGTGATAAACGTGTTATCGACACGCCGATTGCTGAGCTAGGTTTTACCGGTATTGGCATTGGTGCTGCAATGAATGGATTGATTCCGGTTATTGAGTTTATGACCTTCAACTTTTCTCTTGTAGCGATCGATCAGATCATTAACAGTGCTGCGAAGATGCTTTCCATGAGTGGTGGTCAGTTCTCCATTCCAATTGTTTTCCGTGGCCCGACTGGTAACGCTGGTCAATTGGGTGCACAGCACTCCCAAAACTTTGAAAACTGGTATGCGAACACTCCTGGATTAAAGGTTGTTGTTCCATCTACACCATATGACGCAAAAGGATTGTTAAAACAAGCCATCCTTGATCCGGATCCAGTGATCTTCATGGAGTCTGAAGTGATGTACGGTGATAAAGGTGCAGTTCCTGAGGAAGAGTATTACCTGGAGATCGGTAAAGCGAACGTGGTAAAGGAAGGTACTGACGTAACCATCGTTACTTTCGGTAAAATGTTAAGCCGTGCGGTGAATCCTGCAGTTGAGGAATTGACCAAAGAAGGCATCAATGTAGAGGTGATCGACTTACGTACGGTTCGTCCGATCGACTATGCAACCATCATCAACTCTGTTAAGAAAACCAACAGATTGGTAATTGTTGAAGAAGCATGGCCATTAGCGTCTATCTCTTCTGAGATCGCGTTCAATGTTCAGAAAAATGCTTTTGATCATTTGGATGCTCCGGTATTGCGTATCACTTGCGCTGACGTACCGCTTCCATATGCGCCGACTTTAATTGCTGCAAGCTTGCCTAACGCAGAGCGTGTGATCAAAGCAGTTAAAGAAGTTATGTACATTAACAAATAGTATTCTTAAAGAACTAAGATAAAAAATCCCGTTGGCGAAGAGCTGCGGGATTTTTTTGTTTTCACAAATCGACATGAGTCAACATTCAAACATCATTGCTGCGGAGCTTGGACTGAAGCCGCAACAGGTTAATGCAACCATTACCCTTTTAGATGAGGGTGCTACCGTTCCTTTTATTTCACGTTACCGGAAAGAGATGACGGGCAGTCTGGATGAGGTTCAGGTGGCGGGTATCCGCGACAGGTTCCAGCAGCTGCGTGAACTGGATAAACGTCGCGAGGCGATCCTGAAAGCACTCACGGCGCTGGACAAGCTGAGCCCAGAATTGAAACAGCAGATCAATGCAGCGCTTACGATTACGGAGATCGAGGATCTTTATCTTCCATATAAGCCTAAACGTAAAACCCGGGCTTCTGAAGCGCGTAAGAAAGGACTGGAGCCTCTGGCTTTAACCATCCTGGAGCAGCAGCAACTGAATCCGGATATGGAAGCAGCAAAGTTTATCAATGCAGAACTTGGTGTAAACAACGCGGAAGGGGCTTTGGCAGGTGCAAGGGATATCATCGCTGAGATCATCAATGAGCATGCAGAGACCAGAACGGCCATGCGCGAATACTTTAAACAGAAAGCGACCTTTAAATCTACTGTGGTAAAAGGCAAGGAAGAGGAAGGCATCAAATATAAGGACTATTTCGACTGGGAGGAGCCTCTGAAATTGGCACCTTCGCACCGTGTGCTGGCGATTCGTCGTGGTGCGCAGGAGGGCTTTTTGAAGCTCGACATTATGCCGCCTGAGGATGGCGCGATCAGCATTCTGGAAAGGCAGTTTCTGAAGGGTAAGGGCCCGGCGGCGCAACAGGTGAAGCTGGCAATTGCAGACTCATACAAGCGACTGCTTGGCCCTGCGATGGAAACTGAGATCCGCAACTTCTCTAAGGAGCATGCAGATGAAGAAGCTATCCGCGTATTCGCGGAAAACGCCAGACAGCTCTTGCTTGCTGCACCTATGGGGCAAAAGCGGGTATTGGCTATTGACCCTGGATTCAGAACAGGCTGTAAGGTGGTGTGCCTGGATGAACAGGGCAAGCTGCTAGAAAACACAACGATATATCCGCATACTGGTCAGGGCAACGTGGCTAAAGCAGCTGCTACGCTGAAAGACCTGTGTGTAAAGCACAACATTGAAGCGATTGCTATTGGTAATGGTACTGCAGGCCGCGAAACCGAAGCGTTTGTGCGTGGCTTGAGCCTGGAAAACGTGCTTGTAGTCATGGTGAATGAAAATGGAGCCTCCATCTACTCCGCTTCAGAAGTTGCAAGAGAGGAGTTCCCGACGCAGGACATCACCGTAAGAGGTGCTGTGTCCATTGGCCGCCGTTTGATGGATCCATTGGCAGAGCTGGTGAAGATTGACCCGAAGTCGATTGGCGTGGGGCAGTACCAGCATGATGTGGATCAGCAGAAGCTGCAGCAGTCGCTGGATGATACTGTGATCAGCTGCGTGAATGCTGTAGGTGTGGAGCTTAATACGGCCTCCAAGCAGGTGTTGTCTTATGTTTCAGGACTAGGTCCACAGTTGGCACAGAACATCGTTTCTTACCGCAATGAACATGGTGCGTTTAAAAACCGCGAGAGCCTTAAAAAGGTGCCCCGCCTGGGCGATAAGGCCTTTGAACAGGCTGCGGGCTTCTTAAGGATCCGCAACGCGGAACATGCGCTGGATGCCAGTGGCGTGCACCCGGAACGTTACCCTTTGGTGAACAAGATGGCCAGAGACCTGAACTGCAGCGTAGCGCAGCTGATGAAAGACCCTGAACTGCAGAAGCAAATCAAGCCCCAGCAGTACCTGAACGATGAGATTGGGCTACCAACCTTAAATGATATTTTAAAAGAACTCGCTAAGCCTGGCCGTGATCCAAGGGAGCAGTTTGAAGCTTTTGCTTTCACTGAAGGGGTGAATGAGATCAGCGACCTGAAGATTGGCATGAAGCTGCCCGGTATTGTCACCAACATCACCAATTTCGGTGCTTTCGTCGACATTGGCGTGCATCAGGATGGTTTGGTACATACCAGTCAGCTTGCAGACCGCTTTGTAGCCAACCCGAACGATGTGGTTAAGGTGAGCCAGCGTGTTGAAGTTACGGTAACCGAAGTAGACGTTGCACGTAAGCGTATTTCGTTGTCTATGCGTACCGGGCAAGCTGGTGCTGCAAAGAGCGGCAGAGATAAAACGCAGAGCAGCCCAAAAGGTGGTTCATCGAAGTCCTCAACACCGGTTGCAGGATCTAAGCGCCCGGCAGGAAAAGCAAATCCAAAAACAGCGCCTGCGAAAGCTGCAGGGACAAAAGCAAAGGAAGCCGATGGCGATTTGCAGATGAAACTTGCAGCCTTGAAGGACCTGTTTAAAAAATAATTACCCCAGCTCTATTTGTCTGCGGATACTTTCCTCGAGGGATATGAGGGTTTCGGTACGTTGGATACCTTCCACGGCCTGGATCTCTTCGTTTAACACATGTCTGAGGTGGGAAGTATCCCGGCAAATGATCTTCGCGAACATGCTGTAAGCACCAGTGGTATAATGTAACTCGACCACTTCCTTGATCTTGCTCAGCTGATTTACCGCATCTTTATACTGAATACCCTTTTCCAGGTAGATGCCCAGAAAGGCGCAAATGTCGTAACCCGCTTTTTGTGGGTCAATGATCAGGTGTGAGCCCCTGATGATGCCCATTTCATGGAGTTTTTTCATTCTAACGTGTATCGTTCCCCCTGAAACGATCAGATCCTTAGCAATTTCCGTGTAAGGTTTCGTAGCATCCTGCATGAGCTGTTTGAGGATCTCAATGTCTAGATTATCAATTTCTAAATTTTGGCTTTCTTTTTTTAGCATCGTTTAAGAGATTAATTGCATAAAGCTAATGTAATTATTAAAATTGTAATAATAAAAATAAATCATTATAATATTTGCAACATAATGGAAGTGTTGTTACATTTGTATCAAGCAAGACGGAAAAAATAAACGTTCTTTTGAAAACTTGCTCTTATCCTGTTGGGTGGTGGAACTGGCAAACACACCTCCTTGTCTCGGTGGCGGAGAATCTGGAAACCCGTAAGGGCTAACTACTCCTTGAAGGTTCGACTCCTTCCCCAACAGCTGTTTTTTATGAATATTAGTTAACCAAAAAGAGCGACCCGATCCGGGTCGCTCTTTTGCTTTGTGCCTGATTAATTTGTTTTCAGGCCATATTTCTCGCTGAACTTCTTGTTCAATTGCTTATGCAGGTTATCTAAGGAGATATTTCTGCCTTGGATAAATGCATTTTCTACGTTGATGGTGGTCATGTTCAGGGCATCACCTGAAGAGATGAACAAGGTCGCATCTTTACCAACCTCCAGACTTCCGGCAGTTTTGTCGATACCTAAGACCTTTGCTGTGTTCAACGTGATGGCTTGTAGTGCTTTTTCCTTATCCAAGCCCCATGCAGCAACAGTGCCGGCCATAAATGGCAGGTTACGTTGTTGCCAGTAGCCATCAATGCTAATCACGATCGGAATGCCTGCATTGGCCAGGATTGCGCCGTTTTTATAAGGCATATTCACATCGTCGTCCACTGAATTCGGCAAAGCATGCGGTTGTTTAACCACCACGGTAATGTTGTTCTCTTTCAAGAAGTCCGTGATCAGATGTGCTTCATCGCCGCCTACAATCACCGGTGTGATCTTGTGCTTCTTGGCGAAGTTCACTGCAGCCACGATATCCTTCTGACTATCTGCCGTAATGAACAGCCGTTCTGAGCCCTCAAATACGCGCTTCATGGCTGCCAGACGAGGATTGGTTACTGCAGGTTTGCTTTCCGAGTAGGCCTTTGCTTCCGCGAAGAAAGACTCCAGTTCGCTCAGCGCGGCATCGCGGCGCTCACGCATGGCTTCTTCTGACATGGCCATACGACCAAAGCGGCTGCGTGGGATTACCGGCCAGTTCAGGTGAATAGCGTCATCGGTACGCAGTGCTGCATCTTCCCAGTTCCAGGCATCCAGCTGCACGACAGAGGAACTGCCAGCAATAGTACCACCTTGCGGGGTAATCTGCGCCATCAAGACCCCGTTGGAGCGTAGGGTTGCCGGAACCTTCGAATCCGTGTTGTACGCTACCAAAGAGCGGACATGAGGGTTCAGGTTGCCTATCTCGTTAAAATCCAGTGTAGCTTTCACGGACTCGAACTCCGTTAAGCCCAGGTTGGTGATCGGTGCAATGAAACCCGGATAAACGTGCTTGCCATTGGCTTTGATCTCCGTTGAACCAGACTGTGCGGTGCCTCCTGCGGATACGGAAATGATCTTGCCTTTATCAAATACCAGCGTGCCATTCTCGATTACGCTGCCATTGCCAATATGGATCGTGGCACCTGTAATGGCGATAGCCTGGCTTTGTTTCGGTGCCGGAGAGATGTTCGCCTGCGCAAAACTTGTTGTGCTGACAAAACTTGTAACACTAAAGACGCTTAATGCTGCGGCTAAAATATATTTATTCATGTGAGTGGCTCCTTTCTAAAGTATTGAATTCAGCAGCATAATCTTCTTCCATTGTCTCGCAGTTGTAGATGCGTTGTGCCGGTGCTGCCGCGCGTTGCGTTCTGCCGCCTTTGTTTTTGCTGTCTAACATTTTCTTAATGATCCTTGCTTTCTCTGCCTGCTGATCGGCACGTACTTTCGCATCACGCTCGATGTCCCAGTAAGCGACACCGTCTACGAAGGTTTTCTCTGCTTTAGCATAGATGGTAAGTGGATTTGCAGACCAGATCACCACATCGGCGTCTTTGCCAGCCTTTAAGCTACCAACACGGTTGTCGATGTGCATCATGCGAGCTGGATTTAAGGTTACCAGCTTCAAGGCTTCCTCTTCAGGCACGCCGCCATAGAGCACAGATTTACCAGCTTCCTGGTTTAACCTTCTCGCCATCTCCGCATCATCCGAGTTGAAGGCCGTCGTAATACCTACGTTGTGCATGATCGCACCGTTGTAAGGTATCGCTTCTGCAACTTCCATCTTGTAAGCCCACCAATCGGAGAAGGTCGATGCGGCAATACCATGGGCCTTCATCTTGTCGGCCACTTTGTAGCCCTCCAGGATGTGGGTAAAGGTGTTAATTTTAAAGCCTAAGCTATCTGCCACATGCATTAACATGTTGATCTCTGATTGCACATAAGAGTGGCAGGTAATGAAGCGTTTGTTGTCCAGGATCTCCACCAAAGCATCCAATTCAAGGTCTCTGCGGGCATTGCTACCTTTCACTGCCAATGCTTTTTTGTATTCTTTAGCACGGGTAAAGTCATCCACAAACACCTGCTCCACGCCCATGCGGGTTACCGGGAAACGCATGCCTGTGCCGAAATTACTTTGCTTCACGTTCTCACCCAAAGCGAACTTAATGAAACCATCATTGCCTCCGAACTTAAGTTCCTCGGAGTTCTTACCCCAGCGTAGTTTGATCAGCTGACTTTGTCCGCCGATTGGATTAGCAGAGCCGTGCAACAAGTGCGAGGTGGTTACCCCACCTGCCAGCTGACGGTAGATGTTTACGTCTTCCGAGTTCACTACATCGGCAACACGAACTTCCGCAGAGTTGGATTGTGCACCCTCATTCACGCCACCAGTGATGGCAATGTGAGAGTGTTCGTCGATGATACCCGGAGTGATGTGTTTTCCAGTGGCATCAATAACCTTTGCAGCACCGGCCGAAAGGCCTTTACCTACCGCTTTGATCTTGCCGTTTTCAAGCAAAACATCTGCATTCTGCAGGATGCCCTCTTTCTCATTGGTCCATACCGTAGCGTTTTTAAGCAATACCGACTCCTGAGCAGGTGCTGCCGTTACACCAAAGCTGGTGAATGGATAGATCAAAGGACCGTTCTCTGCCTGTTGTTTCGGGCTTTCTTTTTTAGGTTGTTCGGTGTTTGCCGATGTAAAGGTTGCTGTCCAGCGACCTTCCTTGCCACCCGAAACTGCTTCGCCTTTGAAGGTTAATGGATTTTCGCTAGTCACATAGCCGCTTAAACGTACGTCAGTGGCTGGATTTTTAAGGCTGAAGCTCATGCTTACCCAGTCGCCATTACGGTTGAGGCTGGAGGTCACCTTTGCGCTGTCCGTTGCTGAACGCTGTACCGTAGCCGAATTGCCGCTACCTGTACCAGAGATCTTTAGTACCATTGGCGATTGTCCCTCGATGTTCAAGGTGTAAGTGCCACGAAGATCTGCCGTGTTTATCTTGTTTACCACAAAGCGTTTACCCTGTACCCAGTTTTCGAACACGATATTGCTGTTGCTGAATAGCTTGTCGGAGGTAATCAGGAAGTTCGCCAGTTTACCCTTGTCCAGGGTCCCCACTTTGTCATCAATACCCAGCATGGCAGCAGGGATCTCTGTTGTAGACAATAAAGCCTGTTTCTCCGTAAGACCGTTTTCGATTGCTGTCCTAAGGTTGGTCCAGAAATCTCTAACCTGCTCCAGACCAGTTGCGGTGATCGCAAAGCGGATGCCTGCTTTCTCCAGTGCTGCCGGGTTTGTTGGTGAAATTTCCCAATCCTTCATCTGCGCCAAAGTGATGTTGCGTGCTTCTGCAGGATCTTCCACATCAAAAGCCTTGGTGAAGGTTAAAGGGATGATCAGGCTTGCACCCGTTGCTTTGACTGCTGGGATACGCTGATACTCGTCACCGGTAGATTTGAAGATGTACTGTTTGCCGAATTCCTTGCCGATCTTGTCTGCACGCAGGATATTCTGCCAGCCGTCCACCTCAAAGATCTGCGGTAACGTTTGCTGTTTATTGAACGCATCAAGCGAGATGTTGTATTCTTCTTTTTGTTTAGCGTACCATTGTCCGTCGTAGTAGGTCTGACGAAGCAAAGCGATGGCACCCATCAGGGAGGTTGGATAGTCGTTCTTTGAAGTCCCTTTGCTGAAAGAGAAATTCGCAGCCGTTTCACCTTTAATGATATTCTGATTCTCACGCTCCGTACTCAAGGTCACTGCTGCCGAGGTACCTCTCACAATACCATCACGGTTCACGACGTTTACGGCACCGAAGCCCACCTTACGCAGTTCTTCCGCTTTTTTGTCGTCATTGCCGAAGATGCCTCTTACTTCTGTTTCCGGACGGATGGCTTCGTTCCAGTTGTAAGCGCCTTTTTTGGTGGATACAAAGATCGACTGCCTGCCACCAAAGCCACCAGTTGCACGTGCAGGTTCTGCCACGCCATAGCTGCTGAATGCATCAATCAGAGATGGATAGATGTACTTGCCTTTCAGGTCGATCACCACATAGCCCTTTGGGACTGTGGTTCCCGAGCCCACCGCCTCGATGGTCTGACCTTTGACCAGCAGGGTTCCGTTGCTGATCGTTTTGTTGGCATTAACAACAATGTTCGCATTTGTGAAAGCAAACTGTCCCGGGCGGTTGTCGAATGTACCATTAACCGGATAAGTTTGCTGCGCAAATAACACTGAAGCAGAAAATACCAACGTTAGCGTAAGTAAAATTTTCTTCATTTGATTATAGTTTTTCTAAAACTATCATTTATAATGCAGTAAATGTATATATAACACGTTTTTTACCCTGTTTTTTATGGGGTTTTTTAGATCCTGCCGCTGTTTTCGCAGAAATTGCCCGGAAGCCCAGTCTTATTGGCATCATGTGGGTGGATTTGGGGCCTCGAAAGCGCAGTATGCATTCGAAAATACTGCTGAGATGTATCGCTAAGGTATATCTCCGATCATTGTATAAGCGATTTCAAGCCCTAATGTGTTCGTTAACTAAAGTCAGAAGCTCTTCTGTCTGCAAACAGCGACTGTCCAATGTTCATATACAGCAACTCGCAAGGTTCCTATGCAGCAACTTGCAACCTTCCTCTGTAGCGATTCGCAAGGTTCGTATATAGCAACTCGAACCCTCCTCTGCAGCAAGTTCGCAAGGTCTCCTCGCTTAGCTTGTAGCAAGAAAGTCCAAGAGGCAAAAGCCGCTCAATACCCAAGCTCAAAGCATAACATAACCGCTACTGAAAACAAATGCCTTAAAAATTCTCAAACAGGCATTCTCTTTGTATGTTGCTTTTATTTATGTTTGAAAAAATAATTCTATCCATATGTATGAAATTTTAAGGAGTGCACACTCAGGCTGGAGATACGTTGTTATCTTATTATTGTTAGCCGCATTTGTTACAGCAGTATCCGGCTTCACAGGTAAAAAAGCATTTACAGAAGGCAACAGAAAACTTGCTGTATTTGCATTGATCAGTTCACACATTCAACTGATATTAGGCTTGTTGCTGTATTTCATGAACGACTGGTACAAATTGGATAGTTCTGTGGCTTCTAATCGTTACTGGAAGATGGAACATATCGCCATGATGATCATTGCCATCATCCTGATCACCGTTGGAAATGCAAAATCTAAAAAGGCCGTAGATGCCGTTGCTAAACACAAAAACATCTTTGTATTCTTTGGTTTTGCATTACTGATCATTACAGTAGCCATATTCTTAATGGTGAAGAATGATGCTTCAAGATCTTTATTCGGGATTTCATAAAAATGCTCAAGAAATAAGTGTTTTTAAGTTTAATTTATAATTTTGCAAACCATGAATGCGTTATAGTCTCCTACAAAGGTTGATTATAAGTGAATCATAACCGTTAAAACGAAATTAAGAGATGAAAAACAATGTTAAAAGCTGGCAGTGGCGTGGTTATTCTGAAAAGGGTATCGTCGTAGCTTTGTGTAACATTTAGTTTTTCAACCTAAACCTAAAAACACATTTGAAAACCCGGCGTATACCACGCCGGGTTTTTTGCATTTTAGACATTCACAACCGACATACCAGCAAACATGAATTTCAGACCTCTCCAAAGCAATCTTAAGATCATGGTCGCTATCAACAAACTAAATTAAACAGATGAAAACGTTCGACATTAAAACATCTTTCCTTAAAAAGCTGGCCGACACCGCCACGCCGGTGAGCATTTATCTCCGCTTAAGAGACGTATTTCCAAATACGATTCTGTTGGAAAGTTCCGATTACCACAGCCGTGAAAATGCAGTCAGCTATGTCTGCGCAGATCCGGTTGCCGGCATTACCGTAAAAAATCAGGTACTCCGCAAATACTTCCCTGATGGGAGCAGCGAAACCATGGAATCCTTTGATCTTACCAAAGAGATCGAGGTGTTCAAGTCTGCCTTCCAGACCAGCGAGCTGCCCGATAAACGATATGTTTCTAATGGCCTGTTCGGCTACTTCACCTGGAAAGCCATTCCGTACTTTGAAGACATCACTTTCAAAGCACAAACACCCGCAGACGATGCTATCCCGGAAATGCAGTACCACATCTATCGCTACATCATTGCAGTAGATCACTTCCGCAATCAGGTAACCTTATTCGAAAACACCTTCCAGGGAGAAGAAGCGTCGGGGCTGGACAGAATAGCCTACCTGATTCAGAACAAGAACTTCCCGGAATATAAATTCAATACGCAGGGCGAAGAAAGCTCTAACCTGAAAGATGAGGAATTCATCGCTATCGTTGAAAAGCTTAAAACGCACATCCTAAGGGGAGATGTCTTCCAGATCGTACCCTCAAGGTCCTATAAGCAGGGTTTCAGTGGAGATGAATTCAATGTTTACCGCTGCCTGCGTTCCATTAACCCATCGCCATACCTGTTCTACTTCGATTATGGCAGCTTCAAGCTTTTTGGTTCCTCGCCTGAAGCGCAGATCACCATCAAGAACAACACAGCAAACATCTTCCCGATTGCAGGTACCTTTAAACGGACCGGCAACGATGAGGAAGATGCCATCCTTGCCAAACAGCTCGAAGAAGATCCTAAAGAAAGTGCAGAGCACGTCATGCTGGTCGATCTGGCCAGGAACGACCTGAGCAGGCACTGCAAGAACGTGGAAGTTAAGTCCTTCAAGGAGATCCAGTATTACTCGCACCTGATCCACCTGGTATCCAAAGTTAGCGGTACCCTGCAGCAGGATGCTACCGCCATCAAGGTGGTGGCAGATACCTTTCCGGCAGGCACGCTCAGCGGCGCACCGAAATACCGCGCACTGGAGCTGCTGGACGAATACGAAGGGCTGGCCAGGAACTTCTACGGCGGAGCAATTGGCTATATGGGCTTCAATGAGGAGTTCAACCATGCCATCATGATCCGTACCTTCATGAGCAAGAACAACCATTTACACTACCGCGCAGGGGCAGGCATTGTTGCCGATTCCGTACCGGTAAATGAACTGAACGAAGTGAACAACAAGATTGCTGCATTGCGCAAAGCAATGGAAATGGCTAACGATATTTAAAACATACCCCATGAAAAAGAAAGTCTTAATCATCGACAACTACGACTCCTTTACCTACAACCTGGTTCACCTGATCAATGAAGCTGGTCATGAGGCGGAAGTCTGGAGGAATGATAAATTCAATATAGAAGACGTGGATCGGTTCGATAAGATCCTGCTGTCGCCAGGCCCAGGTATTCCTGAAGAAGCAGGTTTACTGCTAGAGGTCATCAGAACTTATGCGCCAACAAAGAGTATCTTTGGCGTCTGTTTAGGTCAGCAGGCCATTGCAGAGGCTTTTGGTGGTACGCTGTTTAACCTGGGCCGCCCAATGCACGGCATTGCAACCACCATCGACGTTAAAGATCAAGGCGAGTTGACCTTTAAAGACCTGCCAGAGCACTTTAAGGTTGGTCGTTACCACTCCTGGGTGGTCAGCAACGAAGACTTACCGGAATGTTTAACTGTAACCGCCAAGGATGCCAATGATCAGATCATGGCCTTAAGGCATAAGGATTATGACGTGAGAGGCGTACAATTTCACCCGGAAAGCGTGTTAACAGAACATGGTAAACAGATGATGATAAACTGGTTAGAGGCATAAGATGAACATATTAGACAAAATCGTAATCCGCAAAAAAGAAGAAGTTGCACAGGCGAAAAGCAATAAGCCAGTCAATACGCTTGAAGCTTCCAGCTATTTCAGCAGAACTCCATATTCTTTCAGGGAGTTCCTGTTAAACCCTGAACGTACCGGTATTATTGCAGAATTCAAGCGAAGCTCACCCTCCAAAGGACTCATCAACGGAAACGTATCGGTAGCCGAGGTAACCAAAGGTTATGCTGCTGCAGGTGCCTCCGCACTGTCGGTGTTAACTGACCAGGATTTCTTCGGCGGCAGCTATGCCGATCTTGCCGTGGCAAGGGAGAACAACGAAATTCCCGTGCTTAGGAAGGACTTCATCATTGATGAATACCAGATCATCGAATCAAAAGCCATGGGTGCCGACATCATTTTACTCATTGCCGCCATCCTGACACCGGAGCAGGTCAGCAGCTTCGCCCGGCAGGCCAAAAGCCTCGGCATGAACGTTTTGCTGGAGGTGCACAGCAGGGAAGAGTTGCAGCGCAGCATGGCTGATAACATCGATGCGATTGGCGTGAACAACCGGAACCTGGGCGACTTCAGTGTAGACATCCAAAACTCCTTTAACCTGGTTAAGGAGATCCCTGATGAGGTAATGAAGATCTCGGAAAGTGCGATCAGCGATCCTGCGATTATCGCGGAGCTGAAGCAGGCAGGTTTCAACGGCTTCCTGATCGGCGAAAATTTCATGAAAACCGACGATCCAGCAGCCGCTATGCAGCGCTTTGTCAGTGAATTGAGATCGGTATAACTTTTGTACCTTTAGCGATAACAATGGGAAAACAAAAGTTTTATGACACAGCACTCAAGCAGGAACGCGCGGTTCTTGTGGGAGTCATCAGACCTGGCGAAAAGCCAGAAGAAACTAAGGAATATCTCGATGAGCTGGCTTTTCTTGTAGATACTGCAGGAGGCGCAGTGGAGACGGTATTCACTCAAAAAATGCTTAAGCCCGACCGTGCAACCTTCGTAGGTACCGGAAAGCTGGAGGAAATCAAAGGTTATGTGCAGTCTGAGGAGATCGATATGGTTGTTTTTGACGACGAATTATCGCCTTCACAGCTCAGAAATATAGAACGTGAACTACAAGTAAAGATACTCGATCGAAGCAATTTAATACTTGATATCTTCGCCGGGCGTGCACAAACTGCCCAGGCGAAAACACAGGTAGAGCTTGCACAGCTGCAGTATTTGCTGCCAAGACTAACCCGTTTATGGACCCACTTGGAACGTCAAAAGGGTGGTATCGGTATGCGTGGTCCGGGGGAGACCCAGATCGAGAGCGATAGAAGGATGATCCTGGACAAGATCTCCCTGCTCAAAGACAGGCTTAAACATATCGACAGGCAAAACGAAACTCAACGTAAAAACCGGGTGCAGCTCATCCGTGTAGCACTGGTCGGTTATACCAACGTGGGTAAGTCGACCATCATGAACATGCTGGCCAAGTCAGAAGTATTTGCAGAGAATAAGTTGTTCGCAACGCTGGATACCACGGTAAGGAAAGTCGTGATCGAAAACCTGCCATTCCTGCTTTCGGATACGGTAGGATTCATTCGCAAATTGCCTCACCACCTGGTAGAATGTTTTAAATCTACACTCGACGAGGTTCGGGAGGCAGATATTCTGATCCATGTCGTGGATGTTTCACACCCCAACTTTGAAGATCAGATCAACGTAGTAAACGAAACCCTGAAAGATCTGGGTGCCAGAGATAAGCCGACGATCATGGTCTTTAACAAGATCGATGCGTATGTAAGTCCGGAAGCCCGTGAAGAGCATCATGAAGATGAAAAGGTAACACTAACCTTGGCCGAGTTTAAAAACAGCTGGATGGCACAGCATAATGCGCCTGCGCTGTTCATTTCCGCGCTGCACAAAGAGAATTTAGAAGAATTTAGACAGTTGCTGTACGATATGGTGAAGGGGCTTCATACCCAGCGCTATCCGTATGACAAGCTGTTGTTTTAACACACACAAATATGGAAAGTAAACGTCAACAGAAGTTTGCAGGCCTTCTACAGGAAGAGCTTGCCGCTGTTTTCCAGAAGGAAGGCGCAGCCTACCTTCCCAATACACTGGTTACCATAACGAAAGTAAGGGTATCCCCAGACCTGGCTGTAGCTAAGGTCTACTTAAGCTTTTTAAATACAAGCAACACAACTTTATCGGTTAATACCGTAAACTCACATGCCGGAGAGATCCGCTATAAGCTGGGTTCACGCATCCGCCATCAGGCACGTGTAGTACCAAGCCTTACGTTCTTCGTAGATGATACCAACGAGTACACCGAGCACATGGACAAGATCTTCGATAAAATTGCTAAAGAACGTAAAGAAAACGAAAGCGCAGAAGATGACGCCTAAACAAAAATTTGAGGCCCTTGGAAACAAGGGCCTTCATTTTCATCCAGTGGTTCCTTTCGAGCCAAATACCGATCAGCTATTCCAGTTTGATCTTACCAGCAATAACAGCAGCCTTACCGAAGAGATCATCAGCGACACGACCATATTCAGTAAATGGATTAGTCAGGAGCTGGCAGATCATCACTGCCGGTACGGCATTGGTGGCTACAATGAACACCGCAGCATCTATTCTAGAAGCAGTTATTTCGATGGGGCAGAAGAACCCCGGCGCTTACACCTGGGAACTGATATCTGGGGCCCTGCGGGGACACCCGTTTACAATTTTTACGACGCTGAGGTACATAGCTTCAAATTCAATGACCACTTTGGGGATTATGGCGCCACTATTATCCTGAAATATAACCTGGAAGGGTTGGTTTTTCATGCCTTATACGGCCATTTAAGTCTTAATTCCCTAGCTGGCCTCAGAGAAGGGCAAAAGATCCCCTCTGGCAAAGAATTTGCAGCTTTTGGCATTCCAGAGGAGAACGGATATTGGCCGCCCCATCTGCATTTCCAACTCATTATGGATATGCAGGGCAATGCAGGCGATTATCCGGGTGTTTGCCAGTATTCCAGAGCCGATCAATACTTAGAGAATTGTCCTGATCCAAAACTGATACTAAAAGATACCTTTGGACTTGCAGCAAGCTAATCCTAACAACCAGGCGATGCGTCGGATCTTCAAACTATTTGCTTTTTTAGACCTCATCAGTATCCTATTTATGTTTTCCCAGGTGTGGTTCCTGTTAACCCACCTTGGCAAAATAAAACCAGATGCATTTTCATTGATAAAAGCAGGTTTAACCCTGCTGATCTACATTTCGCTGTTTTATACCGCCTACGGGCAGTTCCGTTTCAAGCGCTACGGCATGATCATCTATTACATCCAATTTCCTTTCCGCCTATTCCTGATGGTGCTTTCCATTGGTTTCATCACCATGTTGCCAGAACTGGTACCCATGAGTGATAACGCCTTTACCTGGCTGTTCCGGATCTGTATTGTCGCTGAGTTTTTCCGGCTGTACTACACCATACTCGCGTATAAGAAATTCGTTAAAGTCAGACAATTACCCGGATTGCGTCAGTTATAATATGCGCTGATATCGTGTTTACCTTGCCCTGATATTCGCCATCCACCTGGAAATGTGTTCGGTGTTTAGACTTGATCACCAGCTTATCGGTTTTAAAGGTTTCAATAGAGTTCGGGTTAAATGGCAGGTTAGTGAAACGGATCTTCAGGATCTCCAGAATGTTGTAGTTCTTCACCAGGATCACTTCAAAAACATCGTCTTCCAGGCTGCCTTCAGGATTAATCTTTACGCCGGTACCGTACATCGTAGCATTCGCGATTACAACCATCGACGCTTCAGAGCGTATCTCTTCACCATCGATCTTTATCGTCACTTCCATTTTATGGTGGTTCCATAAGGCATGCCAGGCCGCTCTGGCGTAACCTTTCATGCCACGCTGCGGCAGGTCGTCAAACTTCTTGATGATGTAGGCATTGAAGCCGATGTCCGACAGGTGAATGCAAAGTTCATCATTAACCATTACCGCATGGATGCGTTTGGGGCTGCCATTTACCGCCGTTTCCAAGGCTTCATCAACCTCCACGGAAATACCCAGTTCTTTAGCCATACCATTTGCAGAACCCGCGGGAATGATACCGATAGGCATCTCTGAATTTAAGAGGCATTGGGCCACAAGCTTTAAGGTACCATCGCCACCCACAGCAATAACGCGGTCTGTTTTAGCTTCCTCAATGCGTGCTTTAATCTGCTGGTTGGAGCAATCTTTCGGCAGTTCATAGATTTCAAAATCATGTTGCAGCTCGGAGAAGAAATGTTGAATCGCAACTTTATAGTCTGTTTCGCCATTACCGGAACCCGGGTTAACGATAAACAGAAATTTTAAACCAGCAGGCTTAGGGTTCATGAAGTGTATTTTAATCTAAAAACAACATTGATGATCCTGATGTTTTAAATTCAATGAACAATTCTGTCAGCATTAAAGTCTACCATGGTTACGGCCATACCCACAACCTGGTCATCTATGGGAATGCCTTCAAGTATAAAGCCAGAACGGTTCAGCAATACAGTGATAACCTCTTCACCAATATCCTGTATTTACTGAAGCTCTTTATTCTTAAACCTTTTCCATCGTTGCGCCTGCGGCTGACCTTTTATGATCAGGTAGTGTACCAGACTTCCGAATACGATGGCTTTTTTAAGTTCGAATGGAAAGCAGCCGCGGAAGTTGCTCCGGGCTGGCACAAGGTAAAGGTGGAAGCCCTCGACGAACAGGATCAGGTACTGGCGGAATGCAGCAGCACCATCTTTGTGCCGCACATTACCCAGTATGCCTTCATCTCCGACATTGATGATACGATCATGGTGTCACACTCCGCAACCATTTACCGTCGCCTGCGGGAGCTGTTCATCAAAAATCCCAGGACAAGGAAAACCTTTACCGATGTGCAGCTGCATTACAGCTTGCTGGCGCTGTCACATACCACGGCCGATCAGCCCAATCCTTTTTTCTATGTTTCCAGTTCTGAATGGAATCTCTACGATTACCTGGTCGAAACTTTCCGCTTCAATAAGCTACCCGAAGGGGTGTTTTTGCTTAACCAGATCAAGATGTGGACGAACTTTCTGAAGTCGGGCAAAACCGGGCACGAGGGGAAGCTGATCCGGGTGATGCGCATCATCGCCGCCTTTCCCAACCAGCGATTTGTGTTTTTCGGCGACAACTCCCAGCGTGATCCTTTCATCTATGCGAGCATTGCAGAGAAGTATCCGGAGAAGGTAGAAGCCATATACATTCGCAACATTGTGCCACAGAATGAGCGAACAACCATAGATACGCTGGCACCCGCAAAAGAAAAAGGGATCAAGATTTGTGTATTCAACAGCAGTTCGGAGGCCATGACACACTCACGTGCTGTCGGACTGATCGCACCACTGGCGCACATCGAAGGCATTGAAACGATATTAAAATAATTATAATTGCAGTATGGTTTTTGGACTTGACGAAGTTTACCTGGCCTTCCCTGATCCTGCATTGGCAGATCCTGACGGATTGCTCGCTATTGGCGGTGACCTGAGTCCTGAGCGGCTTAAGAATGCGTATGCCAGTGGCATTTTCCCCTGGTTCAGTGAAGGTGACCCGATCTTATGGTTTGCACCACATGAGCGTTGCGTCATATTTCCGGAGAAGGTTAAAGTAAGCAAGTCCATGCGCAAGGTGCTGCATAGCGGTATTTTCCAGATCACCTGGGATCAGGCCTTCGAGCAGGTGATCAGATGCTGCGCGGAGGTGGATCGTACCAAGCAAGGGCAGGATGGTACCTGGATCACAGATGACATGCAGC
The DNA here is from genome assembly GCF_051965375.1 of Pedobacter sp. SAFR-022. Taxonomy (NCBI): domain Bacteria; kingdom Pseudomonadati; phylum Bacteroidota; class Sphingobacteriia; order Sphingobacteriales; family Sphingobacteriaceae; genus Pedobacter; species Pedobacter sp. SAFR-022. Next base: position 1,254,525 of record NZ_JBQCME010000001.1, read on the forward strand.
AGGCTTACATCAAGCTCCATAACTTAGGAAGGGCCCACAGTGTTGAAGTCTGGCATGAGGGCAAGCTGCTGGGCGGGCTTTATGGCGTGGTGACGAACAAGGTTTTCTGTGGTGAAAGCATGTTCAGTCTGATGAGCAATGGTTCTAAAGCTGCCTTGATCTCCCTATGCCAAAGCGGAAAGTTTGATTTGATCGATTGTCAGTTGCCTAATCCGCACCTGATGAGCCTTGGTGCAGAACTTATTCCCTGCAAAGATTACCTCAGCATCTTGAAGCAGCCTTAATTCAGAATTTCCTGGATATCTGCTTTCGTTAAAGATTTGAAGAAACTCTCCTCTGTGGTGATCAATGAACTTGCAAGTCGCTTTTTGCGGTTCTGCAGGGCAAGGATCTTTTCCTCTACCGTGTCTTTGGCGATGAACTTATAGATAAACACCTTTTTCTCCTGGCCAATCCTGTGGCTACGGTCAATGGCCTGTTGCTCAACGGCAGGGTTCCACCAAGGGTCCAGAATGAATACGTAATCCGCCTGGGTGAGGTTTAAACCAACACCACCAGCCTTGATCGAGATCAGGAACACTTTCAGATCCGGGTCATTCTGAAAGTCCGCCACGGTTTCTCCGCGGTTCTTTGTAGAGCCATCCAGGTAAGCATAACGAATTTGCTTCTCCTCAAACTCCGCTTTAAACAAGTTCAGGTGTTTTACAAACTGGGAAAAGATCAGCACCTTGTGTCCACCTTTAAGCACGTTGTCCAAAGCATGAAGCACATTTTTAAACTTCCCGGAATCTGAATGGTAATTTTCATCGATCATAAAGGGATGGTTTGCCAATTGCCGCAACAGGGTTAGTCCCTGCAGCAGTTGCACCTGTTTCTCCTTATAGCTGCCATCGTCCATGCTGCTCAGCAGGTCGTTCCGGTAAGCCGATTTGGTCTTCTCATAATAGGCCGCCTGATCCTCGCTCATGTCGCAATAGAACACCTGCTCGGTCTTCGGTGGAAGCTCCTCTGCAACCTGCTCTTTGGTCCTACGTAACACGAAAGGTTTAATGATGGCCTGCAGCTTCCTTGCTTTTTCCTCATCCTTCTTCTTTTCGATGGCCTGCACATACTCTTCATTGAAAAAAGACTGCGTTCCCAATAAACCTGGGTTCAGGAAGGTTAGCTGCGTCCATAAGTCGCCCACGGAGTTCTCCACCGGCGTACCGCTCAGGATCAGTTTATGCCTGGACTTCAGGGAGCGCACTGCTTTGAAGGACTTTGAAGCCGGATTTTTGATGTTCTGACTCTCATCCAGGAAGATGTAGTTGAAGTAGAAATGCTGCAGCAGTTCCGCATCGATCCTGGTGATGCCGTATGTCGTGATGATGATGTCGTAATCAATAAAATGCGAGACATCCTTATTTCGGGCGCCACCGGTATGTGCAAAGATCTTCAGCTGCGGCGTAAATTTCTTCGCTTCATTGAGCCAGTTGTAGATCAGTGAAGTTGGCATGATGATCAGTGAGGTACTTTTGGTACTGTTTTGCTGGTCCTCTTCCTTGATTTTCTGCAGCATTGCCAGCGTCTGGATGGTTTTACCAAGACCCATATCATCGGCTAGGCAGCCACCAAAGTGGTATTCCCGAAGAAAACTGAACCAGTTATAACCCGCTTTCTGATAGCTGCGCAAATGACCTTTAAAGTGTACGGGCATATCCGTCTCTTCGATGTTTTCAAAATCATTCAGCTTTTGCAGCTTTCGGTTAAGCGTTACATGTACAATGCTGTCTTCAGACAGATCATTGATCAGTCCGACATGATGTTTATGCAGCTTCAGCGCCTTGCTGGAATCAGAGAAGTTAAAGAGACTTCCATATTGCGAGAACCATTTATCTGGGATGATCGCGATGGATCCATCGGGTAGTGGGAACTCTCTTTTTTTGCGAAGAATATATTGTTTTAAAGCAATGAATGGTATGGCAAAAGATCCAAAGTAAACGATGGCATTGATGTCAAACCAGTCGTTTTCCTCTTTGATCTCGAAGTCAATGTGGTTGCTGGCAAAAAGAAATTTCTTCGGCCCGGCAGATTGCTGGATTTCAAATCCACGTTCCTGCAGCTCCTTGATGTGTTCGTTGGTCCAGTTGAGCACGCCATAGGCAGGGTCAGCATCCTCCTTATTGTTCAGTTCCAGGGTATAAAATACGGGTCCTGTTTTCCGGAGCCCCATTTTCAGCAGCTCTGCATATTTACCCTTTTCCCAGTCGCTTTGTCTTTTGATGCGGTTAAATATATATTCATCAGCTTCCTTTGAAACCCTTACCGTTACCTTTTGTTCATCGCCCATGGCAAAGGTGTAGCTGCCATAGCGGAAGCAGAGCTGAAGTTGCGAGATACCGTCTTCCACGAAGGAAACATTCAAGATCGGTACCGGATCATTTTTCTCCGTTCTGATGTCAAAACCTTCTGCATATACGTGGTACTTTTCGATCAGCGGTGCTACAAATTTCTCAAAGTAGGTTTCTTCGGTTGCTTTGGGAATGGTGATGTAGCGTTTATTGAGAAAGGGCTGCAGCTTTTTACCCTCCATACCCGGCTCAAAGAAATACAAGGTCTGGTCTAAGAGCAGCCATGCGGGTTGATTGCTGATCAGCTGCGCATCTTTGAACATAAAGTCGATGCGCATACCGGCGTATTTAATCGTAGGGAAGTAGCGGGTTTCCTGAGGATTTCTTCTGAAGTGAAACAGGATTGTAGCGGGCTCAGCGGCAATTTGTAGCCTTGAACCAACCGGCCAGCCATCTTTAGACATCAGGTAAAGTGATTTTGCAACCACCGGATTTTTCAGGATGTCTGCCAGCTTTCTTTCCACCCTTGGGCGCACATGATCGTAGAACTTATCGTCGAATACCTTACTGAAGAATTCAAAAGGGCGGATCTGCTTTTTATAGTATTTCTTAATGATGGAATCCTGCTCGATGTCATCGAGTGTTTTAATGATTTTCATATCCGCTTCCGAGAGGTGTTTTTCAAACTCTGCGGCAGTATGACTGAATATCCGCTGGTAAGTTAAGGAAAAATCGCCCTGCGGATTAAGTTGAACGACGTGTGGTTCAACAAGATAGCCCAAAAAATCATGTTTACACAAGGCGTACACTAATTTGAATGGCTTGGAACTATCTACACGTAACATGGGATGAAAATAAATTTAAAACTAAGGGAGTGCGCGTATAAAAGTTTTAAACATACAGGATTTTCACTTTGTATCAAACATCAAATCACGGAATTGAAAATTTTTTTACCTGTTGGTCGAAATATATATGCCTTTCGTCGAAATACAGGCTGACATGGTCTAATTAGACAAAGCAGGCTGAAACGTTTTTTTTGTCGAGGCATCTTATTACCAAACAAATAAAAAGATATAAATAATTGATTTACAAACATTAAGGAATAAAAATCATGAAAACTTCAGTAAAAACCTTGTTCGCTCTATTCACCGGAATAATATTAATCGCCAACACTGCCGCAGTAAAAGCAGGAGCGCCTAGCCACTACATTACCACCTTAAGTTCAGTTAAGGAAATTAAGAAGATCGTTGTTAGTGGAAACGTAAACCTGCTGCTGGTTCAGGATAGCAAGGAAAGCGTGAAAGTATATGATAAGTACTACTCCAAAAACGCTTTGGTGCAACAGCAAGGGGGTACGTTGCGCATCAGCTCTTTCGCTGACCGGCCTTTATCTATTGTGGTTTATGTAAGAGAACTGACTGCAATTGAAGCGAACAACCAATCGAAGGTTAGAACTGAAGGTTGTTTCCAATTATTAAACCTCAATGTGAAGTTAAAAGACGAGGCAACAGCGGATATTAAAGCTAAAACGGTGTCTTTATTTACCTCGGTAAAAGGCGCATCAGCACTTAAAATTTCAGGTAAAACCGATCAGCACGCGATTGAGATGTGTGATCTTGGAAACCTCACCATGGATCAGTTTGCAGCAAATGAAACCATTATTGCGAGCCGCCCAACTGCAACGCTGGCTCGTCGTTAATCTCCAGTTACAGGATTGTATAGTTATTTTCGAAATTACGGATGTGGGTGTATAATTAGTTTAGTATTAACAGCTAAACAGGTATAGCCATAATAGGGTAAGACACGGATAAGACAGCTTTGGAGCAAACGCAGGTCTGACCCACATCAAACGCACATCAGACCCAGAACAAGCGCACACAAACTGTGCGTTCGATCTGGGTTTGATGTGTTTCAGCTTTGCATTCTATTTGGTTTTACTTGTATGCTGGTGCTGCTATAAAGACAGCCTTCGGTTTTCTTGCCGCAATCTATGCTTAATGCCTTCTATTTAAATTTTTTTCATATCTTAAGAATTCATGATTTTAAATGGTTTAAGCCTTATTAATCAGGAAGAAGATGATTCAAAAAGACTTGTCAACATTAACAGATGAAGAATTATTACAGCTAGAAAAGAAGATGAAATCTACTGCAATACTCAATGCTGTATTCATCGGTTTCTTGTTTGGTATTATAGTCTTCAGTTGGATGAAAAATACCTTAGGACTCGTCACCTTGATTCCGTTATTCTTTGCTTACAAACTTATAAATGGTTCAAAATACGATAAGGAGGAATTGGAAGCCGTTTTGAAAAGTCGCCAATTGAAGTAACATACCCGAACCCCCAAATATGACGCAACTACTAAAGCTAAATGTTCTCGCCCTGTTCAGTTTTCTTTTCTTCTCATCAAAGGCTGCCCCTGCAGCTGTGATGGTAGATCCGCCGGGGATAAAAGCAGGCACAACTAAGATTACGGGAACCATAATCCGGCGGGAGGGCTCCAACGCGGATGAAACCTCGGTAAATATTACCGTTCCACATCCGATTTCAGGAGAATATGTTCGCTATAAAGCTATCGTTGATCAGTCGGGGAAGTTTTCAATTGATGTTGATATTGAAACAGATAGCGCCATGATTGGCTTAAACACAAGTCTGAATCCGGAAAAGGCTTTTCTAGTTAAAGTAGGCCATGCTGGCCTTACCAATATTGATATTGCCTATGAATCGAACGGCGATCTTAAGAGTGTTGGGATTCATCCGTATAGAAATCACTATGATCTCACCCAAGGCTTTGATGTGGTCAATAAAATGATCGCGTACCGGCCGAAGCGGGCAGCGCAACCGCTATATGAAAAAAGCACGGATTACTTTTTCAACTATGTTAAAATGGTCTTAGGGGAGCGACTAGAGATTGTCAGGAAAGATAGCTTGTTGTCAAATGAGCTAAAAAGCATTTTGGCGAAGGACTTCGGTTTGTTCATGTATAGTGGACATGTTTTTGATTACGAAAGTGAGATGAAGCTTAATTATCGGAACATCAATAATGATGAAAGCGGTCAGCCCGATATTCAGAAGATCGACAGAACTTATTATCGCTTTTTAAAAGACATGAAGTTGAATGATCTGGAATACCTGCAATGTTTTTCACTGGTGGAGTTTCAGATGAAGATTCTTCAGAATGAAACCATCGGACTGCCATTAATTGAGGAAAGCGATATTGCATCCTGGATCGCAGATACAAAGCATATTCTGGGAGATTTGCTTGGGTTTAAGGACGGTCCATATTACGATATTTTAGCAGCTAATGCGTATGCAAGGCAGCTTAATGAAGAAGTACGACCACTTAGCAAGAAACAAAAGGAGCACATTGCCAGGTACTGGAAGAATGGAGAGATTGCAAAAATCCTGCTTCGGAAAAACCTGCAGGTTGAGGAATTAGATAAATTTAAAACACCGACCATTGTTCATGATATATCGTCTGTTCCAGCGGAAAAGGTGTTGGAGACGATCGTAGCCAAGCATAAGAACAAGGTTGTTCTGGTAGACCTTTGGGCAACATGGTGCGCACCCTGCCTGGATGCCATGCAGCAATTCAGAACTGCAAAGACCAGTTTCCAGGATAAGAATGTTGCATTTGTGTATCTCAGCAATAGATCATCTCCTCGGAAACTATGGGAAGAAAAAATAAAGGGGATAGGGGGTGAGCAATATTACCTGACCGATGCGCAATGGGAATACTTGATGGATCATTTTGGCTTCGAGGCGATTCCGTCCTATGTCATCTATGATAGCGCAGGTTCGCTCGCACAGAAGTTTACAGGCTTTCCAGGGAGCGGTACGATGGCGGGGATGATTGATGAAGCATCTAAATCAAAGTAACTAGATTAATCTCGATTTGCTACCTGCCTTTTATATTGCATCTAAAAGGTACAATAAATGCATATATAAATAACTTTGCACGAATGAAGTTAGCGCTATACCAAGTTGATGCTTTTACAGACCGCATATTTGGCGGTAATCCGGCCTGTGTTGTTCCTTTGGAAGCATGGCTTTCTGACGATCTTCTGCTGAAGATCGCCAAAGAAAATGCAGTAGCGGAAACCGCCTTTTTTGTAGAACTGGGTGATAAAATCCATCTACGCTGGTTTACCCCGGAAATTGAAATGGATCTATGCGGACACGCTACCCTTGCAACTGCACATTGTTTAAAAACTATCTTGGACCATAAGGCTGAGGAGCTGACGTTCGAGACCCTGAGTGGAGATCTGAAAGTCAGGATTGAAGATGATTGCTATACGATGGATTTCCCTTCAAGAATGCCCGTACCGGCTAGCTTGCCAGAAAGCATCATGAAATCCTTAAACATTAAACCGAAGGAGGTATTAAAATCCAGAGATTTCATTCTGGTGTATGAGGCCGAATCAGAGATCAGGGATATTAAGATTGACCGGATGCTGTTTGACCAGATCAATCTTGATCCGGGAGGTGTGGTCGTAACTGCACCTGGTGAGCACTGTGATTTCGTTTCGAGGTTTTTCACTCCTCAGGCATCAATTCTGGAAGATCCAGTAACAGGTTCGGCCCATTGTTCGCTGATTCCTTTCTGGGCAGAACGTTTAGATAAATCCAAGCTGAATGCTTTACAAGTTTCTGAACGGCTTGGGCAGTTGGTTTGTGAAGCGAAGGGTGATCGCGTGCTGATTAGTGGTCAAGCTAGAACTTACAGCATTGGGGCTATCTGGATAGAAAAATAAATATGTTTATTCTTAGGCTAAGTTAAGGTGTGATGGTCCTTGGCTGAGAAACGTTCATCCCCCATGCTTCTCCATTCTTATGCCCAGAAGTAAAAAGCAAAATCCCGTCACGACGAAGGTGTTCTTCAAAAATTTTAAACATCGCTGGTTGTTCAGTAGTCGCCAAATGGAAAAAGCTATGCCAAGCATTTATCGCATTGAACCTTCTATTTAGATTAATAAGGCGCATATCCTGTAGAATAAACTCGACTTGAGGGAAGTTGGAATTAGCAATTTTAAGCATTTCACCGCTTGCATCGACTCCGGTGACATTGAGGTTTTTGCTAAGAAGGTATTCCAGGATTGGCTTGCCTGTACCGCAGCCCAGATCTAAAACACTACCCTCATCAGGGAGAAACCCTATTAAATTGTCTAGGTATTTCCTTTCAATTAGTCCAACATCCCTATTGTTAGAAAACCAGCTGGCAATCTTGTCGTAAACTTTAAAAACATTCTTCCTCTCACCTTCCATATGCGAACAGACAAGCCATATATATTCAAAACTTGGGAAGACATTTTTTATTGTTTGCACGTAAGGGTTTAAAACGGGCCTTTTCTGTGACAGAAGTTTTAGTTCTGCGTACCTTGACTATTTAGATCTATAGCTAAAAGAGAAGAAGCGGAGCGGTCGAAATACTATAATTTACCAAAAGTTCGATATGGACTAATAGTATTTCTCGATTTACAACCCTCCAAAGCACCAACGCTTATTGTTGTATCAAATTCGCTCCCGGTATTCCTTTGGCGTTACCCCGAGCAATTTTTTAACATAGCGGGTAAAGAACGAACGGCTTGAAAAATCCATTGCATCGGCTATTTCGGAAATGTTAAGGTTCTTGTTTTGCAACAGGATAATGATCCGCTCTTTTGCATTACGCTGTATCCATTCTGAGGCGGTAATCCGTGTATTAGCCTTGCAAATAAAATTGAGATATTTTGGTGTGATGCTCAACTTATCGCTATAAAACCGTACCTCACGGTCTCTCATACAATGTTCCTGTACCAACTGCACGAACTGTTCGTACAAGGACCCGCTTTGCAGACTGCGTTTTTTTCTGTCGAGCTCATCTTCAAAAATGTGCCACATCTCCAATAAGAAGATTTGCATTTGAAGTTTAAGTGCTTCCTCATAGAACCGATAGTCGGTTTCCTGCGAGATATCGTACAGCAACTGAAAATTTTTCAGGATTTTCACTTTATCATTTTTATCCGGATGCAAAATGGGATATTCCTTGGAATGTATAATGCTGTCTATGCTCACTGTGGCATTCGGCAGACTTGCGGTAAGTAGATCGCTGTTGACAAACAAAATTGTAGCCTTAAAATTTCCTGACAAGGATAAATTCGAAATATTAGCGCCTGCTAACCAAAAGATGAACTCACCTTTTTTACTTTGATATCGCTGGCCGTTAAATACAAATTTCAAGCTCCCACCTTGACAATAGATATGTGTATGAAACCGGATATTAAAATCCTTTGGAAATTCAGTTGCCGACACCGCTTTGCAGAGTATAACTTTTTGATTTGCTGCCATAGAATGGACTGAACAGCAAACTAGAAAACATCCGAAAAGTTGTAGAGCAATCGCTCAAGCGTCTAAAATCTGATCGAATTGATCTTTTGTATCAGCATCGTGTAGATAAAAATGTGCCAATTGAAGATGTGGCAGGCACTGTAAGAGATTTAATCAAAGAAGGAAAAGTGTTGCATTTTGGTCTTAGTGCAGCTAAAGCAGAAACCATTCGAAGAGCTCATGCAGTTTGTCCCATAACGGCGGTGCAAAGTGAATATTCCTTTATGACCAGACTGCCCGAAGAGTTCATTTTTTCAACATTGCAGGAGCTGGAAATTGGCTTTGTAGCTTACAGCCCGCTGTGTCGTGGTTTGCTTGGCGGCACATTGACCGAATATTCTGATCTGAATACAAATGACATTCGTGGAGCTTGGCCGAGGTTTCAGGCTGGGGCAATAAGGCAGAATCTCCGTATTGTAGAAGTATTGAACGAATTTGGGAAAACCAGGGGAATGACCTCGTCGCAAATATGCCTGAGTTGGATGCTTTCGAAATACCCTTTTATCGTGCCACTTCCCGGCACAACTAAACTCTCCCATCTGGAGGAAGATTTCAGAGCTACTGACTTTACGTTAACACCTGCCGATTGTCAATGAATCCATTTCCGGACATAATTGCGAAATGCAGGCAATCTTTTTCATCGGCAGCAATGCAAAAAGCCTCTCATTTCTAAGAGGCTCCCTTAACACCGCATTTTTAGACTTCCACTATTTAGCAAGTTTATAGCAGAGATTAGCCAAGATAAAGCCTTCTGGATCTCTTGGGTCATTTCCAGTAGATTGGTCCAACCTAAATATTTTGCTTTGTAAACTGTTGTCACACCAATCAGGTATATTGATTAAAAATGTGAAAATTAGAGAAAATAGGTTTAGAAAATAATTTTACACTCCACAACTTCCACGCAAATTTATTTACGGTTTCCATTGAATGCTATATATTTGGTACCAATCTAAGTTGAAACTAAATGTCGCAAATTACTAAAGCATTCCGTTACGATATAAATGCACTCCGGGCAATAGCTGTGCTTGGAGTTCTGTTATTCCATTTCAAGGTGCCTTATACAAACGGTGGCTTTGCAGGAGTAGACATCTTTTTCGTGATTTCTGGATATCTAATGTCAAGAATAGTATTGAATGGAATGTCAAAAAACAGCTTCAGCATTCTTGACTTTTACAAACGTAGAGCATTAAGAATTATACCTGCACTGTTGGCATTAGTGACAATCGTGACCTTTGTGACCTTCTTTTTATTTTTACCTGTTGACTATAGGGATTTGTCAAAAAATGCGCTATCAAGTCTCGTGTTCATATCTAACATCATTTATTCTAAAGTTGATTATTTCGCGCTATCCTCCGATAATAACATGTTTCTCCATACGTGGTCATTATCTGTAGAATGGCAGTTTTATTTGATTTTGCCTATAGCACTAGTTTTAATAAACAGGTACTTTAGAAATGACAGAAATAAGTTTTTGCTTTTATTTGTTTCTGCTTCAGTTTTATCATTCGCGTATTCTGTATATCTCAGTGATCAAGACCCTTCAATATCTTTTTATTTTTTACATACAAGAGCATGGGAGATGTTGCTTGGCGGTATTGCTTTTCTTTGCGAGGATAAAATAAAATTCAGGTTTAAATCTACTATCGCTATAATCGGGTATCTTACCCTTATTTTGAGTATAGTTATTTTAAGAGAGGACATGCAATGGCCGGGCTGGTATACATTAATTCCAACTATTGCCACTTTCGCTATAATTCTGTGTAACCAGAACTCATTCTCGGTTTTAAAATCTGGATTTGTCCAATTTATAGGAAAAACATCCTACTCCATATATTTATGGCACTGGCCTTTATATGTGTTTGCAGGTTATTTTGCGCTTTATTCTATCGAATATGCTCAGCTAATATTAATATTAGGATCAATTGCACTTGGGTACGCCTCCTATAATCTGATTGAGAAATATGATTTTTCTAATGTTTTCAAGATTATAATACCAACCCTCGGGGCAGCAGCTGTCCTTATTATCGTCAACAAGTTGGACTTTAATGATAGGCTATTTGAAAAAGAAACTTTACGTGTCGCCAACTATAAAGAAAGTCATAAAGTTGAAGTAGATAAGCTGTTGACCAGAGAATGTGCAGTAAACTTTGAAATGGGTGAGAAACCTGACTTTGATAGCAAGTTGTGTTTTGGACTCGTGGATGGCATGAGGAATGTGATACTCATAGGTGATAGTCACTCAGCCCATGTATCGCAATCATTTAGAGAGCGGTTTCTACGGGATTCCACTAACTTAATTCAAGCTTCATTTGTAGGATGTATGCCTATTTTGAACAAGAATGGTAATCAAGGTTGTAGTGAAGCCGTCGATTATATGTACGCTGATTTTATACCTAAGAACAAGAATAAAATTGACGCAGTCATCATTAGTGCTAATTGGATTAATGCTGACCGTAAGGAAGAACTAGTTCCAAACATTATGACGACCATAAAATATGTTGAAAGCTTCAATATACCTGTACTCATACTGGGGCAAAGCGAGACATATATCACCTCCTATGCTTCAATTGCAGCAAGGGAAATTGAATATAAAACATCTTTTGATAAGAAATTTATTGATCAGGAGTCCCACAAAGTAAATCAGGTACTAAAAAAATCCTTAGGGTCCTATTATATTGATATTTTCGAAGTGAATACCGACAAACTAAATAAGGACAATGTTCCTTATATGTACGATCATAATCATTATACAAGATATGGTGCTGAGTTTGTAACCAACCATATTTTCAAAAATCAAGCTTTTTCTTCCATATTAGATAACTAATCGCCTTCGTACCTGGTCTTTGCTGTCAACGATGTAGTAACAGTCAAAAGATGCAACCCGGATAGGGGAGAGCTATGCGTTACCTGTGAAATTATCAGCCCCCAGAGGGCTAGATCTTGCAAATCGACGACGTACGTCGAAGCCTTGGTATCCGCTGATTTTCAGTAAATTAATTTTGTATTTAGTTGTTACAAGAGTAATTTTTCTTAAATTGATTAGATAAGTTCTTATAAGCTGTTTATATCATCCCATGCTGGATTTCCAAATCCAGGCGATTTTTTGACGTAACACTTCAAAAATAAATCAGATATGAAACATTGTATTTCCGTTGCTTTATGCGGCCTAATAATGCTTGGATTACTGGTCCCTGCTAGGGCATTCGCCCAGCCCAGGCTCCCTGAGGGATACTTTCACAAAAAAACTTTTAAATGGGCTGGAGGTCGTGGTTATTGAGAATAGTAAAGTTCCCTTGGCAACCATCGAAATAGCCGTTAAAAATGGTGCTTACACAGAAGGTCCGGAATTTAGCGGGCTTTCTCATCTGTTCGAACACATGTTCTTCAAAGCAAATAAAGACTATCCAAACCAGGAAAAGTTTCTTAAACGTACGCAGGAGTTAGGCGCGGTATGGAATGGCACAACGGATATAGAGCGGGTAAACTATTTTTTCACGTTCGACAAGGACAGTTTGGACGCAGGGCTTAAATTTATGAATTCCGCAATTCGTTTCCCGATCTACCGGGAAGAGGATATGAAAAAGGAACGTCCGGTGGTGGACGGAGAATTTCAGCGCGCGGAAAGTGATCCTAGATTTATCCTCTGGTTTGACTCCCAAAAATACCTCTGGGGAGACTTGTTGACACGGAAGAATCCGATTGGTGATCACGAGGTAATCAATACTGCGACTCCGGAGAAAATGATGATCATCAAAGACAAGTATTATTACCCAAATAATAGTTTACTGACCATCTGTGGCGACGTAAAACATGAAGACGCTTTTAAAATTTAAATTGGCGGAATCCATTTTTGGTGATTGGAAAGACAGTGGTTTTGATCCCCATACTAAATATCCAATACCTCCATTTAAAGCACTTAAAGCTTTTAGGACTTATGTTGGGAACACTTCCTGGGTGTATCATGGGGACGTAAGTAAAGTTGATCCGACACTTTTCACAAGTGGCGAAATCCCACCACATTTACCTTGAATAAGCCTCTGGTATTTATTGTTCATCTTTGAAACTCACAATTATCCCTTGGTTTAAGTAAGTCCCAATGCTTAGTTATCATCAACTTTGTATCAGATAATTAAAGTCCTGGGAACCTATTGCGGGTAGGCTTATATTTGAAGCTAAATGAAACTTAGATGAGCTCTAAAACGAAAAAGTTAGTCGGAGGTTTTTTCCTCATTCTCCTTATTTTAATAATAGCAGCGGTCATACGGGTAAATGAACAAATAGGCGAGCGTTACTCGCATGAAGAAAGTATCGAGCAATTTGGAGGACTTTCCTACTATGATCCCACGCTTGATGAGTTTGTGAGTCCTGAAAGCATCATCTCCGCAAAAGATAAAACTACAGGAGGCGATCCGGGCTTTCTAAGGTTTTTCACTAAATCACCCTATGCACCGCAAAATGAGTTGCCCAAGGTTAAGCTCAACCAATCGGATTTCTCTAAAACACCCCAGGATCTGGCGATGTATTGGTTTGGACATTCTACAGCCTTGATGGAACTTGATGGATACCGGATCCTGATAGATCCTGTTCTTGATAATGCAGGTCCGCTTCCTGGAATCACAAAGCGTTTTTCGGCTGCTCCAGTTGAGCGGAAGGAGCTTCCATCAATCGATGTGCTGTTGATTACACATGATCATTATGATCACCTGGAAGCGAACACGATTAAGCATTTTGCAGCTACAGAGACACGGTTTGTGGTGCCCTTGGGCGTTGGCGCCCGGCTAAAAGGCTGGGGTGTTCCGCCCAACCGCATCACTGAACTTGCCTGGCATCAAAGCTTTGATTTTAAGAGTATTAAAATCACGGCAACACCGGGTGTTCATTATTCGGGCCGGAGTAATAAGGACAGAAACAAAACGCTCTGGGCCTCGTACGTAATCAGCGGGAAAAAGTCGAAGCTCTTTTGGAGCGGTGACACCGGATACAGTGCACATTTTAAACAGATCGGCGAGAAATATGGCCCCTTTGATATCGCTTTTGTAGAGATTGATGCTTGGAATAATGGCTGGCCAAATACACATCTGTTTCCGGAGCAGGTAATTCAGGTTGTATCTGATGTTAAAGCCAAATCGCTGTTCCCGATTCACCTGGCAACGTTCGATCTTGCGCTACATCCATGGAAAGAATCTATAGAAATGGTATCGAACCTTGCTGAAAAGTCAAATATAACGATCATTACGCCGCTTATGGGTCAGAAAACCATTCCTGGTGTTACTAAGACCGGCAAGTGGTGGGTATCACAACAATAACTCGGTATTAATCTTTAGAAAACCTTTTTTTGAATTCCATCGGCCCTAGTCCTTCTAATTTGTTAAAGAGCTTATTGAAATAGGACAGGCTTTGAAATCCGACATCATAACATGCTTCTGTTACCGTAACATCCTTAAGTAACATGGTTTTCGCCTGATTAATCCTGTACTGATTGACGAAGTCTGTGAAGGTCATCTTCGTTTGTCGCTTGAAGTAACGGCAGAAAGCGGAGGTGCTTAAACCAACACGCGCTGCAACCTCGTTTACATCGACATGTTCATGATAATTGCCATGAATATAGCCATAGATTGTACCCATTCGAACCTTATCTTTTAAATAAAGACTGATACTCGTATCCTGATCATTTAGTAGTTCACATTCATCGCTGAGTGCCAAAAGCTGAAATATCTCGAGCAGCTTAAGTAGCCGATCAAAGCGGTTCAGAGCCTCCATTGCTTTCAACATCTGCCCGGCTGCGGCTTTAACACCACCTTTAAATACGATACCATATCTGGCTCTTTTAAAAAGCTGTTCAATAGATGCAAGTTCAGCCGTAGCACGAAGCACATCGCCCGGGAAACTCTCCTTCATTTGCACTACGATTTGCCGATATTCGGAAGTTAAGCCGTAATCGAAATTCAAGTGCGGAATATTGGGTCCAATCAGCACAAGGTCACTGTCCATGAAACTTGATACCTGCTGTCCCACATGGCGAATACCGGTCAGGCCTTCAATGAAGATAAGCTCGACCTCTGGATGGTAATGCCAATAGAAATACTCCCTTAAGCTTGGTGAAAAAAGCTTAAAGGATTGTCCGGGATCTATAATAACCTGCTCTTTTTGAATTTGCACGGTTGCTTGCTCTAATACATTTAAAGATAGCAGTATTTTAATAACGGTCAACCCAGAGCAAAAACTTGCCATTATAGAGAAAAGCAAGTGGAGCACGCTGCAGCATTTTTGTATGGTCAACTAACATTAACCAATTATGGAAAGAGAAACAATGATGCCCGGCGCTGGAGTGAATACGGCGCACAAGGAAATTCCTGGGAACCCTTCTACAGCAACCAGCAGTAAGATCAAATTAAATGACCGGAGTAATGGCAGGCCCTTAAAGGTTTTATCTGAGGATGACTGGAAATTCTGGATCGAAAACGGCTATGTGGTAATCAAACAAGCCATTCCCAGGGAACAGGCGCAAAGGACGGCTGACTTTCTATGGCATTATGAGGATAAGGATCCCAATGATCCTGAAAGCTGGTACCGCGTACCCTCAGCGAAAATGCAAATGACCGAATTGAATAATACCGGAATGGTAGAAGTTTACAACAATCAGCTGCTGTGGGACAATCGCCAGAATAAACGCATCCATGATGCTTTTACAGATATATGGGGTACAGAGAAGCTTTGGGTAACCATAGACCGGGCTAACCTTAACTTTCCGATCCGGCCGGGACATGAGTATAAGGGTTTCATTCACTGGGATTATGATCCGGAAACCAAACCACAAAATGTACAGGGCGTGTTGGCGCTGGCCGATCAGATGGATGAGCACATGGGTGGGTTCCAGTGTATCCCGGAATTGTTCCGGACTTATGATACCTGGAAGCTTAGCCAACCGGCTGATCGCGATCGCTTCAAACCAGATATCAGCGGTTTTACACCGACGAAAGTAAAATTAGAAGCTGGCGATCTGCTGATATTCAACAGTACACAGCCACATGGCATCAGAGCCAATAACAGCGTTGATAAAGTGCGTGTTGCACAATACATCTCGATGATGCCCGCTGATGAAGATAATGAAGCTATGCGTCAATGGCGGATAAATTCCTGGCAAGCACGTCTCGCTCCTGAAGGTTATGCATTCCCCGGCGATCCGGCACGTCGGGAACTAAACTATCCTGTAGCTGAACTGTCGCCCTTAGGAAAGAAGTTGCTAGGCCTGGAATATTGGTGATAAACCGCTATAGTCTTGCTCTTCGGGACTTTGATGCTGTTTCAGACTCTTCTTGAATGCTGCGGGTGTACAGCCCGCTTTTTGATGAAAAATCCTGTTGAAGTAGCCTGGATCATCGTATCCAAGTTGATAGCTGATTTCTTTGATGCTGCTGCCGGTATACATCATTAAGCGTTTTGCTTCAAGCACAATCCTGGCTTTTATAACTTCATTAGGATTTTCAAGTTTCAGCTTTTTCAATCTGGTTGCGAGGCTTTTTGGCGCGATACCAAGTAAGTCGGCATATTCAGAAACACTGTGTTTGGATCGGAAATGGATTTCGACCAGACGACTGAAGTTTCTAAAGAGATCTTCTTCTGCGGGTACAGGAAGCGTGCTGCCCTCAAGATTTTGCTTTCTCCATGCCCTTGTTGCTTGTATAATAAGCTGCTTCAAGTGAATTCTGATCATTTCTTCTGATGAGTAGTCCTTCGAAATCAGCTCTTCCTGAATGGTGCTGAAGATGTTCAATGTATTTTGAAGACCTGCTTCGCTCAGCGCCACTTTTGGAATCTCAAAGATGTTGTTGAACAAGAGTCCATCGC
Organism: Pedobacter sp. SAFR-022; assembly: GCF_051965375.1. Classification (NCBI taxonomy): domain Bacteria; kingdom Pseudomonadati; phylum Bacteroidota; class Sphingobacteriia; order Sphingobacteriales; family Sphingobacteriaceae; genus Pedobacter; species Pedobacter sp. SAFR-022. Next base: position 1,271,067 of record NZ_JBQCME010000001.1, read on the forward strand.
ATGCTAATTCCGCATCATGTAGCTGAATGCAGTAGAAATCCCGGTTATAGTAGATCATCCTTGCATTTTCGGCTGTACCAGTAGTAATATGCAGGTATTGATTTGAATTGACGAAAAACAGGGTGTATTGTTCTGTATGATACTGGTTGAAATCTATGCTTAAACAGTAACCTTTCGGTACCAGTAGCACCTTAATGTATGAACGGAAGTTTTCAGCATTTGCGGAACTCAAACCGGTTTCATCAAAGGCATGCATACCCAGTTTCTTGTAATTCGACTCGAAAAGTAAACTTCCGGACTTCATAATGATCAGCTTTCCAGCGGTAAAAGTAAGGATAAAGATCTATCCAGCGATTCTAAGAAAATGGACAACATTCGCTGTTTGCGGAAAAAAGTACAATTCTTATCGACTTTTTAACGTTTACCGGCCTTCTGCCTGGCGATACCTTTGTCATATCAAAACAAGTCAGGAAATAGCAAACAATATGAAAATTAAAAATCCACTAATAACCAGTATCTTATTACTAACCCTAAACACTACAATCATGGCACAACAAAACAATGTACAACCAGCAGCACAAGACCCAAACATCGGCAAAGAAACCAGAGCTTTCTTAAAGGCTTTAAACAGCGGCGGTGGCGAACCACTTGAAACCCTAAGCCCGGCGGAAGCAAGACAGGTGCTGGTCGGTGCACAAGCATCCGTTAACTACGACTATTCAGACATTGAAGAAACAGAAAAAACCATTACAGTTGACGGCCAGCCTTTGAACATTCACATTGTGAAACCTAAAGGTGCAAAAGCCGGACTTCCGGTATTTATGTTCTTCCATGGCGGCGGCTGGGTGCTTGGCGATTATCCAACGCACAAGAGATTGGTGAGAGACCTCGTGGTAAACAGTGCTGCAGTGGCAGTTTTCCCAGATTACACCCCATCTCCTGAGGCTCAATTTCCCGTACCCACAAACCAGGCATATGGTGCAACCAAATGGGTGGCCGAGCATGGAGATGAGATCGGCGTAGATGGCAGCAACCTTGCCGTAGTTGGAAATAGCGTTGGCGGCAATATGGCTGCTGTGGTAGCGCTGATGGCTAAAGATAAAAACGGTCCAAAGATTAAACAGCAGATCCTGTTATGGCCAGTAACAGATTCAGATTTTGGCCGTGAATCCTATACCAAGTTTGCACAGGAAAGATTCCTGACTACACCGCTGATGCAATGGATGTGGGATAACTATCTGCCGGATGTAGAAGCCAGAAAGCACAAATATGCTTCTCCTGCACAAGCGAGTTTGGAAGCGTTAAAAGACCTGCCGCCTGCATTGATACACGTGGCTGAAAATGACATCCTGCATGATGAGGGTGTGGCTTACGGCAGAAAACTGGATGAGGCAGGGGTACCTACCACGGTGGCAGAATTCAAAGGCTTTATTCATGACTACGGCATGTTGAATCCACTGGCCCATATACCAGCAGTACAATCATCGATCAAACAAGCTGCAGCTGTTTTAAAAGATGCCTTAAGAAAATAGAAGCTATTCGTTAACGATAGAAAGCGCCTGGTCATGCATCATGATCAGGCGCTTTCGGTGTTTATCAGGTTTTCCGATGGCATTAAGCAGGATTAATCCTACTTTTATTCGATCAAAATCTATATGCACAACATAAGGGGCTTGTTAATTTTTGTATGTTTCCTGTTCGGGTGCAAACAGAAGGCGGTCGTTCATCCAACTTTTTATTTCTGGAAAACCAATTATCAGAATAACGCGGTGGAGAGCAGTTATCTGGAGCGGTTTAAATCGAAGTCGCTTTACCTGCGCATCATGGATGTAGACTACAATCCGGATTTGCAGCAAGCTACTCCAGTTTCTCCAATCAAATTTTCTGATCCGCTACCACATGGCGTTGAGGTTATACCAGTAGTGTTTATCGTAAATCAGGTTTTCCATAAACTTGATGCTACACAGCGTGCTGCACTGGCAGGAAGGATAGCGACCTTCGTAGCGGCTAAAGTTAAACAAGGAGGGAAGCAAAGTTTCAAAGAGCTCCAGATTGATTGCGACTGGACCAAAACAACCCGGGATAGCTACTTCGACTTCCTTCAACAATTAAAGGCACATCCGCTGTTACATGGCAAATCGCTTTCCGTTACGCTCCGCCTGCATCAGGTAAAAAATATTAGCTTAAGTGGCATTCCGCCCGTAGAAAAGGCTATGCTGATGTGTTATAACATGGGTAATCTCCGGAAATACGGCGAGCAGAACTCCATTCTTGATCAGCATGAAATGGATCTTTACTTGCAGGATTATCTTCAAAATTATCCTTTAAAACTGGATGTGGCACTACCTATTTTTGACTGGGCTGTTGTATTTAGAAACCGCGAATATGCAGGTATATCTAAGAGGATCAGCAAAATGCAAATTGAAGACAAACACTTGTTCCGGCAAAGGGGCAATTCCATTTTATACGATTTGCTAATCAACTATCCTGCTGCCGGGTTGAAACGTGGCGATGTCGTTCGTTGGGAGGAAATTTCCAGTGCAGATTTACAACAATCCGCCCGGTTCTTATCACGTAATTTAAAACCGGAAGAAAGAACTCTGGCATTTTATCACTTAGATGCCAACCTTTTAAAACATTATACTGATGAAGACTATCAAAAAATCATTGCTAATTTTTAGCGTTTTCCTATTTACTTTTTTCGCTGAAATTGCTGTCGATATTGCTTGCGGTGGAGAAGTAGATCCTTATGATTATTATGTGTCGTATTTTCATAATAACGTGCAGGGCGATGAATACCTGCCTTTCGCTTATAACCAAATGGCTTATTTGAATAGTGAGCAAGATGTTGAAAGTGAATCGGAGATTAACAGCAGGGAATGGGGGCACTACCTGCATGTTGCAGCAACTGATGTATATCAGATCATGTATCAGGCGGATAGTGTGACAAGTTCAAGGCTAGCCACATACAATGGAAATATTGCAGCATTGCCTGACAGTTTACAGAAGAACAGCTTTGTGCAGGGCCTATCGAAACACAAAAAAGCTTTAAAATATTTCCGCTTTGCCAAACGCTGCGAGCCCTATGCTGATGTCGCATTTGATCCATGGGATCCGGAACCGAGAGATAGTTTGGGCATGTCTGTATTAGCGAAGGAGGCCTTAGCGTTGACCAAATCAACACGCGATAAGTTCCTGAAGTTGCGCTATGCCTATCAGGCAGAAAGGATGTTCCATTATGCAGGCATGCACGAAGACAGCAAAGCGGTATATGAGCGGTTCATCATGAACAATAAATCTAAAACTGCGGTAAAAGGATGGGCGCTGGCGCTTTATGCTGGTTCGATTCGCAGGCTGGGGAACACCGGGCAGTCTGCTTTTCTTTTTTCGAAGGTTTTCGCCAGCAATCCGGAAAGAAGAATACAAGCCTATAAAAACTATTACTATAACAGTGCTCCGCTGAGGGCTGCACTAGAGTATGCCACGACGGCCGAAGAGAAGGCTAATATCTGGGCGATCAATGGTTTTGGAAATCCAGAATTCAACCTGGAGAGTTTACATCAGGTGTACCAATATGAGCCAAAAAGTGCTTTGAATGGAGTTTTATTGGTTAGGGAGGTAAATAAATTGGAACAAGCGTTGATCGAGACGAGCGATATTGCCAAGGTTTCCTATAATTACTATTTCGCAGACAGCGACAACACCAATTACAAGGATAGTGTCAAAGCAGCTAACCTAAAGCAGCTTAATGAGATCAGAAACTTCGCTTTAAAATTAGCGGCAGAGCGGAAGTATCCTCAACCCGAGCTGGGGACCCTGACAGCTGCCTATCTATCCTGGATGGAGCATAAAGATTCATTGGCGATGGACTATTTAAGGGCTTTAAAACCAGATCAGCTGAATGAAAAGCTACGCGATCAATACCGGATCACGACCTTATTAATCAGCGCTAACAGCCTCAAGAATGGAAAAGTACTTGATGAAATTGCGCTGCTACCTACTTTGAAATGGCTGGAGGAAAAGCGTTCTGCGGAAAACAGCGTAGAGGCCGCCCGGCAATTTGCAAATCGCTCGGGCACAGCGGAAAACCGGTTTAGCAGAACAGCCCGCAACTTTTATCAGCAGATTCTGGCACCTGCGTATTTAAAGTTAGGGGACACCGCACGGGCTGCGCTGGCGATGAGTAAAGGTGATCCCGGGAGTTATCAGGCCACTGCCTTTCTACACCAATATATGAGTGCGAAGAGCATGCAGGATTTGCTTAAGTATAAAAACAAAGCAGCTGGAAATGAGATGACGGACTATCTGGCGAAATCGTTGGTCTGGTTTAGTGATGATGACTTTTATGAGCTTTTCGGGACGACTTATCTGCGAACGCATCAATATGATAAAGCAATTCAAATGTTTGCAAAGCTCCCGGCAGGCTACAAGTTCTTCACACCAGAAAACTGGTACAGTGATGCTTCAAACCCAAAGCTTTACGCAAACCCTTTTACCGAAACCATAAACGACTATCCGAAAAAGTATGTTTCCGAAAAAGGCGCTTTTACTAAAAAGACTTTTGCTGCGGAAATGCTACGGCTGCAGCATCTAACGGTCAGCGATAAGAAGAACGCTGCGTTGCATTATTACAAAATGGCAAATGCTGTTTACCAGACAGGCTATTTTGGCAACAGCTGGTATTTGATCAGTTATAACTGGTCATCTTATGATAATACCGCACCATTAAAACACGCTTACGATGCGGATTTCAAGATAGCCGAAACGGCAAAGCGCTGGTACTTGAAAGCAAGAACCTTAAGTAACGATCCTGATTTTAAGGCAAAATGTACCTTCATGCTCGCAAAATGTGAGCAAAAGGAGGTCATTGTGAATGCACAGATCAATGCTTTTTCCCAATGGGATATCAATGACATGCGCTATCAAAATTTTAGTGCGGCATACTACGGCAACGCCTATTTCAAAGAGTTGAAATCGAAATACAGCAAAACACCTTTCTATAAGATTGCTGCAGGGGAGTGCAGTTACCTGAGTGATTTTATTACAAGGAAGTAAGCTGCTAATTATCGAACAAACGACAGCCAATCATATAAAGCCATAGTTTAGTATCTTTAGAAGGATACTGGCACATCAACAACTTACTTAAAATGATCGTTGTAAAAGGTTTAAGCAAATACTTCCAGCAAACTGCTGCCGTGCAGAAAATATCCTTCGAAGTTAAAAAAGGAGAGACCTTGATCTTGCTTGGGACCAGTGGCTCGGGCAAAACGACAACCTTGAGAATGATCAACCGTCTGGTAGAACCTTCTAGTGGCGAGATCTTTATCAATGCACAAAACGCCTTAGCATTGCCGGCAGAAGAGCTCCGCAGGTCTATCGGCTACGTGCTGCAGAATAATGGACTATTTCCACATTATACAGTTGCTGAGAATATCGGCATTGTGCCGCAGTTACTAGGCTGGGAAAAAACCCGAATCAAGGCCAGGACGAGGGAGTTGATGCTGAAGTTACATCTTGATCCGGACGGTCATGCGCAGCGGTACCCTGCTGAACTCAGTGGTGGACAACAACAACGCGTAGGACTCGCACGAGCATTGGCCTCTAATCCGCCAATTCTGTTGATGGATGAACCTTTCGGATCGCTCGATCCAGTGACCAGAACGCGAATCCGGAAGGAGTTTATTGGTCTGGATGAACTGAATCAGAAAACTATTATCATGGTTACACACGACATCGAAGAGGCTTTTGAACTTGGAGACAGGATTTGCCTGTTGGATCGAGGACAAGTTCAGCAAATTGGAAGACCTGCTGAATTGCTCTTTAAACCCGCAAATGATTTTGTACGTGATTTCTTTGGTATAGAGCGGCTTCTCCTCGAAATGAAAGCACTCCGGGTTAAAGATATTTGGGGCAACTTAGTCCCTACTCCCGGAAAAGGGCTAGGGTATGAAGGAGCTTCCGGAGCTGGAAAGCCCGGGCCGACCGATAGTTTGTGGACCCTGATGCAAAGCTTAACTGCCGGGGATGTTCAATCGGCAACTGTTCAGATGGGGAATGAAGCGAAAACAATCACGCTACAGGACATCTTCAAGGCAATAAAGCAGCTTAAGGAAAACTAACATGAACGAACAACAAAGTCTCTGGCAGTTCCTGACCTTGCAGTGGGAGAAAATTCTGGATCAGACCATTACGCATATTGGCCTGACCTGTACCTCCTTGCTTCTGGCGGTGATCATTGGTTTTCCACTAGCAATCTTGATTGCCAGGAAGAGAAACCTTGCCGCGCCGGTACTAGGGATGACTTCAGTGATGCAAACCATTCCAAGTGTGGCACTCCTGGGTTTTATGATCCCATTGTTTGGCATTGGCACCTTGCCCGCGATCGTTGTTTTGTTCTTGTATGCTTTACTGCCCATCATCAGGAATACCTATACCGGCATCACCGGAATAGACGAGGCAGTCCGGGATGCCGCAAAGGGGATGGGCATGACCGACAAGCAAATCCTGTTTAAAGTTGAAATCCCGCTCGCCATGCCGGTGATTCTTGCTGGCGTACGTACGGCAACTGTGATTAACGTGGGGGTTGCTACACTTGCGGCCTATATTGCCGGAGGTGGATTAGGTGAATTCATCTTTGGGGGTATTGCCCTGAATAATACAAACATGATCTTAGCGGGAGCGATACCCGCTGCGCTGCTGGCGATATTATTCGATTTTCTGCTTGGCAGGATACAGCAGCGAAAACCCGCAGGTATACGTAAGTGGAGTCTGATGTTTCCCCTTATTTTGCTGTTAATGGCCTGCTTTCAACTTGCTCCGGTTACACGTACAAGTCTACTGGCCGGATTTGAACCGGAATTTATGGGTAGACTGGATGGATATCTTGGCCTGAAATCCCGCTATAATTTGAATATATCTTCAGTTGTCATTAATGATGCGGTGATGTATGAGGCACTTTATGAGAATAAGCTGGATGTCATCGGCGGTTATAGTACCGACGGGCGGTTGAAGGCTTACGACCTGATTACCTTGCAGGATGATCAGACCATTTTTCCGCCGTATTATGCAGCGCCACTGGTGCGCTCTGATCTACTCAAGCGCTATCCGGAGTTGGCGGTGGCACTTAATCTGATTGCCGGAAAGATCACTGATTCTGCGATGACGGCGATGAACTACCAGACGGATATCTTAAAACGCAGTCCGGCAGGCGTGGCTAAAGAGTTTCTAGTCAGCCAGAACCTTTATCAACCACCGACAAACGGGAATAAGGCAACCATACGCATTGGCTGTAAGATCTTCGGAGAGCAGTATATCCTGACTGAGATCTACAGGATGTTAATAGAGGGCAATACTGACCTTCGCGTAGAAACAAAGACCGGTTTAGGGGGCACTAAGATTTGCTTCGACGCGCTTACGAATCATCAGATTGACCTTTATCCCGAATATACAGGAACTGGTTTTCTGGTGATCCTGCAGCCACCTGCTGCGGTGGTGCAAAGTATGATATCGAGCCCCGAAGAGGTCTTTAGCTATGTACAGACACAGTTCGAAGCTCGTTACGGTTTAACCTGGCTGAAGCCAATGGGTTTTAATAACACCTATGCGTTGATGATGCGGCGGAAGGATGCGCTGGCCTATAAGCTGAAAAGCATAACAGACCTGAAAAACTATCTAGATCGTCAAAAATAAGCTAAATGTTAAACTTGATCCCTTGTGCCAGTGGCAAGGTGTTCGAGTAATTGATGGTATTCGTTTGCCGGCGCATATAACCTTTCCAGGCGTCGGAGCCGCTCTCACGGCCACCACCAGTCTCTTTCTCTCCACCGAAAGCACCACCGATTTCTGCTCCTGAAGTGCCGATGTTCACATTGGCAATCCCGCAGTCTGATCCAGCGGCAGATAAGAACTGCTCGGCTTCACGTAGGTTTAAGGTCATGATCGCAGATGATAAACCTTGCGGTACTCCATTCTGTAAAGCAATCGCTTCATCTAGGGTTTTGTATTTGATCAGGTAAAGAATTGGTGCAAAGGTCTCTTCCTGCACGATCTTGTAGTGGTTTTCGACTTCGGCCACGCAGGGTGTTACGTAACATCCAGAGGTATAGGCTTCGCCTTCTAAACGACCGCCTTCCACCAGGAATCTGGCACCTTCTTCTTTGGCTCTTTCAATTGCTTCCAGGTAGCCATCGACAGCTGCCGTGTCAATCAGCGGTCCTACATGGTAACTTTCGTCCAGTGGGTTGCCGATGCGCAACTGTCCGTATGCGGCAACTAATCTTTCTTTGAAGGTATCGTAGATATCTTCATGGATGATGAGGCGGCGGGTAGAGGTGCAACGTTGACCCGCGGTACCTACAGCGCCAAATACCGCGCCGATGACGGACATATCAAGGTCCGCATCTTTGGAGATGATGATGGCGTTATTGCCTCCAAGTTCCAGGATAGATTTTCCGAACCTCCCTGCTACGGCAGTGGCGACGATCCGGCCCACGCGCGTTGATCCCGTGAAGGATACCAGGTTGATGCGTGGATCATGGTTGATCTTGTCGCCGACAGCATTGCCAATCAACAGGTTGCTGATACCTTCAGGCAAGTTATTTTCTTTCAGCACTGTGGCCAGGATATGCTGACAGGCAATGGCGCAAACCGGAGTTTTTGAAGAGGGCTTCCAGATACAAACGTTTCCACAAACCAAGGCCAGTGCCGTGTTCCAGCTCCAAACCGCAACAGGAAAGTTAAAAGCAGAGATGATCCCGACGATACCTAAAGGGTGCCACTGCTCGTACATGCGGTGCGCAGGACGTTCAGAGTGCATGGTTAAGCCATAGAGCTGTCGGGACTGCCCCAAGGCAAAGTCGCAGATGTCGATCATCTCCTGCACCTCGCCCAATCCTTCCTGCAGGCTTTTGCCCATTTCGTAGGACACCAGTGTGCCGAGGTTGGTTTTGTTCCTGCGAAGCGCATCGCCGAATTGACGTACAATTTCACCTCTTCGTGGTGCTGGCACAGCCTTCCAGTATGCAGCGGCAGCAGTTGCCTGCTCTAGTACGGTCTCATAATCCTGTTCGGTGGCCGTAACTACGCTGGCAATTTTCTGCCCGTCAACCGGAGAGAGGCTGTCGATGGTAGTGCCTTCAGGTTTACCCCAGACACTGCCGGTGCTATATGATGGATTGGTGTCCTGGATGCCTAGTTGGTCGAGAATGCTTTTGATGTTGATTTGCATAGCTATAATCTTTATCTACACAAATAGACAAAAAATATATTTAATACAGGAACACACATAATTCGGGTAACATTGTTATTCCTGTGCGGTTTTCATGACCGGAATTTTACCAGGTTGTTGATGAAGTTTTGTTACTTTGTATTTATAATCGAACCGCCCAGACCGGGCTTATCTATGCTGGAAGTAAATTTCCCATTCAATTTCTTGCCTTTCATTATCAATAGGTTAGCCCTAAACCGGGTTTTTGTTGAAAATTATATAAGCATTCTGTTCTGCAAACGTCAACTTAATAGTTATATTAATTACGTTGAGCTGTTCTTTTAATTAATTAGTACGATGGAAGAGGATTTTAATTTTGATTTTAGTGATGATGCGCAACGTTCCGTAGAACGTTATGAGGAGATGTTGAGGAACCAGGATCAATATTTTTTTGATGCCCATGCTTTTGAAAATATCATCGACTATTATATAGAGAAAAACGATCCTGTAAAAGCTTTGCAGGTGACAGAATATGCATTGAACCAGCATCCTTATGCGGCGGTTTTCAATGTAAAACAGGCACATTTATATGTTGCGACAGAACAGCTTGAGCTTGCTTTCCAGGCTTTGGAGAAGGCAGAGATGCTGGAAGCCTCCGAGCCGGAGATCTACGTAGTCCGCGGAAACATCTATGCCAGCCTGAAAAGGTACAACGAAGCGTTGGACAATTACCAGAAAGCGCTGGAAATGGCCGATTCTACGGATGAGATCCTGCTGCAGATCGCGTTTGTGTATGAAAAGATGATGGATTATGAATCCGCCATCGTGTACATCAAGCGCAGCCTGGAGCAGAACATGGAAAACAAAGATGGTCTTTATGAACTGGCTTTCTGCTACGATATTCTCGATAAGCAGGAGGAAAGTATCAAGTTCTACCAAGAGTATATTGACAAGGATCCATATTCCTATGCTGCATGGTACAACCTGGCTAATTCCTACCATAAACTGGATTTATTTGAAAAGGCCATTGATGCTTATGATTATGCAATCCTGATCAAGGACGATTTTGCTTCTGCATATTACAATAAGGGTAATGCTTTGGTGCAATTGGATAAATTCGCAGAAGCCATCGAGGTGTACAAGCAGACTTTTGAATATGAAAAACCTGATGCTGATACGTATTGTGCGATCGGTGAATGTTACGAGAAGCTGGAGCGCATGGATGAAGCACGTGCTTACTACAAGAAGTCTGTAAAGATGGATAGCACGATGGCTGATGCCTGGTTTGGTATTGGCGTGACCTTAAATTTCGAAGAACGTTATTTTGAGTCCCTCCATTTCTATAAGAAAGCGATTGAGCTTGATGAGGAAAATCCTGATTTCTGGTTTGCCATGGCGGATGCCTACTACAAGCTCGGACAGATGGATCAATCAGCTGAGGCTTACGAAAAAGTAATTGAGTTTAATCCCATAGACGTAGAAGCATGGTTAGATTATTCCACCTTGTTGTATGAACTGGGCAAATTAAGGGAAGCTGCAGATACCATTTCTGAGGCGATTAAAAATAATCCGGATGCTGCTGAATTATACTACCGCATGGTTGCTTATCTGTTCGCTTTAGGGGAATCTGATGAAGCGCTGATCTATCTGGAGACGGCATTGGTTACCGATCCCGATAAACATTATATCTTATTTGAATACTTACCACAGCTTCAGGAAAATGGGCTGATTTTGGAAGTAATTAATAAATTTATGAGATAAGAGTGATGTGCTAAGCAGAATTCGTAAGCAGAACTTCTGATTTTTTTATAACCTTTGCAGCATATATGAATTACCAATTAAATAATATACCGGAACGCCCGGTGAAACCGCGTCAAAAAGGTCTTACCATGGTCATGGATAAAGGCTTAAGTTTGAGACAAGTTGAAGACTTTATTGATGTAGCCGGCGTACATACAGATATTGTAAAATTAGGTTGGGCAACATCTTTTGTTACCCCGAATCTTAAAGAAAAACTGGCTATATATCGCAGCGCTGGAATCCCTGTCTACTTTGGAGGTACCTTGTTTGAAGCCTTTGTGATCAGGAATCAGTTTGACGACTATCGCCGTGTGCTTGAGGAGTTCGGAATGGAGTATGCAGAGGTTTCTGACGGTTCAATCACTATTGAACATGATGAAAAATGTAATTACATCAGCAAGCTTGCGGAACAGGTGACCGTAATTTCGGAGGTTGGTTCTAAAGATGCAAAGAAGATCTTTGCACCGTATAAATGGATCAAACTGATGAAAGCGGAGATTGAAGCGGGCAGCTGGAAAGTCATTGCTGAAGCTCGTGAGGGTGGGAATGTAGGTATTTACCGTGATTCGGGAGAGGTTAGAGAGGGCTTGGTTGACGAGATCCTTACTGAAATCCCTGAAGAAACCATCATCTGGGAAGCACCTCAAAAGGAGCAACAGGTTTGGTTTATCAAGCTGATCGGTACGAATGTGAACCTCGGAAACATTGCGCCGGCAGAAGTGATTCCCTTGGAAACGATACGCTTAGGATTGAGAGGTGATACCTTCGACTATTTCTTAAATTCAATTAAATAATACATTCAGAGGCAGCCTTGCTGCGCTCGCTTGAGGGTAACAGAATGAAATTATTTGGTTTGATAGGCTTTCCCCTTACACACTCTTTCTCCAAGAAGTATTTTTCGGAAAAGTTTGCGCGGGAAGGCATAGTGGATTGCGCATATGAGTTGTATCCCATAGAGCGCATTGCGCAGTTAGAAACGCTATTGACAGATCACTCACAGATCGCAGGTCTGAATGTTACCATACCTTATAAAATTGCCGTGCTTGATTTCGTAGATGAGCTTGATGCCGCTGCGGCCTACATCGGCGCGGTAAATACTTTGCACATCAGCGATCTTGATGGTAAACGCTTCATTAAAGGCTACAATACGGATGCTTTTGGATTTGAAGCTTCTTTAAAACCGCTTTTGGGATCCCAGCATAAACAGGCATTGATCTTTGGTGACGGTGGCGCTGCAAAGGCCGTTAAGTATGTGCTGGAGCAGCTAAACATCGCTTATACATCCGTGCTACGCAGACCTCAGGCGGGTTGTTTAACGTACGGGGATTTAGATGAATCAATTATTACGTCATCCAAGATCCTGATCAACACGACACCACTCGGCACTTATCCGGATGTGGAGTCCTGTCCAGACATTCCCTACCAGTTTATAACTTCAGAACATTTAGCGTACGACCTGGTATATAATCCTGAAGTAACTGAATTTCTCCAGCGTGCTAAAGCGCAGGGCGCTAAAACCAAGAATGGCTTAGACATGTTACATCTGCAGGCGGAACGCGCCTGGACCATCTGGACAGCATAAATATGAAAAGAGCCCTGTTCTATCTGTCGTTTGTACTGCTCCTGCTCAGTGCTTGTTCCGGGAATGACCCGGTTACACCAAAGCCCAGGGGGTATTTTAATATAGAACTTCCGAAGAAAGCCTATCACCATTATACTAGCGAATGTGCATACAGCTTCGACTATCCAGTGTATGGAAAAGTAGAACCTGATCTGGACAAAGCAGCGCAGCCATGCTGGAAAAACTTGGTGTTTGAACGATTTAATGGCAGGCTGCACATGACCTACCATAAGATAGATTCTAAAGAAGATTTCAACCGCCTGGTAGAGTACGCAAGGGAACTTGCCTTTAAACATACCGTTAAAGCAAATGCCATCGACCAGAAGTTCATCAATTATCCAGATAAAAAGGTTTATGGCGTGTATTATGCTATAGATGGCAATACCGCTTCATCGGTTCAGTTTTTCTTAACCGATAGCACAAACCATTATTTTAGAGGTGCATTATACTTTAATGAAAGGCCACAGTATGATTCCATTCAGCCTGTGATTAACTTTTTGAAGAAGGACATCGATGTAATGATTGAAACATTCAAGTGGAACAACAACAAATAAGCTCATGATCAATATTAAACAGTTTACATTTAATGCCTATCAGGAAAACACCTACGTTTTGTTTGATGAAACGGGTGAATGTGTGATTATTGATCCGGGCATGTATGATGGTGCAGAGCAAAATGAACTCGTGCAATTTATCACCGCGGCGGAACTAAGGCCTGTAGCACTTTTAAATACGCATTGCCATATTGACCATGTATTTGGCAATAAATTCGTGTTCGATCAATGGGGCCTGAAACCCCAGTTCCATCAAGGTGAATTGGCTGTGCTGCAAGCTATTCCCGGCTATGCGCCGCAGATGGGGATGCGCTACGAACTGTCGCCCGAGCCAGAAAGCTATTTGCCTGAAAGCGGTGAAATCACCTTCGGGAACAACAAATTGACCTTAATCTTTGCACCGGGGCATTCTCCTGCGCACTTGTGTTTCTATTCTGAAGCGGATAACATCCTTATCGGCGGAGATGTGCTATTCTATCAAAGCATCGGCCGTACGGACCTTCCCGGTGGAAACCATGAGCAGTTACTGAGCAGCATCAGGGAGAATTTATTTATCCTACCGGCAGAGACCAAGGTGTTTCCTGGGCATGGTAAGTCGACTACGATTGGATTTGAGATGAAGCACAATCCATTCTTAACTTAATCTGTTCGAGCTTGAATACACCCTTTTATATTGCCCGCAGGTACCTTTTTGCAAAGAAGTCTACCAATGCCATCAACATCATCTCCACGATCTCGGTGGTGGGTGTATTCGTAGGCAGTGCGGCGCTGATTATAATACTTTCTGTATTCAATGGCTTTGAAGAGGTGGTGTTGAAGATGTTCAATACGGTTACGCCCCACCTGGTGATTACACCGAAAATGGGTAAGACCTTTGAACCTAATACAAGCTACTTCAACAACTTAAAGACCAACAAGGATATTTACTCCTATACTGAAGTGCTGGCGGAAAACGCATTGCTGGTATATGATAAAAGGCAGAGCGTGAGCCTGGTAAAGGGTGTTAGTGCAGACTACTTGAAAAATCCAAGCCTGGATAGCATAACCGTGCAGGGCAAGTTTGTACTCCGTAATGATGCCGGAGCAAATGCCGTTATTGGCTCCGCCATCCAGAACTACCTGATGGTGAATACCAACGATCCGTTCACGCCTTTGCAAATCTATTCGCCAAAGAAGGGGGTGACCACAGCCAGCGTGATACCAGGGCAGGACCTGATCATTAAATCCTTGCCGGTTTCCGGGATATTTGAGGTTCAGCAGGACTTTGATAACATGACCATTGTGCCGCTTGATTTTGCCCGCGAGTTACTAGGTGAGGAGAAAGAGATATCGTCCATCGAAATCAACTTAAAGCCTGGCTTTGATGCTGATGAGTTTAAGGATCAGATAGAGTCAGAGATCGGTGAACACTTTACCGTTAAGAACAGGATTGAGCAGAATGTTGTGCTCTATAATATCCTGGGTACTGAAAAGTGGGCAGTTTACATCATATTAACTTTCATTCTGATCATTGCCATCTTCAACATCATCGGGTCTTTAACCATGCTGGTGCTGGACAAGCTGAAGGACATTGCCATTCTGAGGAGCCTGGGTGCCGGGAAGGCATTCATCAAGCAGATATTTTTATTTGAAGGAATGATGATTACCATGGCAGGTTGTATATTAGGCCTTATTATTGGCTTTATCTTTTGCCTGCTTCAGCAGAAATACGGATTTATAAAAATGTCGAATGTTGCATTCAATGCTTATCCGATCGCTTTTAAATGGACGGACTTTCTGCTTGTTTTTTTTACCGTAAGTTTGTTCTCTTTTGTAGCATCAGCGCTTTCGGCCCGCTTAAGTGTTAAAAAGATTAATGAAATGAATAAGGATCTTTAATCATGAATGGATTAGGATCGCTTCATTGCAAAAACATAAATAAGAAATGATGAAAATAGTTAAACAATTATCGCTGTTGCTGCTGCTGTTAACCTTGTTTGCTGCATGTAATTCCAATTCTGCAGGTAAAAAGCAAGAAAAGGCCAGGATAGTTAAAGGGTTGTATAGCTATGGACCAGAAATTCGCTCCTTTACCGACTGCGATGAAGCCAGAGAGTACTGGGTTGTTGACAGCGCCAATACATTGGAACTTGCCTACAGTAACATGAATTTCGAAAAGCCTTACGAACCCGTGTATATTGAAGTGGAATGTAAAGTCGTAAAGTCAGACAGCCTTACCGTTACTGCTGACTATGATTCTACGATGGTTGTTACCAAGCTCCTGAAGATGACCAAGGAGATCCCTGATGGCCCCTGCAACCAGTAGGCTTAAGAATTTAGATACAGGTTCTTGTTGATTTCAGGAATAAGTCCTTTCTCCGTAGCCATCTTGAATAAGATATCTATCGCTTTGCGGCCTTCAGTGCCAAGATCCAGCGAATATTGGTTTACATAAAGTTCAATATGTTTGTACATCACGGACTCTTCCATTTCCTGTGCATGTGCACGAATGAAGTCGAGACCTGATTTGGGGTTTGCAAACGCGAACTCCACAGATCTTTTTAATACGCGGTTAACCTTATGCTGTACTTCCAGGTCAATATTCCGGTTAATTACAATACCCCCTAAAGGAATTGCACAGCCGGTTAAGTCTTCCCAGAAGCTACCAAGGTCAACAATCTTCTTCAAGCCTTTTTCCGCATACGTGAACCTGTTCTCGTGTATGATCAGGCCCAGATCAATCTCGCCGGTAAGCAATGAGTTTTCAATGTCTGAAAATACTTTCAATACCTTATTCTGCAGATTGGGATAAGCAATACCAAGCAGGAAATTAGCTGTGGTGAGTACACCAGGTATCGCAATGGTTGGATTCAGTTTCCCAAGATTTTCTGGATCAAGAAAGCGTTCGTCCTTGCAGATCAGTAAGGGCCCTACACCAAAGCCCAGGGCACTACCGGAATCCAGCAGGGCATACTTTTCCGCCACGTGCGCAAAAGCGTGGAAGCTAAGCTTGGAGATGTCTAGTATGCCGTTCAAGGCCTTTTGATTAAGGGTCTCCACATCATCAAAAAACACTTCGAATTCAAGGCCTTCGGTATCGATCTTGTGGTGTATTAAGGCATCAAAAATGAAGGTGTCATTTGGGCAGGGGGAGAATCCAAGGCTTAGTTTCATGTGGTAAAAATAAATACAATCAGAACAGGATACGTTGATCCTTTGTCAAAAACCGGATTGCCCAATTATTGAGGTTTTCAATAGCCAGTTCAATCTTCCAGTTTTCTCTATTTCGGGGTTCTACGAAGTTTGATATCGCCCGCACCTGGATGCAGGGAATCTGTATCTGGTTGCAGGCGTAAATCACAGCAGCACCTTCCATGGTTTCAATGTCTGGCGACAGTCGCGCTTTCAGGGCATCAATGCTGGGTTGATGCCCATGAACTTTGTTCACGGTGATCCCTTTTACGGTGCTCAATGGCGGATCTAACGGCTGCAGCGGCGGTATGGCTGTGTAACTGCTTTCGCCGAAGCCCAGGGTCTGTATTGGAAGGAACTGCTGTCCATCCTCGGCGCCCAATTCTGCGAAGATATCTGTGCAAACCTGAACAATCGTACCTGGTGGAAACTCGGGGCTGAAGCTCCCTGCAATGCCGAGATTTAGCACTTGTCCGTATTTTCCTGGCAATAGGTGTTGCCCCAGTGCAAAGGCGGTTGCTGTCATGCCAACGCCAGTTATCAGCACATCAAAAGTTGGTGTTTCGACATAGTTTTCGGCACCTAAGTTAAAGTGTTTCAGTACGTTTTTGATTTCAAACCCGGTGGCTGCAACCAGTAATGTTTTCATATTGCTAAGGTAAAGAACTTTCTACTTAATGGTTTCTGCGTATATTTGTAATCTATTCACAAGAAATGATTTATATTACACGCAAAGCAAATTTTAATGCTGCTCATAAATTATCCCGTCAGGATTGGTCTGATGACAAGAACCTGGCGGTTTTTGGCAAGTGCTCTAACCCAAACTGGCACGGACATAACTACGAACTTTTCGTAACGGTAAAAGGGGAGGTAAACCCGGAAACGGGCTTCCTGGTAGACCTGAAATGGCTTAAGGAGGTTATGAACACGTATGTGGTGGATAAGATAGACCATAGGAACTTAAATCTGGATGTAGATTTTATGGCTGGTAAACTTGCCTCTACAGAGAACCTGGCGATTGCCATCTGGGATATTTTATTACCGCACATTGAGGCTGCCAACGCCAGCCTTCACTGCATAAAAATTTATGAGACCGAAAACAACTTTGTAGAATACTTCGGTTAAGCACACAACAAATGGACAAACACACACAAGATTTTACGGAAGAAGAAAACGAAGGATACGTTAAAATTGACAGGTATAATCAAGGTAGAATTGATTCTATTGCTTCCCATTATAAAGACATTCTAGAGCAGATTGGAGAGGATCCACAACGTGAAGGACTGGTGAAAACACCGGAACGCGTTGCAAAAGCACTTCAGTTTCTGACCCATGGTTACGATACCAAACCGGAGGAAATCCTTCGCTCAGCCATGTTCAAAGAGGATTATTCACAAATGGTTGTCGTTAAAGACATTGAAATCTTCTCCATGTGCGAGCACCACATGTTGCCATTTTTTGGCAAGGCACACATTGCCTATATTCCAAACGGCCATATTGTAGGCTTAAGTAAAATTCCAAGAGTAGTTGACGCCTATGCCCGTCGGTTGCAGGTACAGGAGCGATTAACTAATGAAATCAGGGATTGTATCCAATCTACACTGAATCCTGCAGGTGTTGCTGTGGTGATCGAGTGCAAGCACCTGTGCATGTCTATGCGCGGTGTTCAGAAGCAAAACTCCGTGACTACAACTTCCGCATTTACCGGACATTTCAAGAATGAGACCACCAGGGCAGAGTTTTTGAGGTTGATTACAGCAGGTTTACATTAAAATTTATTGAATGAAAGCATACATATTTCCAGGTCAGGGTGCACAATTCTCTGGCATGGGCAAAGCATTATATCAAGATCCTTCTTCTAAAGACCTGTTTGAGCAGGCGAATGAAATAATGGGCTTCCGCATCAGCGACATCATGTTCGAAGGTAGCGATGAAGCGTTGAAACAAACCAATGTTACCCAACCGGCGATTTTCCTGCATTCGGTTATCCTTGCACTGTCCTTAAAAGATAATTTTAAGCCTGATATGGTTGCTGGTCACTCTTTGGGTGAGTTTTCTGCACTTGTAGCGGCTTCTGCTTTGAAATTTGAAGATGGCCTTAGACTGGTGATGGCCAGAGCAAACGCCATGCAGCGTGCATGTGAGTTGCAGCCCTCTACCATGGCCGCAATCTTAGGTCTTGCAGATGATGTTGTAGAGCGCATTTGTGCGGAAATCGACGAAGTGGTTGTACCGGCAAACTATAACTGCCCGGGTCAGCTGGTAATTTCCGGCAGCATCGAGGGTATTGATCTGGCATGTACAAAATTGACTGAAGCAGGTGCTAAAAGGGCTTTGAAGTTGAATGTTGGCGGTGCTTTCCACTCCCCGCTAATGGAGCCTGCCAGGGTAGAGCTTCAACAGGCAATCGAGCATACCACCATCATGAGCCCGATCTGCCCGATATACCAAAACGTAGATCCACGTCCGAATACTGATCCGGATCAGATCAAGGCTAACCTGATCACCCAGCTTACCGGTGCGGTAAAATGGACACAAACCATTGAACAGATGCTTGCTGACGGTGCAACTGAATTCACTGAAGTAGGACCAGGAAATGTGTTACAAGGATTGGTTAAAAAGGTGAACAGAGCGGCAGTGACCAACTCCGCAGACTAATCATAAATACGGGCCCGCCCGTAAAGAACAAGTTATGAGTATAGGTGCGAAAATAAGGTTTCTGTTACTGATTTTAAGCCTGTGCTGTATAGCTACTGCAGTGTCGCTGAAACATTCAATTTCAAAAAAAGACCTGCTGGACCATGAGGCCTCCATCTTACAGGAGAATTTAGCTGTAAGGGAACACATGGTCTATAATTTTCTAAATGATCCTGCTGAGCTGAAAAAAGCGCAGGCATATCACCTGAATGAGGATTATGCGCTGGAGTTTATTCAGCGTTTTAAGACCAAAGGCATCCAGGTGCTGACCTTTCAAAACAATGAACTTCTATTCTGGAGTTCATTCAAGACTTTTCCCTCCGAAGTTGTACGACTTCGGGAGGGAAATTCTTTCCACCAGTTTCCAAATGGCTGGGCGGAAGTAATCAAGAAAACCAGGGGTAATTTCACCATCGTCTTTCTAATCGAGGTTAAAAACCAATACAAGTTCACTAATAAGTACCTGAGCAACAACTTCGTGCCGACTTTGACGGACTCAAAGTCGCTTACGCTGGCAAGCTTCAATGATACCGAGGTGCATGGCATCAACGATCATAGTGGCAATCTTTTGTTTGTGGTTAAACTGGTGCCTGGCTACGTAGATACGATCTTTTCCAACCTGGAGGTCTGGCTGTGGATCATCGGCTTATTTAGCTTCTGCCTGTTTGTGAACTCCCTTTGTGCATTGCTGGTGCGCTCGGGTAAGCTGTTGCTCGGTACCCTGCTGATCACCTTGTTCTTCCTGATCTTACGGGTAACGGATCTGGAATTCGGTTGGTTTAACCACCAGTTCAACTTCCAACTGTTCGATCCAAAGGTTTATGGCGAGAGTTATGTGCTGCCCTCCCTTGGAGATTTCCTGTTGAACGTGATCGCCATTACCTGGGTGGTGTTATTCGCCTATACTTACAAAGATCAGTATGTGCTTCCTGAACGTTTAAAGCGTAGCAAGGCTGCTGGTATAGCATTGCACGTGGTATTAATGTTGATATTCGTGGGTATTGGATTTCTCTTTGATCACATCGTTTATGGCCTGATCATCAACTCGAAGATCAATTTCGAGATTACCAATATTGTTGGCCTCGGCTGGCTTAGCTGGATCAGCATCATCATTCTTTGCCTGGTCTGGTTTAATGCCTTTATCCTGGGCTATATTCTGATGAGCCTAAGCAAACAGCTGCAAGTAAGCAACAAGCAGCGATTGCTGATCTTTACTGCTATCGCCTGTGCCTTTTTGATCGGTTACCTAAATCTCGGCTTTGCAATCTTTTTTGTTGCTTACTGTTTCTTTGTTTTCTTGCTCGGTTGGAACATTTACCTGCAGCAGGCACGATTTTATGTGTACATCTATTCGTTGATGTTCTTCTGCCTGGCTTTCATTTCAGCCATTAAATACCTGGAATATAACAGCAAGCGCGAGCAAACAATGCGCTTAACCATCGCCCAGCGATTGCATTACACGGACGATCCAAAAGTGCTGATGGCAATAAAGACGCTGGAAGAGGGCGTCACATCCGACAAGTATGTTGCTGAACGCTTTGTTTCGCTCAAAGAGAAGCAACAATCCGCCTTGGACAAGTACATCAATCAGAAGTTCCTGGATGGCTATCTCACACAGTTTGAAAACACGGTGCTGGAATATGGCAGTCAGGATGCTGCAACTGATACCGTTCCAAACAAATTAAGTTATTACCGCAACCTGGTTCGTTCTGGATCTGTTAAGGTCTCGACCTATTTCTACCGCTTGAACGATCCTTTTGGCTTTGAAAATTACTTTGGTATCATTCCCGTTTTTAATGAACAGCGCCTCATCGGGACTTTGCTGATTGAATTGAAATCTCAGCAGTACAACTACTACAGCAAATTCCCTGAACTTCTGGTGGAAGGGCGTACCTCGAGGGATGAGACCGACAAGGATTATTCTTTTGCTTTTTACAACAATGGTAAATTGTTCCGGCAGTCCGGGCCTTATACCTACAAGCTTTCTGCTGCAGCTTATTCGATCAGTTCAAATCCCACCTACATCAATGATGAGGATGGTTTCAACCATTTGGTTTACCGTCCTGGGGCTTCGAAACTCATCATTATCAGTAAAGAAAACATTGGAGCGGTCATGCATTTGGCAACCCTATCCTTCTTTTTTCTGGTTTTTATCATCTTCTCGGCGGCGCTGTATATTCTGATCTGGCTGGTCAAGAACATTGATGAAAGCTGGACCGGTTGGTTTAACATCAACCGCTCTTTAATGATCAACGCAAATAAGATCCTTTATAAGACGCGTATTCAGTTTTCTATTATTCTATCTGTGGTGGCAACCCTGCTAATCGTTGGCTGGACGACTTACTTTTACATCAGTGCAGAGTATCGTAAGCAGCAGGATGAGCTGATGCGGGAACGCATTCGTAAGATTCAAATCTCTTTTGAGAAGCAAATTGCTGATGTGGGCTTACCGGAGGTCAACACGCAGTCGGTGGTAGATTTCAATCAATTCGCGGATATGAATGCAGCCTACCTGAACCTGTTCAACGTAGAGGGCGACTTGTTGTTCAGTTCTTTGCCAAACATCTACGAAAATGGACTGATTGGTAAAAAAATGGCCTCAAACGCTTATATCTACCTGCATGAGTTACAACGTTCCGAATTCCTGAATCCATCAGAGCGTATTGGCGACTTTACTTATTCCTCTGCTTATGCACCAATCCGTGATCATCAGAATAGAACCGTTGCTTATATCGGCTTGCCTAATTATGGCAACGAATCAGATTATCAAAGCAAGATCAGCCTCTTCGTAAATACGCTGATCAATATCTATGCACTGGTATTTGTGGCCATTGGCGTCCTTGCAGTATTCCTTGCGAATCAAATCACCAGTCCACTAACCTTCATTCAGGAGAGTATCCGTAAAACTAAACTGGGCCAGATCAATAAACCCATCGTCTGGTCGCGGCACGATGAAATCGGCGCACTCATCAAGGAGTACAACAAGATGATCGCTGCCCTGGAGGAGAGTGCACGGAAGTTGGCACGTTCGGAACGGGAGCATGCCTGGCGCGAGATGGCCAAGCAAATTGCGCATGAGATCAAAAATCCACTCACACCATTAAAACTGGGGGTACAGTTGCTGGAGCGCTCATGGAAGGAACAGGATCCGAATTTCGACACAAAGTTCGACCGCTTCAACAAGTCGTTTATCGAACAGATCGACAGCTTGTCAACCATAGCTTCGGAATTCTCGAACTTTGCCAAGATGCCCGATACGAAGCTGGAGAAGCTGCAGGTGCTGCCGATTATCGAAGAAAGCAAAAGGATGTATGGCAATGCGGAGGCTACCGAAATTATCATCGATAATCAGGTAGATCATCATGTTTTAATCTGGGGCGATAAAGGCCAGCTGAGCCGCTCATTTAACAACCTGTTCAAAAATGCGATTGAGGCTGCTTCTGCCAATGCGGTTCATTGTTTGATTTACGTGAAGATCTTTATTGATGCCAGCGATCTGGTGATTGAGGTTGCGGACAACGCTAAAGGAATAGACCTTGCGCTCCAGGACCGGATCTTCGTTCCAAATTTTACCACAACCTCTTCGGGTACGGGGTTAGGACTTGCGTTCGTAAAACAGGCGGTTGAAAATGCAGGAGGCAGTGTAACCTTCAGCTCGGTTATTAATGAGGGTACGACCTTTTATTTACGCTTTCCAGTCGTGTAATGTTAATTAAGGTCGATTGATCCTTTACCCATTATAAAGCCATCGGCATAAAGGATAATGGCGTAGGTCCCCTTGACGAATTCTTTAGGATTAACCCATTGCATACTGTAAGCTGTACTATCGTCATTGAAAGAAATCGTGATCATGTCACTATATTGCATTTCCTGACCATCAGCTTCAAACATGTTGTTTTCATTGGCAAGGAGATTTCCCGCCGGATCAAAAACCCTTAAATAGATTTGGTGGTAGTCCTTTTTGGCAAGTTGGTTCGGTACAACATTGAAGTCGATCTGTAGCTTCTTCGCTGACGATGCGCTGTTTGTACTAACGCTTTTG
Organism: Pedobacter sp. SAFR-022; assembly: GCF_051965375.1. Classification (NCBI taxonomy): domain Bacteria; kingdom Pseudomonadati; phylum Bacteroidota; class Sphingobacteriia; order Sphingobacteriales; family Sphingobacteriaceae; genus Pedobacter; species Pedobacter sp. SAFR-022. The sequence goes on from NZ_JBQCME010000001.1 coordinate 1,294,157, forward strand.
CCATTGTTTTTAACCCGGAACGCCTGGATGTTTACATTGGCAGCTTTCAAGGCCGCGCTTGTTTTAACCAGAGCATTCAACTCCTGGTTGTTCTGTGCCAGCAGCTCCGCCTTTTCGTTAATCTGATCAACGGATTTCTGTAAGCTGTCTCGAACATTCTTCAACTTGAGGTTTTCCTTGCCCAGTCTTACAATTTCTTCATTATAGTTATAGACAAATTCTTTGAGTTCTTTGATCTGCTTTTGTGCAAGGGTCAGTTCACCTTGTGTAAGCTTGCCCTTTTCCAATGCGGCTTTAAGTTCTGCAATTTTAATTCTTGCGAGGTCCTGCTCTTTGATCAGCTTTTCATTCAGCTGCAGGTTAATTGCACTGACCTTATCCAATTCAACTTCTATCTTTTCCACTTCCAGCTTAAGCCGGTCTTTCTCGGTGTTGACGGTTACAAACCGTTCATTCTCATGCTTATCTTTAAAATATAAGTAAACATTACTACCCAATAAAGCAACAATGGCAATGGTCAGAAAAAAGATCTTATTTCGATCACCCTTATTAATCTTGGTATTTTGTTCAGACATTTTATCTTAAATAATAATGCTAAGTGCTGGTTGAAGCTTGTTTTTCAAAAATCTAACATACTACAAAAGTTGATAATATTGGTTAAAACCAGCTTTTGATTGTATGAGACTTTAAATAAATTCGTTTAAATGGTTACTTAGCAAGTACTTTTGCATACTGTTATTCACACAAATACACATCAGTAAGAACTTAAGAATGCCTAAAAATAAAATTTATGCAATTCTCATTGCACTCCTTATAAGTACGCCCATTCTGGCACAGACTACATCAAAAATAAATCCAAAACGTGAGTTTCGGGGTATATGGGTTGCAACTGTTACAAACATCGACTGGCCATCAAGAGCTGGACTGAGCGTGGATCAGCAAAAACAGGAACTGATTGCCTTGCTCGAGTACCATAAAGGTAACGGCATGAATGCCGTTGTATTGCAGGTTAGACCCGCTGCCGACGCTTTTTACGCGAAATCACGCGAGCCATGGAGTAAGTGGCTCATGGGGAAACAAGGATTGGCACCAGCTGCAGGATATGATCCCTTAGAATTCGCCATCAAGGAGGCGCATTTCCGTGGCATGGAACTTCATGCCTGGTTCAATCCTTATCGTGCTACAATGAGTGCCAACGAAGTTGTGAGCCCAGATCACATGACCCGCAAAAAACCGGAATGGTTCTTTACCTACGCAGGCAAAAAGCAGTTTGATCCAGGCAAACCTGAAGTACGGGAACACATTGTGCAGGTCATTCTGGATGTGGTTAAAGGATATGATATCGATGGTGTTCACTTTGATGATTACTTTTACCCCTATCCCGTAGCAGGCCAGAAGATCAATGATGAGCAAACCTTCGCGCAATACAACAATGGGATCAAAAATATTAACGACTGGCGCAGGAACAATGTCGATGTGCTGATCAAGGAATTATCAGACAGCATTCATCATTATAAAAAGCATGTAAAGTTTGGGATCAGTCCATTCGGCATCTGGCGGAATAACCACGAAGATGCTGAGGGCTCCGAAACCAAAGGTTTGTCGAACTATAGCGCCTTGTTTGCAGATTCTCGTAGATGGATCAAAGAAGGCTGGGTGGATTACATCAATCCACAGATCTATTTCTCCTTTACCCGCAAGGCGGCACCATTTGGTACTTTGGTAGACTGGTGGAGTAACAATACTTACGGAAGACACCTTTACATCGGGCAAGCGGCGTACCTGGTTAACCAGAAAGCTGAAGCTGCCTGGCGTTTACCGGAGCAAATTCCAGATCAGGTCAGATACATCCGCGACAATAACCGGGTTCAGGGCAGTGTATTTTTCAGTTCTAAATCTTTCTCTACGATTGCACGAGCCGCAGGAGATTCGCTTCGCCTGAGCCTTTACAAATACCCGGCCCTGCCTCCGCAGATGCCATGGCTGGATGATGTTGTGCCTAATGCACCAAGAAGTTTTGCGGCCACGGCTACCCCAACAGGTGTGCAGTTAAAGTGGGAGGCACCTACTGCAGCCAGCGATGGGGAAACTGCCTCCGGTTACGTGATCTACCGGTTTGAGGAAGGTGAGCAAATCTCTATCCTGGACCCAAAGAATATTATCAAGATCAGTTTCGAAGATTATACCATGTTCCTGGATACGGAAGTAGAAAAGAACAAACGTTACAACTACCTGGTAACTGCATTAGACAGGCTTAAGAATGAAAGTGATCCCAGCGGACCGGTAGGCATCGAAGCCCGGGCCTCAAACTTTGATAAAGATGTTCTTTCTGTACATGATGTAGAGGATGGCAAACCAAAAACAGATCTGGGCAATGGCCCAGGCAAGGGAAGCGTTAATGGGGCTGAAGTTCGTGCTGAAGAAGTTGGTGTAGAGAAAGGATTGTAAGCCTGATACTGTGCCCTCGGCGTTGCTTACCTTTATCATATTCATCGTTCTTGGCAATAAGCCGGAAAGGAAGAATACTGTTATGGCATTCTTTCCGTATACCACAAAGGGCAGGGTGTAACGCTGGTATCTATTTACATCGATGATCCAGTAACAAAAGGAAAGGATCATGGTCGCCAGACCTCCGGTGTACAGCACAAAGGAACTGGTCCAAAGGGATTTGTTCAACGGAAACTGTAGTGCCCAGATCATCCCGCCGATAAACAACATTAATCCTGTGCTGAAAAGCCAGGAGATCTTGTAACCATCTTCAAGATCTCTTCTTCGTAAAAAGGAACCAACAAGCACACCGATCAATCCCGAAGCAATTGCTGGTAAGGTGCTGAGCATGCCCTCCGGGTCCCAGGTTTTCGCAGATTTCCAGAGGTGTGCTTCTGTGAGGATGCTCCGGTCTATCCATGCCGCCATATTCGTCTCTTTCTCCAAATTGGCAAATCCGGTTCCAGGTACCGGAATAAAGGTCATGATGATCCAATACAGGACAAGTATACTGCCTGTGATCCGCATGATGTTCCGTTCCGTGTTCTTAAGAAAGATGATGCTGGATATCAGAAAGACCACCGCGATCCGCTGCAGCACGCCCGGTATACGGACCTGAGCGAGCGCGTTCAAGGGCTCCGTGAAGATCTTTGGGTACAGTGATAGAAACAAGCCCAAACCAAACAATATGGCTGCTCTTTTTGCAGCTTTCAGGATTGTTCTGGTATGGGCTTGTGGATCTGCTTTCTTTGAAGACATGGCGTATGTAATGGATACGCCGACAATAAATAAGAAGAATGGAAAAATCAGATCAGTTGGCGTACATCCATGCCAGGAAGCATGTTCCAGCGGTGCGTAGATATGTCCCCAGTCACCCGGATTGTTTACCAGGATCATTGCTGCTACCGTGGCTCCTCTGAAAACGTCGAGTGAAAGTAGGCGCTGATTAGATTTTTCCATCAAGTATCATTAAAACTTCCAGCGAACGAATGCTTCCATGGCTTCGTATTCTGCAAGGCCAAGCTCGTCGTAGCGGCGTGCGGTCTCCCGGTTGCGGTCTTCAGCTCGCTTCCAGAACTCCCGTTCATCATCACCAGGGAAAACAGCACGGTCTTTTTGTGACTGGTGTTTGAAGATGGCGTATTTCTTACGTTCTACCTCTTGAGGGCTAAGTGGTACGGCCATTTCGATCTCATGGGTCTCGAACTCATGCCATGCACCTCTGTACATCCATAACCAGCAATCCTGTGCCCAGGCTTCTGTTTTGCGAAGTTCTGCCAAGGCATCCAGGATGATGTTGAAGCATACGATGTGTGTACCATGTGGATCTTCGAAATCACCGGCTGCAAAAACCTGGTGTGGTTTAACCTGCTGTAACAGTTCAATGGTGCGGCGCACATCCTCGGTGGTCACCGGGTTTTTCTGACTTTTGCCACTCTCATAGAATGGAAGGGCCATAAAGTGAATGTGGTCGTCCTCCAGGCCGCAGTATCTCGCACCGGCAATAGCTTCACCTTTACGGATCAATCCTTTTACGGTCTGAATTTCTTTGGTGTCTACCTGGTTTGGTCTTTTTACTTCCAGGAAGTTGCGCATATCCTCGTAAAGTTTTTCCGATGGTGCAGCGTCAAAGCCCATTTTTTTAGCGAAGTCAATGCTGAATTCTACAAATCTTAAAGCATCATCATCCCATACAGCGGTATTACCCGAAGTCTGGTAAGCCACGTGTACGTCATGCTGTTGATCTACCAGACGGATGAAGGTACCGCCCATGGAGATCACATCATCATCTGGGTGTGGTGAAAAGATCAGTACGCGCTTCTTTGAAGGTTCTGCACGTTCCGGGCGTTGTGAATCGTCTGCATGGGGTTTTCCGCCCGGCCAGCCCGTAATGGTATGCTGCAGTTTGTTGAAAATATGAATGTTGATGTTGTATACCGGTCCTTTTTCAAGGGCCAGTTGCGCCATACCGTGGTTATTGTAGTCGTCTTCCGTAAGTTTTAGAACTGGCTTGTTCAAGGTGTTTGCCAGCCAGATCACCGCCTTACGCGTAAGCATCTCATCCCACACACAGTCCTTAACCAACCATGGCGTATCAAAGCGCGTTAACAGGCTTGCCGCTTCTGTGTCAACGATAAACTCCACGTTGTCAGACAGCTGAAGGTAGGTTGCTGGTACGTCGCCAGACATTTCCCCTTCAACCGCTTTTTTAATGATTGGTGCTTTTTTACCGTTCCAGGCCATAAGGATAATTTCCCTGGCATGAAAGATCGTACCAATACCCATGGTAATGGCTTTGGTTGGTACGAAAGATTTCCCTCCAAAATCACGTGCAGCATCTTTACGGGTCAGATCATCCAGGGTTACCAATCGCGTTCCTGAGTTTGGCGCCGAACCAGGCTCATTAAAACCGATGTGACCTGTTCTACCAATACCCAGGATCTGGATATCCAAGCCACCAGCGTCAGCAATCTTTTTCTCGTAGTCAAGGCAAAATGCAGGAATGTCCTCCAGTTTAAGTGTCCCATCAGGGATGTTAATGTTATTTCTATCAATGTCAACGTGATCAAATAACTGCTTGTTCATAAATGAAACATAGCTTTGATCAGCATCAGGCTGCATTGGGTAATACTCATCAAGGTTAAAAGTGATGACGTTTTTAAAGCTCAAGCCTTCTTCTTTATGCATACGCACCAACTCTGCATAAACGCCAACCGGCGTTGCCCCCGTTGCAAGTCCCAAGACCGCCATCGCATTTTCGCCCTGCTTTCTGCGAATCAGGTCTGCAATTCTTTGTGCCACTTTGATGGATGCCTGCTTCGGGTTATCAAATACAGTTACAGGCAGCTTTTCAAAGCGCGTTTCTTCTAATAGATTTAATCTAGCCATTGTTAGGTGTTTTAAAAAAATTGGTTCGGAGCAGTAAATATAGCTACTCTGATCGCTTTAATGGAATTTTAATGACAATCGTGCAGGCCTGAGAAAATTGCTAAGAGATATTCAGGCCTTTGGATCGATAAGTATTCAGAATATCATCGCTTGGCAGCAGTTCGGTGATCAGGTGATGGATGCTTTCCAGCCCCGCAACCTTTAACCTGAGCGTGATGTTTAGCTTTTCGGAGATACATAAGATCGCTACTTTCCGGGCACATTGGAACATTGCTTTTTTTAGTTGATTGATTTCCCAGTCGGTGTCTGTAAGACCGTTTTCCGGATGAATGGCACTGGTTCCGATCAGGCACAGATCTGCATTGATCCCCGCAAGCTGGCTGATCACATGGCCTCCAAAAGTCACCTTGGAGTTCTTGGAAAATATACCACCAATTAAAATGACCTCAATGCCATCGTATTTTGCAAGCTCTATGGCTACAAAGGGGCTGATGGTAAAAAATGTGGCTCGAAGATTTACTGGAAGCTGTTTCACCAGTTCAATGATGGTGGTACCGCCACCCGTTAAGATAACCATACCATCCTTGATCAGGCTGATCGTCTTTTTGGCTATGGCTATTTTAGCTTCACGGGCATAGATCGCATCGTCATCGTAAGCGGATTGGTAAGAACGGGATAGTGCCCCTCCATGTACTTTTAGCAGTTTTTGATGATCACAAAGCTCCTGCAAGTCCCTTCTGATGGTGTCTTCTGATACTTGAAGCAATTCGACAAGGTCTGTGGTCAGTACCCGATTATGAAGATTGATCTGGCGCATGATCAGCTCATGCCGCTCCCGTTTTAACATATGGTTTTTTGGTTTATGCCAATTTAGAAATAATTATTAAAAACACAATCTGCGTGTTTATGCGGGATTTTGCCTGCTTTTCAGAATTAAATGTTACCTAATCGTTAACGGGCTATTTTTTAATTCAAAAATATCATGATATTTACTTGACAAACTGCAAAATGCGGGTTAATGCGTTTTTCAGTTCCGGCATTTTAGGTTAACTCATTATTCACAAACAAACTAATTCATGAAAAAAAAGCTACTCATGTTTTTATGGGGCATGATTTTGTTCGCGACACAAGCTGTTGCGCAGCAGATCAATGTTACCGGTAAGGTGACCTCATCTGATGGTCAGCCTATACCTGGTGTCTCCGTTAAAGTCAAAGGTGCCCAAACTGGTACCCAGACCAACACATCCGGTGTTTACACCATCAGTGCTGCTAGCGGCGCTGTTCTTTCCTTCTCCTACATCGGTATGACGCCTCAGGAGAAAACCGTTACTGGAAACACCATCAACGTTGTACTTGCCGATGATGCACAAGGACTGGACGAGGTTGTGATCACCGCTTTAGGACAGGCTGTTCAAAAAAGGTCGCTTGGTACTGCACAACAAGCCGTAAAGGGCGCTGAAATTGCCAGTACACAACGGGAGAACTTCGTAAATGCGCTTCAAGGCCGTGTGGCTGGTGTAGAGGTAAACAACTCTTCCGGTGTTCCGGGTGCGTCTTCTTCCATTACCATCAGGGGTGTAAGTTCCATCAGCGGGAGCAACCAACCGCTTTTTGTCGTTGATGGTTTGCCGATTGATAACAAAACACTCAGTACAAGTGCATTTACGTCTGACAAAAGTTCATCCACAGGGCTTTTTAACCGCGGGGTAGATTTTACCAACCGTGCTGCCGATATCAATCCGGAAGACATTGAATCACTAACCGTACTAAAGGGACCTGAAGCTGCAGCCTTATATGGTATTGATGCTGCCAATGGTGCCATCGTGATCACCACCAAAAGAGGTAAAGCAGGTGTAGGTTCTGTAAATTACAGCAATAGCTTTCGGGTGGAATCCGTACGTTCACAACCTGAAATTCAGCACAAATATGGTATTGGAAGTGCAGGTCAAACGGGCGTAGTAATCGCTCAGGCAGGTTCATATCCTTCATTCGGACCGGAATTCCCTGCAGGTACCCAGTTGTTCGACAACGTTTCTGAATTCTTCCAGCAAGGCTTTACCCAGAAACATAATTTGTCCTTCGATGGCGGTTCCGAAAAAGTAAATTACAGGATCTCTACCTCCTATGTGGATCAGCAAGGTGTGGTGCCAGGTACCAACTATGAGCGCTTTAACATTACCGGTGCTTCACAGGGCACGGTAAACGACTGGTTGAAAACAGACCTTTCCATGCAGTACAGTTATTCCAATAACGATCAGGCATTCAAAGGTAATGGCGGTCCGCTACTAGGACTACTCGTATGGCCACAAACTGATGATGCCAGAAATTATCTTACCCCTGCGGGCACTAGAAGAAAGCTGAGCCTTCCGGGCTTTCCTTCCGGGACTCAAAGTGAAATTGATAACCCGTATTTCAACGTAAATAAAAACAAGATCAACTCCAAGGTAAACCGTATTGTAACCAACTTCGGACTAACCATCACACCTTTCTCTTGGGTAAACATCAACTCTAAGATCGGTATTGATGCCTACACCAGTCAGAACATGATCTTACGTCACCCGGAGAGTGCCTCAGGTTTCTCCAGAGGCGGATTGCTGGATGTTGCGAATGACGTAACCCGCAACCTGAGCATGCAGAACCTGATCAACTTCACAAAACAGAACTTAGGTAATGACTGGACCTTCGATGCAACTTTGGGTAATGCCATTCAGGATGCAAAGTCAAACATCGATGCTGGTGCTGGTGAGAACTTCCTTGATCCTAACTTCATCTCCCTGAACAATACCGCAACAAGGCTCAACAGCACCACCATCTCTCAACGACGGTTGGTGAGTTTCTTCGGTAGAGCAACGTTTGGATATAAAGACTTCTTATACCTGACCGCAACCGGACGTAATGACTTAACTTCAACCATCCCGGTTGACGCCTATTCGTTCTTCTATCCTTCCGTTTCGGGTAGTTTCATCTTTACCGATGTGCCAGCGTTTAGCGGCTTAAAAAAATTCCTTACTTCGGGTAAATTAAGAGCAGCTTACGCACAGGTTGGTAAAGATGCCAAACCATATGCTTACAGACCTGTTCTGGAAAACAAACTTACTGTTGGTGGTGGTTATGGTTACGGTTTTACCGGACCAAATCCGGGACTTAAACCAGAGTTCGCAAAATCATACGAGTTCGGAACGGAGCTAGCATTCCTGAATAACCGTTTAGGTGTCGATGTAGCCGTTTACCGCAAGGAAACCAAAGATCAGATTGTAAACGACATTCGTGGAAGTTACGCGACCGGCTATATTTTACTTAATCTAAATGGTGGTGTAACCCGTAATGAGGGTGTCGAAGTTAGTGTTAGAGCCAGACCAATCGAGCGCCCGGGATTTAGCTGGGATATCTTAGCCAACTTTGAGCATGCCAAAGGAACAGTGGTTGCCCTTCCAAACAATCTGCCTGAATCTTACGTGTCGGATACCTGGTTGTACGGAAACGTAAGAAATGGTAATACGCCGGGGGAATCTACCAGATCGCTGACGGGCTTGTTCTATTTACGTAATAATAATGGAGATATCCTGATCAATCCTACGTCCGGTTTGCCAATTAGATCCACCACTTTCATTAGCGGCGGATATGATAGGCAGCCAGATTTTAGCTTAGGTATCACGAATAACTTTACCTTCAAAGACTTCTCCTTATCATTCCTGATCGATACACGTAAAGGCGGAGATGTATTAAATGCAACAGAACATTTTTTAACAACACAAGGCTTAAGCACCAGAACACTTGATCGTTCGACACCGAGAATTGTAAAGGGTGTATATCAGGACGGCAGAGAGAATACTGCAAATCCAACGCAGAATACCATTGTTGTAAATCCTTACCTGCAAAACAGCTTCTACATCAATACAAGTGAGGAGCAGTTTATTGAAAAGGACATCAACTGGATCAGACTTAAAGATGTAACCTTGTCCTACCGCTTACCTTCAAGACTATTGCAGAAACAAAAGTTTTTTAAATCTGCAAGTGTTTTCGTAACCGGTACCGATCTGTTCCTGATCACCAACTACTCAGGACTTGATCCCGTTGTAAATGGAAATACAGCTGCTGTAGGTGGTTCGGGCTCTGCCGGTGTGGATTATGGTAATTTTCCAATGCCGATCGGCATGAACTTCGGAGTTAAAATTGGCATGTAATCTAAATTGTAAATCATCATGAAGAAATTATATATCACCTTCCTAACTGCTGCAGTGATGCTCGCCGGCAGTGGATGTAAAAAATATTTGGATGTCAATACCAATCCAAATGCACCAGAGATGGTGACCCCAAACCTGTATTTGTCGCCAATGTTGCATTGGATGGCTACCGGTCCGCAGTATGATGCGCGCTTCATCAACCGCTATACACAGAATCTAACCCTTACCACTGTAAACAGCACCTGGGACAGGATGGGTTACGACCCATCATCAGACAATGCTGGAGAGTTGTTCAGGGATGTATACTGGACCTTCGGACAGAACCTGGTAGATATGATGACCAAGGCCGAGGCAGAAGAGCGCTGGGACTTGCTTGGTGTTGGTTATATCCTGAAAGCATGGGGCTGGCAGGCATTAACTGACATTCACGGAGAGATCATCGTGAAAGAAGCGATAGACCCCACTAAAAACGTCTTCAACTATGATACCCAGGAATATACTTATGAAGAAGTAAGACGTTTATTGCAACTTGCCATTACCAACCTGCAAAGAACAGATGGTGCCGTTGATGCTGCATTTCTGGGTAAAACAGATCTGATCTATAAAGGTGACCGTTCCAAATGGCTGAAGTTTGCCTACGGTTTGCTGGCGATGAACTTAAATCACTACAGCAACAAGGCTGCATATAATCCTGATGAGGTTATTGCCGCGGTAGACAAGTCCTTCGAGAATAATAATGATGACGCTTTGCTGGGCTATACCGGCGTATCCAATGATGACCGGAATTTCCTGGGTCCCACAAGAGAAAACTTCACTGCTTACAGGCAAACTACTTTCATCGTGAATCTGATGAACGGTGCCGAGTTTTCTGGCGTTGTAGATCCGCGTATGACCAGGATGCTTTCGCCAGCACCTGATAGCGTGTACCGTGGTTTAGAACCAACATTTGGTACAGGTGGTTTAACTGCAAACCAGGTACCAAATAATATCTGGGGTTATCCCGCAGTCATTTCGATAGGTACACCAACAAGGTACCTGTTTGATGACAAGAGTAGGGTCCCGGTAATGACCTATTCGCAGTTGCAGTTTATCAAAGCGGAAGCAGCTTACAAGAAAGGAGATAAGGAAACCGCTTTAGCAGCATATAAAAACGGTGTGTCTTCGCATATCGACTTTGTCAATGCAAGGAACCGAGATGCGAACCAGACGCCTACTCAAATCAGCGCAGCAGAAAAAGAGGCCTTCCTTGCCAATCCGGCAATCGTTCCTGCAGCGGCAGATCTGAGCTTGTCGCACATCATGGAACAAAAATATATTGCTCAATGGGGATGGGGAGCTCTAGAACAATGGATGGATTTGAGAAGATATCACTATACCGATGCAGATCCAGCGACCGGCGATCAGGTATTCAGCGGCTTTGTGATCCCGGTAAACCTTTATCCGGATAACGCCAACAAGCCAGTTTACCGTATCAGACCGCGTTACAACTCCGAATATGTATGGAACCGGGAAAGCCTGGAAAAGATTGGCGGTTTAGCACTCGATTACCATACCAAAGAAATGTGGATCACTCAACCTTAATCACGAATCATGAAAAAAATAAATATCATCACAGCAATACTACTCTTGGCTACCACATTTGTCTCTTGTGAGAAGGATGGCATTCATGAGATCGAAACCACGCCAACGGATGCTGGCGCACAGATCAAATTTTTCAACTTCGGTGTAAATGCCCCGTCCATGAACTTTTACGCCAATGACCAAAAGATTTCGGCAACCCTTAGCGGCACCGGTGCTGAAGCGGCTGCTGGTGTTAACTATGGAAGTGTGTTCCCGGCAGCTAACTATGCATTACTGCCAGGGGGAGATTATACCCTAAAAGGCATCGTTTCAGCCACTGCAACAACAAATCCCAATGCAGTGGTAGCCAACCTGCAGGGCTCATTAGAAAATGGAAAGCTCTATTCATTGTACACCAGTGGCGCGTACAATGCGGATTCGAAAACCGTGGAGGCTTTTCTTGTTGAAGACATTCTTCCTGCTGCAAGTGCGACCAATGCACATGTGCGCTTTGTCAATACCATTGCGAATGCAACGTCAGGATTCGATCTGGTTGCTAAAAACATAAACACAGCGGCGGAGGTCGTTATTGCAACAAACATTGGTTACAAGGCGGCATCAACCTTTACTGAAGTGCCAAATGGGGTGTATGAAGTGTTTGCCAGATACCCTGGAAACCCTGCAAATGTGATCAGCAGAACAGGGACCTCTCAGGTGTCGTTTATTGCTGGTAGAGCATATACCATTAGCTCCAGAGGCGATATGACGGTAACGGGTGCAGCAGCGACCAACAGACCATTTCTGGACAATACATCCAACAGACCATAAGGGTCACCTAAAAACTAAAGCCCACACCGTAATGGCGTGGGCTTTTTTTATTTATATATTTTTATACTTTTGATAAAAAGATACTGATATGGCAAGCTTTACACTTACTCCTGATACCGCTGAAAAGGTTAAATTGAAGTTCCTGAGAAAATACAGAGATTTAGCACAGAAAGATCTGCCTTTTAAGCCTGGCCAGGAAGATCAGTTGGTAGAACAATTGATGGAGCTCGTTAAACGGGATCGCCGTTATGTGGAGTTCACCATCCAGAAAGCCCTTGCTGATCCAGACGGAAACAGGCTCTAAGCCTAGGTTCCGTGTAGCTTAACAACTAAGCCATCCATTGCCGGATTAAGCTTCAGCTGGCAAGCAAGTCTCGAATTTGGCAATAAGTCAGGTAGCGTATCCAGCATGGCATACTCATCATCCGACATCTCATTCAACTTTTCTTCGCCTTCAAGCACATCTACACAGCAGGTTGCACATAATGCCATCCCACCACAGGTGGCCAGGATATCGTACTCAGAAGCTTTTAAGAACTCCATTAAACTTAGGCCCATATCAACAGGTGCCTCCAGTGGGGTTATTGATCCGTCTGGATTCTGAATGCTTACAGTGATGTTATTTTCTTCCATATTAGAATTCTGATACACCGTTAACTGTAGTGTATTTCATGGTATATTTAATGCCTGGATTCATGTATTGGTATGCACTGTGGCTCATTAAAGCCGCTTCGTGGAAACCACATAAAATCAGTTTAAGTTTGTTTTTGTAGGTATTGATATCGCCAATAGCATAGATGCCCGGGATGTTTGTAGAATAATCATCAGTATTTACCTCAATAGCACTTTTGCTGATGTTTAATCCCCATTGCTCAATAGGACCTAACTTAGGGCTCAAGCCGAACAAAGGAATCAGATGATCTGCTTCAACGTTGGTAACCTCCATAGAACGGTTGTGAATAATTTCAACGTTCTCCAGTTTGCCAGTTCCGGAAACTGCATTTAAGTTACTGTTCAGGATCAGGTTGATTTTACCGCTGTCTGCAAGCGCCATCACCTTGTTTACTGAATCTGGTGCACCTCTGAAGCTTTCACTTCTGTGAACCAATGTAAGCTGATCTACCACATCTGCCAGGTAAATGGTCCAGTCAAGCGCCGAATCACCACCACCTGCAATCACCATCTTCTGGTCACGGTATTTCTCCGGATCAAGGATCATGTAATTCACACCTTTACCGTTCTCAAACTGCTCTAGTCCGGAAACCGCAGGTTTACGAGGCTCAAAACAGCCAAGACCACCAGCAATAACCACAACTTTAGCTTCAATAACGGTACCCATGTTCGTGGTTAAAACGAAATCACGCTCGCCACGTTTCTCCAGGCCTTCAATCCGCTCGCCCAAGGTAAAACCAGGGTGGAAAGGTTTAGCTTGTTCCATCAGATTATCAATCAGTTCCTGTGCAAGTACTGTCGGATATCCGGGGATGTCATATATAGGTTTTTTAGGATATATCTCTGAAAGTTGTCCGCCTACCTGAGGTAAATAATCTATCAGGTGACAACGCATTTTTAGTAAACCTGCTTCAAATATCGCGAATAGACCAACCGGTCCGGCGCCAACGATGGCTATATCTGTAGAAATCATGTATTTAAATTTGCTGCGAATTTACAAAATTTGTTTGTAATGATTCTTAATTGTCAACAAATGCTTCAAATCTGACTATATTTGTCGCAATTGATGACAAAGAAAATATATTTCGCTTCCGATTTCCACCTCGGATCACCCAATCACCAGCAAAGCAGGATGCGTGAAGACCGCATTATACGCTGGTTGAACTTCATAGAACCGACATGTTCTGAATTGTTCCTGATGGGTGATGTATTCGACTTCTGGTTTGAGTATAAAATGGTAATTCCTAAAGGTTATGCCCGTTTACAGGGTAAACTTGCCATGATGACTGATGCCGGCATCAAGATCTACTTTTTCAAGGGCAACCATGATATGTGGGTTCATGACTATTTCAGTACCGAACTCGGCATGCAGATCATCAGCGACGAGTTAGAGATGGAGCGAAATGGGAAAAAATTCTACCTCCATCATGGTGATGGCTTAGGTCCCGGGGATCATAAATATAAATTCCTGCGTAAGGTGTTTCGCAACCCCGTTTGCCAGTGGTTATTTTCATTGGTACCCCCAAGGATCGGAATAGGTATTGCAAATGCCTGGTCAGATAGCAGCCGCACCAAGAAAGCACATGCTTTTACCATTCCTGAAGATGAATGGCTTTTTACCCATGCTTCCGAGCAGCTGCAAAAGAAATACTACGATTACTTCATTTTCGGCCACCGCCATCTTCCGCTTGATCTCAAGGTTGGAAGCAACAGCCGCTATGTGAATACCGGAGAGTGGATGAACTACAACTCGTATGCGGTGTTTGATGGCAACGAGCTCGCCCTGAAATATTTTGAAAAGGAATATTAAGCTAAAAACCTTATTTTTGCATTCCAAACTTAATACCTGACACGGAATATCCTATTGAAGTTCAGGTAATTTAATTTCTAAAAACATATGTTAGAAAAATTAGAAGCTATAAAGCTGCGCTGGGAAGATGTAGAAGAGCAGTTAAGCAATCCTGATACGATGCAGGATATGAAGCGCTTTGCCCAGCTTAATAAAGAATATAAAGACCTTACCAAGATTGTAGACGAGTACAAAGTTTACAAGAATGTAATGAGTAATATTGAAGCCAACAAAGAGATCCTGAGCAACGAAAAAGATGCGGAGTTACGGGAGATGGCTAAAGAAGAATTGGACCTGCTTTTGAAACAACAGGAAGAGTTGGAAGAGAAAGTACGTTTGATGCTTATCCCTAAAGATCCTGAAGATTCCAAGAATGCTGTATTTGAGATCCGTGGCGGTACCGGTGGTGATGAAGCGGCCTTATTCGCAGGCGATCTATACCGTATGTACACCCGTTACTTCGAGCAGAAGCGTTGGAAAGTGGAAGTGGTTGATGTTACCGAAGGTACTGCCGGAGGTTACAAGGAGGTTATCCTGAAAGTGTCTGGCGAAGATGTGTATGGCCAGTTGAAATATGAATCAGGTGTACACCGCGTGCAACGTGTTCCTGAAACCGAAACACAGGGTAGGGTGCATACCTCTGCAGCTTCCGTGGCTGTATTGCCGGAAGCTGAGGAGATCGACTTCTATTTGAACCCTGCAGATATCGAGCTACAGACATCCCGTTCAGGTGGTGCCGGTGGACAGAACGTGAATAAGGTAGAGACCAAAGTACAGCTTACGCACAAGCCAAGTGGTATTGTTGTCGTTTGTCAGCAGGAACGTTCTCAATTGGGTAACCGGGAGATCGCGATGGAGATGCTTAGAAGTAAGCTATACGACATTGAACTGCAGAAAAAGAATGGTGACATCGCTGCCAGAAGAAAGACAATGGTATCCACTGGTGACCGCTCTGCTAAGATCAGAACTTACAATTATCCGCAAGGTAGGGTTACTGATCACCGTATTGGATTAACACTTTACAACCTGAATGCCGTGATGGACGGTGGTGTTCAGGAACTCATCGATGCACTTCAGTTTGCTGAAAATGCTGAAAAGATGAAAGAAGGTGCGGTAATCTAATCTTTTCTGTACTGATCATGAAGTACTTACGTGTACCTTCTGATTTTTATCAAATAAATGTTGCAAACTCAGATGTTTGATCTATATTTGCATTCCCGAAAGGGACAAACGGACCGGTAGTTCAGCTGGTTAGAATGCCGCCCTGTCACGGCGGAGGTCGCGGGTTCGAGTCCCGTCCGGTCCGCAGAAAGCCACTCCAACGAGTGGCTTTTTTGTTTTATTGCTTTTTTCCTTAATCTCTTTGAATAAAGCGTTATTTATTTATATTTGCACTCCCAATGGGAAACGGACCGGTAGTTCAGCTGGTTAGAATGCCGCCCTGTCACGGCGGAGGTCGCGGGTTCGAGTCCCGTCCGGTCC
>NZ_JBQCME010000001.1:1310207-1324956 GCF_051965375.1 Pedobacter sp. SAFR-022
GCTAAATACTAAATCCTTCAGATCACAGGACCTGAAGGATTTTTTGTTTTATACCTTCTCCGTTAATAGATCAGCTTATATCCTGCACCCCTGATACTCATCAGCTGTACGCTGGATTCATCTTTAAGCATCTTTCGTAAATGCGACATAAACACGTCCATACTGCGGGCATTATAAAAGCTATCATCACCCCAGATTTCCATCAGCGGAACCTGTCGCGGCAGTAGCGTATTCCGATGCTGTATGAGCAATTTCAATAAAGCAGTTTCCTTGTATGATAAGGTATGTGTTGCCTGAGAGGTGACCAGCACCTGCGTAACCGTATCCAGTACACAGTTGCCAAAGCTATGTTTTATGGATTGCTGTTGCTCCGGATGCTGGTCTGCACTAAATCTACCCAATAGTGATTCCATCCTGACCAATAACTCGCCCATGTTAAATGGTTTCCTCAGGTAATCATTTCCACCACTTTTAAATCCTTTGATAACATCCTCCGGCATTGATTTAGCACTCAGGAAAATTATAGGTATACCGCCGTTCTGTTTGCGGATGTCCTCCGCCAGAGAATACCCATCCTTCAGTGGCATCATAATGTCGAGAACACAGATATCCGGGGGATCGAGTTTAAAAAATTCCAGCGCCTGATGGCCATCTGTAGCGACCTGAACTTCGTAGCCACTGTTCATCAGCCCGTCGCTGATGATCTGTGCCAGCGTAGGCTCATCTTCGGCATATAAGACCTTATATTTCATGGTAAGCTGGTATATCAATGATAAAATTGCTTCCTTTTCCCAGCTCACTGCGTACCTGAACTTTGCCCTGGTGTTTTTCGATAATCTGCTTGACGTAATGAAGTCCAAGTCCGGAACCTTTAACGTTATGAATATCGGGATGATCAGGCACCCGGAAGAAGCGCTCGAAAATACGTTCTCTGTAGATCCTCGCAATACCCGGCCCATTATCTTTAATACTGATATGAACCTGCTCCGCATCGCAGCTGCAGGATACCGTAATTACTGCTGGTGAACCGCCATACTTCAGCGCATTATCGATTAAATTATAAAACACATTCGTAAGGTGAACCGGATCTCCATCTACAAAGCAAGGCGTATCCGCCGGAATATAGTTGATCGTCGCAGCACTGCTACCCTCGCGTAAGCGCATAGAGGTCACAACACTTTCCAGCCCCTGTTGTACGTCAAACAGCTCTGGTCTCAGCTTAATGGCCCCATTATCAAGTTGGTCCAGGTTTAATGCCTTGTCAATCATCAGGTTTAAACGTTTCAGTTGCACTTTGCTGATGTCAACATAGTTCTCCAGCTTCGCAGGGTCACGCGATAGTTCATATCGGGTGATGGCATCCAAAGCAGCTTCGATCACGGCTACAGGGGTTTTTAGCTCATGGGTCATGTTCCCGGTGAAAGCAAGCCTCGCTTGTGTGTATAATCGCTGACTTCGTAGTACCCTGAAGAGGAAGATAAATGCAGCAGCAGTCAATAACAGCATTAAGCAGGAGGAAACAAGGTAATAGCGCATGCGGTAGAACACCACCCCGTTAATGGATGGTACCACCAGCTGATAGCTGTGAAAAAAGAAATTCATATTATAGGCGTACAACTCGCTGCGGTAGTCCGCTTGTTGTGCTGCTTTCCAGGTACTCGCTTTAGTTGGCTTGCCGGTGTCATAGTTGTATAGAACGTAGGATGTTTTTACATTAAGTCCGTTGCGCATACATTCAACTTTTACCAGACTGTCCATCCGCAACAGATCATGCCGGTCTGCTGCCATAGCAGAAGCCCATGTTTGCCCTTTGTCAAGAACATGTGAAATCCGCTTTTTGCCTTTGGCACTGCTGGGTTTCTGGTTCGCTACTCTCAAGCTGATGTCAATATATGCACTATCTTTATCCAGGTCAGAGCTGAACCGGGCGGACCCAATGCCTTTGCCCCGCATGGACATAAAGGACTGTTTGAACAACAGCCATTCCGGGGAAAGGAAAAAGTTCCGGAAGTTTTCGCTTCTTTCACGGCCATGCATGATGCTCAGGTAATCATTTTTTCTTGCTGCATTTCTGACCACCTCTTCCAGATCCCGCTTCACCTGAATTCGCTGTGCCTGGAACAATTGGGTAAGCCATGCAGCCTGGAGTCCCACGCTGGTGACAATAGCCAGTGCCACCAAGGGATATGTGTATTTGTTAGACCACCATTTCATGATACGAATTTGCTGATAATCTGGCTGCTTTGATACCGCTGCCCGACGATTTAACCTTGTTTAACATTGCTTAACGAGCCTTAACATACCCTTCAGGTAGGTTTGCTACATGAAAAAGATAGTATTATTCATCATCGTAGTGATGCCTTACTTGGTGCAGGCACAATCAACATTGTCAGGTAAAGTTAAAGATATGGATGGGCATCCACTTGATGCTGCAACGATTACGCTGAAGCGCGACAATAAACAAGTTGCGGCTGCTTTCGCCGACCTCGGCAATTTTGAACTCAAATATCAGGAGAAGGGTACTTATGTGATTTCTGCAAGCCTGGTTGGTTACCAGACACTGGAGCTTGTGCTGCAATTACCAAAAGAAAGTGTTTTGCTTGTCCTGCAACCGGACAGCAAGCAGCTTGAAGAAGTAAAGGTTACTTTTCAGCCTCCAGTCATTCAGCGTAAGATTGACCGTGTAACCTTCAACGTCGAGCAAAGTATCCTCGCCTCCGGAGGCAGTGCCTGGGAAGCATTGACCAAAGCACCAGGGGTTCAGGTATCTAGCAGCAATGAAGTCACCGCAAACCGAAAAAATGTCCAGATTTATCTGGATGGCAAACCCATCAACCTTTCGGGTGATGAACTATCAGCCTACTTGCAAGGATTACCGTCGGACCTGATCGCACAAATTGAAGTGTTCTCCAATCCACCAGCTAAATTTGAAGCAGAAGGTGCAGCAATAATCAATATTATTACACGTAAAGCAAAAAAGGAAGGTTTGAACCTGACACTAAACAGCGGCATAAGCCAGGGTGATTATAGCAACTATAATGCAAGTTCAACCTTCAACTATCGAAATGATAAGCTGAACATTTATGGAAGCTATGGATTTATACACCGCCAAGTGTTTGTAGATCACAATCTTTCCATAGATTATGGAAAATCTTTCTGGAACAGCATCAACCGGATCGTTTCGCCCTCTGATAATCATAGTTACCGGGCAGGGGCCGACTATCAGCTTCGCGAAAATCAGGTTTTAGGTTTTATGCTGACCGGCAATCATCGGATTGGAAAAACACGCGGACATAGCGGTACCGAAATAATCAATCTGGACATGCTTGTCGATTCCACTTTGAGTACCGAAAATACCTCATCAGGTAAAACCAACCAGTATGCATACAATTTAAACTATAACTTAAAACTAGATTCCGGTAAGCGGAGCCTGAATATTGATGTCGATTATGCGCCTTATCAAAATAGGAGCGATGCCTATACAGACAATCTTTCGTTCTTACCGGATGGACAGCAAACAACCAACAGGTTTCACATCTTTACGCCAAGTGCACAGAAAATTGCTATATACTCCGGTAAGGTAGATTATACTTATCATTTATTCGGGAAGCTGGATGTAGGATCTGGTATCAAGTACAGCAGTACAGAAAGTCGCAACAACTTCGATTACTTCAACCGCGAAAGCGCGACCTTAATCCTGGTGCCCGAAAATTCCAATCACTTCATATACCGTGAAAAGACTTCCTCCGCATATACCAGTATTGCTGGAACATTCGGCAAGCTGAGCATTCAAGGGGGCATACGTGCAGAGTACACCCGTACCAGCGGGTATTCAGCGACGCTTGATGTCTTGAACCAGCGCAACTACTTTAAGTTATTTCCAACAGCTTTCTTTCAGTATAAGCTTGATGATGAGAACGAACTACAGCTCAACTATGCCTACCGCATTGAGCGTCCGGAATACAATCGTCTGAATCCGGCTAAACGATTCTCTTCACCCTACAACATCTATGTCGGTAATCCGGCACTTCAGCCTTCATTTGTTCAGAATATTGAACTTGGTTATACCTATAAAAAGAACTATAACGTCACGGCGACCTACCGCGTTCAGCATGATATATTTACAAACATCAATGTGCAGGATAACGAAACTAAAATCTATTACGGAACACAAGCCAATCTCGGACTCAGCCGTAATGCGGGAATTCAGTTGTCGGCGGCATTCCATCCAGCAGCCTGGTGGGACATGAACCTGCTAACAGAAGGTTACTGGCAACAGGAAAAATCAGCTTACCTGTCCAGCAGTTATAATTTCAACATCATCTCTTATTATGCAACCTTGAAGCATGCCTTTACCATAGACCAAAAAAGTGCTTTAAAAGCCGAACTCAGCGGAACTTTCACAGGTCCAGGTTTACAGGGCATTTATCGAGCAAGCCATAATTCGTCTATAGATGCCGGGATAAAGATGAATGTACTACATGGAATGGGCACGGTACGCTTATCAGCAACTGACATTTTCAATACTTATACAAACAACATCAGCATAAATTACCTGGATCAGCGCAGTGCTTTTTTCCACCACAATGAGAGCCGGTATGTGGCACTTAGCCTTTCCTATAAGCTGGGGAAAAACGTAGCGGCTTCCCGTAGCCGTAGTACAGCAAGCGAAGAGGAACGAAAGCGGGCACAATAGCATTGATGCCTCCAAAAACCATAAGGCTCTGGAGGCATCATTCTGCCTAAAATACCTAGTTCTCCATTTTCATAAAAAGATTGTTTATGGATTCTGAATAGGTCGGGTGCGCAAAAACACAATATTTTAGAACATCGTAGGTTATGCCCCCCATCATGGCCATCTGCAATACCGTCATGATCTCACCACCTTCTTCACCCAGAATAGCGGCACCGAGTATTTGTCTGGTATCTGCATCCACTACCGCCTTCATGAGGCCACGCGTTTCTCCTTTTTCCAGCGCACGTGCCACCTGCTTCATAGGCAACTTTGCCACCTTGATGTTATAGCCTTGCTCCAGTGCCTGCTTTTCTGACAAACCAATCCGTCCAAGCTGTGGATCGGTGAACATACAATATGGCAGTGGCCGTTCCTTCGTGCTGTAAGCACCGCCTTCAAAAAGATTTCGATAGACGATCGTATAGTCATTATATGAAATATGTGTAAAAGCTGGACCTCCATTTACATCGCCTAAGGCATAAACACCCTTAACATTGGTCTCCAATTTATCGTCAACTTGAATAAAGCCTTTTTTGGTCAACTGAATGCCCGACACCTGTGGTGCCAAAACCTCAGTTAAAGGCTTCCGTCCGGTCGCCACTAGAATGTGTGAGCAGATAATTTCTTCCTGGCCGCCGTTCAGCGCTACTGTAGCCTTAATGTGGCCATGTTCCGTTTCAAACTTTATCGCTTGGGCATTAGTACGTACGTCCAATCCTTCGTCTAATAATATCTTCGTAAGCTCCTCAGCGATATCTTCATCCTCTTTGGCCATGATCCTTGGCCCACGTTCCAAAACAGACACGCGACTTCCAAAGCGATGAAACATTTGCGCAAACTCCAAGGCAATGTAATTTCCGCCAATCACCAACAGATGATCCGGTACTTCTTCCAGATCCAATATGGTTGTCGAGGTGTAATACCCTACCTCCTGCAAGCCCTCAATAGCTGGAATAACTGGGGTCGTGCCAGTGTTGACAAAGATCATCTCCGCAGTTAAATCCACCTGAGTACCATCATTTAGCTTAACATGGAGTGTTTTTTCTCCCGTAAACTTGGCTACCCCAAAAAATAGATCTAGGTTTTCGCTTTGTTCCATTGCAGTCTGGCTGCCCTGGCGCCAGCTTAGGATAATCTCATCCTTACGCTGTTTGATCTTCTTCATGTCGACAGTATAGTTGTCAACATGCACACCCAGCGCATCGGAATGTGCAGCATGGTATGCTGCTTTGGCCGAAGCAATCATTGTTTTTGTAGGTGTACAGCCGTCGTTCACACAAGTGCCGCCAACGTAACGTCTTTCGATGATTGCCGTTTTCTTGCCCGCTTTGGCAAGTTGCTTACATAATGGTGACCCCGCCTGTCCCGAGCCGATCACAATAGCATCGTAGTGTTTCATATCATTAGCAAACTTGTCTTTTCACCGCTAATCGGCTTAGCTTCAATTTAGGGATAATTCCATTAATATAATCCGACCAGGACATATCCCTGAATATTTAAAAAAGCCATTTTCTTCGCCTGACTTTAACTTAAGTGAAAAAACCGCATAAAAAGGCAGGTTAACTTTGATTATAATAAATATTAGAACATCATATCATGACAACAAAAAATCAATCAAATGTGAGCATCTCCAGCCAGGCTGTGGAAATTGCTACAGCATTACGCAAACTTTACTTTACCCGTGTGCTATTTTCCATCATTTGGATAGCCTTGGTCATTACAGTAGCTAAGACGAATGATACCCTGGCTACAATCCTGTTTATCATTTACCCGGCCTGGGATGTTCTGGCAACTCTATTTGATGTCAAAGCAAATCCACCCACTGCAAACAAAAGCCCGCAGTATGTAAACATAGGCATTGGTATCCTTACTACCATTGCAGTGATTATTGCCCTGCAAAGGGGCATTCCCGAAGCGTTGATGGTATTCGGCGTATGGGCTATTCTCACAGGCTTAATCCAATTGATCCTTGGCATTCGCCGGCGGAAGCATTTTGAAGGACAATGGCCGATGATCATCAGTGGCGCTCAATCTATGTTGGCCGGGGGATTCATCATCGCGACTGCGCATAATCCAAATCAAGGCGTCGCGTCATTAGCTGGTTACGCTGCATTTGGCGCATTCTATTTTGCGTTAGCGGCCCTCCGTTTAGGCAACACAATCAGGAACGCAGCTTCTATTGCCTAAAGGCAAGTACCACCAGGCCCATCTGGCTAAAGCAATTGCTTTGCTGTTTTAGTTCAAGAAAACGAAGGTTAGAGAATGGACAACCTACATGTCTGTAAAAGCAGAGCATGATCTTTTTCCTTTTCAGTGGGCTGATGCTAATGGGATTACCTGAAAGGTACTTAGCTGAAAAGTCGGGAACCGGCTGGTTTTCTCTCTTTCTTAGATTAATGTCACATTTGACTTAGGTGAGAACTTTGCTGATTGCTAATGCCGTATCTTGGTGTGTCAGACGTTAACATCGTAACGAATGCATTCATCGTCTAAACACCATGTCATGAATGAGAAAGATGAAATATTATCGACGTATCTGCGAAACTTCGCTGGACTAACCGAACTGGACATCGCCGAAAGCCGGCCTTTCTGGAAGCCACGTAAAATCGCTAAGGGAGACTTTTTCAATATGCAGAGTATGGTCTGCAATGATCTGGGCTTAGTTGTAAAAGGAATATTCCGTATTTACTACAGTGATCCGGAGACCGGAGAAGAAAAAAACCTTTTCTTCTTTTCAGAAAACCAATTTGTTGTTTCCTTCAGAAGTTTCATTTCCCAAAATCCCTGCTGGTATTTTATCGAAGCGATGGAACATTCTGAGGTCATTTTTATTTCATACAAAGATCTTAATGGCTTGTATGAACGAAATCTGAATTGGGGCAAGTTCGGCCGGCTGCTGGCGGAAACATTTTTTGCCTACGCACAATCACGTACCGAGGAGTTCCTGTTCTTTTCACATGAGAAGAGGTTTTTAAGGTTGATGGAAGAACACCCGAATATCGTCGAACGCATCCCCGCTTACCATATATCTTCCTTTTTGGGTATTACTAATCCTTCGCTAAGCCGGATCAGAAAAAGATTAAAAGAAAGTCAGGCACATTAACCATTTGCTATGCTGGTGGGCTGCTAGAAGCGCAGGCTAGCATTTGATAGAAAATAAATGAACGACTAAGGAGCGCTTACACGGTGGCTCAACAGTATTGCGGTGTGATTTAAGTCACAGCAAAAACGTGTGGGACATCACCGTTATTCCATTTCGTTTAAAGGAACTTTGGAACATTCAGTTCCTGCATGTGCAGGGACATAATTTAAACGATTCAATGGAAAAACGCATCATTAATCCTTGGAAATGGCAAGATGAACGGCACTATGTGCAAGGTGTGGAAGTTAAAGCAGTTCAAAGTACACTTTATTGCGCAGGGCAGGCTGCGGTACATGCAGATGGAACATCAAGTTCAGCTGATATGAAAACACAACTGCAACTTGCCATACAGAACCTGGAGCAGGTAATTAACGAGGCTGGCTACGAGACCAAAAACATCGTCCGACTCAACGTTTATACAACATCTCATGAGGAATTCTTCCCTTGTTTTGAATACTTCGGTGAATGGATTGCCAACAATAGCATTAAGCAGGCTGCTACCTTTGTTGAAGTCAAAACACTTTTTGAAACCCTGAAGGTAGAACTGGAAGCAACAGTAGTGAAGTAGGACTACTCCCTTACGATAAGCTTAAACTTTACTCGGTGCTACGCCATACATCTTCTTAAACGCGAACGAGAAATGGGAGAGGTCTTCAAAACCCACATCAACATAAACCTCCTTCGGGGCGACACCTTTTTCTTTGATAAGAAAATAGGCTTCTTTCAACCGTTTCTCCTGTAGCCATTGGCCGGGTCTGCTGGAAAAGATCTTTTCAAAGTCCCGCTTAAAAGTTGAAAGGCTTCTTCCGGTGAGGTATGCGAAGCGTTCCAGCGATACATTGAATCGAAAGTTTTTGTTCATAAACGCTTCCAGGTCCAACTTGCCTGGTTCCGAAAAATCGAACAGCACGTGTTTCAACGCCGGACTTACCTTTAGCAATAGGAAAACCAGTTCTTTTACTTTAATGGTTCGCAGCATTGCATTTTCAGTGCTCAGCAGTTGGTCATAAGGTTCCAGGGAGCGCAGGTAACTTCGTAGTAGCTCATGTGCTGGTATGGAAATTACTACAGGCGTCTGCATGTGTTTTGCTGTTTCATACTTGTATGCCAGACTTAGTTCTTTCAAGGTTTGCTGATCCATAAAAACCGACAGGTTTTTGTATTCCCCAGCTGCTCCGGGCTGCTTCGTAAATTTAAGCAGGCTGTTTCTTCTGGTTAACCGAAAGCTATCCTCCTGGAAAATATATTGGCGATCACCGTCTGTCATCAGCAATGTTCCGCTAATCTGAAAGCTGAACACATGATTTGGAATGAATTGCTCCCCATCACGTACCCTTCTGCTATAACAAGAGTACGTGATGGGATTCAATTCTTGGTGATCGTGGCTGCTACTCATAGATGTTTAACTTTCTGCGTCGGTGGATAAAGTTACGGACAACCATTGTTTATATTCCGCTTCGCGCGCAGCATTTTCCTGGTTAAATACAGCTACGGCATCGCTGCCTAACACCAGATGCACCGGCGGCTCAGGGTTCTCGGCCATGTCAATGATCACCTGTGCAACTTTAACGGGATCACTTTTTGGTACGAATCCGCCGTTTTTAAACGCTTCAACCCGGGTGTCAACAGTGGATTCATAGCCTTCAACAGCTGCAGCAAAGCGCATAGAGCTTCCGCCCCAGTTCGTCTGGATTCCACCAGGTTCGATCGCTGTTACCTTAATGCCAAGTGGAGCAACTTCCTTCGCCAGTGCCTCGCTGAATCCAGACAGTCCAAATTTGGCGCTTTGATAAATGGATAAGCCAATGCTGGTGATGCGTCCCCCGATGGAACTGATGTTTAGGATTCTGCCCGATCGTTGTGCTCTCATGTACGGCAATACGGCTCTGCAGAGCTCTACAGGGCCCAGCAAATTTGCTTCGTATTGACTGCGTACCTGCTCCTGTGAAAAGGCTTCTGCCGCCCCGGTGATTCCAAATCCCGCATTGTTAACCAGTACATCAATGCGTCCAAGACGTTCGATCAATTCTTTGATCACCTGTTCCATTTGCTGTCGATTGGTGACATCCAGTGCTAAGGAAAGGATCTGATCACCATATTTCGACTTTAAATCCTGATTCTTGTCCGGGTTCCGTGCTGTTGCCACTACAATATCCCCCTGCTGTAATACTGCTTCTGTCAGGTGACGTCCCAATCCGCTGGAACTACCTGTTATAAACCATACTTTTTCCATGTCTTAACCTTTAAGTTGATCACAAAAGTATGGCTTGGCGCTGCCTTGCAGTTTGTTCTAGCGTTCAGCTTT
The DNA here is from genome assembly GCF_051965375.1 of Pedobacter sp. SAFR-022. Lineage (NCBI taxonomy): Bacteria > Pseudomonadati > Bacteroidota > Sphingobacteriia > Sphingobacteriales > Sphingobacteriaceae > Pedobacter > Pedobacter sp. SAFR-022. The sequence continues at coordinate 1,320,390 of NZ_JBQCME010000001.1, forward strand.
ACTTTGTTGATAAGGTCAGATTGCCAGCGGATGATTATTTTGAACCGGCATACTGATCCAGGAACCTGGCTATTGTTGCGGGCATATCTGTATTCAGATAGTCTACACCCATCTTTATAAAGGTCTCCCAACAGGTTTTGGTATCGGGATTCCCCCAAAAGCGGATTGGTTTACCTACATGATGCACCGAGTCTACAAAGTTTTTCAGCTTCAACGAATCCGACGCGGGCAAAGGGCTTTCGCCTTTCCACTTGCTGAAGTCCTGAAAGTTCGTGCTGAAAAAGGCAACCCGCTTGAGTTGCTCCTGGGTATAAGGCGTGCCACGCTTCCCATCGAAGTAGAAGATGTTATCAAAATCATTGAACCTGGCCGGGGGAGGTGTATCGCCGGTAATCACAAGCTTCACGGCGTTTGGATCTTTCTGGACATCAAAGTATGCGCGAATGGGCTTTAATTTTGCTTCCAGGCATTTCAGTGCAGGCATTCCGCTTGTTTTCAGGTCAATCATCAGTTGCAAGCCATTCCCGTTCTGATAGGCTTTATGATTACCGTTACGTTTTATTTGTTTCAGTAAAGGTTCGAGGTATAGGCTTTCAATTGTCTTCTTCCGGTCGATCTCTTCTTCTTTATGTGCTACATAGAGTTCATCGCCGACCTGAAAGACATCAATTTCCATGGATGCAAGCCCATTGTTGTAGGCTGTATAAAAAGGATGTTGCTGCTCGTAATCGTTATGGGAGTGTACATTTTTACCCACTTCGTATCGTTGTGCAAACACTGGTGCCGTGCAGCCAGCCAAAAGCAAACAGTAAAATACTTTTCTTAACCAATGTTTATTGTTCATAGGTCCACATGTATGATTGCGCTTAAACTTAATACTTTATTATTTTTGGATTACAAAGCCCTCAAGATGGTTATCCAGTCCATTTAATTTGCTGGCAGGATCAAAAACCAGCTTGCTTTTGTACCATGCCTTTGTAATCGTCAAAGAGCCCGGTTTACTTTGCCACTGAATTTTCACCGTATCGATCACAGACTCATTTAGCTGTATAATCGAGGTAGACTCACCGGTGATAACCTCTTTATCCTGATGCGTGATATCGCCTTTGTCATTAAGATTGAAACCGACATGCAAACGGGGGATTCCTTCTTTTATCACCGACATGCCCTCTGGGCTATCGCTGTTGTAGTTGTATACGAATTTTTTTTGCCCTGCAATGATGTGGAACAGCTTCATGTCTTTAGTTGAGTAATGTCCGGGTGTGGTTTCATCCAGTAGGTTCTGGCCCTCAGCGTTCTTGTAGACAATGTTGAGCGTTCCCTGCACGTTCATGCAGCAACTGCCTGGATTATCTTTGGCGCAGGAACTAAGCAAGACGAGTAGGCTACCGTATATAAGTTTTTTCATTGATGTTGATCGCGTTTATTCAATATGAGATCCTAAGATACTTATCTGAACGTAAATACCAGCTTAACAAAGCTGAAAGATGAGGTGTAAAGGGCAAGATTAACTGATCAGCACCATTAGCCTACGCTGCCGATATGCGTAGCTTGTGCCGATGGTTGCGCAAGATCTAAATAGGCGTTCGCTGCGCTGACAATCTCCGCAGGAAAACCCGTAACTTCTAAAAGCCTGATGGCGTTCCGGGTCTTTAGTACCCCCTGTTTTAATTTATAATCGAATAAATAGCCGTCATCACCTACAAATTCTTCAAAATGGTATAAGCTGTACGCCGGACTAAGCAGATCTGCCAGCTCCAGATCATGCGTTGAAACTAAAACAAGGTTATTGCCTTTAATCAGGTATTCGAGCACACCCTTTGCTCCGGCAATCCGCTCCATGGTATTTGTCCCTTTAAAGAGTTCATCCATAACAAAGAGGTTGTACCCATTGCTGTCTTGCGCCTGCTGCACGAAATATTGGATTGCATCCAGTTCTTCCTTATAATAGCTTTTACCTTCCATCAGGTTGTCCTGGATACCAATAGAGGTGTAAACATTTAAAAAGGACGACTGATACCGGTTTGCACAGACTGTATATACGGTTTGAGCCAGAATCGCATTGATGGCAATAGCCCTGATAAAAGTGGTCTTACCCGACATGTTTGAACCTGTGATTAGGATGCCTTTTGTATTGGTGACAAGGTTGTTAGTGACGCAGGGGTCAATCAGGGGGTGAAATGCATCTTTGATTACGAGCTGCGCTTTACTGTTGTCAAATTCTGGCGTACAATAATGGGGTAGTCCGGCACGATAGGAAGCAATAGATTGATAGCTATCAAGTTGAGCGATATACTTATATAGGGCATGAATTTCCGTCTTTGCGCTACGGGAAATCTTCAGGCATCTATCCAGCAAATTGATTTCAACCAGAAATGTGATTTTAAGGTATTCCAAAAACAGCCATAAGAATGCAGAAAATTCATTCTGACCTGATTTTTCTGACTGGAGTAAGAACTGATACCGTCCGAAAGCAGCTAACTTATCACATGCCGCCAGAACTTCTTTGTCTTGAAAGTGCTTGTTGATTTTACTTATTCTTAAGGCACAAGCCCGTAAGGCTGGGATCTGGGAGAAAGGGGAAATAAAAAATTCTACCCTCGACTTATTACGATAGTGGAAGAGCAGGTTAACAAAAAAACTTAGCGCCAGCAGTAGTGCATAGGCCTTACTGACCCAGATGCACAATGCGATAATCATCAATGGTAGTAGGCTAAGTACGGTAAGCAGCCATTTATTTAGTCCGGCTTCAAGTTTCCAGTTAAATATGATATTAGGGATGGCGTAGCTAAGCTGTTCATTTAACCGCAGTAATGCGATTTGTGCTGCTAACCTGCTTTCTTCCTGATTCTGGAAAAAGTTGATTCGGGTATTTCGAGCTTCAAGTTTCTCCTGTGCTGCAATTGGACGCTGAAGCATTGCATATAGGTATTGCTGGCCAATCTTCGTTTTACAGCGATCCAGTTTTTCAAATACGGCATTTATGTTTAAGTCTGCTATTCGCTTTTTACTACTGGGATCCAGGTTTTGAAGCGCTTGTAGATGATCATTGTAGGCTCCAATGCGTTCCATGTCACGAAAACACTGGTCTTCTTTGCCCCAGTCTGCCAGCAGTTCCTGTTTAAGTTGCTGTAATTTGCGCAACCGATAAGCCCGGTAGATATAATGAACCGCAAGGATGCTAAGTAAAATAAAGATTGCGCCCGGCAGTAGTAGACCGCTAATCCACATACTTTTTTCGTTTGATCTGCTTTGCAGGGATGGCTCTTGTTGCTTTTAGAAGCACTGCTTTAATCATGTGTACTCTTGTTTTATAAGGCGCGCGGCTGCCTACAAGCATAAAGATATTAAAATTGAAAGCTTCGATGCCAGTGCTTGATGCAATTTGTCTTAGGGACTTGGAGGATCTGGCTTTGTAGCTGAGGTACTTGTGCTGCGAACAGCTTTGGTTCTTGAGCGGTTCTTGTTCGCCTCTTGACCGCGTATTGTTCGCCTATTGTTCGCCTTCAGGCGAAGAAAAGGCGTTTAAGAGGCGCTGGAAACCCCTTTGAGAGCTTTTTAAGGGGTAATTTTGCTCTTTTGGTGCGCAGATTATGCTTTCAGGCTTTTGAAAGTCAGATGTAATCTAGAACTCGATACCTATTATATACATGCTCAATCAAGCTTGGTATAGATTAAAGCAGTCTCAGCTAAAGGTTGGTAATCCTGGACATGAAGCGGGCAGGGGATCTTTCTTCGCTACAGATAAATAACACACTGCTGTAACACTAAAATGTGCCGGTAAAATGGAGTCACTGGCAATAAAGCATTGTTAAACAGCGTTTTGAGATTTGTTGTAAACAGCTGCAGGGCGCTACCGAGTTGAAGCCTGTATGTGCTTTGCAATTGAAGTTCAAACCAGCTCATAGAGCTTATTGTACAAGCTACACGAAGTACTGTGAAAAGCTGTGCAAATCATTACGCTTGTTTTTCAAGAGGTTAGCAGGTTTAAACAAGATATTTCTACATATTGTTTTGCAGCCCGGAAATTTTCCTCTACATTTGCACTCCGCTTCGGAGGAAGAGGATAAGTGAAAAGGATAAAGAAGAAAGATTTGAAAGGCTGAAAAGGAGTAAGATAATGTCTCTTTTTGTGATTGCTGGAAACGGCAAACGAGTTCCCTAAGCCGGAACAAACAAAAAGAAAAAGATTTAGAAATAAATTCTTGACAATATCAAAATCATTACTACCTTTGCAGTCCCAACAAACAGGGAGCCACTTAACGGATGTTAAACACGGCAAATAACAAAGATTGAAACAGAGCGATTAGTTAAACAGACCAGACAAGAAAGACTGGGAAACACATACTAAGGGATCTGCAACATATAAAGACTCACCGTGAGGTAAGAGTCGAGAAGTTCATTAAAGAGATGTCATTTTATAAAAACGCAGCGAGGTAAACAAGTACGGTTTCAAAGTACATGAGCCAAGCAAGTTTTTCGAGTCAAATATCTAACAGACAAATTAGAATAAGACTATTATTAATTAAGTTAAGAATGGTCAGTGTTCAAACAAAACATTTTACAA